>DAOSEN010000039.1:0-1585 GCA_035363155.1 Candidatus Cloacimonadota bacterium | reverse complement strand
CGGGGATTGTGCCGAAATATGAAGAATTCCCAGAGCTGAATACCAGTGAACGGATACTATTGCTTATAGACGAGGCACATCAGGATCAGGGTGGCGAGATGGGTGATAACCTCTTCCTGGCTTTTCCGAATGCGGTCAAGATCGCCTTTACCGGGACTCCGTTACTCACGGAACGGCATAAGCAGAAAACCCATGAACGTTTTGGCAGTTTCATCGATGTGTATAAAATGAACGACTCGGTGGCAGACAGAGCTACGGTGGACATTCTTTATATAGGCAGAACCAGCCAGGACAAGCTGACCGATGCTGAGATGTTCAAGCGTGAGTTTGAAGATATGTTCAAAGAACGCAGTGAAGAAGAGCGGCTGGAGATACAAAAACGCTATGGCACAGAGATGGCTTACCTGGAATCCAAAGAGAGAATTCGGGCAATCTCGGAAGATATCATCGAACACTATACTCAGGAAATCCTCCCAAACGGCCTAAAAGGGCAGGTGGTGGCGAGTTCTATCGTGGCGGCATGCCGGTATAAGTTTGAACTGGAAAATGCGCTAAAACGGCTAATTTCGATTGAGGAAGCAAAACCTGAGGCTGAGCGGGATGACGAACTGCTGAAACAGATGAAATTCATCAAGATCTGCACGGTGGTCTCGATGATGGACAATAATGAGCCGGGCTATGTATCGATGGCTCGCAGACAAGCTCAGGATATGGATGCGGTGGAGAGCTTCAAGAAAGACTTTGACTATAGTAAGCCGGAAAGCGGTGTGGCGATCCTCTGCGTCTGCGATAGGCTATTAATGGGCTTTGATGCTCCGGTCGAGCAGGTGATGTATCTGGATAAGAACCTGAGAGAGCATCGGCTGATGCAAGCCATTGCCAGAGTGAACCGCACCAAGGTGTTGAAAAGCGGATACGTTAAAGAGCATGGTATCTTGGTGGATTACTTTGGAGTGGCATCGCATCTGAAAGAAGCACTGGCAATCTTTACCGATACTGATGTGCAGGAATTGAATGATCTGAGCGCATATTTCCGGGGATTGGACAAAGAGATACCGGTCTTGGAATCCCGTTTTAGAAGGCTGATTCAGTTGTTTGTTGATAAAGGCATAATCCGCATTGAGGCATTTCTACATCAGACCATCGGAGATAATGAAGAGGAATGGGAACTGGTGGAGGATTGCCTACAATTGGGTGCTGATGTGAAGTTCCGGGCACAGTTTGATACTTATCTAAAAGCCTTCTTTGATAGCCTGGAACTGCTGTTCAATGCAGCAATGGCGAGAGATTACTATGTGCCTGCCAAGAGATTTGGATATCTGATGATGCGCATGCGGAACCGCTATCACGATCCTACGATGGATTTGAAGTGGGCTGGAGCTAAGGTGCGCCGATTGATCGATAAATACCTCATTTCAGAAGGAATCAATCCCAAGATTGCGCCTGCCAAGCTGCTTTCTGATGAATTCCCCAAGCAGATGCGTGATCATAACAATACCGGAAAAGCCAAGGCGTCTGAGATGGAGCATGCCATCCGCTGGCACATCAAAGTGAATATGGAGAAAGACCCTGCTCTCTATACGGG
>DAOSEN010000038.1:0-1988 GCA_035363155.1 Candidatus Cloacimonadota bacterium | reverse complement strand
CTTGGACTATGCGTCCAAGCTTAGATGATAGGCGAAATAATTTCGGGACTCTACACCCATAGTTTACCATAGTAAAACATATGAGCGCTTCGAATAAAGGGACGCTTCAACCTTTATCGGCATCTATAGGTGCTAAGATCGCCCCCGCTGAAGCAGCTCAGATCCGGGAGCTGATCGAGGCGGGGTTGTGCCTTGGCGAGTCCGATCTTGTCAGAGACGCCATCGGCCCAGACTGTTTGAAATCAAGGTCATCAAATGCAGGGACGTCGATTTTCAGATGGCTAAGAAAGAGATTTTGGGCTACTACAAGAGCAGAGGGGAAGCATGTCCAGATGAGGCGGCAAGTGATCTTGAGCTGGACTGTCATGAGATAGGCGATGCTCTTCATGCCTCGAAGATCTATGCCGAAGCCAGAAAGATAGATGGCCCGCAGGTGATTGTGAAGACAGGCAGGCACAAAGCTCAGAGCATTACTATGGTTGAGAATGCCAAAGCGATAATCATAATGAAGATGGGGACTTCCCGCTCCGCCCTTCACAATCCCACAAGTAAAAAAAGTTTTGGAATTCTATCTCATTGATCATCTCCCCAACACACTTTGGCCACATATTGACCCGCATTATTCCCGGGATCTTTGTCATTAACGCCGAGCCAGAGCTCTCCCCCCTCGGGAGCAGTGAAAGTGGCATTGCTGCCAATGAAAATCGGCAAGCCTTCGGCGCCGATTCTTGCAATTAGCGACTCATGTCCCCAATCTGAACGGTAGGAGTAATCAGTCAGCCAATAGTCGACTTCATATGTTCCATCCGGTCCACAGGATATGCTTCCACTATTCGGCTGTACTGTACCAGTGGCAACAATGGAAATATTTTGCCCAGAGAGTATGCTGATGCCTGTATTGAACCATGACTCACCTGCCCATGCCGTGGGTGGCACTTTAAACTCGGTGCAGCCATTTGAATCTGATTCCTCAACTATTGCCGGGATCGGATCGGCTAAAAAACCATCCTCGAAGAAGGTAGTGTATCCCTCTTCTTTCATCTGATCGGTCCATTCATTCTTAGGCATTCCATTAAAGGGACTTGTTTCTCCCTCGCCATACAGATCATCTAAGGGAGATAAGGTGTCACGCATGGTGGCATGAGCCCATGCATCGAAGACATATTCCTTCCCATCATTATCGCGGATAAGGACTGCACCATGATCACTGTTAACGTTCAATGGATTATACGTATCCATTTCTCCTCCAATCTGACCGATACTCTGAGAATCGATACCCATCCCCGCAAAAATATCCTGCAAATTGAAGGTGTGAACCGAACATGTGAAGGCTGTTCTCTCATCAGCAAATAATTTATCGCTTATCCTTCCCCATACATCGTTACTGACCCCTGCATTGGATGCGCTGAGCTTTTTCAGATACTCGACAAATCCCGCTTTAGCTTTCTCTAAATTGCTCGCTGAAGCGAGAGAGGGATTATTCTTCACGATCTGCTCACCAAACTGACGGAGGACTTTTGCATCATCTGATTCCTGGTCTGATGCTGCTGGTTCGGCAATAACAATGAAAAAAAGCGCCAATACTATAGCCATCGGCAGCAGACGGTAGACTATTTTTTTCTTCAGCATGATCACTATCTCCTGGATTGGAAGCATTTAATCTTAGCCCTTTGCGTGTTTGTTCAATGATAATCCCACAGTGGACTGCTCCCTCCGTAAGGGAAAGAACGACCTGAACCTACCCGTCAACCGGGTCCGATGTTCCATAGCCGGAAGCATCCTTACGAGCATGATTGGTTCTCCTGACTGGAATAGATAAACAATGTTCTCAGGAATGCTCTACAGTGCTGGGGCGCAGGGGTAGAGAGGGCTCCGGTCTTTAGGCCGGAGATGAATCGTACCCCGCCCTACGCTATGAACCTTAATATACTATAACAGCGTAGAACTGTACATGCTTAAGGCTTGCAAGTTCAGGCTTTATCCCACAA
>DAOSEN010000037.1:0-2006 GCA_035363155.1 Candidatus Cloacimonadota bacterium | reverse complement strand
GGCAAGCTGAATGCTATCGTGGTACTGGGGTTGAAAGGATTGGGGTAGTTTCTGCTAATCATGGGTTTTGGGGGTATGATGATTTCAGCTTCAGCCTTCCCTGCCAGTTCGTAAAGCTGCTCCAAATGCTCATGATGCTTTGTTTTGAAAGCTCTCATGCTGGGATACTTGTATTGGGAGTACTTGGTAGAGACTGCTTGCTTTGTCTCATCGCTATTCTGAAGCAACAACACCATCTCCAGATCCAGTACCGCCAGCAAGGAATCCACTGTACTCCGGGGATTGCTGATCCGCCCTTCCACCATGTTTATCGCAGATTGGAAATCTCCGGTCTCGATCCTGCATTTCACTCTGTATTCATCTATCAAAACGCTCAAGCCTGGAATGTCTTCGGCATATTGAATCGTCTTTGCATCCAGATAACTAGATGTATCCCAGGCGGGATCGTTGATCACTCCAGATATCCGGTAAACACCATCCACTGCTGACGCCAGGTACTGCTCTTCGGATTCCAGACCTTCATCCAGGATATCTTTGTACAGATTCACTGCCTGCTGGTATTGCCCCTGGGCTTCCAGCATCAGCGCATTATCCATTCTGTTCAATACCGCATAGGAGTTCATCAGGTTTGGATAGGGATCAAGCGAACTATATGTGATGTACTGTGCATAGGAGGAGGGATCCACAAGAACAGACCCATCTTCAAACCAATTTCCACTTACATCTATCAAGAAGTTTTCGTCATCCACCGGAATTTGGAAATGATCATTGAAGGCAAAATCCAGAGCATCCTCAGTATATTCAGGCCCGGGATCATGATGGAAATTGTTGTGGCCGTTATAGAGCTGCACACAGGCATAGAAATCCTGGTCAAACATAAAGGCCAGATGTTCTCTTGTGTTTTGCAGCGAATTCAAGGCATTACTACCAAGATTCATGTTTGATCCCGTCACCATATTGATTCCTGTCCGATTCAGCGTGAATACATTGTTATTTACTCTATAGCTGGATCCCCGGGATTCGATTCCTTTCAGACATTTATAAAACGTATTACCTGTCATGAAATTCTCCCGCCCCGAAGTGGACGAAGTGAATTCAGCAAACACACCTACTTCCAGCTCATCGAATGTGCACTCACTGATCGTGGGATATGCACCATATATCACTACACCCGTGGCTTCAGCTTCCAAGCCATCCTTCACGAAGCTGCATACAGAGATTTTTGGCATACATCTGCGACCCGTCAACGAGATCCCGGTCACACAGTTTTCAAAGTCGCATCCCCTAATCGAATCAGTTACTGCGTTGCTTTGTTCCAGCTCGACCCCCATATTCAGATTTGCAAACAGCACATTACTAAGCTTCAGGCCAGCAGCCGGAGCGCCGTAGATTCCTCTGCCCAAGCCATCCCCTATCCCTGAGATACTGCCCTCAGAATCTGTATTGTCGATATGCACTTCGTGACTTCCCGGAGCATTTGATATCCCAATCCCAGTCCTATTGGCTGGAACAACCAAGTCAATATCGCTTACATACAAATCAGAATCCAGGACATTGATCCCACCCGAGCCGGAGATTGCCACGTGAGCCAGGGTGGCCACACTGTCATTGCTAAGTGTGATCCCATAAGGTAGCTCAGACATGGGATTGAATGCGAACGATGTATGACTCGCATTCATTTGAGCTTCATATACTTGCAAATACGAATCGATGCCCCAGGTGCATTTTGCCCTATTGAAGTTTATGCTGCTGCCCGGTTCCACTAAGATTGATACACCAGCTGCTATATCCACTACACCGTTGAGATTGAGAGTAGAACCTCCGGTTACCACGATGCAGGAATTAGGAAGTATCCTGGTCACCGTATTCGGCATCATCGTCACCTCGGCACCCTGATCGATTACTATCACACCTGAGAGATAAGCTGTTTTCTTGAGCGTTGCATTACTTGTAACCAGGGACGGAAGGCTGGAGCACATCTGGAGCAGCTTGCCATCGCCGGGATC
>DAOSEN010000036.1:0-2629 GCA_035363155.1 Candidatus Cloacimonadota bacterium | reverse complement strand
TAACCAGGGACGGAAGGCTGGAGCACATCTGGAGCAGCTTGCCATCGCCGGGATCAAGAATCACACTTAAAGTATCATTATCAGCAATAATTACCTGGCTATCATACTCATCAAACAACGCCACATAGGAACCATATCTCTGATGGGCTAGATTATTAACTACTAATAGCGCATTTTGTGCTTCTGCGCTTATGTAATGCGCAGCATAGGAACTGGGAGGTGTAGTAGTGTTTGATACATCATCGTTTGAGTAGTTTGCTCTTCGATTTACCAGCATGAAGTAGTTCTTCGCTTGATCCAGCTTGGCTTCATAAAGGCCACATTGTATGAATCCCTGATAGTATCCATCTCCAGGATGTTCGACCTTAGCGTCTGATAATCCAGCATTTGATAGCACTGCTGAAGACAACATATCTGATGGCCCAGTATCAACGTTAAGACAGCCAGCTCCAATCCATTTTAAATCACGCTTGATTAGTGGACCATAGATGGCTGTTTTGCGATTTGCTGCCATTACTGCGTCTCTGGTAAAGTTTGAACTCAGGTTTAAGCCATTGCTGTCTTTTATTATGGAGCAGTATTGTTGATTTCGATGGTCTATGTTCAGGTTTGCTACGGCTCGATAATCAATAACCCCATCCGCCCCATAACATAGGGGCAGTAGTTTCAAGCACTTTTGTGTTTCATAAGGGGGAAGAACCCAAGAATCCCAACGGGACATATTTGAGTTCCATTGTCCAAAGGTCTGAACAATGGGAACAAAAGCCTTAGCAGTATCATCTTTGCTGTAATCCTTAGCGTTCTTGTACTGTCTCAATACTTTATCATCTATCATTGTCTGGTATTCTATCAGATTGAAAGCTACACCTGGCGTAATAGGATACATATTCGGCAAGATTGTTTTGGGTTCTACGCTATCTCTGAAGCTCTTAACATGATCATAATACCAATATCCATCCTCTCCTGCAGTCGCTTTCATGATTTTATTGTAATCAGTGTCATAGGCAGCAGTGATAATATTGGGGTTGGTCTCACTAATGTATTGCTGGACTTTTCTATAAGAATCATATTGACCCAATTTCGGCTCATCAAGGCTGTATATGGATTTTATCATACCCATTGCTCCCTGACTTTGAAGATAGTCTATCCGGTTGTTGATGTTACTGGTGTAAAGTGTTGCATCGTGAGTCATATTGTAATGCATCTGATCTTCGATTTCAATGTAGTCCAAGTATAGATCGCAATTACCATGCCAGAACACTCGCGGATTCAAGTTAATCAGAGAGTTTTTCCACCAACCAGCAGTATGCATCAAGCCTGATCCAATTAAATTAGCGTAACTGATTTTGATCACAATATCATAATACCCGGTTTGATTGCCGGTCTCAACAAAATCACCGTAACAATAATCCGTTGTATGACTTTCAAGGAGATTCGAGTTGTAATCCATAAATTGGTGAATCACATTAGTTGAGTCACTTGTTCCAGTTCCTCTGTATCCCATAGTAGAAAAACTCAGTAAAGGGGTTGTGGCATTGATATTTCCTATGAAATTCGCAAGCTTCAATCTATACCTTATGTAAACGAATTTATAGGTATCATTTGCCGAATCATGATCGTTGTATATCCAAAACTCATTTCCAAGCCTTTTGTATGATTCATTACCCAGTGGCCATCGCCACCGAACGTCAGTATAGGCGAATCCGGGATTAGTAGTGCCGCGAGTGCATTTCCATGTCCTTTGCGTATCATCTGGAAAGTCTGAACCCACCCTCGGCATGTTGCCACCGTGTTCCGCATGGGAGCAGTACCAATTGGCATCTATTGTACCTCCATCAATATCGTTAGCTCCCGAGTATTCTGCCTCCAATTTCAAATAGCTGCTGGTAGTTAAGGCAGAAGTGCTGTACAAGTTGAAGTTCTCTGCCGGTATATCAATGGGGTATGGATATGGATAATGTAGATCACTCAAAATAGCATATAGGCCATTATCCTCGTACATCATCTCTAACAAGGGGCGTAGATTGTTATCTGAGTCACGGTTTTCAACTATGGCAATATTATATCCCATGTCCTTGATCAATGCTAGGATTTGCGCTCTTTCAGCTACAGTATAATGGTCCGATATGCTGTTCGACAAATAGGAGTAACACCCCAAAGGGAATTCTTCATATGTTGCAGCGGTCGCTAATGCAATTATGCTTGAGAAAAGAGTAACAAAAAAGACAGTCTTAAACTTGAACATTGTAATCTCCTTTAATAATAAGTTAGCTTTTTTGAAATCACCTGAACTCCATCTTTGGATATCGATAATAAGAGAATTCCCTTGGACCAGGTATCCGACCCAAGTATCTGGCACCCCTCTGCTAAGTTGTCCATTGGAATGGCTTGAGATAGAAACCTCTGCCCTTTTATGTTATATAATTCCATACTATAGCTGCCCTTACTCTCAAATCCTGTACCTTTGAATACTACATTAAAGCCAGACCCATGCGACGTAATAGGATTTGGATAGACCTCTATCCGCCATATATTAGGATCAGGAACAGGGATTGTTTCGTTTGCATTCGCCACAGTCGTCTCATGCAAATTAGCATTACCTGCTAAGATGTACACTCTTCCGGTTTCG
>DAOSEN010000035.1:0-2681 GCA_035363155.1 Candidatus Cloacimonadota bacterium | reverse complement strand
TAACCAGGGACGGAAGGCTGGAGCACATCTGGAGCAGCTTGCCATCGCCGGGATCCAAACCTACTAATATTTCATCGTTCGCAGAAATGTAATGTTGTTCATCTGCAGGATCATAGAGGGATGGAAACGTACCATATGTAGTATATGAGCTAGGATCCAACCCAAACAATAATGTCTGGCCATTAATAGGTGGGTAACAGCTACTGTATTGGGAAACGGGTACATAACGTGGGCTGGCATAGGTAGATGATTCGAAGATATTTGCTCTTCTATTCACTACCATAAATGCCGGATTACCCATATTATCCTGATAGTATCCACATTGTATATAACCTTGATAGTATGGCTCATTGGCGACATCGACTACAGTAATATCACTCATATGCATATTTGTAAGGAAGCTGGTGTTGCCATTCCATGTAAGACCGATTACATTAGAGCCATTCCACACCATACCAGGCGTAGTACCATTGATCAGATCAGCATACTTGAGCACTTTTGCATTGGCTTCTTTCAGGGCTTCATATGTGGGATTGTATACTTCGGGTGCAGTATAGGAGGAACGGGACTCACCATCTTCGCCAAAACGTATTGAGTAATCTGTCGGATTTTCTAAGTCTCGTATTTCTTGCTCAAATTTTGTGCAAAACAATGCTGCGTAGTCTCCTCTCCTTATGATATTCCCATTGTTTACACACTTTTGATATCCGAATAAACGATAATTAAATAGCCCATCCGGATCAAAACACAAAGGCAAATACTGAAGCATTTTCTGCATTTCCGGAGGGGGGAGAATCCAAGATAACCACTCGTCTCTATCCCAATAACCAAATGCCTGTACTACAGGGTAAAACTTTCTATCTGGATAGCCAGTTACATATTCCTTTGCTGCTTGATAGACTTTTACTACTTTGTTGTCGATCACCCTTTGCAATCCATTTTCGTTATTCCAATCTATATAGTTGTTTTCATAACGCAGAGGATATATATCAGGCATAGTAATATTGGGTTGGGCAACTGCACGAAATCCATCTATATGGCTATAATACATGGTATTGCTGCCTCCTGTCCCGGTTAGAGGAAACGTGTTGTATTGCCAATCATAGGAGGCGGTCATACAATCTAAAGTACTTGGAATCTCATCTTGAATCATTTTAAATGATTTCCATTGCCCCTGTCTGGGTTCATCAAAAGTGTATATCCCTGAAACTATATCTGGATATACTGATGGGAATAAGGATGATATTCCTGTTGTAAGACCACCTTGATATACTGGATTGAGAACGATATTGCCGTTTTCATCAACTCCTTTCATGTTGTGAAACAACTGATCTTCAAACTCTATGTAGTCCAACTTCAGATCGCAATTTGCATACCAATACAATCTGGGATTCAAGTTCACAAGTGTTCTTTGAAAGTTGCCTTCCACAAATAGGGTATCGCTGAGCATATCGCTGTATTTGATTTTGATTGTATGAGTCACAATACCATTTGAATTGCCAGAGTTGTAGAAGTCTTCCAAACGGAAATAGGTAATTGTACCATTGGAAGAATTACCTTCATGAGGTAGATCCACAGGATTTAGAGCATGCCCTCCATTCGAATATCGGTATCCACAGGGCATAAAAGCTAATAGAGGCGTACTTACATTAAGTTCTGCATCAATATTCGAAATATTAAATGCATAGGTGATATATAGATAATTTGACGTATCTGGTGAGTCAAGGGTTTTTATAAAGAACTCCTTCCCGATCCTGACAGAATCTCCATTTACTGTATTCCAACGATAATTCAAATCAGTGTAAGCAAAGCCTCCATCGGGTACACTATCTTTTGAACAGAGCCAGAAGTCTCTATCAAAGAGATCCAATTGCCCAACTCTTTCATTTATATCACTATTGGAACGATACCAATACTTACTTACCAGATTATCTCCCAAGTTAACGGCTTCCCCATCCTTGTATTCAGCTTCAAATCTTTGGTAACTGCCGATGGATAAGCCATAAGATGAGTGGGCTTCATTAGACCTTTTATCCATTACAATGGCTTTTATACCTTTTGTACTTAGTTTTTCATAAAGATCAACATAGCTACTATATGCTGTTGAGTTAGGAGAAAAGATCTCAATAATGTTTGTGTTATAACCCAAATCCTGCATATAACTTGTGAAATCATCACGATTATCGTACACATGCACTTTATTACCCAGATAGGAATAGGTTCCCAAGGGAAAAGCAGTAGCTCCACAAACTGCGCTGCTCAAAAAAATCAGCAGCAGATAAACTTTCATTTTGTTCATCGGATACTCCTTTTTATTTGTTTTACAGCAACATGAATTCTGCTCTACAGGATGCAGAATCTTTTACTGTATTTGGTATTGCCTTTGGCTTTGATGCTCACTATATAAATCCCGGCGGGGTATTTTCCGAGATTTAGCTCAAGTTTACTTTCCTGCAAGACGCTTACATTCAAGATTTTTTGGGTTAGCATCTGGCCCTTGAGGTTGTGTAGCTGCAGAGTAATATCATCCTTCTCTTTATTGTATGCCTCTCCCGAAAACAACACCTGAATACATGGGCTATCTTGGTGTGGAGGATTGGGATACAAATCTATCCGCCAGTCAGTTAGTTGCGGAGGTGGCAATACTTCATCCTCATTGGCAACGGTTGTGTCGCTGAGTA
>DAOSEN010000034.1:2956-3225 GCA_035363155.1 Candidatus Cloacimonadota bacterium | reverse complement strand
GGAGCTGATCTTTAAGGAGAAGGAAATCTATCCGGAACTGAAGGATTCAAATCCTGTATTGTATGATGCCCTTCAGGTTATTTACTTCTATGTCTTCTTCATTTCGATAAAGCTATACAGGGCACTTTCAGACATCAATGGTTTTGATAATGATGAAATGCAGGCTGATGCCAACGGATCGGCAAAAATAGCCCTCATTGCCATCGACAGAATGATGGCAGCCTGGTCGGCAGCAATGGAAAACATGAAACAGCATGAGGATGAGATCC
>DAOSEN010000034.1:0-2946 GCA_035363155.1 Candidatus Cloacimonadota bacterium | reverse complement strand
CAGCCTGACTGAAGACACTTTCCCGACGGCCAGAGACTTCATAAGATCGGGATTTGATGAATGACACAATGGATAGAGCAGGGAGTGCGGATAGAGGTGTGAAGGATTTCTGTCTCCCCGGTCTGAAGACCGGGGTTAGGGGATGGAGCTGACAGAAATGGTAACCGCAGGCTGGTAGTAGTTCTGGCTGAAGTACGGGCTATCTCATCAGCTTTGCAAGTCCTCTCCGCATACCCTCCCTGCGTTCTGAGATGTCTTCCTTAGGATGAACACAGAGCGGAACGATCTCATCAAACCTGCTTGTGATAAGGCTCAGATATTCAGGGATGGATATTACCGTACCTTCCTGCAGTTCAAGAAATTCAAACAGCCGGTGATCAAGATCATCATTGTATGCCTGCTTCATAACAAGGTAATCAAGTTGTGACAGGATATCATCACAACTGCCATCCTTTGTGAGATGAATGCATGGGGAACAAATATCATCAGCAGCTGCAACAAGCTTTACTGATGTGTCAGAACCATCGAGCACTATCTGAGTGATAAGATGCTGGGCATGACCATAGGGATGTGGAATAAGCTGTCTGTTGTTGCCTATATCGCGTATGATATCTATAAGGTGGTGAGGCCGGAGGGTAAGCATATTTTTAGTTTCGATTGAGTTCATTCAAAATTATTAAACTTTCACTTTCATGCAAGAAAGACCGTCCATACCAGACTCAAATATACCAAGTTATTTAACAAATGGCTGTCTAAAGGGAAAAATCACATTGAAGATTCTCGCAGCAAGCTGTCAGGGATCTAAGATCCATGCCACATTATTTTGCTTAAATGCCTGCTTGCCCGGCAGCAAGCCTTGGAGAGCAGAACTTATGGGCTTAACGAATCCAATGCTAACGCTGCGATTTAAAATAGATCCGTCCGGAAGATAATCCGGACGGACTCAATATTAGCTGATTTAAGATTAAGTCATTCATTATTTAATTGCTTATGCCTCCTGACTTGTCCACTTTAGTGCGGTAATTTTAGAGATTTGAGGTATTCTAATGGCTTCCCATTGTGTTTTGATCTTATTCTTATCTCTTTGTCTGTTATTTTATTAAGCATCCGGGCATCTGTTACCTTTTTACATTCCGCTAAAAACTTCCTGAGAGAGTCTCCGGTAGTCAATTCAATGTGCTTAGACACCACCAGAGCCATGAAACAAATTAAGATGTGAAGCTTAATAGGATCTCCCTTAAAGTGAAAGATGGGTCTTGTTTGTAAATCGTGCTTCGATATTCTGAAGGCTTGCTCCACTCTGTATAGTTCGTGATAACGCTCGATGATGGTTTGGTTACTTGCGACATTCTCATCCAAGTTGGTATAGTATCCCTTGATTCCCAGTAGTTTTTTCGATTTTTCAATCAAGGCCTGATTAAGCACTACCTGCTCACCAGTAGTTTTGATAAACTTTACTCTTTTGCCTTTTGAGGGAGTTTCGATAATGGCCCGAGCCTTCTCAATTTGCTTTTCCATCTCATACTTGTCTTTTCGGTAGCGAACCGAAGAGTAAGCGCAAATCAAATACCCGTTATCTGTTTTTATCCTGATGCTTTCCCCGTCCTCCCTGGTAATGCTACCATTGATCTGTTCAATCAAATCATTGGATAAGCTGCCCAGCCTTGCACCAACAATATAGTTGATGTTATTTGACAAAAGCTCCTGTATGTTGGTAGCGCTTATCATTGCTGCATCGGCAACCACAGTAAACTCTTTTACTGCGTGTTTCTTAATGAATGCATTTACCACAGGTATTATCGTATGGCCTTCAAAGGTATTGCCGGGAAAGATGCTGTACGCTATTGGAAAGCCTTCTCTGGTAACCAGCAGAGCGACTAAAATCTGTGGCTGCTGCGATTTGTTGTCCTTGGAAAAGCCGTTTTTTCGTAGCTCGTCTTCCTCAAATGTTTCAAAGTATAAAGTGGTCACATCGTAAAACAGCAGGTCAAAATCGAAGGCATAGTTGCTCTTGGCAAACTCCACAACAATGTGCTCAATTTCTTCCTTTAAAAGAACCCATTGAGGAGCAGATTGGTAATAGCTCTGCCTTCTATGCTTAATCCCAAAATAACTCTCTAAAAGCTCTATTGAACGTAATTTGGAGGCGGGCTCTACAATCCTAATGGTTACCAGATCAAGCAGCAATTGTTTCCGTATCCTATCCAGACCCACCTGAGAAATCACTCCAGAGATAACCTCATAGAGAAAAGTAGAATACACCCCCAAAAACTCAGTCTTGTCCAGATACAAGAGATTATCAAGCTTAGCATTTGCAAATAAAGGAATTTCTGGATTGAAGTTCTTAATAACATCTTGGGCAACCAATTTCAATGACTCCAATTCTTGACTACTACTTGCAGACCCGATATGCTTAAATATAAAACGCTTGCCATTCTTGTAGTAAACTACTTGAACTGCATTAGCCCCAGATGCTGTTTTAACCACTCTGATACGTAGCATAAATTTACCTTAGTGCGGTAAATTTAAGACTTTTTCAGCGTAACCGCTTGATATACAATATCGATATTTTTTTGCCTTAAAAGGGTGGACAAGTCAGGAAATGTATGGGTATAAGTGTTCTTCGGCTGAAAAACGATATGCTTTCAAATCTGGATGAATTGCTCAATACAATAAAGTCATTCCTCGACTCTATTCCCTGATTATCTGTATATTGCAATGCTTTTGTCCCCCCTCTTTGCGTAGCAGAGAGGGGGCTAGGGGGTGAGTTCATGAAGATACATGAAGCAGAGAGAGCCTGTCCCGCCTCAGGCGGGAGGCCGGGGGTGAGTTCATGAAATTTATCTAACAATCGTCACGTGCCCCACAATCGGCTTGATCCCGTTGTTAAGCTCGATGACGTAGTGGTATGAGTCGACAGGCAGCATTATGCCGTTGCTTCTGCCG
>DAOSEN010000033.1:0-4667 GCA_035363155.1 Candidatus Cloacimonadota bacterium | reverse complement strand
CTTGGACATTTGAAGTTTTGGTGATTGGATTTGAAGTTTTCAGTGAGGGTTTATACCGAACCACGAAAAAGGAGGCCAGCTTATGCAGCGCATTGGTACTAAACAAACCAAGTCATACCGCTGGCCGCAAGCTACTCTTTCGGGGTGCAATGCCTGACCTTATCTAACTGCCACCACCTTATAGAATCTCCTTGATTCTCCCTGCGCGGGGCTTATATCCAGCGTGGTGCTGTCAATATCCTGCTGCAATAGAGTCCACACGTTGGCATCAGGAGCATCTGCTGAGAGCACTCGATATGAAGTAGCAGCGGGAACCGCATTCCAAGACAAACGTAAAACGTTTTCTGAGAATTGGATAAGACTTACTCCGCCTGGGCTATCGAGGGTGAGATAGAAAAGATTTTGGAGGCTTTCATCCAGCCAGGGTTCAAAAATGATTTCTCCCATGCCTTCTTCGTTGTCATAAAGCAGCGGATCGATAACTGCAGAATCGGTGCTTCCCCAATATACATAGGCTGCAGTGAAGGGATTTGCGGTATTGTTATAGATGTTCATGGCATTGCCAAATAGCTTGTTCCACTGGGTTTCATCGCCACCGAAAGCGATGCTTCCGCCGCTTTGGTAGATGCCATTGGCCGTGCAATTGCTGATGCTGCTATTCACCAGATTCAAAGTGCCATAGTAGTGCAGAATACCATTGGCCGCATTGCTGAGCGTGCAGTTGCTAAGGGTAGTGGTGTTATTATCTTCTATTTTTAATAGGTTATGGTTGCTTAGTTTAAGGGTGCAGTTATGCAAATAAATGGTACCCCGATAGATATAAAGCAGGCAGAACTCATGATTGGGAGTATGGTTTTCTTCCAGTCCGGCATTCATAATCGTAGTCCAATTCAAGTTACAGGGTCCGTCTGGACAGTAAATCCTCATTCCTACCCAAGTACTGGGCATAAGTGGATCCAGACCCCGGAAAATCACCGGCTCAGTTTCGGTACCCAGGGTATTCAAAGCGCCATTTACGGTGAAACTGGTATCGTGATAATACAATTCATAGTCGTTGAACACCAGTTCGGCTCCGGCTGAGATATCCAGGGTAACCCAATCATTTACAGCGAAGCCATTGGCAAAGTGATAGGGCAGCCCCAGGTTTGGCCAAGTGGCGTTACGAGTTTGATTATAGGAAGTTATGGCGATGTAGGGATTGCCAATTCCAGAAAAAGTTACTCCCGTAAATCTATCCAGCAGGTCAGCCGAAATGGCAATTGGATAATCACCAATATCGATAAGATTAAGGCCATTAACTGTAAAATCATGATAGCTGATATTATTACCCACAAATCCGCTCCAAGCTGCATCCTGAATGGTTAAGCCGTTTATCAGGACAATATCGGTGCTCGCCATACTCTCAAAATACAGCCCATTGCCATTGCTGTAGCGGATCAGGCTGTTACTGAGATTCAGGTTGCTGCATCCATAATTGGTGAAGGCTCTACGGTTGTTATAGGTATCAGCATTACCGGCATAGCGGATCTGGCAATGAACAAAATCGGCATCCCAGCAAGCATTATTCAAGCTGATTCCCTGCCAGTAATCCGTGCTGGAGGGATAGCGGGTGAAGATTATTGGCTGCCCGGCAGTTCCGATGGCTTGAATCGCACCGTAAAAATACATACTGGAGTTATCTGCCATGTGGAATACACATCCGGGTGAAATGGTAACTGTAGTTCCATAATTTGAGCTCAAGCTTACTTCGCAATGGTAAATGTAACCGAGATTGGGAAAAACAACGGATCTATCCAGGTTACCGGACTGGAATAGCCTGATTTCATTGTTTGTATTATCGCTGAGGGTTAGATTTGTAAAGCTGCCGGCATAAACAGGCAAGATGGACAGGGGATTACGGTTACAAGCACTTATGGTAAGGTTGGTTGCCACCAGATTCAGATCGGAATCATTAATCCATAACCCGTCCGTGCCACAGCCATCGATGGTCACATCATTAATCGTGAAGGCGTCACCGCTGTATATATCAGAGCAGGATATCGCCTGCGCCTGCACATTGGTGAAAAGGCAATGCTCCATAGTCAGTTGGGTTGCCCCCAGATTATTTATCAGGCTGGCATCATAGCCATATTGATTGGCCATGCCGCCATAGTAGAACTGGCAATGCTGCAGGTTACCGTTGCTGTTATTGCGGAATATGATGCCCTGCCAATAATAAGTGGTATCGGGAGGACGGTTAAAGGCAATAGGACTATCCTGGGTGCCAAGGGCATTCAAGCTGCCATATACTTCCAGGCTTAGGCTATTTTCAAAGTAAAATACCGTCCCAGGTTCCAGATTCACCGTGGTGTAATACACGTAAAGCGGATAACCACTTACCTGATAGGGATAGCCGTGATTAGTGAGAGTTTGGCTGGCCAGGTAACCGCCATTTACCAAGCGGATTACGTTTTTGGCATTGTTAGTAAGGGTAATGTTGCTTAGCTGGTGTGCCCAATTTCCCGAAACGCTTAAGGGGAACGCATTGCAATTCGAAACAGCCAGTCCGTTGATGCTTAGCTGGCAGCCTGAAGAATTCTGATACACCGCATCCATACCGCATCCATTAATGCTAACGTTATTCAGGGTAAGATTATCGTCATTGCTATCAATGCCTTCAATAAATATGGCACGGCAATAAACGTCGGTAAATTGAGTATTTTCGATGAGCACGGTATCCGCGTTGTAGAAAGTAATGGCATTCTGAATATGACTATACTGATTGCTGCTGCCGCAATGCTCCAGAAGGCAATGGTTGAAATGGGCGTTCGTAACTCCGCTGTTCAGGATAAAACCCCGCCAGTTATTAGTGGAAGATGGCAGGCGGGTAAAGGTAATCGGCTGGGCTTCCGTTCCAATCGCAGTTACTGTCCCGTTGCAGCTTATCCCCAAGGAATAACCAAGCTGCACTACCACTCCAGGCTGGAAGGTGAGATTAATCCAATAGGCAGTAAGATCGATGCTTTCGCACACATAGGGATAACCCCAATTGCGGAAGGTAGTGTCCCGGTACATGTAGCCGTTATTGATCAGGAAAATGCTGGCACTGCCATTGTCCGTAAATACAGGCTGCTGATCCAGGAAATCCACCAGATTGGCTGGCATTTCCAGAGGACGGCCACAATTTGTGATGCTGAGATTATCATATTCAAAGTTCAGGGAACTATTAGTAGTATACAATCCCGTCCAGGGGCAATTGGCGATCTCCACGTTGTTCAAGGTCAGGGTGCCGGTATTGGAGCCGGTTAAATAGAGCCCATAAGTAGTGCCACCCCAGATATTGCTATTGGATATGGAAAGGTAGCTAAAGCCTGATCCCTCGATTACTGGTTCGGGATAGCCGTATTCAGGATAGCCACTGTCGTTGATAATGCAGTGATCAAAGCTTCCGGAAGTATTTGCCGCGAAATTAAATCCTTTCCAATGGTTATCTCCCACGGCCAGAAAGCTGATGGGTAAAGCCTCAGTGCCATTTGCCACCAGGGAAGCTCCGCCGGCAAAGAACATCTTGCCATGCTGCCCAAAACGCAGGCTTACTCCAGGTTCAAGAGTAAAAACAGCTCCGTTGCCCCAGGAAAGACTATTCATCAAATAATAGGGAACATTGGTATTAGGCAAGGTGTAGCTGCTGTATAGATTTGTATCCCAAATGGCCAAAACCCGGTTCGGGCAGTCATAGGCGTTCACATAGCCCATCACGGAATAGTTTATTATGCTGGCTTCTATGGGATAGGAAGCGCAGTTTTGCAACACCACATCATCCATGGCCAGCGTGGGATAGCTGTTTTGCTGCACTTTTATCCCCTTGTTGCAGCCGTTTATATTCACATCATTGATATTTACCGTGCCGTTACCTTCGATCTGAATGGCGCTTTGGGCAGTGCTATTGATAGTTACGTAGTTGAGGTTCACCGTGGAATTGTAAATATAGATGCCATGAGCGTAAATGCTGGAGCTGAAATCGCAGTGCAAGATGTTTATGGTACCGGAATTGGAAATTCGCAGCATGGCTGAGCCATCATTGGAACGCGAGAAATCGCAATGAGCGAAGCTGCTGCCTTCCGCGCCGGTTAAGTAGACCTTGGTGTAGTACTCCGCGCCGTCGATAGAGTGAAACCAGATGGGCAAATCCGGGGTTCCCACCGCGCTGATCTGACCAAGGATTTCCAGACTGGAGCCATTTTCGAACATGAGAGTAACTCCGGGCTCAATGGTGAGCTGAATTCCATCCAAAACACGAACCTGTCCTCTGATCTGATGGGGATTGTTGCTCATCAGGAAGGTGGTGTGGGTAGTGATATCACCGGAGATGATAATACTGGCATAGGAGACACTTATAAACATGAGGGCGGCCACAAGGACAACCAAGCTTTTCTTCATTTCTCACCTCTAAGAAAATAAAATCGCAGCCCGTAAAGTTCTATCCGGGCATGCATTGCGGATGCCATGCTGGATAAGATTCGAGAATTGTGTCAAGCAGAATCTGCAGATAAAGGCTGTATATTCGTCCAAGAAATTTTCGTATGGCAAGCTATTATCCATATTGACAAGCACTTAAATATCTGTTGACCATTATAAACCCTCACCGAAAACTTCAAATCGTTCTCACTTGGACAACAGATGACATC
>DAOSEN010000032.1:0-6982 GCA_035363155.1 Candidatus Cloacimonadota bacterium | reverse complement strand
TTTGCATTGCGCTATCATTACGCTATCAATACGGATCGGATGCGTAATCGATCCGTATTGATATAGCGATTGATATTGTGATTGGGTGGTCTGGAGCGATACTTGGGAGCGCTCCGGTTCAGAGGATGGCATACTCATATGGCCTTTCCAGAAGGGCAGTTGGTTCGTTCTCATGCCATCATTCCAGAAGGGCAAGCGGTTCGCAGAACCAGCTGGGTTGTCCGGTATCTCCCTTCTCCTTGCCGTCATGCCAGCGACCGATGTCCTCAACAGACAAATGTTGGCTGTTGGGGTGGGAAGGCTGGCATCTCCTGAACACCGCAGGGGCTGAGGAGATTCCAGCTTGCTACTCTGAACCTCACCCCAACCCTCTCCCGCAAGGGGAGAGGGAGTCCATTTGCGCTTGCAGGGACTTAACAGGCTCATATCTTCTTCTACTTGGACATCAAAGCCTTGATAGTTTTGCGGTAATTACCCGTCTGTAGCTCGATCAGATAGATCCCCGAGCTTAAAGCCCGGCCTTGGTCGTCCGTGCCACCAAAGACCAGCTGATGCTCTCCGCGGGGATATTCAGTATGGGCAAGCTGACGGACTTTCTGACCCTTGAGGTTGTAGATGTTTACTGATACCAGGGCACTTTCCTCAGCGATGCTGAAGGAGATCGTGGTGCTGGGGTTGAAAGGATTGGGATAGCAGCCATAAAGGCGGGTGGCAAGTACTGCTACGCCTGGATCACCATTCTTGAGATGCAGACTGATGAACTGAGGATAGCTGCCCAAGGTGGAGTTGGGCTCGCTACTGAAGCGATTGGCAAGTTCCACTTCGCTGCCATCCGGCTTTTGCAGCCAAAGGCTGACCTCTTCTCCTGAGGCAGCGGTATAGATTTGCAGCAGTGCTGCCGGGAAACCTTCAGGAGTGATCAGGGTTTCAGCGCCGCGCAGTTCGCCATTTACTCTGGCGATCAGGATATCTCCCGCCCTGGCACCATCGCATCTGGCCAGCAGCACCATGCTGGAAGTCAGCGTGGTAATGCCGCTATGGATAGTAGCCTGGACAGGTTCCACAGCATAGCGCCCAGTGGGATAGATCAGATTGTGAGCGGCAGAAAGTCTGATCCAATAGCCCTTGCCGGGATTCATGCTGGTCAGCGTGCTGTAGGGATTTTCAGGAATATATACTCCATCTGTGCCTTTCACTTGCTGGAGCCAGGTTGATACGCTTTGCATGGCAGTAGTTACAGGCATCGCCGCCTGGGGCAGATATGCCGTCATATTCCAGCCTGCGTTCAAAGCCAGGGGGGTATTTGCCGGAATCTGGGTTCCGTTAACGCTCCAGGTGACAGGTGCACTTACCTGGATGTTGTAAGCCTTGCCATCGGTCAGGGCACTAAGCGTGGAATAGGGATTGCCGGGGATATACACTCCTTCGGTTCCCTTCACTTGCTGTACACTTGCAGAAATCCCCGTCAGGAGAGTAGCCAGGCTGTGATCTGCCGGGGAAACATTCAGGGAGATCAGGTTCCAGCCGCTGGTGAGGGCTATGTTTTGCGTGGTTCCAGTGCTGGTGGCCACTCCTATGCCGCGGATCATGATTCTGCCATTGGTATAGGGGCTCCAGATGCCGCCTGCTTTTAACCAACAGGCTCCGGAGGAAGATGTATCCAGCCCGATCTGGCTGGCGTTTGTGGCTTCCAGAATGCCCAGATAGAAGCTGCCATCGAATTCCAGATCATCGATGGGAATCTCGATATAGTTCCAGCCCTGGACAATATTTGCCGAAGGATATGAATACTGGAAGATCTGGGTGCCCGGCATGCCGTTTTCCCCGTCGTTGTCAAATCCCCGCAGGATCATAGCCAATGTATTCGGAGCCTGAACATAGACCTTCATATACTTCAGGACTACGGGGCTGGCATGGTCAAAGAATACAGCCATTTGGTTTGTAGTTCCGGCATTCATCCCGGTTTCGGCACTGCCGTCGTCGTTGGATAGCTCGATCCAACCATTGCCCATGACCAGCGCTGTCGCCACATTGGAGGGCAGGGATTCATTTGCCCCGTAAACAGCGGTAACGTGATAGCGGTGTATGCCTCCCGGTACTCCGGAATCGTTGAAACTTAAAATGCTGGAAGCTACCTGAGTGAGAAGAGCGTCATCCCGGTAGATTCGATATGCAGTTACACCCGTGCCAGCGCTGGCCCAGCTTAAAAACACAGCGGTTCCATTGACTGCGGCGGATAGGTTTGTGGGGGCATTCAAGACAATATCATTGAAGATTTTGAAATCATCGATCATGATTCCGGTACCCATGGGAGTATCGGCATCGGATTTGAAGAGCCAGCGGAATTTGACGGTCATCCCGGCGTAGTTTGTGATGATGCCATCCAGAGTGTAGCTGGCAATGGCGGAAGCCCACGCAGCCGGGACATCATTGTACACGTAGTTCGGCAGTCCGGTCTGGCCATAAGGATTGCTCATATAATACCAGGTACTGCCATTATCCGGAGAAATCTCCCAACCCCAGTAATCCACTTCCGGGAAGGTATCATTGTCTGAAAAGCTGCCCTGAATCTGGAAATCGGCACGGATCGCTCCCGTGGCAGGCAGAGTAATGGAAGGACTCACCAGGTAGTTCAGCATGTTAGGATTGTAGGAGCCCTGAGCGTTTTGATTGCGCATCACCTGGCTGGGTGATGGCGCTCCAGTGACGCTGGCGATATGCCATAAATCACCACTCATCGGCACCAAACTGTTCCAGGTCATCTGGCCGTCATTCACACCGCTGTTGGAGTATCCGCCAAAGGCAATGTCATCCACCATCACGCCAAACATGTTGGGTTGATCGGCAGTAGCATAGGCAGGATCGGAGGCAAAGGCAAAGCGGATCTTCACACTTTGGCCGACATAGGCGGAAAGATTGAAGGTGGCATTGGTCCAGGTGGTCAAAGCTCCACCCCAACCGGGGATGTTTGCCCCTTCGCCATGCTCGAATCCAAAGGCGTAGGAAGAGGTCATATTGTAGGCAGGGGTTCCGCTGATCGGAGTCCAGGATGCGCCGCCATTGGTGGATATTCTGATATTTATGGCATCCCAGCCTGTATATGGCGCTGAAGCTCCGGCAGGGTCTTCCACCTGGTAGCGGAGCTTGAAAGTAAGGGTGGCATTGGCAGAACTCAAGGTGCGGGCAGGAGTATCCAGCACCAGGTATTGGGTATTGTGATATCCACCGATGTTTGAGCCTGATGCCAAAGCCGGATCACCCATCCACCACACATTACCCTGGGTACCGCCATAGCTGTAGATATGCCAGTTATTGGGCATTACGGCTCCATCATAATGCGTCCATCCCGGGGCTCCACTTTCAAAATTTTCTTCCCAGGCTACCACTTCATAGCGGGACGGGGTGGAGTTGGCAGGGTGGGATTGCAGGTTTTGCACAGTATGCGCAGCAAGCTGGCAAAGCACAAATAATACAATGAGAATGAACAGAATACGTTTCATCTTTCCTCCAGTGATAGATTGATTTATACTGTGTGAATATTGGTAATCTGCTTTATATGGCGATTTGACGCTCATGATCTGGATTGGGGGATGGGATTGCCATCTGGGGACGCTTGCTCTCCCGTAGCTTGATCTGGCCAAGCTTGTGGTCATTTTAGCAAAAAACGCATTTTGTCCTGCCGGGCTTAAGCTTACTTGCATACACTCCCCACCAAATACGCTTACGGTTACCAGGCCCCAAAGCCCGATAGATATATTCATCCATGGCATCGGTACATCCTTCAGGGCTGCTAATTCCCAATCTGGGGCTCAGGAAGTTTATGTCAAGAAGAAAACAAAAGAAAATATTGAAAAGATTCATCACTGGAAAAAGATGAAGTGAGGGCTGGGATTTCTCTATATTATGAAGACCGTAAATTAATCACGGCAGGGAGCGGCGCCCATACAAAAAATTGGTGGGGTGGGAATAGATTGATCCCCTTTGTCACACAGAGTGGCTATCATGCGCCGCTTCTTCGTGTTTCAGGCATGTGCAACTGTCTTTTCAGATAAAGCTTGCCACAAAATCCCTCTCTGCCAGAATCGCACAAAGCGCATAGGAGATAGATATGGATCAGGAAATCCTCAAAGCCGATCCGGCTTTTCGAAAAAGACTGCTGCTGATCATCGGCATTGTCGTCATTCTGGGCATCCTGTTGATAGGGATTGTGATCCCCCGGTTCTTAATCCCTGGGGGAGACTCTGCCGATCCCGCTCAAGCTTTGAACCAGCTCAAATGGCTATTGGCGATCATCTACCTGCCTCTGCTTGGGTTTTGCGTATATCTCGTGTCCATGGCCATCAGGAGCTGGCGTCAGGAGGTTTTTCCTCCTCTGGGCACCCGGGTCATCAAAGACACTCCCATCTTCAGAGGGCAAAAAGCCCGGCACAAAGCTCTGGGTATCATCATCCTGGCAATAGTCCTGCTCTCTTGCATCTTCTATTCTGCCTATCTGGTGGATCAGCTTCTGGCATCGCTATGGGGTTAGAATCCTAGGGCATGCAGATAGCGCTTTAGTACTTGATTAGCTTTGCTGAGTGATGTGCTGATCCATTCAGCCTTAGCCGCATCAGGTAAATACCCGAAGCAAGGTTTCTGCCATCCTGATCACAGCCATCCCAGGCCATGGCCTGCTCTCCTTTGGGCTGGGTACCCTGAAAGAGGGTACGTACCTTCTGCCCTTTGAGGTTGTAGATGCTGAGCTCGATTTCTGAGGCTTTGCCCAGATTATAGCTGATCACAGCCAGATCACGGAAGGGATTGGGAGAGATGGACATCTTTTGCAGACCAGGCGCTAAGGCTTCATCCTGAGTCTCCACACCGCTGATGATTACCGTTACAGAGTTTGAGGCTGCCGACTCCACATTGCCATACAGGGCTACTACATAGTAAAGCAGGGTATCGTTTACCGTGCTGTAATCCCGAAACTGCATCAGGGCTGCATCAAAGACATCGGCATAAGCCAGGCCATTGCGGTAAACCCGGTAGCCCGACAGCCCCCTGGGTGCATCAGGCATCTGCCACTGCAATAGAATCTGCTGCTGCCAAAGCTGGGCACTGAGATTGATGGGGCTATACACCGGTTGATATTCGTAAGCTCCGATGTCTATGATGGCCAGGCCATCGCCATCGCCATCCCAATAGCGTTCATTGCCCCCGGCATCGAGAGTGGATTCCATCACTGCCGGCTGCAAACCCATATCGATGAGGGGAGACAGTGCCGACAAGCGGTAAGGGCTATGGCCTTCCAGGGCAAAAAGCGGATCCTGAGCCAGATTGCTACTCTGCCAGATGATCTGATTCAGGGGACTCATGTTGTAGATCCCGCCGGGGCCATTGCGGATGCAATTGTGATCAAATACCAGCCGTCCGGTGACGCCCTGGCTGGAAGAATAGAAGGCGGTGATCTCCGTGGGCAATTGCGGATTCCAGAAGATATTGTTGGTAAATACCGCATTCCCTTGCACGATCAGGGCGGTACTGCCTCCGCTATTGCCGGCAAAGGTGCAATTGCTGACAAACAGGGTGTCGTTCAGGGCGTATAGATAGCTCATGTTTTCAGGATTGGCCTGGTGATTATCAAAAAATGCTGAACTGCGGACGTTGATCTTTAACCGCTGACTCTGGGTTTCACTGTATGGGTATATCTGCATGATTGAGTTTGACCACTCAGGATTGGTATGTGAGACATTATGTATCTTGCTTCTGAATAACTCAACTTCACACGATCCAACTGTGTCTATTGATAGCGCTTGCATAAACCCACATGAAACAATACCATTAATATCTACATCGTGTAACTCCGTTTTTCCAGACAAAGATGCAAGCTTGATTCCATGACAAAACGACTGCCCATCCACATTAGAAATAGTCACAGAGGATAGACGCTGATTACGGCCTTTATTGCTATTGTATCCACTGCTACTATACAAGCTGTAGCAGTTATTGATAGTTACATCATCAAAAGAAACATTATTTATACGGCTAACACCGATCCCGCTCTTACAGTTAGTAAAAGTAATGCTCTCTACGGATAAATCATTAGAAAAAGCAGCAATTGTCATCCCATAAGAGTTCATTTCCACATCCAGTATCACCCTCTCTTTTGAAGCTCCCTTGAGCTTTGTCCAGTTCTTCATGGGTAGCGGGAAAAACTGCTGATTCAGGCTCTTTGAGTAGTAGCCTTCCGCCACATGGATGGTCTTGGGATTCAGGGGATCCGAAGCGATATTGTACACAGCCCGGAAAATGGTCTTCAGGGGCGAACCCTCTGATAGGCCATCATTGGCGTCATCCCCCCAGGGGGCCACGTAGAGATCGTGATTCACCTCGGTATGCACCGTATGCAGGATGTCAAAAGTATAGGGATTGCTGATGCTGGTATCCCGAGGGACAGCGCTGGCATAGAAATTCCAGGGATTGGCCACTGTGAAAGTATCCACCACCACATGAACCTGGTTCGCCCAATAGAAGTACATATCACTGCCATTGGCAGCTTTGTTGTTGTAGATACTGCTCCTATTTACTGGGTCAAATGTCACATTGTAGGATTGGGCATTGTTACTGGCATATACCAGCCCCCCTCCAGCATCAGCACTGTTATCTCGGATCGAGACACCACTAAGGATCAGGTTGCACGAGCCTGCCTGGATTCCTCCACCACTACTGGCTCTATTTCCACGTACTAAACAATTGACTACATTGACAATCCTGGGGTTACTCATAGTACCGATTAAGATGCCTCCTCCCGCTGTAAGGTCGTAAACAGAATCATAGTAGCCACTTCCTCCAGTTACTGTTATGCCTCTGATGGTTACATTTGATTCGTAATCTCTAATATGGATTACCTCTCGTCGTTGGTTGCCATTTATAATAGTATTGTACTTATAGCTCAGATCTCCGGTCGTTAGTTCCAGACTGGCGAGAGTGATGTTTTTACCAT
>DAOSEN010000031.1:0-10028 GCA_035363155.1 Candidatus Cloacimonadota bacterium | reverse complement strand
AATCAGTCCCAAAATAGAGACTGTGAAAACCCTACTGCATTATTTGGGTTTATTGGCTTCACACCTTTTAAGTATTGCTGTGTCGCCCTTAGGGGCTTCGGGGTTGTATCTTCCCGGACGAGGGTCTTCACATTGCTGCGCAATGCTGCGAACCCTCGCTATATTATGTCGCTCTCCGAGCTTTTACGTAATATGTATCCCTGTGTCATCTCGGACTTGCGTTTACCTCGTGTTCACCTCGAGATCGCCTCGAGTACTCGAGGTCATCTCGAGAGGAAGACAAAGTAAAACCAAGCTAATCAATTGGATAAAGAAACAGAACAATAATGGAGAATTTAGCTACAAGACAAAGTAGCTATATTGATTGGGAGATGGGACTTACACTACTAATCATAGCCTGATAAATGGGAGAGAGACACATTACACCAGGCAATTCAAAAGCTATTACTCGTTCACTCTTATTACATATGCCTTGGGCAGCCAGCCCTTTGTGCCATCCGGCAAGCTTACCTGCAGCCATTCTTTGCTGCTGTCTCCAACCACCAGGATCAAGCCTTCATGAATCACGGCCTTGCGGGGTGAAGCGTCATCGGCATCGGTCTTTAGTTCGGCCACGTTCTCGATCAGTACTGCTTTGGAATTGTGGGTTTGACGGTAAGATTTCACTCCCAGCAGCAAGGCAGAGGTGATCAGCAGAAACAGACAAATGCCAAAGATCAGGCTGGGCAAGCCTCGTTCTTTTTCCGGATCATAATGCATCAGCCAGTGCAGGCTCAGGGATGCCAGCAGGAGCATGACCAGAGCCATGATTGCCAGGCGCTCCAGATTCAGAAAATCATAGATTCTGAAAGCAAGGGAGACCAGAAACAAACGCTGTGGATATAGCTCCCGATCTTGAGAAAGACTGATCACATAGTCCAGGTTTTCCTGGCTGGGTTTATGAGCAGAATTCAGGTTCAGGGCTCTGAGGAAGTAGAGGGTAGCCATGCCGCTTTGTCCGGTTTGCCAATAACCCACACCCAGATTGTAATAGAGATCGGCATTGCGGATTCCGCGTTCGTCAAGTTTAAGGAGATGATCAAATTCAGATTCCTTGATCTGAGCTGCCAGGCCGAAGGCGCAAACCAGCAAACAGAGGATCAATCCCAGCCTATGCATGATTTGCCTCCCTGAGTTTGCTGAATGATGCGACAATCTGCCGGAGCGCAGATAGATCCGCTGCCAGGTTTGTAGCCGAAGATTCGGGTGGCATAAATCTCGCCCGGGCACAGAGTTCCAGAAAATCAGCGGTTCGCTTCAAGACATCTTCTTCGATGCCTAAATCCCTGAGGCTAGCTATCTTGTCCGGATTTGAGAGGTGGTTTGAGATACCATATTTTTCGGTGAGATACTGCATCAGGCCTTTTTCCGCCAGGGGATAAAATGCAGGGGACAAATCCTGGGCTGCTGCCGAGGCTTCCTTCAGATACTTTTGCAGGGCTCTGTCGGCCTCTTTACTGGCATACTTTATTGGGTTGTTACGCTGTTGCAGCTTGTCGAAGGCTTTGATGCCGGAGATGATCAGCATTAGCAGGATCACTGCCACGATGATCCAGTACCAGGGCATATTCAGGTAAGACCTGTAGTCATGATAGGCATTACGGGCGATCATGGGTTGCAGGCTCCTGGGCGCAGAGCCATCCAGAAGTCCGGAGAAATAGCTGATCACATTGGCGCTTTTTACGCTGATTTGGGCAGCATCACTCTTATATGTACGATAACTGCCACTAGAGGGATCAAACCAGGAGAAGCTGAGTCCGGGCAGGGTGTAAACTCCCTTGTCATGCGGGATAATCGTGTAATATAGGGTACGTACACCCTCAATCCCGGCATTTAGTTTGTCCACTGTAACTGGAGATGATACCTGCGCTGGGGTCTCAGGGAAAACTGGATTACCAAATTGATTGAAATTACCGCGGCCTTTGACCCTCAGCGTGAAAGTGATCGCTTCTCCCAAGGAAAGCTCTTCACTGGAGACATTGCCGGATACTTCAAAAGAGCCTACGGCACCGGTAAAGGAATCAGGCACATTATCCCGCGGCAGGGGCATTACTTCAATATCTACTGGATTGGAAGCGACCCCCTGGCTAAGGTAGCCGAAACTGTAGATTCTGGCAGTTCCTGAGAGTATAGGAGTCTGGATGGTTCCGGTTGTATTGGGTGAAAGAGCCAGCCTTTTCAGCAAGGCTCTCTGATAGCGTTTGCCGGAGAGAGTGGTATTTTCATATTCTAAATTGGTGGGTTGGGTGAAGATACTCTTTCCATATCCCGGGAAATCCTTCTCATCTTCCATGTTGAAGGAGCGCACCATCTGATCCGTGTACAGGTAGTAGGATACGATCACGGGTTCGCCCTTGAAAACGCGGCGTGATTCCGGTACCGCCAGCAGGAGGGTAGATCCGGTCATAGAGCCTGGTGTGAGAAAGAGGTCTGGATCCTGATAGCCAAAGGGATTGCGCACCCATGGTGAACTCTGGGCTGGCGGGCTGGTCTGGGATTGCACTACAGATACCTGGATGGGTGTAGTCGAATGGATCTGATTGGCTATTTTGATTTGCTGGGCTGGGATGGTAGTGGTTCCGGTATTGAGCGGTAAATAGGTGTATGTATAGGTTCGGGTATGGTGAGTAGTGGCTTTGAGGCCGCTGAATGTGGTCGAAGAACTGGAAGAACTATTCATGCCCAGAAAGCTGAAGAGCTTGATTTGGGGAGCAGCAGGTTCGGAGAGGTTGATGCTGCCATCATTGCTGATCTTGATCGTATATTCCAGACGGTCGGCAGTGCTAAGCTGGCTTTTATTCACCGATGCCGTTACTTTTACTCCATTCAGAAACAGAGGAAGCAACAGGATCAGACTCAAGAGGATTCTTTTCATCATGTTTACCACCATTTGTCGGTACGGGGAGCTTGATTCCCCTGTTGTTGCTGGCGGTCTCTGGCTTCTTTGTTGTCCAGAGCTTCAAGGATGTTGCGCACCTCTTCCTGATCGCTTTGCTCTTCTTGCTTCTGTGGAGGTGGGGGAGGATTTTCCTTCAGTTTGCGCAGCGCCAGTTCCAGATTGGCTTTGGTGTCCCGATCGTTTGGGTTCAGCAGCAGGGCTTCCCGGTAGCGATCCACCGCGCCTTGATAGTCTTTGTCCTGGAAAGCTATGTTGCCTCGATCGTAATGTAAACTGGGATCATTCTGGGCATTCTCCAGAGCTTGGTCTGAGGGTTCCTGGGCAGCTTTGAAGTCACCGGATTTATATCTGGACTTGCTGCTATTGGCAAGGTTCTCAGCTTTGTCCTGATGTCGGTTGAAGATGGCGTCTGCGGCTTTGTAGCGTTTCAGTCCATATAGCTCGCTACCCAGGCTATTGAAGAATACATCAGGACGCAGCAGCAGTTCCAGTAGCAAGGCTAAAACAAGGACAATCAGGGCAATCAGCAGGATCTTGCGGGTTCGTGATTTCACTTGTCCGTCCTTTGATATCCTGCTTTCAGCCTTTTTCTGGGTAGGATCATGCCTTCCAGCAATAGCAGGATCAGCGCCATCAGGACAAAATAATGGTACTGCTCCTGATAAAAATTCACTTTGCGCATCGTGCTGCGGCTGGTTTCGGATTGATACATGCGGTTCAGCAGGAGCTGAATCTCAGCGGCAGAAGGCGTCACACGGTAATATTCGCCTCCGCTGACGGTACTGATTTTCTTCAGGGTCTCTTCATCAAGCTTCGAGATGCGCTCTTCTCCTGTGTGGGGATTGGTGATCAGTGCTCCATCGGGTGATCCCACGCCCATCGTATAGATGCGAATTCCGCTGGTGCCTAGTTCTCGGGCTTTGGATATCGCTTTTGCTTCCAGGTCTTCACCATCCGATACCAGGATCAAGGCTCCGCTGCCAGTACCACCCCGGAAGGCTGTTCTGGCGAGTTCCAAAGCTTTGCCGATATCTGTTCCGGCACTTACGGCTGAATTGAAAGAAAGCCCGCTCAGTACCAGCTTGGCAGCCTCATAATCATCGGTGATGGGGCATTCAATGATGGCATTTCCGGCAAAAGAGATCACTCCCACACGATCTCCCTTGAGTTGATCGATAAAGGCATTGATCTGTAATACAGAACGTAGCAGGCGATTGGGCGGGATGTCTGTAGCAGCCATGCTTTGGGAGATATCTATGGCAAAGACAATATCGATGCCTTCGCTCTCCAGTTCTTTTTGTTTATAATCCCATTGTGGACGTGCCAGAGCCAGAATCATGAAACCCAGTGCCAGCAGGATCAGGACAAGCTTCAACCCGCTGTAAAAGGGTGATCGGGCTGCCAGATAGATTTCCTTGAAAGGTGCTTCTGCCCAGGCGGTGAAACGCTTGTGTACTCTGGGCCCATGCCTGGAGATCAATATGATCAGCAGCGGCAGGAGCAGCAGCAGATACAGAGCCTGAGGATTGTAGATATTCATCGCTTATTCCATGAGCAGGGGCAGATAATAGGCTTTGAGTAGCAGTTCCAAACCGATCAGAATGGCTGCGAGCAGCAGGAGCAAGGGAAATTGCTCTGACCAGCGTACATATACTTTGGCGGAAATCTCCGTCTTTTCCAGCTTGTCCAGCGCAGTCATGATGTTTCGTAATTCATTGGCATTGGTTGCGTTTGCGGCTTTACCCGTGCCGGTGAGTTCGGCTATTTGATCCAGAGTCGCCATATCCAGTTCTATCAAAGTAGGGATATTACGGGTGCCAAAGAAGGGATCACTATAGGGGAAGGGCACCAGACCTCCGCTCCCAACGCCGATGGGATAGACCTTGATGCCCAAAGCCTTAGCCATGCGTGCGGCAGCCAGAGGATCAATTTCCCCGGTGTTGTTCACACCATCAGTGATCAGGATCACGATTCTGGATTTGGCCGTGCTGTCCTTGAGGCGGGCAACCGCTTTGGCAAGCCCCATGCCTATCGCCGTGCCGGAGGCTTCCATGTTTACTTCCAAAGCGTCCAGAGATCCGATCAAGGTGTCATGATCAAAAGTAAGCGGGCTGGCGGTAAGAGCATATTCGGAGAAAGCGATCAGGGCAAAGCGGTCATTGGGACGGCGGGTAATGAAATCCCGGGCTACATTGATCGCTGCTCCCAAGCGGTTTTGCGGTAAAAAGTCCAAAGCCAGCATGGAACCGCTGATATCCAGAGCGATTACTATATCTACTCCGGGACGGCGGAGATTGCGGCTGGCTTTGCCCCATTGCGGTTGTGCCAGAGCCAGGATCAAGAGCGCTAGAATCAAGCTCCTGAGGGCAGGGAAGAGCCATGTCCAAAAGCTATTGTTCCCAGCCAGCTTGACCAGCATGGAAAGCTTGCTGGTAGGCAGGCTAAGGCTGTATTGCCGGCGTCTGCGTTTGCCAATATACAGCACCCCTGGGATGAGGATCAAGAGAAGCAAAAACAGGGGCTGGGCAAACCTGAACATCATTTTGCCCCTGTGCCGGGAGTTGGGACAAACTGCAATAGATACAGCTTCAATTCAAGGCTGCGGGAGAGGATTTCTGCCTCATTGGGACTTACTTTAGCGAATTTCACGGCATCAGTGTATTGAAGGAGGGAGATAAGAGTCTGGATTTGGGCTGGTCTGATCTTGTCTATTGCCTGGGCAATCTCCCGTGTCGTCATTTCCATGGCATTGAAACGATAGGTGGATTCCAGAAACTCCCTCAAGATATTGGATAGTTCAAAGTGGTAACGAACCATATCCTGTTCCCAGGCCTTGGTAGCGATCAAGGCGTCCAGACGGGAGAGCGCTATTTCCCAGGCTGGTTTGGAGGTTGGAATAGCTTCTATTGGAGCAGGTTTGGGAGCGGCATGGGCAGGCTTGCGCCGGAGTGCATTGATGATCAGGATGATCGCCAAGGTCAATGCAGTCAGGATCATAAGGGTGTAAAGCCAGAAAGGCGGCTGCCAGGGATGCTTCTTCAAGGGTTTGATGTCCCTTAGTAAAGTGTCACTATCTGCCCGGGTCGAGAGCACATACACCCTGAAGGCGTCAGTAAACTCACTGGGAATCAGGAGGTTTTTGGGCTTAACTTCAAGCTTGGGAAACGACAGAGGTCCCAGATTCATAGGGATGATGGTTAGCTCTGCTTTGCCTCTGCTGCTGGTTTGGGATAGTTTTTTGTCCACTACCTTGAAATCAGTAAGGGTGTCCGGGATAGCTACTTCCCGGATCGTGAAATCGGTATCGATTATCAAAGTGAAGGGCGTGCCGATACTGAGGGAGTCTGCACCCCCCAGGCTTTGGCTCAATCCAGCTTCTGTGTGTGCAGGCCAGAACCATAGCATGGCAAGCATGAAAAGGCAGATCATACCCAGGCGCTTCATCTTCTCCTCCGCAGATTACGCAGGGCAAAGAACTGCCGCAGCACCTTCACATAGGATGTGCGGCTGGTAAATACCAGATGATCGCAACCCATCTGGCTGAGGCTTTTATGCAGGTGTTTCTGGGATACTTCGTTGCGGGCTTTGTAAGCATTTCTAATGCGGCTGGAAGAGGTATTGATCACGTGGGTGATCCCGCTTTCAGGATCAATGAACCGAATCACGCCTGCATCCGGAAGCTCAAGTTCACTGTTGTCCAGGATTTGGAGGGCGATCAGATCGTGTTTGCGGGCCAGGATAGCCATCTGTTTCTCATAGTCTTTATCGATGAAATCAGAAAGTACAAAGACAATACTGCGTTTTTTGGCCATACGGATCGCGTATTCACAGGCTCCAGCCAGGGAAGTGCCTGTACCGGAAGGTTCCAGATAGAGGATTTCCCGCAGTATTTCCAGAGCCCGGTTGCGTCCCTTGCGGGGGGGCAGATACTTTTCCAAATGGTCGGAATACATGATCAGTCCGCAGCGGTCACCATTGGCCACGGCTGAGAAGGCGAGAGTGGCAACAATCTCGGCAATACGCTCTTTCTTAAGTGCAGAGATAGTTCCGGTGAATTGAGAACCACTGATATCGACGAGGAAGATAACGCTGAGTTCCCGCGTTTCTCGGTATTTCTTGATGAAGGGCAAGCCCAGCCGGGCTGAAACGTTCCAGTCTATATCACGGTAATTGTCACCCGGTTGGTACTCACGTACCTCAGCAAATTCCAGGCCTTGGCCTCTAAAGCTGGAGTGATATTCTCCGCTGAAGATCTCATTCACGATGTTTTTGGTCTGAATCTCGATCCGGCGGACTTTCTGGATGATTTCAGCAGCGCTTTGCAGGTGCACAAGCTACTCCGGGATCAGGGTACTTCGATCTCGTCCAGGATGCGATTGATGATTTCCTCGGATTTGATCTCTTCGGCTTCTGCCTCATAGGACAGGATGATGCGGTGCCTCAGGACATCTGCGCCAATGGCTTTGATATCGTCCGGGATCACATAGCCTCTGCCTTCCAGATAAGCATGAGCTTTGGCGGCACGTCCCAGATTGATGCTGGCGCGTGGAGATGCTCCAAAGGAGATCAAAGGGTTCAGTTGCGTAAGACGTGGATAACGCTCCGGATGGCGTGTGGCCTGCACCAGATGCAGAATGTAATCTGTAAGTTTTTCTTCCATATGCACGCTGTGCATTACTTCCCGCATCTGTTTGATGTGGGCAGGGGTCAGTACTGGAGAGAGAGCGGGCAGGACTGGATTTACCATCAGGGACATGATGCGCCTTTCCTCTTCAATGGAAGGATAGCGGATGATCAGCTTCATCATGAAACGATCCACCTGCGCCTCGGGCAGGGGATAGGTGCCTTCCTGCTCGATCGGGTTTTGAGTGGCCATTACAAAGAATGGATCAGGCAAGGCTTCAGTGGTATCACCGATGGTTACCTGCCGTTCCTGCATGGCTTCCAGCAAGGCAGATTGCACTTTGGAGGGAGCCCGGTTGATCTCATCAGCAAGGATGAAATTGGCAAAGACCGGACCTCGTTTGGGGATGAACTCACTGGTTTTCTGGTTGAAGATCAAGGTTCCTGTGATATCCGCAGGAAGCAAATCAGGAGTGAACTGGATGCGGGCAAAGCTGGCTTTCAGGGTTTGCGCCAGACTGCTGACGATCAAGGTCTTAGCCAGGCCGGGCACACCTTCGATCAGCACGTGTCCATCACACAATATGGCGATCAGGAGACGATTGATGATCCCATCCTGACCAATGATCACTTTGGCCAGTTCCGCTTTCACTTCATACAATGCAGCGGAGGATTCCGCTACCTGGCGTTGAATCTGTTCAATTAACACATAACCCCCAGGGTAAGCTGAGAAAGAGAAAAAGGGAATTCGGTTTCACCGTAATTCCCGTTTATGAAAAATCAAGCTCTAAAGAAGTATCTAGATGGATACGGCTTTGCGAACCTTGTTTGCCTTCAGGCAGGAGCTGCATACTTTTACACGCTTCACCCCATTGCCTACAATGGCGCGGATCTCGTGTAAATTCGGATAGAAACGCCGCTTGGTAGCATTCAGCGCATGAGAGCGGTAATTACCTACCTGAGCGGTTTTTCCACATACGTCGCATATTCTTGACATGATAAACCGTCCCTTAAATTTCGATTTGTGAACCACGTTTATCTGCACGTGATTTTTGACAAGGCTTTTATTTCATATTTTGCGGGATGCGGATATCAAAGCGCGTGCCATGTGGTTCCACAGGGATATATTCCAGGCGTCCCCGATGCTCCTGTACCAGCTTTTTTCCGATCGCCAGTCCCAAACCAGTGCCGTGTTCCTTGCCTTCGGTCACAAAAGGCTGGAATAGGTCGTCCCGGATCTTGTGTGAAATCCCCGGGCCGTTGTCGATAACGCTGATCTGCAACCATCCGGATGCCATGCTGGCAATGATGCGGATTTCTCCATCCGTGGCCATGGCTTCGCTGGAATTCTTGATCAGATTCATCAGGACCCTGCGGATCTTCCCTTCATCAAAATGCACGGGATCGATCACTTTGTTTTCCACCACGAAATCTATGTTTCTGCCTTGCAGGGCAGTGGTATTTATTTCTTTGATATCTTTCAAAAAGTCGTCCAGGTTCACTTTCTGGATCAGCGGTGCTGTTTCGATGCCCCGGGCAAAATCCAGGATTTCCCGCACCAATTGATCGATCAGCTTGGTCTGGCGAACGATGCTCTGACTGAACTCACTGCTATCAGGAAAGATACTCTCAATGAGTTGTGCTGTCAGGACAATCACGGTGAGCGGAGTTTTGATGTCGTGGATGATCTTGCTGGCCGCCATGCCGATTGCCATCAGGCGGTTTTTGCTGATCATTTCATCCATCAATTCCACGAATCTTTCATTGGTGTTTCTCAGCCTGCCGGAAAGGGTTCGCATCAGATTGAACATCACCATGGGATGGTTGAAAGAGATCTGCACAAAGGCTTCCCGCGGGATCACCAGAAGCTCTACATCTTCCAGGGCAACTGCCGTTGCGCTGCGGGGTTCGTCGTTGATTATGCCCATTTCCCCAAAAAACTCTCCCGGCTCCAGGATGGATAGCTGGGCAAAGGGAGTTTCAGGATTGTTCAGCCCTTTATTGATTTCGACCCTGCCCCGGCAAATAAAGAAGAGATTTTCCGCCAGAGAATGCTCAGTAATGATCTTCTCTCCTTTGGTAAATTGAATCCTCTCCAAAGACTGGGCAAAGGAATTCACTTCCTCTTCGCTGAGGCCATGAAACAAACCAGTACTTTCATGAATACCGTCTTTTTTCATTACTCCCCCTTATCAATTTGTGGAACAAATTAAAGACAGACCAAGCTAATTGAGCCTGCGAAAATATGTCAAGAGCTTTGATTCATCTGCACGGAAATGATCTTGAAACCAGGATGAGATAATCATCATTTGTAGTGCCAGATTTAGTAAAGATTCAGTAAGGAACTGAAAGAGAACTTGTGATGGGAAAGCCATGAAACACCTTGAAACAGGCGATTTTAGAAGATATTCAAAAGATCGTTGCACATGAAAGTGGACAAAAAGTATATGTAAATAGTTCTTGACAA
>DAOSEN010000030.1:0-10779 GCA_035363155.1 Candidatus Cloacimonadota bacterium | reverse complement strand
GTAACTTGGTAGTCCTCACTCCACCAGTCGTTGTTTTCAAATATCATACTTCCCGCAGCAGGATTGTAACTCCATCTGGCAGATATCAGTTGATTGTGAGTAGGCGCTAGCTCCATATGCTCTTGGAACAAATACCCCAGTTCATGCCAATGCTGTGTTCCGGTAAAGCTCCGGTCATCGACCACAGGAAAGGACAGCCAGAAGATTTTCTCCCGTTGATTAGTTGGGAAGTAATACACTTTGTTGACTCGTAAACTGTTAACAGTACCTTTATCTTGAGGAGTGCTATCCGCAACCAGAGCATTACATGTTACCAGCAGGATAGCCAGCAACAGCAGCATCCTGCTCATGCGGATGAGGCTGTTTTGAGATGCAGGCTTTACACCGTGTGAAAGAATTTGTTTCATTTGGACACTCCTCTAAAAAGCTAGTTCTGATATATGAGTGTCAAAAACCAGGATTTGGCGGCTGCAGTTTTGCGTTTTTTTTGAAAGCGGCGATATTTTGTAGGAATCCAGCATAGTGTCTCCAGTGCAAACACCTGAATCACAGGAAACTCATTGAATGGAGCTGCCAAGTAGTTTCTATCATCTGGCATCATTTGCATTGCCTCCCTAAAACCTTTGTGCATAAAGACAGGATGAGGTGAGAGTTTTTCCCTTAGCGCATTCTGGTCAAGCAAAACCTGATTGGAACTCCAAAAACCACAAAGCACTTGACAAAAATGTACGAACTTCATACTGAACGAATCTCAGAAAACAGGAGACTCAATGCAAAAACCACTTCCCGGTCTGCACCACTTTATGCCTGATAAAGTATGGAAATGGAAGCTATTGGAAAAGCAGGTGGATCATGAATTGACCCTGCATGACTATCAGGAAATCCGCCTATCGGTATTGCAGGATTATCATGTGATTCACGATGGCATCACAGCGCTGATGCAGGAAAACGAAGCTCACCAGGCCACGGAGGGGATTGTAAACCTCTCCCAGCCCAATGGCGATATCAGCCTCTTGACGCTACGTCCTGAAGGCACGATCAGCGTCCTGCACCACACCGCCAAGGTGATCCGGGACAAGGATATCCACCGCTATTACTATCTGGGGCCGATGTTCCGCAAAGAAAAGGACTCCCTGCCCAGCGAGTTTTTCCAATTGGGCGTCGAGCTTTTAGGCAGTTCCAGCATTATGTCCGAAAATGAAGTGATCAGCATCGGGATGAAGATCTGCCAGAATCTGGGTCTCAGGGATGTGTATCTGAAGCTGAATAGCTTTGGCTGCCATACTTGCCGGCATGATTTCTTTGAGGACATGCGCAAGCATCTGAGCGAGCACCGGGCGGAATATTGCGATAGCTGCTATCAAAACCTGTATGCCAATCCCTTTGCAGATACCCATTGCGAAGACCCCAAATGCCAGCAAGCCCTCACATCGGGACCACAGATCGGCGACTACCTGTGTAAACAATGCAAGACGAATTTTGCCAAAGTAAAGAAGATCCAGGCCAATCTGGGCTATCAATACAAGGTGGACAACCGCCTGTTCAAAAACTTCGCCTACTACAATGAGACTGTGTTTGATTTTGTCCTGAGCCATCAGGGGCAGGAAATCGTGATCGGCGGGGGTGGCCGATATGACTACCTCTCGCAAAAGATCACCGGAAAAAACATCCCTGCCGTGGGTTTTTACCTGAATATGGACAGTGTGTTTGAGATCATGGAAAGCCGGGGTCTGTTTGACCAGCCCGCTCAGGTCTTTACAGTTTACATCTCTTCCCAAAGCGAAGATCTGGAGATCATGATGCTGCAGATTGCCCAGGAATTGCACACCCAAAACATCAAAACCATCCTCAGCACAGAGAAAATCCCGCTGGAACAGGATGCCGCCAGGGCACTAAAAGCCCAGTGCAGCCTGATGATCATCATCCGTGAGGACAATATCCGGGAAGGCAAAATCCTGATGCGAAACCTTGCCAAGGAACATCAGGACTACATCCCTCTGGGCAATATAATCCCGGAAATCCTCCTCGCCCGTAAAGCACTAAACAACGAATAGATAAAAGGAGACCCCATGCAATCCATCATGACGCACCGCGCTCCCGCCGCCATCGGACCATATTCCCAGGCAATCGCCAAAAACAATGCCCTGTTCATCAGTGGCCAACTGGGTATCGATCCTAACTCTGGTAATATGCCCGCAACTTTCGAAGAACAGACCAATCTCGTCTTTAGCAATATCAAAGCCATCCTGGATGCCGCTGGAATGGGTATGAGCCATATCGTGAAAGTAACCGTGTTCCTGAAAGACCTGGACGATTTTTCTGCGCTCAATGAGATTTATGCCCGTCATTTCAGCCCACCTTATCCTGCCCGTGAAGCAGTTCAGGTAGCCCGGCTGCCCAAAGACGGGCTCGTGGAAATCTCCGTGATCGCCATGAGGTAAGCCCCTTGAGCATCACCACCAAAGGCGGAGACAAAGGCCAAACCTCGCTCTACAGTGGAGAACGGGTATCCAAAAGCGATCTGCGCGTAGATGCCTATGGCAGTTTGGATGAACTGGATGCCTTTATCGGCGATGCCAAACACTATGTCGCCAATGCTGAGGTAAAAGCCCTGCTGATCAGCACCCAAAACCGCCTCTACCGGGTGATGGGCGAGCTGGCGACGCCTTCACAGCAGTATCCGATGCCCATCTGCCCTCAGGAAGTGGAAGATATCACCGCCACGATCCGTCATTATGAAAGCCTGCTGAATCTGAAAGGTTTCGTGATTCCAGGCTCCTGTCCGGGCTCTGCCAAACTGGATATCTGCCGAACCGTAGCCCGCCGGGCGGAACGCCGGGTAGTGGCTTTGGCTGAGCAGGCTGATGTTCCCGAGGCTTTACGGCAATATGTGAACCGGCTCTCTGATTTCTTTTTTATCCTGGCCCGCTATGTAGAGGATCAGGAAGGCGTATTAACCTACAAAAGCAAACCCGACAAAGGCTGCGACTGAGCAAGCCCCAGGGTAGCACCCAAAGGAGAATTAATGTATAAAATAGTATTGATCCGCCACGGCGAAAGTGAATGGAACAAAGCCAATCTCTTCACGGGCTGGACGGATGTGGACCTTTCCGAACAAGGCCTGAAGGAAGCTCACAACGCCGGTAAAAGGCTGAAGGAAGCTGGTTTCAGCTTTGACGAAGCCTATACCTCCGTGCTAAAACGGGCGATCAGGACATTGTGGATTGCCCTGGATGAGATGGATCTCATGTATCTGCCCATCCATCACGACTGGCGGCTCAATGAGCGCCATTATGGAGCCCTGCAGGGCTTGAACAAAGCCGAAACCGCCGCCAAATATGGTGAGGAGCAGGTAAAGATCTGGCGCCGCAGCTATGACATCCCGCCTCCGGCTTTGGCTCTGGAAGACCAGCGTTATCCCGGCAAAGACCCCCGCTATGCGCATCTGGAGCCCAGCCAGATCCCTACTTGCGAATCCCTCAAGGATACCTGTGCCCGGACGATGCCATTTTGGAATGAAGTGATCATTCCCCGCCTGGTGGCAGGACGCAAGATGGTGATTTCCGCCCATGGCAACAGCCTGCGCGCCATCGTGAAAAACCTGAATCACATCTCAGACGAGGAGATCGTAAGCCTCAATATCCCCACCGGCATCCCCTTGATCTATGAATTTGACCGGGATCTGAGTGTCATCAAAGATTATTATCTGGCAGATGCCTCTGAACTGGCTGCCGCCACTCAGGCTGTGGCAAATCAAGGTAAAAAACAAGGCTGAGATCTGAGCCGGGGATTTTTCCCTTGACCGATTTTTACCTGAGGATATACTAGCACAAAACACTAAGGAGATACACCATGGCAGTAAAGATCGATAAAGAAACCTGCATTGGCTGCGGAGCTTGCGTGGACGTCTGTCCCGTTGGCGCTCTCAGCATGGTGGACGGCAAAGCCGAATGCGATGAAAGCACCTGCATCGATTGCGGCGCCTGCATTTCCACTTGCCCTGTTCAAGCCATTTCCGAGTAAGGACTATCATGTTCTGCAAGGCGGAATCCGGAATCAAATCCCGATTCCGCCTTCTCTTTTTTTTTAACCCCATTTCCTATACCCCTTCAGGAGGTTTATCATGAGAAACATAGCTCTGATCATTTGCATAATAAGCCTGGGCTTTCAGCTTGGCGCTATCACTGTATCCGGCAATCAATCCGGCACCTGGATTCCCGCCAATAATCCCCATCAACTCATTGGCGACGTTACCGTCCCGGCTGGAGAGACTCTTACCATCTCCCCCGGGGTGATCGTTCAAGCCATGGGAAATTTCCGCATCAATGCCGAAGGCACCATCCAGGCTATTGGCACCGAGACGGACAGTATTTACTTCTACAATCTGCAAAACCCGCCCACCACCATCTGGAAAGGCATTCGCCTGGAAAATCCCACCCTGGTAAGCAACTTTCAACATTGCTATATCGAGTATGCCGAATATGGCATCAATGCCGTGAATGCTCCGGTTGTTATCAGCAATTGCCACTTCAAGCTGAACCGCAAAGGAATGCAGCTCTATGGTATCGGCTCCACCAATCCCGCCGTGATGAACGTGCATCACAATCTGATCGAATGGGGCGTGCAAAACGGCATCTATATCGCTCAAAACAGCAATGCCTGGGTGCACCACAATGAAATCCGCCACAATGGCACCGGAACGCAATTCTATGCTGCCATCCAGCTTGCCAATCAAGCCGCTGGGGGAGCAAACAACCCCATCATCGAATACAACCATATCCACCACAATTACAAACAAGGCATTTCCGCCTGGGATGTTGCCAATGCCAACGCCATCAATCCCACCATCCAGCACAATATCATCGAATACAACTATACCGGAGTGTATCTTCTGCAAGCCAGCGGATATATCTTCAACAACCAGATCAATAATAACTTCATCCCCGGAGATATGAACAGCGGAGCCGGAGTAATGGTCTCAGGCGTCACTTCGCAGCCATACTTTGAGGACAACGTGATCACTGGCAATTACACCGGATTTTATATCACTAACAACGCCATGCCCGTCCTGGGAGATCTTTCCATCTATCATGCCTGGGCTCAGGGCGGCAATCTAATCGCAAACAACATCGATGCCAATGGCATCCTCCACTCTGTGTACTGCGATGCCTATGCCAATAGCGGCAATATCATCAAGGCAGAAAACAATTTCTGGGGCGTGGATACGGCGGCGGAAATCGCCATCGGCATCAACGATCACAACGACAATCCAGCCCTGCCCACGGTGGATTTTGATCCCTGGCAGGTGGAAACCCAGGAATCCACCCTCACTGGCGGCTATGCCTATCTGGGAGAGCACACCCTTCAGCAGGTCATACTCCAATTGATCGATATTGAAGATCACAGCGTCCTGGCTCAATATCCCATCCTGGAGACCCCCTTCACCGTCACAACTGACGTAACGGGAAGCTTTTATGCCGCCCTGATGGCACATACATCGGTGGAGGACGTCACTCTCTATGGCTGTGCCGGAGGATTCACCACTCCCATGGTCTATTCCACAGTGCCCGGCGAGGCTACGGCTTTGGGGCTGATCGAGATCGAAGACATGCTGCCCCCGCGCTGGGAGAAAGTAGGCGCTCCTGAAATTGTCCAGGGACAGCTCTGCTATCCTGTCTACAAAGGCATGGGCGTCTGGCAGTGGGACACTATCGACTATTTGTATGAACAGGGAGATTATTACTACATCGTGCAACACAAATATCGCAGTGGCGGTGAACTCCTGACCCACAATTTCATGCCTCCCATGGTCTATGACAAATTCCAGAACTGGTTAAATGGCGATACCTGGTCCCGCCATTACGTAGTTGGCGGCGTTGCCAGGCAGACTTTTATGATGCATTGGCTGATGGTAAATCCCTACGGACAGGGAGCTGATGCCCACATCTTTACTGAAACAGGAGATCGTTTCGGCGTCCTCAGCAAAACGATCGTAGTGAATGGCACCCGCGAACTCCTCACCTACGACGCAGATGGCTATGTGAACCACCGCTATCTGATCTATCAATCCGGCGCTCCTCTGAATGAAGGCAGCATGACCTACTATCTGTCTCAAGAGCTGGATATGAGTCCCACCCGGCTTACTTTTACAAATGAGACATACAACACTCTGCTCCTGCTCTGGCAAGCTCCTGCCTACAGCGGACACGACTTCACCCATTACCGCGTCTATATGGCATCCGAGCCCATTCCGGGAACCATGATCGCCGAAATCCCCTTTGACCAGTCTGAATACCCAATCCTTGATTTCCAGCCCACTGCCACTACATATTTCTGTGTAACAGCCTCAAATGGCACCTATGAAAGCGAGCCCACAAACTGGATATGTGTAATCATCATCTCAAACGAGGACGAGGTGATGCCAGCGCCACGGGTGAGCATGTATCCCAATCCTGTCTCCTTCTCGCGGGGTGAAAGCCTGAAACTCAAGCTGGAAGGCTACTCGGGAAGAGAGCCCAAGCTGGAAGTATTCAATTCCAAAGGACAATTGGTGTATCAAGGCAAGGCTGTTGATGATACCCCCTGGAATGGGCGTGACCTCAGCGGTAAAACCTGTGGCACAGGGATTTATTTCCTGAGAATCACTGCCGAAAACGCCAAGCCCATCACCCGTAAACTGGTGATTATGAAGTAAGGGATCCCCGACTCTCCACATAACTGATAAACTTGACTTTAACTCAGGATCATCTCGAGATCACCTCGAGTACTCGAGGTGATCTCGAGGTGAACGCGAGGTAACCCTAAACGAATCAAAGCATAAGGTCATCATGAAGTAGCGCTCGATTTAACGCCGGTGTTGCATGCGTGGAGAAAAGATTTGGGCTTGTCTGCAACGTGTTTTATACTTCTATGACGAGATAAACATCTGAGGGCGACCCAATAACGGCTGGCAGTGTAACATGGACAATGTATCATTGTTTTTTCCTGTATGGCATTTTTATTCCACCCCAATCCTCTCTCTCAAGGGAAGAGGAAGTAATGTTCTACGATTTTCGCTTGACAAAGTAGGGCTGATATAAAGCTTTTCCTTAACTGGTGCGTGGGGCTATAGCTCAGTTGGTAGAGCGAATGGTTCGCAATCATTAGGCCAGGGGTTCGAATCCCCTTAGCTCCACCAGATCCTTATATGTTACTACTTGTTGCTCAATTCCTCAAGCTGCTGTCTGGTGATATCCATGAAGTTTTGGGCATGGCAAGCCTCAAAGAGCTGAAGGGCTTTTCCCAGTTCCAGCCTGGCATTGTCATTATCCCCCTGTTCTACATGAATCATGGCAGTATTGAAATGCGCTCTGCCCTCGCCATCTTTGTCCCCGATCTCAGCCAGCAGATCAGTCTGCAACCTGTAATACTGCATGGCTGTGGCAAAGTCCTGTTTCATTTTGGCGATATTGCCCAGATTGCCATAGGTATGGGCTATGCCTTCATGATCCTGCTGTTTGGTCTGGCGTTCGAGATTGTGCAGATACAGCGCTTCAGCCTCATCGTATTTGCCCTGGCAAAAGAGGATATCTCCGATGGCATCGTTGCAAAAAGAAATCCCAATCTCATCCGCGATGCTTTCAGATAAAGCCCGGGATTGCTGATAGTAGTTCAGGGATTCATCAAGATTGTCCTGATGATAGTATAGCTCCCCGATATCGTAAGTAATGATGGAGCAGAGTAGTTTGTTGCCCAGTTGTCTGGCGATAGTGAGGCTTCTCTGATAGCTTTCCAGGGCTTCATGGTACTTTCCGGCATTCTTGTGCAAGACTCCCAGATCCAGCAAAGCTTTGGCATAACCATTACGGTCACCGATACTTTCGGCAAGGCTGAGCGCTTGATGGAAGTATTTGTATGCTTTGGTTTTACTGCCCAGCCGTGAGTAGATTATCCCCAAGCCCGCACTGGCTATCCGCTGATTGAGTTTGTCGTTTTGGTGTTTCGCCAGGCTCTGTTTATCCCGGTAGAAGGTGGCTGCTTGTTTGTAGGCTCCGATGTTTGTGTAGTATTGGGCAATGACGCCTGCCAGCTTGCTGCGCAGCATAGGTTTACGCAGGGATTTCAGCTCTTTGTACAGGGGCAGGGCTTCCTGTTCGAATTCCTGGAGCTGCCCTCCAAACATCAAGGTTTCCAGATAGTCCAGACGGGTGTTCAGATAGAGATTCTGGTCCCTGATTTCCGCGATATGCTGCTTGAGGAAGCTCTGCACGGCTTTGAACTTGCCCTGATTGTTCAGGAGCCGTGCATACAGAGCTATGTATCTCCCCTGATGCCTGTGAAAATCGTGATACGTAGTTGGCTTTGCCTCACCTGAGGTGAAAAAGCTGTATCTCTTCAGAATCTTTCCGGCATCAGTGTTTTTAGCTTGCCCAAGGGCAATATCGGCAATTGCCAGCTCTGCGGCACAGATCTCATCCGGATCACTGGATGTATCCACAATCACCTGATAATAATAGCGGCTTTGTTCGTAGGCTCCTACATGAAAATAGGAATCTGCTGCTACTTTGCTCCAGTGCACGATTCTGGCCTGAACCCCAGCCTGGATATAGTGATAGGCTATGAGTCCAGCATACAGCGATTGCTGAGCCGCAAAACGGGTCTCGAAGTATTTGGCGATCTGATGATGAAGTTCCCGCTTTTCACCGCTGAGGATAGTCCTGTAGATGCTCTCAGGAAAGATGCTATTGGCGTAGGAATACACAGGAGCAGGATTCAAGGCTACGGTCTCCAGCAAGCCCTGACTGTGAAATTCCTCCAGGAGTTCCGGAAACTGTAAATGCCAGTTCTGACCAAAAATATCACTCATCTCGGGTTGATTGAAGGGACGCCCGAAGATTGCCGTCTGCTTCAGCAGAGTCTGCTCATCCTCACCCAGTTCTTCATAGCGCGCTATCATCAGGTTTTCAATGCTATCGGGAATGATCCCTTTCAGCTTCATATCGCTGATGATAAAATCCGTAATCAGGTCTGAATCTGTATTGTAATGCTTCCTGATTTGCATGACCAGTTCGTTCAGAAAGCGGGGATTGCCGCCACTGATCTGATGCAATATCTCCACGGCAGTCTGGCTGATGTTTGTGATTGAGTGGCGGATGAAATCTGCACTTTGGGCAGCAGTGAAGTGACTAAGGGGAATATCCAGGCACATTAAATCATCGGATACTGGCAGTGGATATGTAGATTCAGAACTGATGATGGCCTTGCCGTCTTCAGAGAGTTGGCGCTTGATCATCCTGGCAACCAGGTTCTGCGAGGCACTATCCAGATACTGGATGTTTTCGATTATGTAAAGCTGTTTGGAGCCCAGCAGCCTCCTGACAATCCCAGCCAGATTGTCGTACATCAAATCCAGTTCCTGAGCGGTATATACCTTAGCAGATGACTTTCCCGAGCCCAGGATGAAATCGTGCATACCGCCAAGCTCGAGAGTGGGTTCAAGAGTTTGGCAGGATTCGGCAAACAGCTCATACTGGCTGTCCAGATCTGTGATTCCCAAGGTTTGCAGCAATACTTTGTGCAGCAGGTCAAATTGATTGTTTTGCGCAAGATGATCTGCACAATACAGATACAGTGAATTCTGCTGCTCGATCAGGCTTGTGCCCAATTGCCATACGATGAACGACTTGCCACAGCCCTTAGCTCCAGTAATCCGGATCAGGCAAGCAGGTTCAGCATTCAGATGATGTACTGCCTGCCCTATTGGCTCCTGAAACGCCACAAGCGGAGCTGATTCAAAAAGATTACGATATAGAGCCCAGCGTTCCGGCAATTCCCGGATCAGGAGATAGATGCTTACTTCTTCGCGAATCCCCTTCACCTTACTTTGCGAGATAAATTGGGTCTCGTACTGGCTGTTGATCCTGGGAACAATCTCACCCGAGAGTGATATCTCCCGGTCTTTGGCAAAGCTCATCAGGCGGGCGGCGATATTCACGGCATTGCCGATGATGCCATATTCACACTGCTCATGGGCACCGATCAATCCCGCATAGATATTACTGTAATTCATCCCAATCCTGATCTGGATCGCTGGGTCTGGATAGCGGATGATGGAGCGTGCGCAGATGAAGGCTCTTTCGATATCGTCGGTATGAATGAAGGGTATCCCAAACACGATGATGATCAGATAACCCTTCTCGGTGAAGTCAATCTTATTGATCACTCCATCATATCTGTACACTGCCTTCTGGATGTAAAGATACACCTGGTTCAAATGCCAGGGATCTATCTCAGCGCTACCCACGGATTCCAGATTGAGAAAGAGCACTGCCGCATTGCGCAGTTCAGCCGGATGGCTTTCGCTGGAGAGTTTTTGGCTCACGGATTTAGGCAAGAAGATAGGATTACAGGCTTTTACTGAAGATTCACTGCATAACTGGCTGATGGGAGCATGTTTGGGGGATAGTGAAGGATTAAGACCTGATCCATAATGGATAAGAATCTCTCCTGTCCCAGCCCGAACGCATTCATCATAGGCATTCGCCACAGCACTGCCATCGATGTAATAATCCAGGTGGTTTTCAGGGTTACCAAGTATGCAGATCCGGTACTTTCCAATGGCAGCGCCACCATGCACCCGAAAATCGATCCTGTACTCCTCGTGTAAATGCTGGTTCAGGCATTGTAACTCAACTCCAAGATCATCTCTTACCACTTCCATATCAGGCACTGCATCGATTGCCGTGCAATAAACCCAAATAATGCAGTAGGGTTTTCACAGTCTCTATTTTGGGACTGATT
>DAOSEN010000029.1:0-10985 GCA_035363155.1 Candidatus Cloacimonadota bacterium | reverse complement strand
AAATAACCTGAGAAACAATGAGTTGGATTTTACACCAACATTTGGGACTTAACATACTGTTACAGGTATTCTTGACGTTAGAATAGTTACTCACGGAAAATGAACTTGACATTTATGAACAAGTTGACGACCATGCACTTTGTTGTCTTGGTCAATCATAAAAATATGAGCAATGAGGGCTGTAACGTGCCATTATCCAGCGACAGGGTGTTTGGTAAAATTCGACAACCCTTTTGGAAATGCCGCGCTTTTGTGGCAAATTACCAGTTCAATATTTCCAAACCGCTTGTCGAAATGACAGGGGATTTGGAAAAACATCGTCAGGTAGATATAATTTTTCTACTGCCCTTTGCAACTGCTTTAGCAAGGGTTCGTCCGTCGCATTTCAGGACAACATTCATAGATAGGTCACCTGAAGAATGAGGATGATAGCCTACGCTACCGCCCGATGAATACCCAGTTACAGGCTTGTTTGCGGGAGTTAGCGAAGCCGGAAACTTTACAGACGCCAGCGCCTGGTTGATCTTATTCATGTCGCCAAAGTTCAGTGCGTCAAAAAACGGAACTCCCAGTTGCTTAACCCGATCAGCAGAGATTATGTACTCTGTATCAGAAATAGCGATGAGGTTTGAATCACTGGTTGATGTACCTTTTCCCCGGAAATAACCTGAAGGGCTACCCCCTCGTGCGAATTTCTGAGCCGCGATATAAGCAACATTAGTCAAGCCCAAAGCTCCCACAGACGCTGCAAACACCGGAGCCAGCCATGCAGGCTTGATCGTCAATGCATTAGTTACTCCTTCATAGGTGTTCATCAGGGCTGAAGAAATCTGCATTCCGCGCTCTGTCCGTTTGAGGGCTCTTGCTTTCTTTTCGTACTGGGCGTTGATTTTTTCTTTTTCTGAGGCCAGCCATGCTTCTGATTTACGTTCTTTTCTGGCGCGTTCTTCAAGCTGATCAAGAGCAGAATCCCGATTTGCGTTCAAATTGGCGTAGAGGTTATTCCAGAGAGAAGATATCTCGGAAGACAGACGCTGAAAGCTATCCTTGATCTTGGACCTTTCACCCTCGGGAACGCCCAATAGATCCAAGCCCCGGTCAAACATAGATTTGTTTGGCTTGCTTCCACTTTGCTCAGAGTCAAGATCCTCCATCCGCTGTTTCAATATAGTGGCTTTTTGCTCTTCGGATATATCCATGAGGCGGACGTCCTCCTCGATGCGGGCTTTTTTCCAATCGTAGTAGGAAGAATCCAGGAATTTGACTTGATTATAATATGTCGCTACATCACTATCCCGATTAACCGCCAATTGTGCTTTTTGAGCTCGTTTAAGATATATTTCCAACATCTCAGCCTCAGCCTCTGTCAGTTCCCCGTCCGCTTGAACAATTGCCTGAAGAGCACGGTAATATTCCCACGCTTTTGCCGCAATCTCGCTATATGTGATCAATCCCAGTTGCTGAAGCTCAGCAAGCCGCCCCATTTCATCGTCATATTTACTCTCAAATTCGCTGATATCCTTGTTGTCCCACGTTGCCTTCTCTTTATTCAATTCTGCCAGTTGTGAGTCCCGCCAGGCCATCCGGGTATCTTCATTATTCGGGAATTTTTTCCAGCTTTCTGCTTCGATTTGAGCTTGCTGCCAATCATAATATTCGGCTGCGTAAAACTTCACTTCATTATAATGCTGCTTTTCCCTTTCTGCTCTTTCGTCCTGATATTTTCGCTCGATCTTGGCAGTATCTACCAGGTATTCTGTCCGCAACCGGCTTTTTGCCTCCTCGTTATTGCCCACCAGCTTGAGCTCTTCCTGGTATTGCCTTGTGCGCTTCTGCTTTGCCGCAGATTCTTCATTGAACAACGCCTCCTGCAATATCTTAAAATCTTCCAACCGTTTGAACAACCTATCCTTGTCATTCTCTCCGTTATTCGTCTCAGGTGCCACCTCTGAGCCATTTCCTCCAGCACCTTCTTTGGGGATTCCGTCTTTCAATAGCCGATTGTAGTTCTGCTTAGTCATCAACATCATATTTAGTTTATTGATAGCCGCTTGCAGCGCTACTTGTTCTTTTTTGTTAAATACATCGCCTTGCTTGTTCAAATCTTGAAGTTGCTCCAGCATTTTGGTAATCCTTGCCTCGCTGAAATAATCCGCATTACCGCTCAGAAGCCTTTTCATTTCGTCTTTAACGCCCACAACTGCCTTAAACCTCGAATTGCTAAACCAGATATCGAGCCAGTTAAACTCCTTTGAAAGCGTCTCATAAACTTCGATACGATAGTTCTCCAGGTTGTTTTTTGCCAGAGCGAGTTCTGTTTCCCATTGTTGTCGGCTGAGTTCCGCAAGCGCATTACGGGCTTCTCCTGCTACTTTTTTTACGCCTTCCAGGCTTTTGCTATAGTTGCCCGTGGTGCTGATCAGCCCGGGATATCTGTCTGCCAGGGTTTTTTGGATGGAAGCCAATTCCCGCTGCTGATCCTTGCTGCGTTTGGCAGAGCCCACCAGAGCCTCATATCTGTCTGCCAGTCTCAGGGTAGCGTTGGTTTCTTCTTTGTTCCGGCTAATCTGTTCCCGTTTCTGTTCCAGGGCTTCGCGTTGCACACTATTCATGTCCTTCATGGCCTTAGTGTTTACTTTAAGCACTGCATTCAGACCTGCGTAAGCAGCGGTGATGCCAATGATTACCAAGCCAACCGGGCCGATCGAGACGAAGAATGTTTTTACGGCCTGCCCGGCGGCCACAAAGCTTGCACCCACGGCCTTCATAGCAGCAGAAAAGGAAAAAGCCCCGATCGTAGCACCTTTATAAATTGCCACTTGAGCGAAGATCCCAGCCACATATCGTTGTTGCTCAATAGTCAACGCCGCATACGCCGCCTGGTTTGCCATTACAGCCAGAGTGTTTTTCACTACCAGGGCATTCATCAATACCAGTCCCATCGTGATATTGCGCTGCTCAGCGCTCATGGCGGAGGCATAGTTTATCATTGGTTTGAGAGCGTCGGACAATCCCGTGATCACAGGCAATACTCCTTCTGCGAGCACTTCCTGCAGATCGCCCCAGGCGTTCTTTAATTGCTGGATAGAGCCCGTAGCCGTTAAGGCCTGGGATTCGGCAATGGAAAAGTAGTTTGAGCCGATAGCAACCACCTGGCTAAACTTTTCAGCCTGGGAGGCGGTTTCATCCAGGACGATACCATAGCGCCCCAGCATTGAAGTGTTTCCGGCGGCCGCCTTGCCGACCAGATCCATGGCTGTACCCAGATCAATCCCGAATGCAGATGAGAGGCCGATAGCGGCCTTGGTTGCCCGCATCAGGGTTTCAGTATTATCGAAGCGGGCAATAGCCTGCATTTGGGCCATAGATATCATGAGGAGTTCATCGCCATAAATGGTGGCTTTTTGCAATTGGCTGGCATATGAAGCCAGCGCTTGGGCATTTTGTTCCACTTCCATACCGGTGGCGCGGAGTGCCCCTTTAAGAGCCATTTCGGCGGATTCCTGATCCTGAGCAGCGCGAACAAAGGATCCCAGGGTTGCATTCAATGTCCGGTACATTTGCTGAACCCCGGAAATCGCCAGGCCCACTTGGGAAGCGAAGAGACGGGCGTTATTATAGATATCTTTGAAGCCGGATGACAGCTCCTTCATCATCCCCAGGTTTGCCTTGGAGATATCGATTTCGACTGGGATACTGCGCTCTTTTCCTATCTCAGAGATGATTTTTTCGAGTTCGTCCCGTCCTTTGAAATTCAGGCTAACGGTGAGGTTGGTCATTTGCTTCTCCAGTGTTTTTGTTTAGTATGTGCATAAGAGGAATATTATGGCTATCATAGTTATCGCCATCCTGATCGTTTATGTGCTCTACAGGATCGGCAGAGCAGGCACCGGGATAGGCGTCAAAGACATTGATGACTTGCTCAGATGAGCCCTGCTAGTGGGCAAGACTGCTGAGCCAGATCTTCACTGTAGTACCGCAACAATTCCACGGCTTCATCGATTTCCAGATCCGCAGGATCCTGGTGGATTTTTGCCAGGTAATAACGCATCTTCATAAAACAGTTTCCTGTTGGTTCAGCACCACCGGATTCCCCATGGGATTGAATTCCAAGGGTCCTACGGTGATATCGATCAAAAAAGGGACGATGATACCCATACACTGCTGCAGGGAGCAAGCTTCCCAGGGAATCTTGGTTTCGGGCTCTGCGGATGAATCTGACGGATCCGCAACATAATACTCCGAGCGCGTGATGATGGCGCATATTTCTGGAATCTGCCCTTGAGCCAGCAAAGCGGCACAGATATCCGGGAAAGTGAGATGCTCGATCTGGCTATAGTTCCCGGCTAAAACGCCTTCCAGGTGTGCTGCCTTGAACAGCGGGTAGAGTCTGGATAAACTTGTTACATCAGTATGTATCTTCATGTTTTTCTCCTTTTATCGTTCATGCTTATGACTTCGGACTACGGACTCACAACCATGTTCATTCCTTGGGCTTCAAGGGCTCACCCTGCTGGGTTTGCATGCGTTCACTCATCTTGAGGGCGAGGAAATTCAGAAAGCTGTCGTCGATGATATCAGTATCCAGCACCAGGGTTACATGAAATGTTTTTGTAGCCTCCTCGTTGTTGGCCAGCGAAGTAGAAACGATGCGGGCATGGGCAAAGGCATACTTGCCCTTTGAAATCGGGATGTCATAGCGGAAGCTGGGAATGCTGCTATGCAGGGTGATCAGTCCGGGCTCAGCTCCGGTGATCTCGGTTTCGGCATCGTTGTCCAGGAGAATTTCGGCACGATACGCCTGTCCAAACAACGCCTCACCTGGGATTTGTGCTGTGAGGCACAGGGCATTGTCGATTGTGCTAAGTGAGGGGTTTGCTGCAGCGGGGGGCTTATTTGAGGTGACCACATCAGTATATGCAGCAGCCAGGATATACTTGTGTCCAGTAGGGGAAAGGGGCGAGAAATACTTGATATTCCGGTAGCGGCAGGCCACGTGGAAGTACTTCCCCACCCACCCCGTGTTTTTGGAGACATTGACGATATTGGCCACAGAACCATCGAAATTTACAGTAGCGCCCGAGGACGCCACCACTGAACCTCCGGATATCGACATTTCTGTGTTTTCCTGCGTATCCACACACCAGTAAAATAAGTAGAATCCCCCGAAGGGAGCGGTAATGGTAGATGTGCTCACCCTGAGGTAATTGCCGATTTCGCTAACTCCGGGGAGTCCCGGGCTTACATCGGTAAGAGGGAGGATCATATCCTTGATCTGAGCGTAGTTTACCGCATCTGAATCCCCTGCGCCTCCAGCAAGATTTGTGATCTTAAATCCTCCGCAGTCCAGCCTGCCCTTAAGGGTCAGGATTTCATCTACAAGCGCAAAGGCGGGGTTGTCCGTCAGGATATAGAGCATTGCGGTTTCGAGGGGCAGCCGCTTGGGTGCATAGCCTGCGCTTGCATCCGCTGAGAACAGCAGGTCAATGCCCTGGGGTTCTGTCATTAGGGGAAGATTTTGTAACAGAGAGTCATCCATTATATATTTCCTTTTCTCCAAAGATTCATGTTATTGTGCCTCTTCATAAGCAATATCTGCACCTGGATCGATTTCCACATAGTTCCGGGATGGGAGGAGGAGGCGGGCGCCGCCGGAATCCAGCAGTAAATAACCTGTATCGGTGATCATGAGGTAGCTTGGGCTTTGGATAAAGGCGGGGATATCATCCAGCAGGCGTTTGGATTTGAAGGTAATCTCCAGGCTTTGTCCGGCATCGAGGTTGGTGATCTCCTCATAGCTGATCTTGGAGTCCAGGAGCATCCACAAGCCCAGCGAATAAGCCCCGGCATATCTGGGCTGCAGCAGGATCGGAGCTTTGCTTTTGCGGGATGTATTCAAAATGTTTATCAGCTTCATGTGGCGGGCCGCATCCGTGGAACGCAGATTGTGCAAAAGCAGGGTGGCATAGGCTCGCCAGCCCCTACTCACGATGATGGCATCCCCGCCCAGGGTCTCAAATTCCTCTTTAATCTCTTCAAACCAGATCTTACCCGCCGGATCCCGGGAAGGGAATAGCACCGAAAGGTTTCCCAGGCTGATACGGGGGGAGCCATAGGCAAAGATTGCGTAATGCATTATATAAACCTCATATCAATCAGTTTCTGCCCTGCAGCCCAGTCCAAAGCCAACGCCAATGCCCAAAACTTATCGCCGTGATGCTCAGAGCTCTCAGATCCAAAGCTGAAATTGCTGGTACGATTGGCAGTCCGCTTGATGGACAGGATATGGCTCACCAGGCTGGGGTCGTTGGGTATCCGCACTTTCTTCTCTTCAAAGGCGATCTTCACCGCCTTGGCCAGGCGTTCCTTGACTGCTGGGGCAAAGCTTACTCCGCGCACTTTGCTTGGATACATAAAAGAAAGATCTTCATGCAAATTCATCCCGATCCCGCCCTTATCTATTGCCATGAGCTGGGTGTTGCTTTGGGCAAGAATTTCCGCCAGACGGCTTTTTTGCTCCCTGAACGGCACTTTTTGCCAGCTCATAATTCTGGTACACCAGGTGATCAGCTCAGCCATAAAGGTCTCGGCTATTGCGGTCTCATCCTTGGTCCTGCCGATATCCACTCCATACACATAAGAGCGCTTCTCGGATGCGGAAGGATTAATCAACAGATGCGCAACTGCCTCACTGCCAAAATCATACAAACAAGGCTCGATCAGATTGTAGGGGATATAGCTCTCCGCAGTATCCAGCGGGATGCACTCATAAGCCTGGGCAAATTCTTCCGGATCAAAGAGCTCTCTCAGCTCCTCGATATCCACCGGGAATCCATCTGCGATCGCATCGTGGATAGTTACACAGTGCGTGCTCCACTTCGTGCTTTTTCCGCTGTAGATCTGCCAGAACTTATCGATCCTGCTTTTGGGCGTGCTGGTGATGGTAACCCGGCCGCCCACCGCCGTGATCGAGGGCACCATCGCCCGCCAAATCTCTTTATCCCGGATCGTGAATGCAAATTCATCCAGGTAAACGTCTCCATTGAAACCGCGGGCGGTGCGCCAATTGGTACTGCAGACCCGGATGTGCTTCCCATTCGGCAGTTCGATATAGCCCTCTTTATCCACCGTGGGCAGCAAGTCCAGATTCTCCAGGTGCGCCCGGATATAGTCCATCACAATCTCGGCATTCATTTTGGACGCTGAAACGATCAGTTGATTGCGCTCCCGGATCAAACCTCCGGAGATGGCATCCAGGCCGATAGTATAGCTAAACCCGATCTGCCGGCTCTTGTTGGCTATCCGCCACCGGCTGGGATCCCCCAGAAACTTTAGCTGGAATGGATATAGCGTCTTTTTAATGTAAGGCGCCAGGAGATCAATGTATCTATTCATTAGTTATGAGCCAAAGTAGTAGCGGCATCCTGCCGCTTGATTGTGGAAGTGGCTTCCTGCCGCTTGATTGTGGATACAGCTTGTAGCCGCTTAAAGGTGGAAGCGGCTTGTAGCCGCTTAAGGGTGGGAGCGGCTTGTAGCCGCTTATCCAATAACCGTGCGCAGCACACCTTATCTAACGCATTACTCATATCTCTCAACTCTTCAACATATTCAGCGCCGTTTCAGCCTCTGAAGGAAGGATATCGAAGGCTTTGAATGTAATATCAGTTTTCATCCCATAGACCTCCTTGAAAAAAGCATCGAGTTGGCCACCAAGGATGTTTTGCAAGGGCTTGATCCTGGTCTGCAGAAAGATCCTCAGCTCGCCGCTTGCTTCGCCACCACCGCCAAGTGAGCCGGCGATCATGATGCTTGCCAAACGTGGAGGTACCCCATGGCAGGATACTATCTCCGCCACCAGCTTGTCCTGGAGCTCCAGAAACTTGCCGTCCTGGTGATCCTGGAGCTTTTCCAGCTGCACCTGCACACCTTCAGGGACCGGCGCTATACAGAATTTGGCCGCATTCTCCAGCCCCAGGAATTTCTCCCGGAAAAACCTGCGTAAACCGGCTTCGGTGGATGGGCCGAGATCTCCGCCCTTGATGAAGAGGATGCCATCCGGGATAGCATTGTTCTTGAAGAAATTACGGTTATAGGTCTTGATCGTGCTAATGGTATCGATGGCGCCATCTTCGATCAGCGGAAGGTAATCTGGCGTACCCCAGATCTGACTTTGCAGGCTGGGCTCACGGAAATGCCAGACGGACTCCGCCTCAAACTCCACCTTCCCACTATCCAGTTCTTGCATCCATCCGCCGTTTTTGCCGGCAGAGACGGTCCACGATGGCATATAATAGATTTCGATGGAAGAGCCTGCTCTTACCACTTCCCAAAATGCATCTCCAAAGATCCTGAGATCCAGGATCGTCTTCTGCAGCAGGGTAAAGAGACTATCCTCCCGCACGGATTCGGAGAGCCTGGCCACCACATCCGGATTCTCGATGCCATCGCCCAGGATACAGATGCTCTTTAGATTGATACAGGTAGCATGCCAGGCGTTTCGATAGTAAGCCTCGATGAGCTCCTGGACATCGTAAGGCCGCCCTGCATTCTGGGGTTTCCGGGCGGGTTGTTTGCTACCCTTGAAGATCTGTAATCTCAAAATCCATCCCTTTCAATATGAGTGTGGAAGCGGCATCTTGCCGCTTGATTGTGGAAGCGGCATCTTGCCGCTTGAGTGTAGAAGCGTCTTGTAGCCGCTTATCATCATCTGCACCCAGCTCACCATAACCTCATAACCCATAACTTATCCTATGTCTATCCTGACGGCTCCCACAGTTTCTGCCATTACTGTTCCCATGGTAACTCCGTTTTCTTCCAGGGCATAGTCGTAGCCCATTGGAACATCCATAAAGCAATAATAGCGGGGCACGATCAGCCAATCATTGCTCCAGGTCTGCAGCGTGCTGCTGCCCCGTTTCAGGATCAGCTGGCTGAATCCAGGGCTTCGCTCGTAGATACCGTAAATGAATAAGTAATCCATGTAATATTCTGGCAGATACTCCACCGGGTCAATTGCCACAGAGTGGCGCTGCACTGCTGTAAGCAGCCATGCTTCAAAATCCCCGCTGATCGCCTCTACTGTGTATTCGGCATGAGTCATATTGATTCTGATAGCATCGCTGATGTTGGGAGCTTGGTTCCCGCCGTTCCCACCCGAGGCTGGGAGCATAAACAGGTACAGCAGATCATTGATGGGGTTTACGATCTCCTCATAGATCTTGCAGCTAAAGGTCAGTTTCTCGCTGCCGGTGTGTGTGTCTCCATCAGCTAAATCCAGGGTTTTATCCGGTTCACGCTTTAGCAGGACATCCGAACACCTGCCCAGATAATGCAATTGGTCAAAAGTGTCACAAGCAACCAGATGATAAAACATTTCCATGGTTAATACTCCTTTGGTAGTTATGAGCTAGTGTAGAAGCGACATCTTGCCGCTTGAATGTGGAAACGGCTTGTAGCCGCTTCTACCATAACTCTTGATTCATACATGCAAGCGCAAGCGGGCAGCATCACCTAAGTGAGGCTGATTTCCGTTAGGGCAGCGATACCGCTGGTGGCATAGCGTTTCTTGCCATTTAGCTTGATTATCGCTTCTTTACCTGAAGCTCGTTCTTCGGTGGGATGTACCACCGTATTGAAGATCACCTGGGCTTTGGTATTCTGGCTGCTGTCATACATCAGAATGTCCACATTCTGGTTGATGAGTGCAGCTCGAATCCCGTCCATATTGTCCCCTGTGAAATTGATCAGTTGCATATCCAGCACCGCTGCTTCACTACCCACGTTGTCGGTACCGTCGCCCATGGGAGTGGTCACATCCGCTTCTGTCTTCATGCTGTTTTCCTGGGTTACCTTGATCCCGCTGGGTAATAGCGTCCATCCGGATACCAGGGCAGATTTGGCAATCGTGGTAATCCGGGCTGCAGCGCCGCGGATATACACTTTATCATAGAATCTTACCATTGTAACTCCTTTTTTAGTTATGAGTTAGTGTAGAAGCGGCATCCTGCCGCTTGAACGTGAAAACGGCTTGTAGCCGCTTGTTTTCCAAACCCCTGGAAGCCGCTTCTACAATCAAATCTCATAGCTCTTTTATCTGTGGTCATTTTTTTTGGGATCTGTTCGTAGGGGCTTTCAGCACCCCGCTCTTATAAAGTTCCAGGCGGAACTCGTTGAACCTGGCATCAAATAGGGCAGTGATCTGCGATACCGTAACTGGCTCGCACTCCTGACACTTACTGAGATCAGCAGCACTTACCAGACGCTCGAGTTTATCCAGGCGTTTGCTGTGCGCAGTCCAGATATAAGTGACCAGGCTAATCATTAGCCCCAGGAAGAAGAGGATCAATCCGATGGGTATGGACATTGTAGCTCCTTTTTAGTTACGAGTTAGTGTAGGTGCGGCATCTTGCCGCTTGAATGTGGAAACAGCTTGTAGCCGCTTATCCAATAACCTTGAGAAGCACACCTTATCAAACACATAACTCATAACTTACATCTCTTGCTTCATTTCATCGAAATAGAACTGCGCTCAAACGCAGCCTGCACTGCCGTGCCCAGAGAGCCGAATTTCTTGATCAGGATTTTCTTTTCATTGGAGGAGAGCAAGCTCTTCGCCATATCGGTAACGAGTTCTTTCTTCTGCGCTCCACTGAGGTCTTTTTTGTTCTGCTCCACAGAAGCGATGATCTCGATAATGCGCATCAGGATGGGCTCCAATGTGCTTTCGGCGATATCGATGCCGAGCTTTTTGAAGAGCCGGGTGATGAGGGGGGTAGCGATGATCACCACCAAAGGCGCCAGAGCCTGGGCGATGAGTGAGAGGGGGTTTTGGGCTATGCTCTGGGCTGCAGCAGCCGCTACAGCAATTGCCAGGATGAGGGTGAAAAAGATTCGTTTAAACATTGTATCTCCTTTGTAGGTTTTCACTATATAAGACCGTTGAACAATACTCCCGCTGAAACTGTGAGAGTGAATTCAAGTCCAGT
>DAOSEN010000028.1:0-13244 GCA_035363155.1 Candidatus Cloacimonadota bacterium | reverse complement strand
AAATCAGTCCCAAAATAGAGACTGTGAAAACCCTACTGCATTATTTGGGTTGAAATGATAGAAACTACTAACAAAAGATAAAACAGCTTTCTCATCTTTGTCTCCCGTTTTCGATTTCGGGTGAGGATATAGCTGTGCTTTTTTTGTCAAGATATGTTTGTCAGCCCGCCCGGGATCAGTCTATATTGAAGCCGTGCACTTCCCAGGATCCGGCATCATCCAGCCAGATGGAGCCTTCGGCAAAGGGTGGGATCAAGATGGCGATGCGGCCAAAGTTTACGCCGGGTTTGAGGAATCCCGCACTGATTGTAGCTTTGGTCCAGTCTTCCCCGGGGGTAAATTTCTTTTTGAACCGGTTGGTGATCTTGCCGTTTTCTTTGAAAGTAATCATCCTGAAGGTGAGTTGGGGTGCCTGAGGGCTATCGGTTTTGGCGCTGATGCGGCAATAGTAAGCGCCATAGCGGCGCACCTTAAAGGGAGAAGAGAGCAGCATTACATCGTGTTCTGAGGCAGATATGCGCAGGGAAGTTTTGCCCTCCAGGGCTTCGAGGGGGTCCACGATGATCTTGTCAAAATTGGGATCCCGCGGTTCCACATGGATATCCCATCCCTTGAGAGCGTCCTTGCCGGACTCGGAATAGGGATTGAAGCTGGGATTTAGCACAAGGTTGATACTGTCGCCAATATCAGCATCGGTCATAATAAGTGATGAGCCAAAGAAACATGATCCAAGTACAAATGCAAGTCCAATCAGGCCAAACCATAACCTCATTTGATAAATCCTCTTTCGTTTAGATATTTCATGATGACCCCCACCGAGATGGAATTGATCAGCAGGTTCGAACCGCCATAGCTGATAAACGGCAGGGGAATACCAGTGGCTGGTACCAAGCCGATATTCATCCCAATATTGATAAAGCTCTGAAACATAAGATAAGCCAGAATCCCTGATGAGGCAATCTTTCTTTCCCGCACCTTGAGCTGACTGACGGCATAGATGATGCGCCCAAAGAAGAAGGCAAACACCAGTAGTAGCAATATGCTGCCCACAAAACCAAACTCCTCCCCTATCACCGAGAAGATGAAGTCTGTATGGTGTTCAGGCAGGAAATTCATGTTTTTTTGGGTGCCCATCAGCCAGCCTTTGCCTGTCAAAGAACCGCTGCCAATGGCGATTTTGGCCTGGATGATCTGATATCCGGCACCCAAGGGGTCACGGGTGGGATCCAGAAAAGTGAGAATGCGGTTTTGCTGGTAAGTCTTCATTCCCATCCACAGGACGGGCATGATCATGGCAATAAAGGCATTGGCGATAGAAGCCACGGTGATTGCCACCCAGGAAAGCCGCGCCCGCATCAGCAGAAAGACCATGATTCCCAGCCAGATCAAAATCGCCAGCCAGTGCATGGATGAGACTATGCTGATCACCGGAGAAATGATCAGCAGAATATAAAACAATGGTACTTCGGCTGCGATCAGCATGGCCAGCAGACTAGCCCAAAACACCAGAGTTGTGCCAAAATCGGGCTCGATCATGATCAGCAGCACCGGCACCAGCATGATCCCAAAGCCATACAGAATCCGCTGGTGATCAGTGAGGTTTTCTTTGCTGATGTATCTGGCTACCATTAGGATAGTGAGTAATTTTGCACTTTCTGAAGGCTGGATATTGATTCCCCCGAAACTGAACCATCGATGTGCACCATTTACGGCTGGAGTGAACAGCACCAGAATCAAAGCCAGAAGATTGAAAATGAAAGCGGGAAGGATAAGGATATCGAAGATCGGCATGGGCAGTCGGATCAATAGTGCAATCAAGCCGATTGCCAGAGCCGCAAAGATGATCTGCTTCCACCAGTGGTTCTGGGTGCTGATCTGATCCCCGATCACGGTAGTGGAAGCGCTGTAGATAGCTATGCAACCCAGGATGATGAGCAGGATCAGCACCACCAGGAGGGTAAAATCAAATTTCTTGCGGTTGATCATGGTTCGGTGACCTCAGTTTCCGGAGTGGTAGTTGTTCCTATATCGGTGTCAGTGGGGCTGGGGGTCGGTTCACTCTGCACATCCTCTGCAGTGCGGAACTGGGCGGGAATCACAGCCGGACGCTTGATATCCTCCAGGTTGCCCATGTAATAATCGAAGATCTGCCTGGCCACCGGTGCTGCCATGGCTCCACCACCACCGGCATTTTCCATGAATACCGTTATGGCGATTTCGGGTTTATCGGTAACTATGTAGCCGCTGAACCAGGCATGGGTGGTCTTGCCCATGGAGTTTTCTGCCGATCCGGTCTTACCATAGGTAGTGGCTCCGGGTACCTGAACGCTACGGGCTGTGCCTCCGGGAGCATTGCATACTGACCACAGCCCTTGCTGAATGAGCCTCAAGGTCTGAGCACTCATCGGGAGTCGTTTTTTGGCTACTGGTTCTACCTGTTCACGGGTCAGGCGTCCCCGTCCTACAGTCTGCTTCAGCAGATGGGGCTGGATCCAGAGTCCGTCATTGGCGATTGCTGCATAAAGAGCGTTCATCTGCAAAGGTGACGTAAGAATCTCACCCTGCCCGATGGCCAGATTTACCTTGTGCCCCAGGATCCCGATGTTTTTACCAAAAGTCTTGCGATACCATTCCGTTGTGGGGAAAAAGCCGGTGCGTTCATTGGGCAGATCAATGCCCGTTCGCTCGGTGAGGTGGCAGCGTTTTACATAGTCGTGAAAGTCTTCGAGGCTGATCTTCATGGATAGATCGTAGAAATACACATCGCAGGATACTTTGAGCGCATCGATGATGTTCACCCTGCCATGTCCACTGTGAAACCAGCAGCGGAAGAAGCGATTGCCCACCTGCATGCCGCCTACACAGGGACTGAGCAGTGTATTGATATTGATCACCCCCATTTCCAGTCCCTTACCTGCGGTGACCGGCTTGAAGATCGAGCCCGGGGGATAGGTGGCGTGAGTTACACGATCCAGCATGGGTTTTTCCTTGCGATTGAGATCAGCCCATACCTCAGGGCTGATCCTTTGCATGAACACATTGGGATCATAACCGGGCTTGCTGATATAAGCCAGGATGCCTCCGGTGCGCACATCGGTGACGACTACGGCTCCTCGCTGGTAATCCGGGAACGCCTTTTGGGCAAATTCCTGCAGATCGTTATCGATAGTCAGCACCAGAGAAAGCCCATTAAGGGGCTCTACATAGCCTTCCTGGCGAAACAATCCCAATGATCTGCCCTGGGCATCCACCTGCACCACTTCCCTGCCGTCCTTGCCTCTCAGCAAGACCTCATAGTATCTTTCCAGCCCTGTCTTGCCAATGTGGCTGTTGATGGAGTAATCCTCTTCTTTGTAGAGTTCATACTCCTTTTCGTTGATGCGTCCCACATAGCCAGTGAAGTGGTTTTGATATAGATAGTCACGGGTTGAACCAGTTCGGAAGACCAGCTCCGGATAGTAGTTCAGATACTCGCTCAGGGTTAGCACGGTTTCATAAGGTATATTCTCCACCAGGAGGATTTCCTCATAGGTCTTGAACCGCTGCTGCATGATCAGGGTGGTCAGTTCGTCCGGAGCAATTCCAAAATTGATCTCCAGAAAGCGTGATAAGGAGGGTAGATTGCGGATCTTACCGCTGGTCAAAAAGAGGTTTTGGGAAGGGATATTCTGGACTATGGGGCGATATTTCTGGTCATAGATTTCTCCCCGGGTTGCCACGATGCGCCGGATGCGGACAAAATTGCTCTGGGCTACCCTCTGATAATGCGCACCTTTCACGACCTGAAGATTGAACAGAGATCCTATCAAAAGTAGAAACAAGACCCCCAGGACGATGCTATAGACTCGGGTGCTTTCGCTGCTAAACATGGGCGATGACGATACGCAGGCGGCTGATCAATTGCATGGCCCAGAATATGATAAGGCTGAAGATGAGGTTGTACACAAATGCACCCAGATTCAGCAGAAACAGCCCCATACCAAATCCCCACATCAGGCCATATCCCATCAGATTGAGCAAGCTGAAGATCAGATTTGCGGCGGCGATGGTGAGCAGCTTTGCCACTACACTATCCTGCTCGAAGGGCATGCGAAAGAGATTTACCGCTACACCCATGATCGTGAATAGCAGTGCATTGAGACCAAAAGTGGAGGGATACAAAGTGTCATAGAGCAGGGCAATGATAAAGCCCACACTGAGGGCAATATTCTGAGGCTTGGTCCACAGCGTAAAGATCATCCAGGGAATCAAGATATTGGGCACAATTCTGCCGATTGCCAAAGCTGGCGTAATCAGCACCTGCAGGTAGAAAAACAGCAGTCCCAGCAGGAATGAGAATAGTCCCTTCCAGATCATTGTCAGTCCACACGCCTCACGATGCACAGCGGGGTCAGTTCATCCCCCTGTCCCTGAGGATTGTCCTTCATAGCGGCTTCGATAAAGGCTTTGCAGACGCCTCCGCCTCCACCGATCATCCAGCTTCCGCCAATGTCGTTGATATCCATGATGGCGATCGGATAGCCAGTCTCTGCCGCCAGTTGTTCTGCCACCTGCTGTGGGTCTTTTGGGCCTTTGATCACGGTTTCATTGTAAGGGGGAACCGGTGATGTGGTAGCAGCATCCACCAGGGCGGCCTGCATTCCGGCAATCCTGTAGAAATCACCCTTGCGGCCAATCAGCTTGCCCAAAGCCCCCACGAAGGCGGCAAAGATAATCCTCGGCACTCCGGTTTCATCGATAGCGCATTGCATACTTGATGGAGCACCCAAACCAATGCCATATGGCACTTTGCTGACATAGCTGGAGAGAATCTTGGCCAGCATGCTGATCTTGAGTTCGCTCACCGGGATAGCCCGTCCCTGTGTGATGGCGAGGGGGCTTTCACTGATGCAGAGCATATCTCCGGGTCGCATTTGGGGGAGGGCGTACTTCCGGATGATCTCCAGCATCTCGTCTTCGGGGCTGAGGATATGGGTTTTTACGGGAATACGCTCAAAACGCACTCCATAAACTGTGATTACTGCTTGAAATTCCTTGCTCATTACTGCTTCCTTTGTTTCAGGATAAATACATGCTCCAGGTTTTCCACCAGAGTGTAGGGAGTGATTTCGGCGCTGATGAAGAGATTGTCTTGAGATTCCTTGATGCGGTTGATGGTGCCCACCGGATAACCCTTGGGGAACAGCCGGGAGAGATTTGAGGTCACGATCGTATCACCCGCGGCGATTTCTGAACCCAGTTTTACCATGTTCATAGAGATTGCTCCGGTGATATTGGCTTGCAGGATGCCCTGCACACTGGTACGCAGATCCATCACCGGCAGTTGAAAGCGGGGATTGGAAAAAGGCAGGATAATGCTGTAAGTATCTGTCACGCTCACGATTTTACCCACGATGCCATTGCCAGAGATCACGGCAGAACCGGGCTTGATGCCATGGATTTTACCTTTGTTGACGATCAGATTGCGCTCTTCAAATTGCCCGGAAAAACCTATCACTTCCGCCAGTTCAAACTCTGCCCCAGCGGTGTCGAAAGCGATGGACATCACGCCCTGATACTCTTTCAGAGCATTCTGGAGTTCCAGATTGTGCAGGGTGGATTCGGTCAGGCGGCTGCGCAGGGTAAAATTCTCCTGCCTTAGGGCCTGATTGCTTTCGATGGCTTTGATGGACTGCACAAAGGGAAAGAAGATACTGCGTCCAAAAAAACTTGCCTTGGCTATGCGTAACTCCTCACTGCCAATCAACATGGCAAGCGCCAGCAAAACCAAGATTCCCGGCAAAATGTAATGTTTGTACATCCGGCAGTATCTGCCCCTATTTAGCTTCTATTCTTTGTGTTTTCTGATTTAGCCGAAGAGGCGGAATCAGTCCTCAATCCGTTTGATCAGCACCTGACGGTAGCGGTCGATATCGTCCAACACCATTCCTGCGCCTTTGACCACGCATTCCAGAGGATCAGGTACCACATGCACGGGTAAATCCACCGTCTTGCGGATCTTTTCATCCAGGCCTTTCAGCAAAGCTCCACCGCCGGTGAGGAAGATACCCCGCTCGGCAATATCGGCAGAAAGCTCCGGCGCCGTACGCTCAAAGAGCCGCTTGATGGCATCGATCATGGTGGCAACCGTCTCGGAGATGGCTTCCCGGATCTCTTCCGAGGAGATTTTGATGGTAACAGGGTAACCAGAGACAATATCCCGTCCCCGTACATCCATGCTGAGTTCCTGCTTCAGGGGATATGCACTGCCAATGGTCATCTTGATTCTTTCCGCAGTCTGCAAGCCCACATGGAGGTTGTTCTTCTTGCGCAGATAACTGATCACATCGGTATCGATCTTGTCTCCACCCACTCTGATGCTATTGTGCACCACGATATGGGAAAGTGAGATCACAGCTATTTCACTGGTGCCGCCTCCGATATCCATCACCATGTTACCACAGGCTTCATCGATGGGCAGATCCGCCCCAATGGCAGCGGCTACGGGCTCTGAGATCAGAAAAACTTCCCGGGCTCCGGCATGCAAGGCACTATCCCGCACCGCCCGTTTTTCCACTTCTGTAATCCCGGAAGGCACACACACGATCACCCGGGGACGTACCAGCAGGCGCTTTTTCTGAGCCCGCATGATGAGATTGCGCAGCATCAGCTCCGTTACCTGAAAATCTGCGATCACGCCATCTTTGAGGGGTTTGATCACCCGTACTTCGTCAGGGTTTTTCCCCAGCATCACCTTGGCTTGCTGGCCGATAGCGATTATCTTTCTGCTATCCGTGGAAACCGCCACTACAGACGGTTCATCGATCACTACTCCGCTGTTCTTTTTGTACACCAGCGTATTGGCAGTACCCAGATCAATTGCAATGTCATTTGCCATCATGCCAAAAAAATCAAATAAGGACATTTAAACCTCTTTTATCAGCTAAACCTGTATCATCTGTTGCTTTATAAACAAAACAATCCTAATTATCACAGTTTCCAAAAGGGATCACTCTGTCAAGTAAAAAGCTGAATTACCAAAAGTTGCGATAGCTTCGGGCAGATTCCTGCCTCCTCGGCTTGCTAATCCTCAAAATAGTATATCTTCCGGGTTTCCGGTCCCCAACTATCACCATCGATGATGGTCACGTCCACGATCCAATTACCCTGATCATCGTATGTGAATTGGTGAGAAATGGTAGTGGTTTCCTTGCTTTGTGGTTTATGGAGGAAGCTAAGTACTGCATTGTCTTGTTCGTCAAAGATCGCTTCAACTACTTCTTCCAATACCTTTCCCCGATACCTGGCCTCATAGATCAGGCGGCTCTGTTTATCGTATTTTCTCACGGTTCTTAGAGCGAGCGTCTTGGGAGCATCATAGATGCTTTCCTCAAGGATGTTTCCCTTTTTGTCATACTTGAACAGGTCATAGGATTCCAGCTTCATATTCATGTCATAGCGGTTTTGCCTGATCTTGCGACCTTTCTTGTCCCATTGGTATTCATTAGCTATGAACATGCCACCGATATCGTCCACCACTCGTTCCCATTGTAGTCTGTTTTTGGCATCATATTTGTATTCGACTTTTGTGATTCTGCTTAGGGTACTGTCACCATCTATCTTTTCATACAGGCGACCCCGCTCATCATACAAGAAATGATCTTCTTCATAGATGTTGTTTTCATTGTCTGCCACGATCTTATGGCGGATGCGCCCTTGATCGTCATAAGTATATACAGTCTCAAAGATTTTGCCCAAAAACCTATCTCTTTCCAGTATTACTTTCCCCGCTTGGTTGAAGATAAACTCCCTGCTTCCTTCTTCGAGTTTGTACACCCTACCCTTCAAATACTTTGATTCCCAAGTGGGTAATTCGGCATATCCCCACAGTGATCCTGCCAAAAGGCAAAGAAACACGAAAACGCCAGTAGCTTTCATCTCACACCTCACATCTTGAATCTCAGGATTATTCTTCTGTATAGTAGTTGATCTCTCTGTAAGTCGGTTCTTCCTCTATGCCATCCCGGGTTCCCAACATCATGATCCAATTGCCCTGATCATCGTAGTTGTATGAAATCTCCATGAGCGAAGTCTTCTTCTCTTTGGGATAGTAGGTCTTCCTTTGGATCACGTCACCCAGGCTATTGTAGGCAATATCCTGGATGTACATCTGTGCCTTGCCAGTATATTGCGTTTCCCGGATCAATTGATTTTGCTTGTTGTATTTGGACAGGGTCTTATAGGAGAGTTTCTTGGGCGCTTCATAGTTCATTTGCTGGATGATATTGCCCTTTTTGTCGTATTTATAAGTGATGTAGTCTGTCATGACCATATCTGCATCATAGGAATTTTCTCTGATCTTACGGCCTTTTTTGTCCCATACATATTCTACAGCAGATAGCGGGGTTGTGTCTTCAATGAAATGTCTGGTCCAGATCACATTGCCCCTGGCATCGTACTCATGGCGGGTATTGTATTCGTAATACTCATCCACATTCTTCTTTTCCGCCAGCAAGCCCTGGTCATTGTAGATATACCAGGTTTCATAGATCACGTCACCATATTCATCGATATCGTTTACGTGACTCAGCCGTCCCTGTTCATCATATTCATAGTAGATATCGCCATATCTGTAGCCCCAGTCATAGCTCTCCATTTCCAGAGATCCATCATAGTTGAAGTGATAGATGGTGCTTTCCGTGCCCATGTTTTGCACCTTGCCCTTCAGCTTATAAGCTTCCAAATCTGTTTTGCCGGCGGCAATCAGAGCCGTAGCGACCAGGATGAATACCACAACCATCAAATACTTGTTTTTCATGATCTACCTCTTTCCCCGCTGTGATAGAGTATATCCCAGGCAGGTTTTTTATTGTTTCCGTGTCTTGTTGTTTAGTTCATTATCGAAAAGTCATTAATGCTTTTGGGGAGTATGGGGCAGAGCCCCATTCCCAAGAGGGTGGTGGGTGGGTTTAGATAGCATTATTGACTTTTCTGGGCAGACATCCTCATGCTCGCAGCTTACGGCAACCTCATCATTTGATGAAGCTGCCTCTATCCAGATCAGCAAAGGCTTCACGCAACTCTTCCCGGGTGTTCATCACGATGGGACCACCCCAGGCAATGGGCTCTCCCAGAGGCTTGCCCAAAAGATACAAAAACCTGATTCCCTGGCTACCGGTACGGAGCGTGATCCCCTCGCCATCTTCAAACAGCACTGCCTGATGGTTCCCGATCTTTGTATCTGAAACCATCGCATCTCCTGCATAGCAATAGATGAAGCAGGTATATCCCGCAGCCGCAGGAAAGTGAAGCTCCCGCTCTGAATAGCCATATACATCCCAATAATGAGGCTGAATGATGATATCGTCTACAGGTGCCTTTTGCCCCAAATAAGCTCCGCAGATCAGCTTTACTTCCGCACCCTGAGGATCCATGACCATGGGGATTTGCCTGGCTTTGATGTCCCGGTAGCGGGGTGCGATCATCTTGCTTTGGGCGGGCAGATTTGCCCACAATTGAAAGCCATACATCCTGCCCTGGGCGTCTGGCTTGGGCATTTCTTGGTGGATGATGCCACTTCCGGCGGTCATCCATTGCACGTCACCCTTGGAGATCACTCCGGAATTGCCGATGCTATCGCCATGTTCGGCAGAACCCTCCAGCATATAGGTGATAGTTTCAATCCCCCGATGCGGATGCCAGGGAAAGCCGGGCAAATAGTCTTTAGGCTCGTCATTGCGAAAATCATCCATCATCAAAAAGGGATCGAAGAGCGGGATGTCATGATAACCAAACACCCTCAGCAAATGGACACCAGCCCCTTCCAGGGTGGGCACCGCGGTCTTGATCAATTTGATTTTGCGCATCGATCCTCCCTCGGCAGTCAGATCATTTCAGGATTGGTGGTTCGGCAAATTTACCCAGGAACAGCAAGGCTCCGCTGGGCTTGTGGATAATCATATAGATAAAGGGATGATCTGCCCGGAAGACGGGTATCTTGGGCTCTGGTCCCGGGGCAGCTTTGGTGGCCATGATCACCGCCGTGGCTGCGGCAGCTTCCGTGCCCTCTTCTTTCACTTCCACAAAAGCTTTGTGGAGGATATCCATGATGTATAGATCAGCGGCTCCGGGCTGGCGGATTCCGGTGAAATCAGCACTTACGTCGCTGAACGCATCGACCATACCCATGCTTTTCAACATGCCGGGGATATTCTCGAGATCCAGATCAAAGGTGAAGCGCGGGAAATATACTTTCACCTCCTGGGTATTCAGCTTGCTGCGCCAGGTATTCAGGTTCTGGGGATTTAGTTCCGGCTTGGTTGCGCTCAGTTCATCCGGCAAGATCACCAGCATGGACAGATCCTTCTCTTCATAGGGCAGTTCCAGCATCTGGAAACCTGGGAATTCCCCATAGGCATATTCACCCTGACGGAACATCAATTCCACGGGTTTGCCATTCTCCGGCACCCGTTCCGGCTTCACGTAAAAATAGTCTTTGCGGGTAGCCTTGGGATCAAATTGCTCCAGCCATTTGCCCTTGAAAAAGATCGCATTTACCAATACCATCCCGTTGTTGCTGCCCTGGATATGATCCTCGCTGACCAGATCCTTGATGCGCTGGTTGGTACGATCCAAGACCCAATCATTGATGTATTTGGCAGTGCCTTTGGCGTCATTGAAATTCAAGGAATAGATATCGCTGCCATAGCTTTCCTGCAGGAGTTTGCGGTAATCTGCCAGGAGCAGCTTCTCATGCAGCTTGGCTTGAAACAGGCCATTGGCAATGCTCATTTCGGCTTTACCGCGTTTCCCGATCTGATTCAGGTGGTTTCCCAAATCCCGGAAGGCAGCATGATGCTCAGCCTCAGGTAAGCTGAAGGACAAGGCCTTTGCCATCTGCGTGGCGGTATTCCCTTTAGCGCCGCCATAGGCCATGGAAAGCGCAGTTGAGATGCTATAGGGAGAGAAAAAGAGATTCTTCCCCTTGGTATCGGCTTTGGCATAGAGGCGGAAGGCAAAATCATTGTTGAGATCGGCAAAAGTGCTCAGTTCTTCAGGATTGGAAAGCTCTGCACCGGCTTCAGGCTTGGGATCGCAGCCCTTTTTGTTGCAGGCACAACTGAAACAAAAACACAGCACAACGAGCAGTAGGATCATGTAGCGTTTCATCGGCAAAATCCTCCTTTGGAGATTTGTGCATTATCTATGAAGATGCTTTTTAGCGTCAACATATATTTGCTGAAAATTACTGATTAACACTGCTCCAATATTCTGCCGATTTATTTACTATATGGCTCCCTAAACTCCTAGTGAGTTTAAATGAAGAAGCTTCACTCGACTCTCTGGAGTTCACAAAAGGGACAAATAGCATGGATTGCCATCCCGTAAACTTGTACCTCAACTTATCGGTACCAATCAGATTGTTGTGGGCATCAAAGTATAATATTTTATACTCAGTACTAAATGTGGTTGGCAATGGAATCAAACCTAATGTGGCCATTCGTAGTATATGGATCAACATGGCGAAAGGCACTCCAGACAGTTTAGCTTTTATCAGCACGTTAATATCACCGCTATTGAGCTCATTATCAATCATCTCATCGATTATACCAATAATTTCTCGTTTTGCTTCATATGGCTCCAAATCTACTCCCTTTGGCTTGTTAAACAAATATTCATTTGCGTATGCCCATGCAGCTATTCCTTTGGAGATATCTTCGGTTTTTTTCCTTAATGAGCCAAGAGTTTCGAGAGTATCTGTCTGTATTAGTCTTTCAATATCACTTTCAATTAAATACACCATAACATCACTATCAATGCCTTTTATCAAAGCATAAGAAAACATGGATTTATTAAGGATGGAGATGAGAACCTCTTTGGATAAGAATTTGCCGTTTATGTAGTAAACTGATTCTACCTTGCTAAACAGCCCAGTGTCCTCATAATACTTCTTTTCATACTCTGAGATTTTACTTAAATCATGATTTGAAAGTCCCCAATCATAGTAATGAGTTATAATTGGTTTCTTTTGGCTGATTTCAGTGCCTGGTATGCCTTTCTCCTTGGGATTGCTTTTATGATACACTGATATTTGAGCGCACCCAGACAATAACATTAAAGCGATAAACATACTGAAAAAGCTAGTTTTCATTAGTGCTCCTTTATGACCTTCAGATTGGTTATCTTATCTGTATTCTACATTAACAATCACAATACCCTAATGCTCGATTGATTTGATCTCTTATGATACGTTATAGTTGATTCTGTATGTTATTCTAGTATGTATAAAATCACATCTCTAACAAGACTGATCTGATGTCAAGTTTTTAAATCTAAAGTCTCACACTCTATACACAGCAAAGATCAAAAAAATATCCCCCTATATGGTTGCGGTTGACAAATCAGTTGACAAGGCCAAATTATTTTTATGATCCGAGTGCCATTCATTCTACATTATACATTCTACATTATACATTCAATCAAGCCCTCTGCCTTCTCTGTGGTAAAACAAAAATCCTGTAAATCCGTTGAATCCGTTCAATCTGCGTTCCATTCATTCTCAATCATCACTTACGGATTACACTGATTCTACGGATTCATACAGATTTATTATTGCCAACGAATTACTTCTTTGTACAGCGCTTGTTTCACCTTTCCACCTTTTCACCCTTCCACGTAATTCTCAATTATTAATCCCCCCGTTTTTATGATCATAATCCGAAAAAAAGCCTTCTTTTTTGGATTATAATCCAGAAAATGCAGGTTGTTCTTGATAGCATATCGACTGAATAATCTATGTAAATCAGGAATTGAATTCCTAAAATACATAGGTGCCAAATATGATAAACCACAGAATTTCAACACAGTTAACTAGACCTGTCCAGAGGTTTTCCCGTCATCCTAGTACAGGGAATCATACGGTTTCGGAATCGATCTCATCGCGGCTCAGGCAGATTGATCTACACCGGAGAGCATAGCTGGTCACATCCAAGCTGCCGAAACATAAGCTGGAGAGATTTTCCGGGGGAGCTGCGGGATTTGGAGAGTGCGGAGCACGTCAGGGCGTATGCCCATAGCCCAGCAGTTCGACTGCTGGGTATGCATCGGTAGAACCAGGAGTCCGGCAGGACGACACCTTATGCTTGGAAGGAATATATCTGAAAACTTGTGTCTTCCTTCACTTCGTTCCGGACTTTTGCCGGAAGATAGCTATAAACCCTCACTGAAAACTTCAAATCCAATCACCAAAACTTCAAATGTCCAAG
>DAOSEN010000027.1:0-14049 GCA_035363155.1 Candidatus Cloacimonadota bacterium | reverse complement strand
TGTCAAGAACTATTTACATATACTTTTTGTCCACTTTCATGTGCAACGATCTTAATGTGTGGTCTTTCCTGTGAAACGTGACAACGAAATCTGCAAGTTGTGCAGCGAAAACTACAAACTGTCGCATCGTAGCTCATCCTTACCAAGACCCTTGATGTAGTTTCTGACAGGAATTCTGCAAAATAGATCATCGAAAACTTCAAATTCTGACAGGAGTTTCTACAAGCACAAGATCAGGAAACTGAACTGAACGATCGAAGAATCTAGTTCACAAGGTTGATGATCAGAAGATACTGGATTCGTTCAGCATGATTGACCTCATTCAGTATAGCTACTTATCAAAACTAGGCTGAGTATTGATCAAATCGGACGCAACATTCAGCTGGTATACTAAGTGTCCTAATGATGTATTCGGAGATATCACACCTGAAGGTTCTCATGATGAGCTGGAATCAACGGATATATACTATTTTAATAATGTCACTTTCTTGACAATGCTATCTGTCCCCGACTTAATTTTTATGAAATAAACTCCCGCAGCAGATGTTGTGCCATCGTTGGCAGTGTTGTCCCAAATAAGATTGTACTTTTCTGAATCCAAAATTGTCTTCTGTAGCAGAGTATTAACGAGTTGTCCCTTAATATTATAAACTGACACAGATGTGGGTTCTTTAGTCAATTGTTTAATCTCAATATTAACAGAACCTCTAAAAGGATTCGGGTAACAGCTAATAATCGGCGGGGATTGTATCTGAACATGATCGTTATTGGAAACGGATGTTGACAAGCACGATATCCAAGAATCTAAACCCAGATCTGATCCGAATGTTCCGGCGCAGTATAGTACATTGTTATCCCACAGGGTTTGATAAAAAACACCTTTGTAATCCACTTCTGCTATTGGTAGTGGCACATCATACATCCATGTAGCTGACCCATTTTCATTAAAACTTACAAAAACCGGATTTAAACTACTAACTCGTAACCCATACCCCAGAACGTCCGTAGCATTGGGTAATAAACCCCATAGCTCAATATCTCCTGAAGAGTCAATATCCTGAACCCAGAGAACCTCTCCAGTCGAAGGATCCAGGCGTCTGATTCTAGGCCATCGTCCATCTGTATCGTAATCAATATAAATACTACTTAAATATAAATTCCCATTACTAAGGGTAACTTTGGGCACACACTCATCTTGAAAACCGCCACTTTGGTAATCTCTAATCCAATCTATCGTGTAGGATTGTGAGTAATCAGTTGAAGAGATCTTTGCGATGGAAAAAACAGTTTTCCAATGATATACATAGTCATCATCATAGTATTGACCCTGCTGATACAGATATATATCCTCGTTATTATTAACGAATAATCCATGATATCCGTAACTATAACAATATCCTTCATAAACATCCGCATGGGCACCAATAACCTGACCATCGTTATTGACAAATATTAAGGCTAACCTATCACCCCAGCATACGATACCCGTGGATATGGAGGCTATTGACCACGAATCCTGCCATAGCCAGACAATTCCGTTTAGCCTAAGAGACCAAAGAACTTCACCTGTTTGCACGCTGATCTTTTTTAGCATATACGTGCTATCGATAACTGCAATATTGTTATCAGGAGTCTTAGCTAATTTATCAATATCATACGTTCCAAAAGGATTCGTGCTCAGGATGCATTGCCATTCTTGCTGACCGGTCGTCTTATTTATCTGGATAAGGCTTAATTCACCATTTGAACCATTTACTGTAAAGCATATATGATTGTCGATAACCAGGATATTTTTGGCATATTCATATGGTGAGTTTGGAAAATTGTCAGTTACTTGAGACCATAGGGTGATGGGATTGCCATACTGAGCATATATGGAAACAACAAATGGTAGAAATATAGCGAACGAGCAAAGTCTTTTTATCATGTTGAGTCCCAAATGTTGGTGTAAATTCCAACTCATTGTTTATCTGGTTGTTTGAGGGCATCTGATATCCCTCGTTACTCACAATCTATGTAAGGCCAAGCGACCAATTGCATTGTTTTCATCTTGCTAATCCAAGTCAAGTTCTTTTTCATAAATAATCTACCTTGCTGCGACGGGCTGGAGCCCTGCGGAGGAGGCGTAGCCGACGGAGCAGGGCTCCAGCCCGTCGCGCGTTGCCTCAAATGGCATGTGTAAAGTGACAACGAAAACTGCAAATTGTGCAGCGAAAACTGCAAACTGTCGCATCGTTACTCATCCTTGCTCATCCTTACCAAGACCCTTTTAGGTAGTTTTTGACAGGATTTCTGCAAATCAGATCACCGAAAACTTCAAATTCTGACACGATATCTGCAAGCGCCATTAATTGAATCTGAAGTAATCTTCACTTTCTCTATCTTTTTCAAATTCGATTCTTTTTTTCAAATTGTCTAAGCATGTTGCAACCCAATCAACAATCAATGGATCATCGTATTGATCAAGAGATTTCAACACTATTATGTGTCCCTCGTAAATTGGTATCGCTGAACCACCCCAGGCTCTTGGCATCATATTAGAATAAATCCGATCCAGAGTTATCTGGTTATAAAGCTTTAAATCGAATAGTAACAGTATCAATTTATGAAATTGAATGTCAGCTCCATTGAATGTCAAAACGGGTATCAATGATGGAAGAGTCTCGTAAGCCCTAGTTTCTTTTTTACACCAATCTATTAGCACGCTTTCAGAAAGAATGGAATCTATACCCTTCTTTTCACCAATCTCGTTTTTGGGATTTAGCAAGTATAGTAGACCGTATGAGTTTTCTGTGTCCTTTAGCAAGAAATCTGAGATAATGTCCCATGATTCTTCAAATCTACTTTCAAGTAATAGGAAAACTAACGATCGAATTTCAGAATGAAATCTATGTGAACTCCAGTAATCCCTAGATAACAACAAAATGTCGGTAATAATGAATGATAGAAATTTTGGATCAATCTCTTTTAATTTGAGAGTCTTTTTTACTAACTCATGACGGTGATACAAACTCATCGAATCATTGTTAACATAGCTTGAAAGTGGTGCTTTGATAAGTAGTTCTTGTATAAATGGACTAATGCTGTGAAGCTTATTGTTACCCTCATCAAACATCAGATACATTGCTAATATGTCGATTGAGGGATGTACGAAATCAGTGTTGATTTCTACCACACTCCAAACAAGCCTCTGAACATGTTCAGGGCTACATCTATCCAATACACTGCCGTATGAAAGTATCCTAAACTGATTTGGATTTACGAGTTTGGATTCGACAAGCTGTTCAATTACGATCAAATCATAGGCATCTAAATCCTGCATGCGAATTACATCAAACAAAAATCGATTCATAAAATCATCTCGTAATAAGCTTTGAATTATTTCACGATACAGGTTTGTTTCTGTTTGCTTAATGTATTGAAGTAACCCGGCGATGACTGATGGATTTGATTCCTTTGGATCAATCTCTTTAAATTCTTTCACAAAATCATTGAATAGGGCCAGTTTGTCCTCATTTTGCTCGCCAAATAGGAAGCCAACCTTTGTTCCATATCTTTGTTCTCCTATCAGCATCAATTCTAGGTGCTCATAGATCCGCTTGTTTTGTATTAACTCAGCAACTAGTTCTACAGCTTTTTGCTCAGACAGGTCTATATATCTTCCATTCTCTTCTTTCTCATTATCATATGGAGGTCTGCATATTATTTCTTGAATTTGATCTTCAATTGTATGGGGGGATAATACATCAATGCATTCAGCGATGCATTTACTCCTTATAGGGTCTTTTATGAATAGATCCTGCTTCTGGTACCGTATGAATTCTTGGAGCAGACTACTCCAAGCTATGTTTAGTTTGGTTTGAACACACTCAATGAAGTGAACTATCTCACCCAACAAACCGAGTCGCAGGAGTCCATATAATGCTCTCTCAAAAGCCTCCTTCACCATTCCTTCCATTGTGGGAGAATGGTCTAGTACTGACAATAACATATCTAGCCCAGTTCTAATGTAGTCAAAAACCTCGTTCCATTTCTCTGGCATCCATTCTGTTAACTCTGGTTTTGTCCCTTGTAATTCGGAACCACAGCTTCTTGTAAAGTCTCCATAAAAAACAACGTTCTTGAGCGCTTTCACAGCTAAATTTATGGACTCATTGTTGTTTTCGCTTAGTAGTTCTTTAATGAGTTTTAGTCTTTCGATAAATGTTGCATTTGCTCCTGAAAGATGAATTTGGAACAGTTGCAAAAACTGACCTGTAGCATTATTCGCATATGGTTCGCTTTCTGATAAAGCTAACCTCATCAAGGATCTGGATGCTTTAGAGAATTGATCTCTCCAGAAGCAAAGCATTTCCAAAGCAATTACCAGACTTCTTCTTCCTTTGATGAGTTTTAGGTCGGCCAACTGAGTCCTGGAAATAACCCTGTGTATAGCATCAGCAGTTGTTTGAGGGTTCACTTCCACAAGGTAGCGGAAGACCATCGAACCCCTCTCTGAATAAAGGGCTTCCGCTTGGCCAAAAGGGGCTTGTTCTTCACAAAGCTTTCTAGCTATATCCCTTGCTTGTGGCACATAATCTAAATGCCTAAACTGCTTACACAGACTCTGAAGCATGTCAGGGGGTAAATTCTCATCAGTAAAAAGCGTCTCAGCCTTTGACTGCAAACACACTTTCCACCATTCTTCGGCTAATCTAATGGCTAGTGGCTTTGGAACGACTTGTAAGAACTTGTGCCGAAAATCTATAATTTCTCTATCCTTAAATCTATGAACGTAGCTGTTGACGGTAGAAACATCTACATCAGCAATCTCGTCTGCTACGTATTTCAATTGCCCCTCAAGCTCTTTTAGAAACCCAATGTGATCAAATACGGACAATGAACAAAGTGTTTTGCATTCATCTTTAGTTATATCTAAGGAGCAACCAATCATTCTTTCAACGAGACTTTTTTGTGTTATTGAACCGACATTGGGTTCGTTTTCGAGATACGAATTGGCAAGTAAGGAGGCTATCTTAGGAAATCCTCCGGATAGCTCAACAATCTTTCTTATAACTGTCTGATTGTTTGTAAGGTTCGGAAATGCAGTTACAACGATTTGTTCAATTACTTGATCTGGTAGCTTTTTCAATAGTATGACATTGTCATTTCTTTCAGAAGGATCATTGTCGATAGAAATCATACTCAGCTTTGAGTCTTTATGCGTTATCTCTTGAACCAACTTATCATGGAGGTTTGGACGACAATTGTCAAATACCACAATACCGCTTCTTCCATGATTTATTAACTGACATATGTCACTGATAATTACAGAATTTTGAACGTCTTGACAGTCTATATAAACTACCATGTTGTTCAGTATGGACTGTTTTATATTAGATGAATCTTTTTCTGGAGGTCTGAATGTTTCAAGTACTAATCTCGATTTCCCCAAACCTGATAATCCAATAAGCCTAATAACGCTCTGAGGTTCTAATAGCTTTTTCTTAATGAATTCCAAGTGTGATGATCTTTCTACATCCTCAACATAGGTCAACTTATAATCCGCATACCCAGACCATCTATCCCACAGTTGAAAATTACTTCCGATATTCTGCCCTTGTGTTTCCTTTACATATACGATTGCTGCATAGTATTGATTAGTCCATGCAGCAATTTGTGCTGAGCCATAAAAGGTTATATTGTTTTTAGTCACTCCCATCCTGCCAGCTTCATGAAACCCTGAAATAATCCGATTGATTCTATCATCTATCATCTCTTCAGTTAACGATTTATTGTTGAATATGATATAGTGTTTGCCGTTATTGCCTATGTCCTCAAGCCTTGGCTTCAGAATATTATTTTTCATATCCTGAAACAACTCATTGTAGCATTCTTGCGGTCCGAAACTCTTTGCCTTATTCTGAAATAAGCACTTTCTTGATGGGAACCAGTCTGTTTTTTCGACGGACCCTTCCCAGGTTACCCCTCCATCTTGGCCGCCATCTCCTATTGTTATGCTTAAGGACCCGCTAACACTTGATTTCTCAATGTTGTTTGCTGCAGCTTCTAAATACATCAGTTTGAACATCAAAGTGCTCAAACTGATATCCTTTAATTTCTCGATATCTTCATGTGTGACTTCATATATTGGATTCATTGTTTGTATCTCCATGTACTATTAAATAAATCGTGACCAGCTCAGGTATGATTCTTTGTGTATATGGCTTATCAAATAGGAAAGGTATTCAGAATCTAACAGATCTGTTAGATAGGCTTCATCTATGAAAGATATCAAATCTGGATAATAACTCACATAAGGCATAATGGGAGGGTTGTGTACCCTTATGCCCACCTCTTCTCCGGCTGTGGAGGTGTAGTCGATATAGCTGAGAACCTTGTCATACTGATGCATTCAATCTCCCATGAAGCAGTTATTACCTCAATTCTGCAAATATTTATACAGGGTTCTCATTGTCAATAGCAATCACATTCCTATCGATTCCTAACCATTTCTATGCGGGTATCTGCGGAGAGATGCGGAATTTAACGATTGACAAATTGGAAGGGTTCTGTGAAGTATGAAATCAGATCAAATAAGCATGGGAATAGCGCATTACAGACAAGCCTAATCCCCTGCCAATAATGCTCATTAGGAGTGATCATGGATCATCTGCAGGACAGGTGGCTGTCCATCAAAGAGATATGTGCTTACCTCGGAGTAAGCGATGACACGGTGTATCGCTGGATAAAATTCCACGATATGCCCACCCACAAGATGGGGCGATTGTGGAAATTCAAAATCAACGAGATAGATGAGTGGGTCAAGGCTGGTGGAGCGACACTTAAATCAATCAAATCAAGAGCAAAGAAGATATAGGCTCAGAGACTTAATCAATCCAGTTCGCCTATCTGCAGAGGTGACGATAGGTAGTGTGTTATGCTCCTGTCGCATAATCTCAAAGGTACTTGCACATACTGTGATTAAAGCACAAGAACACCTTAATAATGATGTGGTGGGTAGTTTGACTAAGCATCTATCCCCGCCCACCACCCCAAGTAGTGGGGCTTCGCCCCATACCCCAGTTACTTTAATGGCCTTATTTCAAGGTCTGACGATATATAGATAAACGGAGAATTTAATGGCGCATAAGCTGTCTTTATCATGGCTGGAACGCTTTCTGGAGGAGGCCTGTGAATCCCTGCGCGGGAATATGGATGCCTCGGAATTCAAAGAATACGTGATAGCAATGCTTTTTCTGAAGAGGGTAAATGATCTCTTCAACATTGAACGTAATAACCGCAAGGCAATCCTGGAGAATAAGGGTGTAAGCGGAGAAGCACTTGAAAAAGGGCTGGAGAGTGAATCAAGCTACAACTTCTTTGTCCCGATCCGTGCCAGATGGGAGAATATCCGGCACCTGAAGAAAGAAATCGGAGATGAACTCAAGAAGGCGTTTGAAGCCCTTGAGGATAGCAATAGCGAGACCCTGGAAGGGGTGCTGAAACCGATTGATTTCAACAAGACCTTTGGCAAGAACAATAAACGCATCACGGATAAAGACCTGGTGGAACTGATCACTCACTTTGACAAAGTGGTGCTTACCGATGACAATCTGGAGTTTCCAGATCTTTTGGGCTCCGCCTATGAGTATCTGATCAAATACTTTGCCGATAGTGCGGGCAAGAAAGGCGGGGAATTCTATACTCCCAGGACAGTGGTCAAACTGCTGGTAAACATCCTTGATCCGGCTGAGGATGCTGAGATCTGCGATCCCGCAGTTGGTTCCGGTGGCATGTTGATCGAAGCATTCAATCATGTAGAGAGCAAATACGGCTCTGCCAGGAAGCTGACTCTTTATGGTCAGGAAAAGAACGGAACCACATGGGGCTTGTGTAAGCTCAATATGCTCTTTCACAATATCCTGGATGCTCAGATAGAAAATGGCGACACACTGATGGAGCCCAAACATGTAGAAGGAGGAGAACTCAAACGCTTTGACATCGTGATCGCCAATCCTCCCTTCTCGCAAAACTACTCCGCAGATGGGATGAAGTTCAAAGAACGCTACCGCTTCTGGATGCCAGCCAAAGGAAAAGCGGACTTTATGTTTGTCCAGCATATGTTCAGTACGCTCAAATCCAATGGCAGGCTGGCAGTAATTATGCCCCATGGAGTTCTCTTCAGGGGTGGAGAAGAGCGCAGAATGCGGGAATGGCTGATCAAAGAAGGTTATCTGGAAGCAATCATTGGGCTACCTCCGGCACTCTTTTATGGAACCGGTATCCCGGCTTGTATCCTGGTGATCAATCGCAATGCTGCCCGCACCCGCAAAGAAGTGCTCTTCATCAATGCGGATCATGAATACAAAGTCGGCAAGGTGCAGAACATCCTGCGTCCCGAGGACATTGAAAAGATCAGCTTTGTATATCGGCACAAGCGAGAACTGAGTGCCTATAGCCGTCTGGTAAAGCATGAGGAACTGGAAGCTGAGGAATACAACTGCAATATCAGAAGGTACGTAGATAACAGCGATCCGGCTGAACCGCATGATGTGAAAGCCCATCTCAAGGGAGGTATCCCGGAAGGCGAAGTGAATGCCTTGCAGGGCTATTGGGATAACTATCCGGGTATCAGAGAGCAGATGTTTGCCATTGACAGCGACAAGTATTTGAAGTTTAGCCAAGTCATCAGTGACAAGGAAGCCATCAAGGGCTATCTGGATGAGGCAAAAGCGATAAAAGACAAACACGAGAGCTATATGACATCCTTGAAGCTCTGGTGGGATGAGCACCAACCCAAACTGGAAGCTCTTCCTGATAATCGTAATGTTTATGACCTCTATCATGCCTTCTCTGCCACGATAACTGCCAAGATCGGCTCTTTGGGTATCCTCGATGAGTTCAAATGCCGAGGTGCCTTTGCCGGATTCTGGAACGAGATTTTCAATGATCTGCGCAGCGTGGCAGCCAGCGGATGGAATGCCGAACTGATACCTGATGATGAAATCCTGCAAAGCCAATTCCCTGAAGTGATCAAAGAACTAAATGATTGCATCGCCAAGCGGGATGAATTGGAAGCGCTCTTCAATGAAGTGAATGAGCTGGAAGAGGGTGCCTGGAGTGAAGAAGAATACGAGGTCTTTCCCAAAGAAGAACTGGCTGAAGTAAAGGTGACTATTAAGAACTTGGGTGCTGAACTCAAACAGCTGAGTAAAGACATCAAGAATATGACAAAACAGATCAAAGCCCTCAAGAAGAGCGGTGATGATTATAGGGAGATAGAAAGGGCGTTAGAATCACTCCAAAAACCTAAATTGGAGATTGAAAATAGAATTGCAGAGCAGGAAGCCAAGATAGCCAAGCATCTGGAGATGGAAAAGGGCCTGAAAGAAAGCCGCAAGAAGATTAAAGAGATCAAAGACCGCAAAGAGCAATTGGTGGAGCAGGCACGAAGCAAGATCAGTGAAGCCGAAGCTAAGCAATTGATCCTGCAGAGATGGGAAGCTAAACTTTACACCATGGTCAACGAGCACTTGATTCAGTATAGCAGAGACCTCAGAACTGCCATTGAAAAGCTCTGGGACAAATATGACCAGCCATTGCATAGGATTCTGCAGGAACGGGACAATGCGGCAATAGAACTGAGCAAGTATCTTAAGGAACTTGGATATGAGTGAGTGGAAATCTGTAAAGCTTGGCGAGGTCGCTAAGATCACAATGGGACAATCTCCAAGTTCTACAACATACAATGAATTCGGTGAGGGTCTTCCGTTTTTACAAGGGTGTGCAGATTTCGGTCCAAAGTATCCTATCAAAAAAGTATATTGTTCTGATCCACTAAAGATTGCAGAGTTGAACTCAGCTCTTATTAGCGTAAGAGCTCCAGTAGGTGCTTTGAACATTGCAGACACGAAATACTGCATCGGCAGAGGACTTGCAGGAATTCTTGGCGTTACAATCGATCAAACATTTCTTAACTATCTTGTCTCTGCTAACACTTACAAGCTGGAATCTCAAAGTCAGGGTTCTACTTTTGCAGCTATAAATAGTGGCGATCTAAGCAATCTCTCCCTCAATGTACCTGATTCCAATGAGACTCAGCGAAAAATTGCCTATATCCTCAGCACAATCGATGAAGTGATAGAAAAGACCGAAGCTGCTATTGATAAATACCAAGCCATTAAAGCCGGGATGATGCAAGACCTGTTCACCAGAGGCATTGACACCAAAACAGGGAAGTTGCGACCTACGATTGAAGAAGCCCCAGAACTCTATAAAGAATCAGAATTGGGGTGGATACCAAAGGAATGGGAGATTGTCAAAATTGGAGACTTTGCAAAGATAAAAGGGGGTAAGAGAATGCCTGCAGGGAAAGAGTTCTCTGAGGCATTGACTCCATTCCCATATCTGAGAGTAACTGACATGCAAAATGGCTCTATAGATCAATCAGATCTCAAGTATGTTCCGATTGAGATCGAACCACTGATTCGTAGCTACAAGATCTCTGAAGATGATGTCTATGTAACTATTGCTGGCACTCTGGGTTTATTTGGAACGATCCCAGTTAATCTGGATCAAGCCCAACTTACTGAAAACGCAGCCAGGATTACTGAGTTCGATAAGATAGAATATGGTCGAGACTTCATCAAGCATCAATGTAATAGTATGATTGTTCAAGGGCAGGTTGTTCAAGAAATCGGTGTGGGTGGCGGAGTTCCAAAGCTCGCTTTATACAGAATTGCTAAATTTCTCTTCCTCAAACCAGCAATCCACGAGCAACAGGCAATTGTTGAAAGAATAAGAGTGATAGAGCATAAACTCAGTAAAGAAAGCGTTGCTTTGACTAAGTATAAGCAGCTTAAGCAAGGCATGATGGCAGACCTATTGACTGGTAAAGTAAAAGTAAAAGTAAATCTAAATAAGAATAAAGTGGAGAATGGCTAATGTCACAGATTACGAATTTCAAGTTCAGAATACGAGAAGCATTTAAGCAGTGTTATTACCTTGTGCCAGATTACCAAAGGGAGTATGTATGGAAGGAAAAAGAAGTAACAAGACTCCTCGAAGATATAACGAATGAAATGGATGGTAATGGTGAAACAGAGTACTTTATTGGCACTATTATCGTCTCTCCCACTAATCAGGCAGATCACTTTGAAGTAATTGACGGTCAACAGCGTTTGACTACCTTCTTCTTGCTGCTTTGTGCTATTAAATCCATACTTGATGAACATAAGCAGAAACATAGTATAGACCAGCTAATAATGTCTCTTGATGATGACTTGAATGGAGAGCCTGTCATGACCCTAAGATTGGAACCGCGGTACGAAAACGCCATTGAGATTATCTCTAAAATAATCGAGCTAAACGCAGACCCAATTATCACGAGAAAAGCTATACAAGCGGCCGGAATATCTACTTACGGCTCATTAGATAACATCGTGGAAGCCTATAGGATAATCTATTCGTATCTGGTGAGCAATTATCCTGATATATCTGATCTGAAGAGATACTGGGGTTATGTTGGCAATCAAGTTGTGTTTATTCAGATAGCTACAGAGATTAGCAGCGCATTGAAGATATTTGAAACAATCAACGAAAGAGGCATTGGCTTGAACCCAATGGACCTCTTGAAAAACCTCATCTTCAGGCAGGCAAGGGCTGATCAATTTCAATTGCTAAAAGATGAGTGGAAGAAGATAACCAAGCCACTTGAAGAAAAACAGGAGAAACCTCTTCGCTTCCTTCGCTACTATCTAATGTCCAATTATCCGATTGCCAACAAAAGGAATGATCACATTCTACGTGAGGATGAGATATATGACTGGATAGTCGACAATGACAATGCTGAGCTATGTGGATATAGGCGTGATCCTTTCGCATTTGTTAAGCATCTCAAGGGCAATCTGGATTGTTACTTGGCTTTCATCGAAGGAAAAGATAAGGATAAAAAGAGCAACGTTAACACTGAAGATTTATCTGAGATGTGTGGTGGTGCATTTAGCTTGCATTACATCCTGCTGCTTGCTATCCGTAGCCTACCAAAAGAATTGTTTGATAGCTTCGTGAACAAACTCGAAGTGTTTCTATTCTATTACATCTTTACCAAGACTCCAACCAAGGAATTGGAGAGGAGTTTTGCATTATGGGCTGGTGAGTTAAGAGAAATTGCCCAACAGAAAGATCCCGCTGTTCAGAAAGACATGTTAGATAGCTTTGTCAGCACTCGATTTGTACCAAGTGTTCAGTCCAAGCAAAAGGAATTACAGGCTTTCCTCGAAAACTACTCACTTGGTATTCTTCAGTATTACCGGACAAGGTACTTCCTTGCAAAAATCGCTCAATTTGTGGATAGACATTTTACAGGGATTAACGATAAGCGCACATTAAAAGACTTCACTGTGCTTGAAATTGAACACATACTGCCAGATAATCCTGCGGATGATGTCCGGAATAGCTTCATTCAAAACAATCCGGGCGTCGATTACGATAAATACAAGATAAAACTGGGTAATCTAACATTGCTACAAAAGCCCCTGAATATAGTAGCGGGGAATGACTACTATCAGAGAAAATGCGATCAGTACAAGAACTGCAGATTTTACTTTACCAGTAGCTTGGTAGAAACTCCGACAGTAGGCAATCAATCATCTGTGAATAGGATAAATCAATTTCTGAAAGCGTTTCCTGATTGGAATGCAACTACAATTGACGAAAGGCAGCAATTGCTGATAAATCTGGCTTTAGAGGTTTGGAAGATATAAACCTGTGAGGAATAATGTCCGAATACAATAGTGTTGAACGTCCATTCCTGGATAAGCTGCAGCAGCTTGGGTGGGAGGTAATTGACCAGGGAACCGGGTTTACTCCTTATGACTCCAGCATCAGCAGGAGAGAAAGCTTCAGAGAATACATTCTTGAGAACGAATTCCGTGCAGCTCTGAAAAGGATCAACCTGACTGAAGATGGCAGTTGCTGGCTTACTGATAAACAACTTGAGGCGGTACTTAGCGAGCTTACCATGCACCCCGGCATGGACTTGCTAAAGGCAAATCATGCGGTGTATGAGCTTCTGACCCGCAATACGACAGTGGATCAGAATACACTCACCGGGGAGCAAAACCCCACGGTGCGGCTGATTGATTTTGCCCATCCTGAGCGCAATAGCTTTATCGCCATTAACCAGTTCAAGATCGAGACCCCGGGAGCCAGCAGAGCGGCGATCATTCCGGACATCGTGCTATTCATCAATGGCTTGCCAATCGTGGTAGTGGAATGTAAAGACATGGATGTGGCACAGCCCTTGAGCGAAGCATTTATCCAGATCAACCGCTATGCGAACCTGCGAGAGGATGATTATGGCATCAAGGAAGGCGAAGAGCGGCTTTTCCATTGCAATCTCTTCAACATCGTCACTCATGGCAATGAAGCCAGGTTTGGCACCATCACAGGCGAGTTTGACCACTATCTGAACTGGAAAGATATCTTCCCTGAGGAGTACAGAACTATACCTGTATCTCCGGATGAGCAGCGTCAGGAAGTGATGATTCATGGGATGCTGAATAAAGCTATCCTGCTGGATATCTTGAAGAACTACACCCTGTACATGGAGATCAAGAGAGGCGAGAAGGTAAAGATCGTCTGCAGGTATCAACAATTCAGAGCAGTGGGTAAAATCCTCGAGCGTTTGAGAACTGGAAAGACACCCTTTGAGCGCAGCGGAGTTATCTGGCATACTCAAGGCTCAGGGAAGTCATTGACTATGGTGTTCCTGATCAAGAAACTGCGGGATACGGATGATCTGAAGGATTACAAAGTGATCATGGTCAATGACCGGCTGGACTTGGAAGATCAGCTTTCGCACACCGTGACATATACTGGAGAAAGCCTCACGTTGATCGAGCACAAAAGGGATCTGGATAAGCTCAAGAACACCAGTTCCAATCTGAATATGGTGATGCTGCACAAGTTCCTGATCAGTGGATCGGTATCAGCAGAATCGCTATTGGCAGCGGGGATTGTGCCGAAATATGAAGAATTCCCAGAGCTGAATACCAGTGAACGGAT
>DAOSEN010000026.1:6986-17067 GCA_035363155.1 Candidatus Cloacimonadota bacterium | reverse complement strand
TGTCAAGAACTATTTACATATACTTTTTGTCCACTTTCATGTGCAACGATCTTAGCTAGTATGTCAGCAGTTTGGGAGAAATAATAACCTGTTCCCCAGACTGATTGATTGCTGGTTAACCAATAGAGATTTTCCAAAGAATTTATGAGGAATGGATCTCCTATATCTCCACTTCCACTTGGTTCTATTGCGGTCTGGGCTAACAGAGCATTCACGAAAAATATGAGAAATAAAGTCATAAGAATCAAGTAACCTAGTTTCTTCACTTATGTCTCCTTTTGAACAAGTATTGTTGTCTGAACCATCATATTCGGAGAGTGCCAATAAAACGACCCAAGGGTTGTTCGATGGCTATTGAGGGACAGGGGGTTTGGAAACATGAGAAATGAGGGTAAAGTGTTTATAATTAGGGAGATGTGGTAGATTGGGAGGTTTGGAAATTATTTAGGAATTTGGGGGTTTGTTCGACAAACGGTTTGGAAATCATGACAGGGGATTTGGAAATAATTGTGACAGGTGGTTTGGAAAATCAGTATGAGAAATCCTTGAGGGATTTGAGGATTGCTTCGATGAGGAATCGGCGTGGTTTGAGTTCGTGATTTTTCATTTTACGAGCGATAGCCCAGGCGAGGGAGTGGTAGCGATCGGCGAGATTTTGTTGTTTTAGAGAGAGTTTTGCTTTGGAATTGAGGCGTACGGGGAGTTTTGTTTTGGCCAGGTGAACAGAGTAAAGATTTCGGGCTCCGTTGTAGGAATCATTGGAGAGGAGGCGTTTTTTACGAGCCCACTCTTCAATGGGGCTCACGGGAGGCATTTTACCGGCTTTACGGCCTTCGTGGACATATTGAGCATAAAGGGAGATATCGGAATCAGCAAAGACGTCTATAGAGAGTTTTTGAGAGTCGACTTTGGTTTTGATGGCTCTTCTGAGGCGTCCCCAGGCTACGACTTTATCTCGGTCAATGATGGCAACAGCATTTGCTTCGATGCTATTGGCGAGGTTGTTTAAGAGATCAACAACTAAGAGACGCATAAGGCACCCCTCCCAGAGATATCAATTTCCCCGCTGACGGGATCGAAGGCTACTGAAGAAGGAATAATAGTATAGGAATCAAAACGAAGGGCAGTGAATACTAGATCAAGAGGATTGGGAAGATTCATAGCGGTAAAATCGGGAGCCAGGACATGAGTTTTGATTGAGAACTCCAGGGGACGGGAGCTGAGGACAGATTTGTAGTGGCGGGTAATGGAATTCAACACGGATAAAGATGCTACGGCTACAGGTGAAAGCTCGGGGCAGGAATTGTCTGCTTTTTGGAATTCAGCCGAGATGGGGTCTGAGAGGCTGAAAACGGGACGATCGAGATCGAGTCGGCATTTGACCTGGAAGGAATATCGATCGGCGATAAGCACGGCATTAGCGAGGCGCAGGAATTCGCCCAGGAGATCTTTGACATTATACGAGCCTGGGACGACATCGACGCTGTCGAGTGAGCCCGGGCCGGAATACAGGGCTTTATGATCATGGATTTTGTATGACCCAATGCCCCATGAGAATTGGGCAACATCAGGGGCAGGAGGGTGGATCAGATGAGTCCCTGGCTCAGAATTGGATTCATCGATGCTCTCTATAAGGTTGACTTTAGTGGTATCAAGGTGATACTTACGATAGCGAAATTTTTGATCCCAGGAGCCGTGTCCGGTTTTACTATAGAATTCCCAGTAAACGAGATAGATATCCAGATCTTCCTGCACAAAACCAAAGACCTGGGAAGTAAAGGGGTAATCAGGATGAAAGAGCCGGATTGACCTGGCATCGATCAAGAGATGATCGATAATGCTGAGGGGTACCCAGGCATCGGGGTTGTAAGTGAGGTGCGCATACTGGTAGTTTATGGGGCCGACGCAATGGATAAGGTGCAGGATATCGGCATTGGAGAAATCATCGGGATCGGGCTCATCCTGAGAGGGATAGAGGACAGAGGCAATCAGGGCAGGAATGCAAGCCACAGGATTGACAGAAGAGGATTTAAGCTCGAAGAGGCGAGATTCAGCGAGCTTGAGGAGGAGCCCGAGGAAGCAGGTGATTTCGAGAGAGACAGTTTTTTGGGATCGAGTATGATAAGACACTTCATGCGCACCATCGGCGACGACTCCGGAGTAAAGGAGGTTAGAGCCATGATAAACAAGGGCGATAAAAGTATGGAACCCAGCTTTGACTTCACGTAGAGAACCCACCAGGATGGACTGCAGTGTGTTATCCATGAGCATGGTCACTTTGGCGGAGCGGGCTTCCTGGCTCCAGTAATCGATACCGGAGAGGCTGAGCGGATCGATCTCGAGCTCAAGGAGGGAATCCGACTGGTAGATGATGGAGGTGATGCGCTTTATTATGAGTTTCATGATTAGTTGAGAGTTGAGAGTTGAGAGTTGAGAGTTGTGGCCTTGGCGGCTTCGAGTTCCTGGCGGTGCCGGATGCACTTGATATAGCTATTGAAGACATTGTAATCGAACCAATCGGCATAACGCTGAAGGACTATCTTATCCACGGCGAGGATGCGCTGTTTGAAGGCTTCGGGGATGGAATCCCACTCTTCTTCAAATCCCAAGCGGGAGAACATTTCCTGTTCGTCTGTAGAATCATCGTCTTCGAAGTAGTCGATGATGTATTCGTAGCATCTTACGCAGTGTTCACCTACTGCCATTGTAACTCCTTTGCTTATCTTTTGATCGGTAAGCATCATAACCTTACCATGCACCTTGGGATCAAGGTTGTTCATAATGTATTTGATCTCTTTGGGATGAAATGTTTTGAGGCATTTCTTGTCAAGGCTAAAAACGGCAAAATCATGCTTTTGTACGCCACCCAGAACCTTTACCCTGGGATCCCAGACATAGAGGTTGAGCGTGCGATCGCGAGCAGAGATGGCGAGTCCCATCTGTTTGAGTGGATTCCTTAGCAGATTAGAAACTTTAGCCATGTATTCGACCTGAGTAAAGACCCCGAGATCACTTCTGTGCTTTGCCAGGTGTTCAAAGAGCTTATCCCGGGAAGCGAAATCATAGCTCATAACCCGGGAGACGATGGCATCGATATGCTTTTCCTGTAGTTGAATCAGGTTATTGAAGTGATCCATGGCGGCATCGAAGGGATCAGATGGCTCTATATATGGAACAAGCCTGGTACGGCAGTTATAGTGGTAGGGCGGCAGCCAGGGAGTCATATCCGAGGTAGGGGTTTGGGAAAAATGATGGTTGCCTTTCCAGAAAGATTCGGAATGCACGAGGGGATCCTGGGACTGAAGGCTTTGGGACGCGGGTCCCAGCTCGAAGATTCTGCCATTCATCATTCTACAGATATCGGTGGTAGCCTCATCGATGTAGGCGACCACTTTCACCATCTGAACGCCCCGGTTTTGGTATTCAGAGAGCCGCTCTGTGGTGGCGGCGCGGGCGGAGACGGTATTGGTATAGCTGGTGATCTGATCCTCCCGCAAGTCTCCCCGGCGGGGATAGGAAGAGGTAATGGTTTGGTATATTTGCTGATAGAGATGATCTGCGCCGATGGCGAGTTGAGAGCCCTGAGTTGAGAGTTGAGAGTTGAGAGTTGAGCGGGCATCTCCCTGGCGGTTGTAGAGGGTTTCCAGTTCTGCTAAAAGATCTGCCTGGGAAAGCTTTCCGGACACAAAGAGCCGAATGAGCCGGGAGAGCTTATCCGCCCGGCTCGATTTGGCTATCTTGCGTAGGAACAGTAAGTTCTTAACGCTCATGTGTCCGCTCTTCAGTAGAGAATTCGTGACCGCATTTGCGGCACCTGCGGATCCTGATGGTTTTCTCCCCGATATGGATGGTTCGGATAACTATCGTCTTGGAATTGCACAAGTTACAACGCATAAGGCAATCCTTAGAAGAGGATGAGTCTATCGGAATTGCGGACATCGTAGTGCAGCCAATTGACGTCTTTTTCCAAGCCTTTGATTTCCGGGAACTTATCAGGATTGGCAAGGATATATGCCCGCACTTCCTGGACGGTGGCTTTGAGAAAATGAGCATCTCCCGCCATAGCGAAGCGGTGAAAGCTAAAATCCCCTTTGGGGGCTTCGAGATCGATGGGAGAGCGCAGGCCCCGGAAGCGGAACTGCCCGCCCATAGCCCAGTTGTTGATAATCATAGGCCCAAAGAAGCCACGCAGGCGGTCGGAGACAGTCAGGAAGCGGGGATCAAAGAAACGCCAGGCATTTTGCCCAAAGCGCAGAAATACAGCCGGGGATACGAGTTCTTGGATGATGAAGTATTTGCAGACCATTAATAACTCCTTGGGGGCAAGGCCTTGGCCCCTTAAAAGCTTCAAGATGAAGCTTCTACACATAAACGAGGGAGGGCGGGAAGCCCTCCGGCTTTAGTTCGATAAGGACTCCTGCAGAGCTTGTTCGTTTTTGGTGCGAGTGTAGACCTGGCTGGGGATGTTGCCTTTGAACTCCTTCGTAAGTAGCTTATCCAGCGGTGCTATTGGAACCCCACGCTCTTCCATCCAGCTGCGGATCAGCGAGATCTCTTTCATAGATTCGGCTACGATATCGCGCGCGGCAGATTTCGCCTGCTCCAGCTCAGTGCTTAGCGCTGAGAGCCGATTAGAACACATCTGCAGGCTCTGCTCCATGGACTTGATGTATTCTCTATTCTGCTGCAGTTTGTGGCGCAGAGTGCGGTTTGCTTCGCCTTTCTTGATCTCGTTCTTCACTTGCGCTTCGCCCCAGAGTTTGACGGGGGTTTCCAGGCTCGCTACGCGAGCAGTTATGAGTGATGTGTTATGAGTTATGAGTTGGGAGACCTCATCCAGTTGAGAGTTGAGAGTTGAGAGTTGAGAGTTGAACTCATTCAGGATGCCGCCAATGGCTTTGATCTCTTGCATAACCTCATCATGTCTTTCAGCATAAGTGAGCTCGATCTGGGCTTTGATCACGGAGCTCAGTTGTTTCGCCTGGCGGGCGATGTATTCCGCCTGCAGATCAAAGAATTTGCGGATATCGTCAATCTGCTGCATATCGCGCAGGCGATCCCGCTTGGATTCCCGGAAAATGGCAAAGAATAGGATTGCCATCACGAGTATCTGGATGATAGTATGGGTCATTTTTCCTCCTGGTTATTCACACGGCAGGATGCCGTGTCTACATTCAAGCGGCTGGAAGCCGCTTCCACATTGATCTCTTCGATCTTGGGGCTGATGGTGATGTTATCCACGGTTTTGCGTTCGCAGGATAGCTTTGCCAGGTCGATATCAGAGAGGGTCTTCAGCATGTCCTTGTTGGGCTCTTCTTTCACCTTGATATAGTCCTGCATGCCCAGGGTTTTCAGTACTTTGAGGCAGATGGTCTTGCTGATAATCTTGACAGAAGTGCTCACCCTCATGCTGATGGTGCCGTGAGAGAGCTCTTTGGTGCGTTCTTTAATGAATTCGTCCTTATGCTCCTCACAATACTGATGGATGGAGTCTTCCAGGCTCTTGATCTCAGAAAGTAGCGGAGCTGCGTCGGCGTCGAACTTAGCGGTTATCTCGCTGATCAGCTCCGTCTTTTTGTTTTCGAGGTCCCGGATTCCAATGCTGAGTTCCCCCAGGCGTTTGAGGGTGGAATTAACTTCATCCCATCCGGTGAGGGATTTTTTGAGGGCTTGACTGATTTGTTTTTTTGTCATTTTGTATCTCCTTTTGTAGTTTTGGGATATGAGGTTATGGTGTGCTGCGCACGTTTATTGGATAAGCGGCTACAAGCCGCTTCCACAATAACTGCTTCCACACTATACCAGAGCCTTGCGCACCAGCGCATAAAGTTCCATGGTTTTCTGGTAGTTAAGTGCCCGGAGGCTATCGCCAAAGCCCCAGTTTTCCATGTTTTCATGCAGCCAGTCGATATCCTTCCCTTTGCGGCTTACGTGTGCCATCACGGCGCCATTGAGCTTCACTTTGCGCAGATGGCTGGCTTTGGCGGCATAGGGTTTCAGGGTCGCGATTGCCTGGCGCATCTGATGCTCATCGAGGACGTTGGCATGGGTTACGCCAAAGGTCTTGAGCAGATATGCGGCAAATCGGCTATGCTTCTGCCCCTTCACAGCGCTATCCCAGCCCGCACGCTTGACCAGGCTCCAGAGGTATTTCTGCTGTTTTTCAAATTCAGCCTTGGGCACTTTTCACCTCCGTAGGAGTTGAGAGTTGAGAGTTGAGAGTTGAGAGTTCAGTTGCTTGATCTTGAAGTTCCATCAGTTTGTGACAGGTAGTGATGTCCTTATCCTGGCGGGCAATGACCTGCTTGAGATTCTGGCAATCCAGCCTGACAGACTGTAGGGCTGATCTGGCTTCGCGAAGCTGGCGTGTGAGTTCCTTGCAAACGAGACGATTGTGGTGGTTGCGAATTGAGAAGGCTTGACGATCCGCGGAAGCACCAACATAAGTGCAGAGGAACAGTACTGTGATGAGGATTGCATAGGCAAGGATAATGAAAGTAAACATATGATCTCCTTTTTAGTTATGAGTTGATGAGTGCTGCACACAATTATTGGATAAGCGGCTACAAGCCACTTCCACATTCAAGCGGCTACAAGCCGCGTCCACATTCAAGCGGCTACAAGCCGCTTCCACATTCAAGCGGCTACAAGCCACTTCCACATTAGCCTTTTCCTCGCGATAGGTAGTCAGGGGGCGCCAGGTGCCCTGGCGATATATCTTGTAATTGCCATAGCGTTCCGAGAGCAAGATCCCGGCCTTTTCCATGGCACCCATATAGCGCCCTAAAGTAGTTTTACTGATCGAAAGCCGGGTTAAAAGCTCAGCCTGGGTAACGCCGTCCTGGAGTGATTTATTGAACCTTCTGCAATTCATATTGCGGTTTGCCTGCTTCACGTAGCAAGCATCGTAGATCATGCGCTGCTTGGCTATGTCAAACTTCCAATCGTGCCACACTTTACGATTATCAGGCTTGGGTGGATAGAGCAGGAATAGCTCGCCCAGGCGCAGGATAGCACCCAGCCTTTCAGCTTTGATAAGACAACGGATAGCCCGCCGGGGATCCATACCGGTTACTGCGCAAAACTCATCCAGGTGGAAGGTTCCGCTGCCTTTTACACGGGCAAATGAGTTGTAGAGTTGTAGGGTTTTAGAGTTGTAGAGTTGGTTGTTCATTTGATCACCTTCATGTAGTCGTTTAGATTAAGCGATTTTAGTCCGAGTTTGGCGGCGATTTCTTCATATAATCGAATAGCTTTGATCAGCTTGCGGGCATCCCCTCCAGCCTGGCTCTTTTCGTTGCTGAAGCGCGCCAAATCTTCAGCTATCTCGATATCCGAAAGCTCTTTGCACATCATTACGGCATCGCTGTTGTCCAGGGCTTTGAACTCCGCAAAATAGATAAAGCGGTTGTAATAATGGCTGTTCAGCTTCGCCACCTTGTCCCTTAAATTTTGCATGCCTACCAGCACCACCGCCGCCACGGTGTTATCCGCGATATCGCGCAGCATGCCCACGATGTCCTCGTGTGGGTAGTGCATGATGTTATCCACTTCATCAATCAGCAGTACCGGAAGATGCACCTTCGTGGTGTAGCGGTTCAGGGTGTCCAAGACCTCACGGAAGAGCCTTGCTTTGGGTCCGGTGATGGGCGTGCTGTTCTCCGGCTCATAAAGCGCGCGGATTGCCTTGAGTAACTCCACCACAAAACTCTTTGGAGTGGACGCCTTCAGCGCACTCATATACACAGCGTTGTGCTCGATGGCGTAGCGCATACTAAATTGGGTCTTCCCCAGCCCGGGACGGCCGTAGATCATCGCCATGCCCACCTGATGCGCCACCGGGCGCGAGAGCAGGTAGCTCATGCACTCCAAGCCACGCCTTACGTTCTTTGTAGTTACCAGTAAATGACTTTTCATGTATTCACCTCTCTATTCTTCATAATTCATTATCTTGCAAGCCTTAGCTCCCCACCCCGATGGCATCGAGAAATTCACGGGGGATTACTACATCGTTATCTTCTTTTGGTTCTGGCTCTTCCCGGGGGGAGTCACTGCCCGGGTCCGGAAGCTGAGGCAGCTCATGGCCAATGGTGGTCAGCTGGCCAGTTGCTTTCATATCCTGCACCTTCTTGATGGCGTCCTGCATGAACATCCCGCCTTCGTGGGTAAGTTCCTGCAGCAGCTCTGCGTCGCGCTTGATCCGCTTTTCCAGGTTTGCTTTCCGCTTCATTTCGGCGGTGTATTGCAGCTTGCCATCTGCGGATCCGCGCACGGTTATCAGGGGATCGTGCTCGATGCGTAGCAGAGCCCGGCAGATCGGCTGACGAGCTTCATCATAGACAAATACATAGCGATCATCCATCTGGTCGTATCGCACATATACTTTGCGCCCCACATAGTCAAACAGAGCTTCGTCATAATACCAAAGTCCGCGCACTTTCACGCCACTGCGATCCAGCTTCTTCACTTCCTGAGAAAGCATCAGATACCATAGTTCATCCGGGTTGCGGCGCCGGCTGGCATCGATATGTTTGATCCCCTCTTGCCATACTTCCCAGGGCTTTTTGCCTCCGATGCCGTCGTGCGGCTCCATGCCATAGACAGCGATCATCCACCACTCCAGCAGGATCTTGGCTTCGGTTACAGTGAGCGTGATCCCGGAGGTGCGCTTTTCATTGAGCGTCTGCAGATGCTTCTCGTTGCGCATCAGATGTGCGGGTTTATCCCCGATGCTCGCGCCGCGATAGCCCGGCATAAAGCGCTCAAATCCTTCGTCCATGGTGCCATAAAAGCGTTCCTGAAACGCCTTGCCGGTGGGGTTGTAAGGCAGGGAATTGAGGATCTCAAGCACTCCCGTGGCATAGATGTTTCCGCTGATCTCCGCAATCTCATCCCGCTCCAATTGCCGCATCTGCTCCCGCTCTTCACGGCTCATTTTCTCGCCCTGCAAGCTCCGGTAGGCTCTGCCATTGTCCCACTTGATATACAGCGGCACAAAGCCACACAAGGTGATTGCATTGCGATAGGCGCTGGCGATCACCCGGCGGTTTTCGCTAAAATCCAGGTCAAAGCCCACGATCATCCTGCTGGCGTAATCCATAAAGGTAACCAAGGTGGGACGGCAAGGCTTGCCCGTATAGGGGTTTATCACGTCAAAATTCAGCGTGCAGCCATCGGAATACCAGAGATCCCCGATAGATAACTGGGAATGATCCTGGAAGATATAGGGCAGGTGGTGATCCTTGAAGTATTTCGCGCCCCGGCGCATATATGCCCAACGCGCTGCATGACGCCTGGCAAATACACTGATGGCGCGCTCCATCGTCCGATCCGAGACAGTCTGTTGCCTTCCCTCCATGCGCAGCTTCAGATGCCACCATTTCAGCGCACTGGAGACCGATGGCTTGGCATCCGAATGCAAGATACCAATGAGCCAATTGAAGTCCTCTGTGGGCACCTGGTGCCCCACGTTGCCGCTCTTCCACTGCGGAATCAGCTCCCGCCAATCCTTAGTCTTGATCCAAGTGCAGTACCACCTGCGCAAAGTGCTGGCAGAGATGTCCCCCAAAGTGGCGTGGATCACGCTGTTGTGCGCTCCGGCATTATATAACTCCAGATAGATGCCGATGCCCTTTGCCAGGCTGAGCTTTTCTCTCGTAAGCAAACCCTGCAGATCTTCACAGAGCTGAGCGCGGCGCAGGGCTATGCGCTCCTGCTTCTCGCTAAGCCGGGTACTGCCTCGCGTGATCACAGAGCCGGAGGGAAGAGACAGGGTCTCAGTTGAGAGTTGTGAGTTGTAGAGTTGTAGGGTTTTAGGGTTGAGAGTGGAAGCGTCATCTTGACGCTTTATAAAACGGCAAGATGCCGTTTCCACACTGGGGGTTGCATCGGTTGCATCGGTTGCATTGGTTGCATTGGTTGCATTGGTTGCATTGGTTGCATTGGTTGCATTGGTTGCATTGGTTGCAGTGGGTGCAGTGGGTGCAGTGGGTGCAGTGGGTGCAGTGGGTGCAGTGGGTTCGCATGGGTTGTCATGGTTGTCATGGTTGTCATGGTTGTCATGGTTGTCATGGTTGTCATG
>DAOSEN010000026.1:0-6886 GCA_035363155.1 Candidatus Cloacimonadota bacterium | reverse complement strand
GGTTGTCATGGTTGTCATGGTTGTCATGGTTGTCATGGTTGTCATGGTTGTCATGGTTGTCATGCACAGGGATCATGTAAGCTGTTTTTCCGGATACCGTAGGGTGAGGTGCGAGCACAGCCCTCAGCTTACCATTTTTAATTGCCTTTAGAACAGCCTGTCTGCTCTTCCCCACTATATCGGCATATTCCTGCACGGGGATCAGTTTGAGATCTTCATTCATGATTGCCTCTTATTGACAAAAAATTGGGATACCCCAAGCTTGGGTTTAGCACAAAAAACAAGAAGGAGTATCCCATGACTGTTCACCATTCTAAATATGTGAGTGTTGCAGAGGCTGCAGAACACATTGACTATTGGATTTGTAACTTAGCAGATATCTTTCCCGAGTTCGAGAGACAGATAAGGGATTTACCAATAGAACTTCGATTGCCCTATCTAAGGGAACCCGCAACGAGAGAGCCTGTAGAACAGGAAAAGGTGATGAAGGCTTGGTTCCATCTGTATGCCCGGCTTCACTATCTGCGCGAGGCCCTATCAATCGCAGAGGATCGTAAGATTCTCTTGTTAACAATGCCCGATGGCACTGCCTATCAGGAGCTTGATCAACTTGTTTTTGATGCTGATCTTTCAAATGGTCTGGTGATGGGCAATTTATAATCGTTTTCATATCGGATCAAACCCAAGAGTAAAAGAACGATTTCAGGCACTCAGCCAGCTTATGAACGTGCGCTTCACTGCGAGATTGAAACAGGGTAAGCGCTACAGCAAGATCAAAGCTCAATCTCTGGTTGTTGGTAGTATTCACCGGAGTTCTTTTCTGTCTGCTGTCTTGTTCCAATAGATCACTGTAGTTTTTTAACTGATCTCGCAGCTGGTAGCATGTTTTCATTATCTCCGCCTCAAGAGATGTCGGAGCCAAAACCGCTTTACTTTCATCTGGGGATATTTTGCTTGTATCTTCTGTTTGCATCTTATTCTCCTTTATCTTCCAGCGGGCAATCTTCCCGGAATCCGTCCATCATCATGGCATCGCGCACGCTGGGATGCGCGGATATCTCGATGCCGGAGACCGGGTTCTTGTGCTTCAATGTGATGGCTTTGCAGGCCCAGCCCGTGGAATATTTGTTGCCGTTCTTATAACGCTGGGATATACGGTTGGGGCAATCCCGGCAGCTTTGGACGACTAAGTTTAGGATTGGGTTTTTGTAGATCTTCATGGGACACTCCGTGTCAGTTGGGAGTTGGCGGTGCGACTGAGTCAACGTAAGCCGACTCAATACTAATGCGTTTCTCGTTTAGGAATTCCACTGCAAGGAGCTGGATAACAGCGCTAAACACGACATTGGCGTGATCGATGGGCAGGGGCAGAGCATGCACCTGCATTTGCCTCGTGCGGCCGCAATCGGAGCACTGAATAAAGAGAATGGGAGCATAGGGATTGTCTGTTGATGTGAGGAAACAGGCTTCCAGTGGGGCGTTGATCGCCTTGCTGCAATCGGGGCAATGGATGATCTCGAGCGTTCTCTTCATGCTCATGCGCACCCCTCCCTCATTAGATATTCCGTGATCCTGGTGCGCATCCTGGTGGCGGGTTGATGCCCCTGCAGCACCTCAATCAGGTAGGGATAGTAGATCCCGGTCTCGCGGGATAGCTGCGCCTTGCTGATCTTCCGCCGGGCAAGCTCTGCCCGGATCTCAGCAGCACTTAGTATCTTCTTACTTTGCATTTTTTACCTCTCTATGTTAGTGATTGATTGACAAAATATGAACGGCTCCAATGTTTGGAAATGCAATAATAAACAAAAGGAGCCGATCATGATTACACCTGTTCTAAGACAAATTGATTACATGATTCAGATGGTAGAGGGCGCACTCGAAAAGGTTTGCCGTTATCAAAAACAACTGGAGAAATACTCCGAGACAACGACTTCAAATCAGAGAAGAGACGATGTAGAAGCTGTGCTTGATGAATTGAACGAATACGCCTTAGAATTTGCACAAAGCGGGGAGCTTCCCCCCTGCAAGGACATCCGGGTATTGTTTGGGCTGTGGTGCAGGCTGGATAATTGGCACGATTCCTTGAGCGAACAAAAAGGGGATGATTATCTCGCCGTACTGGATGAGCATAATACTTACGAAAATCCATTGGGCTATCTACTTCAACCGAGATTGCAAGCGGAAGGCTACTTCCCTCTACAAGTGATACCAAAAGAGAAAGCTGCCGATTTCTTGAAAACCTTTGTAAGCGAACTGCAGAAAAATTCCTAAAAGCTTCTATCTGCCTTTCTGCCTTGCTTCCCTGCGCGGGCGAACCACCGCTCGCCCCTACTTTTTGAACTTTGTCCTTGACATTCATTTCATCACCTCATTTTGTAGTCTTAGGTTATAGGGACAAGGTATTAACGATTGTTAAACCTGTCAAGAGTAATCTTCAACGTTCGTTAAAGGTGGAGGCGGTTATGCCGGATATCTCTCTTAGGATCAAGCAGTTAAGAGATGTTAAAAAAATGTCTCAAGTCAAATTTGCGAAAGCTCTTGGAGTCTCTTCTGCGTCGATTTCATTCTATGAAAGTGGCAAACGCCTTCCCGATTATACCTTTCTAAACGCCTTATCAAAAGTGTTCTATGTCAACACCAACTGGCTTCTCACCGGTTCCGGTCCCATGTTTCAGGAGCTGCCGTCATTGCCCGTTTCTTCTGAGGATTTTCTGCGCTTGCCAGTGGTGGCGCGAATAGCCGCTGGTCCGCCTTTGGAGGCGATAGAGAAGGAGCCGGAGGAGTGGATCGAGGTCTCCCGCCAGGTGCTCAGCCTGCCACCGCCTTACTATGTGTTCAGGGTAGAGGGGGATAGCATGGAGCCGGTTATCCAGGAAGGGGATTATGTGGTGCTTAGCCAGGATTGGCGCGGATTGAAGCTCCATGGGCGCATCTGCGCATTCCGCACCTGGGAGGGGATCACGATCAAGAAATTCCTTTACCAGGCAAAGCTAAAAGCCGCCTGGTTGATGCCCATCAATCACAGCAAATATGATCCCGTAGTATATACTAGGGATACAGAAGAACTCCAGATGATCGGCGTGCTATGTGTGCTGATCCGGAAGTATTAGAAGGAGATATTATGACGTTTATAGCCTCTGTAAAGGCAAGAAATGGAGTTGCAATAATCGCTGATTCCTTAGTGACCACATCAATTCCCGTTCTTACTCTTTCCAAATTCAGGATGTACTTACGCAAATCGAAGATCGAAAGCATTGAAGCCTCTGCCATAGAGGAGCTTTTTGAAAGCCAAGCTCATCATACCAATGACTACGAAGAGAAACTGGTTCAGTTTGATGATTATACCGCTGTTACAACGGCAGGCTCAGCAAGAATAGGGGATCAGCGAATTTCTGAAGTTATCTCTTCTTTCACTCGGAGTATGGCGTCGAAAGATGATTTTGGGTCTTGGACTCTTAACAGAAGAGTGGATGAGTTTTGCAAGCATTTAAAACGCACCATCCGATCGAATAACCACTCGACTCCCCTTAGTACGAGCTTTGTCTTTACAAACTTCAATCCTAAAACTGAGCGTACAACAATTCTCGAAATTGACACTTTTGCTACAAGGCATGGAGAAAAACACAAGATTCAATGTGAAAGAAAAGTCTATCCCCATGAGATGAAACTTGTTATGAACGGACAGAATGGAATCTCATCAACCCTATTATATGGATGTGCTATGAAAGCTCAGTATCTTCAGAACATCTTCATTGACAAGTTTATAGAAGAAGCTCACGTGAGAATATCTGACAAAAGAAAGCGCGATGTCATGAAGTCATTAAACGACAGAATATTTAGAAACCATCCAGAACTACTTGACGAATTACAGGCTGCCAAATTAAGAGAACTAAGTATTCAAGAAGCTGTCAATCTTGCATATCTACTCCTGAAGGTAGAAATGGATTTTCAGAAATACACACAAGATATCCCCACAATAGGTGGAGTTATCAAGATTGCCACAATAGACGCTTCCGGTTATAATGCTATTAACGGAAACCAAACAATTAGTCCAGTATAAAAAAGGAGGAACGATGAAAGATCGCTCTGAGAAATCGACGATCAAGGCTTCTGAAAGAGAGGTCATCGCAACTTTCATCATCAAGTCCGAACAAAAAAGAGAGAAGGCTTTCAGAGATTTCGTTCGCGCAGAAATCGGCTCTGCCTCTGCAGGGAAAAGAATAATATTAAACAGCAAATAGTACCTTTCTGGAACTACCCCCCCCCGGCTAATCCCCGGGGGCTTTTTTTGCCCTCAACTCTCAACTCTCAACTCTCAACTCATAACTCCCCCAATCACTTACAAACAATCGTGCAGATATGCACAGAAATTTTGACAGCTTTTAGCCCTCTGGCACCATGGCCTTAGCTTGTGCGCGCCCCCAAAAAGCCGCCCAAGCCAAAGGAGTAAAAATGGCAAAACTGAACAAAGTCAGTGTGGCCTACATCAGCCTGGTCAAAAGCCCCGCCAACAAGCTGGATATCGTCTACAAAAGCTCCGACGCCAAGTTTACGGACGAGAAACAGATCAAGATCACCAAAAGCGAGCCCGAGGGCATCGTCTATGGCACCGTTTACGAACCAAACGTAAAGGATAGCGATGGTGATTGGGCGGATAAAGAGACCATCCGGCAGGCCGCGCACGATTTTCTGATGAAAGGCGCAAACGCCAAGATCGATGAAAATCACAACGAACAGCCCACCGGCGCCACCGTGGTGGAATCTTCCATCAATTCAAAAGGTGCCTGGGAAGTGGCGATCAAGATGGATCCTAAAAGCGATACCTTCCAGAGGGTGCAAAAGGGCGAGCTCAAAGGCCTCTCCATGGGCGCTTACTGCCAAAAAAGCGAAGAAGAGCCTCCCAATGGCGAAGGTGATGCCCAAGTGCTGAACCTGGTAAAAGATCTGACCGATAAGATCGAGAAGATGGCAGGCGACCTGGCTGCCATTGGCAGCAAAGTGGACAAAGTGCCCAAATCCCGTCAACTCACGTTTGATGGCAACAATGTGAGAATCGATAAGGCTGGAGAAAGCTCCAGCTTCCAGGAATTCGATTTCAATGCCTTGGACTAAGGAGGAATGATGCCAAGAGAAGGAAGAAACCTGGGTCTGTTATCTGCCAAAACCGCAGATAAATTCCTGGATATGATTATTGCAAATGCCCCCATTCTGGGGCTCTGCACCTGTCCCAAAGTCGATCTGCCCATCGGCACCTATCCCGTGGTATCGATGGCGCAATACAAAACCCGCGGCTTTAGCAATGCCCACAATGCCTCCGGTGGCCGCCAGACTGTGGCAACCTTGCAAAATCTGAACGCCGCAGACGTTAGCTACAACGTCAAGGAACTCGTGTTGCCCATCGTGATCCCGGATAGCTATGCCGAGGATATGGGCACCACTCCGGAGAAGATCGCCGACATGTTTGCCAAGATCTTTGCGAAAGACCTCAGCGCTTTGATCCTGAATGGAGATGTGGAGCTGGAGGAAGAGGACGAAGGCAACCCCACCGATCGCGAAGTGATGCTGAAGATCCTGGATGGAATGCTGAAGCAAATGGCAGCAGCCGGACACACTGTAACTTACGGCGACGATGAAACAACGGTGGCCAAGAAGATCATCAAGCTCATCAATGGCTGTCCCGATGATTACCTGGTGAATCCCGCCAGCAAGATCTTTATCTCGCCCACAGACATGAATCTATTGTGGGAAGAAGTTACCACCACCAAGCCGCTGATCAAGGAGCGCGACGGCAAGCTGTATTTCCGCGGCAAGTATGAGCTGATGGAAGTCGCCGGCCTGCCGCAAAACTGCATCCTCTTTGGCGATATGACCGGACTGCTGGTGCCACTATCCCGGGAAGTGTATCTGGAAACCCAGCGGTATCCCGAAGCCCGCGGCACCAAAGCCGTGCTGTCCTGCCGCATCGACTGTGCGGTACACCCCTACATCAATATGCGCATGCTGGTGGCAGAGCCCGAGGAACCGGAAGCACCTGCCGGCGGTGGACAATAATCCAATGGAGCTTTTCTGTGCCTACGATCATCTACTGAACGAAGTGAGAGCCCTCTTCTCTATCACCTCGGAAGAGGGCGAATCACTTTGCCAGGTGGGGATCATGGACAACCTGGTGGAAAAGCCGGCCATGTATCCCTGCATCGTAGTGGAGATGGATGGCTCCCGCCTGGCCGCATATGGAGGCGGCAGCCAGTATACCGGTGAGCATGAATTTTCCCTGTGGGTGCTCTGCCAATGGCAAGGGAGTTTTCGCACCGCCCGCATCGAGATGGCCGGGATCGTGGACAAGCTCCTCAGCATCAGCCGGTTTTATACTGGCGATGCCGTGGAATATGGAGTCGATACAGTACATGGAACCCGCTGCATAGTGGCGAGGATCCCTGGAAAGGTGGCCTGATATGGGATATAGTGAAAAAATCAAAACCTTACAATCCCTGGCTAATGATATATCTGATGATCGCATCGAAATGCTGGCTACCCTTAGCGAAGCCCAGGTACTCAAATACTTGGGAACTGAAGGATTTGCCAGATATCAGGATGATCCACGTTTGGAATATGCTATCTGTGCCCTCAGTATAGCCAGGCTAATCCCCACCAGCCGGGGAATCCATGAAGACAGCAGCGTCCATAGCAGCACCGGCTGGGGCGAGGGGAACATTGCCCACAGCGAAGTGAGCGAACTAATCCGGCTTTCCAAATACTGGGAAGCCCAAGCAAATCAAACCCTTAGCCAATTGCGGGCGGAAATCCCCGCAGATTTAGGCTGGATAGACATATAAAGATCGTTGCACATGAAAGTGGACAAAAAGTATATGTAAATAGTTCTTGACAA
>DAOSEN010000025.1:0-19920 GCA_035363155.1 Candidatus Cloacimonadota bacterium | reverse complement strand
AAATCAGTCCCAAAATAGAGACTGTGAAAACCCTACTGCATTATTTGGGTTGAAAGAGCGTACCAATTGGCCTTTGCTGTTGTAGATTTCGAATTGCACTTCATTGGATTCTTCCACACCATACTTGATGATGGTATTGATAGTGGCAGGATTGGGATAAATCTTCTTAATGCCAGCTACAAAAGGAATCCCGGGGATGGGGTCATCGCCAGGAGTGTAGCCCACATTCACTGTGAGCGGGCCATGATAGCTGTACCCACCATTGAAATCCATATCCTGCAACCAGTAGTAATACATCCCGCTCTCGAAGACTTCGGTATCGTTGTAGGTATAAACCTGCTGATCTGATGTGTTGTGCGCTGGAATCAACTGACTGATGATCTGAGCGCTGGAGAGATCATTGGAAGTATTACGAAGAATGTAGTAACCCTGACATTCGGTCTCGGATTGGGTGATCCAATGCAAGACCACGAGGTTGTTCACCGTGAAATTGGCGGTAAACGAGGAAAGCTCGATGGGTAGGGTTTCATCGCTCTCGATGGGATTGTTCACGGCTGTTGTTTTCAAATAGACAGTGAAATTCCGGTGCCATTGTACTCATAAACCCTGAACCAATATTTAGTTCCAGGATCCAATCCAGAGATGGGCACAGAACCGCCAGTGCCGTTGTAGATTACTTGCTGACCTGAGTTTTGCCACACACTATTGGCTGATGGATCTGTCCCATTTACGGGATTCGTAAAGGTATTTTCTGTATTCATCACTACGATCCGTCGGGCTCCATTGCCATTATCCCAGTTTACGGTAAGGCTGTTTACTCCGATATTTGTGGCATTGAGACCACTGGCCTGGGTGGTGGGGACTGGGGATAGATTTTCAACACCATCTTCCCAAGGATCGGCAGGGAAATTTATCAGTGTGCCGTTTTTATTGCTAGCAGATGCATCATCTGCAGTGGTTCCCGACGTTTCATCGAAATGCCAAAGGCCAATTATTCCAGTCTCAGTTCCTGTAAGTTTGATATACATACCTTCTGATACTTCACTGGCGGTTCTGGCATAATTCCATATTCTAAATTCATCCATATACCCTATGAATTGATCTGCAAACGTAGGTAATGAAGATGGATGAATGCCAAGATTCTCCAAAGCCCCTGGTCCTGGAACAAAAGTGGTATTCGCAAATGTAGGACTGGTATTGGACGCTACCTGAACCCCATCGACATAACCTCGAATGCTCTTTGACCCGGTAGCGAAATTCACTACCGCGGCAACGTGATGCCACGTGCCAGTTGTGATCACAGCATTAGCAGAAATTGCCGATTGGTATGAATCAGAATTACCGCTTCTAGCGCCAATCTCTATCTTTCCACTTTGAGTAAGCCCCATAAACAAGGATACGGCACCAGAATTGATCTGAATATTGATAATTCTGTTTCTGCCAGTGCCTGAGGCCAGGCTTGTGGCATTGATCCAACCTTCAAAGGTATATCCGCTCAATCCACTAAAAAGCTGATTGTATTGATTGGTTCCAAAAGATACATAATCGTTGTCTGGAGTTGAGGCATTAAAATACAACGCCCCATTCTGACTAAACAAATTGCATGAAATCAAAACTAAAAGTAAGACAATAAATACGTTTCTGTGGCTCATAATTCCTCCCTGGCCAAAGTCGTAAGATGTGTTAAAACGCTGGTTTTCATATTTCCTCAATACTATATCTAAGATTTTTCACAATTTCGATACACACTAATCTACTGAATATACTTACGTTGTCAACAGATATTTGGACTTCAGACTGTACTTTTCAGTATTCATACTGACGACATCTTTCCACAAACCTCCTCAAGTCTTTCTGCGCTTGAGATGAGGCCTGATCATGCATATTTAAGTTTTTTATTTCTCGGAAGTTACGAAATAAAACATCTTTTGCGCGGAACTGCTGATCACATGGTTACATATCGGATGAGCCAGATGAGCAACCAAAGTAGCCTCTGTATCTGGAGCATCCGGGCTTTCCTTGGCATAGACGTTGTAGTACAATGCCCCATCCACTGGATCCCAGCTCAGATACAGGTGATCATTGTCTTCTACGATACTGGAAATCACCAGATTGGCCGGGCTATCGATCTCCAGATTGTTACCGCCGGTGGACGCAAGGCAATACTGGCCCATGATGCAGTAACCGGAGACTTCGAAGCGCAGGGGATTGGTGCTGATCATAGTGGCATTGGAATTATTCCAGTTTGAGCCAAAGCCGTTGGCTCTTCTTAGTAATCGGAGGTTCTGAGGGTTGTTTACTCCTGGGACATCGCTGAAATCGAATACAGCACTGGCTGTACTTTCGTTGAAAGTAGAGCCAATTTCCCAAACTGCTCCAGGATAGACTTTAGCAATATCAGCGGGAAAATTTCCTGTGGGGGTCATGTGATACTTGGCTGCCATACAACTATGAACGGAGGCCGGAGTATCAAGCAGGAAATAGTTGCCTGCGGTTACGGCCAGATTGATCCCAATCTGAGGAGCATCAAGTGGGGTGGGAATCAGAATATCATACAGGCTGAAAACCTCTCTCTTCAGGGTTGCAGGGGACAGGATGATCTGGCCGTTGTACTCCCCGAAAGCCTGCTGCACTACTGCCGATGGGCTGTTAAAGGTATATTCCACCTGCCCGGTTTCATTTGTAAAGGAAGCAATCCAATCTGGATCCCCCTCGCTCGGATCAATAGTCCCCCAGCCATGACCTGATATACCTGCTCCTGTTCCTGCTGCAGGTGGGTATGGAGATAATGAGTAAAAACAGCAATTCACCAGCTTTAGTTTGTTTTCAGGCAGATAGTAGGATGGCAATGTCGATGTATTGTGCTCGATATATGCTGTTGCTCCTGAGTAGATTCGGTTGTCTCCAGCCTGGCCGATGATATTCCATACTGCGTTGGGGTTGACTGTATTGACATGATTGAAGCTGGAGATTCTGAACCTTTCGTTCGTGATCCTATCGCCAAACACGAAATGATAGGTTGTATCCGGATAGCTGTGCCCGGCCAGGGGAGCAAAGGCGTTGCTGCTGATCAAGGTGCTCTGGGTCAGATTATTCTGGACGGTTACAGGCCCTTCACCCACTACATATGTATATTGTCGCCTGGCATAACAGAGGTCTACGAAGGCTTGGACGTGCAGATGATTCAGGTCGTTCCGGGTAAAAGGATCAGGATTGTACAAATTGAACATCCAGGGAGCTCCATAATGCATCAGCATATCATCATTTTGAAAAGTGATGGAAGCAGCAAACAAATGGGCCGCAAATAAACAAATCAGAACAAAAAGTGCTTTCTTCATGATAGCCTCTCTCTAGCTGGGCTTGGTTTAATCAATCTTACTATTGGTTTCTAACTCTCAGATATTCATTAATAACCATGGGTTCACTTATGCACTGTGGCAAGCCGTGCACTTACTATACAGGTGAACCACCGATAAACTCAACACGATATATTGTTCATAATAACTACATGTCTTTTCTTGTCAATGAAATATTTCGGTGGGTTCTTGCGCATTTATGCAATGAGTTATCATGGGTTCTTAATATTGGGCTGAAAATTGCATAACCTTAACAAATGGAAATCATAAAAAGAAAGAACTTCGTTTTTAGCCTGGTATTGATACTTCTTGCGTATGGCATTGGTATCAGCATGCTCGAAGCAGCTTATTTGAGCAAGATGCCTGTTTCGGTGATGCAACCGGATGGCAAGGAACTGAGCCTTTTTGCCAGCGGAGATGAGTATCACAATTGGTTGCATGATGAGCAAGGATATACGATAATCAGGGATTCAAAAACTGGGTTTCTATGCTATGCTCAGAATGATGGTGAAGAAGTAGTCGCCAGTAACCTGGTTGTCGGCAGGGACGAACCTTTGAATCTAAGCTCTGGGATCAATATCTCAGAAGAAGCTTATCGACAAAGGCGCAACAGCAGGTTTGAGATGCCCGTGATGCGTGATGCACCCACGATAGGAACCATAAACAACATTGTTGTCTATATCCGGTTCTCGGGTGAAAGTGAATTTGGGCAGCCAATTAGCACCTATGAAGGATGGTTCAACAGTGATACAAGCTCTCAAAAGAACTACTTCCTGGAAGCCAGCTTTAACAAACTGACTGTAAATACCACTTTTTATCCTGCGGCGTCTGGAGCTTATGTGGTATCATGGCAATCCAGCAATCCCAGATCTTACTACCAGCCTTATGATGCAACTACCAATCCCAATGGCTACAATGGTGACACACAGCGTCGTGATCGCGAGTTTACGCTATTGCAAAATGCCATCAGTGGCGTGGAAGCTTCTGTACCTGCAGGCTTGAATCTGGATTCGGACAACGACGGAAGAGTGGACAATGTTGTGTTCATCGTAAGCGGCAGTGCAGGAGCCTGGTCTAGCTTGCTATGGCCGCACAGATGGGCGATTTGGGATAGACTAGTTTATCTTCGTGGTAAACGGGTTTATGATTTCAACCTTCAACTGAAGGATTTCTTACAATCTCAAAACGTCGGCGTGATCTGCCATGAGTTTTTCCACACACTGGGAGCACCAGACCTATACCACTACTCCAGCGATAGTACCTACAGCCCCGTGGGAAGCTGGGACATCATGCAGTCCAACACCAACCCGCCCCAACATATGGGTGCATACATGAAGTACAAGTACGGCAAATGGATAGCTGCACCCGAAACAATCTCAATGAATCAAGAATATACCTTGAATCCTGTAACCTCTGAATTTGGCAGCATTTACCGAATAAACTCCAATGACCCCTCCCAATACTACGTAGTAGAATACCGAAGAAAAATGGGTACTTTTGAAAACCAGATTCCAGGTTCAGGCTTACTTGTTTACAGAATCAATCCTGCTTATGATGGCAATGCCGACGGTCCTCCGGATGAAGTGTATCTTTATCGTCCAAATGGCACAACCACGGTTAATGGCAGCCTTTCCAGCGCCCATTTCAGTCAGGAAGCAGGCAGAACTTCCATCAATAACGGCACTAATCCAGCTCCCTTTCTGCAGGACGGAGGCTCCGGCAATCTCAGTATTTATAGTATAGGCTCAGCCAGTGGCTCTACGATCAGCTTTGCTTTGGGGATGCCTGTACTGGATTTTGTCACAAATCCATATACAGAGAGCTTCGAGTCTTCGGTGTTTCCACCTGCCGGATGGACAATTCAGACTCTGAACGGAACATATCAGTTTCAACAGGTATCCTCTGGCACAAATCCAAACTGCTCACCATACTATGGTTCCAGGCTGATCCAATACAACAGCTACAATGCCTCCAGTGGCCACAGCGCATATCTTTCCAGCCTGGCCCTGGATCTTTCAGACTCCTCAGTGTATGAATATAAAGCAAGCTTCAGGATGTATCGCGATCCCGGGTATAGCTCCAGAGCAGACAGGATCGAGGTGTATCTGAACACAATGAACAATCTGGAAGGTAGTCCTGTCCTTCTGGGTACCATTAATCGCTCAACCATCCTTTCACCAGTGGTAGCATCCGAAGGTTGGTATGAATACAGCTATACTTTCCCGCCCACAGATCCAGGCTTGTACTATGTGATCTTCAAAGCTGTGAGCGAATACGGAAACAGAATGTACCTTGATAACGTAGTATTTTCCAGGTTAGTTAAGCTGCCTCTGATGCAGGCTTTTGATGCTTTGGTCGCCCCAGAATTGCCATCCTCGTTTTCAAGCATAGTGGTTTCAAGCACGACTTCAGCATATATACGCAGCTATACCAATGCCAATTACTCTATCAGCGGATCGAATAGCCTGATTTTTACTAACAGCAGTGATTCGAACGCCGATCTGCGCTTTGTCAGTCCGGAGATTACCTCTGGAATTTCAAACACACGGATCAGTTTCTATGCCAGGGGTTCTGATGGTTACATCCTTCAAATAGGAACCATGAGCAGCCCGGATGGGGCTTTCACTCTATTTCAAAGCTTAGCCCTTTCCTCCGTTTATCAGCATTTCAGTATTTCCATGACAGCTTACAGTGGATCTAACAAATACCTGGCCATCAAGCATGGCTTGGGTGGGACATATCGTAGTATCTACATCGACGATATTCATTTAGAACCTGTCCGGAACCGTGATCTGCGCGCCTATACGATCAGACACCAGCCTTATGGCTTTTTCCCAGAGTCACAAAGTGTCAGCCTAAGCGTGGAAAACCGGGGAAAATTATCCGCCAATGGTTTCAGAGTGCGTCTTATTGATCATGACACAGGGACAGAGATCGTGGGAGTAAACGAGAGTACTTCACTCTCCCCAGGGAGTAGCAGATCCTACGATCTAAGCTTTACACCCTCATCGGGGCAACCGAAGGCAGTGTATGCCCAAGTGCAATATGGCATTGATGAATATCAAACAGACAACCTGACCGAAGTGGAGATCCTGCCAATTTATCCTGCCGAAGCATATCAGAGCAATGTGGGCAATCATGGAAGCTACAACACAGCAAACAGCATGCCCTTCAATTTCTATTGGAAAAACAGCCTGGCAGAAGTAGTTTTATTGGCTGATGAACTCAGGATTGCTTCTGGAAATCTCGAAGGCATCTGCCTGCCATACAGTTTTGTGCAGGATATATGGACACAACCTCTCAAGATCTGGACACTAAATACAGATGCGACAAACCTGAGTTCGGGTTGGCTCTCAGCACAGGGCTATACACTGGTTTTTGATGATACTGTGAGTTACGAGAGTGGCCAGAATCTTCTCTTTCTGCGCTTCAATACTCCATTTCTATACAGCGGACAAAACCTTGCCCTACGCTTCAATCGCCCCATGGACATCAGATACTACAATAGCAGCAACCATTTCCTGTATTCTGCGGATCAGGAGAATCCTTCCCGATGCCGCTACATGAGCAGCGATTCTACTGTCTATGATCCCCTGAATCCTACTACATCAGGTACATTATCGAACAATATTCCAGTGATGTCTTTGGTAATCAGCGGAGTCTGGATCGATGCTCCTCAACCCACGATTAGGATTGGAGCACAAGGGCCGGAACTGCATTGGGAGGCTGTACGTGGAGCAGATCAATATCTGCTATCCACATCAACTCAAGCTTCAGATTGGTCTGCTGCAACTCAGACAGCGATTACTGGAACCAGCTTCACGGAAACAGCTCAATCATCACGTTTTTACCGTCTCAAAGCCCAGGCTATACGACAACCAATGTTTCAGTTCAGCAGAGCTATGGATCCAATCCCGCCAGAACCAGAACAGGATTGTATCGACAAAGACTAAGATTACCCACCATACACAGGAGTAAGCTCTTCCTTGCATCTGTCGTAAAGATTGAAGAGAGAGTGCAGCCTATTTTTGATATCCTCCACAGATGTTATCCGCAGCAGGTCTGACAGCACTCGCACTGCATCCAGAGGATAGTCCCGGTCGCTGTAGCGGATACCGAAGTCAGCCTTGGCAGGACGGTACTTGAGGTTCAGCAAAGGCACCAGACAGCGATTTGCAAACATATAGTAATTCATCTGGGAGGCGATCCAGTTTTCCCGCAACACGGCTTTTTCGAGTTCTATCCTGGTGATGAAATCGATATCAGTGGTAGATTTGAAGACTCTCTGCTGGATTTTTGCCAGTTCTTCAGGAGCCGTGGGATGTGAAGTATAGATCTGCCCGGGATCATACCAGACATTGGCATTGCCATGCCGGTCTGGTTCTGTGAGTTTGTTGGGATTGGCTTTGTGGGTAACCGCAAGATCCAGATAGTAGCAGGGTGGACTGTCTTTCAGCAGGTAAAAGCATTGGGAGAGGCCATGCCAGGAGGGTTCGGGCATGCGAAACTGCCGCTGAATGCCATAACCGGAATCCAGAAAAGTCTCCAAAGCAACAAAAACAGGCTCGGGATCGTTGGCGTGTGTGACAATCAACAAATCCAGATCAGAATACTGATCTGAGAAGCCCGTGGCCACCGAGCCACCTTCCCAGATGGCTGCGACATTGGGGATAGCGACCAGCATATCCTGAAGCTGCTGGTGCAGGATTTTGGGATCAATTGCCATGATTTTCCTCGTTTTAGGGTTTCCACCCGTGGGTTTTGATATCCACTTGAATGTTTGTTTTGAATGTAACACCTTCGGAGAGCAGCAGTTCTTTCTGGAGCACTCCTCCTGATTCTGCACTCAGAGCGATTACACCATCCGATCTCACGATCCTATGCCAGGGAAGCTTGTACTTGCCGGAACTGCTATGCAGGATTCTTACCACTTGGCGAGCGCCATTATGAAGCCCCGCCAGAGCAGCAATCTGACCATAGCTTGCCACTTTCCCATAAGGCACAGCCAGGATCAGCCTGATGATCCTCTCGCTGCTGGTTTGGGGAGGTTTAGAACAATCCTGAGATATTCCCATCATGCTCCACATCAATGGTTCCGGCACTGGGTTTTTTAGGCAAACCCGGCATCCGCATGATTTCACCGGTAATGGGCACCAGGAATCCAGCCCCACTGGCGATCACGATCTCACGTACGGTCACCAGGAAATCCTTGGGTCTGCCGATCAGATCGGGATTATCAGAAAGGGATTTCTGGGTCTTGGCTATGCAAATGGGCAGCTTATCGAAGCCGTATTTATTAATCTTTTTCAGGTCAGCTTTGGCATCGGCAGTGTAATCCACTTTCTGAGCACCATAAATCTCGGAGGCGATGGTAAAGATTTTATCCTCTACGGGACTGTTCCAATCGTACAAGCCGCGGTACTGACAAGAATCTTTATCCACCATTGCGATCACCTTTTCAGCCAGTTCCAGACCACCTTCGCCACCCTTGGAATGAAACTCCACGATCGAAGCCTCAAAACCATTGGCGTGTACGAAATCGCTGACCAGCTTGAGTTCTTCGTCCGTATCAGTAGGGAAGCGATTGATGGCAACTATGGATTTCATGCCAAATTTATGAATGTTTTCCAGATGCTTGCCAAGATTTACCAGTCCATCCTCTACGGCCTTGGGATTGGGCTCGTTGATGTCTTTGAGCTTGGCTCCGCCATGCACCTTTAGGGCTCGTACAGTGGCAACCAGAACCACGGCATTGGTGCAGAATCCACCGTATTTACAGACCAGATCAAAGAATTTCTCCGCTCCCAGATCAAAGCCAAAGCCCGCTTCGGTGACAGTGTACTCGGAAAGCCGCATGGCCGTCTTAGTAGCCAGGATGCTATTGGCACCCTGAGCGATATTGGCAAAAGGACCTCCATGCACGATGGCTGGAGTGCCCTCGGCGGTTTGCACCAGATTTGGCTTCAGGGCGTCTTTCAACAAGGCGGAAATGGCACCCTCATAGCCCAGTTGATGCACTCTCACCGGTTCGCCATCGTAAGTGAAGCCCACAGTGATGTTGCCAATCCGCTCCTTGAGCTCATCCATGTTGTTGGAGAGGCAGAGGATCGCCATAATCTCGCTGGCAGGAGTGATATCAAACCCGTCTTCCCGAGGGAAGCCTTGTTTGCTGCCACCCAGCCCGATCACAATCTTGCGCAGCATGCGGTCATTTACATCTATCACACGTTTCCAGGTAAGTCGGCGGGGATCGATATTGAGTTCGTTGTCGAAGTATATATGATTATCCACCAGGGCTGCCAGGGTATTATTGGCAGCAGTTACAGCGTGGAAGTCTCCTGTAAAATGCAGATTGATATCCTCCATCGGCAATACCTGACTCCAGCCTCCACCCGCAGCACCACCTTTAATGCCAAACACAGGGCCCAACGAGGGTTCACGAATGGTAACGATGGATTTCTTGCCGATCCGGTTCAAAGCCTGAGATAATCCGATGGAAACAGTGGTTTTACCTTCTCCAGCGGGAGTGGGCGTAATAGCGGAAACCAGAATGAGCTTGCCCATCGGGTTATTTTCATTGGCATAGATGGCGGAGAAACGGATTTTTGCCTTGTACTCTCCATAATGATCCAGGTACTGAGGGGTCAGACCTATCCTGGCAGCGATCTCATCGATAGGCTTGAGTTTTACCAGCCGGGCGATTTCCAGATCTGTAAGCATGAGTTCCTCCTTCGAAGCTTCTCTAAAGTTAAGTTAAAGAGAATTACGAATTTGGCAAATAAATCAGAGGATTGGGTCAAAGGATTAGTTCTGTCGAGTCTCAGCAGACGGGGACGCTTTCGGTCCAGCAGTGCGTATCATCAAGCCCTCCCCAGCACTTCCCCAGCGGGGCAGGGGATGAGCTTGAGTGACCTTCCTGTTGAGTAGCTCCTGCCGCTTTGAAATACGCTATCAATACGCACCCATTACGCATCGTGTGCGTATTGCTGGCGTATCAGGATCGAGCAAGATATTCAGTCCTGGTATAGTCCAGATATCGGGACTGCGAAATTCTCCTTGCAATCTTTGGGCTTAATACCTGTAGCTTGCCAGGAGATTTATCCTGAAGAGTAAGTCTGTATCCCGCAATATAATGCCTCCAGCATCAGCTTTGTTAGTGGTCTCTATAGAATTGCTTTCCAGCGAGATGATCTGAAAATGGTATTTCAGGTTAGTCCCCAGGGTGATCAAGAGATTATGATGTTTCTTACCGGAAAGATTGATATTGTACCACATGCCAGCGCCCAGAGTCATGCTGGTCATCCCTACTGATTGATTGTTGCCAGCATAATTATTCCAGTTTATAGGACCTTCCACGTCGCTCCACCCAAAACGCATTAATATGTCCCCGTTGAAACCATTTGCAGTTTGATTCTCGGTTTCATAGTTGAGCACAACTCCAGAATTGCGATACTTAATGGGAAACACATCCGGGAGTCCAGTTTGATATACCATTTCGCTGATGCGGTTCCATTCCTCATTGAACCATCCACACCGTAGTATCCAGAAGTTTTCTGCTACATATTCTGTACCAAAGACACTATTTGTAGTTTTAATGGGGATTTTAGCCAGAGCAATCGAGATCTCCCTGTCCAGGTAATCTGAGCGGAAATTGACCCTGTCTCCATTATGCAAGGCTACAATATTGTTATTTGATTCGTTAAAATCCACATCAGTCTGGATGATGCCCTTAGTAATATACCGCTGTTTGGTGCTTTGCATACGATAAGACAGCAAGGTGCGCAGGAGTTTGTTGTCGATAAACTGGGTGGCAAGTGGGAGTAAACTGATCCCCCAGGTGTAGCGCTCCAGGCCAGTGGAGGATTGAGTGTTGAAGCTATACATTTCCTTTTGCATGGGTGAATTGGTGAGGGGGCGGGTGAATTTGTAGTCCAGCAGTCTCAGTCCATTGAACCCCAGCGCCATATTGCCTGATAGCTGGTGGAAACTCTCTGTATCATACCTGATCACATTAGCGTTTTCGTTCTTGCTCTGGGCTTCACCTTTGTCAGAAGTAATATCCAGGGAACAGCCCGAAAAGTCGTAACCCATCTGCATTGAAATCAAAGGCCTGAACTTTTTCTGTTCGATAGCTACTTCTTTTTCGTATGCTTCCCTTGCTTGAGCAAAAACCTCATAGCCGATATGCAGTGTTTGGATTTCAAGATCTGACAATGCCCGGTTATAAATACACAGATCATCAAGGTAACCTGCATAGTGTTCAGATTTGTTCCAGGTATTGCGCCCTAGTTCTACCGGGGTAGAGCTGTTCCCTATGGGTTTTCCAATATTCTTGGTAAAGACTTTGACACCATTGAGATATAGAGCCTGCGTTGCTCCTGTGTAGGTAACAGCCACATGAGTCCAGGCAGTCCCAGCCGGGAAGGGGTATTCGAGCGTGTACCAGTCTGTTCTATCTCCTACCCAAAAACAGATCTTCCCACTCTTGAGTGAAACCTTATAGGAGGCATGCCATTCATCTTTGTTGATGATCACTTGTTCTCTATACAAATCTGTGGGCTTCATCCAAAAGGCGATGGTCATGGTATTTAGATTGTAGAGATCACGGTTTCCCAGAGTCAGGAAGGAGCCGCTGCTGAAGCTCCCGGCTGCATCTGGTTTCCCAAATCGGTCTGCGACCAGGGTGACTTTGGTATTGGTTACAGGTGTGTTGTAAAAGCTGGAATCAGCGATGGCCTGATCAAATGTAATCCTCAGTAGCAGGTCTGTGGGATTTGAAGCTGCTACGAATTTAGTCAGCATCAGGAACATACCGATATAAAGTAACCTCTGAACAGTCATGATACTCCTTTTCCAGAATCCTTGTTTGGATTATGATTTAATTATGGGAGTTGGACTTGCATTCTGTGTTCTTCAAGAAATTTACCAGATCTTAAGCCCATACGCAAATTGAACCTGCATTAGTATCCTGTCAATCAGAATCTGCAAGAAGTCTATCTCATCATTCCTGTATCATGGTTGAGTATGCCGGAAGGGGCTTACAACGAGATATTCCTTGACGTGTTTATTATCTGTTTACAGTTGCACGTAATCCATAATAAATAGTAATTCGACAAACTACATAAGAGGTAACTATGAGGCATTTATGGTTGTTAATAGTATTCGCACTATGCAGTACTTGCTTGATCGCAACGCCTTTCGATGACTACATCGGTAATTCTGCGCTTGATCTAACCCGCCAATTGCAACAAAAAACTCCCCTGGTGCTTGTCTTAGACAAGGTTGAGCTTTTGGACAATGAGCATCCTGCAGAAAAGCTAAGCGAGTATTTTCGTGAGACTTTACACACTCATCTATCAAACTCTAAAGCCTTGAGACCGCTACCCCTGGAAGCGACCGATAAGATCATCGTCAAACTGGGTAAAGCGAAGCGGGACTATGCGTTTTTCAACGAGTTGGGTCTTCTGATTTTCAAAGAGATGAATGATACCCCGGGGGGATTCTTAAGCTGTCGCATCAAGAACTTCGATACAAAGCTGAAGTTCGAGCTGCTGGTTCAGGACATGCAAAGCATGAAGGAAATCGCCACGCTCGTGCTGGAATATCCTGCCGACCCACAAACGGATGCCTTGTTGGGCATAGTTCGTGAAGTGAGCAAAGTTAGCGCTCCCAAAGAAGAGACAATCTACCAGGAGGAGGCTGAACAGCTAGAACCAACAGCGCCCGTATCTTCATCTACGAATGTGTTTTTTGAGGATTTTTCCAGCTACAAGGAAGGTGATTCTGTGGCAGGCTGGGGCAAAGGCTTGTATGTCTATCGGGATAAGGTGGGCAAAAAGTACCTTAGTTCCCAGATCAAAGGCAGCCATAAAGCAAGCCAGAGCTTTCCATTTCCAGCCAGTTTTGCGCTGCAGTTTGATTTCTTAAAGAGTGAGGGTGAGTTTACCATGACCCTGATCGACACGAACCAGCAGGAAGTAAATGTAAGGGTTGTCAAATCATGGAGCGATTACATCGTCAGAATCAGCGGAACGGTGGAAAAGAAAACCCCGGTTCAGGATTTGAACACACTCAGAATCACACGCAGTGGATCAACTTTGAAACTCTATCTGAATGGCAAATTCATGGTAAGCGGTGACTATAGCGACTTTCGTGGGGTCTCCAGCTTCACCCTGGATATGCAGGAAGGGCAGAAATTCACAGATTTCAAAGTAGATAAGATCTGAGGGAGTATAAAGCAAAAATGATCTCACAAAGGACTTACTAATGGTAGGATTTGCCATCTCCTATACGACTCTGGGGATAGATGCTTTACAGATTTCCGTGGAATGTGACCATGAAGGCTCCATGCAGACAGGAGTCAATGTGGTCGGGCTGGCTTCAAACTCGGTGAAAGAGAGCAAGGACAGAGTGTTTACAGCGTTGCGCAATAGTGGGTTGGGTTATGCCAGCGGGCGCTATACGATCAATCTGGCTCCTGCTGATATCAAAAAGGACTCATCCTCGCTGGATTTACCGATTGCCGTGGCCGTCCTGATGAATAACAAACGCATTCCAGAGCTTACGCTGAGAAAGATCGGCATCATTGGCGAACTTTCTCTGGATGGCAATGTCCGTCCTGTGGATGGAGTATTGCCGATCGCCATTGCCGCCAAGCGTGATCAATTGGATACCCTGATCGTGCCTATTGAAAATGCCGAGGAAGCTGCCATCATTGATGGTCTTACCGTGATTCCGGTCACCTCGCTGTGGGAGACAAGTCAGTACCTAAGGGGTGAAGCCAAGATCCTGCCTGCCAAAGTGGATCGTGATAAGATCTTTCAGGTATTGAACGACTTTCCTCTTGATATGCACGACGTGAAAGGTCAGTATCAGGTGAAACGCGCTCTGGAAGTGGCAGCCGCAGGAGGACACAACCTCCTGATGCTGGGCCCTCCCGGCAGCGGCAAGACCATGCTGGCCAGAAGAGTACCCACGATCCTGCCGGAACTCACTTTGGACGAAGCTCTGGAAGCCACCAAGATTCACTCCGTGGCAGGTTTTTCCAAGGATTTCAAGAATGGCATTCTCACCACCAGACCCTTCCGCGGACCTCACCACTCATGTAGCGACATCGCATTAATTGGTGGCGGAGCCTATCCCAAGCCCGGTGAAGTAAGCCTTTCGCATCGAGGAGTGCTGTTCCTGGATGAATTGCCTGAGTTCAAGCGTGGCGTGCTGGAAGTACTGCGTCAACCGTTGGAAGATGGCATGGTAACCATTTCCCGGGCTACCACCAGCCTCACTTTTCCGGCGGAGTTTATGCTGATTGCCTCCATGAATCCCTGCCCCTGCGGGTATTATGGTGCCAACATCCCAAATCACACCTGCACCTGCGATAGCGGCTCTATTTCCAGATACCGCAATCGCATATCCGGTCCTCTTTTGGATAGAATCGACATCCATGTGGAAGTACCCACGGTCAGCTATGCTGATCTGGCAGCATTGCCTTCGGGAGACACATCTGCCAAGATCCGTACCCGGGTGAACAAAGCCCGGAGCATTCAGCATGAACGCTTTGCCGAAGCAGGTATCTTCTGTAATTCACAAATGAATGCCAAACAGCTACGTAAATATTGCAATATGGATACCGCCAGCCATGCCCTGATGCAAAATGCCATCGACAAAATGGGCTATTCCGCCCGTGTCTTTGACCGTATCCTGAAAGTAGCCCGTACCATTGCTGATCTGGAAGGCTCTAGCAGCATCAATAGCGATCACATCAGCGAAGCCATCCAATACCGCACTCTGGATCGTAAGTACTGGAGCTGAGTAATAGAGGGAATACATGATCCCTCACCCGCAAAGATAACGACGTAAGGCGGTGGTTTCAACCACCGTTTTTGATGCATAGCACCAGATAGAATCAATGAATTACGTACCTGCATAACCTATCTTACGATCGATAGCCTTACTGTATGTTGCTTCGATCCCTGCCCAACCCGGCAGAGATAGATCCCCGAGGGTAGATTTGATACATCCAAAGGATAGTTTGCTTTGTTGCTGCCCATCTCTGAAAGATAGCTTTGCCGCACCAATTGTCCCCGCAGATTATAGAGACTGATCCTAAGAGGCAGGTGACCATCCAATCCGCTGAGAGCCAGCTTAAGGCTCACACCAAAACGCAGGGGATTGGGGCTTGCTTTTACTCTCAAAGGCTGTAGAGCCAGAGCCAGCGGATCATCTCCATCCAAGGCGGGATACAGCTCCGGAAGATACTGGCTTAAAAAACCTCTTACGCCTTCCTGCTGCATGAAGTACAGCGGAAAGCCCAGAAGCACCAGCGAACCTCCATGCTCCATCCTGATTGCTGCAGGAGCGCCATGTCCCACCCCACCTCCGGAGATTTCTGCAGTATAAAGTGCTGATTGTGCCCCGCTGAAGGTATAGGTCATCGTCAGCATCCCGTTCCAGGGAGCCACCAGTTTATCAGGATCAGGCCAGAGATCAGGATAGATATCGGACTGGGCTGAGATGAATACTGCGCCATTATGATAATTGAGCGTAATCCCTGGCAGGAATTGCTGGATGAAACTGTCACTGAAGGCTGCGGGGTATTTCCAGCCACTGATCATGAGGCGTCCTCCGCTGAGGACGTAGGACCCGATCAGATCGAGATTGTAGATGAGCTGTTGCTCCGAGAAATCATCGCAGTGCCATAGCACCAGGGGGTAATGACTAAGCTCTGCCAAAGCCGGAGCACCTTGCGTGGCATAATCCCAAATTGTATAGCTAAAATCTTGTAATACATCCTGATAAAAGGCATCTACCTGGGCATTGGTGGGCGAGATCGCCGTGCCATTGCCATCCCGGGTTTCATCCACCACCAAAAAGCCCTGATCAAAAGGGAAGTCGATCGGCAGCGCCGTCATCCGGTTGGAAGGCAGGGATTCATAGAATTCGGTATCCACCGCCACCACATAATATTCATAGGCAGTGCCATTGCTCACCTGATAGTCTGTAAAACTCAGCGTCGTCACCGGTTGTGGGGTGATCCGAACCGGACTTCCCTGGGGCAAAGTACGCCGGTAGACATGATATCCCGCCAGGGGCATAGCGGCCGGGAAGGCCGTCCACGTCAAAGCTACAGCCCCATTGTAGGGCAGGCAGGAGCTGAGATTCTGGCGCAAACTCACCATCTGCCGGGTCAAAACCCAGTGATTGGGATCAATTTCCAGATCCCCTGCATCATCTTGCGCTCCGATCTGAAACAGGCTAATTTCCCCATTGGGTCCGGCACTCACCACCACCGAATCTGCGACCGCTGAGCCGCTTAACCGCAGTGGAACATCCAGATAAAACTGCGTGGCTGTAGGCGAAGTGCTATACCCATAGCTCTTCACCTGGTTTTGCGGATTGGTAAACAGAGCCACGGCTACATTAGGAATTCCCGGAGAGTAGATCCACTGCTGGAAAAACTGCGTGAGTCCAGAGCCATGATATTGCTCTGCCAGAGCGATGAATTCGGCCGTGTTGATGTTGCCATTGGGATAGCTGGTGAGTAGCGCCCGGATAAAGGGAAAAAAGGCGGCGTTACCCATTTTCAGGCGGAGCATATGCAGCACTGAAGCGGATTTCTCATAGGTAGGCGGGGCAAACATGAGGTTGTACTCTGGATTAAAGATCGTATGCGGACCGTTGCTGTTTTCCCAAGTGATATAATAGTTTTGGATGCTGTAACGCAGGTAGTTGCAAGCTGCTGACCAGCCGCTTTTTTTATGCTCCCAGAGCATCTCGGAATAGGTGGCAAAGCTCTCTTTCAGCCATACCTCCCGCATCGTGATCGGGGTCAGATAGTTCCCATACCACTGATGCGCAAGCTCATGCGCCACAATCGACTCGTAGGTCTGCTGCCCACTTAGATACTGACTGCCGAAAGTGGTCATGGTCTGATGCTCCATGGCCGCATAGGTGGCCATATTTACCACCATATGCCCATATTTCTCAAAGGGATAGGGGCCAAAAAGCTCGGAGAAATGCGAGATCATCTGCGGCACATTGGCAAAATCCACCTGAGCAGCATTCAACTGACTGGGTAGCACGAAATTCTGGATCGGGAGAGTTCCGGCCGTCTGGTTGAACTCAATATACGGGCCAGCGGAAAATCCCACCACGTAAGTCGCAATCGGCGAACTGCTTGACCAATGGTGGGTACGGGTGCCATCCTCGTTTTCTGTGATCCCGGTGCGCAGGCCATTGGCAGCAGCCAGCCAGTCACTTCGCACCGTGATCTGCCAATCCACCAGCGCTTTATCCCAGGGATGGTCGTAACTGGGCCACCAAAAACGTCCGGCATCCGGATTGGAGAGCGTGTAACAGCCGTTGGGGGTGAAGATCAGCCCGATATTGTAGGGCGCCGGACTGTTTCCGGTGATCCCGGAATACCAGACTTTGGTGGTAAATTGCTGTCCCTGAGTCACATTCATCGGGATCGTGATGATCCCCTCCTGATGCGTGAAGGCTACTGGGAGTTGGTTTACTGACACCGCCGTAACCGCCAGCGAGCCGCCTTCCAGCCGGTAAGAAAGACTGGCCAAATTTTCTTCCGCCAGGACCAGCGCTTCCACCGAGCCGCTGATGTAATGTGTCTGCTCATTGATGGCCAGGTCAATGGTGTATTTGATCACATCAAATCCGGTCAGGGAATCTGCCCGGGAAATCTCCCGGGTGCTGGGCTGCATGCTCCAGAAAGGTTGCGTGGCATATAGTCCGGCTGCACTTAGCAGGATTATCCAAAAAATGATCAGGGTCTTGATGGCGGGTAATCGCATGACTCTCTCCCCTTTGCGATATGGCTTGTTTGGGTAAAATATCTCGCTAAGCAAGCCTTACTGAGTAGCGCTGATGTGTCAAGCGAAAAGCACTTTTTCCATTAGCATACCCTACTGCCTTCGTAAAGTGAGTTTTAACGCAGGTTCCTCTCGAGATCGTCTCGAGTACTCGAGACGATCTCGAGAGCAAGGTGACTTGAAAATGAATGTTTCATGGAAGTGAAAAAGGTGGGAAAGTGGAAGAGAGGAAGAGTGGAAGAGTGAAACCCGCTTCAGAACCCGCAACATAGGGGCGAGTTGGGCTCGCCCAAAAACATCGGCCACTTGCAACTGCTTGTACGACCGAAAACTAGGAGTTGCGGCTCGCTCCTACTCCGAATACATGCAGAAAGCTCTGGAAGAGCGACACACCATAGCTTGGTGGCGTGAGCCCCAAGAAAGATGGCAGTTTACCAAGAAAGCTCTGGAAGAGCGACACACCATAGCTTGGTGGCGTGAGCCCCAAGAAAGATGGCAGTTTACCAAGAAAGCTCTGGAAGAGCGACACACAGACTGCTAACCCCAGCGCTCCCTTTGCCCTCCCGTCTGCCCCTCGGAATATCATCGGGAACACAACAAACGAGGTTTTGATAGTGTTCGAGTATTTGTAAAGCGCCAGATCTGCCAGCAAGGGCGCCGGATAATCCTTCCTGGAAGCATTGGCATCTATCTGCATGATGGGAATTGGCTGTAATGGGTATAACTAAATATCAAGAGAGGGAATCCTGAAGCTTGGCACATTGATACAACCTGGCATACTGGAAAGATTAGAAAAGAATCAGGCTTAAAACCGAAGCCAAGGATAAAGAAAGCGGACGATAAAGGTAATCGACAGGCTGCAATTAGTACATCATGCACACTTCTGGTAGCGATCCAGGAGACAGAGATAACCATTGCAGTAGAAGTGGTTAAGTGATTTATATAAATCGTGATACTGGCTCATATCGGTTTTGGGGATTTGCAACGAAAGTGCTACGATTTGTAAAATTACTTGAGACTCTTTATTTGGCCATCAGATTGAAGTTAAATCATCTTTTAATTGACAAAAACTTTCAACATGAAATCAGTACCAGAAACCTAATCTTGAACCAAATTGAGAGGAAAGATGGCTGAGATAATCATTTCGCAAGCGGAGGCTGATAAGCTAATCAAGATGCCCAAATCGCGCTTGGATGATGATGCTCATGGATTTCCCCATCCAGGTGAAAAAGTGATTATCAACCTGCAATCCACTGATGGCAGAGAGCGTTTCATCTTTGATGTATCACGCGGCAAGATCAACTGGCAGTTTACGACCCAAGACTCAAGAATCAAGTTGAAACGTCTCTATCCGACAGTCGATGCTTGTCAAGATACTAGTGTTAATGGGTATGGGTAACAGACAGTTGCCCAAATACCAAACTGCACACATGGTATCAGATGAGAAATCAGCCATGGAATTGGCTATACTTTGGTCTTGCTTGCCATTGCTCTGATCCGTGAGATTCTTGGCTTTGGCTGGCTTTTCGGTATCACCATTTTGGGCGATTGGTGGATCAAATGGGCAGTTATGGTGATGGCTCCGAATGAGTTCTTTTATTCTTGCTATCTTCATCTGGATCATCAACAACAAGTTTTACAAAAGTAAGGCATAATCGATCTTAATATAAATATAGAGTACATTAAACCCAATTAATGCAGTAGAATCCCCACTACTAAGAAAAGTGTTGCATATA
>DAOSEN010000024.1:0-25348 GCA_035363155.1 Candidatus Cloacimonadota bacterium | reverse complement strand
ATCGGATCGAAGTGGTGACCAGAGATATCCCAGGTATATCACACAGATAAGATCCATCGTCTGCACAGGCAGATATCTATACAGGTATCCTCCTCTGCAGATGAAGCACTTTACACCTCAAGCCCGAATGGGCGACACAATATGCGAGGGTTCGCAGCTATCCAAAGGCCATCGTTAGGAGTAGCTGAACCTCTTAGCCCTGGAGGGGCGACAGGCCATAGCTTGGTAGCGTGAGTCCCAAAGCAATGTGGTTTGAATTGTACCTAACTCTTTGTCTTTTATGCCCCTCACCCCAACCCTCTCCCGCATCCACCCCAAAACCTAGTAAATTCCACCTTGGGAACTCCAGCAAGGGGGAGGGAGTGTTTACTTCAGCAGGTCTAGAAAATCTATCTTCTCCAGCAGCTTCCGGTACTTTTCTTCCAAAAACTCCCTGAACCCCGGCTCACGGTGGGCTTTGATGCTTTGCTGAGCTTTCTCATATCCGTAGAAGTAGAATTCCCGGGCTTTGCCCAGATCGGTAAACTTCAAATCTGCCTTGTGGGCATCGATATAGATATCTGGTTTGTACTGCAGCATGCTTTGCAGGGCAATAAACCCCTGATTGTACATCACGCTTTGCATAAACACCTGATGCGATAGGATCCTGGCTTGCTTGACAGCCCTGCTTTTTACCAGGCGTTCCGCTTGCATCGGAACTGCAGGTAGTACATTCACGGCTATGGTGAGATCCCCTGGCACGATGTCCTTGAATGCGAGTGGAAGCGGATGAGCCACTCCCCCATCCACAAACAAGTATTTCCCCAAAGAATAGGGCGCATAGATATAGGGCAAGGATGAGGATGCACGCATCGCATCAGCGTATAAACCTTTATCCAATAGCACACTACGCTGAGAGTTCAGATCGAAAGCTACTGCCACAAAAGGAATATCTCCAGTTTCAATAAAGCGCGATTGGGTCCATTTTTTGAATCTTTTATAAGATGCCTGTCCATCAAAAATGCCGCTATGCGAGAAATCCAGATTCAGAGGATTGAACAATTCCAGGGTTCTGATGTCTTCCGCCGTGTTCAGCATTTCCTCAGGTGTCATAGAGCAAGCGGCACAGGCTCCCAGGATGGCTCCCATCGAAGTGCCAACAATACCGGAGATTTCATAGTGCTCCTGAACTGCTTTGATAACTCCGATATGTGCCAATCCGTAGGCCGAACCGCCTCCCAGAATCAATCTGGCTTTCATTTTTGCCGCCATTCATCCTCCCAATGTTTCACTTTGCGATATACTCTGTAGTTATGTAACACCACGACCAGAAACAGGATATTGCTCACGCTCAGGACGATATTGATCGTGAAGGGATCGTGGGCTGCATAATAAGCGATGGCAGGGATCAGAATCGCCAGCAATACAGCTTTGAAGATCACAATCCCATTGGGAAGACGCAGTTTCCGAAAGATCCAGCGGGCAATGGGATTGCGTTCCCTGTGGTAGTGATGAGGCTTCAACACCTGATAGGTGGAGTGTCCATCCAGGATGTTCAGGATTACGAAACATCCGGTCAGGATCAAGCTTAGCCTTGCCATCAGCATGATTTCCATTAGTTTTTGAAGCATGTACCTATCCTATTGAGATTGGATACCAAAATGTATTATGCTGGATTTCTGGCAAGGATATTGCATGTGATAGCATTTGTGAATCATGGAGAACACTAAAACCGTCTCCATGTGCTGTAGATGAGAGATGTGCTGAGGTGCTGGACAGCATTGGGGCTTGCCCTTTTCCAGCCTTGCCATCGCATGTATGAATCATAGAGCTTTGGAAGGACAAATGAAAAAGTATATATTAATTGCACTGATCCTGATGGTCGGCTTGATGGCCTGGGCTCAGGTCAATGGCGAACTCACCACCTACGACCAGAAAAAGGTATTGAAGGTGTGGGGCAGTCATTTTGAAAGAGGTTATGCCCAGGGATATCTGCTTGCAGACGAGATCATGGAAGTATGGCAGGATTATTATTGGACTTGGGTGTGCTATTCCGATGCCACTTATTACACCAGCCTGGTGAATTATTACTACAATCATTTCCTTATGGATGCCCGCATGCAGGATGAAGCTTTGGGTATCTATATGGGCATGCAGGCCTCAGGGCAAAACACTTTTCTGGCAGCCCTCAACCGCGATCTGCACATGGAAGACATCCTCTTGATGAATTCAGTGATGGATATGGTCTCGCTGCGGGAACAACGTGAAGGCTATGAAGAGCTGCGTTTGGGCTGTGCCTCGCTCTCCAGTTGGGGATCAGCCACAGCACAGGATCCCTTCCTTGAAGGCGGTGCGGTGATCACCAGATTTCTGGATTGGACACCTAATTCGGCTCTGATCGCCAATCCGCTGTTGGTAGTGCATTTCCCCTCTGAAGCTGATGAAATTGCCTGGGCAAATTTCACCTTCCCGGGATTCATTGGAGCCATCACAGGAATCAGCCTCCAGGGAAATTTTGCCTCTATAAACATGGGTAATGACCACTATGCAGAAAGTCCCATGTTTCTCACACCCATACTCTTTGATCTGCGCCGGGCTTTGGAGTTTTATGATGCAGATAGTAATGGCATCCAAAATCCGCTAGACCTCTATGCCATCATCAGCAATGGCACTCATCTCTCGGGAACGATCATCCACACTTTAGGGAAAGTGAATAACGAAGCATACAGCCGCGTGATCGAAACCAATTACAGCGGTACAAACCAAAGAGCTTACAACCAATATGGCAATCTCCCGCTCATGAATCTGGCTGCGACAAATCATTTCCGGCATGGTGGGTCGGCAGTCTGCTGTGGGCGTTATGCAAACCTCCAGGATTCCCTATATACAAATCCCCATATTTCAGCCAAGCGGCAATGGTCTGTGCTGAGTGGAGCCGCTGGTATGGATGACAACCTCAGTGCTGTTCAATACAATCAGGTGACTGGCAATCTGCTCTGGTCCAGCGCTACCATAAGCGCTCCAGCCTGGTCGGAACCAGCATTTACGCTTAGCCTGGCGGATGTATTCCTGTCTCCGGTAACCAATCAGGATGAAGTGCAGAACCCAGCTCCAGTGAGAATCAGCATTTACCCCAATCCCCTATCTACCCAAACGGCTCTGCGGATCAAAAGCGATAGTCCGGTTTCGGGCTATACCCTGTACAATATCAGAGGACAGAAAGTCCATACAGGAAAAGTGGCAGGACAAAAAGAAATGACTCTGGAGCCTATGCCCCAGCTACCTGCAGGGATTTACCTGTTTAGAATTGAAAGTCAGGCAGGAGTATCTACCAAAAAGCTCTTGATTACAGGAAGCTAATCCGGGAATACAGTTTTAAGCCACTTCTGAACCTGCTCAGTGAATATCTCGCTTAATATCATGAGCGCAGCAGGATTGTGCCGGCCAGTCCATTCATTCATAAAGATCTTCTTGAACTCCACTGCGATGCATAAGACCCTTCCAGGGAAGGTATTGTGCAGCCAGCGGGGAAAGTATCCGCCACTGAACTTCACATCACATCTGCAGTCCAGAAGCTCGCCCAGAAAGTCCTTCCCATCCAGCCGTTCCCGCAAGTTTTCCACCAGATCGTAGTATTGCTCTGGCATATTACTCCGCCCCAGGATGATATCCGGATTCATAACCTGAGGATCAGGAGGGGCTTCAGGGCCGCCTCTACGATGGTTGTAGCTGTGCAAATCTAGTACGATCAGGAGCTTGTGTCTGCTCAGCATTCTGGTGATTTGGTACTTCACCAGGCAATACCACTCCTGATAGCTGATCTGCATATCGTGCAACAGCTGTTCTGGCAGCTCCTGTGTCCTTACCGGCAAGCCCCAGGCATCCTCAGGTTGCAGATAAATCGCCTTCTCTGGAGAACGGTTCAAGTCCAGGGCAAAACGGCTGGTATGCACGATGATGTTGTTGGCAAATCGTCCGGCAAACTTGCCCGTAAGAGGATCTTCCTCCTGCAAGCGCCCGGCTTCATCCACACCGGTGAGGGGCAGTAGCTCTTCAGGCATCCGGTGTCCGTTGTGGATGGCAAAAGCCAGCAAGGGTTGGGTTTCATCGCCGAAATGGTAATTGCACTTGATCATACACTACACCGGATAGGTTTCCATGAGTTCCATCAGTTTTTGCAGGATGCCCAAATACCTTTCGATATCCCCGGCATGGATGCTTTTTTCTTTGTACCAGATGGGCAGATTGCCCAGATCACACTTACTGATCAAGGCTGCCTGAGCGATTAGATCGTTTAAGGTTTGCGGATAGGGATGATTGGCCAGCAGGAAAAAGCCCTTGAAGGCTGGCACCAGGGCTTCGATCGAAAGATGCAGGGTTTCTCGCATCATTTTGGGGCTGAGTGCACCTTCCAATACTACCTGACGCGTAAGCAGCCATTTGCTCTTAAATTCCCGCTCCATCTGCAAGCGTACATCAGCCGGCTCAAACTTCAAGTCCCCCAGGAGGTCTTCGATAGTCATCAAATCCGTGCGGGTGGAACTGATGATATTAATGAATTCCAAGGGATAGGAATCCAGAGAGTATTTCAGGAAACGCCGATCAATGATCAGGGGAAGCATCAAGCGCTTGGAACGTATGTATTTAACCATTGCAGCCAGCTTGGTCAGTAAGTGATCGGGATCATGCTCAAGGATTATCACACAGCCAAACTTGCCCAGGAGATCCTGATATATGGTTACTTGCAGGATTTGATCCTTGATCGGATTCAGGGTTGCTAAGATTCCGGTATAGGGGTGTTTCACTTTCCCTCCTTGCTGTATTTGGTAATGTAGGCCGAAGCGCACTGCTTGGCCAGATTGCGGATTTTGGCGATGTATGAGGCTCTTTCGGTTACGCTGATCACGCCTCTGGCATCCAGCAGATTGAAAGTGTGCGATGCTTTCAAGAGCATATCATAGGCAGGATAGACCAGCGCTTTCTCCTGCAGGGCTTTACATTCGTTTTCATATTGCCCGAACAATGTAAACAGCAGGCTCGTATCTGCGGCTTCAAAATTGTAGCCGGAATACTCCACTTCTTTATCAAAATACAAGTCCCTGTACGTGGTGCCTTTGCTGTAAGCCAGATCGCGGTAATCCTCCACGTCCTGAATGTACATGGCAAGGCGTTCCAGACCATAGGTAAGCTCCACCGATACAGGAAATACATCGATGCTGCCTACTTGCTGGAAATAAGTGAATTGCGAGATCTCCATCCCATCCAGCCAGACTTCCCAGCCCAGACCCCAGGCTCCCAGGGTGGGAGATTCCCAATCGTCTTCCACAAAGCGGATATCATGCTTGCGCAGATCAATTCCAATGGCTTCCAAACTCGCCAGATACAAGTCCTGAATGTCATCTGGAGTGGGTTTGATGATCACCTGAAACTGATAATAGTGCTGCAGGCGGTTGGGATTTTCGCCATATCTGCCGTCTTTGGGGCGACGGCAGGCTTGTGGATAGGCAATGGCGCAGGGCTTGGATCCCAATGCGCCGAAGAAGGTGGCAGGATGAAAGGTTCCTGCTCCCATCTCCACATCGTAGGGTTGAATCAGGTTGCAGCCTTTATCAGCCCAGTAATTCTGCAGGGTTAGGATAATCTTTTGAAATTCCATTATTTGCTTCCTGTGTATCTCTTACAGCTTAGTTTAAGTCTTTGCAAGCCCTCACGCAAGTCCTTGAGTTCCTGCACAATCGCAGGACTTAAGGTGCTTGGCTCTGGCTTTGCCTTGGTTTCTGCGGCTTCCCGGGTTATGGCCAACACAGTCTTGTCCTGTTTCAGCTTTTGCCGGGCTCCCTCTATGGTAAATCTCTGGGTGTAGAGCATGTCCTTGATCTTTTTCAAGACCTCGATCTGCTGCAGGGAATAGCGTCTTTGGTGCCCACCCTTACGCGGACGAATGGCAGGAATCTCGCTTTCCCAGTAGCGCAGAACATGTGGTTTTACTTCCAGGAGATTACTCACTTCTCCGATTGTGTAATAGTACTTGCTCATAATCTTCTCCTCCCTCTCAGCAGTGCAACAATTAGCAGGATAGCCGTAGCCAGTACAAACAGCCATGGGTAGTAAGTGATCCTGCTGTACAGAGGGATTTTGTTCGTCGTATATAGTGGAGTACTGATGTTTTTGATCTCAAAGAGCTCTGCTCTTGCCAGAATCCGTCCCAATGGATCCACAATCATGGAAATGCCGGTATTGGCACTGCGATACACCTGGATTCTGGATTCAACAGCGCGGAACCGGGTCATCATCCCATGCAGCCAGGGGCCGTATGAAGTGCCAAACCAGGCATCATTGGTGATATTCACATGGTAATCCACCTTGGGGGTGGTTTCCTGATGGAAGTTTGCCTTCTGCATGAAATGCGGAAACGCCAGTTCATAGCAAATGGAGGGTGAAAACTTGTAGCCATCACATTCATACACGGGAATTTTGGAGCCAAACTCCCAATTAGCCTGCCCAAACTGCAGAGACCAAAGGAAGGGGAACTGATCCAGCCACAGCATTCGCTCTCCAATCGGCACCAGGATATTCTTGTAATACAACTCGCCAAATCCCTGATCAGGATTGAAGAGTGTAGCCGCATTGTAATACAGATATTGCTGGCTGTGTCCGGATGGCGCTATGGTGCTGTGCGGAAACCCGGTAAAGATATTAACCCCGTATTTACTGAGCAACGTCCTGAGATCTGCCATTGGAGCAGGTTCCAGCATCAGATACACCGGCATGGCTGCCTCGGGAAAGATCAGCATCTTCGTGCCCTGATGCATTGCTTCCGCACAGAGGCTGTCATAACGGCTGATGATGTACTCGTAGTGCTCAGCTTCCCATTTATCCACTTGGGGGATCGAGGGTTGCATCACTGCAATCCGGGCATCATGCTCTTCCAGTTTGATGGTCTTGAGGGCATAAAAACCATAGCCCAGCCATACCACAAGCAGGATAGCTGCATGGAGCAGATAACGTTTGCGGGTTTTGAAGGCATGATAGATCAGAATATTGATGCTCAGGATGAGTAGCGCCAGCAGCGCCATCCCACCTAAGTCTGCCACCTGGATCAAAGGCAGGTAATCCGCCAGCGAATAGCCTATATTGAACCAGGGGAAACGCATCTCAGTGAAATTCTGCAGATACTCAAAACTGACATATACACATGCAAAAGCCACATACCGCCACGCCGGAAGCCGATACCACACCCTTTGGACGATGTAGAAAGACACGGCATAATAAACAGCATAAATCAGCCAGATACCCATGAGTCCAGGTAGCGTGACTGAACCGATCCAATAGAAAACAATCGCAATCTGCACCAGGGCATACAGTAAAGCCGCACCAAACAGCTTGCGAAAAGAGCGTTCCTCCTGCGCAAAATACATGAGGAGAGGGATAAAACCCAAAAAGACCAGAAATCCCAGATACAAGGGAATTCTGGAGATACTCACCAGCAGTGAGGCCAGGACAGGCAAGCCGTAGTCTTTAAGGATTCTGCTCATACTCGATCTTTAAAAGCCGTAGTTCTGTGCCAACCACCAGAGCCAGGATATCCCGGGAAACCGTCATTACGCTCTTTGCCCCCAGCATCGGTAAAAAAGCTGCGCTCATTTTACTCAGTAAAGCCTCGGTGGTCAGGTTTATCGCATTGTTGAATGAATCATACAGGATCTGCCCTGGTTCTGTGGAGATCAATTGCCCCAGGCTGGAAAAGACTTTGCTCTGATCCCGGCTTTGGTCGTAGGCCACCACATAATCCCGGCTGGCAAATAGCAGATCAACCCTATCGATCTGGAAGCGTCCAAACCGAAACAGCTCTGTCCCATCCAGCATATTGTAGCTGATGATTTCAGCCGAACTGGCGTCCCATACATAGAGGTTTTGCTCTGTGCCCACGGCAAGTTTCTGAGGTTGAATGGTACCTTTCAGTTCCATCGTGCCCAGCAGTTTACCATCGGCGGTGAATTTCTTCAGGTTTCTGGCCATAGTATCTACAGCATAGAGGCTGCCGTCATTGGCCACTGCAATATCACCAAGCTGCTGGAAATTAGCAGCGTTCAGCCCCAATCCTCCGATCACGTTGATGCGTTTGCCTTCCCGCCACAGATAGATCTCGTGGCTCATAGGCGATACTGCATAAACGGTCTGGGTGCCGGGATTGTAATGCGCCTTGCTAACCGCCTCGGGAAAGCTGAAGGTGGAGAACAGCGTGAATGCTGAAACATTCATGGGTGCCCGTCTGGGAGTCGAGGCACAAGCAGCCAGAAGGGTCAAAAGCAGACAAAACACCAGGATGTATTTCATATCATTTACCTCAGTGAATGCGGAGATCCCGCAATTTACCCTGAATCGTGGTTTTATTACCAAATCTATTGTATTCCAGCGTGTAAACAATGTCGATCACGCTGTTTTTCTTCAGCAAAGTGAGATAATCACCCAGATTGTAACCGATCATATCCAGATACACGCCATCTTTTACTACTTTGAGTTTCAGATGGTTGCGGCCTACATTGTATGGATAGTTTGCCACCTGCACTTGTTTGGTGATCAGTGTAGGCCTCAGGTTTTCAGGACCAAAGGGGGCAAAACGCTCAATGGAGTTCAAGAGGAAGGCGCTGATGTCATACAGTTCGATCTCGTGATCGATCACCAGCGGAGGTTGGATCTGATCAAGCTTCAGATGTTCGGATACATAACGCGCCAGTTCATTCTCGAATCTATCAATATACTCCTGATAGATCGTAAGCCCCACGGCATATTTATGCCCACCAAAGCTATGCAGATTGTGCTCTACATGCTTGAGAGCAGCAAACAGATCAAAATCCGCCACACTGCGCCCGGAACCACTGCCAAACCCATCCTTGAAAGAGATCATGATTACCGGACGGTAGTACTTTTCCACCAGTTTGGAAGCCACGATCCCGATCACACCTTGATGCCAGTCGTCCGATGAAATCACTATGCAAGGAGTTTGGGCAAGGTTTTTGTACTTTTTATCGATGATATCACAGGCTTCATGATAGGTCTTTTGATCTTCCTGCTGCCGCAGGGAATTGTCTCTTTCGATGATCTCTGCCAATTCAGCACTGTTTTTCTCGTCTGTAGAGATCAGTAGCTGCACCGCCATGGCAGCACTGCCCATGCGTCCGGCAGCATTGATCCGCGGAGCCAGGCCAAACACGATGTCCGTGGTATCCAAAGTCTTCTGGTTCAAGCCGCAAAGCTGAATCAAAGCATTGAGTCCCAGGTTTTTCTTTTCGATCAGATGTTGCAGCCCAATCGAGGCAAAGATGCGGTTTTCACCTACCAGAGGTACAATATCAGCGATAGTGCCTACTGCTACCAGATCCATATACTTGAGGATATTGTCATTGGTAGCTATCTCCATGCTCTGATAGATCGCCATCAGCAGTTTGTATGCCACTCCCACACCGGCCAGATGCGGAAAAGGATAATTGCAATCCGGCAGCTTGGGATTGATGATCGCCAGCGCCGGGGGTAATTCATCCTTGGGATTGTGGTGATCAGTAATAATAATCTCCATCCCCAAATCCGCAATGGCCTTGATCTCCTCAAGGGCATTGACGCCACAATCCACGCTGATGATCAGCTTGCTGCCACTATCCTTGATCTGATCCAGGCTACCCAGAGACAAGCCATAGCCGTCTATCATGCGGTGCGGGATATAGAAATCGATGATCGCCCCGAGCCGCTTGAGACCCAGATAGAGCAAAGCCGTTGCCGTGGTACCATCCACATCATAATCGCCATAAATCGTGATCAGTTCCTGGGCCTTGATGGCTTGAATGATGCGCTTTACCGCCTTCTCCATATCTGGGAACAGGAAGGGATCCAGTAATTGTGACAAATCAGGATGAAAAAACTCACGAATCTCAGTCTCGGTCTTGAGCCCACGCCTCACCAGCAGCTCCGCAACCAATTTGGGAACCTTCAATTCTGCACTGATGGCTTTAATGGCACTGCTTTCCTCAGCACTCAGACCAGGTGGAACCAGCCACTTCTTGTCCATGCTTGTGTCCTTTATATCATTTATTTAATATCAGTTATCCGAGCTGGAGGGATTCACACATTCAGGCGCCAAATCGCTCAATCAAGTTTCAGATAATACTTTTCCACCTCGTAATTGCTAAGTATCCAAGCGGGCAAATCTTGTAAAGAACTATTTACTTGAGCTTGATAAAGGTAATCTCCATCTGTAAAAGACATTTGTTGCTGTTTACTTTACAAGATTGTAGTGGTTATGCATATTTATTGCACAGGCCTGCCCAGCCCACCGAAAGTGCTGTCCCGGGCTATGCGTTTATTCATCAGCGCTTCAGCGAGCGCCGGTACGACCTGCTAATTCACCACTGCCGGAGGCTCCTGTCCCTGGATCACGGCTATGGCGTTTTGGGCTGCCATGATCGCCATTCTGGTGCGGGTTTCGATGCTGGCGGAGCCTATATGCGGGAGTAGTACCAGATTCCTGAGCTCCAGCATAGCCATGGAAAAATCCGGCTCCTGCTCATATACATCCAGGCCTGCTGCAAAGATCTGCCCATCCCTCAAGGCATCGATCAGCGCCATTTCATCCACCAACGGACCCCGGGCCGTATTGATCAGAATAGCGGAGCTTTTCATCATTTTCAATTCCGCTTTGCCGATCATGTGCCGGGTTTCATCTGTGAGCGGAGCATGCAGGCTGAGGATATCCGATTGCAGTATCAAAGTAGCAAAATCCACTTTCTCTGCTGGAAAATCCAGTGTAGAAGGATCCGTATCCGGACTGTAGTAGATAATCTTCATCCCAAAGCCCAAAGCCCGGCGGGATACGGCCTGACCGATCCTGCCCATGCCCAGGATACCCAGAGTTTTGCCAAAAACGTCCTGACCCAGCATCAAGAGCGGCTCCCAACCCCGAAACAAGCCCTTCCGGGTATAGCTGTCACTTTCCGGAATCCTTCGTGCAGCGGCCAGGATCAAAGCCCAGGTAAGATCCGCCGTGGTCTCGGTAAGCACTCCTGGAGTATTGCAGACCCTGATGCCTTTTTGCGTGGCATAGGCTACATCGATGTTGTTGTAGCCCACGGCATAGTTCGAGATCACCTTCAAGCGCGGAGCTGCATCCATCACTTCGCGATCGATGCTATCCGTGAGCAGGCACAGGAGCGCATCTGCATCCTGCACTCCGGCAATGAGTTCTTGCCGGGAAAGGGCTCTATCCTCATGATTACAGGATATCTCAAATACTTCCTTCAGCAGATCAATCCCCGGCTGAGGGATCATGCGGGTCAAAAAAAGCTTGGGTTTCATAGCATCCTCACTCGATAATCCTGATCATGCTGGATACAGGTTGACGCTCCGGCACGGGAAAACTCTCCGCGGGAAAACCAATTGGGGTCAGGCAGGCGATGTTATCCGCGGTGGGCACATTCAGCAGCTTCTTTACCGAATCCTTGTCCATATCCGTCACCCAACAGGTGCCCAGATTATAGGCATGAGCTGCCAGCAGCAGATAGGTAGCCGCAATGCAGGCATCCTGGATCACCCGGCGGGAGAGCTCACCTCGGGCGCACACAGCGATCGCATAGGGAGCCGCCAGGATCGGATTCCCCGCTGGGCCACGTTCTGCCACAATCTCTTCCAAAATCTGCCGGTTACGGATCACCAGATAATAGTGCCCCTGCATATTGCGGGCGGTGGGGCTGTAGCGGCAGAGCTCGAAGACCCTGGCCAGCAGCTCTTCCGGCACCGGTTCGGGACTGTATTTACGGATGCTACGCCGGCTTACAAGACCAGCATCCAAAGCTTGCCAGGGCATGAGCGGATGGGCGAAGCTCTGAAATTCCAGGCTGCGTCCTTCCGGATCCTGCGCCCAGAAGTGGTAAATCCGGTAGCGCTCATTGTACAGGGGTGCCCCTTTGGCAATCCCAGCCCAGCGGGTATAGCATTCATCCACCTCTGTCCTGGTGCTGTAAAATAAAGTGATGGTGCCTGCGATTTCGGAAAACTCTCCATCGCAAAAGCCAAGCAGTTGATTGCCACTGCGGTAGATGATGCAGCCACCTTGATCCAGCCATATCTCCAAGCCCAGAAAGCCACCGTAGAAATCCTTTATCTCTATGTATTTAGCGGTCTTGAAAAACACTATCCCAGCCATGATCATCTCCTCTGTGTGTTTTACAGACAAGATAAAGGCTTTGCGGAGTCTGCCAAATCCGCATAGAGACAAGGTGGATTGTAGAATAGATCGGAACACCAGATTTATCTGGTCGGTGCGCCGGATTTATCCGGTGATAAAACAATATATACGTGTTTGTACCAGATGAATCAGGTACGACCGACCGAATGAATTCGGTGTTCCGATCAGGGGCATCTACAAAAACCCTCACATAGGATTGATCAAGACACTGCAACAGGGCAGCCAGGGGATCAGACCATCCTGTGCCGCAGCCTTTACCGTGCGGCAGGGAAGGTTTGCAGATTCCACCTGCTCCCGGGTGATGGTTTTCAGATCCACGGTCTCCGGATATTTGGCCTGCATCGCCCACAGCATCTTGATATAGAGGCTATACCAGGAGGGATAGGTAACGCTCTCATCGCTATCCCGCAGGTAGGAAAGGTAAATCCTAAAATCATTCCGATAGACCGCGGAAGGCTCCAACGCCTTGATCTGCCGGGAGATATTGCCATATTCCACATTTTGCGGTTGCACCGGCATGGTCGGGCATTTACGCGCCAGAGTACGCTTCAAACGTGGGTGATAATAATAAATCAAGCCATCCAACTGCCCGGACATGCCTTTGATCCTCTGTTTCAATACTACTTTCATTGTTTCCTCCTAAAAGTATCTGTATTTTTCTGTTTATCTTATATTTACTGCATTTGCTTGTGTTTTTCAATACTCCCAAACCGGGCTCATCATTTCAACACGACGCATTTCAGCGTAGCGCACTTGCCATTCGAGACAATGAGACGGCAAAAATAGATGCCGTTTGCTACTCTTCTGCCCTGAGCATCAGTCGCATCCCAAAAAGCCCGATAATAGCCTTTGTCAAGCTCTGCATTGACAAGGCTCCTGATCCTTTGACCCCGGAGATTGTAGATCGCCACTTCTGTATTTCCTGTCTTGGGTACAGCATACGCGAAAGTAGTACCCTGGAAGCAGGGATTGGGGTAACAAACCAGATGCATTGCATCAAAAAAACCGGGAGGATCGCTGTTGTAGCTGATTTCCACCGGAATATTCAGCCTCCGGTTGCCATTGTAGAAGATCGACAATATATAAGATCCGGCATCCGTGCTCATGAGGTTTTGGTTTGCTCGCAGGGAAATCAGCCCCGTCTCACGATCGTGAATTTCTCCATCCGACGCCACCAACCTTGCACAGGCAATGTCAAGGTCTGTACTCAGCAGCGGCAGCACTCCTCCGGAATCCACCGGATTCCCGTTACTATCTGTTCCAGAGATCTGATAATAGAGCTCGAAACTGGGCAAAGACACATCGGTTGCCAGCCTCACCCCACAGCGCAGGCTATCAGCCATGCTACCGGAAGCGCTGTCCCAATTCATCAGGGATGGATCTCCCCCGAAACCGCTGAAGGGCAGAGAAGCCTGTCCAGGCATGGAAAAATGCGTTACCTGTGCAGCCAAAACCCCTTCCGGAAGCCTAAGGCTTACGGATTTGATCATGCTGGCAGGATCAGTATTGTAAAGCGTGAACATAAACCACTCTTCCGTTCCGGCCTGAAAAGCTGACTTGTTGCAGCTCAGGCTGAGCGCTTCCGATCGCTCTGCAGATTTGGCTTGAGCTTGCAGAACTGCGGAGTATTGGATGAATTTACCATCTGGAGTACTTAGCTCCAGCGGGATGGTCCGAATCTCACCCGGGGCAAGAGCCACCGTGATCTGTTCCGGATCAAAAGTCAACGAGGCATTCTCGATAAAGGTCCTATAGGGAATCTGGATTATATCCAGAAGCAGATTGCTACCCAAGCTGGGATTCATCTGGCTGCGGATCCCCAGCCAACGGATCGTGTTCAGTCCTGCTTCCACAGGATAACTTAAAAATCTCCAGGTGTTGCTGTCCTCCAGAGTTGCGGCTACAGCGTTGTTGATCCGAAACTGCCAGGCATCACTACATTCCGGCTGGCGCCAGAGACAGTAATGAAATCCCACCATTCCGGCTTGCAAGGCGTAAAAGCTCAGCTCCAGCCATACTGAATCCGCACTGGCAGTTTGGGATATGAGCCCCCACGCACCGTCACAAGCTGAATTCACCAGATCCCAGTGCCCCACAGAATATCTCCAGGGAAAAGTCTGCAGGTCACTGCTTTCAAAGCTTTCCACCGTATACGCCGGGCTGGTGACTTTCCAGGTGTGCGCCCAATCCCCAAGGGAGTTTACGGCATCCAGGCTTAGTTCACTCAGGATCACCAGGTCTTCCGGGCATGACGCCAGCACAGAGGCTGTGAAAGCTATGCTTGCTGTGCACCCGGGATTGATGCTGATGTGTCCACAATCCTGCTGGACGATCTGCAGATAATCTGTATGAGATGAGAGGATTCCGCTCAAGTCCTTCACAGCCACACTCCCGGAATTTTTGATCGTGAATGTAGCGGTGAATGTATCGCCCGGCTTGATCCAGTTTAATTGAGGTGATCTGGTAATGGATTCGAGGCTCAGGGTAGGGGCATGGACTACATCCGAGCCCGCAAATTCTCCCCCGTATGGCGCTAACCACAGCGTGTAATTCACAGTGGCCAGATCCGGGATACCTTTTGATACCTTGTAGGAGAGCACCACCTCTACTGATTCTCCGGGCAGGATCTGATCGATAATCTGGTAACTAATGATCGGAACAATGCTAAAGGTCTGAACTCCTGAAATCAGGTCGATTCTTACATTCTGAGCGGTAATCTGTCCCCGGTTCGTAACCAAAACAGTCTTGAAAACCTCCATACCAGCCTCGATCAACTGGTCTGCAGGCATCACTTGCAAGTCCAAAACCACCGTAGCCCCATGGTTGTAATCGATACACAGCAGATTCCGCTGGAGGGGAATGCGGTTGAATCCGCTCAGAGTCAAGAGGTACCGCTCTCCCGGCTGAGGAGATTCATCGAAATGCAAATGAGCAATCCCATCGGCTCCGGAGAAAGCGCTCACCACATGGAGACCCACTTTGGATACAGAAACCAGGATATCAGGAGCCCCTGCATCCATGCTCAGATTGGCATAATAGGCAGGTAAATCGTTGGGAAGGACTGCATTGATCTCCACCGCCGGCTTGGTTCTCAGGCTCAAAGAAACATCTCCGAAGAGGTTCCATGCCAAAAAGTTGTATGCCCCATTCTCGCCATAGGCATCGATCATGCTGGCTGCACCGTTGTAGCACAAGCCGCCGATGGTCCCTTTGGTGCCTGCAACCAGAAGCTGGGTAGTGTGATCCTGCGCTTCCATGGGAGGCGCAATCCCTTGCTCCGGCGCTGCAGCATAGATCGCAATCGCCCCTCTGGCCTCCTCAGCGCTGGGATCACGGCTCCGCATAAAGGCCTCCGCCAGGCAGGTTTCATCGTAGAATTGCCCAGTCCAGCAGGATACGCAGTGAATAAAAGGCAGCATTCCTGCATTGGTGAGGTTTTCAGCATCGGATACTGAGAAAGCCGGGGCTACCCAGTGCGAGGGGTATCCTTCCCCACAATAGTTCAGCAGTGATATGCCCGAATTCAGGCTGTTAACCAGATCATTGGTATTCGCACCTTCATTGGCATAGATCCTGTCAACCTGGGTGTAGCCATAGTCCAGGAGTTGACTGCGAAGATTATCCAGATGCTCCCAATTGTGCTCATCGTCATCACCGGGCAGCGGTGGATTGCTGGAACAGGCACCTGCCGCCCTACTCAGCCAGGTTCCGGATGTGATGCCCTGTTCATATTCCATACTGCGTTTGATCTGGGTATAGAGCTCAGCCGCAGTCTCGGCCGAAAACCTGCCCACAAAGATATCCGGATACCAATCATCTCCATGCAGCAGCGAATAGTAGGCATCCATCCCTCCCGTGTTTCCAAACAGGGTCGCAACCTTGCAAGGTACCTGGGCAAAGTCACCTACTAATTGCACGAAAGTGAGGTCGGGATCCTGGTCATAAAGTCCCTGGATGAAAGTCTGTATTTCTTCATAAGTCTCCCCGGTGACCTCCGTGCTGTACACCCTGGTTGGGATGCCCAATTGATTTTTCCAGGCCACCCAGGGCTGGATCAGACCATAGAATTGCCGGATCTGCACATCATAGCTGGTTCTGGGACAGATCACTGCCATCGATCCGGATTCCGAGAGGTCTGCATAGCGATATTCATAGTTGATAAAATGCTGTTTATAGAGCTCCGCAAAATAGGGATTCACTCTGGTCTTGGGGCCTATGCTCTTACCTTCATCCAAGGCTGATTTCCTGTTCAGATTTATGCTTAGCTGGTCGTAAACCACCCATTCACCTGCTTTGCTCAGAATCGGCGAGATATATACCTCGATGCCCCGGAGATTCCTGAACCAATAGGGCTTTCCCAGGGTCACAACCCCCTGCTCTACCCCGGAAATCTCCCCTGATCTGATCCCAGTCGGCGTGATGTGACCGCTGTATTCACATTCATAATCTCCCGTATCTGCCACCTGAACGTGAACGACCAGCGTGGGGACCGGGGTTTTCTGCCTCTGAAAGGCTGAGAACTGCTCCGGCAAGGAAAATGCTCCGGCTTCGCTGCGCTCCAGAGCCTGGATGCTGAGCTCAAGACTGATGGCTTCGGTATCTTCCTGCGAAACCCGGATAAAACTGGAATCCAAGCCCTGTAATACACTCACTGCAGACATGGTGGAAAACAATACATAAAGTGCTGTCACACACACTATTCTGTTCATATCAACCTTCTCTCAATTGAGCTGTGAAAATGGATACTGGATCCAGCTAAGGATTTACCCAGGGCCATATTTGTCAAGCTCCTTGTCATGGCTTCCTCCATCCACCTGCCTGGTGAAGCTCATTTTGCTCGCTTTTTCGCCTAATGCACTGCTAAATAACCTTTTAACCTCTGATAAACTGACAACCACAATCAGAAAAAGTCATAATTTCGCCCCCCTTAACATCTGTCAATCACTTCTTTATCTACCCTTAATCAAGCCTTAATAATTAAGGCTTGATTAAGACTTGATTAAGGGTAGATAATGAGCAAGAAATGAGAGAGAAACACTCACCCGAGCACACATTTTAATCTATCTTATTGTTGGAGAGACTGTTATAGCAATACCAATGTCCTGGCCATTGTATCGGCGCTCGCCGAGGCGCCGACATTGATATATATCGAAGGTCATGCCTGGATCCACAAGTCTTACACTTCTACTTTATTAGTTCAATTCGCTTAAATCGTTGGCAAAAACTCTTTTATCTCTGTGTGCTCTGCTTTTTCTGTGGTTAGTATTTGAATGTATATACCTAAACGGCGCTACGGCGAGCGCCGGTACTATTTTTTTCGGTGCTACGGCGAGCGCCGGTACATTACAGAATCAGCATTCACAGAGGAATCTATCCCCGTTGGATTCGATAGAAAATAAAAAAAATCACTCAAAATGAAAAAAAACGCGTTTTTGCAGCCGCCAAAATCCGTTTTTTGACACTTAGTATATATATGCTTCCAATAGTGAGCAATAAAAAGCATGATCCGCACCCGTATGGATCAGCCATTAAGCGGCTCTGGATGAAGATAACAGGCCTATTCTTCCTTTCGGAAAAATAGACAGGATATAGAAAGTGTAAGATGAAATCTATGGTTTAGGTTTAACAAGAACTCAATGAGTTCAAACTTAACAATGAAAACGATCAACAAAAGAGGAGAAGAAATGTCTAAACTTGCCATATTTGCGTTAGTTTTTATGCTAACGGCATCAACTCTACTGTGTAGTTTCTATAGTCCAAGTGGATATTTTGTGGAGCATGATCACACCTATTACAGCGATTTTCAAATTGTGAACAATGATGCGATCGAGTTTGATTATCATCAAAGAACCCTGCAGCATAACTGTACAACAGATGCATTCATCAGTATAGATTCCGAAATCAACCAGATACCATTAGTTATCAACCTTCCCGGTTTCACAATCGGTGAATACCTTTTTACAATTACTCTGGATAAACAACCCGTCGTGGTTGATTTTTTAAAAACTTGGAATGATCCAATTGAGTTCATCCTAACAAATCTGACATTGGGTATTCATGAGTTAGTAATTGAGGTAGCAGACTTATCATCTGTCAACATAATAAGGGACTACATTACAATTTCCGCTTACAACAGAAATACAGTTTGGCAAAATAATCATGGGGATATTGTTGTTTTAGTTCAACAAGGAGTACCTGGAAGTTATCAAGAAATCAGGCCGGTGTTGTTTCTAGAGGGATTCCCTATTTATGAAGATACTGATCATATGCAAAATTTAGTAAACATGTGGCGATCTTCGCTACCATCAAATTCCAGTGTGTTCCAATTGACACTTTCTGAACCACAGAGAAGTCTAATAGATAATGCGATGGTCGCATTGGCGGCCATCAGATTTGTACACAATCAACTCCCTACCCAGTTAAAAGAAGGTACCAGCGTGTTTGGATACTCAATGGGGGGAATTATAGCCAGATATGCGTTGGCCTATGCTGAGTCCCAAAACATTGATCACTATTGTTCTAAGTATATATCGCTTGATGCTCCCCATAAAGGGGCAGCATTGAACGAAAATATTCAGAGAATGTTCAACAGGCTCGAGAACTGGCTTGATGACAATCGATTTTACATCCAGATTTATAACTCAATTCATAGTCATCATTATGATCCTGATGTTCTTGATCCATACATTACCAAGCTAAGTTCTGTTGCAGCTCGGCAATTGTTTCGGGCAAACATTTGGGCAAGTGGGACTCATGACTACAATACTGGATCGTCGACTTTTAGGAGTCTTTTCTCCGAACTTGATAGTGATTATGGTCCATTGGAGAATGTTATAAATTATGACCCTACATTTCCACCCGATAAAATGAAACCTGGGTTTCCTTACAAGCAAAACAATGTTAAATGTCTTGCATATTCACATGGAAGCTTACAAAAAAGTGGCAATACAAACCAAGAGCAAATCGCAACCCATTACAGCATTGATTTTGTAATCGGATGGCCATGGTTTTGGACAAGCTCAGACTCGTTTGATGCAGATTGTTTGGCTTACGACACTCAGCCCGGTTCTACAATTCCGGATTTGACTGATTCAGCTGATATGCCCGAGCAAAATGACACTTTTCAATTTGAACAACACTATGCACCTGTGATAGTTCCAACCAGATCAAGTCTGGGATTGAGAGTTGCTCATAATACAATGCCTAATAGCGACATCGATAACTTTTCAATGAGCTGTTTCGAGGACATATCTGAGAGTGATGTAACGATTTTGAATCATACTTACTTTGACAAAATAGAATATGCATCTGTTCCAACAGATTCTGAGTGGAACTGGGAACATGGAGACTTAATCTCCAGTTGGGTGCAACCCAATGTTACAAATACTGTTGAATGGATGAACAACCTTGACCAGAGGACTATAGGCTACATCACTGGAATTCTAACCGATCCTGAACCAACAACAATTGCTTTTAAGATGTATGTAAATGGTATTCTGAACCACTCCGGATTTGTTGATGCAACTGGTTCTTATAGCGCTCCATATACTTACGCTTCAAATGCTGAAGTTCGACTGACTTTTGATAAACCAGGTTACTTACAGACATGTAAAGTAATGTATGTATCCTACCAAAGCGGGCAGATATCTTACCCCCCAATTACTAGTGTTGTATTTCGCCCATACAATCTTGGGAATATAATTGTCTCTAAAGGCGGGCAGTACTCATTTGACAACATTTCAGCCATAGTCCCATACTTGATGGACTGTGTTTATTCAGAGCAATATACTGGCGAACCAATTCTTATCAGGGTATTGCCTGGGACATACAATGAAACTATTGATTTTAGTCCTCTTGCAAACGGACAGATTTCAAATCTTACTCTGATAGGTTGGGGACCGGGAGTCATTGTAGACGCTCAGTATCTTGGCAGTTGTATACGAGTAACCGGCCAGGGCATAGGCAACTTATTGATTGACAATGTTACTCTTACCAATGCTATGGGAGGAATTCATGTGAACCTGCAGGATTGCAATCGGCTTACTGTTACAAACTGCACAATAACCAACTGCCTTAGTAGCAATTTCCGTGGACTTGCAGTTGTATCAAACGTCCCAGCTACCATTTCTAACTGTACAATAAGCGGTAATGGATGGTTCGACGATGGTCAAGGGGAATCAAGTGCTGCGGGGCTATTCCTTGTTAACAACACTACTTCCCCAACTTCGGTAACCGATTGTAGCATAAACAATAATTATGCTGAAACGTCAAGTGCTCTGTATATATATGGATCTGGACATTTTGAAGTATCGAACAATACTTTTAGTTGCAATAATCCGAATGGGGATTTTCAGAATCCCGATCCCAACAGCTTCGTAATTAGTATTGACCATGTCGGAAGCGCTGATATTATCCACAATGTTATCTTGGAAGAATATCAGCCTAACTGCATAAGTATAAATAACAGTGGGATAGCTACAAAAAACATAAATGTCATCAACAACACATTCAACAATTTAGGCACATGCATATCAGTAACCAATAATAGCCGGGTAATAGCAACAAACAATATATTCGACTACTGCTATACAGGAATTCATAGTTCCGGACAAAGCAACAACATTCATATTAAGAATAACTTGTTTAATACCGTTACGCCGCTTGAAGGAATCACATACAATCCTGCTACTCACCCAAACTGCCTGTTCAACGAAGATTCTATCCTGGACAGCGGTTTCTATCCTGTTTGGGACTCCACTTTAATGTCCCCCTGCATAGATGCCGGAACTGGAAGCAATGATCCAGATGGCACTCCTGCTGACATTGGAGCTTTTAGAGCTACAGATCACAGATACTGGCAGTATCGCTTTCGATCTGGTGAGAATGATCGTAGTGACCCCTATCATTGGGTGAGCTATCCGGTTGTAAACTCGCTTACTCAAGGAAAGACTGTGGCACGCTCATTCTTTCATGAGTTGCTGGGGACCCACGAAATAGCTCCTCAAGTATTTGTAGCCGACGTCCTGCAGGAGATTGTGTGGTATGAGAGCAATCAATCGAGATACATTGTTTGGGATGGGTCTGGCTGGGGACCCTTCATTGATACACATAATGTTGTAAGTCCTCAAGGATATAAAGTTAAGCTGCTATCTGTTGACAACAGTGGTTTACCTCCCACCACAGTAGAATTGCATCATAGTGGTTTTCTAACACCTGAAAACACTCCTTTCATGATATATGGTAGTGCTTCCAATGGCGTTCAGACTTATGAAAACTGGATTGGTTACTTCGATACAGAAAGTGTGTGGCCTACAGATGCATTTGCTTCAATCTGGAATGATATAAAAATGATCAAAGCTAAGGACTGGTGTCTCTATAGAGATCCCAATAGCGGTGTTGGCGCATTAATTGGAAAAATGCTTCCTATAAACTGCGGAGACATGGTTATCGTAACTACTGTGAACGATCATGAATTCCAATGGAACACGACAGTCCCCACTGATCCTAAAAAGAAAGAAGTCCCGACCGCTTTTGAGTATGTTGAAAAAGCTGATTATACTCCAGTATATATTGACTTGTCTGCTGTCGATCTATCTAACCTGAAAGAGATCGGTCTCAAGCTTGATGGGATATGTAAGGGGGCAGTAGTCGTAACAGATTCTTTGGAGCAGATCTGCGCTTATCTGGAGGACGGCGAAAGCCTGTCTTCAGGTTTGGTTGAACTTGTGTTCTTCTACGAGAGTAAAAGCCAGCCTCTAGAAATGAGAAGTGTTGCTATTTATGACAAGCAACTGAGTAGCAATATGATTGGTGGTGATTCCGCTTACCCTGTATATAATATCAAGGTTTCCACCGCAGACCTCAGCAATACGGTCGTTCCGGTATTAAGCTTGGAACAGAACTACCCCAACCCCTTTAATCCAACCACATCAATTAGGTATTCAATTGAGGAGACTGGACCGGTATCTTTGGATATCTACAATATAAAGGGGCAGTTGGTCAAGACTCTGTATCATGGAAATGCAGAAATTGGCAGCCATACAGCCATCTGGAATGGCTTGGACAATTCCGGTAATGCATGTTCTTCAGGAGTATACTTCTATAGGTTAAGAACCCCCAAGACAAGTCTGGCTCGAAAAATGCTATTGCTAAAGTAACGGCAAATAAATCGGGGAGGGCTATGCCCTCCCCACTTATAGGAGTATTTATGAAAAGACATAGATGGATTATTGCCGGGCTTTTAAGTATGCTTGGCATTGGGCTACATGCTGTAACGAGAATTGTAGATATCACCGGAGCTGGACAATATACCAGCATACAAACAGCTATCACGGCATCCTCACAAGGCGACACTATTCTTGTCTATCCTGGTAGATACTATGAAAATATCTCAATTCAAACAAGCGGGATCAGTGTAATCAGCTTAGAAGCAATAACAGGCGATGCTGAATATGTCGATTCAACAATTATCGATGGAGGGGCTATTTCTTGGGGTGTTTGGATAAGGCAGAATTCTCAAAACATCACAGTAAGAGGATTTTCAATAACAAACTGTAAAAACGGGTTATCTGTTAGCTCAAATGCGATTGTAACAATACAAAATTGCAATATATTCCAAAACATGGGATATAACGGTGCCGGCGTAGGAGCCAGTTTTTGCACAGTGTATCTCAGTGGAGTGAAGATTTACAACAATGATGCTTATAACATGGGTGGCGGCATATACATAAATGGCTATATGGGATATGTCAATGTCACCTTTGATCCGGTAAACCGCTGTTCCATATACAACAACACTGCCGGAGCAGGGCAGGATATTGTGGCTCATTCCATTAATAACGATCTTAGTATCCCCTTGGATAAGTTTACCGTTTCCAACCCGACAAGCTATTATGCAGCATCTTTCAGGGCTTCCGGGAATGAGTTTCAATTGCTGATAGACGCAGAGACATTCCATCATGAGGAAGTAAATCATGATCTCTATGTGTCGCCCATCGGAGACGATGCCAATGACGGCTTGAGTCCTGCAACAGCTCTCAAAACAATCAGGACAGCAGTATATAGAGTTGCCTCGGACAGCCTGAACCAGAAGACTGTGCATATACTTCCAGGCACATATTCCAGAACTGCCAACCAGCAGGTTTTTCCTATTCCTTTAAAGAGTTGGGTAAAGGTTCTGGGAGCAGGAATAGACGAAACCCAGATAGTGGGTGAGATGGATCCTGCCTATGCCAACGTGCAATACAATGCTTTAAAAGTCTTCACCAGCTTTTATCAAACTCACGCCAGTCTGGAGGACTTGTCCATCACAACTGCCGGATCGAATAATAGTTGTGCAATCTGGGGCTTTAAGGAGGACTCCTTGCATCTGAGGAACCTTAGGATGCATGAACTGAGTCCGGATTTGTTTGCTATCATTAACATTACTTATGCCACAAACTGCCTTTGGGACGAGATTATAATTGAAGAATTCACTACCGACAACTGGGGTTTCTTGTTGTGTGACGGCTACTTCACCGGAATAATTCGAAACTCTGTTTTTCGAAATGCTGCATCAACCTTTACAAGTGGCGAAGTTTGGGCAAAGCCATTATTGTCGGTTTCAGCAGGAGAGATAATTATTGTAGAAAACTCAATTTTTACCAACCTATCAATGGCAGATGATGATTCTCAAGCCCTTTGTTTTGGGGGTGTTTCCAATCCTCAATATCAGCAGTATTACACTTTTAGAAACTGTCTTTTTTCAAATATTAGCTGTAATGAAAGAGGTGTGCTAATTGTCGGTCATACATATCCGGAGATGAACATCACCAACTGTACGTTTGCCGGACATACTGGCAACGGTGAAGCATTGATGGTTAATGGTAACGTAACAATCTCCAATAGCATTTTCTATAATGATCGTTCTGTGGAAATTGCCATCAATCCCATGGATGGGACAGGTATTCCTACTACATTAACTCTCAACAACAACCTCATCAGAAATGGTTATAGCGACATCTGGCAAGGCCCTGGTAGCACAGTCAATTACTCGGATACCAATATCATGGGTAATCCCTTTTTCCTGGGAGGCGATGACATCCATGATCCCTTGTACTACAGCCTCTCGGCACTCTCTCCATGCATAAATGCGGGTACACCAGATACGCTGGGGCTGTTTTTGCCACCTTATGATCTGGCGGGTAACTGGCGTGTCTGGAATGGGCAGATTGATATGGGCTGTTTTGAGTTTGGAGCTCCACCTGTAGCTAATGATGATCCGGTGCTTCCCGCTCCCGGACAGATTGTCCTGAAACAAAACTACCCCAATCCCTTCAATCCTACCACCACCATCGCTTACTCCCTGCCCGAGGCAGCCAAGGTACGGCTTGATATCTATAACCTCAAAGGACAATTAGTGAAGACCTTGCTCAACAAAGATATGGAAGCTGGACTGCATAGCGTGGTCTGGAATGGCAAAGATATGAACAATGTGGCTGTAGCCAGTGGAGTATATTTCTACCGCATCAGCAGCCCGAGTAATACTAAGACCAGAAAAATGCTCCTGATGAAGTAAACTAACAGATGTGGGGAGGGATCTTTCTCCCTCCCCACCTTCAAGATATTGAGGAAATATGAACAGACACTTATCCTTGCTAATCCTGGCAGTACTGCTTCCCTGCCTTGCCATGGCGCTTACTCTTAGCGTAAAGCAAGACGGCAGTGGAGACTATACTGCCATCCAGGCTGCTCTGGATGCCGCTAATCCCGGAGATACGGTGCTGGTATATCCAGGCAGATACTACGAGAATTTGAACATGCAAACCAGCAATATAAGCTTGATGAGCCTGGAAGGAACCACCGGAGATCCATCGTATATTGATTCAACGATCTTAGATGGTAATATGATTTATCCAGTTCTGATAATTAGCTTGAATATGCAAAATGTATACATTAGAGGGTTTTCAATCACAAATGGTTTTGGTACGGGTTTGTCTGTTTGGCCATCAAACATATCAGTAGTTAATTGCTACATATACAGGAACATAGGGAGTACAGGAAGTGGTATAGTTGTTAGTGGTGCCACTATTTTCTTATCCGGAGTCAAGATATATGATAATTATGCCATGCAATTGGGAGGTGGGATATATGCTT
>DAOSEN010000023.1:0-25979 GCA_035363155.1 Candidatus Cloacimonadota bacterium | reverse complement strand
AAAATCAGTCCCAAAATAGAGACTGTGAAAACCCTACTGCATTATTTGGGTTAAAGAGGTTAACTACATAATATCGTGTAATATCCATATACATCTTTTGTCTGCTATTTGGACTTGGTTTGTCGGTAGCGAGATAGATTCATCTCTTAGTGAGTCTTGTTACGGAAACAGAATTTACAAAGACTTACAAGCGAGTAAGACATCTAAAGATAAACGACTCTATAAATACTATCCTACCCAGTATGCAAAATGGAGGGACAGAGCAATACTTTCTGCCGAGGAAACATTGAAACTCAACAATATCACAATGATCTCCCTAGACATAAAACAATGCTACTATTTTGTAGATATAGACTGGGATAAGGTGTTTAAAGCAATAGAAGATGGTGACGACACAAAACAGAATAAGAAGATTAAAAAACAATTAAGTATTATACTAAAAGACGTCCATGCTAAGTACTGGGAGTTGGTATCTACGGATATGTATAAAACTCATGAAGACAGTATTAAACGAGTTAAATCTGGTCTACCTATCGGACTAGTCTCGTCTAAAGTCCTATGCAATTTTCACTTACATGGAATCGATCAGGATATTATTGACTCGTTAAATCCAGAGTTCTACGGAAGATATGTTGATGATATGCTCATAGTTTTGAAAACCCCTAAGTCTCTAACAAAGGATTTGGACAATAATACTGACGCATTCATTAGACGGTTCTTGGTCGACCGCAATATACTTATTGAGAATGAAAGCGATAGCTCATACTATTTCGTGAGATATAAGGAATTGCGAATACAGTCCGAAAAAGTAAAAGTGTTCTACATTGGCAAGGATCAGAACAAAGCTATTCTGAAAAATTTCAAGAAAGAGCTTCAGAAGAACGTGTCTGAACTTAGGTTTCTTCCTGAAGATTACTTAACTGGAGATTTGGATAACTATGCTTATGAACTGATTGTAGACGGGTCTATCAATAAACTGCGGAGCATAAATGACATAAAAGAGAACACAGCAGAGTTAGCAAAATACCTTTCTAGACTAATAATATTCCATAGGCTTTCAACTATACCATCCACAAAAATGGATAAAGTTGTTAAACAGCTCTTTCAATTCTTCAATGGGTCTAATCTGCTGATATATAGCAATATGTGGGAACGGCTATTTTCATTTTTTGTAATTACAAATAGACAAAAAGATGCTCAGAAACTTTATGATAAGATAGCAAGAGCTATAAATGAATGCCAATACCTTGATCTTACTTTGTTGGAAAGGATTCAAAAGGACTCGCTAAGATATTTGGACATCTCATATGCACTACCACTGGCCCTTACTGAGTTAACTCAAGATGCTTCTTCCTCCAACAGGATTACTACCTCAGTACTTCTTAGAAAGACATGCTTAGTTCGATCCCAGTACGTGTGTTATCCATTACTTGAATACTGTGAAACCAAGAGTTCATTATGCGATCCGCAACTTTTAAGTAGTTTTGACACACTGCAATTGGATGAAGATAAATTGACATACGCTCCACGGCATATTCATTTCGATGAGTATCAGTTGCATTGGTTTTATAAGTGTTTACTTAAAGGAGACACTAGTTTCTTAGACGAAGCCGATCCTGACTATTTGAGATTCACCGAAAAGTGCTGCATAGAACACGACACGCCTTTCAATTCACAATCATCTGACTCATCGTGTGTTGATCTTGGGTCAGAAACATATATGAGAATGAAACATTGCTACATTGATGATCCGCAGTTAATTCCCAACATATCATCATGTAAAATTAGGCAGCACTATATTGGTATGGAGAATAGCGAAATTGATTCGGAAATCAAACTTAAGATAGCATTGGCAAATCTTAGGGTTAAAAAAGAGGATGTTAAAGCAAGTTATGCGATAAACAAGAAACCAAATGTGAGCACTGATAGACAAGCAGACCTGTATAAAATACTTAACATGGTCAAACAAGAAAAATGCGATTTGCTTGTGTTGCCTGAATTTGCTATACCTCATGATTGGCTACCAGTTATGGCAAACTGGGTTCGAAAACAGCAAATTGGTGCAGTCTTTGGTATGGAGCATTGGGTGATCAAAGGCAAAGCTTACAACTTTGTTGTTACTATTCTCCCTTATACAGATAGTGGAAAGCATAAAGGAAGTGTTCTTAGCATTCGGCTTAAAAATCATTATGCCCCACGAGAGATTGAGAAACTTGAACAAGTTAACGTGAAAATCCCATCTCGAACTAATGTCGTATATGATTTGTTTAACTGGAAAGGAATCCAGTTTGCTCCTTATCTCTGTTATGAATTAACAGATATAAAACACAGGGGACTATTTCTCTCAGAACTTGATATGTTGATTGCCTGTGTTTATAATCAAGACACTAGCTATTTTGCAGATATTCTTGATTCTGCCTGTAGAGATCTTCACTGTTATATCGTCCAAGCCAATTCATCCGAATACGGAGATTCATGCATCATTCAGCCTACAAAATCCGTAGATCACGATATAATTAGGGTTAAAGGTGGCGATAACAATACGATACTTACAGCCACGCTTGATATTGGAGCTTTACGTGAGTTTCAATGCCTCACACTTGGTGATTCAGAGCGTATTGAGTATAAATTCAAACATCTTCCTCCAGGCTACAACAGACATGTTGCTAAAGAAAGACATATGAAATTCTGCAAGAGAACGAAGCCTGTACAAGAGACAACATAATCGTGATTAGGAGATGATAATGAGTTACCTATCATTACTGATCACTCTGATTGGTGGAATCGGCATAGGTTCTATTATTCAGGTAGTGATTGCTAATAGAGCAAGAAAAAAGGAGTTGTTTGAAAATCGCACATATAAAGAAATGAGAAATTCTTATATCGGTCTTCTAAACTCACTGCACAATGCTGCTGTGAATCCTTCAGATAAGTCATCTAAAGAGTATGCTTTATGGCAAACCAGGGTTGAACTGTTCGAATCATCTAAAGTATCAAAGTATGTTCAAGATATCATCGACACGAATCCTAGTTCTCAAGAAAGAAATGTTGCTTTCAATTCATTAATCTCATCGATGCGAGCCGATTTAGGTATTAGAAAACCGAATAAATCTACTTAGGCAGTATAGTTCGATAACACCCAATCCGATTCAAACTCCGGAGTTGACCCAGGATACCTTTCTGGACTTTTCTGCCGATTTTGGGTACGTTTTGGCGGGAAATAACCACATATATGAAGCCCCTCAGATCTACCACTTCAATTGATGCCAGTGCCTCCAGATAGATATCGACCCACTGTCTGGATTTGCCTATGTATGAGTAATCTCTCGGATGGACTTATATCTGCCTTGATCCAAGGTGCAAGTGTTCTGATATATAGGTTACAAATCGAGTTTGGAATGACGGTCATTATAGCTGAACTTGGTGTCCAGATCCATGGTTCCAGACTTATTCTGACGGCACGAAAGGACATCGTCTAAGGCTCTGTTTCAAACATGGTGGGTAACATAGGAAAACAGAGACATATACTATGCAATATGGGCTGCCGATATCTGATCGGCAGAGGCGTCGCAAATACCTGTTCAAGAGGTCTCCAGCCTCTGTGGCAAACAGAATTTGCCACCCCATTCCTTCCACCACAAGGTTCTTAATCACTCGCGTGGAATGAGAGCAGTTCCCTGTCGATCCAATTACGCTATCATTACACAGTCATTACGGATGAAGTGCGTATTGATAGCGTAGTGTAAGTGACCAGAAATTGTAACATAGGCTTTTAGCCTGTTGTAAGACAAGGTTTTCGAACCCTGCTTTTGTGGAGCGTAAACGTCCACGTTTACGGAGACCCGAAGGGCTCATTCTTGGTTCTCGGCTTGCGCCACGTCGACACGATCGGGGTCCTTAAAGCTGAGTGAAGCGAAGGTTTGGGGTGGTTAGACGTGTCGAATCCAGTGAAGAGCGGTTCCAGGACGTGTCCAACCCAGGGATCGCAGAAATCTCTATTTGATGATATCCAGGATCCGCTGCGGATCGATATCCCTCATGCAGCGAAAATGCCCCAGTGGGCACTTGGCTCCACCATGCAGCGAACAGGGCTGGCAGTGTAAATCGGCACTGATAATAGTGGCGTTGTCATTCAGCGGGGCAAAACCCAAGCGAGGGTGCGTAGCCCCGAAGATGGCGATTTGCTTCACTCCCAGGGCAGCAGCCAGGTGCATGGGACCACTATCGCCACTGAGCACCCATTCGGCTTTGGCAAGAGCCGCCACCAGGGCAGGAAACTTCAACTCTCCCGCCAGTGAAGTGCTATTGGCTGGTGAATGCTCATGCAGTTCGTTGCAAAGCTCCCATTCGGCATGAGAGCCACAGAGCCAGAAATGGTACTGCTGTGGAGCCCGCACGAGGATATCCTTCCAGTAGGATTCAGGATACATCTTGGTGTAGTGCGCCGCTCCCGGGAACATAAAAATCAGTTGCTTGCCTTCGGGTATCTCAGGAAGAGGAATATCCTCTGGAGCGTACAATTTTGGCTTCAAATCAGGATTGAAGGGAATCCTGAGCTTGGTGAGCGCACCGAAGTACAGATCCAAAGTGCTCTTGATCCTGAGGTCTCGATTACCCTTAACTATCTGCAATCTGGCAAGATGCCGTTTGCTATATACAGAGCTGGTTTTACCCGCGGCAGCCATCCGCAGTAGCCAGGTGGCAAACTTGCCATGCAAATCCACCACCAGATCGTATTGTTGGGCTCTCAGAGCCAGATGAAAGGCCAGGGTTTTAGCATAGCTAAGAGGACGTACTTCACAACCCATCAGCGAAATTAGCTCTCCAAAGGCTGGCTTGGTGACACAATCGATCTGCGCCTCTGGCCAACGCTCCCGGAGCGCAGCCAATACAGGCTGAATCAGGACAATATCACCCAGGGAACTGAGCCGCAGAACGAGTATCTTCATTTGCTGGAACGGATTAGCTCCGGAATTTGCTCGATGAAGGCTGGCATGCTTTCAGGCAGCGGTGCGCCCGCCATGGCACTATCAGGACGTCCTCCGCCTTTGCCACCAATATGAGCAGCCAGAGCAGAAACGATTTTTCCGGCATTATAGGTGCCAACGAGGCTGTCCCCTACCATCACCAGTAGCGATAGCTTGCCGGCTTTTTCAGAAATCAGCACCAGGATTTGGTCTGTGAGCTTGCCCCGCAGATTGTCACCGATGCCTTTCAGATCGGTATCCTGAGGCATGGCAGTTACGGCCAGGCGTGCTCCATCAAAGTCTGTGGCTTGGTTCAGGATGGCATCCATGGCAGCCAGGCTATTGGATGAACGCAAAGTCTTGAGCTCGGTTTCCAGTTCTTTGACGCGGTCTTTCATGGCTTCAAGGCGGTTTTCCACCATCACCACAGGACAGTGTAAGGCCTCTGCTACCCGGGTGAGACTGCTCTGAAGACCATTCACATAGTCCAGCGCTGCACGTCCGGTGACCGCTTCAATTCTGCGGATGCCTGCTGCAATCGAACCTTCGGAGGTGATCTTGAATAGCCCAAGCTCGCCTGTTGCAGACACATGAGTGCCGCCACAGAGTTCCTTGGAATAGCTTTCAACCGATACTACCCGTACTGATTCGCTGTATTTCTCACCAAAGAGAGCCATCGCTCCCTCAGCTTTGGCAGAGGCAATGTCCTGAATGCTTGTGCTAACGGCATAATTATCTCTGATAGCTTTGTTGACCAGGCTCTCCACCACTTCCCATTGGGAGGTGGATAGCCCCTGAAAATGCGTGAAATCAAAGCGCATGTAATCAGGATGAACCATAGAGCCTTTTTGCTGCACATGATCTCCCAGAGTGGAGCGTAAAGCTTTGTGCAGCAGATGGGTGGCGGTGTGATTCCGGGCGATATCCTTGCGGCGGGAGCTGTCGATCTCGGCAGTAACCCGCTGGGAGGAGATCATGCCTCTTTGCAGCGTTCCATAATGGATGAAGGCATCATCCAGCTTCTTTACATCATGGATAGTGAGTTCAAACTCGTCATTATAGATCCTGCCAGTATCAGCCACCTGTCCCCCGCTTTCTGCGTAGAATGGAGTTTGGGAAAGCTGCACGGCAATAATCTGATCTTCGGAAATCCGATAGCGCTGGATATAGGCTGAGTCGCTGTGTTTTTCATAGCCTGTGAACAAGGTAGGCAGGGCCGGGCGGAACTCGATCCAATCCTCTTCGGTGGCGGTTGAGCCAAATTTCGATGCTTTACGGGCACGTTCACGCTGCGCCTGCATCTCTTCATCAAAGCCCCGATGGTCGATCTTGAAGCCTTTTTCTTCGGCTATGAGCATGGTCAAATCCAGCGGAAAACCGTAGGTATCATAGAGCAGGAAAGCGTCTTTGCCGCCGATCAGGTTGCCATCCAGCCGGGCACAGATCTCATCAAACTTGCTGAGGCCGATATCGAGGGTTTTGTTGAAGCGTTCTTCCTCCGCTTTGATCACCATGCGTATGTAGGATTCCTTGCCGGCAAGCTCTTCAAAGTGATGCCCCATGATCGCCACCACGCTGTCCACCAATTGATAAAGGAAAGGCTCGGCAAAGCCCAACAGCCTGCCATGCCGGGCTGCACGGCGCAGGATCCGGCGCAGTACATAGCCCCGTCCTTCATTGGAGGGAAAACCTCCATCGGCCAGAGCAAAACACAGGCAGCGGATATGATCGGCTATCACCCGATGCGACATCCCCGTTTCGGGTGTGTAAGGCTGGCCAGACATTTCAGCAATGCGGGAAATGATGGGCATAAAAAGGTCGGTTTCATAGTTTGAGGATTTCTCCTGCAGCACCTGAGTGATACGTTCCAAGCCCGCGCCAGTATCCACAAAGCGGTTCTTCAGTGGAGTAAGGCTGCGGTCTTCCTCACGCTTATACTGGATGAAAACCAGGTTCCAAAGCTCTATATAGCGGGAGCAATCTCCATTTACAGCACATACGTGGCCTGGAACATCCTGCTTTTCGCAGTGCGCAGGACCCCGATCGATATGAATCTCGGAGCAGGGACCACAGGGACCTGTATCCCCCATCTCCCAAAAATTGTCTTTATCCCCATGGTAGCTGATGTGCTCAGGAATGATGTCAGTAGTGCTTTTCCAGATCTCATAAGCTTCGGCATCGCTGTCATGGACTGTAGCATACAGCAATTCTTTGGGCAATTGCCAGATTCCAGTGAGCAATTCCCACGCCCACTCAATGGCCTCTTGCTTGTAGTAATCTCCGAAGCTCCAGTTCCCCAGCATCTCAAAGAAAGTATGATGATATCCATCTTTGCCTACTTCCTCAAGGTCATTGTGTTTGCCCCCGGCGCGAATGCACTTCTGGGAGTTCACTGCTCTGGAAGCTTCCGGCTCTTTGAGCCCCAGGAAGATGTTCTTGAACTGATTCATCCCGGCATTGGCAAAAAGCAGGGTGGGATCGTTTTCCGGTACCACAGGTGAAGAATGCACAAAGCTGTGACCCTTGGACAGGAAAAACTCTATGAATTGCGATCTGATCTCTTTACTACTGACCACGGTTATTCCTCAAAAGAATCGTAGTTTTCGATGATCCATTTCTCTGCACTCCAGGCCGCAATGGCACCATCGGATGTGGCTGTGACCACCTGACGCAGCACGGTATGACGGATATCACCTGCGGCATAGATCCCAGGGACGTTGGTATGCATATTCTGATCTGTAAGCACAAAGCCGGCACTATCGAGCTCAATGCGGGATTCCAGCAGTTCGTTATTAGGCAGAATGCCCACATAGATGAAGATGCCATCCACGGGAAGCATCGATATGTGTTGAGTCTTGCGGTTCACCAGTTCCAGCTTCTCCACTTTCTTTTCTCCATGAATCTCCTGGATAACTGTATCCCAGATAAATTCCATCTTGGGATTGCGAAAAGCCCGCTCCTGGATGATCTTCTGGGCTCTGAGCTGATCACGGCGATGGATCACATATACTTTTTTAGCAAAGCGAGTGAGGAAAATCCCTTCTTCAATGGCGCTATCACCACCACCTACCACGGCTACTATTTTATCACGATAGAGTGCGCCATCGCAGGTAGCGCAATATGATACACCCCTACCGGTCAATCTTTCCTCGCCTGGAACATTCAGACGGCGGGGATGAGCTCCGGTGCAGATGATCAAGCTCTTGGCACGGTATTTGTTTTCACTTGTTTCTATTACTTTGCACAAGCCTTCCATGCCAATGGCAATGATCTCTTCATCGATGAATGCAGCCCCAAAGCGTTCAGCCTGCTTGCGCATTTTATCTGTAAGGTCAAAGCCTGAAAGCGGCTCTTCAAAGCCTGGATAGTTCTCTACTTCATCGGTCACGTTGATCTGACCGCCCACCATACCCTTCTCAAATATAGCAGTCTTCAGTCCCCCGCGGGCGCCATAGATGGCAGCGCTCAATCCGGCAGGACCCGCTCCGATTATGATAATGTCAAAACGCATGTTTATTTCCTCTTATATCAGTTATCTTTAGCTGGCAAATTCTTTTCGGGAGCTTGATCCGTCAAGAGAAATACTCAGGTCGCCTGCTGTAAAACCCCTCACCACTTACGAAAGATGAAGAACACCGCCATTACGATGAAGACGAAACCTACGATGTAATTCCAGCGCAAATCCTCTTTGAGATAAAGAACACTGAATGCACTGAAAACGATCAGGGTAATCACTTCTTGAATGGTCTTGAGCTGATAAGCGCTGAAGTGCCCATAGCCAATCCGGTTGGCTGGTACCTGGAAGCAGTATTCGAAAAAGGCTATCATCCAACTGATCAGGATCACTTTCAGCAGCGGAGAACTTTTGTACTTCAGATGCCCATACCAGGCGAAAGTCATGAAGATATTGGATATACTCAGCAGTATTACAGTTTTCACTTTTATCTATGCTCCATTGTGGGTTATTAACTTAAATAGGATAAAGGATCGATGTCGCTCAGATGGTGCAGAGCCAGTCCCAGACGCGGGTCTTGAGGATACTTCAAACTGAGCTTGATCAAATCCCGGATGATCGCCATCACAGCCGGGATAGCTTGCCTGATGCTGTAGCCCTTGAGCAGAAACGCCATCAGAAAAGATGAAAAGCAATCTCCAGTACCAGGGAAGCTACTTGGCACATACTCATTCTGGAATACCATGTACTGATCTGCGCTTGAGTCATAATATCCTACTGCTACCAAGCCTGGATCGTCACTGGGAATACTGGTGATCACTACGTGTTTCAGCTTGCCAGTACAAAGTAGTTTTGCCATGCTCTGCCATTGCTCTGCAACCGTCTCAGCCTGGGGATCAAATCCACATAAAAATGCCGCTTCTGTCAGGTTTGGAGTAATCAGTGTAGCCATCTCACAGAGCTGTCGCATGGCGAGCACCATGCTGGCATCGTAGCAGGAATAAAGGTGTCCGGAATCCCCCAACACCGGATCAACTAGCACCAAAGCCTCAGGATCCAGCCTTGATGAAATGCCTTCACAGATCATACTGGCCTGTCCCGGATTGCCCAGAAACCCCGTGTAGAGGCCATTAAAGCATAGTTTGAGATCCTTCCAATGCTCGATGAAGCCAGGCCACTGAGGGCTGAAATCATGCAGATGGTAGCCTGGATAGTCGGTATTGGCAGAGAGTATCGAACTGGGCAGTACATATAGCGGGATACCCAGAGCGTAGAAGATCGGAATCGCCGCCATTAACGAGGTGTGCCCAAAGGCAGAAAGGTCGTGAATCGCCAGGATGTTCATTCTTTCATCGTGCCCGTCGGCAGGGCTTATGTCTATGCTCTGGTTGCAGCTCAAAACTTATCTCCTTGATAGTCGTCTGGGTTTACGGCTCGTTTGGGTCGAAGGGTCAAAGTAGTCAAGTGCTTTTTCTGCATGGCATCCTGATCTCTTTCTCCATGCTATGCTCACAGCACAAGAAGTCGCTTTCATCGGAGGATAATCTCGAGATGATCTCGAGTACTCGAGGTGATCTCGAGGTGAAGACGAGGTAAACTTGGGTCAGAATATTGACAAATAATAGGTCATGTACCGAGCCCTTCACATCATGAATCACGATAATAAAGGAGGGGTCACTGATGCTTTATCAGGGTGCCCCAGATAATCCCCTTGACACATAAACCGCTTTTTTAATACGGGCTTAAGGTATGAAAACAAAAACAAAACCGTGGAGGAAAAATGTCCGATAATCTGAAATACGGTAGTATCAGTTCCCGTGAATCAATAGAACTGGAAGAAAAATACGGAGCGCACAATTACCATCCGCTGCCGGTTGTTCTGGCAAAGGGTGAAGGCGTATTCATGTGGGACCCGGAAGGAAACCGTTATTACGATTTCCTCTCTGCCTATTCTGCAGTAAACCAGGGCCATTGCCACCCCCACATCGTCAATGCACTTATTGAACAGGCGAAAGAGCTTACGCTCACATCCCGCGCCTTTTTCAACAACAAGCTCGGCGAATACGAGAAATTCATCACTGAATTCTTCGGCTATGATATGGTCTTGCCTATGAATAGCGGCGCTGAAGGCGTGGAAACCGCCATGAAGATCGCCCGTAAATGGGCTTACAATGTGAAAGGCGTGGAAAATGGCAATGCCATCATCATCTTTGCTGAAAACAATTTCCATGGCCGCACCATCGCCATCATCTCTGCATCTTCTGATCCGGATTGCTATGAAGGCTTCGGTCCCTTTGCCCCTGGCATTGTCAGGATTGCCTACAACGATGCCAATGCCCTGAAGGATTATCTGGTGCAGCATGGTAAAAATGTAGCCGCTTTCATCGTGGAACCCATACAGGGTGAAGCTGGTGTGTTTGTGCCTGAAGATGGCTATCTGAAAGCCTGTTATGACATCTGCAAAGAGCACAATGTGCTGTTTGTGGCAGATGAAATCCAATCCGGTATTGCCCGCACCGGTAAGCTGCTGGCCTGTGATTATGACAATGTCCGTCCTGATATGCTGATCCTGGGCAAAGCCCTTTCCGGGGGTGTATTACCTGTGTCTGCCGTGCTTGCGGATCGTGACATCATGCTGCAGATCAAGCCTGGACAGCATGGCTCCACCTTTGGTGGCTTCCCATTGGCCTGTGCCGTGGCCAAAGCCGCTTTGGAAGTAGTTAAAAATGAGAACCTCGCCGAACGTGCATATGAACTGGGACAGTATTTCCGGGAAGAACTGCGGAAGCTGAACCACCCAATGATCAAGCTGGTGCGTGGTAAAGGCCTGCTCAATGCTATCGTGGTAGAACCCAAAGACGGCGTGGAAGCCTGGGACGTATGCCTGATGCTGAAAGAAAAAGGCTTGTTGTGCAAACCCACCCACCGCCATATTATTCGTCTGGCTCCGCCTTTGGTGATCACCAAAGAGCAATTGGCAGAATGTGTCGCCATCATCAAAGACGTGTTCAGTACACTTTAATCTATAAAGGTAAGGGGGTGGCTGGTCCACCCCCGATTTTATTATGATTCCCAGTGACTTTCGCAGCGGCTTTGTCGCCATTACAGGTAAACCCAATACAGGAAAATCAACCCTGATGAACCTGATCCTGGGTGAAAAGCTCTCCATCACTTCTCCCAAGCCCCAAACCACCAGATATGCCATCAAAGGCATCTGGAATACAGACAAGCATCAGATCATCTTTATCGACACACCGGGCTATCTGAAACCCCGCTATGAGATGCAGGAAAAGATGTCCCGGATCATCAGCGATTCATATAAGGATGTGGATTTGATCGTGTTTGTCACTCAAATCCCAGGCTTCCCTTCGGAGTACGATCTGGAACTGCTGAACCAGCTCAAGAACCTCAGGAATCCTCAGATTGCCGTGTTCAACAAGAGTGATCTGGCGGGGGAATTTGATCCTGATGAGTTTACTAAACACCTCCCTCCCTCTTTTCAGAAAAGCCTCTTTGTCTCTGCAAAAACTGGAGACAACATCCCTCAACTGCTGGATAGCATCCGCCACTTCATCCCCTATCATGCACCATATTATGATGAGGATCAACTCTCTGATCTGCCGGTACGCTTTTTTGCCAAGGAAGTGATCCGGGAAGCCATCTTTCACAATTTTGCCGAAGAAATCCCCTATGCTTCTGCAGTATTGGTAGAACGTTATACCGAAGGATCACAGAAAGATGTGATCGATGCCGTGATCTGGATCGAGCGTGAAAGTCAGAAGCCCATCCTGATCGGTAAAGGCGGAAAGAACCTACAGAAGATTCGTGAGTATGCCGAAGCCCAATTGAGCGAATTCCTGCAGCATCAGATCGAGATTCACCTCTTTGTAAAGATCAATCCCAATTGGCGTAAGAAAAACACAGCCCTGAAAGAACTGGGATTTGTCTAGACTGCTAACCCTCTATCCCGCTATGTGAACGGCTGGGCAGCCGTTTCAGTATCAGATACACAAAAGTAAAAGACATTATCGTGGTAATCGTATCTGCAATCGGCATCGCAAAAGCCAGTCCCTGAAACTGGAACAGCTTGTTCAGGATAAAGATCGCCGGGATATATACTATGCCCTGACGGCTAAGCGCTACGATCAAGGCCGGCAAGGCCTTGCCCATGGCTTGCAGGGATGTCATCAGGATCATACCTGCGGCTGCAATGGGTATCGCAAACACATAAGCTTCCAGAATCACTGTGCCTATCCCCAAAAGAGATTCATCTTTGATGAAGATCAGTATCAGCTCGCGGGGGAACAGTGCAAAAAGCAAGGTAAAGACTGCACTGAAGCTCAAAGATATCAACAGCGAGGTTCGGATCGATTGCTTCATGCGATGGTAGTTTTGGGCACCATAGGTATAACCTACCAAGGCCTGAATCCCTATCGATATGCCTATAAAGATGAATATTGGAATTGAGAACACCCGGAAAGCAACACCCAGAGCTGCAACATGCAGATCTGAGTATAAGGATGCCAACCGGAAGCTGATGGTATTGCCTATGCTCATCATGATCTGCGAAAGGGAAGCAGGAATCCCGATCAGGAGGATTTCCCGATAGCAGTCCCATCTGAAATGCAGGCTCTTCACTGTGAGCGCTACTAGGCTCTTTTTACGCAGGTAATAGCTCAGACAATAGATCATCCCACAGGCGTTACCCAGCACTGTAGCTACAGCGGCACCTGTAACCCCCATCCCAAACCCAAAGATAAACAGTGGATCGAGGACGATATTCATACTGGTACCGATCAGCAGACCAATCATCGCTTCTTTGGCCGCACCTTCTGCCCGCAGCAGCTGGATAATGGTAAACTTCAGCAGGATCACAGGACTGCCAAGCAGAATAATCAGCATATAGCGATTGGCATGAATCCAGGTATTACCACTTGCCCCAACCAGAGCCAGAAACTGCGGAATCAGCAGAATACCACCTACTCCCAAGAAGATAGATAGAACTCCCGAAGTGAATACTGAGGTGGAAACCGTCTCATTGGCAGCACTGTATTCCTTTTTGCCCAATAGCCGGGAAAGATAGCTTCCTCCCCCGATGCCAAAGATGCCTGCAATCGCCATCTGGAGTGTAAACAAAGGCAAGGATATCGACACTGCTGCAACCTGATATGGATCATTGAGCTTGCCGATGAAGAATGTATCAGTAAGATTGTACAGAATATTCACCAGCATACTGAGTACGCTGGGGATGGCCAGATGCATGATGGCTCTGGCTACAGGCATGGTTTCCAGGATATAGATCTTATTCGTTTTCAATGTGCAAACAGCTCTTAGATATTCGTTGATTCAGGTTAAGACCAGGTTGCTAGAAGCTTAATCCAGCCGCAAAACAGAACACCGGCATTGCACGTAAATCCCCGTGGACGATTGGGACTATCTCATATCCTGCTTCAGGTACAATATACAAAGGACCCAAAGATAACCGTAGATTACCTCTCACACCACCGTGAAAGACGTTGTAATACGTCTCGCCCTCATCCTCAAGAGTCATTCTTAGGCGGTTGTAGTTACCTCTTGCCGCCAATGTACAGGAGAAATTCTTACTGGGTTGAACTGTGAAGAGAAACTGGTTTTCAAGCCCATAAGACATATACTCCCGATCATTGTTGAACCACTCAGAGTCTTCAGCTCCCACCCCTTCGAGGTAAGTAAATGATGGCTGGATTGCAAAGTAACGCTTCCCCTCATGCCAGAGCAGGTTCTTGACCCCGAATTTGGCTCCCCAGGACATGTTTCCGATGAACCAGCGTCCAGTGAGATCAAGCTTCGGATTGATTCCGATGTTCAATTTGTATCCTGCTACGGGATATGTGGCTTCAAAGGGATCATCCTCAGTTTCAATATCGTCCTCAATGTTTACCGCAGTACTGAGATCCAGACCATTACCAGTATAGATTGCCAGATCGAATGATTTATCAGGGCGCAAGGGTACGGCTGTATCCATATTGCTTATATCCATTACAGCGCAGGCCGACATCAGGATCAGTACCATTGCCAATAACATTGCTTTTATCATTATAAGGCTCCATATCTTGAGGTTTCTTGGGATCATCAGCTTTGAGCTGTATGCGACACTTGAAGGCCGGCTCTGTTCCTGTCAATGATTATCTGCTTTAGCGAACCCTGTGCAAAGATAATCACACATCAGGCCAGAAGCGTCCCTTGAATAGGGTGGATCAAGAAATCCCTTGACATGATACCGCCAAACAGGGAAGTAAGTACATCCTGAATAGAGGTGAAATCATGAAACAATATCTGATCATAATCCTGTTGTTTTTACCAGTCCTGTTTTGGGCTCAGGGAGCTGAAAATGCCATCCCCGGCGATCCTTTCTTTGAAGACGAAGCGGAGTACTCAGACAGCCTGAAATACGGCATGGGTGGTGTGATAGGCGCAATCACTGTGGATGGAGTTACATATTCTCAGGTCAGAATGCGTCCTGAGATCAATATCGGAAAGTTTGGTTTTGGCCTGGATATCGATCTCCTGATCAATCCCGATGGTTCTATCCGGAAAGAGGATTGGGATGACTGGCGTGACTATGTGAACAAGATCTTCTTCATCCGCTTTGCCCAAAAGCGGGATCCCCTGTTCTTCAAGGTTGGGTGCATCCCGGATTACACTCTGGGACATGGCCTGATTTTCGATCATTATTCCAACATGCTGCGCTATCCAGCCGAGAAAAACGTAGGAACCTACTTCGGCATCAATACGCCTTTGTCCGGAGCAGGATTCGAGGTTTACACCCACAATGTACACCGCAATGAAATCCTCGCCGGCAGAGTGCACGTAAACCCCTTGTACTACACTAAAGCACCCCTGCTGGAAAAGTTCAAAGTAGGATTCAATGTGGGCATGGACCGCAATCAATACGGCAAGTACCCAGATCGGGATGGAGATGGTATCGTCGATGTGTACGACAAATTCCCTAACAACTCCTCCTACTATCTGGATACTGATAATGATGGCATTCCGGACGATCTTGATACCGATATCAGCGGCATCGGCGGCTTGGACCATCCCGATGAAAACCCCTATGTGGATCAGCAATTCCCCGGAATCGCCACAAGCTACCCCAATTTCCAATTCAATACAGGCATAGCCAAAGACACCGCCCAGGAGTATCCAAACTGGAAAAAATTGACAGTTTACAGTGTGGATTACACTCTTCCTCTGATTGATAATGATGCCTTTTATCTGGATCATTATGGTGAATATGCTGCCATTGATAAATATGGCAGCGGCATCGTCTTCCCTGGCTTTTCCAGCAAATTCTTCATCTTTGAAGCCAAGCTGGAATTCCGAAACTTCACAGATCAATTCATCCCGGGCTATTTTGACAGGCTCTATGAGGAGCAACGTTCTGAGGTAATGATCACCACCAATGCCACTGGCGGCAATCACTACAGCCTAACCACCAAGGAGGATTTTCTCGTGAATGCAAAATCTTCCCTGGGCTGGCTGGGATACCTGCGTGCCAATCTCTTCGATCTGGTATTCCTAAAAGTAGCTTTCCAGGACATGTACGGAGATCAGATGAATACCGGCAAATCCCTGTGGAGCAGCCTCACAGCAAACCCCCGCAATATCCTGAATCTCAAGGAAGCAGGAGTATTTTACAGCCAGACTAATGTCCCCTACATCGATTTCGTCAACTTCCGGAACAACCAATCCCATATCTCGGGAAGGCTGGTCTATGGCCTCTCCCAAGGGGCAAATCTGGTGGGCAGATACAGCGAGATCTATACCGACATCAATGGCGATGGCAAGATCAAAGGCAAGGATGAAGTCCAATCTTCATTCTCCTTTGGAGTTGAATTCCAGCTATAATCTATAAGCTCTCAAGCGTTAATCCCTGTCTTCGGGCAGGGATTTTTTATTGGTTGAAAACTTGTACAACTCATATTACGCTCTTGATTGAATCACGCTATCAATACGGAGTCATTACGGACTGATTCCGTGTTAACAGCGTTTTGCTGCCGTAGTTCACTGCCGAGGTTGATTGCACAAAAATGCGCAGATGTTTGTTTAGCTTGACAGACATGTGGCATCCTTGACAGCATGATCTCATACAGCATTAATCTGTCAGGATGAAGAAATGTTGAAACATGAACAGCTTCTTATTACCCTCACTCCATATCAGATGGAGTATATCAAGAAAATGGAAGCACTTGGGTATAACCCAGTGGAGATTATCTCGCGAGCTTTGAGCGAATTTGTCGCCAAAGACGAGAAAGTGGATAATATCAATGGGCAGACTCCGGATCCTCACTTTCAATTGCACAATAATCTGATCTTCGTAGATGGTGGCTCTGTACATCCCATCCCATCTTTTTCTGCGGAAGTTTCGAGTTTTATGATCGCGAGGTTTCCGGTTACTCAGAAAGAGTATCGAAAGGTCATGAATGCCACACCTCCTCATGATTTCGGCTTGGGAGCGAACTACCCCATGTACTATATTACATGGTTTGACGCCATTGAGTATAGCAACAGACGAAGCATCCATGAAGGATTACAGCCTGTGTACAACTACGGTAAATGGGGTACGAATCCTGATAACTGGCCTGAGGATTGGAATAAGCATGCAGGAAACCAGGATAGCATTGGATTTGATAAAACATCTGATGGCTATCGACTCCCCACTGAAATGGAATGGATGTTCGCTGCATGCGGAGGCGTCAAATCAGAGCAGTATATGTACAGTGGCAGTAACAATGCAGATGAAGTGGCATGGCATTTAATGAATTGGGGAGATCGCTGCTATAGCAGCCACGAAGTAGGGACAAAGAAACCAAATAAACTGGGGCTTTATGATTTAAGTGGCAATGTCTGGGAGTGGTGTTGGGACCGCCATGGAGTGTACCCCAAAGGCAAATTCAGCAATCCTTCCGGGCCAGCCAAAGGTTCATCCAGAGTAAGGCGTGGCGGAGCATGGTATTATAATGCATCCGTATGCTCTGTTTATAGCCGTGGTGATTCACCTCCCTTAGGTAAAGGCCCCTGCATGGGTTTCCGGGTATGTCGAAGTCACATAATCTAACCAATAATCACAAGCAATAAAAAAGCCGTCTGCAGACGGCTTTTTTCATATATGCAGGATCCAATCCGAAGATTGGTGCCTCTGTTTATTAATATCCAGAGGTTTGGCTGATCAGAGTATTAACCCGGTTCAAGCGGTTGTTGATATCGGTGATCGCTTCCTGTTCAGTGGCTCTGGTGCGGGCTGAGGTAAGCTGCTCGGCAGCTTTGCGGAAATGTCCATTAGCAGCTGTCTTGGCTGCATCACGATTCTTTTTGAGGGTATTTGCTTTGCTGCCCACGGCTTTCTCGGCTTGTTTTTCCAGATCCACGAATTTGTTGTATTCGGCAGTTCCTTTGGCTTGGCTTACAGTGGCCAGAATGATATAGGGCTGATACAAGCTGGAATCTTTCTGGATGGCAAGGTTGGCATTGGTTTCAGCTTCTGGATTCTTGCTCTGTGAGAGATAGATACTGGCAAGGTTCAGATAAGCCAGAGCATTGTCAGGATCGATCTTTTTCAGCTCGTTCATGGCATTGATGGCTTTGGTATTGAGAGCTGCCACTTCAGCGGTGTCAGTCGATTCCGATGCCTGGTTACGATACAGGCTTACTAAATTCAAGTAGGCCTGGACGTTGTTGGGATTATTACGAATGTTCTGCTCGTATTTGGCGATAGCTTCAGCCATTCTGCCACTACGCTGATAAGATACTGCCAGGCGTCTGGCAATCAGGTCGTTTTCAGGATAACGGTCGTATGAGGCTTCCAGGTAAGGTATGGCATCGCTAAAGCGCTGGCTTTCAAACAGCAAAAATGCCAGACGTGACTCAGCCAGGGCAAAACCCGGTTGAATTTTCAAAGCATTGAGGAGGGCTTGTTCAGCCTTGGCGGCTTGATTGTTTTCCACCTGCAGATTGGCTATTGCGAGCCAGAGCTCTTCATCCTGGTTTATGGTTGCGATTTTTTCCATCACGCCCAGGCGTTTGTTGGTCTCACCAGTAACCTCATACATTTCATTAAGAGTAATCAGGCTTTGGAGGTGGTTTTCTTCTTTCTCAAGGACTTTGAGGAAGTTGGCTTCGGCAAGCTGATATTTCTTTTGCTTGTTATAAGTAGCACCCAGGTAATAGTATGCTTCAGTCTTGCTGGGGTCCAGGGCAATAGCGGTCTGGAGTTGTTTTTCAGCTTCGGTGTAGTTTCCAGCAGCATAGAAGTTTGTAGCGATGTTGAACATCTTGTCCACTTCGGTAGAGATGAATTTGTCCAGCTCACCCATCAGGTCTTTCTCAAGAATCTTCCAGCGTTGGACTTTGTCGTTTACCACGTTGAAATTCAACTGGCGCAATTCTCCGGTACGATCACTATAGAGCCTCATGGAGACAGCAAAGAGCTGAGGGCGGACGTTGGTGATATTACCCATGATCACGACGTTGGCATCAGTTACTTCAGCTGCTTCTTTCATTTCTTCGAGTTCCAGATCATCCACATCCCGGTATCCCAGAGTCTTGAATTGCTTTTCAACTACGTCCATGGGCAGTAGTTCATATTTGGGATGACTGGCAAATGCCATGCCCAGATCACGAACGGTCATGATTTTACGAATGTTCCCGCTGCGGGCATCCATAGTTTTAATCGGTAAGATTGCCACCTTGGTGGTCAACCCTGTATAAGCTTCCTGAGTTTCCTGTACTTGGGGTACGCCACGGTTGAGGGAACAGGCCGATAAGACCAGAACCACGCTCATGGCTATCAGAAACCATTTGTTCATTCGATCCTCCAGAATCTATTTATATCATCTCTGTCTTTCACAAAAATCTGGGCAAAGGCTATCTGTCAAGCAAAATACGACTTATAGGATCTTCATGATAGATCCGCTGTGCAGGTTCACAATCTCACCCATGTTCTTTCTAATGATCAGCGCACCATGCAGATCCAGACCAAGGATTTCAGCTGTGAAGGGAGTGGTGCCTACGTCGATTTCAGCCATCCTGTTTTTGCCAAAGAGGTGTTCATTGCAATAGGTTATATAGCTGATCTCATGGTTCAGGTAGCGAAGGTGGTCCTCAATGGACGCAACCAGGATCTGGCAAAGATATGAGTTTGAGACCTCAAAACCCAGAATGCTTTTCAGGCTGACTGCGCCAAATTTACCCAGTTCAGAATCTATCTCGTTGTTTGTATTGATACCGATACCGATTGTATATAATCCCGGACGGTGCTGACAAAGCGTGCCTCCAAGTTTCTTCCCATCATAGATAATGTCATTTGTCCATTTAATCTGCAATTTGTCTTCCAGTGGGGAGAACACCTTGCCAAGAGTGTCATGAATGCAAAAGCCCACGTAGAGCGGAAAGGAATTCAAAACCTGGGGGATCCGGAGGTTGAAAGTAAACCAAAGCCCACCAGGAGGAGATATCCATTCTTTTTCCAACCTGCCTACACCCCTGGCTTGTGAGCCAGCTTGTACGCAGATCAGCGCTTTGTTCAAACAAGCTTCCTGAAGACGCTGATACTCCAGCATCGTACTATCGAGGGAATCGTAATAGAAGTAAGATCTTTCTTTCATCATTCAATCAACATGGCATCACCATAGCTAAAGAAGCGATATCTCTCTGCCACGGCTTGCGCATATGCCCCTTTTATCAATTCGTATCCACCAAATGCAGAAATCATCATTAAAAGGGTAGATTCAGGCAGGTGGAAATTTGTAATCATAGCATCCGTAACTCTGAACTGATAGCCCGGATAGATGAAGATATTTGTCCATTTGATCCCGCTCTCAAGACCACTGGGACCCCAAAAGCTCTCAAGAGTCCTGGTAGTAGTAGTACCCACCGTAATGATGCGGCGTCCAGACTCTTTGGCTGCATTGATCTGGCTGGCTACAGCTTCAGATATCTCTGCACATTCACTATGCATTTTGTGTTCAATGATGTATTCACACTTGACAGGCCTGAACGTGCCAATACCTACATGTAAGGTAATCTCGCAGATCATTATGCCCTTGGCCTTGAGGGCAGAGATAAGCTCTTTCGTGAAGTGCAATCCCGCTGTGGGCGCTGCCACCGAACCACGCTGGCTGGCATATACTGTCTGATACCGATCCCGATCATGATCACTATCATCTCTGGATATATATGGTGGCAAAGGTACATGGCCTATCCTGTGGATTTCACTCCAGAAATCAGCATCAGATTCAAACTTGATCTCCCGGATTCCTTCTTCATCACCCATGCCTACATATCCACTGAGCGTGGGAGAAAACTTCAGCCACTGAGGGTTTTTGAGCCGCTTCCCAGGATGAACCAGGCATTCCCAGCTTCCATCTGCTCCTGGATTCAATAGTAATACTTCTATCTGAGTCCCGTTGTCTTTCTCCCCATATAGACGAGCCGGAAAGACCTTGCTATTGTTCACCACCAATACATCATCAGGCTTGAGAATGCTGATTAGATCTGAAAAAGCACGATGCCTGATGGTTCCATCTGCTCTGCTCACATGCATCAGCCTGGATGCATCTCTGGTTTCCAAGGGATACTGCGCAATCAGCTCTTTGGGCAGATCGTATGCGTATGCTTCCCGTTTCAGTAAATCCATGCTCAACCTTTTAGTTTCAAAGGAACGTTCTGGGCACTGGATAAACTTGCGACAAACGAGCCGAAAGCGACCTTGCTATCCAGCTTCACGGGGATCTTGTAGGCATCATTGGTCAACCAGATTAGGATTCTGCCGGTTTGTTTAAAGATAGCCTCACCCTGGAGCTTGGGTTCTATCACGAGACACTCGATCTCACCAAAGATTGTCTTTACTTTCTCGGTACGATGCACTACGACCTCTGTGGGCATGTTACGGCCATCTGCCGTGATATTTACATACACACTGCGGCCCACTTTCAGATCCTGATTGCGAACATGATAGAATGCACTCAGGATATCCTGAGTATCTCCTGGTATTTTCATTTCCTCATTCACAAATTTGCTCTGCTTGAAAGCCCACTTCTGATAAGTAGTAGTTTGTGAAGTATGGTTGTAGATATGCACCCGGTGTTGACGATAGCGTCCCTCTTCCAGATTTTTGGCAAACTTGTAAGGCAGGAGGGTTTTCTTGTCCCACCAGGATTCTACTCTATCACGAACCTTGAAGATTTTATCAAAAAACGCATGGGTCTTGGCATTGGTTGTAAGATACCATACAGGATTACCCTGATAGGATGAAGTTCTGGCCTCCAATGTAGCCTCAGCGGCGTTTACCAGGCCATACTTAACGTTAAACACCAGCTTCTCTCCGTCCATAAAGACTACAGCTTGCAGGCCCAGACTCAGGCAACACAGCAATAGAATCAGGTAGTACCTCACAGAATGCCTCCCCTTAAGAATATCTCTTCTCCGCATAGGTTGTTCACTTCAGGATTGATCAGCAAATCCACAACAGCTTTGAGCTCGGCAGTGGAAACCAGCTTGCCGGTAGCGCTGGACTCAATAAAGTGTGCAAAGTATCTCTTCCGAAACTCCAGATACTCATCCTTGTAGTCCTCTTCCAACTCAGTCTCTACAGGAGCTGGAGATACTGTATTGATTAGTATTCCGCAAGGAGCATATTCACGCGCGGCACTCTTTACCAGATTGGCAATCGCAGCTTTGGCTGCGGCATAGGCGCTGCCTTGCGCCAGCCCCTTGGAGGACACATCCGAGCCAAACATCACGACTCTCCCCCATCCGGCATCCTGCATATACGGTAAGACGGCTTTTAACACGTTGTATGCTGAGTAAAAATTGGCATCGAATACACTTCGGAAGATATCTGGATCTGTCTCAGCCAGGGGTAGTGCATCATAGCTTCTAACTGCAGCGGTGTGGATCAAAGCTCCTATTCGTATGTTCTGTGATTGGCAAAGGCCACTAAGTTCTTGACTCAGGGTCTTGCCATCCATCAGATCAAGCTGTAAAGAATAGGTTTGATCCAGCAAATCGGAGATTCTCTCCTTTCTGCTATGATAGATCAGCAAGAGAGGATAAGCCTCCGCCATGTAGGTTTTGGCAAGATAGCTGCCGATTTGGCCATTGGCGCCAGTTATGCAGATCAGGGGTTTATTCACAAGCTCTTGATCCTGTCTATTATGGCATGTGCCAGATCAAACTTGTCACCGGAAATACCAGGAGTATCTTGCTTTGCCTGGGATGTAATCAGCAAGATCTCGTTGGTATCACTACCAGCATGGGCAAGGTCATTTACGACAATCATATCGAGGTTTTTTGCTTTCAGTTTCTTGAGTCCCTGAGCCTGGAAATCTCTGGTTTCTGCGGCAAATCCTATCAGTTTCTGTCCCGGGAGCTTAGCTTTTCCCAGATCAGCAAGAATGTCCTGGGTTCGAACCAGTTCCAGTTGCAGAGCTTCTCCCTTCTTGATTTTATGCCTGGCCTGGAGCTTGGGTTTGTAGTCCGATACTGCTGCACATTTCACGATCCAATCCATCTTCCGGGCTCGCTTCAGCACTTCTTTGTGCATGCTTCCCACATCAGGAGTATAAACAGCCGCATCCAGATAGTAAGGAAGATCTCCGCTTATGTTTGCATAGATCAATGTAACCGATGCCCCTCTTAAGGCCAGAGCTCTGGCCAGAGCAAGACCCATCTTGCCAGAGGATTTGTTGGTTATCGTCCGCATGGGATCTATCGCTTCAGACGTAGCCCCTGCGGTGACCAGTACTTTAGTGCCCCGAAGATCTTGACTATAGTTCAGATATGTTTTCACAGAGTACATCACTTCCTGATTGGGTGGGTACTTTCCCTTCCCTTCATAACCACAAGCCAGCATCCCGGTTACCGGCTCCATCACGAGATGACCCCGTTGTTTTAGAATATGTATATTGGCTTGCGTGGCTGGATGCTGGTACATATTCACATTCATGGCGGGAATCCAAAGGAGGGGCTTGGTATGCGCCAGAAGGATCGTGGACATCAGATCATCAGCAATGCCGCTTACAGCTTTGGCAATTGCATTTGCCGTTGCTGGAGCTACGATGATCAGATCAGCCCAATCTGCGAGGGTAATGTGTGGGATTGGATCTGCATCCTCCCACATCGAAGTATGTACTGTATTGTGCGTAAGTGCAGCAAAATTCATTGGCGATACGAATCTACCAGCGTTTTCTGTTAATACAGTTTTTACGCTGTAGCCTGCCTTGATTAACCGGCTGGCCAGATCAATCACCTTGTATGCGGCTATCCCTCCACACACACAGAGGAGGATATGAGCTTGTTTATTGTCCATCTTCGTTCCCGTTTTTTGATTTATTATCATTTTATTGAACTGCATGGTTTGTGTCAAGAATGAAAAAACCCCGGCCACTAACCGGGGTTTTCGAATTATGTGTCTTTTCTATTTGATTCTGATGATGCGGCCGGTGGTTTTCCGGGAATTGGATTCCATCTGATACAGATAGATACCGCTTTCCACTACTTTACCATTACTATCCTTACCATCCCAATTCAAAGACAGCTCACCTGCGGAGTCTGTCCTGGTCTGCCAGGATTTCAGCATCTGCCCTTTGGTATTGAATATCTTTAGAGTGACTGGAGAATTAACATCACTCTTGATCATCAGGCTGGTGCTCTGATTGAAAGGATTGGGATACACGCTCACAGACATATCAGGGCTGTTTACTAGATCTTCGTTTGATACAGGAACTATCTGAACCGTGACAATCGGGCTGGGATCAGAAAGCAGGGAAGGATTGTTGAACATCGAACGGATCCAGTACTCATGAATACCTACTGGAACATACGTATCTGTGAAAGTGAGTGTATTAGGATTACTAATCGTCGCAATATTCAATCCGTTTCTGTAAAGACGATATCCCACAAAGGCTCTGGTATCATAATACATGGGCTTTTGCCAGGTGAGTTCCACTGTATCGGGAGGTGTTAAATGTGCAGCAAAATTCTGTGGATACGGTAAGGCTATGATTTCATTCGTTGGAGCACTTAATACAGGTGTTCCTGGCATCCCATGCTGATCTACAGGGGTGACTTCAAATGCAAGCTGATAACCCTGATCAGCCTCAGCAATGGAATATGATATTTCTGTGGCATTGGCGATGGGTTGGAATTGATTGCCTATCATCCTGCCCCAACGGTATGAACTGGCTCCCTCGTTGTTACCATCAATATCACTAAAATCATAGCTGCCAGAGATCATCTGACGAATCACAGGTACTCCGCTTACATTCACGTTTGTGGCAGTGGGTTCGTTGTTGATGAAGCCATAACCACTGAGTGGAATAGTTAACGTGGGATGGTTGTAGAAGTTGCCGGTGATGGTCATGGTACCATTGTAGTTCTGCTGAGCCAGAGGGAAGAATGAGACATTCACAGTTGAGCTTTGAAATGCTGGAATCGTGACATTCATTACGTCAGCCAGGAAGGACTGATTATCTATCGCTATGGACGCATTCACCGGGTAATCAGCGAAGTTGTATAATGTAAGAGCTTCAGTGTTATAACCATTGACATAGGTATCAGGGAACTCAATCTCGCTTTGTGAAGCAGGATATGCTCCCGTCAGGAAAGCATAGGAGTACTTCTTACCTTGCAGAATCTCTTTAGTAGTCACATTCTGAAGCCACAGTACCACTTCCAGATTGGCTGGCACCCAGCTGGGATTGACAGTAAAGCTCAAATCTACAGTTGTTGATTCACCAGTGCTCAAAGAGATTGGTGTACCATTTTGATTTGGAACCATGAGACGATTCACATTGTCCACATGGGTTTGGTTGAACCAGTTCTGGGCTATATGTGATTCTGTAAGACTGACATGCAATACGACATTGGTATTGGTATCAGCTTCTGGCTTGGCTACTGTCACAGCAAGGTTTACTGTGCTGCCTTGCACCGATCCCAAGGCATTGATGGTATACTTGGAAGGAACTGCTAATCTTTGGTTCACTTTGACAAGGTATGAATTGTAAAGCGAACTCGATGCACTGCCTCCGGCTGATGGGTTCCCACCATCAAAATAGGCAGTGGGAAAGCTATTGATCCCATAATACGAGTTACGGGCATTGGAATAAGTATTGGCATAGCTATCACCATTATGGTTTTTCACCACACCTACCGCATGACCATTAGCAATGAGATCATGCGCACCCATCGCAGCGCCAGGACAATAGACACACCAAGTGCCTGTCCCAATCTCCAAAATAACAAGTTCTCTGGGAACTGAGTAAGCCATGGATATCAAACCCATGAGCAACAGAGTCATTATGACTGTTCTTTTCATAATCCGGCCTCTCTCCTTTTTATGGATAATCTAAACAAATATTGTTTATTACACAACCCAAAATAGTATGCAATTTTCATACCAATAACGGTTGATACAATCGGGTGGAGATTACCCAAATCACGTAATTCTGTCAATAAAATAAAGAGGCGTTAGCGATGGCGACGACCTACTCTTCCACACAGTTGCCCATGCAGTACCA
>DAOSEN010000022.1:0-29969 GCA_035363155.1 Candidatus Cloacimonadota bacterium | reverse complement strand
TATATGCAACACTTTTCTTAGTAGTGGGGATTCTACTGCATTAATTGGGTTCAATCAAGGCATCAAGGATCAGGGCGATTTCAGCCTGATCTGGAACGGCAAGGACAGCAAAGGTTCGCATTGCCCCAGCGGCATCTATCTGGTCCGCATGCAGGCTGGCAAGCTGGTCTCCAGTTCCAAACTGATGCTGGTAAGATAAGAACCAAATCCCTCCCTATCAAATAGCGCAGCCCGGATATCATCCGGGCTGTTTTACTTGATCACTGCAGTAAGCTGTTTGCGATAGACCTTGCCACCCGAGGTGGCCTGAGATTCCCATAGAATGATGTACAAGCCCCGCTCGGCGATCTTGCCGCTTTGAGTTTTCCCGTCCCAGTACAGATTGCCCCGATCTGGAATCTGGCTGCTTTCAGCGAGAGTTCTCAGCTTTCTCCCAGCCAGATCGTAGATATAGCAATTTGCTCTATTCGCAGCATTGGGAAGGCTGTAACTGATGATTATTGTTTCACTGCTCCGGGGGTCGAGAGGTGAACCGATGATCTTTACCTTGTCACTTTGCTCACCCAGATCAGTTCCCGGCGAGCTGTTTGGCAATCCGGGAGTTGCACCTAAGGGATCAAGACATAGCCGCCAAAGCAGGCCACCGGAGGTATTTACTACCCGCTCCAGAGATTTCCCGCTGGCTATTTGTGAGCCTGAATAACTCATGGCATCCAGGACTTCTGTTTCGCCTTCATCATAGAGATAAAGGTCATCTCCATCGTTGTTGAGTGCAGCCCAGGATGCCACCTGAATGATACTTGTAGGTGGGCACTCCGGATAATCCACTAGCAAAGCTGAAGCATTGGTACACAGTACATAATAACCCAAGGCTGGGGGCAGGCTGAAGCTGATGCGATTATTCGCCCGGTCGCGGATCACGTAATTCACAGGATTTCTACTGGGAGAGCCTTGATAAATCTCGATCCATTCCTGTTTGCTGGTAGCAGGAGTAGGAAAGATCTCGCTGATCACCGGTAACCCAATCTCGCCTGAATCTGCATATAGAATCACGATATTGTTACTACTTACCGGATCATCAGGCAGAGCCACAGCTATCTCCACGGGTTCCCAATCAAGCTGTACAATCGCCTCCAAGTGGATTGAGTCTCCGGCAGCGATGGGAGGAAGCTGGGCATTGTAAAGGATTTCCCCAGCTTGAGTAATGCTTATCTCCGCATAGGCTGAAGGGGTAACCAGCGAGAGATTCTTGATCTGAAAAGCTACAAGATATGCATCTTCAATCGGATTGCAGGTGGCTCCAGATATGGCATAATCTGCATACACGCGATTCGGTAGCCCGGGAGTAGGATTTGTCTCCACGATAAAATCGACTGCACATAGATTCGTGTCATATCCGTCCATAATCCTGGCGAGGGATTTGCCATTGGTGGCACTGGGAGCGAAGCTGGTGCCAGGCAGGCCGCTGTCATCGATGAGTTCATTCACGTTGGGGCTGCTGTAGAGCACGGTATCGCTGTAAAACCCATCGGAGCTTTGATAACGGACTCCATCCGTATCTCCCAAGCCATTTTGAAGAGTGAAATTTGCAGTAAAATGGGTATTGGGGACGTCCTGGCCGCCGATCAGAACGTATCTTCCGGGACGCAGGACGAAATAGGGAAAGGTGAATATAATGGAATATGAAGTGCCTCCCGCCAGCAGGATGGCACCCGAGAGATCGATGGGTTCTGCGCCCCTGTTATAGAGTTCGATCCATTCTTTGCCACTATCTGCCCCAGCAGGATCATAGCACAGCTCATTGATCACTACCCGGGCTGCTATCGTTCCCGATAACACCAGCATCAAACAGATAAACCCGATCCTGCGCCAATCCCTTTTCATATACTCCCAATCTGCTGTAGCTTAGCCTCCGAAATCCAATATCACCGGATTCACATGCCAGATGTCATTGGCATATTCTCTGGTAGTGCGGTCGCTGGAGAATTTGCCAATGCGGGCGATATTGATAATGGCTTTCTTGATCCATTCGTCCCTTTGGGCATAGAGCCTGTCCACATCCTGAGAGGCATCTATAAAGGCACGGAAATCAGCCATGTGCAGATAGATATCTCCATCTTCCATGAGGGCTTTCCAGATCGGGGCAAAGATGCCGGGTTCATTGGGACACCAGGTGTCATCCAGCAGCGAATCCACCACCCGCTTGAGTTCCGCATCCTGCTCATAATAATCCCTGGGACGGTATCCAGAAGCCTTGATCTGGCTTACCTCTTCTGCCTTCAGGCCAAAGATGAACATGTTTTCACAGCCGATTTCCTCTGCCATCTCCACATTGGCACCATCCAATGTCCCCAGGGTCAAAGCACCATTGAGGGCAAACTTCATATTGCCCGTACCGCTGGCTTCATAACCGGCAGTGGAGATTTGTTCAGAAAGATCAGCAGCAGGGATAATCTTCTCTGCCAGAGAAACTGAGTAATTGGGTAGAAACACCACTTTCAGCCGATCCCGGACATCCGGATCCTTGTTGATGATCGTGCCCAGGTTGTTGATCAGCTTGATCAGCCGCTTGGCGAGGAAATAGCCCGGCGCGGCTTTACCGGCAAAGATCACAGTGCGGGGGACAAAGTCCATATCGGGATTGTCCTTGATGCGATAATACCGGGCAATGGTACCCATCACATTCAGGAGCTGGCGTTTGTATTCATGCAAGCGCTTGATCTGCACGTCGAAGATGCTGTCTGGGCGGGTTCGGATTCCCGTCTGGCGATAGATGTATTTACTGAGGCGTTTCTTATTGATCTCTTTGATCTCAAAAAAGGAATCCCGAAAATCCTGATCATCCAGATATTCTTCGATGCCCCGAAGCTGCTGAAGATCACGAATCCAGGAGCTGCCAATATGTTCCGAGATCAAGCTTGCCAACAGCGGATTGCAGGTCAGCAGCCAGAGCCGGGGAGTGATGCCATTGGTTTTGTTCTGAATCTTGCCGGGATACATCTCTTCGATATCGGCAAAGACCCGTTCCCGCAGGATCCTGGTATGCAGCTCTGCCACGCCATTCACGGTATGCGAGCCATGGATGCAGAGTTGGGCCATGCGCAGGGATTTTTCCAGACCTTCTTCGATAATCGAGACATTGCGCATTTTGATGATATCACCGGGATAGCGCTGGCTTACTTCTTTCATCACTACATCATTGATCTGATAGATCAGCATCAGATGCCGGGGCAGATGCTCCTCAAAGAGCGCCACGCTCCAGCGTTCCAATGCTTCGGGTAGGACAGTATGATTTGTATAGGAAAAGGTCTTGCGAGTGATCTCCCAGGCTATTTCAAAGCTCAGCCGTTCTTCATCGATCAGGATGCGCATCATTTCCGGAATAGCCAGAGCCGGATGCGTATCATTGAGTTGGATGGCGATTTTGTCAGGAATCTGGGCAAAGCTGTCATGATCCCGTTTCCAATTGGCAAAGATATCCTGCAGCGTGGCGGAGACAAAGAAATACTCCTGACGCAATCTCAAGACCTTACCCAAATGCACGTTGTCGTTGGGATACAACACTTTACTGATGTTTTCCGAGATGTTTTTCTTCTCGACTGCCTTCACATAGTCACCGCTGTTGAAGTAATCAAAGTCAAATTCATCCGTGGCAGTGGCTTCCCAGAGCCGGAGGTTGTTGACATTGTCCACTTGATTGCCCGGAACGGGGATGTCCCAGGCTACAGCCATGACGTCGTTGGTTTCCACCCAGCGGTAGGTTTCAGGGCTGCCATTTTGCTTTTCTGTGATCACTCTGCCTTTGAAGCGTACACGATAGGTGATCTCCGGGCGTTTGATTTCCCAGGGACAGCCATTCTTGCGCCAGTGGTCAGGCTCTTCTGCCTGATAGCCATTCTTTATACTCTGCTTGAAGATGCCAAATTCATAGCGGATTCCATAGCCATAAGCCGGATAGGCATGCGTGGCCAATGAGTCCATAAAGCAGGCAGCCAGACGTCCCAAACCCCCATTCCCGAGTCCCATGTCGGGCTCGAGTTCGGCAATATCTTCCAGGGCATAGCCCATTTCTTTCAGCATATCATAGGATTCATTGAATTTGTCGAGATTCACCAGGCTGTTTCCGAGCAGGCGCCCAATCAGAAATTCCATGGAAAGGTAATACACTTTTTTCACATCGCGCTTACGATACTCATATTGAGTGCGTAGCCAGCGCTCGATCAGCCTGTCGCGTAGGGTTAGTCCCAGCGCATAATAGATATCCCAGGGCTGAACCGTGGTGTTGTCCTTGATCAGAGAGTATTCCAGGTGATTCAAAAAGTGGGATTTTATATCACCATTCATCCCTTCTGCTTTATCCGAGAAGAAGATGGAATGGAAGTCGTTTTTGGGGATAAAACCTTCTTTCATGCAAGTTCCTTTGTGTTCCAGTTTTATGTACTTATTCCAGAGCCGGAGCAGGGGGATATTGTCAAGCAGAATCTCGCCACATGCGATTTGGGGATTAGCACTGGATAAGGCACGTCCCCGTGTCCACGAGGCCGCAGGCCGAGAAAGAAGAATGAGCACGTTCCGTGCTACGCAAACGGGAACGTTTGCGAGCCAAAAACGCAGGGTTCGAAAACCCTGCTGTACAACAGGATGAAAGCCTATGTTACATTAGTCTGCCTCGTACGTTTATTCGCTTTATACGTTCGCAAATAATCACATCCTAACAATCTGTGCCATTTACGTAATCTGTGTGCCACCAAGCCCCACACGCTTCCTGATCCAATTACGCTATCAATACGCATCCCATCCGTATTGATAGCGTAATGATAGCGTAATTCAAGCCAGAGGGAGCCAGCGGCAAGATTTCTCTTTACTCAAAATCTTGCTTTTAAATAATGGCAATAAGAGTAATTTGTGGAAAAATGCGAATATAGGACGAAAGCAATGGAAGACAAGAAGCCACTGGAAAAACTACGCGCCCGCCGCAGCAAAGCCATGCTGGGGGGAGGCGAAAAACGCATCGAAGAACAGCATGCCCGGGGAAAACTAACTGCCCGCGAGCGCATTAGCCTGTTGGTCGATCCGGATAGCTTTGAGGAGTTTGATCTCTTTGTAAATCATCAATGCCACAATTTTGGCATGGAGCAATACATCTACGATGGCGATGGCGTCGTCACCGGCAGCGCTACCATCAGTGGCAGGGCTGTGTATATCTTTGCGCAGGATTTCACCGTGTTTGGCGGCTCCCTGTCCAAGACCTATGCGGAAAAAATCTGCAAGATCATGGATATGGCGCTGAAAAACGGCTGTCCGCTGATCGGCTTGAACGATTCCGGCGGAGCCCGCATCCAGGAAGGCGTGGACGCCCTGGCAGGCTATGCAGAAATCTTCTGGCGTAATGTAATGGCCAGTGGAGTGATCCCGCAGATTTCTGCCATCCTGGGTCCCTGTGCCGGTGGAGCCGTGTATTCCCCTGCCATTACTGACTTTGTGGTGATGGAAAAGAACAACAGCTACATGTTTGTCACCGGCCCCAAGGTCGTGAAAACTGTGCTCAACGAGACCGTCAGCACCGAAGATCTCGGTGGAGCCGGAGTGCATGCAAGTAAAAGCGGGGTAGCACATTTCATTACCAATGGTGAAGAAGAAACCATGCTGCTGATCAAGAAATTGCTCTCCTATCTGCCTTCGAACAATATGGAGGATCCACCATTTGTGCCTGGCACTGATCCCACAAACCGCTTGTGCAGCGAACTGGACGAGATCATTCCGGAAAACCCCAATAAACCCTACGATATCCTGGACGTGATCCATCCTATCGTGGATGAAGGTGAGTTTTTGCAGGTAATGCGCAATTTTGCTCAGAACATCGTGGTCGGCTTTGCCCGTCTCAATGGTCATCCGGTAGGCATCGTGGCGAATCAACCTAAAGTGCTGGCGGGAGTCCTGGATATCGATGCTTCGATCAAAGCAGCCCGTTTTGTCCGTTTTTGCGATAGCTTCAATATCCCGCTGGTGGTGCTGGAAGACGTCCCGGGCTTTTTACCCGGCACTTCACAGGAGCATAATGGCATCATTCGCAATGGCGCCAAGCTGCTCTTTGCCTTTGCTGAAGCTACAGTTCCAAAAATCACACTGATCATCCGCAAAGCCTATGGTGGAGCCTACTGCGTGATGAACAGCCGTCATATGCGTGCCGATCTGGTCTATGCCTGGCCTTCGGCAGAAATCGCTGTGATGGGTCCCAAAGGCGCTGTAGAAGTGATCTTCCGCAAAGAAGCCAAAGCCAGCGAGGATCCCAAGCAAGCTCTGAAAGACCGGGAAGCGGAATACCGGGAGAAATTCTCCAACCCCTATCGTGCCGCTGAACGTGGATATATCGACGATATCATTGAACCCTCACAAACCAGATTCCGCCTGATTCGGGCTTTGGAAATGCTGGCCAACAAAAAGGACAGCATCCCACCCCGTAAACATGGCAATATGCCTCTGTAGGTAGATGATGTACAGATATCTGGCCTCACTACTCTTTATACTCATCCTGCCAGTGCTGATCTGCGCGCAGGAGGAATCTTTACCACTTACCCAAGCTGTATCAGATTCCCTGGCTCAGACCAGAGAACGGGAAATCCTCAGCGAATACGGCTTTCGGGATAGTAATACCCTCCGGGAAGTAGCGGAACGCCTTAGTATCGGCAATATCCCCAAATGGAAGAACTTTTTGGGCATTGAGCCGGCTAATACCAAGCTCGATGATATGACCCTGCGCCGTCTGGACATCACCCCTTATCGGGCTCTGCTGGCACAGCAATACAGCATCTATGGCTATACTGAGCTCAGTACGCTTACGGAAATTGCAGCCACTTTGAGTATCCCCCTGAAAAAGCTCAAGGCAATGCTAGGTAATGAAGACCCTCTGGACAAAAGCTGGGACAATATGTCCTTACAAGCCTTGGGCTTCGTGCCTGATGATATCCAGGTTCAAGCAGCAGAATTCAACGAGCACATTGTCCTCTATGGCAGCAGCATAACCCTCGTTGGCATGCTGGTAGTATTTTGTGCATTGCTGATTACCAGCATCATTATCGGACAATTGATCCACCTTAATCGGGAACCTAAGAAACCGGACACGATCAAAATGAACTCATCCGGCAAGGTCACTGCTGCTTCCAAAGGCATGAGCCGCAGCATTATCGTGGCAGCAGTAACAGCGCTGCACATGCATAAACAGGAAATTGAAGAACACCGGAAAATGGTGCTTACTATCCGCAGAACCCCTACCAATCAATGGCGTGCCAGCGGAGTGCTGAGTATGCCAAACCGGGAAATCACCGCCAGAAGGAGATGAAATGAAGACCTACCGACTCTTGATCAATGGTGAAAGATTTGAAGCCAGGATTCTGGAATACACTCCCAACCACGCCAAGATCAATATCAATGGCCAGGACTATCTGGTTCAGATAGAAGAAGATAAAACTTTTGAAGTGCCCAAGCTGGCAGAACAGGAAAAAGCCGTGCCAATGGCTCCTGCCTTCAGCAGTGGCTATGACCCCGGCACTGGTGAAATCCGTGCCCCCATTCCCGGCGTGATTGTCTCCATCCCCGTAAAAGAAGGCGATGAAGTAAAGAAGGGACAAACCATCATCACGATCGAAGCTATGAAGATGGAATCCGAGATCGCTTCCCCCGTGGACGCCAAAATCACAAAAATCAATATCAAAGAACGCTCGTTGGTGCAGGAAGGTGACATCCTGATGCTGCTGGAAGGCGTGGAAATCAAAGCCAAGCCTGCGGCAAAACCTGTACGCAACCAAGCTCCGGCTCAGGTGGATGTATCTGCTGCTGCACCGGATAACGTCCTGCGTGCCCCCATTCCCGGAACCATCCTCGATGTGAAGGTAAAAGCCGGAGATATCGTTCAGGATGGTGATGTAGCCCTGGTCTTGGAAGCTATGAAGATGGAATCCGACATTCACTTTCAAAAGGGTGGCAGGGTCTTAAAAGTCCATGTATCCCGGGGTGATTCGGTACAGGAAAGTGACCCCCTGATCGAGCTGGAGGCTTAGCACCCATGCAAGAACTCATGCAGTTTATCCAAACCACAGGTTTCCTGAATGTGGAGCTTGGCAATCTGGTCATGATCCTGGCTGGGATTGTCTTCATCTATCTGGGCATAACCAAGGAATTTGAACCCTTACTGCTGGTGCCAATCGGCTTTGGGATGGTAGTAGGCAATATTCCTGGTATGGCAGCCCAGGGCCTCGGAGTGGAAAATGAAGGCTCGGTGCTGTCATATCTGTATTTTGGGGTCAAAAAAGGTGTGTACCCTTCCCTGATCTTTCTGGGTATAGGGGCAATGACGGACTTTTCTACGCTGATTGCCAATCCCCGGTTGATCCTGTTGGGTGCTGCAGCTCAATTTGGCATCTTTGCTACCTTCATGGGCTCTTTGCTTTTGGGATTCAACGTTCTGGAATCTGCCTCCATCGGCATCATCGGTGGCGCAGATGGCCCTACTTCGATCTTTCTGGCCTCCAAAATGGCTCCGCATATGCTGGGCTCGATAGCTTTGGCAGCATATTCATATATGGCGCTGGTACCTGTGATTCAACCTCCCATCATGAGGCTGCTCACTACCAAAAAAGAGCGTGTAATCCGCATGAAAGCACTCAGAGTAGTATCCAAACGGGAGAAGATCATCTTCCCCATCGTAGCTTTTATCGTTACCTCTTTTATCGCTCCCGGTTCGGCAGTGCTGCTGGCCATGCTCTTTTTGGGTAATCTCTTGAAAGAATGTGGGGTTACAGAGCGATTGGCGGGCACAGCCAGAACTTCCCTGATCGATATCGTGACTGTCCTGATTGGGCTAACCGTGGGAGCAAAAACCACCGCTGATGTGTTTTTAACTCCTGCCACGATCAAGATCTTCATCCTGGGTGCTGCATCATTCAGTGTAGCGACTGCCGCGGGTGTGATCTTTGCCAAGATCATGAATCTTTTTACCAGAAACAAGATCAATCCGCTGATAGGGGCCGCTGGAGTATCGGCCGTTCCGGCTTCAGCACGTGTGGTGCAGGTGGAAGGGCAAAAGTATGACCGCACGAACTATCTGGTGATGCATGCCATGGCTCCCAATGTGGCTGGCGTGGTAGGCTCTGCCGTGGCAGCTGGTGTACTTTTGGGGATCCTTGGTTCATAGGCCATGAAGATCTGCATCATTTCAAACTCTCATCCTACCAATGATGTACGGCTGTATTACAAGCTGGGCTTTTCCTGTGCCCGCATAGCTGAAGTGCACATCATCTCTACCAACGGGATGGTGAATGATGCCCAAAACCCCTACCAAAGCGTAGTGGAAGCGGACTCTCCGATCAAGGCATTACCTCAGCTTTATAGGGCCGCCAAAGCCCTGAATCCAGATCTGGTGATCTGTGTGGAACCCCTCACCCTGCTCGTGGGGATCAGGCTCAAAAAGCATATTGGTGCCAAGGTAATCTTTGATATTCATGAATTCTTTGCCGATGCTTTTGCCGAGCGCTTCCTGTTTAGCCTCAAGACTCTGGCAAAGCAGACATACCTGATTGGGCTCCGATTCCTGGCAGCCAAAGCAGATGCCATTACGGCTGTGAATCAGGAAGTCCTGGTTCAGGTACTGGCTACGGCAGCAAAATCGGACAAATGCCTGGTCTTGCCCAATTATCCAGTTAAAAATGTATGGGATTACCGCTGCGATGTTCCTGGTGCTCTGGCTCAGCTTTGTGAGATGAAGTTTGATCTGATCTATGCTGGAGGTTTGACGCGAGACCGGGGCATCTTCAAGATCCTGAAATGTGCTACGATCCTGAAAAGCGAATTCCCCCAGCTCAAGATCCTGATTCTGGGGAAATTTCACGACCCGGCTGTGGAAGCAGAATTCAACAAAAGCATCAATACCTACAACCTCAATGCCATCATCTTTTATCAGGAATGGATCCCGGCAGAAAAGATCGGGCTGCTGCTCAAGCGTTCCCGTTTTGGTCTCTGGCTCTTCAATCCCCGGGTCAAGCGCATGAGCCTGGCTACACCTTTGAAAGTGCTGGAATACCTGGCTGCCGGACTTCCGGTGATCACGATCAAGACACCTCTGATGAAGAGCCTGATCGAGCGTAACAATCTGGGCGCTCTGGCTCTTTCATATCGGGCTCGGGATATTGCTGCCTGCATCAGCAAAATGCTGCGCTTGCCCAAAGACGAATATCAGCAAATGAGCCAGCGTTGTGAGGACATATCCGCCACCAGGTTCAATTGGGAGAGCATGGAGCCCAAGTTTTTTGAATTGATCCACAAACTCCTGGACTAAGATGCGCATCCTCTATATCAGCTATTTCTACCCTCCCCTGGGTGGTCCCGCTGCCCTTCGCAACCAGAAAATGGTAAGATACCTGGCCGATCTGGGGGCAGAAATACACATGATCAGCGTGGACGAGATCGAATATGCCTATCGGGACGAAAAGCTTTGCGAGCAGTGCCGCGAAACCAGCATTACCAGAACCCCTTCCCTCGACCCCATGGCTCTTTTGAAAAGGCTGTTCAAGGGTAGAAAAGACAAATCCCAGGCCATTTACAAAAACACCCCGGAACGCTTCAAACTCCTCTTGCGCAGGCTCTATCCCCTGGACGACAAGGTGGGCTGGCTACCGTATCTGCTGAAAGCTGGCCGGGAACTGCTCGCCAGCCAGGATTTCGATCTCATCTATGTATCCTGTGGCCCCTTTTCATCTGCCATCGGAGCTTATCTGCTGGCCAAACGGCATGATTTGCCATTAGTGGTGGATTACAGGGACTATTGGACTCTGCTTTCGGATTATGACCTGATGGGCAATAGGCTCAAGCTCGCCACGTCGCGGGCTTGGGAACGCCGGATCCTGCAATCTGCCAGTCTGCTGATTTGCGCTACCAAGGGCATTGCGGATGATCTGGCGGAACACTTTGGCAAGGCATTACGTGACAAAACCATGGTCATCTACAATGGTCACGACGAAGAGGATTACCAGAGCCTGGAGCTTGCCCGCCCTTCAGCGCAGTATTTCACCTTCAGCTATTTTGGCAATATTTACGCCCGCCGCAGCTTGAAACACTTTTATGAAGCTGTGGAAGAACTCTCCCGGGAAGCCTTGATGCCAGAACGCACAAGGATACGCCTCTATGGCAGTTTCAACCGCGAAGTGATCCAGGAAATTGACTGTAGCGGCATCAAACCCATGATCGAAGTGATGCCTCAGCTATCTCACCAGGAAGCTTTATTCGAGATGCAGAAGGCAGATGTACTGCTCCTGGTGATCAACAGCAGCAGTCCCCGGGGTACCCTCACCTCCAAAGTGTTTGAATACCTGCGCATTGGCCGTCCCATTCTGGCTATGGTCCCGCAATGGGGTGAAGCGGCAGACCTCTTGCGGGAATGTGGAGTAGATACCATCTGCCCTATGGAATCCGTAAGTGCTATAAAATCCTGCCTGCTCAGCATTTTGGAGGAGCCAGTAAAAGAGAGCATAGTCGCTTCCGAACTAAGCAAATACGAACGCGGATTCCAGGTAGAGAAACTGTATCAGAGGCTAAAAAAACTTGACACGAATGCTAAATGTGATCTTGCTGGAGATAATCATCTCTCATAGGAGACAATATGCTTTGCCTGGAAGAAATCCTCAGCACTCTGGATCGTAATGCTCTACTGCTGCGTGAGCAATACTATGTGCAAAAGATTGGAGTATTTGGCTCCTATGCAAGGGGAGCACAACAGCAGGATAGCGATATTGATTTTTTGGTAGAGTTCAGTCCTGAATGCCCGGATCTGTTTGAGACTAAATACAATCTTCGCAGATTTTTGCAGCAGATATTCGAGAAGAAAGTGGATCTTGCCAATATTGAATATTTGAAACCCTATATCAAAGAAAACCTCCTCCTGGAGGTCAAATATGCTGGATAAAGACAGATTCTGTTTATTAGGGATTTCTGAGTCTGTGAATAGAATCGATCAGTATGTCTCATCTACAGGAATTGAGGATTTACCTCAGGACTCCAAGACTTTGGATGCATGCCTGATGCATCTCATCAACATAGGAGAGATGGTTTCCAGGCTGTCGGAAGCATTCACTGTAAAACACAGCGAGATAGACTGGTACAAAATTCGGGGTTTGAGAAACATCATCGCTCATGACTACTTTGGCATAGATAACAAGGAAGTAGTAGCTATCATTAGATTTCATCTCCCAATACTGAAAAGTTTCCTGGAAGCAAACCTTTAACCTCATTTCTCGCTTCAGTTTAGTCACCGAAACTAGCATCTAAAACCATAAGCAACTCTGAAATCCTGGCTTACCTCGCATCTGTTTTATCAAGTAGTATTTACCTCGTCTTCACCTCGAGATCGCCTCGAGTACTCGAGGCGATCTCGAGGTGATCCTGACTTAAACTCAACTGAATCAGCGCAGTAGGAATGTAGGGCCGATTGTGCACTGGAGACTCAGGCATCCGGGTAGATAGCAGGAATAAGAGCCCTTGTTGATTATAGACGCTTGCTGCTAATCTCCTGATGCACTCAAGGTCCTCCCAAGCGCGGCAGGGGATGTGCTGGAGTGGATCAGGTGGTGACTAATAGGTGCAAACCTGGATGTGATCTAGGTGAAAGCATGAAAGAAGTATCGAATCCTGGGGTCCCTCTGGTGAGAAAATCAGAGGGTAGAACAGGCTAAAAGCCCATGTTACATGATTGGGGACATTTGCGAACCAATCTGTACCAAGTCCACGAGGGTGAAGGCCTTTTTCAAATACGCCCAGAAACCGTTTCCAGAATCTAACAAAGCAAAAAGCGGATGGATGAGCACCCGCTTCGTTATATTGATAAGGTTATTTGTTTAGACTATGTGTCCTTTACCCACGCCACGGACTTTGCAGCCCAGGCCTTTGTATTTGTTGATGGTGGAATCGGACAGGAAATTCGAGCAATCGATCACCAGGGGACGGGTCTTGCACATATCCACCAGGTCTTTGGGCTCGATGTTTTTGTATTGATCGTGGCCTACGGCGAGGACGACCACATCGGCATCCTGCAGCACTGCAGCGAGGTCTTTTTCCACCGTGACTTCTTCCAGTTCATCCCAATGTTCCACATAAGGATCATGAGCGCGTACCAGAGCCAGGTCTTTACGCAGAAATTCCACCAGAATCTTGGAAGGACTGTGGCGGGTATCGCCTACATTTTCCAGATAGGAGACGCCCAAAACGGTCACTTTGAGGTTCTTGAGATTGGTGAATTCCTTCTTGATCAGCTCGATGGTATGCAGCGGCATGGTGTCATTGATGTTTACTGAACGGATAGCCACATCGAGGCTGCCGGGTACGTTGAACAGGGCTCCCATTGCCCAGTTTGCCAGCACTGGATCTTTGGTGAGGCAATATCCACCTACGCCCAGGGAAGGACGCAAGAGGTTGTCGTGAGTGCCCTGGCGCTTGCGGATGGCATCGCGCACTTTGAAGATATCCACGCCAATCTGTTCGGCAAAGCGTGCCCATTCCAGAGTAAGGGCGATATTGGTGGCCCGGTAGCTGTTTTCCATGGTCTTGGCCAATTCGCTGGCATTAGTGCTATCAAGCTGAGTGAGGGGATACTCCTCCACGTTCAGGACATTGGAGAGAAATTCCCGGCACAGCTCGATACTCTTGGAGTTCACACCGGAAAATACACGCCAGAAATCACGGATCGAAGCCACATACTTGGCACCCGGCATCACCCGTTCATAAGAATGAGCAACCAGAGGAGGATTGATGGTGATGTCGATCCCGCGCTTGATAAATTCTTCTTCTAGGATGGGTTTCACTACTTTCTCGCAGGTTCCCGGAGGGACCGTGGTTTCCACCAGCACCATACAATCGGGACGGATGTATTGCCCCAGGGTGCGGATCCCTTCACGGAAAGCGGAGATGTCACAATAGCCTTTTTCGGCTTCGCCAAAGGCTGGTTTGGTGGCATCAAGCTGAATATCCACCACTACCACATCGACCAGAGAGTAAACAAAGTCCTCACTGGTGGCACGGAAATTCTTCTTTTCCACCACGGTGCGGTGGAAGATTTCCGGAACTTCTGGATCGGAAGAACTCACTGGTGGGATACCGGCATTGATAGTCGCCACCTTCCAGTAAGAGCGTTTGGAAGCTCTTTGGTGTCCATGCACAAAATAGTGGGGATTGCCATCTTTGTCCGTGGCGTCTGCCACAACGGTTGCCATTACACAGCCTACAAAGCCCAAACCCTGTACAGCTACAATCTTTCTGCCCAGCTTCCGCTGCTCTTCAGTGATCTGAACCAAATACTGCCGTTCCTGCTCGCTTTCTGCTTCGGTGGGAAAGGGGTATTCCTTGCCATCGGGAGCTATCGATACTTTTAACATATTCCTAATTCTCCTTTAGAGATTAATAATTGTTGATTGGGAGGAAGGTTTTAAGGTAGCTGCCAGGTGTCAAGGGATTTGTGCGGAACTGCTTTGGAAACTGCACTTTGGCAGAAAAGAGCAACCCGGGGATTGTGAGTCCCCGGGTTGGATTAATACGGGTTGAGTTTAGTTCAGCACCACCCTGCGGGTACTCTGCTCTCTCCCAGTAGTGAAAGATAGCAAATAGACCCCCGGGGCAAGCCGGACATTGTTTGAGCCGCGTCCATCCCAGGTAAGCTCAAAGCTGCCTTTGGCATTTCCTGAAGTCTGGTAAACGCATTCACCTTTGAGATTGTACACCTTGAACTGATAATCCTGATGCCCCTCTTTGATTCCCAGCTTGATGGTGAGATTGGCTGAGAAGGGATTGGGATATACAGTTTGGATGCCAGTCACGATTGGTGCCTCGGGGCCATCAGGAGTGCTTACTGTGACCTGATAAACCGCTGTGGCAGTAGCACTGGGCTCCCAATCGGCAAGGAAGGCTTTGGCTTTAACTGTGGCATCTTCTTCCAGGTAAATGGGATCTACATACAAGCTGGAAGTGGCTGTGGGCTCGGTGCCATCCAGAGTATAGCGAATTTGGGCTCCAGCCGTGGCGCAGGTGATCGTGACATCAATGGGAGTGGTATATGCGCCTGGTTCCGGTAAGATTACGGGAGTTGCAACCGTGCCCGTAATCGTGTACAGACCAGTGGTCGTGGGGCTGGGATCCCAATTCAGCAGGAAGGCCTTTGCTTTCAGAGTCGTGGTGGCTACGATCGCCACCGGTGCACTGTACAACGGTGAAGTGGTAGTAGGTTCTGAACCATTGATGGTATAGCGGATCTGAGCTCCGGCTGTGGCGCAGGTAATCGTGACGTTTTGGGTGCTGGTATAGGTTCCTGCCGGAGGAGCAAATACAGGTGCTGCAACAGTTCCAGTGATCGTATACACTCCTGAAACTATAGGGCTGGGATCCCAGTTCGTTAGAAATGCCCTTGCTTTCAGGGTCGTGGTAGTAGTAATCGCTACCGGTGTACTATATAGCGTGGATGTGGCAGTCGGCTCTAAGCCGTTCGTAGTATATCTGATCTGGGCTCCGGCAGTGGCGCAGGTAATCGTGACATTTTGCGCAGTGGTATAAGTGCCCGCGGGAGGAGCAAACACCGGTCCAGCTACCGTGCCAGTGATTGTATAGACTGCTGTAGCCGTAGGGCTGGGATTCCAGTTCACCAGAAAAGCTTTGGCTTTTACAGTAGTTGTGACAGCAATGGTAACCGGATTGTTATAGAGCGTGGAAGTCGCTGTAGGCTCCGTACCATCGAGTGTATAGCGGATTTGGGCACCAGGGGTGGCACAGTTCATGGAAATATTCTGAGCCGTAGTGTACACTCCTGGGGCTGGTGAAAACATAGGACTATCTACGGTTCCGGTAATCACATAGGTAGCGCTGGCGATTATGCTGGGTGTCCATCCCGCCAGATAAGCTTTGGCTTTGATCGTCATCGTGCTACCCAGCGGGATACTAACTGGAGTAGAATAAACCGGAGAAGCCTCGGTGGGATCTGTGCCATTGGTGGTATAGCGGATGGTGGCTCCAGGAGTGGCACAGGTAATGGTTACATTTTGGACAGTGGCATACACCCCTTCCTGAGGGTTGAACATCGGCAAAGCCACTTGTTGAGTAGTGCCGCCGGCATTGATCTGATAGAGATTATTCGGGTAGGATCCAACTGATCCATTTACCTCGGAGATCAATGTATTGGCATCGGTAAACATCTGCTGGGCACTGTAATCCCATACTTTGAAAGTGATAGCTTCGCCATTTGATTCAGTGAAGACTTGCAGTAAACACCCGGAGATCCCACCAATCACCTGTACAGGGGTCTTTCCTCTCAGTTGCTCGGTTCCACCTACGGTAACGAAAGCGGCCAGGATGTCGCCATCGGCAGCGGGAGTATTGCTGATAGATACCTGCGCCATCACGGTCATGCTGCCGGAAAGGACTTGCGGCTCGGGCCAGGGATCGGTAACCATCGTAGTTCCGGCATTGATGGGATACATATTGTTGGGATACGATCCCACGCTTCCATTTACTTCAGACAGCAAAGTATTGCCGTCGGTAAAGATCTGCTGAGCGCTGTAATCCCACACTTTAAAGGTGATTACTTCGCCATTGCTTTCAGTAAATACCTGGATCAGGCAGCCTGGGATTCCGCTGATGACTTGCACAGCAGCTTTCCCTCTGAGCTGTTCGATCCCGCCTACGGTTACAAAGGCTGCCAGGATGTCGCCATTGACGGCAGGTGCACCATTTACATTTACTTGCGCCATTACGGTCATACTTCCAGATAGAACTTGCGGCAGGGGCCAGGGATCATCGACCATGGCACCACCACCGGCTGTGATCTGATACATATTGTCCGGATAAGAGCCTACGGAGCCATTTACTTCTGTCGGCAAGGTTTGAGAGGCGGTATATTCAGTCTGAGCACTCTCGTCCCATACTTTGAAAATGATGGTCTCACCATTGGTCTCGGTGTATACTTGCAGCAAACATCCGGGGACTCCTCCGACTACCATAACATTGCCTTTGCCACGGAGTTGAGGCGTACCCCCCACGCTGACAAAAGCTCCCAATACATCACCGTTTTCTGCAGGGGCACCATTAATGCTCACTTGCGCCATCACTGTCATGCTCCCCGTCAAAACAACAGGGTTTCCCCAGGGGTCAATAGCAAACATCAGGCTGCAAAGCCCCAGGAGAATGAGCAGGAATACTTGTTTCATCTTCATGATTTCATCTCACTTTCGTCTATTTTACTAACATCAGTTTTATATTTTGGGCAGTATCCCCGCTGTGCATACGGCAGAAATAAACTCCAGATGCGGCCTGACGGCCATTGTCGTCACAACCATCCCACCACAACAGCATAGTGCCGGCATTGGGAGAGCCACTGAGCAGGGTCTTGACCTTCTGGCCTTTGATATTGAAGATTTCGACCTTGATCGGAGCACTGTCTTTGGCAATATTCAGAGTGATATTGGTGCCTTTTTGGAATGGATTGGGCCAGGCTTTGCCGATCGTGGTGATAAGCTCAGGAGTAGAGCTTGTCCCGGCACTAAGGCTGTAGAACAATCCTGTAGCATAATCTCCCAGAATACTGCCAGGTTCGCTTTGTAATCCTGGATACAGATTTGTGATAGTGGGGCTTGCATGTGCTTTGAGGCGGAAATCAATCTGCTCGCCGAATTCTTCACTGAAGATCTGCAGCAGGACACCCTTGCGTCCTTCCACTTCCATTACTTCAGCTATGCCGCGCAGTTCTTCGCCTACGAACGCCATCAGGATATCTCCGGTTTGGGCACAATCATCCAGGCTAATCAGGATGGATTGGCTATTGGTCTTGAGCACCGGAGCTTCAAGCTTAGTACTTCTCGATGTATAGCTGATATTGTCTCTGCCACTGGCAGGATAGATCAGGTTTGCAGCACTGCTCAGCTTCATCCAGTAGGCTCGTCCCGGGCTGAGAGTACTGAGGGTACTATAGGGATTACCAGGCTCATAGATACCTTCCGTGCCTTTTACCTGGAGCAGATTGGCAGCAATTGAGGCCACCGCAGTAGCTACAGGCATGGCACTTTGAGGTGTATATGCCACCAGGTTCCAACCCGTCTGCATAGCAATCGGAATGCTTACATCGATCGGTGCGCCAGTGACGGTAAGGATACAGGGTTGGGTTACTTTTACATAGTAACCCTTCCGGTCTGCCATCTGGGTAAGGGTACTGTAGGGATTTCCTGGTTCATAAACACCTTCGGGGGATTTCACCATCAGCACATTGCCGATGATACTGGCAAAGATGCTGGAAATGGCCATATTGTTTGGATGTACGTTCAGGGAGATCATGTTCCAGCCTGTCTGCAGATTGATATTCTGGAGTGAGCTGCTTCCCGCATGCAACCAGAAAAGATTGTCTGGCCAGCTACCCACAGTGCCATTGACCTGGCTTGCCAGGTTTTCGGCAACATCAAGTACCTGATTTACACTGGCATCCCACACCTTGAAGAATATGTTTTCACCGTTGTTTTCGGTAAAGACTTGCAGCAGGCATCCGGCTACACCGCTATTGATCTGCACCGTTCCTTTGCCTCTGAGCTGAGGAGTGCCGCCTACGTTTACAAAAGCGGCTACAACGTCTCCGGATGAGGCCATTTGGTTGTCGATCATCACACCTGTCATTACCGCCATACTGCCACTAAGGATAACGGGTTCGCCAAAGGGATCAGTAGGGCTGGGACCCGCTTCCGGGAAGACAATCTGCAGTTCTGTAAACATTACCTGACCACCGTCATTGTTGGGATGGGCAGGTGGGGTAATTGCATAAGCACCCCAGGTATAGTCGTTGTAGAACATCAACCCCAGCTTACCCACCTTCTGGTTACCCTGCATCCCCACAAATTTTACTTTGTGAGCAGGATACACCCACATGGGTTTCAAGCCGGCAAATTGCGCAGTCTCTACATTGTTGAGCACGATAGGATCGCTCCAGTGGTTCCCATTGTCCGAGGATACGCTGATGCAGATTTCCGGGGTATTGGCATAGTTTGCATAGTTCGGATCTCCATTGGAATTGTAGAGTCTGGCTCTTTGGCTATCCTGCCACACTGCAGCCAGCATGCCTTCTCCATTGCCCTGAGTAATCTTGACATTGTTATAATGGAAGAGCATAGCGTTATCATGAAAAGTGTCGTTCCAATGTGGGAAGGGATAATGCAATTCAAACGACAATTCATTGTTTACATATTCCGGAACACCCCAGGGCGCTACTCGATCCCAGGGTTGGAAGCATTGGTTGTATGTATCCGCAGGATTCTTGCGGGGATAGATCTCACTGATCGTAAACTGATTGGTTGTGGGGTTGAAGATAACTTCCTTCATCACCTGAAACAGCGGATAATAGGTATTTTCAGAAGTTCCCAAGGCAAAGGTGGCAGGAAAATGGATTCTACCCAGATCATCCACTGTGGCATTCAGGTGGGACGAGTTTGCGATCGCCCAAGTAAGCTGATTGTTTGCGTATGGAGTACCGCTGGAATTGGCAAAATATCCTACTCCACCGGGCGAACTGGCTGGGTTCCAACTGGGTAAATCGCTAAAAGCGCTAACCCGGGTCCAGGTACCCTGACCGTAATTTGAACATTTGAAGACATCCATATCCGCTTCATTGATGTTAGTAACCCCATCCGAAGTAGTGGCAAAATGGTATCCGGCATAATACAGGTTGCCTTGTGTATCACAAGTAATGGCATGAAAGGGACGTCGCCATTCCACACCGGTGTTCCAGCCATTCATTTCCGGAATACTGGTATAGCTCCAGATTAAAGGAATTCCGTTTTCAATATCATCACCATTGAAATCGGCATAAGCTATGTAGGGGTTTTCACTGGGACCGTAGGAGTGAGTTATTGAATTCCTGGCTACTACATACACTCTGCGTTTATTGGCTACAGGTGAGGGTCCTATCACGGCCGAAGGCCAGATGAATTCGTTATCTGTAGTAACATTCCCGGATGGGTTTTGGATGGAGATGGGATTGTTGATGATCGTTTGTAGATCGTTGAATAACCCTGGGATCCCGATAAAGAAAGCATCAGAAGTAAATTGGACTTCAAGCTCTGGATCGGTATCAGTATTGGCATGCCAGGCATAAAGTGGTTTCCCGGATACAGGATCTACAGCAACTGTGGGATAGCCTTCGCGGTTTACCATATTAGTGATCTCATTAGCGCCTACAATATTGCCACTGGCATCGACATATGTATAAAATGCACGACGCTGTCCCGTGGATGTACGCTGACCATGGTATGTCATCATGTATCCCCCACCTGCATTATCTGGTACTAATTGGACGGGGAGTGCGTTGTATGAGCCGATCATATAATCATAATATGAAGTCAGGATCGCGTTCGGGATTCTGGAGAAAGTATAGGTGGGTGGGATCCTGCCGGGTTCTATGGTGTTGTACACAGGAATGTTTACTTCCTGTTTGGCAGTACCCTGCTGAGCAATTTTTGCCTGGCTCAAGCCCATGATCAGGCACAGTAAAACGGCGATAAATACAAGTTTCTTATTCATGATATCCTCCATAAGGATCACCCTCCGGAGCAGTACGCCCCGGAGGGTGAAATAGTTCATTTGGCCAACATAGCCTTGGCTGTCTTGCGGTAGCTGCCCGCATTCAGTTCTATCATGTACACACCCGAGCTCAGTGCCCGGCCTTTGTCATCCGTACCATTCCAGACCAGGCTGTGCAGACCCTTGCTATATTCGGCATTGGTTAGCTGTTGCACTTTCTGACCCTTGAGGTTGTAGATGTTTATCTTTACCCAGGCGCTTTCTTCTGCAATGCTGAAAGAGATCGTGGTGCTGGGATTGAAAGGATTGGGGTAACAGCCATTCAGCCGGGTTGGCAGTTCAGTAATCTCGTTACTGCCATCCCTAAGCTCCAGGCTGATGAATTGAGGATAACTGCCCAGGGTGGAGTTTGGCTCACTGCTGAAGCGATTGGCAAGTTCCACTTCGCTGCCGTCCGGTTTTTGCAGCCACAAGCTGATTTCCTCTCCTGCAGTATCGGTATAGATTTGCAATAGAGCCGCGGGGAAACCTTCAGGACTGATCAGGGTTTCGGCTCCGCGCAACTCGCCATTTACTCTGGCAATCAGGATATCTCCCGTGCTGGCATTGTCACACCGCGCTAAAAGCACCATGCTGGAGGGAAGCTGGTTCACTTTGCTATTCATTGGTGCTTCGGATAGCTCCGCAACGTTACGGCTTGTAGGATAGATCAGGTTGTGCGCTCCACTCAGCTTGATCCAATATCCCTTGCCAGGATACATGGTAGTAAGAGTGCTGTAAGGGTTGTTGGGGATATAGACTCCATCTGTGCCTTTCACTTGTTGCAGCCAGGCCGTAATGCTTTGCGTGGCAGCAGTTACAGACAAAGCTGTCTGGGGCAGATAAGCCGTAAGATTCCAACCATCCACCAGGGAAATGGGTGTAGAGGCAGGAATCGCTGTCCCGGTTACATTCCAGGTGACGGGACTGCTCAGCAGAATGCTGTAGGCTCTACCATCAGTCAGGGAGGTCAATGATGAGTAGGGATTACCAGGAATATAAACTCCTTCAGTTCCCTTCACCTGCTGTACACTCGCAGATATAGGAGCCAATAGCGTGGCAAGAGCATGATCTGCCGGAGATACATTCAGGGAAACGAGGTTCCAGCCACTAAGCATAGGAATGCTCTGAGTGGTGGGAGTGGGTCCTCCTCCTCCGGTAACAGCTACATTATCCACCATAAAGATAAAGGCATCATTGGAAACGCACTGGATGCCGATGTAGATTGGCTGTCCCGCATAGGCAGCCAGGCTGTAGGTATATTGAGTCCAGGTCACCGGTGCCTGAATGTAATTTGCGCCGCTGATGATGGTAAAGTTTGCTGGAGCAGTTCCAGTGGTGGATACACCAACCTTGAAACGTTCCAGGCCATATTCCGCCACAAAAGACCTGGCCCAAAAACTCAATTCTCCTCCACCCATGAGTTGTGGAGAGAATAGCCAGTCGTTGTTGGGAGGATTGACGGACGCAAAGCAGGCTGCATATTTACTGCCGGCATAGGGATCAGCACCAGTAAGGGCAGGCGTTATGGCACTGGGATTGAAGACGATATAGGCCATGGGAGTGCCGGAATTTGGGAATGTGGTCCCGGTGAAGCCGTAAGTACTGCTCTGATCGACATCCAGGCAGGTCCAGGGAGCGAATGTAAGAGTGAAATCTGTATAACTTTCAAAGCCATCCTGCAATTGGTAACTCGAAGGAGGGAGTATGAAGTTTTGAGTCGTGGTCTGCCCAATATTGACAACCACTCCATTCACAGTCACTGGATCATAGCCATCGCAACTGGCAGCCACAGTATGCGTTCCCGCATTTACCTGTATGGAATACGCACCGCTGGCATTGGTAGTAGCAGTTACATTTCCACAGATTACTGTGGCACCCATCAGACCCTGGTTTTGCTGATTGCGGACAAATCCTGCTATAGCGCCTAATTGGGAGTTCTTAACAATAGCGTTGCTGAATACCGGAACGGACATTACCCCACCGGTATAGACAGCCCGTATAGCCCAGCGATAAGTGCCATCTGCCAAAGATGTCCAAACGTTGTCAATGTATAGAGCCGGAGTGATGGGATTGGCAGTGAGGCTGGTCCAGAGGGCTTCATTGCCTTGCTGGCCTTCCAGAAGTCTCCACACGCGATAACCTTGTCTCACCCTGGTCTGTTCTTCCCTTGGGATAATGTTTTCAGAGCTCTTTTTGCCCGAGCTGGCAAGCATGCCTTCGCTGACCCTAACCATCTCGGTAGTAATTGGTTGTAATCCAGCGCTTCTGGCAGGCTGGGAAAATCCGGCATAACCCTGGATGTTCCAGTTATAAGTTAAAGTGGGAGCCAGTGATGTAAGTGTGGACCAAGCGCCCTGGTAATAAATCATATTTCCAAAGCCATCCACCACGGGTCCGGCATCGCAACCAGCCGGATAACCAGTAGTCACATTGCACCGATACCCAAACCAGAGCTCTTCGGTTCCAGTGATAAGAACCGGAGTATTCAGTGCGACCGTATTCCACTGATCAATAGTGGCCGTAAAGGGTTGGTCAACTACCATCGTGGCAGGTGCAGATGCTGTACCTCCTGTCCATACCCGGATCGAGAACGATCCTGCCCCAGCAGGATACACTTTTACTGCCTGGAGGCTCATTCCGGCATAGGGCACTAAAGCGCTGGCCGGGAATCTGATGGCCACATCAAAATCTGCCACACCCCCGGTACCGATACTGTCTTCATTCATTCCATTGTCGTAGTGAATCCAATCACCACCTCCGGTACCCGGATCATCCCATGTGATTGATACATAGTTCTGACCCACCGCTTGAGTAGCGACTACGTTGGAAGGTGGGAGGGCGATTTCATTGATGGTAATGCTGCCCATATCATGATTTGTGCTGCCTATCCATACTTCTCCCACAGCTCCCTGATAGCCTGGAGCCTGGATCTGGTAAGCATACATATTGTTGGCATATACACCAGTGATCGTAAAGTATCCAGTGGCATTGGTGGTGGCAGAGTAATTCTGCATACCCTCCAGATAAATCGTAGCTCCAGCCACACCAACGGAGGGGGCATCGCTGCCCACAATCCTGCCTGTGACTGTAACCTGAGGCATGGGTGCCAAGACAAAGTTCTGGGTGGTGGCTTGGTTTTCCACTATGTTTACTGTATGGGTTACCGAAGTATAGCCATACATGCTGGCAGTTACTTGATGTGTGCCAGTGGTAACATAAGGGAACAGGTATGTTCCCGCAGTGCCGGTAACTGTAGTTAGCATCGTTCCACCAATGCTGAGGGTGGCACCAACCAGGGGAGAACCACCGGAGCTTACCATCCCCTGCAAAGAGCCCATGGCTTGAGGATTAAACATAAAAGTGGTCTTGGGAAACATCCCGGTCACAGTTCCACCAGTGGGAGCCATAGGATCGTAGCTAGTGCTATCAGAATACATGTTCCGGGCCCGGTTTGTTCCCACAGTCTGGCAGAAAAATTGATCAGTAGAAGCATAGTATTCGGTATCCATAGGGCGGTTCATCATCAAGACCAGATTCCCGCCTGTGTACATGTAAGGAACCGGGAAAGTGATCAGGATATCGTTTTGACCATTTGGATAGGTTACCAGGCCATCAAAGACCTGAGTAAGCTGTGTTGCTGGAATCCAATCATTTGCCAGATCAGTTTGAGTAGTCTCCCCGATCCAGATTTTGGTGGGCATATTGGGAAGATTGGTTGTGAATGTATTGTAGAATTGAATCCCTGTCAGGAGACCTACTACATTGAGCTCGCTGGACATATAGATGGTCTCGTAGAGACTGTTCATATAATACATATCCATCGGCATTCGGGCGGTTTGATTTCCTGATCCAACCGTAATGGCAACCACGCCAGCAGGCATTACGTTTACTGGTAGATTGGGGCTGATGTTGTTGGCTGGCACTTGATCCGAGGCCAATACTACCTCTCCATACAGGAATGTAGCTCCGATAGTGGTGGGAGTCCAGGGAATAGTATAAGTAATAGTCTGATCGCTTGTTATACTGGTCCCAGCTACACTGCCGATCTGTACCCCACCCTGGCGCATCAGTTTCACTGTATAGCTGGTTTGGGTGGTCTGCCCATTGTTTTTTACAGATACTACATAGTTTGTGGGGTTGTTCTCCGCAGGAGTCACGTTACCAGTTACACTGAGACAAGCCAGATCATTATTGACGGCTTGCCCGGAATACACAAACGTAGTCTTGGGGAATTGACCAGAAATCGTTGGCGTAGTAGGAGGAACGGCAGGATCATAATTTACAGTGTCGCTTTGGTTGTTCAGAGCCCTGTTTGTACCCACAGTCTGGCAATGGAAATTGTCAGTTGAAGAGAAGTACTGAGTGTCCATAGGACGATTCACCATCATTACCAGGGTCCCGCCACTATAGAGGAATGGGGTAGTAAATGTGATGCTGATGGTGTTTTGTCCCACAGGATAGTTTACATTGCCATCAAAGACCTGGGTAAGCTGCGTGGAGGGGATATAGGCAGCCAGACTGGTCTGAGTGGTGGTGCCCAACCAGATTTTGGTGGGCTTGTTGGGAAGGTCTGTCACGAAGTTGTTGTAAAACTTAACTCCGGTAATGCTCCCGGAAACGATGTTCAGCTCATCCTGGAAATACAGGCATTGGAACAGCGAATTTTTCCAATACATGTCCACCGGTTTGCGGCCTAATTGATCTCCAGCTCCGATAGTAACTTCACTGCGGGTTCCCGGAATTGTATTGGGTTCCGGGGCAGTGGCAAAGATAGCGCTTATGAGTAGCGCCAGCAGGATCAAGACAATGGTTTTTTTCATGTTTTCTCCTTTACTTTGACAGAAGTGATTTTATAGTTTTGCGGTAGTTACCCGCCTGTAGCTCGATCAGATAGATCCCCGAGCTCAAAGCCCGGCCTTGGTCGTCCGTGCCACCAAAGACCAGCTGATGCTCTCCGCGGGGATATTCAGTATGGGCAAGCTGACGGACTTTCTGACCCTTGAGGTTGTAGATGTTTACTGATACCAGGGCACTTTCCTCAGCGATGCTGAAGGAGATCGTGGTGCTGGGGTTGAAAGGATTGGGATAGCAGCCATAAAGGCGGGTGGCAAGTACTGCTACGCCTGGATCACCATTCTTGAGATGCAGACTGATGAACTGAGGATAGCTGCCCAAGGTGGAGTTGGGCTCGCTACTGAAGCGATTGGCAAGTTCCACTTCGCTGCCATCCGGCTTTTGCAGCCAAAGGCTGACCTCTTCTCCTGAGGCAGCGGTATAGATTTGCAGCAGTGCTGCCGGGAAACCTTCAGGAGTGATCAGGGTTTCAGCGCCGCGCAGTTCGCCATTTACTCTGGCGATCAGGATATCTCCCGCCCTGGCACCATCGCATCTGGCCAGCAGCACCATGCTGGAAGTCAGCGTGGTAATGCCGCTATGGATAGTAGCCTGGACAGGTTCCACAGCATAGCGCCCAGTGGGATAGATCAGATTGTGAGCGGCAGAAAGTCTGATCCAATAGCCCTTGCCGGGATTCATGCTGGTCAGCGTGCTGTAGGGATTTTCAGGAATATATACTCCATCTGTGCCTTTCACTTGCTGGAGCCAGGTTGATACGCTTTGCATGGCAGTAGTTACAGGCATCGCCGCCTGGGGCAGATATGCCGTCATATTCCAGCCTGCGTTCAAAGCCAGGGGGGTATTTGCCGGAATCTGGGTTCCGTTAACGCTCCAGGTGACAGGTGCACTTACCTGGATGTTGTAAGCCTTGCCATCGGTCAGGGCACTAAGCGTGGAATAGGGATTGCCGGGGATATACACTCCTTCGGTTCCCTTCACTTGCTGTACACTTGCAGAAATCCCCGTCAGGAGAGTAGCCAGGCTGTGATCTGCCGGGGAAACATTCAGGGAAATCAGATTCCAGCCGCTGGTGAGGGCTATGTTTTGCGTGGTTCCAGTGCTGGCATTGATCACATATAGATTATCAGGCCATTCTCCGATCGTGCCGTTTACCACCGTATTCAGAGTAGTAGGGCAATCCAGCACCTGATTTATCGAGCTTTTCCATACCTTGAAATTCACTACTTCGCCATTGGTCTCGGTGTATACTTGCAGGATGCATCCTGCTACACCATTCACCACTTGCACGGTTTGCTTGCCTCTCAGTTGAGGTGTGCCGCCCACATTCACGAAAGCCGCCACCACATCTCCATTTGAAGCCTGCTGGCCATTGATCAATACATTGGCCACCACACTCATGCTGGTGGGCAGGGTTACAGGATTGCCAAAAGGATCCATCTGCGTTCCCCCACCAAGGCTATACACGGCAAAATCGTCCACATACAGCACAAAGGCATCATCGGAGGAACAGCGGATGCCTATATACACCTGCTGGTTGTCATAAGCAGAAAGGTCATAGGTATATTCTGTCCAGTTCACAGGCACCTGTACATACGTATCTCCGGTAAGATATTGGAAGCCCTGGGGAATTATTGTGGACAGAGTGCTCACCCCCACGCGCATGCGTTCCAGACCGTATTGGGCTGTATGGCTACGGGCAAAGAATCTGAGCATACTACCAGTCCCCAGGGATAGGCGGGGTGTAACCATCCAGTCGTTATTTGGAGCCATGGTAGCGGCAAAACTGGCCGCCATTTTACTACCGTCGTGAGTGCTGACTGTCGTCATAGGCGGGGTAGTGGCACTGGGATTGAAGATCATGAAGGCCATTGCACCTTCATTATTGGGGTAAGTGTAGCCATTAAAACCATACGTATCGGACATATCGACATCCAGACAAGTCCAGGGTGCAAAGCTGAGCGCAAAATTCGGATGCGTCTCAAATCCATCTCCAAACAGCATAGGTGGCAATTGCATGAATACCGTCACATTGATGCTGGCAGGAACTGATTCCCCATCGCTGTACACTGCCGTAACATTGTATACATAGGTGCTATTGGGCAGATCCATATCGGTATAGGTAGTGATGGCAGGATCATAGATGGTATTGATCAGCGTGCCATTTCTATATACTTTGTAGCCCAATAGCGCACGATTTGTAGTAGCTTCGGGCACCGGATAGCTGTGCAGAGCCAGGCTTCCCTGGTTCACGTGAGGTTTACGCAGTTCGGGAATGGCCACAGCCTGTACGGGCTTAAGCTCTCGTCCGGTGGTCGCAAAGGCCTGGATCAGCCAGTTGTAGGTAAGGGTAGGCGCCAGAGCCGTGAGAGTAGTCCAGGCTCCGGAAAAATACATCACATTGCCCTTCCCCTCGATCACTGGTCCTGCATCGCAACCCGCTGGATAACCGCCCTGGGTATTCACGTTGTAACCTATTCTCAGTTCCCCCACCGAAGGGATGGGGATAGGGCTGTTGAGAACCACCAGATTCCACTCTCCCACCGTGATCGGACTGATCGCCTGAGAGTACACCAGAGTCCCGGGATTCGTGATGCTGGTGCCGCCTGTCCAGATCTTGAGCGTATAAACGCAATTGTCATATGACGGAACGAACTTCACCTGATTGATCGTACCACCTTGATAGGCAGCCAGATCTACCGGAGTCCAGCGTTGAGCTACATCAAAATCTGATGCGGCATTGGTTCCGATCGAATTCCCCAGGACATCGTTGCTCCAGGTGATCCACTGCCCCGGTTGGGGAGTTACGGGACTGGTCCAACTCAGCTCCACATCGTTGCCAAACACACTGGCCTGCAGATTTTGCGGGGGAATCAGGTTTTGCGCTGCACTCAGGGTAAAATTCAGCGTGAGCGTTTGCCCGGGTGCCAATGTGGCAGGCAGAGTTACTGAAGCATAGCCCGTCTTGCTGGCTGTCACCTGATATGTACCAGCCGCAATACCATTGATCGTATAGCTGCCCGAGGCGTTTGTAGTAGCGCTGAGTGTGGTACCAACCAGGCTGATGGTGACCCCGGAAAGCGGCGAGCCTCCGGATGTAACCGTTCCCGTCAGGATGGATTGGCTTACCGGATACACATACATGATAGCGCCTTGATATTGGGTAAAGGTGTGTGTGCCCGGATTCAGGTTCGTCAGATAAAAATACCCATTGTAATAACCGCTCCAGCCCCAATTGAAGTGAAAACTATTCGTGCCCTGATAACCATCCAGGACAAAGGCATGCCCACCGCTGGGTCCCTGACCCCGGTAGAATATGGGGCGTCCCAGATCCAGATCACTGCGCAGCATGGTAGCCCAGGTAGAGCTTGTATAGCTGGAAGCGTCCAGATATTGCGCGGAGTTGTTGTAGCGAAAATAGTTCACCAGGGCATTTCGGGCATCGCTGCCATAGGCTCCACTGCCATCGGGAGCGTACATCATATCCACCGCCACTCCACAGTGGTAGAGCAGGGTGGCAATCTCGGTATTCACCGTGGTGATGCTGTTTGGCATCCCAGCCCAATTGTAGGTGGTAGCCCCAAAATTCGCGCTTTGCGTGCCATAGCCGCTGGCATAATAGGAGTGTGAACCCTGTCCCGTGGTGGGATGATTCCATTTTTTCATTACCTGAGCCATGGCAGTAGCCACACACCCGGCATAAACTCTACCTCCGGGACCGCTCGCATCGGCTGGACAATAGTAGTTGTAGGGATAATCCTGATCCCAGGAGGTGCTGGTAAGTGGTGCCACATCCCGGCTGAAGGTATAAGCTGAAAAATCTCCCCGGCGGAGCGCAGCCCAAGTACCATCCACCCGCAAATCCTGCTGCTGGCGGATTTCCTGCAAGTTGCGGCTATATTGATCCAGATACCATTTCACATGAGCCGGGGGTTCTCCCATTGGAAACTCACTATCAAGCGCATATCCCAGGATGGGGATGGATTTGTCGTCCCCAGCCACCAGAATAAAGCCTGCAGGTTCAAAGCGTAGAATGTAAAAATCCGCCGTTTCTTCAGCATAAGTGCCAAAGTAAGCTTCGCTATTCATAAACGCTGGCCTGCTTCCACTGAGCTGGGTAAATACAGAAATCCCTATCACCTGCGCTTCACTTTGCGTGATCATGGCGGCATAGCCAAGTAAGACCATCAGACCAAATAAAGCTGTGATCATCAAGCGTTTCATCATTCCTCCTTATTTCATCAAGATCATTCTATGGATATAGTTTTGGGTTCCAGATACTAAATGGGCAAAATAAATACCTGAGCTAACTTGTCTAGCTTTTTTATCAGTCCCATCCCATACAGCCAGATATTGCCCCCGCTCCTGCTCTTCATTCACCAGTTCCCGGATCAACTGACCCTTGAGGTTGTACACGCATAGCCTGGTTTTTCCCCTTTTGGGCAAGCTGAATGCTATCGTGGTACTGGGGTTGAAAGGATTGGGGTAGTTTCTGC
>DAOSEN010000021.1:0-30131 GCA_035363155.1 Candidatus Cloacimonadota bacterium | reverse complement strand
GCCAGCGTTCGTCCTGAGCCAGGATCAAACTCTCCATCATTACTTAAAATGATTGAACTGACAAGAGCATTTCTCTCTCACATTCCCACTCTATAAACTGGTTTAAAGATCTATCAACCCCGCCGCAAGCATCAAGCTCAGCAACGAGGTTTTGCCATCTTCTGAAAGGCTCTTTTTTTGTCAATACAATTTTTCATGTTTATTACGAGTCATTCTTCTACGTCCTCCATAACTGCATGCATGACAGAGTGGTAAGCCTGGCAATAAAAATGCTAAATAATCTGATAATACTGCTTTCTGAGTGGCTTCCTTGAGGCTTATCATCAAGAAACAGACTGAAATCCATCAATTATCCAAGTCGATTTTCTTTGTTTTGAGAGCATACAAACTTCAGATTGTGCATATAGTGCGAAGCACGACAGAGCGCCTGCCCATAGCCCAGCAGTTCGACTGCTGGGTCAGTCACCGAGATCGCTCCAGTCCGGCAGAACGATACCTTAGGCTCTTGAAAGATGTTTATGTGAAACTCTACCAGTGCCGTCCTTCACTTCGTTGCGGACTCAGATATGAAGTGGAAACCAACCCAGGATTCGAAATCCTGGGCTATGCCGACGATGCGGCTGACGTCCTTCGGACTTCTGATGTGTTCTCGCATGACAATATGTTATCAACTTCAAACTGAAAGCAGGAGACTTCGGCGCTACGTTGAGCATTGGCGATGTTATGTTAATACGGCGCTACGGCGAGCGCCGGTACATTTGTGGGACTTCGGCGCTACGGTGAGCATTGGCGATGTTATGTTAATTCGGCGCTACGGCGAGCGCCGGTACTTTTGTGGGACTTCGGCACTACGGCGAGCGCTGGCACTTTTCGGCGCTACGGCGAGCGCCGGTACTTTTTAAGGGACTTCGCCTTAACGACCCTACAACGAGCGCTCATACTGCCTATACTCAATTGTAACAGAGCACGTTATTTAAGCTATTATGTATTGTGGGGTAGCTATATCTAAGCTCTTAGCTTGATGACCTTTTGAACCTGGCTGGTATTAGTTCCCTTGACTTGAATCAGGTATATTCCAGGCCCAACCTTGCCGCCATGGCTATCCATGCCATCCCAGACCAGGCTGTGAGTGCCTGCTGATTTGGCAAATAAATCGTATGAGCGCACCTTCTGTCCTTTCAGGTTGTAGATAACTATTTCGAGATCGTCGGGTTCGGAGACACCACAGGAAATTTTAACATTGTCTCTAAACGGATTTGGTGACAGGCTCAGTTGATTTGGGATGGGAGAGACTATTGGTTCCTCCGGAGTGTCAGAGCTATAGCTAAGCTCTCCAATAAAGCTGTCATATTGGTTCATGGGCTCCAGCCAGTAGTTACCCATGGAGATTCTGCCGTCAAACCTGCCTATCACACTGCATAAGCCATTCGGATTCATAGTGATGCCAGTGGCATAATCGTCCATAATTGAGCCATTGGTTTTTGCCCATGCCCAGGCTCCGCTGCTGTTCAGTTTAGCTACAAAGATATCGTTTTGACCCCAGCCACTCACATTGATACTGCCGAACCAACCTCCGTTCTTTATCCTTCCAGCTATGTAGCAGTTTCCATTTTCATCCGCAGTAATGGCTTTGGGAACAACTGAATTCGTGGAAGTAGCGCAGTTTGCCCAAAGGGTTTGCAGTTCGCTGTCCAAACCAATAACAAAGGTACTGATATTGGATTGTTGGGGAAGGCTGAGACTGCCGAAACTTAGCGCACCACGATAGGTTCCAGCCAGATGGCAGCTATTGGCACCATCAAGAGCCAGTCCGCTCAGGAGCAGGTTTTGTGCAGGGTTGGAACTTATTGTATCCAGATAATCAAGGTTTTGGCTAAATCTGCTTATTGTAAACCGTTTAGTATCTGGGAAGCTGCTATCTGGCACTACATTACTACCCAGCCAGAGACGGTCGAGGTTGTCAATTGCCAGGGCTGTGGCTAGGTCTGCACCTTCTGTGTCGGATTGCACTGCGTCTATGCACGTGCCGAGGCTGTTCAGCTTTACCAAAAAGCCATCTGTGGCTCCATTGGCGTGAAGAGTATCAATAGTAAAATCGGCTGCTTCAGTGAAATAGCCACAGGCAAAAACGTTACCTTCTGTGTCGCATACCAGATCCAGTCCCGCATCGTTACCCTGTCCTCCTGCAGAATAAGCCCAAAGCCAGTTTCCCTGCTCATCCAGCTTAGCTACAAAGATGTCCTCTTCGCCGCTGCTTTGGATGCTGAGATCGCCAAAATGCATAGTTCTGCTGTATGTTCCAGTTACATAGCTGCATGCATTGGCATCAGTATAGATTGCAGATACTTCCTGATCTGCATCACCACCTGCACAGGCTGTCCACACAGGTTGGTTTGCAGCGTTGAATCTGGTGACAAAGATATCTTTACCACTACTGCCTTTATTCTTCAGGAAAGTATTACCCCAAAAGCTATCACCTTCAAAGTCTCCACACACGAAAGCATCACCTGATGGGGTTCGAAAGATATCTTTGGCTTCAGTGCCATAGGTGTATATCCAATTTGACGTCAGCCATTCGGGTTGACCATTGGCAGAAAGGCGCAAGGTATAGCTTCCTCTGCCAGGATAAGTATAAAAGGGGTGCACCAGTTTAACACTCCAAGTCCCTAGGCTTAAATATGTAATGCCTTGATAGCTGACACACATATCTGTATAATCAAAGTTGCTTAGTGCGTTTTCTCCGTTTAGTCCACGATGATCGTAAAACCAAAGGATTGCTCCATTACTGGCTAGCTTTATCACATAATTGCCGAAATCCCAATGGAAATTATATACTCCGATGCTGAAAGGATCAGAGTAATGTCCATACAGATAAAGGTTTCCAGTGTTGTCCATCGCCATTTCCCCACAGTACACTTCGGTATTACAGAGGACATTAAAGACTATGAATGGTGCCGACTCATTGATGTTGTACCTATGTACAAATACTCCTGAGTTATGAAGAGAGCTATAACTGCGGATAAGATAAAAGATATATACCTCATCGGGATTATTGGAGCATAAGGAATTGAAATACTCAGTTACCTGATTACTGTCTGAGCCCAAGCCTTGCAGCCAGGTACAATCTCCACTAGAATTAAGTTTACCAATAAACAGACCTGCCTGGGTTTGAGTAATAGTGTGTCCGTCGAAATCGCAACTGGAAGAGGCTTTGCCAGCTATGAAACACTCTCCGTTGGACAGAGGGGCTACTTGATAGCAGCTTTCGTCACCAGCCGCTGATCCAAACTGCTTGGCCCAAAGCCAGTCTCCATTCTGATCCAGCTTGGCTATATACATGTCTTCGAGACCGTAACTGGTGAGCGTTTGACCCCCAATGGTTCTTGTCCCGGTAAAAGATCCGGAGAAAAAAGAGATTCCATTGGGAGCAACTGCAACTTTACCACCAATGTGTTGCTTCACCCAGATTACATTACCCAGGGGATCGAACTTTATGAATAATCTTCCGTTTGAGGCATAGTATAGGACTCCATCGAAGATTGTAGAATCAGATATATTTACCCATAGGTAAATGTTATTATCGATATCACAGGATACAGATCGCGGGGATAGGTTAGGATCGTCAAACTTATTGATAAACACTGTATTGGAGAATTCATCTTGTTTCCAGAGATAAGTATAGGTTTCATAGGGATATTGAGTTCCAGAGGGAAACAGCATGGTGTCGTTCAGGAAAATCCTGCTGCTACTATAGCCTGCAGTTATCAGGTTTCCCTGATTATCTGATGCGGTCTCAATAGTTGTGTTGCTAAAATTATACCAATTGGGGTCACCTGAGGTTTGCTTAGCCGAGCTCCATCCAGGTTGCTGAGCCCTCATCCAGGGTATCAGTATGAAAAAGAAAGCCATTATCAGGAAGAGCTTAATCTTCATTTCGTTTACCTCCATGCCTGAAGTATACAAATAAACAATGCACAATTTGTTCCATTTTGCACAATAATGCAAAGAATCTCATAATTACATGATCTCCACATAACTCTCTAGCTCCCCACACAAATACTTGACAAATCCTTATGATTCCAGGAAATATCCTCCAACCCTTGGTTAAGATTAGAATCCAGATAAAGGATGAGATATGAAAGCAGTATTGTGTATTGTGTTATGCCTTGTTTTTGTAAGTTTAGCAGCCCTTCCGGTTGCACTGGATGTAGCATCCAGATATGCTCAGGCTCTAGGTGAAGAGCTGTTTCCCAAGTTTGTTGTTGATCACACGGAAGTGTTATCAGCACAGGGCAAGCCTCTTGCCTATGTGTATCACCTAAGTCCCACCGGGTTTATTGTGATCTCGGCCCGGGATGAACTCCCTCCCTTGATTGCTTATTCAGATAATGGCAGTTTTCACGCTGCTGATGGCAGCCGGATTCTGGCTGAAATGATCAGCACTGACATCTCCAACCGACTGGAATATCTTACCCGAACTGATCATGAGGCTTGGGAACGAGCTCTGAGCGCAGACTTCCTCTCATCAATACGCAATACCCGCAACTATCTGCTGAGTACAAACTGGACGCAAAACTATCCTTATAATATGATGTGCCCGATGGATCTGGTTACAAATCAACGCAGCATAGCAGGCTGTCCAGCCATCGCTATGGGGCAGATCGTGAACTACCTGCAAGCGCTTAATGGCACGAGGCTGAATGACACGGATGACTACTATCACAATTATGCAGGCAGGAGCTACTGGATTGACAATGATCACGATGCCCTCGGTTTCCCTTCATTCCCTGTGTTGAATGGCTATCTGGATGAAATCAACTATCGCTTCCGCTATGATCTACCCCTCAGCGACAGCTTGAAGGCAGCCCTGGTCTTTGCTTCCGGAACAGCCCTGAAGCAGGTGTACACCAGCGCTGGATCGGGCACTTTTGCAGTGAATCAGGCTTATGCCGCATTTCAAAGATTTGGCTTTAGCGATTGTGAACTGATATCATTGGACTCCCCCGAACTATACATACGAATGGCAAGCAATATCCAGCAAGGCTTCCCAGTGCATCTGGCGGTAGTAACACCTGCCTGGGATGCCGGGCACAACGTGGTGGTGGATGGATACAATGATGCAGGATATTTCCACCTGAACTTTGGCTGGGGTGGCAGCTACAATGGCTGGTATCTTTTACCCAGCCAAATCCCCTACAGCCTTACTGTGATTGAAGGTGCCATAGTGGATATATTTCCCAAGCAGTTCATCAGTACGTTGCCTGATGAGATCACGCTGCTATCCGGACAGGCCACTAACCTGATGATTATCAACCAGGAAAACCGCGATATCGTCCTGGAAGCATGGCGCGTGGGGCCTGAAACCGATCCCCAAAATTGGACCATCACCGGGGCCAGCCCCTTCCCTATCGTGATCCCGGCTTTGGGCATCACAGAACTATCGATCAGCTACAACGAACCTGTACGGGATTGGTTCAGCACTACCTTGAAACTGATTCTGGATGAAGGCGTACACAAACTGCCCCTTCACTACGAAAGCGGTAGTGCCACGGACGATCCTGCAATTCCTGCTCCTACTATGCAGGTACAGTGCTATCCAAATCCTTCCCGGGATCGGGCCAACATCATGATCTCGAAGGCTTCATCCTCAGCTCTGGAAATAGCAGTGTACAACCAGCGTGGAGAACGGATCAGATCCATTCATGAAGGCAGAATTGCCCAGGATGAATCTTACTACGAATGGGATGGACGGGACAGCAAGGGGAATCCTGTTCCGACCGGGATTTACTTTGTGAGAGCTGTTTCCGGTAAAGAGAGGATTCTGAAGAAGATAGTCCGTATGTAGACTCGCATTCTGAGTCCAGAACACAGAGCAGGACGACACATGAAATACATTAAACATTCCGATAATCAAACAAGTTTACCTTAGGGGATATCTCCTGTACCACCCATACTCAACCCACACGACGCTTGGGATGACCTTGAGTGAATCAGGAAATTAGTAGCAGACATCCCCAATCATTACCTATGATGATTTCTGAATTCTACCCAATAACACACCCAACTGAAATACAGAGTTTTACCTCGTCTTCGCCTCGAGATCATCTCGAGTACTCGAGGTGATCTCGAGGTGAACATGAAGTAAAACCAAGCTTATGAATGCATTATGAATCTAGCAAATTGATATACAGGTTTATTGAACCAGAACTCGCAAAAAAGCCGATATTCCTTGTCGGCGCTACGGCGAGCGCCGGTACAATACTAGGGTAACAAATCGAATTACCAAACTGGCATCAATAGGACATGAGCCGCATCCAGCTATCCAGCCAGGCTGGAGTATTATCCCTGATCTGGCTGGGAGAAAGGCGGCTATTGACGCTCCAGGTATTGAGCGACATCGAAGAATAGGTATTGGGCATCAGAGTCTTTCGATTTACCGGCAGCATTCCGGTCTTGTAGATCACCAGCTTTTGAGCAGATGGGCTGAGCAGATAGGCAATAAACTTCTGCGCCAGAGCAGGATTCGGGGCATCTTTCAGGATCCCGGCACATTCTGTATATAGATAGCTGCCTTCTTGAAACATCGAGGTTTTGATGTCTTTTTTATCCGGATCGGTTTCCATGAGCCAGACTGCGGTGGTATTGAGCCCCAGCATCATCCGGCATTCGCCTTTGTAAAGCGCATCCAGGGCGGTCTTTTGATCCGGATAGATTCTATAAACGTTTTTTCTGAGAGCTTTCAGCATGTGCTCGAAACCGTCGCTGCCAAACAGCGCTACACTCCAGTATAAGGTAGCCCTTCCCAGCCCACTGAATTGCGGATCGCAGACAGCCACTTGATTGAAATGCCGGGCATCCTGCAATTCACCAAAAGAAGTTGGTGGCTTGGGTAAAATCTTGCTGTTGTACACCAGACCAAGGTGGCTCTGGGCATAAGGCAAAATCCTGTAGCTATAGTCTTGGATGATATCGCGGTTGATATCCTCCAGATTGAGATCAGGATGTGGAACAAAGTGCTCCGCCAAGGTATCCGATACGGCAAAACCATTGTCAATACCCAGGACGATATCTGCGTGCTGGGATGAATCCCGCAGGGCAGTGGCGAGTGATTTGATGTTTTCAAAGAGGATAGTATTCACCTGGCAATTCATGAGCTTGCGAAAGTCCGAAAGCAGAGCGTTTTCCAAGCCCGATGAACGGAAGGAATCCAGAGCATAGATAGTGAGTTCTCCGGCAAATGGCAGGGACGCCTGAGCTTGTGAAGTATCAGAATCCTTCTTGCATCCAGCACTTAGCAGGATAATTAGAATCAGGAGCGTCAGTTTCGTTTTCATAGATTTCCAAACAGCACCCAGGCAACGATGAAATCCATGATCAGGATCGCAACCGAACTCTGCACGACAGTCCTGGTAGTGGAGCGTCCCACCCCCTCTGCCCCACCATAGGTACGATCCCCATGGAAACAGGCCAGAGAAGTGATAAAAAAGCCAAACACGATGGATTTGATGAGACCGCTCCAGAGGTCAAAGGGTTCGAAATAACTGCGCATACTGTTGAAAAAGGTATGGGAGTGCAATGAGTAACGTAAGTAGGAGAAGTACCAGGCACAAAGGATGCCGATGGTATTTGCATAGATCGTGATCAGTGGAAAGGCAATCAAACCCGCCAGGATCCTGGGCATATATAGAAATTGATGGGCAGAGATGTTCATGCTGTGCAGGGCATCGATCTGCTCGCTTACCTTCATGGTGCCTATTTCGGCCGCCATTGCCGCCCCAACCTTGCCGGTAAGAACCAGAGCCGTAAGCACCGGAGCCAGTTCCACCATCGTGGATTTGCTGATCAGCACACTGAGCAGGTTTTGCGGGATGTAGCCCTTGGATTGATATACAGCCTGCAGGGCAGTGACCAATCCCGTGAATGCAGCCGTGAGGGTGATGAGTAGCAAAGAATCAAAGCCGATGCGGCGAAACTGGATGATGAATTCCTGACGTCTCCTGAATACGGCGGTGATGGCGCTGCAACTCCTGCCCACAAAGAGGGTGTATTCCCCGATCCCGGCCAGGACGTTTGAGATCATCTACAGCTCGTCCCGAGTGTCCAGAGAGCGGAATAGGGTGTATTCCCTGTCAAAGCCCAAATCAACATGACCGGTGGAGCCGTGACGGTTTTTGCCGATTATGATTTCCGCTATGCCTGGCTTTTCGGTCTTGTCTGGATAATAGTATTCATCCCGATAGATAAACATCACCAAGTCGGCATCCTGCTCGATGGCTCCCGATTCACGCAAGTCAGCCAGGCGGGGACGCTTGTCCTCACGGTTTTCCAACATACGGTTGAGCTGAGACAAAGCCACCACAGGGATTTTCATGTCTTTGGCGAGGATTTTGAGAGCTCTGGAGATTTCTGAGATTTCCTGTTGACGGTTATCCCGCTCCTTGCTGAGACCCATAAGCTGCAGATAGTCGATGAGGATAAGATCCAAACCGCCCACTTCGGCAGCCAGGCGGCGTACTTTGGCGCGGATTTCCAGAGGGGTATTGGTACCGGATTCGTCGATATAGATGTGTTTGGTGGATAGCACTTCTGAGGCCTGCATGATCCGAATCAGCTTCTCTTCATTCATACCAAAGCCTTTGAGCATGCTGTCCATATTTACTTCAGATGCTGATGAAAACATCCGCATGATCACTTCATCGGCTGCCATTTCCATGGTGAATACGGCTACCTTCTTTTTCAGATTCACGGCAGCATGGGTGGCAATGTTCAGGGCCAGAGAGGTCTTCCCCATGGCGGGACGGGCGGCAATGATGATGAACTGCCCGGGACGGAATCCACCTGTGAGCCTGTCCAGATCACCAAAACCACTGCCGATACCGGTAACAGGAACTTTTGTGGATGCGATCGTATCGATATTGTGCAGTACTTCCGCACTGATCTGGTCGATCTTAAGAAAGCCCTGATGTTGGGGTAATTCAGCAATATTGAAGATCGCTTGCTCGGCCTCGTCCACTACAGCTTTAACCGGCTTGGTGGAACTGTAGCAGGATTCGATGATGCCATTACAAGCGATGATTAGATGACGTAAAAGCGCTTGTTCGGTAACGATATTGAGGTGATAATCAAAATTTGCACTGGAAACCACGAAGTCCACGATTTCATTGATATAGGGAATGCCACCTATCTTGTCCAGGACATTGTTGCGCTCCAGCCTGTTGATCAAAGTAAGGGCGTCCACTTCGATGCTATCATTGAAAAGCTCGCAGATATTGCGGAAGATGATTTTATGCGCTGGACGGGAGAAGTATTCCTCCCGGATTTTCTCGATGCCTTTGCTTACTACATCGGAATCGATGAGCATGGCAGAGAGGATTGCTGCTTCGGCATTGGCATCAGCCGGAAGACTGCGGTCCGAGATCTGGGTGGGTTCTTTTACTTCTTTTTTGGTTGCCATGCTTTAGCTCCGCCTTGCTTTCTCTTGTAGTGCCTCTGCTACCAGAGGAGAGACAAAATCTGTGAGAGGCGATCCCAGTTCTGCCAATTGACGGATCATCGAGGATGAAAGATACATATAGCGCAGGCTGGGCACCAGAAAAATGGTTTCAATCTCTGAGGCCAGCTTGATATTGGTAAGGGCCAGAGAGAGTTCATACTCAAAATCCGATACAGCTCTCAGACCCCTGATCATGATCCGGCAATCCTGACTGCGGGCAAAATCCACTACCAATCCGTTGAAGGTTTGCACGCTTACATTATCCAGGTGGGCTGTAGTGGCTTTGCAGAGATCAAACCTCTCCTGGAGGCTGAAGTAGCTATGTTTGCCAGTATAATCTGCCACCGCCAGAATCACTTCATCAAACATCTTCGCTGCTTTTTCCAGGATGTTCAGATGTCCCAGCGTGATGGGATCGAAAGTACCGGGGTAAATGGCTTTGTGCTTCATTGTTTTTGAGCTTCCTGGCAGATTTCTTCGAGTTCGGAGATTTCCTTGGGGATGTTTTGAGATAGCACACAATGGCCTTCCGCTGTCACCAATACATCATCCTCGATGCGGATGCCCAGTTTCTCTTCAGGGATATAAATACCCGGCTCCACAGTAAGGACGTGGCCCTGCTCCAGAACTACGCTGTGCCCTTGAGGATTCACGTCATGAGTGTCCATACCCAGGAAGTGACCAATCCCGTGCATGTAGTATTTTGTGATTTCAGCTTCAGTATCGATCAAACCAATTCTAACCAGGCCTTCGGCAAGAAGATCCCGGGAAGTCTTGTGCAGTTCAGCAATCGTGATCCCGGGTTTGATCATGGAGATCACTGTCTTCTGCACTTCCAGCACCAGGCTGTACAGCTCCTTCTGGCGTTCGGTAAAAGTTCCATTTATAGGGAATGTACGTGAAATATCAGCGCTATAGTTGTTGTAAGATGCGCCCACATCCAGTAGCACCAGATCCCCTGAGGAGATCATGCAATCGTTTTTCTCATAATGCAAAGTGGCGGCATTGATCCCGGAAGCGATGATGGGATCGAAGCCCCAACGTTGGACACCAGCTCTTTGCATACGGTAAAACAGCATGGCTTCGAGCTCATATTCCATCATGCCGGCACGAGCATTCTCCAGGATGTCCATGATGCCTTTGCCAGTGATATCGATGGCTTTTTGCAGTTGCATCACTTCCCAATCGCTCTTGATGGCTCGCAAGCCGTGGATCAGGGTATTGATCTGCTCAATGATGATCTGGGGGAAACGCTGGCGGATCGGCTCAAGCATAAACATCGGATAGCTGACTGGTCTGTTCAAGGCTACGTTGCCATAATTCGCATAGATGCGTTTGGCAAGTTGACAGATTCCGCCTACAACGCTAAGGAATTCATCCACATAGTGAATTCTCTGTATACCGCTTTGTTCACGAGCTTCTTCAGCGGTAAGCTTCTTGCCCTCCCAAACCTCACGTTCGGGATTGCTGCGTTCGATCAGAAGCATATCGTTGAATCTTCCGGCAGATTTGCCAGCGATATAGATCAATTCGGGATGGTTCAGACCGGTGAAATACAGAAAATTGCTGTCCTGAGAAAATTTCTCCAGATGCGGTTGAGGCTTGGCAAAGAGAATTACATTGTCTCCGTCTTCCAAAAGTTCTGCCAGTTTCTGTCGTCTTGGGGCTGTGATTTCTTGATTCATTCTATACTCCATTTTGTGCTGATCAGGGATTTTGATTTTGCCGCCACTATTATCAAAGCCCCGTATGTGTCCAGAAATTTCAGATGCTGGTGGGCAGACCACTGTTGACCTGCGGGAACAAGCCATTTCTGGGTAAATTTGAGATTGACACGGCAAAGCCACTACGTAAAATGGTAAAAACGAAGGATATGGAGCTGGCCAGTGAAAGTACTCGATACACCACTTAGTACTGAGATCTTTTGGGATGCGATTGTGACAGATCTGGATACTACAGATCACATGCAGTACATTGTACCCAGGGTGATGGATCGTGGTACTTTGGAAGACGTAAGGTATGTAATGGCGCTTTATGGAAAGCCTCTCATCAAGGATATCCTCACCAAGGCTAGCAATCTCGATGATCTCACGATCTCATTTTTTGCGAACTACTTCGAGATCCCCAAAACAGATTTCGCCGCATTTCATAGAAAACAGCAGGCAAAATGGCACAGGTGAACTACATCTTTGCAGCACGAGAATTATTGGAACTGCTTGGGGCATTAATGCAAGAGCCCTTATTGGATGACTTTGCTCTGGCTGGTGGTACTGCTTTGGCATATCATTTGCACCACAGAACTTCTGTGGACATTGATTTGTTCAATCTATATGAATTTAAAACTCAGGCTATTAAAACGCTGTTTGTGGAGAAGTATCAGGCAAGCCGCATCTATGCTGAACCAAACACAATTAGCGCTTTTATTCAAGATATCAAGGTTGATTGTCTCACGCATTCTTATCCCCTACTTTCTGATCTGCAAATCATCGATGGCGTTAGATTATATGCTCTTAAGGATATTGCTGCAATGAAACTTAACGCGATCTCAGGACGAGGCATTAGAAAGGACTATTGGGATATCGGGGTTTTACTGGAACACTTTAGCTTACAGGAAATGATTGGATTCTTCCAAAGCAAGTACAGTATGAATGATGTATGGCATCTGCTGAAATCCCTAAACGAGATTGATGCTGCTGATCGTGACACAACCCCTATTCAGAGCACTTCAGAGCTTAGCTGGGATAGCATTAAAAGAAGAATCAAACTCGAATTACAGAGGATAATCTAAACTATCCATTCACATTAACCAGTGGGAAGAAGTGGATAGTAGTAGTAGTCAGATGGCAAAGAAGATCAAATCTCTGGTGCGGTCCAGGATGATCTCCTGATTAGGATAGTAGTAATAGTTGTTGTGAGAATCCCTGATCTTCACATCCCAAAATCCGGGGGTGAGGCTAAAGGTCTGGTTTTGCCCTGTTTGCAGCACTCCACTGAGAAGATCGGCACCCCAATTGTTTTGATTCGCTGGTGAGAAGTAAATGGCTCTGGCTTCTCTCACGCTGCTATTGTGGATTTTGATCGCTCCGGCATTGGGCTCCAGGGAGACCGTGGCAGAATTGCCATTGGTCAGATCGATATGCTCTGTATTTTCAAACATATGATAACCGTTGTACTCCAGTTTAACGATCTGGGATGAGCCAAAATAAGCGCTATGAGTACGTTTGGGGTTTATATATATTGCTTCTCCACCGTTGATGCTTACCCAGGCTTGAGCTGTGGTGTTGTTTCTGATCCTTAGTTCAATGTCAGAAAAGCAGGCGCTGATCAGTAGCAAAATCAGCGCCATAAGAATCAGCAATGATCTAGTCTTCACCTGAGGCTTTCTCTCTGGAACGCAGAGGTTTCATCAGCTCAAACTGAGGTTCTCCTGCATTTGTGATCACTTCTGGAGTGATCCGGCAGGATACTATATCAGAACGGTCTGGGATATCATACATGATACGCAGCATAAAGCGCTCCATGATGGATCTGAGTCCCCGTGCCCCGGTCTTTTGAGAAATGGCAATGTGAGCTATTTCTTTGAGAGCTGCGGAATCGAATTCAAGGCTTACTCCATCCATTTCAAAGAGCTTCTGATACTGCTTGCAGATGGCGTTCTTGGGCTCTGTGAGAATATCGATCAATGCTTGCTCTGTGAGTTCATGCAAGGTGCAGATCACTGGCATCCTGCCAATAAGCTCTGGGATCAGACCATACTTGAGCAGGTCGTGAGAGGCAGTTTGATCAAAGATATTGGCATCGGCAAGCTTGGTACCAAGTTCCACATCAAAACCGATGGCTTTTTTATCCACCCGTTCCTTGATGATCTTTTCAAGGCCAAAGAAGGCTCCGCCCGCGATAAAGAGGATGTTTTTGGTATCGATCTCAATGAAATCCTGTTGAGGATGCTTACGTCCACCTTTGGGTGGAACGTTTACTTTAGTGCCTTCAAGAATCTTTAGTAGGGCCTGTTGTACACCTTCTCCAGATACATCCCTGGTAATGGAAGGGGTTTCGCTTTTTCTGGAGATTTTATCAATTTCATCGATATACACTATCCCTCGTTCGGCTTTGGCAACGTCGTAATCAGCGTTTTGAAGCAGTCGCACGAGGATGTTTTCCACGTCTTCGCCTACATATCCAGCTTCCGTGAGCGTGGTGGCATCGCTGATGGCAAAAGGCACTTTCAGGAATCGCGCCAGAGTCTGCGCGATCAGGGTTTTACCGCTTCCAGTAGGTCCGATCATGAGGATATTGCTCTTTTCTAGATCTACCTCATCGCCCTTCTTTTGCTTGAAGATACGCTTGTAATGGTTGTAAACAGCGACTGAGATGATCTCTTTGGCAAGATCCTGGCCAATTACGTATTGATCGAGATAGTGCTTAATCTGACTGGGGATCGGAGGTTCAAAGCTTTCCATCTCGGTTTCGATGACATTGGCATCGACGATCGTGTGACACATCACAATGCATTCGTCACAGATATTGCCGGCTATCCCACGAATCAAGTTCTTTACTTCGCTCTCATCCCGCCCACAAAATGAGCAACTGAGGTTTTTGAATTTATCCACGCAAATCTCCTTGCTTGTTAGCTGCGCCTTACCAGGATCTCATCGATCAAGCCGTATTCTCTGGCCTCATCAGCACTGAGGAAATAGTCCCTGTCTGTATCTTCCATCAATTGTTCAATGCTGCGTCCGGTATGATGATGCAGGATTTCATTCATTCTGCCACGCAAGTAAAGGATTTCTTTGGCTTGAATCTCTATGTCTGCTGCTCTTCCCTGTGCACCGCCCCAAGGCTGATGGATCATGATGCGGCTATTGGGCAGCGCAGTACGTTTGCCCGCAGCACCAGCTGCAAGCAGCAAAGCTCCCATCGAAGCAGCCATTCCGATACAGATGGTCGATACCTGAGGTTTGATGTATTGCATCGTGTCGTAAATCGCCAGACCGCTGCTGATACTGCCTCCGGGGCTGTTGATGTACATGTAGATATCCTTCTCAGGATCTTCACCTTCCAGATGCAGTAACTGAGCGACTACAGTATTGGCCAGATTATCATCAATCCCGCCACCCAGGAATACGATTCTATCCTTGAGTAATCTGCTATAGATATCATAGGCACGCTCTCCGCGTCCTACCTGTTCGATCACCATGGGAATGTAGTTCATACCTCTTCTCCCTCAGTTTCGGTGGTTTCTGTAGCTTCCGGCTGTGGTTCCGGTTCCGGAACGAAGAATGTAGCTGTGGAAGCTATGTTGCGCAGAATGAAGTAATTCTTCACCCCATCCCGGTAAGATTCGGAAGCAAGCTCTTCCTTGTTCTTTTCTTTGTATGCTTCGACTGTGTAGTCTGCCAGGATGGCTTCGTGAGTGATGTATTCTTCCACCATCTCATCGGTAACTTCCATCTCTACTTGCTTGCGCAGATTGTTCAGGATATACATGGTTACCATCTCCTGAGAGATCTGCATCTTGTATTGATACTCCAGATATTGGCGGTATTGGGCATAAGGACTCTTCTCAGCTTCCTTTTTGGCCAGGTAATCGATAGTCTTCATGGGAAGATCAAAGTTGTTGTCCACAAAGAGCTTGCTGATGATGGCAAAGTTGTCCACATCATTGTTCTGATGCTCGTTTTTGAGGCGCAGGTCATCTTCAATCTTGGCACGCATGGCGGCCATATCTTCAAACTCCATGTCTTTGGCAAATTCATCATCAAGTTCTGGATAGACCACGCGGTTGATGCCACCTACGATAAGACTGCAGGGATAGTAGGTCTCATTGTCCAGATTGAGCTTGGCGTTTTTGCTGATCAGCTTGATCATCATCCCGCTAAACTCAGCTTCCAGTTTATCTCCGGTATGAGCACCCACGAGGTCTTCAAATGATCTGCTGGGAGGTTCAGTACCCGCAAAGAGATTTGCTTGCAGGGGCTCTTCGATCCCCTCGACTGTAATCTCCACTTCTACGTTGTCACTTGCCTGAGCTTCCTCTACGTCGATGATCCTGCCATTTTCCTTGCGAAGCTCTTCCAGATACTTGTCCACTTCGGATTCGATGGTGACAGGATGATGTGGAACGGACAGATTATCAAGCTGTACAAAAGTAAGCTCTGGTTCGTGTTCGATCTCGACCGTGATGATCATCTCATCGCCTTTTTCCCACTTGATATCCTTTACTTCAGGAAAAAGCAGGTAGTTGATCTGATGTTCTTCAACCGCTGCTTCGAAGAAATCATTCACACTGTCCTTGAGGAAATAGTCCAGCAAAGTATCGCTATACATACGTTCTACCATATTGAGGGGGGCTTTACCCTTGCGGAATCCGGGAATTGCCACGTCTTTGGCGGCTTTGCGCAGATATTTATCCCACGCTTTGGTAGCAATCTCTACCGGTACATTTATTGTGATTTGTTTGGTCACTGCGTTTACGTTGTTAAATTCAACCTGCACTTTGTATCTCCTTGTGTTAATATCAAAATAAATGGTGCGAAAGAGGGGACTCGAACCCCTACAGGTGTACCCTACTGGATCCTAAGTCCAGCGCGTCTGCCAATTCCGCCACTTTCGCACATAATAATCACACCTGCTTTTAGACAGGAGGCAGTTTACCAAGATTTTAGCAGGGCTGCATTTGTCAAGGATTGAGTGGACAGTTGTCGATCAATCTGGTATTGCCTATGTAAGCCGCGATCAGCATGCGGCTCTCGCAGGTGACAAGGGATTGATCCTCAAGAGTATCGCTGTGTATGATCTTCACGTAGTCCGGCCGGGCTCCGGCATTTAAGAGCAATTGGGTCGCATCGGAGATCAATATTGCGGTTGAAGTAATCCCTGTCTGCACTGAGTTCTGAGCCTGCATCCAAGCTTGACTCAAACTACGTGCCTGGATCCTCTGCTCGGGACTGAGATACACATTGCGGCTGCTGAGGGCCAGCCCGTCAGATTCCCGAACGATGGGGCACGGCACTATCTTCAGAGATAGGTTCAAATCCGCAGCCATCTTTGTGAGCAGCTTCACCTGTTGATAATCCTTCTCGCCCATATACATGCGAGTGGGGCGCACCAGATTGATCAGCTTGAGCACGATCGTGGCTACACCTTTGAAGTGTCCCGGACGGCTGGCTCCACAGAGGATGTTTGAAATTTGTTCTACTTCCACCCAGGTAAGATATCCCTTGGGATACATCATGGCATCATCCGGGATGAAAACGTAATCAACCTGAAACAAGCCGAGAAGATCCAAATCCCGCTGCAGATTGCGGGGATAAGAGCTGAGGTCTTCATTGGGGCCGAATTGGGCAGGATTTACATAGATCGACACTACAGTGAGGTCACATTCCTGGTTGCTTCTGGCCACCAGGCTCAGGTGTCCCTCATGTAAGTAGCCCATCGTAGGCACGAAACCCACAGATTGACCTTGGGGATAAGAGACGCTTTGCATCTCTTGCAGAGTGTTGATAATCTTCATCAGAGGATATGATCTATGCGGTTATGCTCACCCAATACAACGATTTGAGGCTTGTGGGTACTCATCTCAGCGGCGTCCATCATGCCGTAATTGATGATAATCACTTTGTCGCCCACTTGTGCCATCCGGGCAGCAGCGCCATTAATACCGATCATACCGCTTCCCCGTTCCCCTTTGATAATATATGTGGAAAATCTGGCTCCGTTGTTGATATTGAATATCTCCACCCGCTCGAATTCCTGCATACCGCTGGCTTCCAGCAGAGCTTCATCTATCTTGACGCTGCCATTATAATTCAGATCGCATTCTATCACCGTACCCCGGTGAAGCTTGGATAATAGTACTTGCCTGAGCATTCTTGACTCCATTTTAGGTATTAATGAGGTTACTGGAATTTCAGCACCCCCTTTTGTCAACCAAATTCGGCTAAGCTGCTAATGGATCACAACTTGAGCATCCGATACCGCTGTCCTGATGATGTTTTCACCAGATACACGCCAGAAGCGAGCCCAGCCACAGGCAAGCTCTGTTCTGTCTTACCTGCTGCTATTGTGTGAGTTTGCATCAGTTGCCCTTTGATATTGAAGAAATGCAGAGTTTGCTCTTGTGATCCATCGGTTTTGACTACCAGATGGTCACGCACTGGATTGGGATAGATCGTCAGGCTTGGTCTGGCGACCTGAACGAGATCCTCATGGGAGCTAGGATTCTCGATAGTAAGCATGGTAGAAGACTCTCCATAGGAGAAGATGAAGCTGAGCTGACTCCAGTTACCACTCACCGTCACAGGATCGCTCTGCCAGGTAATTCCGGTACTGAAATCCAAAGCATCAGGGAATACCGGATGTAGCGGGTAGGGCACATTATCCAGCTCCATCCTGGCATAGCTAGGAAAGTTGTTGTCCAAATCCGTGCACACCACTGAAGCCACCATACTGGCAACCGGATAGCCACTGAACTCGTATCCGGCATTGCTCAATTGGGGCAAAAAGTCATCCACAGGCCAGGCATAACGAGGTTTGAGCAGCAGCTTCACCGCATCCGTCTGATCAGCGGATTGAGTACCTCCGGTAAGGGTGATACGCGAAGTAGTCACCATGGAGGCCGCCAAAGGATAATCCGGATCGTACCAACTGCTGAAATCCGGATCAGCGATAAGGTCACTGAGCGCACAGGATAGAATCAGGGTAGTGCCAAATACCGATTGTTCGATATTGCCAATCCTGGCCAAGTCACTGAACCCAGTGCCAGTTACCTTGTACAAACCAGGCCCAATAATCCCAGGTATGTTCACGGTATGCATCAGCCCAAACACAGGAGGATTATCTTCTGGACTGGCATAGGGATTTACCAGGATAGGCATATAGGCAAAATAGGTGAGCCCCGATGACACAGGAAAGGATGTATGGTTGTTTTTGATCGCAAAGAACAATCTATCAGCCGTAAAGGTCACCTTGACCTCGGTGAGATCCAGCCAGGCATTGGTAAACGCTGCATCACCAGTAGGATCTGTCACCAGGGGTGTATAGTAATCCAGGGCGGGAGTGACTGGCACAGGTGAAAAGATCGGATTGATGATGTCCTCATTCAGATTCCTGAAGCCAATATAACGAGGGCTGGGCACCGTGACATACTTCCATACATCTGAACCATACCAGGACTGCAAAGGCAGGCTTACATAATCACTCTCAAAATTCTGAAAATACATCACTTCCCCTGCCCCACTGCTGGGTGTGATCAGTTCCACCATGGATAACTTATCACTGTAGTAAAGCTGCGAAAAATCCTGCTGGGCATAAAGCGAAGATGCCAACAGCAGCACTACGAAGGCGATTAATACTCTTGCTCTCATCATCCACTCCTAAAAACGCGTACTCAACATCAAAGACCAAGCCTGGTTCCTGAGCTGAACCGGCTCAAAGAATTGATATGTGGGCAGAGCCAGATAGTCCCAACCCAAGGTAAAACGGTATTCCACACTCAAGGGAAACTTCACTGGCAAATCCACTGCTCCACCATAGATAAAGCTAAAATCAAACATATTCACTGAGCTCAGATCGCTGCTTTCGGTAATCGGAATTTCTGAGAAGTCATCACCATCAGGGAGAAACACTTTCCCTTCGAGTTCGTGCCGGCCCTTCACCTTGATGCTCATAGCAGTTCCTGTGATCAGATGCAGAGCCCAGTTTGAAGCTTTCAGGGTTCTCAGCTTCAGCAGTACCGGCACTTCGAAGTAGTCCATGAAGTACTTGACATCCATAATAGCTGGTTTTTCCAGATCTACCATTTCGTAAATTCCATCACCATCCGGATCATCTTCCATGCGGATGATAGTGATCTTCTGCCTGGATCCTTTGGTGCTATACAAAGCCTCGATGACCAGCGACAGATTGTCATTGGCAGCAAAATCCAGATACGCCCCTGTGATAAAACCAGGACGCAAGCCGGATTTTACTTCGAAATCAAGATCATCACCTTTGGCGCCATAATGCTGGGAAAGATTCATGCCGGCCTTTACACCCCAGGTCAGATCAGCCTGTGCAAAGGCTGCTGATACCATTGCTGCCATAATCAACAGACTCAGATACTTCATCTACATCTCATCCAATTCTGTTTGAATCATGCCTCTCAGTTTTGCCGCCACAGCGTGCTTGTCCCGATAGATGGGATCCTCAGGTTTGATCCCAGTCAATATGTGCAGCTTGAGCACCTGGGCATGGATCTTCTTATCGATCTCATAGGCTCTCCAGCTCCCCTTGATCGCCAAAGGCACGATGGTGGCATCTGCCATCATCGGAAGTTTCAAACTGCCCAGATGAAACTCACCCATTTTATCGCTACGGCTACGGGTTCCCTCCGGAAAGATCACCAGAGCATGGCCGTTTCTGATCACCTCAGCGCTATGTTCAAAAGACTTGATGGCATTGCGGGCTGATCCACGATCGATGAACACACAGGGGATTTCTTTCATCCACCAGGAAAGGATCGGAATCTTGAACAGCTCCTGCTTGGCAATGAATCCCAAGGGCCGATCCACAAATCCCAAAACCAGCGGAATATCAAACATCCCCTGGTGATTGCTGATAAAGCACACACTATGATCATCAGGCAGGTTTTCCTGGCCTGAAACATCCACAGTACAGCCTGATGATAAGACTGTAGTGCGAGCCCAAAATCTCACCCAATGGTGAATCAATACCCTCTGATGTCTCTTGGGCAGGATCAGTTTTACGATCAGGAGCGCTATGTATGCCACCAGGCAAAACAGCATGAACAAGATGAACCAGAGTTTCCAAAGCAGTGATTTCATAGTGATTCCTTTAGTAGCTGAGATTTACCCATTCTTCATAGATATCTTTCAGAGAAGTCACCCATCCGTCTTTCTTGAGCGCATAATCTATAGTTCTCCAATACAACCTGCTCCACAGCGGGTAATCAATTGGATCGAAGGACGTATTATGCCAGAGCAGGGACAGGTGGGACTGGTATCTGGACGCTACATCGATCAAAGCATGCAGTGACCTGCGTGCCGAGAGATAGCTCCTGTTCATCGCTTTATGAGAATACAGGGATGTATCCATCACGATCAAGGGTATCTCCAATACTCTGAAAGGTCTGTTTTCAGCGATATTGAAGGGAAAGAAGGGAAAGGATATCCCTGCTCTGAATCCGATGTTTTCCCAATATCCCAAAGTGCTATCATACTTGATTCCGGCGGCCTCAAGATTGGCAAAGCTCTTTTGATAATCAAAGTGCAGATAGTGAGTTCTGAATCCCGTAGGATTGAAGCCCAAGCTCTTTAACTGCTCCAGTTCCTGATTCAGAACTTCCAGATTGTAGGCTGATTCCGGCGAACCATGCAAGCCCACATCCTGATCCCCAAGCAGGTCAATGATCTGCTCCCGGGCTACTACATCAGAGATATAGTTTTGCCGGGGATCATCATAATCATCACGTCCCATCAAAAACCAGGTGGCTTTCACTCCATGTGCCTGTTCTTTGAGCAAGATGTTTTTCAAGTTTCGGAAATGATCATAGAAGATGTTTTTATGGATCATGTGACCCAACTGCTTGTAGGTAGCATTGACGGGCCTGTGCAGGAAAGTGCGGGCATTGTATTTGATCACGTCAAGGCGGGCATTTTTATCCCAGTAGTTCCAATAATCGATATCATGCGAGAGGCTTACTGCAAATCTCTTCTCATCCATCCAGGCAATATCGCGGATGAATTCCGGCAAAAACTCTGCCAGGGCATAAAGCAGCATCTGGCAATAAACATCCACCACCGGGGTTTCTGTAAAATCCCATCTGTATTGCAGGCTTTCCTTGTAGTCCACCCTGCCTTTAGGCTGGCCATGAAAACCCAGGATGTATTCATGCCAGCAGGTGAGAAAGTAAAACCCTGAGGCTATGATATCCTTGCGGAAAATGCAGGAATCCTGGGTGAAGGAAAAGATGAACCCGCCTGGCGAAAACAGGAAGGGGATATGTTCACGTTTGAACTTACAGAAATTAACTTTCTCCAGGGGATAAAGCTCGCGCTGTTCAAAGAACTCAGCCGTCTCATCAGTGAAATTGATCTTGATCGGATAATCCTTATCCACCGAATAGCCATAATACAGATGTGTAGCTTCAAAGTGCGGCCCATAGAAAAACTTGGGACTGAGCCGCAAGATGTAGCAGTATGTACGCAGCACAAACTCAGCCTTGGGGATATAGCACTGCGGCAGATTCAGGAGGATATTGATATTCGGATATCGTTCCATATCTTATTACTTTGCCGCCGCTTTTGCTTTGGGTTTGTCGGCAGGCATGATCACCAGCTTGATCACATCCGCCACATCGCTGACAAAATCGATCTGCATATCTTTCAGTATGTCTTCGGGAAAATCAGAGAGCGTTTCACGATTCTCTTCAGGAAGAATCACATGCCTGATCCCAGCCCGGCGCGCAGCCAGGAGCTTCTCTTTGAGTCCGCCAATGGGCAGTACTTTCCCTTGCAGGGTCACTTCCCCGGTCATGGCAATATCATGCCTTACCCGGCGCTGCATAAACATCGAAGCCAATGCAGTGGTAAGGGTGATCCCCGCCGAAGGGCCATCCTTGGGCACAGCACCTGAGGGAAAGTGAATGTGAAAATCCCAGGTGCTGAAGTCTTTGGGATTGATCTTGTAAGCAGCATGATTGGCCTTCAGATAGCTAAGGGCTATGCGGGCTGATTCCTTCATCACATCACCTAATAGTCCGGTAAGCACCAAGCCCCCTTTCCCAGGCATCCGGGTAGTCTCACAAAACAGCAATTCACCACCATAACTGGTCCAGGCCATGCCTGTAGCTACCCCGATCTCAGCTTTGCGATTGGCAAGCTCCAGAGAGTACTTTCTGGGTCCCAGATATTTCACTATATCTGCAGCCTTGATGTCCCACTTGCCTTCCTTGCCGGAAGCTACTTCCCGGGCTATTTTACGGAAGATAGAGCCAATGCGGCGCTGCAGATTTCTCACCCCAGCTTCGCGGATGTAATAGCGGATCAATTCCTGCAAAGCGGATTTATGAAAAGTGATCTTCTGATTTGCCAGACCATTGTCTTCCAATTCCCGGGGAATCAGGTAGGTTCTGGCAATCTGAATCTTGTCATGCTCAAGATAACTGCTGAATTCGATGATCTCCATGCGGTCACGCAAGGGCGGTGGAATCGTCTCCAGAGAATTTGCCGTAGTAATGAACATTACTTCGGAGAGATCGTAAGGCAGGTTTATATAGTTGTCCACAAAGCTATTATTCTGCTCTGGATCCAGCACTTCCAGCAAGGCTGAGGCAGGGTCGCCCCGGAAATCCCTACCCAGTTTGTCGATTTCATCCAGCATAAACACCGGATTAGCGGTTCCCTGACGCTTGATTTCCATGATGATTTTGCCTGGCATGGCCCCAATATAGGTACGCCGATGGCCGCGGATTTCCGCTTCATCGTGAATCCCACCCAGGGACATGCGGATAAACTTACGGTCCAAGGCCCGGGCTACGGATTTGCCGATCGAGGTCTTGCCTGTGCCGGGAGGACCCACAAAGCACAGGATTGGGCCCTTGAGCTGGCCTTTGAGCTTTTTTACGGCGATGTATTCCAAGACCCTTTCTTTGGGCTTTTCCAGTCCATAATGATCCTGGGTAAGGATGCGTTCGATACGTTTCAGATCCAGCCTGTCCTTGCTATAGGTATGCCAGGGCAGGTTCACGATCCAATCCAGATAATTGCGGATCACACCGTACTCACTGGAAGCAGGTTGCATCGTGGAGAGCCGCTCAAGCTCCTCCATCGCTACTTCTTTCACATAATCAGGAAGCTCATTTTGCTCGATCAAATCCCGCCATTTCAGCATTTCTTTGCTTACTTCATCAGTTTCACCAAGTTCGCGGCGAATCGCATCCAGTTGCTCACGCAAGTAGTAACGGCGCTGGTCTTCATTCATCTCGAGCTGGATATTGTTGCGGATATGGTTTTCCAGCCGCATTTGTTTGATCATCTCGGCCAGGCAGTTGTTCAGATATTTATAGCGTTGTTTCAGATCGGTAAGTTCCAGGATCTTCTGGCGGTCGGAAACCTGCAATTCGATATTTCCGGCGATTATATCCGCCACTCGCCCGGATTGCTTGATATTACCAAGCCCGGAAATCATCTCCCGATTCAGGAGACTGCTTTCCTGGGAGATCTTGTCCAGCAGCTCAATTGCCACTGTCCGATAGGCGTGAATCTCCATATCCTCATCGTGGGGCTCGTTTACAACCTCCACATCCACCATGATAAAGGGCTCCCGCTGGACAAAGCGTTGCAAGCGAATCCTGGATGTGCCCTGTAAAAGCAGGCTGATACTGCCATCCTGATTGCGCAGCATACGCAGGATGGTTACAGCGGTTCCAATCCGCTCCAGTTCGCGATTTTCGTCCTCTCCCTTATCCAGGAAAAAGGCCATCAATTTATCATTGGAAAGCGCATGGTCTATCACGAGCTTGGATTCCTCGTCCGATACCACCAAAGGCATCAGCAGATAGGGAAACATCACCATATTGCTCAGATGCAGCACCGGCAATGTCCTGGGAATCCTGCTATTGGTATCTTCCATTTTTGCACTCCTTGTGTCTTCTTTCATTACATGGATAAAGCGTTTTCAGCAAAAAGCAAGATTGATGCCACGCAGTTTTTTGGCAAGGAAAATCAGCTTGAGTGCCATGGAGAAAGGTACATGTGGCTCTCTGCTAACCTACCCATCTTTGCTCAATGAGTTACATGCTTGATAACCTTAGGTTTACCTCAGGATCATCTCGAGATCACCTCGAGTACTCGAGGTGATCTCGAAGGAAAGACGAGGTAAAACTCTATTTAGCAATGTGGCAGTGGCAATGTAGCAGCGGTAATGTGGCAGCGGTAATGTGGCAGCGGTTTGTAACCGCTGAATAGTATCAGTGGCTTGTAGCCACTGAACCCAAGCATCCTGCAAGATGCTTGGGTGTGAATAAGATGCAGCTACAAGCTGCATCTACCTTTATGCGGCTGCAAGCCGCATCCACACTAGCCTCTCCTCTATGTTGTTCTCTGGCATAATCATCTGAGACAATAGCACATTGAGTCCCGCGTTAGTTCAGATAGATATATATGGCTCTCTTTCATATTCAGTGGGTCATTGTCATTCAAGTGTGCAGTTCTAATAAACAATCATATCAGCTCATAACGCAATGAGTTCCATCGGAACGACAGTTCAGATAGCACTCATGTTCAACCGTATCCTCTGAGTTCCGTAGGAACGCTAGTTTAGATAAAATGATGGTGACCCATTCACATCTTAACTATCGTCCCGAAGGGACTTATATCGCATTGTGGTACAATATGCTATCTAAACTAGCGTCCCATGGGACTCGGCAGGATTGAGCGATTGTTTAGTCCATCTTCTCTATCCATGCACCACTCCCGCACAACCCACACGTCGCATGGGATGTGCAGGAGTGGATCTCAGACTCATGACCTGATAAAAACATCCATCCACTTAGTTTGAAAGAGAGCCTATATTATTACTTGAGTCCAGAGGACGATACCATAACTCCCTCTCCCCTTGCCGGGGTCACTAAAGCGGAATATACGAAGTTTTGGGGGGGAATACCGGCTAGGCAATTCCAGTTCGATGGAATCACAGCATCGACACTGAGACAGAGCACAAATCACATCGTTTCGACGATCAATAAGCTTTCTCTCGGTTCTGTTTGCTTATCAGTCTAATGAGATATTGGTGTATATACTTTGCATAAAGATCGCTAACTATTTCATCAGAGCCATCTTACGAGTAACTGATTTGCCACCATATTGCAGTTTATAGAAGTATACTCCTGAGCCAACCCTACGATTCGTTTCATCTCTTCCATCCCAGACTACACTGTATAGCATGGGCTCCATTTCCTCATTTACCAGTTCTTTTACTTTCTGACCTCTAAGATTGTAAACTGTAAGTTTTACCTTACCTTTATCCGGAATGCTGAACTTGATGATGGTGCTTGGATTAAATGGATTGGGGAAGTTGCCATGCACAGCGAATATCGGGGGAACTACTACTTCGTCAGCTCTCAGAGTAAGAGTCCGAAATCCTCTATTAGTAGGATAGATTCTATTTTCAGAATACACGTCAGAGCCACTGCTAATCTTGATTGGGACTAGCTCATGCTCTCCTTTGTCGCCTGTGTATATCTTGATCTCTAATTCCTCAAAGCAAGTACTATCTGAATATGCCAATACCTGCATGGGATATCCTTCAAAGACTCTTGCCCCGATACAAGTATCACCTTGAAATACCCCTAGTTCCAGGTAATCAGGGGCATTCTCAATCGATTCGATCATCAGAGTTTCATAGTCAGGATTGTCTACATAAGTGTAGTATGAAGTCTTCAATGGAATCCGGTCATCAGGAATAGTATTAGGAGCATTCCAGACTAGATCTACCTGGTCTGTTGCCCGCACCATAATTGAATCACCATAGCGAAGGATTGGTTTACGTGAATTCTTATCAAACTCCCAAACTCCATGTATCTTCCTCATGCTCCATTCTTCAGCCATTATATAATCAATGCTCTCTATCACATTACCTAATGCTTCTTCGGGATAAGCCAACTCATAACATGGGTAGGTTAGCCAATTCCAGGCATCCTTCATTAATGGGTATATCGAAAGTGTATCGACGATTGTTCCTCGTTCGTACAAAGGCAAAGGTTCTCCATTTCGTATGCGTATCTTATAGCCATCTTTACTTTTAACAGTTGTAATGCCATTGTAGGTCCAAGTATCATTCGCATAGTACGCTGAACCATTATCACTGATTAAATCACTTATGTTTGGCACCAATGAAATAGCCGCAATATCTATGGGGCTTTCACTGTTTGTACCTGTCAATCTTGGAAATCCCACCCAGTTCCAGCCATTATGAAGGTTACGCACTACCGCCGGATAGGGGTTTGGTTCTTGTGGATTCAGGTATATGTGTCGGTTTATAACACGAATCCCTTGTATGGAAGGAACATCAATGACAATAGATAAATCGAAAACCCCACATTGCTCATTTAAGGGGAAATTACTGACTATCTCATCGAAAGCGTATAAGTAATTTGCATATACTCCATCTCCAGAGCCTCCGTCATCGTGGTTCCCGTCATCGAATAGATTGACTGAACAACGCCAAGATCCTCTGCGGATTGTAGCATTTACTATAGCACTGGAGATAGGAGCATAGTAATCAGCAACAGCAACTTGCAACAACAAAGGGCTATCTACTGCATGCTCTGAGGGTATTTCCCCCGTTGATACCGTCAGATCTGAATCTATCTCGCATATCAGGCTGAATGCTTCCTCAGTAGAATAATTGTTTGTTATGCTTGCAGTCCAGATTCCACTCTCTGGAGAATCTACGCATATTTTCTGTGCTATACCACATATGTTTATTGGCTGGTTATAGATAACTCCAGATGGCGATACCATAGTGAAGATCACATCATTATTCAAAGTGTCACATATCGTTGTGGCCTTGAGCTTATCCGCCAGGACATCTACACTGAATTGAATAGTATGGTTCGAGTTTGGCGGGATGGAGAAATTTTTGTCAAATGTGGGAGGATTTCCTCTGATTGAATTGATCAGTCGACTGGCTATTATTGCCAAAGAGTCTAACTCCGGAACATGGTAGGCAATACCGCAGCCTGTATCTGCAATTGAGTTCATGTTCGTGAAACCGCTTTGTTCTGTTTCGAATCCCATAGTGTAGCACCTGATGCCAACTGGGCAATAGTGTGTAATTATGCTGTTAAGCACAGTATCCATAGTATGAGGATTACTGTAGAATGGGTCATTGAGATGCAACGAATCACATGTTGGTGTATGCAAACCATCTGATAATAGCACAATTCCCTTGTTCCTGTCAGAAAGTGAACCAAATCTAATCCAGCCATGTTCAAATGGAACAGATAAGTCAGTACAGTCCCTACCAATGTGTTGTTGCACACTCTCGACCATGGTGATTTGTTCTGATTCATCTCTGATCTCGTAAAGCTCTGGCATAATCGTTGGACTGGAACTATATGTCCCTCCATCCCATAGGGGAGGGCTGCCTTCGTTAAAAGCAAAAACGTTTAATCTATCCCCTACTGACATAGCACTTATTATGCTCTGGGTAACGTTTTGCAGAGTGCCCATTTTATCAACCATACTCCATGAAATATCCTGGGCTAAGACCACCTCGATCCGATCATCATATACCGTGAATCCATGACCCGTCAAGCCATCAAAGCCATCCCGGATATTCGCATCATTATAGGCAAAATGCAGTACTCCATTGTTGCCAATATCTACGAGGATATCGTATTCACCCCCTCCCAATGAATCCGAATTGCATAGTTCACCTGTCCAACTGCCGTCATCACCAATATCTACTGCAGAGAGACTACGAGAGTATAGGATTGATAATGATGAGATGTTCATCCCATCCGTATAGTCCTGATCCTCAACTATGTAAACAGTGAGGGGTGTGTTTTGGGGGCAGTTTGTGATCTTTACATGAACTGGATCACCAATCCTGAACTTGTTCTTCTCTTTATTAGGATTGTTTGATCCTGCACTGATAACTCTGGGAGTGAAGTGAAACCCCCTGTCTGAATAGGCTTTGTCTATTATCATCTGAGCATTAGGAGTTGAGGTTCTCATCAAAACATTATAGAAATATCGAGGTTTGCTTAAATCTTGATCATACACGGTTATGGAAGTCAAAGCACCAAGCAGTTTAATATCAAAATCATCGAACCAGAGACGTGTTCGGATATCCTCCCAAACTGCCGCAATTGGCATTCCACAATAGTACCATGAATAAAAATCCTCGTTAAGAGTTAATGATAGGTTGTTATAATCTGCAGATGAATGAATGTCGTAAATGTCTAGCAAATCAATAGCTATTGAGTTCCCGTTGTAATTCCGAATATGACTGTTGGTCACAAGCCCCCTTCCCAACCAATATTCTGCGAATGCTTCGTCCATGGCTTTATCAAGCATCGTTGAGGCAACACCACTGAAAGTTAAACTATTCATTCTGTTGAATGTATAGAAATGAGATAACTCATGCATAATAATGTATGGATTGAAACCATTGTAGTAATGAATTGCTACGGTACCGGTATTATAATTAACTTCAAAAACTCCTCCCCAATCATTCTCCGGTAAAGCCTCATTATCATTATAAATTACTGGATAAGTTACAGATGAGAAGGAAGGACTTCGCTCTGTGAAGAAGTCGTCTTGATTTTGTAAATGATAGTAAATGTTAGCAGCATATAAGGATGGAGGCGCTGGGTTTAGCTCATCTTGGGTATCAATGAAATCTAAAACATTGGTCTCGTAACTCATCGGATCGATTTCTGTATAGTAATCTACGTTTAACGAAGTTGATTCGTTATATATAGATCGGATATCCCATCTTTCACTTCTCAAGCTCACCTTATAATTTTCTTGAGGAGAAAGTGATAGCTGAATGCATCCATTCGGATCAGTGAAACCATTTTGATCGCCATTCATAACATTTATACCCCGTAAAGATGATTCTGGAGGAGTTGTTGGGTCAAACACCAAACCACTGATTGTTGGTTTGTACGTTTTACCTTTCACTGCTAACATATTATACATCATAATATTCATGTGTTGATGAATTTCTAAAGTTTCCACATCAATGCTGAAAGAAACCTGAAAAAACATCATTGACCAATACAGTCTATACTGCAATGGATCCTTGGATGTTGAAATCCTATTGTATGCAATACTCGGTTCTTGAGAACTACCTCTTACACGACCATTGTAATACTCTGACTTTTTATACTCATTGATCATTATTTGTTTGGCATCTTCTTTACTTATATTGATAGGAATGGGTGTGTTAGGAATATCCACTGTTGCATCATTAATAATAAATTCTTGAGTATCTATGTTATAAGATACACTAATAATACCTCCCGGATGCACACTGTAACCATTAACAACCTGTTTCCATATCTTAGTTACCATGTAACGACTGTGTTCATGTCGGGAAAGCACGAGTTGACTCTCCCGAGCTAATGTGAAAGGAGTAAACCTCAACATGATTTGGTCAAGAGCTTGGCCAGCCAGTACCGTATCACAAGGGGCCGTTAAATGGATATCATTAAATGTACCATACAATTGCGAGAAATTCATATACTGGTGGTTGTAAGTGATGTCTCCCTCAAATCCTGTTTCTGCCTTGAACCGATCAGCCCGATCGTTTAGTTCCTGGGTTTTGCGCGCGTACTCTGCGGCATCGCTTGGGTTTTCACTGGCGAAGATTGCCGTGCATATCAGCATCAGCAATAGCATGATCAATGCTTGTGTTTTCATGTCTTTCTCCTTTTTTCACTTGGATTCATCCACCAAGTGTTTGTATGTATCTTTAGTTTATGCTTCATGTAATTTCGCTACGCTTAAGTTTCGTCCATTTCTTCTTCTGCAGAGGAGGATACCTGTATAGATATCTGCCTGTGCAGACGAGGGATCTTATCTGTGTGATATACCTGGGATATCTCTGGTCACCACTTCGATCCGAT
>DAOSEN010000020.1:0-32255 GCA_035363155.1 Candidatus Cloacimonadota bacterium | reverse complement strand
ATCCGTTCACTGGTATTCAGCTCTGGGAATTCTTCATATTTCGGCACAATCCCCGATGCCAATAGCGATTCCGCTGATACAGAACCACTGATCAGGAACTTGTGCAGCATCACCATGTTCAGATTGGAACTGGTGTTCTTCAGCTTATCCAGATCCCTTTTATGCTCAACTATGGACATTCATCTATTGATTATCTGCATCCGTAATTATATCTTCGATTGCATCTGCTTTATCTGCAAAGACGTAGATGAAATGAGCCTTCAATTCGTAATTACAGTCATCAAAGGGGAAAGATCCATATAGTTGGAGAGTGCCATCTTGAATTTGAAGATGCATCAATCCAGGTTCAAGATGTTTCAAAATCAAATCATAGTCTACAGCAAAATCCTCTACCTCGCAGATATTTGAAAGAATGCCAAGGATATCATCTTGGCCAAGTGGAGACTTAATCGAAAAAGCACAGACTATCTGTTTTCGTGAGTTATCCTCTCCTGTTTTGACAACAAATAGTAATCCTTTATTGGAGTCGTCACCAATAACTTGAGATGTCACTATAAAATTGTCATATTCATCCATTACTGCAGAATACAGTTTTTTAAGTTTTCCAGAACAGGAATCAAGAGATAAATCGACTTGATCTAATGATGTCCTGTGATTATCAGGTGTTTTGATTACTGACTTGCACTGGGGACAACGTACTAGCATCCCTCTCTTACTATCTTCTGCACTCAATCGATTTCCGCATTTGGGACAATTGAAACTGAACATATCACCTCCTTGTAGTGTGTTCAAGTCCGATTTAGTAAACTAAACAAAGTGGCTACTAATCTATCAATATGTTATAGGAATATTTTTAATCTGGATATCTGGTCTTCTAAAAACTGTGGGTTATGGATGGCTGCAAATCTCCCTTGTGCAATATCTTCTTCTATCAATAATGTTCCATGCCATGAATTGAATACGTCATATTCGCTGCCATCGGGGTCTTCTATGTATATCTCTGCAAATTCCCAAATATCTGAGAAATAGAAAGTTTCTATCGCTTTTCCAGGGCTTAACAAAGCATTACATTCTTCAATGCGTCTAGTTCTAACTGATTGGGAAATATCGTCGCTATCGTCTTTGCTTTGTTCGAGGAATTTAACTGATAAGCCCACGCGTTCCTCAATAGCATCATTGACGATTGAGTAAAGTCTTGCCGTATTCCACCCAATACCTAATCGCGTAGCAATGCTGTGTATGTTGTAAACTGCGTAATTGTATATTTCTCTGAGTTCTTCAGGAGCAGCGTGATCAGTTAATGTTATTGATTTCCGATTGAAAAGCCACTTGAATTCTATGACTTTGTAATAGCTCTTAACCGCTTCGTAAAAATTCCCTCTTAACACGTGAAGTGTTCCCAGCTGCATAAGACAATTGATCTTAAGAAAATTCATCAACTTGTCTTTTAGTGTGGCCTTGTTGATTATGTAATTCAAACTGGCTTCAAGCTCAGATAGATATAATTCAATCAAATTATCTCTATCATCTGAGTAATGTGAGTTCACCATCTCCATTAAGTGTTGAAGGAATTTGTACCGTAACCTTAAGTTTGATGGATCTAGTTGCAACTCTTCTTGATACATGAAGAACTCATCATGATCTGACAAGTCAATATCATCATCCTCTTCAATATCCTCCTCCTCATCATAATCATCATCTGACGCTTCATCTTCATCATAGTCATCTTGACCAGCATCTGAATCGTCTTTATCTCTTTGTTGATAGCCATGCCCATCTAGATCCACTTCACAGAATTCATTATCACCTAATTCATAACCAGATTCTATAAGCTGATTGATTGCTTCTATAGCATCATCGTTGCCTTGTAGTGCTGATTTTTTATACCATTGGTATGCTTCATCGGTATCTTGTTCAACCCCGATGCCTTTTTCATAAACCACACCTAGCATATATTGTGCTTTGGGGTTATCTTGTGTTGCTGATTTCGTAAACAAATCAAGTGCTTTATCATGATCAATGTCCATGCCTTTGCCTGTAAGATAAGCAACTCCTAATAGAAATTGGCTCTGAGACATTCCTTTTTCGGCCCCATCTCTGATTAAATCTATTGCGAATTCCTCAGTATTGATTTCCGGAATTATCTTACTAGCATCTCCAATAATATCAGGATCGCTAGTCTCAATCGCAATAATTCTCTCTTTCGCTTCTTCATCTCCTTGTTCAGCAGCTAGAACATACAGTCTATAGGCCTCACGAAGGTTCTGTTCTACGCCAAGTCCATTCTCATATATCTGACCTAAGAAATACTGGGCATCAGCATAACCTTGATTCGCAGACAAGCTGTACAGACTGAATGCTTCATCATAGTCCTTTTCGGTACCTTGTCCGTTTTCATACATCAAAGCTAATTTGCACTGAGCCTCCGCATTATCCTGTTCTGATGAGAGTTTGAACCATTTGATTGCATCTTGATAGACTGTCTCGTCTTCGAGTGAAAGGTACATCTTTGCAAGATTGCATTGGGCCTGCGCATCCCCTTGTTCGGCTGCCAATGTAGCCCATTTGATAGCCTTATCTATATCCTTATCTGTGCCGCTTCCGTTAAAAAACATTACTGCTAGATTCAGTTGAGCCTCCGCATTACCGTTTTCAGCTGCTAAAGATGTCCAGATATAAGCTTCCTCATAGTTACTTAACTGAATAAAGATAACCCCAAGATAATGCTGAGAATCAACGTTTCCTTGGCTGGCTGATAGTGTTAACCACTTTATTGCTTCTTTGAAGTCAGTATCTTCAGCTAGTCCAAGATAGTAAACGGAACCCAGCACATGTTGTGCAACTACGTCGCCAGCCTCTGCTAAAGGGGTTACCTCAGCAATCATCTTTGTTGTATCATTGTCATCCATATAAATATCTTTTAAAGTTTTAACCAAATCTCTTGTGATATCCATCTATTCCTCCCGCTGTGAGTCTAAGCTTTTCGGGTAAACATATCTATCAGCATTAACAAAGATCTCTGTTGAATCGACCAAGTTATCAATTACTGCGTTCAATCTATCCTCTGTCGTGAATGTCATCCTTTGAATTCCTAGTAATCTTGAGACCTGAAGGCATAGCTCGTGTCTTTCAGTTCCCAACTGGTGACTTAAAACTAAACGAATTACTTCCTCGATCTCTTCATTGCAAATCTTATCCACATCGACCAAAAAATTTCTAAACCTGGGTACAACTCTATCTGAATTTTTGACCCAAAGAAAATCTCCTCTGGCGTAGATAGCTGTAATTCTTACAGCATTGTTCACTGCTCTTGTAAGTGAATTTCTTATCCTTGATCCAGCTTTTTCATAGCCAGAAAGTGACCTGATTCGAGTTACAACATCATCTATATGTATAGGACCTTCAGCCTGGACAACATCAATGACGGCTTGTATTAATAGCTTTTGAGGCATTTCATGTAACTCATAGTTTGGATCTAAATCTATCGATTCACAGAGCTTGTAATCTGCAAGCCGTAATGTGTGCTCAAAGGTATTTGCATCATGTTGAGTGGATAAATATGAGTTTACATGAGTATTGTTGTCTTTGGTCGCTTGTATCTTCACGGATTTATTTTTAGAATCATTGGTCTTAGCTTTGTCATTTTCTATTGGTTTTCTAAGGGCTAGATCTACCGCCAGTGTTAGTTGAGCAATACTATTCTGCCTGTTTCTATACCAATCAGTTGACCAGATTCTGTATATCCTCCAACCTAATTTTTCTAGTATCTCCTGTCTTAGTCTATCTCTTTCTCTTGCCGTCATAGAAGAGTGATACATGGCGCCATCGCACTCAATCCCTAGAACATAGTGTGAGGGATTATCTGGATGTGTAACTGCCATATCTATTCTGAAGCTAGCACATCCTACTTGTTTTACGACATTGTAGCCCGAGCCGACCAAAAAATCATATACCGAATCTTCAAATGGCGAGTCAGTATCAGGTGAGTAGTTTCCTGACGGCATCTCACCGTGCTCTGCATAATGTAAATACGTATGTAAAGCCCTTAGCCCTTGTGGAGACTGTTCAGTTATTCTTAGGTCAGAATATCTAAAGTTACTTACAACGACACACTTTTGCCTCGCTCTAGTAATCAGCACATTGAGTCTCCGGTCGCCTCCATCTTGATTCAAGGGACCAAAGTTCATATGTAGCTGATGGTTTTGGTCAAAGCCATATCCAATACTGATTACTATAACATCTCTCTCATCACCTTGGATTGTTTCAAGGTTTTTTACAAAGAAATGTTCAATTTTGTTTTTTATAAAATGCGGTTGCAACTCTGGATTGTTTCTTAACTTGATCTCTAGTTCGTTTTGAATTGCCTCTTGTTGTTTGACACTGAAAGCACCAATGCCCAAACTAATGTCTGGATTCTCCTGATAATGCTGGCAGGCCAATTCCACAATATACTTTGCCTCTAGTTTGTTGCATGATCCCCTACCCCTATCATACACAGTACTGGGAATGTGTCTGAATTGCAGCCCTTTATTGGGGTCTCTTGCATAAGCAGATGGGAATACCTGAAGCCTATTGTCATAAAAGAATGAATTTGATACTTGGATCAGGGACTCGTGTCTGCTGCGGTAGTGCCACTTTAAGTATTTCAAAGGGAGTTTCTTTCTGCTTTGCTGTAGAATGCTCTCAGTATCTACGACAGAATCAGAATATTCATCATTATCTTCAAAGTCCTGCTCATCATCAACTAAATGATCAAAAAACATAGTAGGCGGTAATTGTCGTGAATCTCCCATCACAACTAATTGCCTTCCCCTCATTAGCGATCCAAGTGCATCTTCGGGCCTAACTTGACTTGCTTCGTCAAAAATGATAGTATCAAATCGTATTGCTTGCGGATCAAGATACTGAGCTATTGATAAGGGACTCATCAGGAAACATGGTTTAGCTCGCATAATCAGATTGCCTGCTTTGGAGAGGATTTGTCTTATAGGTTTGTGAGCCCTTTTTTTATAAATCTCTGCACGCAAGAATCCAACCTCGGAATGATTCGTTGCGTTACTCACTAAGCGCGGGCGGTTATGGCTCAGTTTTGAGGCCAATCTCTGTCTGTTTAATTCAATTACCTTTTTATCCAGTCTCGAAAACACTTCTATCCTTTTTTCGTGTATGGAACCATTGAAATTGATTAACACATCATGGTGTTTAATCTCCTCTTTAAGTAATGTATCAGCATAACTTGCTTTGAATATAGGCACTATATCATTAGCAATATCAATGCTGCCTTTCTCTAAGGCATCTGTTAGAATAAAACATTGTTTGTTTCGGAATTTCTTCTTTGCCCTTTGGTAATCAATCCATGCCGTAAGCGTAGAAAAACCTCCCTTCCATAGCTTCAGACTATCGATATGTGAAGTAATTGCTCCTGACAACATTTTTTCAGATTCATTATTTGCGAATCCAAGTTGATTTAACAGTCCTTTCGACAGACTTGTCATTTCAGGATACGTTTTTAACACTCCATATTGCTCTTTTATCTCTACGTTATCGGTCACTGGTGAGTCAAGCAAATCGATAGATTTGGTATTCAATAGGCCATCATCAACTGCTATTACAAACCTGGAGCGCCATTCGCGATATTTGAGTAGGTCTGCTTCACTAGTGTTGACGGAGTTCCATAGATACCCGTATAGACTTCTTGCGATAGCATCATTCTTGATTACCCTCAAATATTTTAACTGCCTAAGAGCTGCTGCAAGCAAAATGGAAAAGGTTACTTCTCCTTCGAGTTTATTTTTTATCGATAGCATTAGGTCATTAGTGTATTGGTTTCCGGAGTTAAAAAGCTCTGCTAATCTACGACCATTACTTGTTATCTCTTTAGACTCTGGGTTGTTGCAGATTTTTGCATAGGCATCACTTGTAAAGAATCCTAATCTATTCATCCGCATGAATTCTATTTGCCAGTTGATAATGCTATTAAGCTTATCAATGTTACCCTGTAATCCCTGCCAGTGAATATCGAATAAAGCCTTACCTTCTCCATCAAACCCAAGAAGTTCCCTCACCAATTGATAGTATTTTGCTACTATGCTAAGTTGATCTGAGAAGTTCGCATTTTGTATTGAAGATTTATCAATAAGATTCTGTTTAATAGTACGCTTAGCCGTTCTGTATCTTGAGCTGAGAAACCTCAGCTTTTTATTCCTAAGAGCAGAAAATGACTCTATTGTCATTAGGTGATCCTGATTCAGAAATACTGGGGGGAAGTATTTTATAGCTAAAGCATACTGAGCTTGAGTATCAGATAACAATCCAACCAGTTTCTTCGGTGACGAAAGATCCTTCCATTTTGGGTTAAGTAAACAATCGATTTTTTGATAGGGAGAATTTGCTACTATGTTGCAGGCATCGATAAAACCCTGTGATTTGGCAACCGAGCCGTCGTAGATTACACCAGTAGCTTCAATAAGGTTCTGAATATTACTAAGGATTTCCCGAATAATGCTGACGCAGGGCCATGTTTTATTCCATCTTGCTCCAGCATCATCGGCAGTGATGTCTTTATCGATCTGTATCAATGATCTTACGTTATTGAACTCGTACAGATATCGGATTATCGAGCACGGATCGTTCTGGTTGGATTTCCACATTTGATTGTATACAACATCTCTGCCAACAAATCTCATGTCGACTATCAGTAAGGCGGCATAAACAGATTTTGCCAACTCACTTATCAAAGACTGTTTGACTATACCAAATTTGGATTCCAGTAAGTCCAATAAACTATCATATCCAACCCATGAGTCAAGAGCATTAGATAGTTCTATCTTGAAATTCTCGATCTCATCGGGAAGATAAAAAGTCGGATCAGTACCCTTCCAGGGATTATCCTTGAAATTGGGTATTTTCTCCGCATAAAGAGATATCTCAGATAGATCATCAATCATCTGATTCCACATATCAGCGTTGATTTCCGATGCATTCGGTATCTTTAAACTTGTGTATTGGCGGCCTAATACTTCAAAGTGCCTGTTTACATGCTCTATCAAACTCATAAGCGCAAAGAATGTAAGTCCGCGAGCCCCAGTTTTTTTTGCTAGAGTTCTAGCGTAATCATTTAGCTGCTCCCTCTGGCTTTCTAATCTGGCGAATGTATCCATATCAATTTCTGATTTATGATCGTTAGAAAACATAAAGGCTTTTGTTAAAGTATTGATGAACTCCTTCTTATTTGTCTTGCGGCTATGGAGTTCCAAGCAGTAGTCGCCTAAATCAGAAGCCTCAAGGCGATTCTTCACAACTTCCAAAGCCGCCATTTTTTCACTCACGAATAGAACGCTTTTACCAATGCCCATCAATTCTGCGATTATATTCGCGATTGTTTGCGATTTACCAGTACCTGGAGGTCCCTCTACAATAATATTCATTCCATTTTTTACGGCTTCGATGACTGCAATCTGAGATGGATCTGCGTCCAAGATATGATAAACATCCTTTGCAACCAGTTCATGATTATAGTCCTCTAGGTCGTTAAAATCTGACTGATTATCGTCTGGTGTTAGGAGCATTGTTTTGATTAACTCATTGTCTAAAGGTCCGTTCCCTTCGCTCCAAGACTTTATGTCAAGGTCCTTCCAAAGGACGAACTTTGTAAAACTGAAGAAATCTAAGCAGCTCCTATCTTCGAAGACCCAGTCCTTTTTTGTTACAATCTTCTGAACTCCCTCGACATAACTCTTAATCCCTATTGAACCCCCATTAGAAACATACTCTGGAAATGTTATACCTAGCTCTTTGGCTTTTTCAATCATGCATACATTTGAGATGATTTCATCCCCTGTCCATTGCAATTTGTAGGGCTTTCCTATACTGGTTCTTCGTAACTCAACAGGAACAAGAACCAAAGGAGATTTCTGAATCTCGCTTGTTTTCTGTTCTCTCCATTGAATAAACCCAAGAGCTACGAAGAGAATTGAATAGCCCTGCTCATCAAAAAAAGAGTCGGCTAGTTTGCTAACCTTGTGAAGCTTGGATTGAATATCCTCTTTGTTGATGTTAACATGGATATATGAGCCGCTAACCTCACTTTCCTCAGAGTCATCGCTGGCGAAGATATCAAAAAGTATATCATCTTGCTGTTTTGTGTCATTCTTCTTCCTTGCATTCCCCTTGCTTCGGAATGACATTTTCTTCTCTTCTTCAATGAGATTTTTATAAAGTGTATCTACAGAGCAGTCTTCGAACTCAATCGTCTTGATTTTACTGGGACGGTAGTTTAAAAGCCTATTACGAGCGGTTAAATCTAATAACCTCTTGCGTGCTGCTTCAAGCTCTTGAATCATATATTCTCTTTGATCAGTCAGCATTTAATCCCCGTATTCACAAAGTTTTATACATTGGCATCTATGGCTGCATGAATAGCAATAAGCCACGGATATAGCTGTTATGCAGCCCGATTTGCATGAGATACTGAATTTATATCTTCTTTGCTCTTGATTTGATTGATTTAAGTGTTGCTCCACCAGCCTTGACCCACTCATCTATCTCATTGATTTTGAATTTCCACAACCGCCCCATCTTGTGGGTGGGCATATCGTGGAATTTTATCCAGCGATACACCGTGTCATCGCTTACTCCGAGGTAAGCACATATCTCTTTGATGGACAGCCATCTGTCCTGCAAATGATCCATGATCACTCCTAATGGGCTTTATTGGCAAGGGATTAACCTTTTCAGAAAAGCGGATTTCCTTCACCTTTTTCACCCAAATTCATACATCGCCGAACCCCCTCTGGTTGTCAATCGATAAATTCCGCTTCTCTCCGCAGATACCCGCATAGAAATGGTTAAGATTCGATGAGAATGCGATTGCTATTGACAATGAGAACCCTGCATAACTATTTACAGAATCGAGTAAATAACTACTCATGGGAGAGTGAATGCACTAGTATGACAAGGCCCTAAGCTAAATCGACTACTTCTCGACAGCCGGAGAAGAGGCAGGAACCTGGGTGCAACTTCATTACTATGAATAATAAACTCGAGTTTAGAGAACTCACTTTCATGAGCCCTCAAGATGTTGAGAATTCACATAGGAGAGTTTTTAACATCATAAGCAGTTCGTCTATAATATCCGAATGGCAGTGCATGATGAACACTCTTAAAAAGAACCTGTTCATGCAGTGCTTTGGTCCGCTTCTTTTGTACCCTTATCGAGTGCTAAAAAGAGAAGAGCCAGATTTTGAGGTAGTCTTAAGCAGTGGGGAAGTAATGCTAATCGAGATTACTCGTGCCACCACAATGAAGAATGAAGCTCTCAAGCATCAGTTATCCCAGGCTGATGAAGATATCGAAATGGCAGAAGTATCCAATGATATGTTTACTCTTGAAAAGCCAAACAAGGGGGAAATGCGAAAAAACCTTGTAAATAAAGGAGATGGTTTACAGGGAACCGGAATGTATGGGTGGCATGCTGAAAAACAATGGGTATCTATCATCTTGTCTGCCATAGAATCAAAGCGAAGTAAAGTCTACTCAGATAGTGTGAATTTGTTGCTCATAGAGGACAGATCACTTCCATACTCATATCGGGAAGCAATAACAAAACGATTCGAGTTTCTAAAAAGTGCAATTGAGAGCGATCCGAAAACACTTGGAATAAATGCGTTTCCAAACATTGTTACAGATACCTCCGGAGCTTTAGGCATGATTAGGCAAGATAATCAGTGGCTTTTAAACCCTCTTTTCTTGCCAGATGGCTGGATGGCAGAATAAGGATACATTTCCAACCATAAAAGTCCTTACTTGCTGATAGCGCAACCCATACTCTCATACCCCTTCACTCGTTTTCTGTACATGTTCGTAAGCATGGGTTCGTTCAAATCGACATAATCGTAGATCACAACTTCTGTTTTGTTATCATGAGCCCTATGCAGCCTACCAGCATATTGTTGCAGCACTCCTTTCCAGGATATGGGCATAGTAAGGAACAATGTATCCAGTCTACTGTCATCAAAGCCCTCCCCTATGTATTTTCCGGTTGCGATAATCACCCTTTCATCTTCATCTGGTATGCAGTGGAGCTTATCCATTACAGCTTTCAGCTGCTTTCTGCCCATGCCACCCCGAAGCGCGATCACATGCTTGGAAAAGCCTGCGAGTTTCTGGGCAAAGAACTCTACGTGAGCAGTTCTTTCCGTGAGGACAAGTGGACTTTTACCGGCTACGATTGCCGCAATAATGTCATCCAGAATCAGATCATTTCGCCTGGTATCATCCACCAAAGCCTGATAGATGTCTGTGATCTTGATCTCGGCTTCCTCGCTTGGTTTTATCATTGAGAAGTTTGTATGGCGAGTTATTACTTTGTGAGTGAATGACCTTAGCAGAACTTGAGATTTGGCATCTACTTTAAAGCGGATAGGGCCGCATTGCATATACACAATGGGGTGATGACCATCCTGGCGGATTGGAGTGGCAGTGAGCCCATAGACGTACTTTGCCCTAGCAGATTTGAGAACTTGCTCAAAGCTAAAGGCAGAGATATGGTGACACTCATCCACAATCACCATGCCATAATGCTTAACAAGCTCTTTTACTGTGTGTTTGTGGGTAAGGCTCTGAATTATTGCCACATCGATATTGCCGGTTCTTTTGTCTATACCCCCTCCGATTTGCCCTATCTCCGGTTCTTGCAGAAAACACTTCAGCCGCTCTACCCATTGGTTCATTAACTGCCTGCGATGTACTATGACCAGAGTATTAGTCTTCCTTTGAGCTATCATCCAGATTGCCACAACAGTCTTGCCAAATGCCGTGGTAGCTGAGAGAATACCATTATCGTGCTTGAGCATCGCAGTCCCGGCAAGGAGTTGTTCACTGCTCAGTTTACCAGCGAATATTGCGTTGATGGGTTCTCCTGTAAATCTCAAATCCTTCTGGATCAGTAAAATTCCCAGAGTTGATACAAGCTTTGAGATATCTTCAAAACACCCTCTTGGGATTGCGAGGTATTCATCTGTTTCTGAAGATAGATTGATGACCCTGGGTAGATTGTAGATTGGCATTCTCATGGCTTGGGCGCGGTAGAATTCTGGATTCTGGAAGGCAGCCAGCCTGATAATATTGGACATGAGCTTCTGTGGAAGTCCAGCTTTCTCAACGTAGATCATATTACTAAGGACAATCTTTACCTGAGAGGGTAAATCTTTGTACTCCTCAGCTTGGGCTTGTTGTGCTTCCCATGGCATGGTTTCATCCATTTCAGATGTATTTATCTGGGATAATCCCATCGAACCGTGACCAGAGGGTAGTTCTGCGAGAATTGCGTTGATCCTGTGTTTACTGAGTCTATCTATTTGTGATAGGAAGTGCCATTGATCATCAATCCTATGTAGCTGCTGATCTACAAACTCACTATGCCCACTCTCCCGGGCTTTCTTTTGCAATGGTAATGCAATCAGATTGCCAAAACCACCTTTGGGCATAGTATCTTGATTGGGGAACATGCGGTCAAATGAATCAAATCCGATTTGGTGGTGATTTTCCATAGCATTTGTAAGCAGCGCAGTTCCCAATCTACGAGCCTGAGCTGCAGATATCTTTGCATCAAAGAAAAACCACACATGGGCACCCTTCCCAGACCTGGATATCTCAACATAACCAGGAACATGATACTGATTGCAGACATCGATCAATGCCATCACATCATCCCGCCATTCCTTCTTATCAAAATCTATAGCCAGAAAACTGCATGTATCGTCTTCGAGCAGGGGATAGATGCCAATAATGATATCACCACTCAGGTGCCGGTAGATTTGTTTATCATCAAGTGGGATAAGCTTTCTGTTCTCACAGCTCGCACAAGGGATTTTCTTGTACTTTCCGCACACTTCTTGTTTCCAATCATTATAGCAGGCTGGGGAGTAGCCTGACCTATTGTCTTTGCCAACCCATCTGATTGCAAACACGTCTTCTCTTCCCTGAAATAAGCTGCGAAAGAGCTGTACCTTATCCTCCGGACTGGATTGATTGTTGATTAAAGCACATGAAGAACTAGTTCTTTCGGAATGTGAGTTTTCGGAGCTAGGCTTTTGCAGGTTCTCTGTTGAAACTAAGTGTTCAGTATTCAAGTCTGACAGATGAGTAACATTTGAGACCATTTCTCTCAATCTGGAGTTCTCTGTCTCCAGATCACTGATCCGCCTTAGCGCATCTTCGAGTCTCTTCTTTAGTTTTTCATTCTCCGTGTTCATCTCATCCTCAACTGACCAAGGTTGGCTCAGGCTTCCTGCTGTCAATCCCAAAATCTTCATGAACCTATTTGAACACTTTCATCAAACCAATGCTATGCGTCGTTCGATATGCAGATTTCCTGTCAGAATTTGAAGTTTTCGGTGATCTTAATTGCAGAAATCCTGTCAGAAACTACCTAAAATGGTCTTGTTAAGGATGTCCTACGATGCATAAGGATGCGACAGTTTGCAGATTTCGCTGCACAATTTGCAGTTTTCGTTGTCACGTTGCAAAAACCATCTGAAATTGACCTTTTTTCCTCATTTCTGGGTGTTAATCAAGCCTTTATCTACCCTTAATCAAGCCTTAATAATTAAGGCTTGATTAAGGCTTGATTAAGAGTAGATAAAGAGCAAGAAATAGGAGAGAGACAATAGTTCAGGGCTCAAAAATCGCCCTATAACCGCCTATCTTATTGTCCCAGCATCAGTTGAGTCCGCTCATGTACCGGCTTTCGCTGTAGCGCCGCTATATATTGTGGATCAAGTACTTAATGCAGAAATTTAATGTTTGTCTGAATGCCTTAGTGCTTCTGGCTTTGGAGGCTAAATCACAGAAATCACAATCAAAAAAACATCCCAAAACGAAAAAAAACGCAAAACTGCAGCCGCCAAATCTCCATTTTTGACACTTAGTATATATAGGCCCCAAAAAGGAGAACAGAAATGTATGAGCAAAACTGGAAGAAACTACGTATTTACCGTGTTTACAAAGCCTAAAAGCAATCCTGAAATCACTGGTGCCTGGATTCTCTGGCGTCCTGGTCTATGCTTTGGTCACTTGAGCAGGCTTGAGCATTGGGTCCGGAGATTAGATCATCAGGCTCAGGATTTCAGAGGATATAGATCGTCTGAAGGCTTGCCCATGGGTACGGGAATGGATTTGTGGGAAACTTGCAAATCAGAATCCTGTGCTTTGTGAGGCAATGAAGCAACAACCACCCAAACAAAAGGAGATTTATCATGAGCGGGATTAAAGTAAGAACCAACAAAGCCATTAATGAGGCTGCCGAAAGAACCAGCATACCCACCCCAGATAGTGTGAAGAGTGCGGTGGCAATCGGTGAAAACACCCCTTTCATCATCGCAGATGCATTCAATGGAAAACCCACAAAAATTCTTGGTTTGGTGATGGAGATTCGCAAAGTAAACGGTAAAGTCCCATCGAACATCTATCAAGATTGCCGGAATCTGCAATTCTGTACTCAGCCTATCCCTGGTTGTCAAATTGATGATAGCTCGATTCTAACAACCCCTACACTCAGGCAGAACCTGATAATCGATCAAACCATTGCCAGTAATGTTGGCTTCTTCAGCTTTCTATCTGCACAGATGAACGCCAACACCTACATCAGCGTGAATGTGATGGATCAGATGTCTGCCATTGTGGATTTCCACGATGATTCCTGGAAGACTGGAGTATTGAAATGGAAGGATAACAACCAGGACTTACTGGATGATGACAATATCTGTTACCTGTTGGGTATCTCAGGTTTTGTGCAGAAGTATGTCATTACCAAGAAGTACGTGAAGTACGATGGCAAGGTCAAAGGCGGTGCCTATGGGATAAATATAAATGGTGAACTTGCGACCAGCAGAGAAGAATTCCAGTTGTCAATCCTGTATGGATTGCAGACTGTTATCATTAAAAGGCCGCTGGAGGTTACAAATGCGATTCTGAATACCACCCCGAAAAGCACCTTTGCCATTCCAGTGAATGGTATCTTCAAGCCCACCAAGGATGAAGTAAACCTCTTGAAGACCGTTACCGGCTCCCTGGTAAAACTGCCTGAATAGCAATCCCAAACCGATATGTAAATCTTAGGAGGATTATCGAAGTAGCGTAATGACTGGCAGTTTCTTGATTCCTTAGGGAATATTGAGGGGTGCGTGTGGATTGGACATTCTGATCTTGCTGGTCAGAATGTCCAGTTAAAATCTAATCCAGATCTGCAAATGGGTCTCTCTTAAAATCAAGATGCTCCCAGCAGGTTACGCCGGAATAGAGGCAAAAGCCTGACTGAGATTTCTTAGCAAAGATAATTGTAGAGTATCTGACGTGCAGAATCATAGGAATATGCCAGCTGTTACCAGCCAGTATCGTAGACATGACAGCAAGACTAAAACGTGTTATGAAACTGGATTACAGTTTTATTACTTTTTTCGTATATTGCTTACTGCCGTTGTTTACCATGAAGAAATAGATACCTGGATTTACCGGCTTCCCGTGCTCATCGTTACCATCCCAGAGGAGCCTATCTTCCGGCTTGGCTTCGAGCTTTCTAACCCTTTGGCCTCTAAGATTAAAAATAGATAAGCTCATCGGAGAAAAGCCGTTCATTTTGAGTTCTATGTTACAGGATTCTTTGAAAGGGTTGGGGTAGCAATTAATAAGTGGCGCTAGTACGCTGGCGTATTCGTCTTCATTGCTTACAGGATTTATCGCCCAATCAAACGCTACGGAACGATCGTAGAATCCACTATAACCCAAAATGTAATTCTCTTTAAACAGCCCAACTCCGGTATAAATACCTGTTCCATAATAAGGCAGCATGTCAAAACCCAAGGTACCCCATAGATACATTGGATAGGTGGCATTCCAAACCCAGGCGTTGTTTGCGTAATCGTATGTACTGCTGCTTTCTAGTTTGTATTTATTGGGTATTCCTGGAACAGGGTAAATATTTCCCAGATAATCTTCATACTTCTCAGGATTAAAATCCACCGGTAATGGTAGAGCAGAATATGTGTATTCAGTTCTATCGATTGGATTCCAGTTCAAAGAGTCCGCCGATGTGTAGCAAGTTTTAAAAGATCTTCTTCCCAAATCATCATAATCAAACTGGTGCTTTTCAAAGCTGTTAGAATTGTGTTTTATCACCTTCTCGGTTAATCTGTGTTCGTCAGTGTAATAAAAGCAGATATCTCTAGTGAGAGTCATGTCCAGAGTGTAGTACATATCTCTAAGCAGGTATCCATCATAATCAAAATCTGAAACACGATATGTGGATGCACCATTCAAAGGGTGAATTTGCTTAACCCGGAAATAATCGTTGAACAACCAGCACTCGCTATTTGAGGGAGTAGTAGATTGTAAAACCCAGGTTCCCTGATTCTCTGTACTCATATCCGGACCATGGAAGTAGTCGATTGTATATTTCTGGATAGATTCCAATAAATGGGTGGATTGCGAGTAATGAAGCACAAATTTAGTGCCTATCAAATGGTAAGCGCCACCTGGATAATATGAATTCACTCGCGTATCTGTAACCCTGGTAACCTGGTAAAGAGGTGGTAAAACTTGGGATGCCAGTCCACAACTGATAAAGAATAGAAGGATAACTAAAATGTATTTCATAACTACCTCCATAGGCATATGCAATTTAAATAATGATGTATGATAGTGTCAAGTAATAAATTGTTGAAGTTTACAATGGGTTGTATCCTGCCAACAAGTAAGGGCTTCATAAATATTCAACGAAATTGTTCAGTTAGAAAGACTCGAAGTGTGAATGGTGACAGGCAGACCCCATTATACTGTGATAATCTGAACAGTGTCTTCTGTTGTGCAATCAAGTTCTATAAGGTAGTTCGAGCATACTCCAGAAGCAATCTAGCTAGTTTGTAGACTCTAGTTCCGATACATGGAAGTACTCGTTGCCTGGGATCAATATCTAGAGCTTGTGCATTTTCTATCGCAATAATCGTTTTACCGAAGTAGTCATCATCGTTACAACCAGAAACATTGAATAGATGGATTTCCTGATTAATAGCGCTCTTAGAGCATAGTTTCGATTCACTTAATTTAACCATGTCAGCGGTTAGATAATGGACTAACAACCAGATCTCGAAACATGGACGAGAAATAGCCACCTCAAACTTTCTTTGATATGCATCATCTACTGCTCTTGCTAGATTTGCAGCCCAGCGGTCAGTATCAATTACCAGCCAATACATGTAATTTACCGAAATCTCTGGCTCATTCTTGCGTATCTTTTTTTGGAAGTCAATGACAAAGTCTATTACAGCTTGTGGGCTGGATTGTGTAGAATCTCTATCAACTACTTTAACTCTAGCTTGTGGGATGTTATAGAACTCAATGAATTCCTGAAAATACCTCTGTTCTGTAACACTGCCCTCAGTGAAGATGAAAACCTTTCTAGGAACAAGATTGCCAGCCTTTCTTGAATACTTCATTCATCTTCCTCCTGACTTCTGATCACGGGTACTGCACCATATAAGCCAGCCAGGTATGCTTTCTGAAGGGCTTTATCATTTCTGACTTTTACGTAATCGTACAGCGAATATATTTCTGAAGCTTTCTTATAGTTCTTTCTAACGAACCAAATTGAATCTCTTCTGATCAGTTTTACATCCAAGAGTGTTGCATCATGTGTTGTAACTATCATTTGTGATTGATGATCTTTATTCGCCTTGAACAGGGTTTTGATAAACAATCTGGACACATTTGAATGCAAGCTTCGATCGAGTTCGTCAACAAGCACAATCGCATCTTGAAGAACTAGCGATAAAATAGGTATCAAATCAAACAGACGATTGGTACCATCTGATTCTTCTGAAATCGTAAAACTGACCGACTCTCCTGTTAATGGCATCTTATGAGATATCTGTATTTTGTAAGCTTCTCGGTTGCCTTCTTGAAGACTTATGGAGTATCTATCATCTTGCTTTAAGGTTAAGTTTGTTAACAAATCCAGTTTGAGTTTATCCCTGAGTTCGTTGGGCATTTTATCAAGAACATCATCAGCATCAATCCTCTCAACACTAATATCGTCTATGCCAACATCGCATATGCTCATTAACCGTCTGTATTCATTTAACAGGTACTCATTGTTGAGTATTACATTATAAGATTGAAGCTCTGATTCTGGATATATAACTACTATCTTCTTAAACCATTCGTACACATTTCGGAATATATCTACATTCCTGTCAATCAACTCTGATAAGAAAAGCTTGTTTTCGGGTGTTCCCTTTAGAATAAAACTAATAAACTCGTGATCTCTATATTTCTCGTATTTCTCGCCGTATCTAATCTGATTCTTTGTTGCTTTATCGTAAGTCCTCTCATAGATCTCATGTTCCCCTGTAGAGTTGTTTTGCCAAAGCCACTCACGAGTAATGACATTTGCTTTTATCTCAAAACCATAGCGGTAGATGTTTCGATCAATTAATACCTCAAATTCAAAAAAACTCGGTTTCTTAGGACACTCGGGACAGAGCTTAAAATAGGTTGTTCTGCTTCTAAGTGGATTTGGCTCTTGCAGTACAATTGACTTGGCATAATGGATTGCTTTGATCAGATTTGATTTTCCTGCAGCGTTAGGACCGAATACAAAGGCAGACTTCAGAATATTGGGAATGTATCTGCTTTTCGATATCCAAAGCTGCTCCTTTAGATTCCCAACTTTCGATGCAAACAAATCCAACGATGTTTTATCGTTGAAGGATAGGCAATTGGCCACAGAAAATCTGATTATCATCTGACATCTCCCTTGTGCACTTGGTGCGAATATATCACATTAAGCGCATTTATCTGCAGACCGCATTTCTGGTCAAGGTTTTTTTCCCAGTCTCAGTATGTGAGATACTTGGCGTAGTTATCCTATCCTAAGCTGTATGACCATCGTCCTAATCAGCGTTATATCATCTCCCTGCATCGAATCTTCAACCTGGACAGGATAACCAGCATTGAAGGGATGGAGTAGCACATGCTACCATAATGCTGTAGCTCCACTTGCCTATTTGACTAGAGTTAAACTGTGACTTGTGCACAGATTTAATGGTATGGGTGGAAGCAGGCAAGGGCTCTTTGAACTCAAGAAAGGTGATTTCAATTGACAGCAAATGCACCTGACTAGTAAGGTGCAAAGTATCATAAAAGCACGATAGGAGTACTTTGTGGCTCAGCTTAGAAAATACCGACATCATAAAAGACGCTTGAATATACCCTCGTTATTGGTAGTGATCATAGTCCTGGGACTTGGGCTTTGGTTCCTGAATAAGGACAAACAGCGTAAAATGGAGACCGGACGGGGGGACAAACAGGAAGCGGTAGCGGATTCGCTTGGCCTGGTGCCAGATGCAAAGACCAAGGAACAAGCCGCTCCTACTGCTGATCCCAAGCCGCAGGAGCAGCCTGCTGCCAGTAACAAAGCCCCGGCAGAAGTGATCCCGGATAGCATCCCTGCGGATCGGCGTCCCAGAATGAAGCAAACTGGCTACTACATCCTGGTAATCAAGGATCGGCATGAACTGCGCCTCTACAAAGACGGGGCTCTGCAAAAGACATACAAGGTAGGCCTGGGAAAAAATACCGGTGATAAAGCAGCAGTGGGCGATCTGCGCACTCCGGAGGGGTATTTTTATGTGAACTTCATCCGGGATTCCGGTGGCTGGTCGCATGATTTCAATGATGGCAAGGGTCCGGTAAAAGGTGCCTATGGACCGTGGTTCCTGGCGCTTTACACGGGCAAGAGTGTTACCTTCTCCCAAAAAACCTGGACTGGCATCGCCATTCACGGCACACATGATCCCTCTTCTATCGGTACAAACGTGAGTGAAGGCTGCATTCGCATGCACAACAGTGACATAGTGGAGATGAAGAATACCATCAGCCGCCAGGAATTTGTTCCAGTTGATGTGGTGGCGTCGATCGGCTCTGCTTGAGATCAGAGAGATGCGTGCCCATAGGCAGGTACTCACTTTTTACTTGACCAGAATCCTGAGAAGCGAATTCTATCCGTTGGATGAATATCTTTGGGAGTGATCACCTTATGAAAAGAATCTGGATATTTCTGAGCTTACTCTTGCTGCTATTAGCCGGATGCATGAGTGAAAGCAGCCGTACCAGCAAAGCCAATAAAAAGCTGGGAACCCGGCAAAACCCGATCAAGATGTATTTTGTTCCCTCTTTGGAAGCAGGGAAAGTGGTAGCCAGCGGCGAAGCAATCGCTGCCGCACTGAACAAAGCCACTGGATATCACTACAAGGTGGCGGTGCCCACCAGCTATGCTGCCGTGATCGAGGCTCTGGGCAATTATCAGGCTGATATAGCCTGGCTGCCCACCTTTGCCTATGTATTGGCAAAACAGAAATACGATGCCAGAGTGCGGCTCATGACGGTGCGCAATGGTTTGAACAAATACCGGGGTCAGTTTGTAGCCGCCCGGCCGGACATCAAGACCCTGGAGGATATTCAGGACAAGATCGTTGCCTATACCGATGCTGCATCAACCTCCGGATACATCTACCCTTCCGCGATCCTGAAGAACATGAATATCACGCCCAAGGATCATGTCTTTGCCGGAGGACACCCTCAAGCCCTGCTGGCGGTTTACAGCGGACGGGCAGACGTGGCCTGCACCTACTGGAGTCCTCCCGATTCCACCGGACTGCCCAAAGATGCCCGGGAAAAATTGTACTCCACACATCCCGATATTTTTGACAAGCTCAGGATTATCGGCTTTACGGATTGGATTCCGAATGATACGGTCACTTTCAGAAAAAGCCTGCCTGAAGAACTGGAGCAGGAAGTGGTGAAAGCGCTGTACGATTTTGCCCAAAGCAGCGAAGGCCAGGCCACGCTGAAGACCCTGTATGATATCGATGGGCTGGAACACGCTTCTGATGCGGATTATGAGATCGTGCGCACCACGCTCAAAGCCATGAACATGGATCCTGCCCAAATGCTGAAATAAGATGAATCCCAAGGATAATAAATGAATCTACTGGAAGTAAAGAACCTCTACAAGAGTTATGACGGGAAAAGCTATGCCGTGAACGACCTTTCCTTCACCGTGGCGGATGGGGATTTTGTGATCCTGCTGGGGCTTTCCGGCAGTGGCAAATCCACCCTGCTGCGCTGTATCAACCGCCTGATCGAGCCCAGTGCCGGCGACGTACTGTATCAGGGGCAATCGATCCGGGACTTGAAAGGCGCAGCGCTTCGGCACTACAGGCGCAATATCGCCATGGTCTTCCAGCAGTTCAATCTGATCAAAAACCTGTCGGTTTTGACCAATGTGCTCACTGGCAGGCTGGGCTATCACCATCTGGGTTCGGGATTTACCAAAGCAGAGCTGGATGCAGCCCACCACAATCTGGCCCGGGTGGGCCTCAGTGATTTTGCCAAAAAGCAGGTGAAGCAGCTTTCCGGAGGACAGCAACAAAGGGTGGCCATTGCCCGGGCGCTGATGCAGGAGCCCAGAATGATCCTTGCCGATGAGCCGGTGGCCAGCCTGGATCCTGCCACGGCAGATTCGATCCTGCAATATCTGGCGGAAATCAACCGGGATGGGATCGCGGTGATTTGCTCCCTGCATTTCCTATCCCTGGCGCGGCGTTATGGGAACCGTGTATTGGCTTTGAAAGATGGACAAAAGGTCTTTGAAGGTATTCCGCTGGATATAGACAAGCAGCGCTTCAAAGAAATCTACGGTGAGGAAGCAGAAGAAATCTAAGATTTTGTCTTGACAACAACGGCGGCTCAGAAATCTTGGTAAAACTTGACGCGAGGTGGAGCAGCTGGTAGCTCGTCGGGCTCATAACCCGAAGGTCGAAGGTTCGAATCCTTCCCTCGCTACCAATTTTCTCGAGCGATGATTATCGCTCGAACTTTTTACAGAGTGTGGCGGTGTAGCTCAGCTGGTTAGAGCGTCGGAATCATAATCCGCAGGTCCGGGGTTCAAATCCCTGCGCCGCTACCACTTTTTTTGCGCCAGTAGCTCAGCAGGATAGAGCAGCAGCCTTCTAAGCTGCGGGTCAGGGGTTCGAATCCCTTCTGGCGTGCCAGCTTTACTAGTATATCCCCGAGATTGTATGGTGGGTGTAGTTCAATGGCAGAGCACCGGATTGTGGTTCCGGGCGTTGTGGGTTCGACTCCCATCACCCACCCCATCTCTTAGTTTACAACAATCGTTACAGGAAGCATCGCAATGCAAAACTATCTGGGCATCGATATCGGCGGTTCCAGCATCAAGTATGGCTGGGGGAATAGTAAACTCGGTTTACAACACTATGGCATTCATCCTTTCAAGGCAAAAACTCTCGGGCAATTCCTGAGCGCAGCCGCGGCAATGTTTACTACTATCGAATCCCTGCATCATATGCAGGATTTTACTGCCCTCGGCATTGCCACCGCGGGAACTATCTCCAAGGCCAATGGCCACCTGGTGGGCGTGAATCCCAATCTGCCTTTTTGGGTGGATCAGCGTCCCGACGTGATAATCCCTCAGACCTTTGATAACCCGGTATTCAGTGATAACGATGCCAATCTGATGGCGCTGGCTGAAGCGGAGGGACTAAAGATTGACAACCTGATCGGGATCACAGTGGGCAGCGGTATTGGCTGGGGCATCGTCTCGGAAGGCAGGATTTTCCGGGGCAGTCATGGCTTTGCCGGTGAAGCCGGACATGCCGTAAGCGTGGAGAATGGGGCAGAATGCACATGTGGAAACCGGGGCTGCCTGGAAGCCTACAGCTCTGTGGATGGGATTAAAAGACTCCTGGCCCAAAGGAGTGAACACTATTTACAGTACAGCCTTCCAGAGCTTATTAAAAAACAGCAGCAGGATGCAATTGTAAACGAAGTTATCACAACTGGCAGCAGATATCTGGCCCGAGCCATAGCCAATGCAGTGGTTTTGCTGGATCCGGAAGCGGTTGTGCTGGGTGGAGGGGCAATGGATCTGGGCATGTATTGCCTCGAGACCATGCAGGCAGAGATCTTCAATATGCTCCCCAAAGCGCATCAGATGGGATTTCGGCTCCTGCCAGCCCATTTTGGCAATCGCGCTGGAGTGATGGGAGCGATAGTTTTATGCGAAAGAAACCTGACTTAGGAATGGAAGTTGCATACCATATAAACCAGTATATGAATGTGAGGAACGGATGAACAAGACGAGAGTAATTTTATTGACCAGCCTGTTGGCTGTAATGGCTGTAGCTTTGTTTGCGCATAGTGCGCAAAATCTGACCCTGTTTGATGTATCACCAAATCCCATGTATAAAGAAACTATCATTTCTGTAGGTTTCAGCGATGTTACCAATATCAACCTCGTGGTCGAAACGCTCGGTGGTGAATTAGTCGCGAATATCTATAGCGGTAGCGTGCCCAAAAACGCCAGCTTTCTCTGGGAAAGATGTGACAATTCCGGGGTTAAAGTACCTGCCGGCACTTATTTTGTAACCATTCACTATGGCGGGCGATACACATCTACAAAGAAGACTCTTATTCTGAAGTAACATAGAACCAGCATTGGTTATGAACAAATCTTGTGAAAAGAAGTCCGAGCCGGACTTCTTTTTGTTTTTAGCAGCAACTCTCCGAGAAGCATTCAACCTCCGGTCGAACCGCCATGTAAGCGCAATGGTCATCCTGAGGCAGATCCTCTTTACCGGATACGAAGCCTTGCCACTCATCAGCTTTCTGGCTATGGCCATCGGGGGACTTACCATTCTTCAGGGCTACAACCTGCTGTCAAACTTTGGCCAGGGCATCTGGGTGCACATCATCCTCGTAACTGTGGTGGTTAGCGAGCTTTCCGGGATCCTGACTTCTCTGGTGGTGATCGCCCGGAGCGGCACGGCAATCTCCACTGAACTGGGAAACATGAAAGTGCGCCGCGAGATAGATCTGATCGAATCCTTCGGGATTTCCCCAATAGGTTATCTGGTGGTATCCAGGATTATCGGAGTGGTGGTGGCTATGATAATCCTGACGCTGTATTTCAATCTGGTGGCGGTATTGGGGGGCTGGCTCTTCACCAGATTCTTCACAAACCTGGAATTTAGAGCCTTCATCAATGATTTTCTGTCGGTGCTTACCATGTCCCATGTGCTTTCCAGTATCATCAAATCTGCCGTGTTTGGTCTGATCATTTCGTTAGTTGCTACTTATCATGGAATGAGCGTGCACAGGGCTTCTACAGAGGTTCCTCAGCGCACCATCAGGGCAGTGGTGAGTTCGATATTTATCGTGATCATCAGTGATATCATCATCACTTTTCTATTTTGGATATTCAGATAGATTATGAAGATAGTATTCGATCAGCTCTGCACTCATGACGGGATCAGAAACCTTGATCTGGAGATCGATCTCACCCGCATCACCACGCTGTACGATCCTCAGGAAAACCTCTCCCGGACTATCTTGTATGCTCTGGTGGGGCTGGATCGGATCATTTCCGGAGAGATCACGATCGATGGTATTCCTTTTACGGATTACTCGGCCCGCGAACCTCTGGTCAAGAGCTTTGCCTATGTGTTCGACGAAGGCATCATGCTCGCCAATCTTACCCTCAAGGAAAACCTGATGTTGCCTCTGAGGTGGCTCAATCCCAATCTGAACGAAGCAGAGATAGATGAATTGATCCATAGCTGGCTTCACACTTTCAATCTGGATATGGATCTAACCTTGCGTCCGGTAGCCTATAGGGCTGGGCCTTTGAAGCTGCTCAGTTTTGTGCGGGCTCTGCTGTTGGCGCCCCGGGCTCTGGTGCTGGATGACCCCTTTTATCTGCTGAATAAAAGTGAGCGCCAAACCCTGTTCAGTGTCTTGGGACAGCTGCGTAACTCGTATCCCATGCTGATAGCCAGTGCGGATGACGAGTTTGGCATGGGATTTGCGGATGCGATCATCGATCTCAGCTCAATGACTGAGTATTTCACGTCTCAGTAAGCAATTTCTTGACAAAATTAGGCCATTGTATTTGGATACTATTCGTTTGGGAAAGAATAAGAAATGAATTATAAGATAAAGTACACCAGACAGATCGTTACGCTATTTGTTACCATTCCCCTTGTGGTACTGGTGACAACACTGGTTTTCATAGCCATTAAACAGAACCTTTTTGAGAAGAGATTTCACTATTTCAGCAAGCTTGAGAATGCCATCGGAATCTCTACCCAGACTCCGGTGCTGTATAAAGGATTTGAAATTGGGAGGATTCACAGTTTTGAGCTGACTCCCGAAGGCTTGATCAAGATCGAATTCTATATCCTCAAGCGCTATCAGAAGATCATGGTCCCTTCCAGTGTGCTTTACCGGACAAACAATCCTGTGACGGGTAAAACCACCCTGGAATACGTGTGTGATCCCAAGAATAATCAGGCTCTGGCGGAAGGCAGCATGATCCCTTCCACAGACTTTCCAGAAGGCAGGATTTTGCTGCGCACATATTCTCCCAAGAGCAGTGATCCCATCGCAGCCATCATCGAGAATATCGAGATGCTCACCCGGGAACTGAATCGGGACGACAATGCCGATAAGGGCGCTTTGATGCGGATCCTGGTGACAGTAGCTGATGCTTCAGAGAAAGCTGACCAAACCCTGGATCTGCTGAATCATAGCCTCAGAGAACTTGGTACCTTAAGCGCCAATCTCAATCGTGACCACAATCCTGATGCAGGTGTGGTGCTAAGGATCATGAACAATCTTGCCGACATCAGCCAGGATGTCTCTCAGCAGATGGTGCAGGTAGAAACACTACTAAGCACAGTGAATATGGCTGTTACCAATTATGCCGATCCTGACAGCCTGGTGCTGAAAATGATCGATCCCAGCGGGACTAAACTGATCAATCCGCTGAGCTCGTCTCTGGTGAATCTCAGCGGCAGTCTGGCAGAACTGGAAACAATCCTGGGCAGCCTGTCGCGCTCGAATCCTGAACTGATGTTGATGATCAATAATCTCAATGATACTTTGGGTAAGGCTTCGCAGACCCTGGAAGCCTTGAACAACAACCCCATGCTCCGGAGTGGAATCACTCCCTCACGCATCAAATCATTCGCTCCGGATGGACGGATCCATGAATTACCCCCGGGTAACTAGAGCTCTATGCGGGCTTATGATCCTGGCAGCCATTCTGGCCACTGGATGTTCCCGTCCCCGGCTTTCCCTGGAGCCTCAGGCCAAAGCCTCGGCTGATGCTACCTTGCGTCTGGGGCAAAACCTGGAACAGCGGCATAACTTCCCGGATGCAGCACAAACATACAATAGCGCCTTGGCACAATACAGGGTTTTTGCCGATCCTGCCGGGCAGATGTATGCTCTGGCGGGACTTGCCAGAATCAAGTATCTTCAGAGTGATACGGCTGCATTTACCGAATATCGGGAGCAGATGCAGACCCTGGCGACCAAAGTAGATCCTGAGACACAGTGCATCCTGGATCTACTTGATATCTATATCCTGCACCATCAGGGGCGCTTTGAAGAAATCCTGAAGCTGGCCACAGACAATCTTGATTATCCCCCGGGCATCAGAATGCAGATTCTTACTTACAAGCTCCAGGCAGATTCGTATCTGAATCCGGGCATGGACAGCCAAACCTCGAAGAATCTGGAAAGCCTCAGTGGGAAGTATAAATCCCGGCTCAGAACTGATTTCGTGGCCGATCCTATCGTCCTTGCCAGTGCCTATTATGCTCTGGCGTACAACTATTTTCTGCAAGAACGCTATCCGCAAGCGCTGAAGAACATCGATGCCGCCCTGACTTGGGATTATCGCTATGAGAACTTCCCGGGCCTGGGCTATGCCTATTGGCTGAAGGGGCAGATAGTTGCCAAACAAGGGGATAAACCCCAGGCAATCAGTAACCTGTACAAAGCCAGAGAAATCTTCAGCAGCTATGCAAATGATACTATGCTCAACAAGACCGATCAGCTATTAAAAGCGCTGGAGGTAACACCATGATCGATATGAAAGGAAAAAAAGCCCTGATCCTGGGCATCGCCAACCAACACAGCATCGCCTATGGCATTGCCAGGATGCTGCGGGCTGAAGGTGCGGAACTGGCGATCAGCTACGCCTCTCCGGCGCTGGCAAAAAGAGTGCATCCCATTGCCGGGGAACTCAGTGTAAACCTCGTCTATGAATGCGATCTCTCGAAGGATTATGACATCAGAAACATGATCAGCCTGCTCTCAGAAAGCTGGGACAAAATAGACTACATCGTTCACAGTGTGGCATATGCACCAGGCAGTGAACTCAATATCCCTTTCCATCACACCAGCCGGCATGGCTTTATCACAGCCATGGATATCAGTGTCTATACCCTGATAGCCGTACTGAAAGAGGCTGAAATGCTTTTGAATGAGGGATCCAGTGTGATCACCCTCACCTATCACGGAGCTCAAAAAGTAGTTCCGAATTATGGCGTCATGGGAGTTGCCAAAGCAGCCCTGGAAGCCTGTGTTCGCTATCTGGCCTACAGTATGGGTGAAAAAGGCGTAAGAGTAAATGCCATTTCTGCCGGCCCGATCAGAACACTCTCCTCTTCGGCCATTGGCGGCATCTCCCAATTGCAAAAGAAGATCGAAAAAACAGCTCCTCTGGCCCGCAACATTGAACAGGAGGATATTGCCAAAACAGCCTTGTATCTGCTGAGCGACCTGGCTTCCGGGGTTACCGGAGACATCGTGTATGTGGATGCCGGCAGCTCAATAATGGCATATTGATATGAAACTATTCATTAATGCATCCCTCCCCACCAGTTCGGCAGCTCTCAAGCGTGTCAACGTGCTTTTCGACGATAAGATCATCAAGATCTCCGCCGATGATATCGTTACCGAAGAAGCTCCGCAAGTAATTGATTTGAAAGGCAAGATTCTCTTGCCGGGTGGGGTTGATCCCCACTCTCACCTTTGGGAAGCAGGTTCCGATGAGAAGAAGTTCAAGGCCGCCACGGCTTCTGCCATCAAGGGCGGTTGGACTACTCTTACCGAACTCAGCTTTTTCAGCCCCAAGCCCATCTTTGGTGCGGCTCACCTGAAGGCAGCGATTGAGAAGATCTCCAGCCACAGCCATGTCGATATGGCTCTGTGGGGCAATGTGGATATCGGAGAATACCCGTATCACGCCGAGTCTGCCCTGGAATTGTGGAACAAGGGAACCACCGGTCTGGCATTGACGGCTCCGGGCTCCAATCCCCTGATCCCAGAGATCACCTTTACGGAAATGATGGATCTCTTCTTTGATATCTACGAGAGTGATACTGAGTTCTCCTACCAGGGCTATGACCATGAGAATCATGCTGAATACAGCTTTCCAGCCCATCTGGATGGCATCAAGAAGATCCTCAGACGGATGCAGGAAAACCCCATCCATATCCCCAGGGTATCATCCTTCACGATCATAGAATTCATCAATAGCATCTCCAAACGCAGCGATATCTCGTTCTCCATAAACCTCTCAGATATCATGCACTGGCTTTGCCCGGATGATTTCAGTCCCCTCTGGCAGTGTGATTTCCCGGAGTTTCATGATTTGCTGTTTGAGCTTTTGCGCACCAACAAGATCTACCTGCTATCCAATAATGCCGCACTCACCACAGCAGAGGTTGAGATTTACCGTGGAGCACCATATCAGATGATGGAATACAGCTACCACTGGGTGCTTTCCGAGCTATGGAAAGCGCGCAAGATACCTCTGGCGACCTGCATCAAGATGACTAGTGAAAATGCCGCCAAGCGCCTGGGGATTTACCCACAAAAAGGCTGCCTGGAAGCTGGCTCTGATGCAGATTTCGTAATCTACGATCCCGAAGGAACTACGGAAGTCAAAGCCCACTCTGGCAAGACTATCACTTTAACCGGCAAAATAGATCATGTTTATTTACGTGGCGAAATCCCGGGGAAAACACCTGCAGGTACTTTTACAGGCAGGAAACAAAGCCCCAAAAGACGCCACAACAACTCCACCTGGATTTAATCAGATTAAGGAACAAATATGCAAGATCCCATTCTGTATCTTAAAGCGGCTCTGGATAAGCATCCGGAACTGAAGTATTCACTGGATGAATCATCCTGGCAGACCGATTTCCTGCGCTTTTTCCAAAGCCAGACAAATTACAATATCTCCAAAGACAGCATCAGTCTTGGTGCCAGTCTATACAAAGGCAAAAAATCCTATGGGTTTGGCATCGATGATCCCACCCCCCAAAAAATTGATATTGCTCTGGCCCAGGCGCTGGAGATCATCGACAGCTTACCTGAAGATCCGCATTTTGTAGATGTGGAGAATGATCTCACCCTGGCACCTGCCCGTGAGGTAGTGAACAACATCACTGCCATCCCTCTGGCTACCAAAACCGAAATCCTCAGTTCTCTGGCAGCCAGCGCTGCAGAAGCAGGATTTGAGCTGTACGGCACCTTCATCTGCAACCACCAAACCAGCCGGCTGATCAATAGCAATGGCCTCGATAAATGCAGCACTCTATCCCCCATCTATCTGGAGATCAAGGCTGTCCACAAAGACAGCCAGATCACTGTGATGGAAACATTTGGGGGTGATGATTTCAACCATTTCGATCTGGAAGACTTCCGCACCCGGCTGATGCGCAAGATTGGCTATGGGGCAAACCCTGTAACAGACGTAGAACCAGGACACTACGATGTGATCCTGGCCCCACGCTGCGTGGCGGAATTTGTCCAGTATCTTACCTATGGAATGAATGCCCGGGCTTTGGATCAACGCAGCAGCTTCTTTGAAGGCAAGATCGACCAGAAAGTGCTGTCTGACAAGCTCACAATCGTGGATGACCCTACTGATCCCGAAATGATAAATCGTGATTACGGCTCAGGGGGGCATATCTACCGTCCTCTCAAGCTGATCGAAAACGGCTTTTTCCGCAGCTTCATCTGTGACCAGTATTACCATAAGAAAACAGGATTGCCGAAGAACGGTAATACCGCCTCATGCCTGATTGTGAATACTGGAGATCAGGATTTGGATACCATGATCGCCGGGATCGAGCGGGGCTTGTATGTCTCAAGCTTACACTATATGAACTTCATCAATCCCAAGGAAACCTCACTCACCGGTTTGACCAGAGACGGGACTTTCCTGATCGAAAACGGGAAGATCACTAAAGTGGTAAACAACCTGCGCTTCACGGAAAAGATCGCTCGCATCCTGGACAATATCCAGGTCCTGGAAAACCGCGCCTATACCATTCCCTTCTCCGATAACTACGGCAGCTTTGATATTGAAACAGTGAAAGCACCTCATGCCTTGATCAAGAAATTCAACATCACCTCCTCCACCAAGACTATATAGGAACAAACATGGAACAAAAGATAAAAAACCTTATCTCCCGACTCAGCGCACCGGACGTGGACTTTGCCGATATTCGCATTACTTTCACAGACGACGAAAGCATCTACTTTGAAAATGGCAATCTGCGTGGCTATGGCAGCTCAATGGGCTCACCAGCCATCGGCATACGCGTATTGATCAATGGCTGCTGGGGATTTGCCGGCTCCAAGGATCTGTCTGATGCGACCATTGACCGCTTGATCAAAACAGCCCGGGGAAACGCCATGCAAGGCTCGAAGTTTCAGAAAGAAGCAGTCAGTTTCCCCGCTCTGGATCCCACCGTGGCGGAGTATCATCACACCCCGGAGATCAATCCCTTTACCATGCCCAAAGCGGAGAAGCTGGATTTTCTCAGCCAGCTTGCCACGGCGATCAAACCCGCCGGGAAGATCGTGCATTCCTATGTGGAAGCGGAATTCAACCGTCAGGAAAGGTACTATGCCAATACGGAAGGCAGCTACAGCTATAGCACTGTGTTCAACACACTGCCTCTGATGAGCGTCATTGCTGCCGATAGCGGGCAGATCCAATCCCGCACCTGGCCGGGGCACATGAGTGCCGGCCGGGCTGGTTTTGAGCTCTTCTACGCTCAGAAATTCCAGGAGAATACCGAGCGCATCATCAAGGAAGCTACAGACCTGCTGAAAGCTCCGGTGATCACGGATGAACGTGCCGATATCATCATTGGTGGCGGGCATCTGGCTCTACAATTGCACGAGTCTGTGGGTCATGCTACTGAAGCCGACCGTATCTTTGGCCAGGAAATCTCCTATGCCGGCAAGACCTTCATCAAGCCCTGGATGCTGGGTAAGTTCCAATATGGCTCCGAAATCCTCAATATCTATAGCGATAGCACCGATCCCCGGGGCATGGGCTATCATCCCCTGGATGACGAAGGTGTGCCAGGTAAGCGGGTGGAGATCATCAAAAATGGTATCCTCATGGATCAACAGACTTCCCGCCATATTGCCCACAAACTGGGCCTGGAACCTTCATCAAATATGTTAGCTTCCTATGGTGACGATTTTCCCCTGGTGCGCATGACCAATCTCTGCATTGCCCCCGGCCAGGGTAGCCTGGACGAGTTGATAGCCAAAACCGAATATGGTTATCTGCTGGATTTCACCAAGACCTGGAGTATCGATGACAACCGCAATAACTTCCAGTTTACCACCGAGATTGGCTACAAGATTGAGTCCGGACGCATCACCGGGATCGTGAAAGAACCTACCTATTACGGTCTTACCCCGGAATTCTGGAATGCTTGTGACGCCATTTGCGGTGAGGAAGAATGGGAGTACCACTCCACCTTCCATTGCGGGAAAGGCGAACCGGGACAGGTGATGAAGCTTTCCCATGGAGTAGCTCCAGCCAGATTCAAGAACATCAATGTAAGCGTAAAGATGTAAACATCATACAGCCCCCAGGAGGATCACATGAGAAGAACTCTGTTTGTTCTCTTCACTATCTGTCTATTAACGATTCCGCTCAGTTCAGGAGCACGTAAATTTGCCCGCTGGCACACTTCCATGGGCAGCTTCACAGCCGAATTGTACAATGAAATCGTGCCCATTACAGCCAATAACTTCGTGAACCTGGCGAATAGCGGCTTTTACAACAACCTGATCTTCCACCGGGTGGTGGCAAACTTTGTGATCCAGGATGGCTGTCCTTACGGCACAGGCTATGGTGGCCCCGGATATACCATACAGGATGAATTCAGCCCTTTGCTCCATCACGATCAAGCCGGAATCCTGGCGATGGCGAGGACATCTGCACCCAATAGCGCTGGCAGCCAATACTACTTCACCCTGGCGCCCACTCCACATCTGGATGGCGGTTACGCCATCTTCGGCAAGATCATCGAAGGTCTGAACAATGTCCTGGCGATAGGACAGGTGCCCACAAACGCCAATGGACTCCCTCTCACACCGGTAAATATCCATCAACTCCGGATCCTGGATCTGGAAGTAGGCAGTGCCTTTCCTGATCCGGCGGAAACCATTACCGGCATGCCGGGAGAGCAGTTTATGATGGTAGTGGAAGCATACACAAATACAGCCCAACTCAGCTACAACTGGTATGTGAATGAAGAATTGCAGACGGGACAGAATAGCTTTATCTTTGAACCCACAATCCCAGGACCCGGTGCCCATACAGTGCGCTGCAACGTCGCTTCCAGTGACAGTATCGATTTTGATATTATCTGGAACCTGAATCTGGAGCCCACCGAAGTAACTGATCTGAGCCCGGAAGTGGTGGATCAGCGCTTATCCTGCTATCCCAATCCCTTCAGTGGCAGTATCCAGCTTGCGTATGATTTGAAAGAACCAGCTCTTGTGGAACTGGATATCTTCAACCTCAAAGGACAAAAAATCTATGCTTTTACCAAAGCTGACAAAGCCCCGGGGCTCTGGCAGAATACCTGGGATGGCCGGGATAGCGGTGGTAAATCCTGCTCCCCCGGGATCTATTATGTCCGCCTGAAGACGGGAAAAGCTACAGAGTTTCGGAGGATCAGCCTGATTCAATAGAGTAAGTAATGAGGCGGACTATGAGAACAAGACTTGCTTGTTCTATCGCATTACTCATGTTTTTGAGAGTGCCTTGAGCTTTACGAGGTATATCAATATGAAACCTATCTGTGAATAAGCCATAGTCTTATAGGGAGTACATCATGAACAAATCATTTCGAGTATTAACAATCATGTTCATCCTATCCATCTGCTGTATCGCTTTTGCCCAAAGCGGATATGTGTATTCTCAGTATCATGAGTATTGTCAGGTGTCATGTTAAGTCCCAAATGTTGGTGTAAAATCCAACTCATTGTTTCTCAGGTTATTT
>DAOSEN010000019.1:0-38081 GCA_035363155.1 Candidatus Cloacimonadota bacterium | reverse complement strand
AAGCCAGATTCCTTACGCATTTTTCCCAGTATGCCGGGTTGAATGAATGTGCCCATCTTTAGGATTCCCTCCCTTGTTATGTTGAAGTACCCATTGCTGTTGATTCCAATCATACCGATGGATGCCATTGCCTCCAGATAAACAAAGACCAATTGCCTGCTCTTCCCATAGTCATGGGCTATCTCTCTGATGGAGTGGTAACTCTTTGTGTCCAGCAGGTTGAGGATTTCCTCTGCCACCTGGGTGCTATATTTCCAGTTGCCTTTTTGATGGAAGCCGACTTGCGACTGGTTGCGATTGCTACTGACGTAGAGCTTATCTTGTCTTGAGATGTACTTGATTTCATGATTGGCGTGCAGCGTTCTGATTGCCCGCTTTATGACCTTGATTTCGATCCCGGTAAGCTCTGCTATCGTCTCAACCTGAAACGGTTTTCTGTACTGGTAGGCGAAGTTCCTAATGATATCTATGGCAGTCATAGTTCTACTGCCACTACTGGATTATCCAGCGAGAACCCGGGATTCTGCTTGAGCCTGTTTTCCATGATGTACATCAGCTTCATGGCTTTTCTGAGGTTGCCATTGCAGTTGAAATGGATTGTATCAATGAGCCTGCCGGATACCTCAATTTCCATTACTTCTTTGGCGATCAGTTCGATATCCTTGCGGCTTGCCGGCTGGAACTCATAGAAGTAATTGCAGCGGTCAAAGTAATGAGGGTTGATCTGAGCCAACCGATCTTTGGCAGTTTGCATCCCCACCAGGATTACAATACTCATGGTCTCATCCACAATATCACGTATAACACCCAGGAGCGCTTCATACTTGTAGGCATAATCTATCTCATCGATTACTATTACGGCATCCTCCATATCCTCAAGTAACTGCATACTGCGGTGGAAGAGTTGGTTGGCTGAACCGGAGGGAACGCAGCATCTATGTCCTGCTCTGTGATATAGAGTACTGAGTAATTGTACGGCAAAGGATTTGGGAGTGCTGGTCGCTTCCAGCCTGAGATAGGTATATCCCTGCATCAAAGCCATGCGCTGGGCATAAGTTGTCTTGCCATATCCGGGATGTCCATACAGCAGTCCCAAGCCCACCATTTCCAGTTTGGGTCTGCTCTTCAGAAAGGAGATACAGGCATCTGCCTCCACTACGTTGCTGGTCTTGACCAGTTTGGATTGTTTCATCTTGTGCCTCCTATCTGATTCCGGCAAGCCTGAGCATATCGGTAAAGCTCTTTATGCCGTCGCTCTGTTCTGATTCATCAATAACTGCTTGTGGGACTGTAAGCATCGGTGTCTGGATGAAGGTGGGATTGGCAGCTTGAGTGATTGTTTTGATATGGGGACTGAGCAGCTTATCCGCTGCCTCCTGAGTGTTCTTTACCAATATTCTGGTTCTCTGCTCTGTTTGCCTTTGCAGTTTCTTGATCTGCAGGTATTCCTTGTCCAACTCCCTCCGGGCTATGGGCTGATCCACTGCCAGCTTGATAAAGGGATGCTGTGCCCTGCGCAGTTCTGCCTGACAGATGAAATTGTCTTTGGTGTCATAGACCAATATCCATCTAATGTCTGCCAGATCATAGCGGAAGATGACTGTTTTGCCAATCTGGTCTATCAAAGCCGGATGCCAGTAATGCATCTTGCCCCAGATGATGCCTTCGTTACGGACTGCTTTTCTCTCTGCCGATAGCATTAGGAAGTTCAGCTTAGCAGGCTCGATAATCCGGTCTTGCGGTATCTGAGCAGTCCTGAATACTTCCCAGGGTGTCTTTCCATCTATTCCACTATGAGGCATCTCACCATAGATATGCCTGATAAAGAAGCCGATCATGCTCATGGCTTCTTCTATCGTAGGTGGCTCGGCTTTGTAGAGTTTCTTTGCCCATTTCTCGTTACGAAGCAGAGTGGCAGGCTTATTGGCAATTGATGCACCCCGGAAGGATGAAACAAAGCGTTCAAACTGCTCCTGGAAGGTCTTGAAGAACCGCTCGATCACCTTTGCTTTGGCATTGTAGCTTTCGGCAAATACGGCTTCGATATTCAGCTTGGGGAAGATACCGCCCAATTCCTTAGCCAGATCATGACTTTCCCAGTTATCGTGGAAAAGCTTGCTTTTGAAGGCTCTGCCATTATCCAGATAGACATATCGGGGTAAGAGGGCAAAGGCATGAGTACCGTTACAAGCAGAATCTACAGAACTGCTCGTGGCCATCCACTGTGACGTATTCAGAAAGCCATTGCGGAAAGCTGCCAGGATGTGCTGAGTATCCTCGGTAAAGGCAAGAGACGCTCCAACTGGATAACGGCTTGCCCAATCCAGCACCAGGATCAACGTCATCCGCTTTGCCTTTCCGGTCTTGGGATTGAGGATATCAAAGGCAAGCTTGTGTCCATCAGCCACCCAGACATCACCAACCCTGAGCAAGCTGCTGTCTCTGTGGATGGTCTTGATGATATGTTCTGCCACAAACTTGCTGCCCAAACGAGCCTGATTCCAGATTGCAGGATTGACATTCATCCAGTCCCGGCACCAACGTCTCAGCGTGGGGATGCTGCTTTGGGAATCAAAGTAACCAAGTCTGGCTTGCGCTTTCAGCAGCTTGATAGCGGAGCCGATCTTGATCCGATTGGGATGCAGCAGCATGCTCAGCAGGATTTGGCTCTCAATCTCAGATATTTTGCGTTTACGGGTGGTATTCCAATTGCTATGGATAAGAGCAAACATATCGTAATCCGCTTGCAGGTATTGCTCTATCCAGGTACGGATACTCCGCTCGCAACGTTTGCTTCGCATTTGATACAGTTCCGGTACCAAATTACCGCTATTGTAGTCCCCAATAATCTGCTTCCACTCTTCTGTTCTGGATTCACAATCCCGCAGTCGGTTCAGGACAACTGTGCAGAAATGCCCCAAGAGCTTGGCTTCGGAAAAGCATCGGAGTGGTAGCTTTTCAGCATTACTCAGATCTGGATGCTCTGCTTCTGTAGGTTCTTTAGCTTCATCAGTTGCAGTCAAATGTCCGTCTACAGTGATAAGTGCATCATCGGCACAATTTACCAGTTTTCCCTCGAAACCAGATATCGGGTTGCTGTTAGTAGGCACTGTGACATAATCCTCCGCTAGTAATTTGTCACAGTGCTTAAGGCCTCTCCCAATCAGCATCTCCGGCGTTTTACCCTCATTCTGTACCACTGTGTCAATTGTCGCAGTGCCTAATTTGTCACAGTGGTCATGCCCCTGAATGTCCTTCCGATGAGCTTCAAAAGTCGCTTTCATCAGCGCCTCCCTTAATGTAGTATTAGGTTCTACTATCCTGTACTGCAATAAGTTGGGAAGTCCTTTCTGCCGTGAATGCGCTGAGAATGCAAGAAATCTACCAAACAAATCCTGCTTAGCGATCCGATCATCTTTTATCTATAGACCCTTCATCCTTTATTCCCCAAGAACCAGACGGAAGCATAAGAACCAGTGAAGCAAACCCCTGCTCAAAGCCCATAAACAAATAGCATAAAGACTTTTCCCAAAGCGCTTTAGACCGAATTCAGACTTGTTCCAATTCTCCCATACCACCCACCACTGTGACAATAAAAGCCTTAACAAATCTGATGAGTTCTCCTAAAAATCTGATCATCCGAAACCAGTCCAAAACCAGCGCAAATTTGCAATAATCGTGATACAAAAACGTCCAGAAACGTCCAAAGACCACTGTGACACAATCCAAAGCCAGTCTTATCTATCTCTCTGCCTCATAAACCCATACGACCACTGTGACATGTGATACTGATTTGAAGGTTTGGGTGAGACTTTGTAATAGATTTCTAATAGATCGCGGATTGGACGGATAGTACTGATTTGCACGGATTTCATTTCCAACGAATTAACAAAATGCTGGGGTGGTAAGCTTCTGCTTGCCACAGCCTCAGCAGAGGCTTCCTGATCCTGTATGATATCCCTCTTTGCTAAGCGAGTGATTCATTTATCCACTTCTTATCCATGCCTTCGATCAACGCTTTACGATTACCTCTCGACCTCTCGACTCCTCGACTTTCTCCAGGACTGCCGAAATCCCACAGCTAGTCCGTGATCTTGTAGCCAAAAATGAACAGCCAACTCTCGCTACTGGCTAATTTTCCTTGACACTGAATCGAGCCAATTTAATCTGTCCCAATGAGTAGAAACTGCTGAAAATAGCAGACAAGTTGTTATGGTACCCGCAGTTGCGGTTTTGATAGCTACAATGGTTAGCTATTTTTTTTGATGCAAAAGCGGTGTGATTTCCGGCTTAGGCGGAAAGAATTGTAGCTTCGGCAAACATTCCTTGGTGTAGTTTGCAGGAGCTGTTCAGTAATAATATGCATAAACAAGGTCTGATCATAGTCACAGGCCATAAAGATAATGAGGTTATCGTGGAGTATTACCGCAACCAGATTGAGGAAATAGCCAAAAAGCTATGTGCAGAGATGCATCTCGCCTTGTACGATTTCGATGAAAAGATGTCGGGAAAGGGTCGTATCATCGTGATTTATCTCACCAAGATCGGAGGAGTCACTCTGGATGAATGTGCTCGCTTCAGCCGTGCTTTGGGTAACGAATTGGAAGAATTCGACATTATCCCGGAACGGTACTTCCTGGAAGTATCTTCTCCGGGTCTGGAACGACCGCTGAAATTGAAGAGCCATTGGGTAAGCGCCATCAATGAGAAAGTTGCCGTGCAATGGACTCTGTATGAAGAGAAGAAATCACACATGGGCACTTTGACGGAAGTGAATCAGGATACTATCGTATTGGATGATCGTGGGACTCTGGTTGAGATACCCCTGAAAGCGATATCAAAGGCAAAAACTGTATTTTTAGGGCTACCCCGAGGGGATGAAGATGAGCGTTAATATCTTGGAAGCGGTAATTAAGCTGGCCGCTATCAAACAGCTGGATGGAGTTCAAATCCAGGGAATCATCGTGGATTCGATTACCAGCACACTGTCCAAAAAGCTATTGCCTGAAAATGAATTGGAAGTATTCATCGATCCTGCTACAAGTGGGATTAAAGCGACATTTAAGTGTCTGGTAGTGGAACTGGAGACAAACCTCGGAGAGATATCTTTGAGCGAAGCCAGGAGCATGTACGATTCCAAAGCCAAGCTTAATGACTATATTACCAAGACGATGGCTTTGCATGAGTTTGAGCCCAAGCTGGTGAAAACAGCCCAAAAACTGATCCAGGACCGCATCCGCTTGCTGGAAGACGAGAAGATTCAAAACGACTTCAACAAGCAAAAGCACACTATCGTGACCGGAAAGATCAAATCCATCGATGAGAACAACGGTGGATACAGGATTGATATTGGCTATACGGACGCCTTGCTGCCTTTGGACGAGCAGATCGAAAATGAGTATTACCGTGTGGGCGATAACATCAAAGCCTATGTGGTGAATATCCGCAATAGCGCCAATGGGGTGATGATCATCCTTTCCCGGACCAATCCTGAGTTTGTAAAAAAGCTTTTCGAAGCTGAGATTCCAGCCATATACAGTGGCAGCATCAAGATTCGCAAGATCGTACGGGAGCCTGGGATTCGCACCAAAGTAGAGCTTGAAACTACAGATCCCAAGCTGGATCCCATTACCGAATGTGTAGGCCCCAAGGGTACCAGGATCGATTCGATTCGTAAGGAATTACATGGCGAGCAGATCGATATCGTGGTATATAACGAGGACTTGGAAAAAATGATCGAGAACGCTTTGGGAATCACAGGAGTCAAACGTGTGATTATCGAACGTAACCGTGCTGCCAGCGTGATCGTGGAGGAATCCGACAAAGTCATGGCGATCGGAAAACAAGGCAAGAACGTCAAACTAGCGGCAAAGCTCACAGGCTTGAAGATTGATATCTACACGGCTGGTGAATTTGAAGAGAAGATGGCCAAAGAACGCCGTACGATCAGCCATATCAACGAGCTTGATGGTGTAAGTCCCAAGATCGCTGAAATCCTGCGCAATGCCGGATACACCAGTGTCCAGGATGTGTTTCAAGCCAGCCTCAATGAGCTGGCTGCACTGGAAGGCCTGGGGCAAAAAACTGCTGAACGTCTCAAAGAGGCGGCAAAGTATTTCTGATGCCAAATAGTAATAGCAAAGCCGGACATAATCCTGAGCGCACCTGTGTGGTGTGCAGGGCAAAAAGTACAAAATCTGCCTTATTGGGTTTTGTCTTGCTTTCATCTGGCCTTGTTTTTGATCTGCAGAGCAAGCTGCAATGCAGAAAGCAATATATCTGCGCAGACCCGATCTGTTATGAAGGCTTGGGTAAATGGCGCCGTAAATATATGAAAAAGACGGGATTGAGGTAAGTCTAATGCCAAAGCTGAATGCTGCTCCGGTGGAACCGATGAATCCCAAGATCTTGAATCTGATGCAGTTTGCCCGGAAAGCCGGGAAACTGGTGGCAGGTAGCGATGCCTGCCTGCGAGCCATGCATCATAAACATATACATTTATTAGTGATCGCCTCAGATACAGCGGAGCGTACCCGGATGCGTATTGAATCTGATGTGAAGCAGTATCATTCCCGACTGCAGATTATACACTCCGGCACTCAAGCTGAACTAAGTGCAGCTTTGGGTTTGCCCATCACTGGAGTCTTCGGGATCAGCGATCAAAATTTTGCTGCCAGTATTCTGGGGAATTGGCAGGCAACCGTGGAGGAACCGTGCAAATAAGAGTACATGAACTAGCCAAAGAACTCAAGATCAGTACGATGGCTTTGAAGAAGCATCTTACCGATTTGGGAGTAATCACCAAAAGTCACATGAGCTTCATAGAAGAGGAAGTGGCAGATAAAATCCGCAGCAAGTACAACGAACAAATCGATGCTGAGAAGCGTGCGGAGAAAGATCGTAAAAAACTCTATGAACTCAGACATCAAGCCAAGACTAAACAGGATCAACCCCTTATTGCAGAACCCTCTGCACCATTATCAGAACCCCAGCCTGAACCAGTTTCCGAACCAGAGCCAACTCAGAAACAAACTCCCGTGGAGCATGTAACTGAGCCTGTGCAGGAAGCCAGGGAAAAACCTGCCCCAGTGCCGGTGCATGTGGAAACCAAACAGGAGCCAGTTCAGGAACAAAAACGCCCGCCCAAACAAGATATTAGAGTACCTTATAAACAAGCCACTCCAGTACAGAGAAAGGAACCCCGTAAGCCAGCACCCTCCTATAAACCCCGGACTGAACGGACAGAACCAATTGCTGTTGTTCCTGTTACTCCCATTCCTGAGAAAAAGGAAATTGATAAGAGATTTGGCAAAGCCAAACCAGTCCATGAGGAATTGGGTGATAAGAGCAAACATAAAAAGGCTATCATTTCCAGCACCAAAAAAGGTAAAGCCAAAGTAGCAGAACCGGCTGAAATTGATGAAGCTGAGATCTCCCGCAACATCAAGAAAACACTGCAGAAGACGGCTAAACGCAAGAAGTATCATCGTGAAGCTCAGGTGGTGGATGATCGCAGTGCAGAAATCGTGATTCGTGAATATACCTCTGTCTCAGAGCTTGCCAAAATCATGAATGTATCCGCCAGCGAGATCATATCCAAGTTTTTCATGATGGGTCAGTTGGTTACGATGAACCAAAGGCTGGACAAGGACTCCCTGGAAATGATCTGCGATGAATTCAAAGTGGACTTTCGCTTTGAAGACGAGTATGGTGCAGAGCTCTTGGATAAAGAGCGCGAGCAGTTTTCGGATGTGGAATCAGAGCCCAGACCCCCTGTAGTTACCATCATGGGACACGTGGATCATGGGAAAACCTCTATCCTGGACTATATTCGCAATGAGAACATAGTTGCAGGCGAATCTGGTGGAATTACCCAGCATATTGGTGCCTATCAGATTGAAGTGAATAAACATAAGATCACTTTTTTGGATACTCCCGGGCATGAAGCGTTCACGGCCATGCGGGCACGTGGTGCCAATGTGACAGATATTGCCGTGATAGTAGTCTCTGCTACTGAAGGGGTAAAACCTCAGACCCGTGAAGCCATCGACCATGCCAAAGCCGCTGGTGTAGCGATGATCATTGCCATCAATAAAGTGGACTTGCCAGAGGCAAATGTAGACAAGGTAATCGCAGAGATTTTGGAGCTCGGAGTGTATCTTGAGCAATATGGCGGTGAAGTGCCATGGTGCAGGACTTCGGTCGTGACTGGTGAAGGAATCCTGAACCTGATCGAAGTTATCCTGCTTACAGCAGAAATCCTGGAACTCGATGCCCGCAGAGCTGTACCGGCAGAAGCTATCGTAGTGGAATCTCAAAAGGATCCCCGCATGGGCTCAGCTGCTACTATCCTGATGCGGGAAGGAATGCTCAGACGCGGTGATATTGTAGTTTGTGGAGCCGTGAGTGGCAGAATTCGCAGGATGGAAAATGAACGTGGTATTGAGATTAAAGAGCTGTATCCTTCAGATGTAGCGAGGATTTATGGCCTTGCCGATACTCCCAAAGCAGGTGATGTCCTGAGTCAGGTGGATAGCGAGAAAACCGCACGGCAGATTTCTACAGAGCGTCAGCAAGTTCGTCTGGAGCGTGAGAAATTCCAGAACAAATCAAACCTGCAGAACATCTTTGCCAGAATCAAGGAAGATCAGGTCAATACCCTGAATGTGATTCTAAAAACTGATACTGATGGCTCGGCAGAAGCTATTGCTGATAGTTTCCAGAAGCTTGCCAATAGTGAAGTATCTGTAAACATCATCCATAAAAGTGTAGGTGGAATCAATGAAGCTGATGTGTCGCTTGCTTCAGCCAGTGACGCCATTATCATTGGATTCCATGTGAGAGCATCTCAAATCGCTCGTCGTCTGGCAGAAGATGAAGGAGTAGAGATCAAGCTCTATCAAGTGATTTATGATGCTATAAACGACATCAAGGCAGCTCTCGAAGGGATGCTGGCTCCAGAAATTGAGGAGCAAAGCATCGGTTCTGCATCCATCAGGCAAGTCTTCAAGATCAAGAAGATTGGCACAATTGCAGGATGTCAGGTGGATAGAGGTGTATTGCAAAGTGGCTGTAAAGTCAGGTTGTATCGCAACGACGTTTTGCTCGCTGAGGATTCACTTAGTTCACTCAAGCACTACGCGGACGACGTTAAGGAAGTGCGTGCGGGGTCTGAGTGTGGACTATCCCTGGCAAACTTTAGCGATATCAAGGAAGGCGACGTGATTGAAGCGTATGTAACGCGTGAGGTCGCCAAGAAACTGAAATGAAAAACTACAGGATCCCTCGCTTACAGGAAGAATTGAAGAAGATCTTCAATATCACCTTGTCTCAGAAATTGAATGATCCAGGTCTTGCCTGGGTAACGATTACTGACGTGGTGATTTCCAAGGATCTTCATTATGCCAAGCTGTATTTCTCGCATTACAGCAACCCTGCCAGTCACGAGGAAATCCGGGAATTACTGATCAAATCATCAGGATTTTTTAAAAAACAAATAGCTGGAGCACACATTATGAGAACTATACCCGAGCTGTCATTCCATTATGATGAGACTGAAGACAGGGCTGAAAAGATCGACGCCCTGCTGAGCAGTATCAAAGATGATTATGAAGATGATGATTATGATCCGGATATCGATATAGATGATTATCTGGATGATGATGACTACTATGATTTTGATGATGAGGATGATGACTACGAAGACTTCGACGACGAAGACGACGAAGAAAACTAAGAGCAGCATCTGACCCATAAACAGGGCATTGTATGATTCCAAAACTACACAGTGCGGATGGCATCCTTCCCGCTTTGATGACCTTGGTTTCCAGAGCAGGCAGCATAGCGATCACCTCACACCAGAATCCTGATGGTGATGGTCATGTAGCAGCCCTCGCCTTACAAAGGTTTTTGTTGTGCAAGGGAATACAGGCTGATATTGTTACAGATGGTGACGATCTCAAGCGCTTTGACTTTCTGGGAGAAACCAGCGGAGTAGTGCCTTATTCGGAGGCGATGAGCTATGACTTGCTGATAGTTCTGGATTGTAACAGCATGGATCGTCTGGGCTTAAGGCAGAAGTTGGTATCAGTCGCCAAAGCCACAGTAGTGATAGATCATCATGTTCTGGAGCATAATCCCATTCCGGCAGATTACCATTACATTGAGACTGCCTATGTGTCTGTAGGGGCCATATTGTTTCGCGCCCTTGAGACGGAATTGGCTTTGGTGCCAGATAATGACAGGCTCTTTATGGCAAATTGCTTCTGGACGACGATCCTGAACGATACCAACAACTTCACCAATGCCAATACAGACAGCTTTGTGTTTGCAATGGCCAGGGACTTGATGGCTTATGGAATCAAACCACACATTCTGTATAAGGAATTCTTCCAGAATCATTCTGCAGCAGAGATGCGTTTTGTCGGGGAGACTCTGTCCACGATCCGTCTACATCTCAACGACCGGATTTTATTCATGCACTCTACAAAGGAGATGCAGCTTAGAAATGGCATTGAGCCCGAAGCTATCATGAGTGTGACGCGATGGGTACAGGGTACTGCCGGACTGGATGCTATTGTGTATTTTTGTGAAAAGGAACCCGGGATCTGGAAATTGAGTCTGCGTTCTCTGAAACTCAATGTACAGGCTATAGCAGCCAAGTATGGGGGAGGGGGGCATATCAAGGCTTCCGGGTGTACTCTCGAAGGAAACCTGAGTTACATCGAAGAGATCATTCTCGCCGACCTTACTGATGCCCTTGCCAATCATGCCTGATCCATTTAGTGGGTTTATCCTGATTGATAAACCATGTGGAATTAGCTCATTTGATGTGATCCGGAGTCTGCGAAGGCATTTGGGGATCAGGAGAATAGGCCATGCCGGGACTCTTGATCCATTTGCCAGTGGATTGTTAGTGTGTGCCGTGGGCAAATACACTCGCTTGCTGCAATTTGTTGAGAATCAATCCAAGACCTATGAAGCCATGATGATCCTGGGCACAAAAACCAATACTGGCGATCCTGAGGGTGTGGTAGTGCAGCAGGTGGATTTCCATCTGGATGAAACCAAGCTCACGCAGCTCAAGAGTGCCGTGCTACAGCTCAGTAAGCAGCAAGTACCTGCATATTCAGCGATCAAAATTGATGGTAAAAGAGCTTATCAATATGCCAGAGAAAACGCTGAACTGGAAATGCCAATCAGAGATATTTGTGTTTACGACTTTGAAATCATTAACATTGATGAATCCACACCTTCTCAATTCTCCCTCAGCTACCGGGTTCAAGTATCAAAAGGAACATACATCAGAGCTTTAAGCGAGCAAATCGCTGAACTTTTGGGCACCGTGGGCTATACTGTGGAATTGAGACGAACCGCTATTGGCAGAGCATCAGTTACGGATGCTATTGGTCTTGATGATCTGCAGTCAAACAAGGTTTTTCTTATGCCAGCCAGAGCCTTGCTGAGTAACATGCCAGGACTTGAGCTTTCACAAACCCAAGCACAGGATATCCTTCATGGGAAAACGCTATGCATGGAAGCACCGGATACTGAAGCCGTGGCATTATACTCATCTGATGGTAATCTGATAGGTATAGCAGAAATCAACGCAGGTACACTGAAACCAAGGATTGTGGTAGCATGAGTGTTATCAGCATAGGAACTTTTGATGGACTGCATTTGGGGCATAGAAAACTGCTGCAAAGAATAACGCACCTTGCAAAAGAGCTTGGTTTGTCTTCTGTAGTGATTACATACAGGGATCATCCAGCTTTTACACTGAATGCCACAGCCCCTCCCAGAATGCTATGCCCTGCATCCATAAAACAAAAGGAGATGCAGAGGTTGGGCATTCAACATGTGGAACTGCTTGAGTTCACACCTCAGTTGGCTGCAACTGATGCGATGGATTTCCTGAGAAACTATATCATCGAAAAGTGGCACCCAAAGTATATCGTAGTTGGTTATGATTCCCATTTTGGAGCGGGACGGCAGGGCAACCGTGCGTTTCTGGAGGCACACTCAGCAGAATATGGCTATCAGATTGATTTTGTGGAGCCTTTATTATACAAAGAAAGGCCTGTCAGCAGCAGGCTGATACGGGAACTGCTGCAATATGGTGATTTGCAACTGGCCAATGAACTGCTGGGAAGACCATATAGCCTTTCTGGGAAAGTAGTTGCTGGTATATCAAGAGGGCGCGGTTTTGGTTTTCCTACAGCTAATCTGGGTCTTGATAATATTCATCAGTTGATCCCCGCGGATGGTATCTATTTCAGTAGAGTTCACATTTCCGCCGGAGTCTTTTTTGGCTTGACGAATATCGGTAAATCTCCCACTGTGAAACACACTGGATTGACAGAAATCGAAACCTACATCCTAGGCTTTGATGGTGATCTTTATGATGCAGAAATGCATGTTGATCTTCTTAAGTATCTACGGGAGGAAAAGTTGTTTGCCAATACTGACGAATTAGTTCTTGCTATGCAAGGCGACTTGGCGATAGCGAAGCGATTGATCGGAGAATATTCATGATCCGGCGGCTGATGCTCCTTTGCCTCTTTATTGCTGCTCTCACCACATTAACGGGTATTCAATACATACCCGGAAATGGTGAATCCGTACACGGGAATGATACCAGAGAGTACCATTATCACTATCATAACGCCCAGAATGATTTCCAATTCTTCGGGGCCAGTAAATGGGCAGTAAGATTCAATTTTCTCCAAGCGTATCCTGGACTGCAAAACACTAGCTTCAACATCAGTGGAGCGAGATTGTGGTTTCCTGTTCCTGGTGATTCTGTAACGGTCCAGCTTGCCTCAGAACAGAATAATCTCCCCGGCACTATCCTGCAAACTGTACGTGTCCCGGTGACCAACAACCTGATCAATGTGACTTTTCCAGAGATAACGAACGCACAAAGAGCCTGGCTGATAATCTCTTATCCCACAAACTTCAGCAATCGCTTTGTCAGTGCATCCAATGGTGGAGGATCAAACAGCTATTACATGCATGAAGTGGGGAATCTTCAAAACCTGATCTCCATGGCTTCTGCAGGGTTCAATTGTGAACTGCTGTTTGGCCTTCTGGGTGAATTCGTCCTGACCCAGGATGATATCCAATTGATGGAATTCTCTCTTAGTGGGGATTTGTATCCCAGATCCAGAGTTTACCCAGTATTCAAAGTTTATAATCATAGTGACCAAGCCGTATCGGGAGCGGGATTGACACTTGTGTTGAACACCCCGCTCGTGAACGATCTAGCCACCTATGATATTCCCCTGAATCAAGCTCTGGCTCCACGCAGCATGATTGAAGTAGATACCTCCCAGCCAGGATTTGAAAACTACGGATTTGATCTGCCTGGCAATCCGACTCAATTACGGATTGATGCCAGTCTGTATAGTAATCTGGCTGAAAATGATACACTACTGGTCAACAACGCCAGGAGTATCGTTTTCAATATCTTCGAAAACGATTATCCGATCATGTTGGTAGAGAATTTCCACCGCTTCTCAGATACTGACGTGATCAATCTGATCCAGGATAACTCAACTCCTGCGGGCATACACCGCGTACAATACTATCCAAATCTTAGCGATAGCCTGTCCAATCTGGGCTCTGTACAGCGCTTCAATTGGTATTCCTTCTTTTCTGTACCCAGATCTGTGGGACTTGGTAAGCACAGAATCACGGGCTATAATAACGATTATGGTACACTATACAACGAGATGCTGCAAAACATATCAGGAGCTAAGACATTTATCAGCAATAGTAGTTGTAGCATCACACCCATTCAGGAATCGGAAAACATCCAGGTAAGCATCAACCTGCAGAACCAGAGTACATCACTGTTCTCTTCAGTAGGACAAAGCCTTGTGTTCAATTCACGTTTGTTCGTGGGGCTGTTTAAAAAGGACACGATCGCTGGAGTAGAAAGGTTTGTGCTGAATCGGTGGATTAGCTTTGCAGACACGATCAATACTGCTTTGGGTTCAGGAAGCACCCACACCAAAAACTACAGCTTCACAGCCAGCGGAATCACAGATGCTGATCTGATTCAGAACTACCGGGTCTATTACTGGCTGCAAGCCACTGGTGGTGGCTTGATCCACTATGCAAACTTCTGTGGTTTCAACGAAGCTTTTCACAGCTCAACCCAGGATGATGTGATTCCGATTCCGGAACTTGTGGCATATCCCAATCCCTTGAGAGCAGGACAGCAATTGACAATTTCTTCAAAGCTACCTATTCAGGGGGGAATCCTAACAATCTACAATATGAAAGGTCAGCTTGTGTATCGGGATGATAAGTTCAATGTGGATAAGAAGCTGGCTGCTGACCTGTTTCACTCCACAGGTATCTATATGGTTCAGGTAAAAGGCAGTCAAGGCACAAGCACACACAGAATCAGTATTATAAAGTGAAGATAAGCATGGAAAATCATATCAACGTTCAGGACATTCACAATCACGAAAGCAAAGAAATCATCGGCTTCTATCTTGCTGCAGAAAAAGAGCTTCGTGAAGGGAAGGGAGGCCAGTACCTCAGATTGAAGCTTCAGGACAGAACTGGTTTTGTTTCTGCCAATGTATGGAAGGATGCGGCCAAGGAAGCAGAAAAGTTTGATGTTGGTGATGTAGTCAAGATTCGTGCCAATGTAGTAAACTACAAGGGGCAGATTCAGCTTACGGTTACCCAACTGCGATTCGCAGATAAATCCGAGTATGACATCCAGAATTACATTACTCGCAGCCGCTTTGAACCGGAGTTTCTGGCAGAGCGATTCTGGGGATTTATCGATAGTATTGAAAACGAGTATCTGAATAAACTGCTTCATATCATCTTCGATGACAAAGATTTCTTTCAGAGGTTTCTGGAGGCTCCAGCAGCGAAGAGCTGGCATCACAATTTTATGCATGGTTTAATCGAGCATACAGTAGCCGTAGCGGCATTATGTGAATTTGCCAGTACTCAGTATGCTGTGAACTATGATCTGTTGATTTCCGGGGCTCTGATGCATGATGTGGCCAAAGTAATGGAATACACTGGAGCTGCGGCAATAGAATTTACAGATCAAGGTCGCTTGATCGGGCACCTTACCATGTCCGATCAGCTAATTTGCGATACAGCGGCAAAAATCCCAGGTTTTCCTGATGAAATTCTGCTGAATCTCCGCCATCTGGTATTATCTCATCATGGGGAATACGAGAAGGCCTCAGTGCGATTACCTCAAACTCTGGAAGCCGTACTGCTGCATCATTGTGATAATCTTGATGCTCAGACTGCAGGTGTTTCACAGCTCTTGGAAGCTGCTGCTCCTGAAGCAGTATGGTCTGAATTTGACAAGATTAACAACCGTTACTATCGGATAGTTCGCATTTAATGTTTCAAACAGCAGTCATTGCCAGTGGTAGCAAGGGGAACTGCATCCTGGTTCAGAGCAAGGACTATGCCTTGATTCTGGACGCCGGGATCAGCCTGAAAAGGATCTATACCACCCTTGACACATTGCAAGTGGCGCGAAGCAAAATTAAGGCCGTGGTAGTATCACATGAGCACAGTGACCATACTCTCAGTGCTGGAGCATTATCCCGCTCACTAAAAATTCCTGTTTACATCAGTCCTGATACTTTCGGCTATGCTTCCCGGCGGATGGGAGAATTGTATGATCGGATGGTTTATTTCGAAGTGGGCCGTGGTTTTGAAGTGGGAGATATTGAAGTAGTGCCTTTTCCTTCTTCTCATGATGCGATTGACAGCAGTAATTTTTGCCTTTTTCATGAGCAAAGAAAGCTGAGTATAGCTATCGACCTCGGATATCCTACCAAGCTTACTGAGCATAAACTGGCAGATTCTCACACTCTGATTTTGGAGAGCAATCATGATGAGAAAATGCTTCTCGAAGGTCCTTACGAGTGGCCTTTGAAAATGAGGGTAAAGAGCAATCATGGCCACCTGTCCAATCATCAAGCCGTAGAGCTGATGTCCCAACTATTGCATCCGAAGCTTGAAAACCTGATCTTGGCTCATCTATCCGAAACCAACAACTGTCCTGAACTGGCTAAAACCACGATGCAGGACTTCCTGGATTCACGTGCGAGCAAAGTGAAGCTCTATATAGCCTCGCAGTATGAGCACACTCCATTGATAGATATTTAAGGCTTCCTTGGAGTTTCTGAGCTTAACATTGATGTTTGTTTAAGCCACCGCCTACGTCGCTATCCCATTCGGGGATAGATGGTTATATCTGCGAATTCGTGGGTTTAGATAGCACCAGAATAAAACGATATCCTACACGATTTGTGGTAGTGGACTGAGCAAGGATTAGATTAAACTCAAATTGCCATACCTATAACAAAGACATTGGATCTACATCTATTGTCATAGATACAGCTGCTGGTAGTTTCAGCTGCTGGTTGAAGTAAGCAAGAGCATTAGCCAGTACAGCCGGAGTGGCAGCCTTGAGAATGATATGTTGCCTGTGTAGTTGATTCACCTTGGGAAACGGAGCTGGGCATGGACCCAAAACGATTAAACCCTGGATTTGAAGATTAGCAAACTTATTCTCGATTCTCTGCATTTCTAAGCTTAAGACTTCAGGGCTGGCACTCTGAAAGAGGACTCTTGCCAGGCGGTAGAATGGAGGGTAGGATAGTTCCTTACGATGGGCGAGTTCTTCCTGGGCAAAGCTTACATAATCCTGATGGGCTGCATGGAAGATGGAATAATGATCTGGATTGTAAGTTTGGATGATTACTTCCCCTTTCAGGTTTGCTCTTCCGCTGCGTCCTGCTACTTGAGTAAGCAATTGAAAAGTGCGTTCTGCGGAGCGGAAATCCGGAACGTTCAAACTGATGTCAGCCAGTACAATGCCCACCAGGGTTACATAGGGGAAATCCAGTCCCTTACTGATCATTTGAGTTCCCAAGAGGATATCTACATCCCGCTCTTTCATGCGTTTATACATGGTTTTATTACCTATCCTGGAAGAATCAGAATCCATGCGCATGATCCTGGCCGTGGGGAACAATACATGAAGGATTTGTTCTACTTTTTGAGTGCCGGGAGCACCGTAGCTGAAGCTGTATGACCCACAGGAAGGACATTTCCGGGGGCTGGGAAAGAAATGACCACAATAGTGGCATTTCATCTCTTCCCGGTCACGATGGTAATACATACTGATGTCGCAATTGGGACAACTGATAAGTTTACCGCACTTGAGGCATTGCATGAAGGATGAAAAGCCTCTGCGGTTTTGGAATAAGATCACTTGTTCCTTGCGTTCCAGGCGTTCCAATATGGATGCTATCAGTACATCAGATAGCAATTCATCACTATGATGATCGCACATGTTCACAATTTTCACTGTGGGTAGGGTGAAATCCAGCGGACGTTTATCCAATGTATGTATGGCATATTTGCCATTTTGTGCATTATGCCAGCTTTCCAGGGCTGGAGTAGCAGAACCCAGGATTATCTGTGCGGATTCAAGCTTGGCACGCATCACAGCGAGATCACGTCCCTGATAGCGGGGATGGTTATCTTGCTTGTAGCTTTGCTCGTGCTCCTCATCGACGATGATCAGACCCAAAGAGGGGAGAGGAGCAAAGATAGCGCTGCGGGCTCCGATCACGATCCGGCAATTACCACGTTTGATCCTCTGCCATTGGTTTAATCTTTGTGATTCGGTCAATTGGCTGTGTTGAATAGCAAGGATATCTCCAAAAGCAGAATCAAAACGCTCAACCATCTGAGGAGTAAGGGCAATTTCCGGAATCAGGAAGATTACTCCTTGGTCCTTAGCTATGTACTTCTTGATGATTTCGATATATACTTCAGTTTTTCCGCTTCCAGTGATGCCAAAGAGCAGGTTCACATTGAAACTGCCGAAACCTTTCAGGATAGCATCCACAGCCGTGACTTGCTGTTCATTCAAGACAATGTTTCGGGGAGGAATATGTGCTATTTCAGGGGAGAAAGGGGTTTCCACCTGCCGCGCCTGGATGTAGTACAAGCCCTTATTCACCAGAGTTCTCAAGGTGCTATAGGAAACTAAGTTGCTGATCTCAGCCATCGGAAAGGTATGCCCCTTGCTCTGCATCAGTTCCCAGGCTTCCCGTTGTTTTAAGGGGAGGGTGCTGGCGTCAATATCAATATCTGTCCTGCACAGATAGTTCTGAACCTTGGGTTTATCTTTTTGCCGGGTTTTGTTTACGATCGTAATCAGTCCCGATTGCTCAGCCTCCAGGGCACGACGATACACGGGATAGGAAGGATACAATTGCTTGATTTCCTTCAGGCTGATACTGTCTTTGCCATCCAGAGCAGCTACCAGGAATCCATATTCGGGAGCGGGGTTCGCAATATCAGGGCATAAAGAGATGCGTGATTCTATACTGATCTGAAGTTTGGCAGGCAGCATGGTGAAAAGGATTTTTCCCACTGAACAATGGTAATATTCGGACATCCATCGTGCCAGCGACAATAGTTCTGGCCCGATTACCGGCTCTTCATCAAAAACCTCGAGAATGCTCTTATAGCTTAGTTTGGCATTGCGTTTCTCAGGTTCTCCGCAAATGCCCATTACCTGCCTGGAACCCAAAGCCACCAGAACTCTGCAGCCTGGTTTGATCTCCAAGCTACTCTCATAGCAGAGCTTCTTCTCTATGGCCACGGGTAAGAAAACTTCATAATACATGTTTCTACGAACCGGGTTGGGCTGGATTTGTCAATCAGATTCTGCTTCCCATTACGCTATCAATACGCAGTCAATACGGATGAGATCCGTAATGATAGCGTATTGGATAAGTAATTCATACAGGAAAAAACTTGCCAGATTATGAGGACACACGATCTTGGGATTACGCTTGAAGACAGGTGGATTGATCAGTATCAAGCGATACTAAACTCACTCTGGATAAAGATACAACATGAAAAAGAGCATGATCAATTACGCTGAGCAAAGAGTCATCAATCTGATGCGAAAGGATTTCTGTGCCTTGCAGGAGAGTCTGACGGTAGGTGATGCTCTGGAGTATATCCGTAGAATGGCTGATGAGCCGAAAATCCTCTATTTCTACATCGTGGATGCTCAGCAGCATCTATTGGGAGTAGTGTCCACCCGTAAGCTTCTGACTTCTGGATTGGACCTTAGACTGATAGATATCTGTGACCGGCAAGTGAAATCGGTGCCGGATAGAGCTGAAGTTATGGATGTTTTAACGGACTTCGTGGTGCATAAGTATCTGGCTATGCCAGTAGTGGATGCGGAACATCGCATTATTGGGATAATTGATGTAAGTGTGTTCACAGATAATGTATCAGACATCCTGGAACGGGAGCGCGCTGATGATGTGTTTGAAACGATAGGTTTTCGTATCTCTCAGATTCAAGGTGCTTCACCTCTGAAGGCATTCAGTTTCCGGTTCCCCTGGTTGCTGGCGTCCATGGCGGGAGGATTTTGCAGTGCGCTGATGGCATCATACTTTGAAAATGTACTTGCCGTGGCAATCGTCCTCTCGTTTTTTCTTACCCTGGTTCTTGGTTTGGGAGAAAGCGTAAGCATGCAATCCATGACAGTTACTATTCAAGCCCTGAGGATCCGGCCCCCTTCGCTCAAATGGTTTGCTCATGAATTCATCAAAGAATTGGGTACCGCTTTGCTGTTGGGATTGGCATGTGGATTGGTGGTAGGACTTACGGTATGGCTATGGAGAGGGGAACTACTGCCAGCGATTGTAATCGGGAGTTCACTGCTGTTGAGCTTGACCTCTGCCTGCTTGACAGGACTGGCAATTCCCACTTTGCTGCATGCGCTCAAGCTTGATCCCAAGATTGCCGCAGGACCCCTGGCACTTACGATCAGCGATCTCTTCACTATAGTCATCTATTTTGGCTTTGCCAGTTTGGTATTGTTACCTTGAGATGATCCAGTAGATGTTTCTGATACTGCTTCTTCATTGAAATGTCATGTACCTGCGCTCGCTGTAGCGCCGAGTCCCATACAAAGACCATTGCATATGCTTATGACACAAAAAGCGGTTCATTGTAAGCACTTTGTGCGACAAAAAGGGATAAATCTATTCCCGCCCACCACCCTGGTTGTATGGGGCGCTGCCCCATGCCCCGATGATTAACGGTTTTAGGCAATATTGGGCGTGGATTATGTCATTTCAGATTTGAAGCTACATGTTAATAAAAACGCCCTGCTCAAAGCAGGGCGTTGTATTATCATTAGTTTATTGATTATTTACGTAAGCGCATCGGGAACTTGTAGGCCAGGGCTTCCTTGACGCGGAATGACCAGCTTTCCACAATACGTTTCACTTCTGCTACAAAGTCTTCAGGAATGCTACCTTTGGGCACTACTTCAGCGGATACTACTCTGCCAGAACCTTCGATCCTGAGGGTGATATCAAAGCTGTATGTTGCCGGAGCACCAGCAGCTCTGTATGCTGCTTCAATCTGACTTTGTTTTGCCACTACCTGGTCGCGCAGATTCGCATAATCACTACGTTGAGCATCGGTAAGGGCAGCAATATCTGCTTCAGCAATGGTTGCGATATTGCGTCTGCTGAAATCTGCAGCGACTTGTTTCATCTGTGCAGTTTCACCAAAGACACGTCCACTTGGGGCAATTTTACTGGCGTCACCAACAACGTTTACACCCTGGGCACCTTCTGGACGAGTGGCATATCCGGCAAATTTTGGTCCGCTGGTTGCCACAGCACCGATATCTCCACTGAAGCTAGGTCCCACAGCAGCACTGAAGGTTGAAGAGGCTGAGCCTGTACCTGCTGTACCTGCTCCTGGTCCTGAACCAGGGCCACTTCCGGGTCTTGATCCAGGTCTGGCCGCTACAAATGATTCAGCGGTGGTGACTATCTGAATCTGTGCACCAGTGGATGTAGCGTTGGGATCAAAGTTTCCAAGCAGGCTTGATAACCCTGCAGAGCCTCCTGATACACCGCCACTTCCAGGTCTGCCAGTTTGAGCAGTTTGTTGGGTTTCAGGTGCCGGGGTATCATCCTTGGGTGCTTCAGCTGTTGTAGATCCTTGATCCACAAAAGCAGCATTAGTTTCTTCAAGATCGGGAACGATCTTGGAGGCTTGAATAGACTGTAGTGTCTGCAGACGTTCTTCGATTGTTTGATCAAAAGTCGAGTCTGGTTTGAGCACCAAATCGAAGAGAATAACGAAGACCAAAGCCAGGAAAATAAACAGAAAGATCATGTTTCGGTTGAATCTTTCCACAGCTGTGGGTTCGGTTCGACGTGCATACTGTGCTACGATCTGTTTTTCTTCCTGGGTTAACACAACCACCCATGGCTCTTTGAATTCGTAGCTTATCTCCCAATCCGGATTCAGAGCCACGGTGCCATTCATGTCTGGCTTTAGAACCAATTGGTTACCGTTTAGAATGTTGTTTTGTTTCAGGAAATTGCTGTCCACAGCATTGCCATCTTTTGTGCAGCTTAACTGTGCTCCAGGCAATAGATTCATAACCAGCTGGTCACCTTTCTGCTGGATAAACAGATGCTTATCAGGAAAGGACGGATCCAGAATCTGCCAGTACAACCATTTGTTTGAACCTATAAAGAACTGCTTCACGAAATCCTTGTCATGACGGACAAAGTCAAGCGGTTTACCTTTGTAGTTCAGTTTGAGATTGAGTTTCTTAGCCATAAGACCTCCTGTTATTGTGTAGCGGCCGGATTGTATGCCTTCAACCAATCCGGGGCTTCTAAGGTTGCGAAGTAAATGTTTGTATAACCGGTGGCAGTGCCCAATCTGACCATCTCGGTTATATAATCACATGGAAGGTTGGAATCTGCTTGTACGATCAGGCAAGGCTCTTTAGTCTCATCTTTGACAATAGAATTATATTCGTAGTTAAGATACTGCTGTATCTTCTCACGTTTATCTTCATCGCCTTTTAGATCCTGAGGCGTACCAAAGTACAGGCTTTCATTGCCAAGCAGAATTTTATCCAAGTACATTTTAACGGGTGTGACTTCAGCTTTTTCTGCCAGTTTTTCCACTGTGATTGTGGTTGGATAAGTCATATCAGGTAATTCCGATACTTTCACAGCTTCCATGGAGACGTTCTTGATCAGAAACACCAGAATGATGGTGAGTACGTCCAACAGAGATGTAATGGATAGACCCTTTACATCTGCATGCTTTCTGCGGACTCTGCGGTGTTTCTTTTCACCAGATTGAATATCTTGATAATTCATACATCACCTCCCCTAATAATAGTAAACAGCTTTTGGGGCAGTGTATTGCACATTGGTAAAGCCATTCTGCTTACAAAGGTCAATTGTGCGAATTAGAGTATCGTAGAGAACTTCCGGATGAACCAGGACGGTAATATCACTAGTATTGGTAAAACGGGACTTGATGTCCACTAGAGTATTATTCAAGCTATTGAAATCGTAGAATCCATTGATAACAGGAATTCTTACAGCAGGATTGTCCGGGATTCGTACTTCCATGCCGGGAAATAGACCGCTGCTATGCTCTCTGGCCATCAAATGAATCTCGATTTTTTTTACTTCTTCTCCCCCAGCACCGGGACCACCTTGTCCTCCACCTCCTGCGGCTTGAGAGAAGTTCAACGCTACCAGAGCAACCTGAGATACCACGATCAATAACAAAAGAAATGGAATGATCGTCACAAACAGGTTCATGATCGGCACCAGGTTTGGTTCCTGCGGTGCCGTCTGGGATTTCTGTTGCCTTCCCTCAGAAGGACGATATACTGCCATAATTCTACTCCTTAATGGAGATGTTGATATGATTAATAAGCTTCACACTGTATTCATCAATGTCATTGATCAGGTCTTGCGCCCTGGTAAACAAGCCACCTTTGATCAGGGTTAGAGGAATAGCTGCCATCAAACCTAAAGCTGTAGTACCGATAGCAATGTAGATACCGTCTGTAAGAGCTTTGTTTTGTTCGGCACCAGTGAGGTTACCAAGAGAAGCAAATGCCTGAATAAGACCAAAGATGGTACCAAGAAGTCCGAGGTAAGTGGAGATTTGGGCTAAAGTATCAAACCAGAACAGCCCGCCATCGAGTTTGTGTACGGTTTGCAGTACAGCTTCTTCAAACGCATTCTGTACGGCGATACGTGCTTCGGAGCCTTTTTTGCCGGATTTTCTGGCATCCTTAAACACCATCAAACCACTCCAGAAGATAAATCCCATGGTAGTACCCCGGAATTGATCGGCAATTTTAGTGGCTTCATCTAGTTGATCGTTTTTGATATAGTTCTTTAGCTTGAGAAAGAACTTCTCAGCATCAATTTTCTCACGGACATATAGCTGAATATAGCGGATGATTGCATAAGCCAGACCGATCAAAAAAACTATCAGAATAGGATGAGCCCAGAATCCGCTGGTGGCATACATATTAAATAAGTTTACCCCTGTACTGGCTGGGGCGGCTGGTGCTGCAGTCTCAGCTGCTTCCTGCGCAAAGAGGAAACATGTGCTAATCAAGAGTGCGATCACAACGAGTAGGGTATGTTTAGTTTTCATTTTGACTCCTTAAGCCATTTATTTAGTAGTAATTCACTATGCTCACGTATAAACTCATCATCCAGAGCGAAACTATATTGTCCCGATGGGATATAAGTATCTGCTTTAGCTTGATAGATACCCGTAGGGGGGATCATGGATTTGAGCTCTATTACAATTTCTTCGGTTTCTACAAAAACAGGTCCGGTTCTTGGGGCGGGAGGATTGGCTGGTTGAGCTAGTATAGCACCAGTAATCAGAACCAGGATTAGCGATAGCAGGACATTCTTGTTCATCGGATTTCCTCCTTACCAGCTTTGGAATAGGTGATAGTAGCCAGGAAACCCCTGAACTTGGATCCATTCTGGATTTCGAATCGTACTGTATTCTTACCGTTTGTGATTAGAGCTTTGTTCAAGGCTAGCTGGCTGGGATATACTTCCAAGGGATCTGGATCGTAATCAAACATTACATTATCTGCCAGGAGTTCACCATTCAGATATATGGTGGCAGTTTCTGGAGCAACAAAATCGATCTGGCCCTCTATGAACTCAGTATCAATGGTGAAATCAATTTCAAAGATTGATGACGCAACAGGACCATCGGGTTCCTGGACCCAGATACCGCGAGATGAATTAGATGGAAGATCCTGGATGTTTTGCCAGGTGATACCGAAATCTGGGGCATTCGAAGCATAGGAAACGGTCTCAGCACCGGTCTCAGGATTCTTGCTTATCACTCGCCAGGTTTGATCTGAGAATATCTTGACCACTTGAGGTGGTATGGCAGCTTTCAATCTTTGCCGGCTGGTGAACACATTATAAGTCATGGCCAGTTTCTGCGCTACAGAGGTTGGGTTCTGATAGATGATCTCAACCAGATTCTGCCCTTCCGACATTGTGTTTCCAGGGAGATAGTAAGCATACCTGGTAGTAGAGGGTTTGCCGGTTTCCAAAGTATCTACCGGGATCCAACTGGCTTCCAGTAATTGACCATTCATCTTGATCTCAAAATCCAGAGGATATGAGACATGCAAAAGGGCAAAATCTGGAATCACTTTGGCAGAGAATTGTTTCTTGACGATCACATTCTTTTCGGCTGGAATCTCAATGCTGCCCAGTGCTTTATTGTTTGCAGTGGTCACATTTGATATCGATGGAACAGCCCCACCTTCAACAACTGATAACTGCCAGGTGCTGTTCAGAGGATACTCATCAATTTTGAAATCCGGGACTAAATCCCAGCCCTGAAGCTTAGCTAACGAGGCTTCAGTGAATCTATCATTGTAGCCTGCCAGAAAATACCGATTGTAGATATCGTAGTGGTAAGAATATGAAGCATTCAAGTAGCTTGTGGCAAACTGAGAAACCACATTGTCAACTACATTCTTAAGCTGTTCAGCATTGTAAGATTTCCGGTACGGAGCAGCTTCAGTACTGATCTTGAAATACTGCTCGATCTGAGTTTTAACTACATCATAAGCTTTATCATAGTATCTTGTGATCAGGTTTAGAGCCCTGAGTCTGCGGGAATTATCAATATCATATCCGGTATCGTTTGCTTGAGTGATTACGCGGGTAACTTTTGCAACTTCGGTATTAACAGCTTTTGAAAAATTCTCCAGTCTCTTGTAGCTGCCACCAGCAAGATGTTTATCCCAGGTAGTATTTGCGTTAACTGAAATATGCGCGGCTGGAGATTTGCTCAGGTATTCGTTACGTTCGAGATTCTGTAATTGGGTATCATAGTTTTTCAGGAAAGCCAGTTTTTTCTGGATGTCATCATACTCTTTCTGTACATCTGCAAAGAACTTATAGGTATCCGCAGTATCAAAGGTCAAACCTTCCTTCACATACGCAGCCTCGGAAGAGCGGAAGCTGTCTCTGGCTTTGAATGCGGCTGTATAGTCTTTATTCCGATATGCAGTGTCAAATTCTGTAATGATATCTTTGAGTTTGGCAGAAGCGACAGAATGATAGTATGAGCTCTTGGTCTTATCACGTTTGAAGATCTCTTTGGCCAGCATTTCAAAATTGTCTTTATCACCGCGATCGAAATACTCTTTTGCCATCAGTTCTAGATTGGGAACCACCCGGATATGGTTTGGATATGTAGCGATAAACTGATTTCTTAGCTCAAACTCTTTAGTCTTATTTCCTGCTAAAGCATAGAGCCTGATCGCTTCTTCAAATAAATCACTGCTTTGCGTATCTCCAGCATCAACCTTACTGGCCTTTACTTCGTCGTGAATTTGTATGTATCCATCCGCGGCCGCAATTATTTGGGCTGGATTCTTCTCCATTTCTACAAGCTTGTTGATGCGTAGTAAGAAAGCCTGATTGCTGCTGGGGTACTTGTCAATAAATTCCTGTTCAATGTTCGCGGCTAAAGTAGGGCTATTCATCATATTCTCAGCGGATGCAATTTTCCAGGCATCATTATATCGTGAATAGACAACCGCCACATCAGGCTCACTGGCTGCCAGTTCCAGGAGAATATCAATTGCGGATTGAAACTGCCCAGCCTTGACAAAGGCTTCCTGGGCAGCGTATTTTTGACCCAAAACGCGGTTGGTCTCAGTTGCTTGAAACTCACTAGCCAATCTCAGACGTTCAGTAGCCTCAGTGGCAAAATCGCCTCTTGCAGCTGCAGACTCAAAATTACTTTGAATCTGGAATCTTATGTCATTGGTTATACTAAGGCGATCTTCATCATTTAGCGCTAAGGGTAGTGCTTTACGGAACCAGCTCTCAGCATCTAAGTACTTTCTGTCCTTGACCGCCATATCTGCCATTTTCAGATATATATCCCGTTTAGTGCGATTATCAAGTCTTGATTCGTATTCAAGAGCTTTTGTATACAGGACAGCAGCATCAGTATACTTACCCCGGTTGTACTGAATATCTGCCAAACCCAGATTGATCTGGTTGGCACGCAAAACATTGGCGTCTGATCTATAGCGCTCTTGATTTGACACATCGATAAAGCGAAGAGCGGCAGCAGAAAACAGGCTGAAAGCCTCATCATCCGTTTTCGGCAGATCTTGGCCTACGGGTGCAGTTCCATCGACAAATTTGGGGCTGACCATGTCGTACATGGTTTGAGCGTAGTTTAGCGCTAAGCCCTCGTTGTTGAAGAAATCATCGTCTTCAGGGTACTTGTCATTAAAGGCATGTAAATGGCGAATAGCTTCGATGTAGCTTTGCTCATCTTTGAATCTATCGGCTAAATAGGTATAGAAAACGGTAACGTTGCGATCTGATTCTTTTCTCCAGGCTTCGTAACCAGAGCCATGCAACTGGACAAACCGATCGAATTCATTGGTGTGGTCAAGATAAGCGAGCAGGTTCTCTTTTGTGGGTTGATTCATGAAGTTGTTGTGAAGCCTGATACCGAGCTGTGTATAGGCCTTCTCGACAATACCTAATTGTTTTGTGATATCCTTGTCCTTATTAGCATTGTACCACTCTGAATTAATGCTGTAATCAGATATCATGGTTTTGAATATATCTAGCCGGATCTGATCCAGGTTGTCACCTTCTCTCAGTTGGTAGCTATCTGCATAATAAAGAGTTAATATAGAATCCAAAAGGACTGGATTCTCAAGAGAGAGAGGGGCAATATTGATCTTGAGTTGCATGAAATCTATGGCTTGCATCGATGCAGCAAGATCAAACTTCTTCTGAGTAGCGCTATCGATCACTCGTTTCATTACTTCGGCATTCTGAAAACCAGCAAAAATCCTCTGTAATTCAGCAACACCCTTGGATCTGGATCTGAAATCAGTACCGTCAAGAGCGATCAAGCAGTATGCAATGTTATTAACAGCATCATCTTTATAGTCTTCAGCCAGAAGGGGGTCTTTAATGTTGCCAGACTCAACTGCGTTGAGAATAGTCAGAAAGTCTGCCAGGGCAAGCTTCAGATCGTCATCGGCACTACTATTCAACCTGACCCAACCTCGTTGATAAATGGCGTCATATCTGAACTGGCTACCGGGCTTATCGATCAACTGATCAAAGTAGTTTATCGCCAGTGCATAATAGCGCTGGGAATCTTGGGCATCTGTTCCAATTACAAAATTCAGCAAACCAAGCCTATAAATAGATTCATCATAGTACTGAGAATTTGGAAAACTCGACACGATAGCCTGGTAAGAGCTTAGTGCTTCGTAGAAGTCACTTTCTTTGTGCATAGTGTTTGCCGGGCGATCTGCAGCCCGATTGCCACTCTGTAAGAAAGCATCATAGTTATTGGCAATTTCGATTCTCTTGAGTTCACTGCTTAGGAAGCCAATATTGTATAGAGCCGCATCTTTATTAGGGTACTCAGGGTCCAATTCAATTACTTTGCGATAGCTGGCCAGAGCTGGTTGCAGGTCTGTTCGAATGGCATCAAACTGCAATTCCCCCAGATTGTAATATAAATCTGCAGGGCCTACTAAATATGTATCGCCTGGTTGCTCAATAGCTTGAAAATCAGGATTCGCAGACAAGAAATCCTGAATTTGTGAGATCATGGTCAATTTACGTTGCTGGATCTGAGCCTGAACTGCTTTTTTCTGTTCTCCTTCAGGCAGTGACGCATACTCACGATCCTGAGCTTTAGTATCCCTGTAGGCGAGTTGGAGCTTTATGAACTCAATATTGGAGATCATTTCGCGCAGATTGTCTACGATCTGTTGATCCCTACTTGACGAATCTCTCACTTCAGCAAGCTTTTGGGCGATATGGGGTCTGATCTCATCTCTCAAATGCTCATCTACAATAGTCCTTGCTTCTGTACGAATGAACTGCTCTAGTTCGGCAATGTCGATATCTAGGTCTTTCTTCTCCTCGATCATGACATAATACTCATCAAGAATTTCGCTAAAGAGCTGCTGTTCTTCCGTAGTAGCTTTCTTTCGCTCAGACAAATGCTTCTGTTTGCGAACTTCGAAATCTGCAACTTTTTCAGCAGCACTTTGGCGTTCGGCTAAAAGCTGTGCTTCGTACTCCTTGTAATTTCCAGAGGCTAATAGTGCATCTATTTCGGTGATTATTTCACCCCAGGCAATAATATTTTGTTCCAGATCAAACAGCCTTCTGAGCTCCAGATCAAGAACATAGGAGTCACCAGAAGATGCTTCTTGTTCAAAAATGAATTTGTTGTATTTATCCTGAAGCCAATTATCAAAAAGCTGGATCAGCAATTCATACTGACGTGACGTAGCTTTGGCTGCCTCAACATACGATTCTGCTGGCTTTAACTCCACAGATGCCAGATAGGCAGTATTGGCATAACGAACAAGGGAGTCTTTGAGCTCATCAAGTAAGCCAAGCTCTGTTTCATGCAGATTTACAATAGTATCCAGGAACAAAACACCCTTCAATGATATTAACTGGTTATACAGGCCAGTGAGATCTGTACGGGCCTTATCAATCTCCACGGCCAGCATATCATATCCGGCTTGGGTGGGGTTCATATAATACTGGCTGAAGTCAAGATTATCAAGTTTTTGGATAACTATCTGTTTAGCGGGAAGTATATTGTTCAAAATCAGATCACGATTTTTATTATAGTTCTCCAGAACTGTCAAAACGCTCTGATACTCACCATCGTCTGCACTCATGTCAGCCCAAAGATAAAGGTATGTGGAGTAATACTTCTCAATATTGTAATTGTCCAATATGATCGCCTTAAGGAAATCCTTGGCTGCCTGGCGGTCGCCTTTTTCAAAATAGCTGATCAGTTTTCGATATAGGACCAGATTCAACATCTGTCTTGCATCTACGTTCAGATCTGTTTTTAACAAGGCATCAAAGTTCGAAATTGCCTTCTCATCTTCGCCTACTCTCGTGAAAAAATGACCAAGTAGATACAACATGTCGTTGTCACTTAAAAGCTTCAGCATTGCGCCATATTGGGCAAGGGCTCTATCTGCTTCGTTTGCATCCCTGGCAACTAGAAGTGGAAGTTCATCTACCAGAAACTGTTTTGCTGCTTCCCGGATCAATTGCTTTTCCTGACGAATCATTTCTTGTACTTGTTCGGCAGTTAACTGGCTCTCTTTGTCAGCGGTTTGGGCATAGGCATTGATGAAGACAGACAAAGCTAAGACGACTAGTAGTATCACTATGTAGTTTTTATTCATAACCCTGCTCACTTTAAAACTCCCTTTATACACATAGGAACTATATCTTAGGCACATAGGATGCAGTGTTTGATCTGCATCCTAAGGCCTCGTTTACATCATAGGAAGTATGAGTCCTACGTATCACCATTATGATTAGAAATGGTAATTAATTCTTTGGTTTTTTAAGTTCCTGAATCCAGGAGCGAAGATCTTCTAGAGACTTTTGAGCTTTCTGTCTCTCTTCGCGTAATACTCTTAATTCTTCAAGCAAATCCCTAACATCAGGAGATAGCTGAGAGTAAACCGAGCTTCCCCCTGTAACCAGTCCCGGTGTTTGCAGGACTGTTCCTGGGGTAACAACTACCAGTTCCGGAGGAGTTTCTGTACCAGTTGTAGGACCTGTAGTAACATCGCTTCCAGGAATTGTAGTATCTGATGGTGGGATGACCAATCCAGGTTGATCAGGCGTAGGAGTCTGAACAATGATGGGTTCTTCAAGAATGTCTGAAGTGGCAAACTGCCTCAAGTCAGGACGGCGCTGTGTTTCTGCGTATTTATCAAACAAATAGGAAACACCAAAAGCCATGCGGAGATTATCCTCATAGCCATTATCTTTGGCAAGATCTTCGAGAGCTTCCATGCCGAATCTGAACCCAAAATCTTTCCATACGTATTTGATCCCAGCATTAAAGTCATGACCTGCATATTCTCCCTGGAAGGTGAAATTTCTGAATGGAGAAAACTCAGCAGATGCGAAGATACCGTTAAAAATCCTGGAACGCCTTACCTGACCGATAAAACGGTTTGTTCCTACACCCCCATTGAACATAAATGGTACCCCAACGATCAAGCTCTGTTTTGATGCAACTATGTATGGTGAATAGTATTCATAACCATGCGCATCTGGATGAGTGTAAAAAGCTTCTCCAGGCTCTAAATCAGCTATAGAATGCCTTGGCACTGGCGAAAAGAGGTTATCTATCCCAACTGCTATTTGTGGGATTCTGGTGCTCTCAGGGATGATTTTGCCCTTAAGGTTCAAATAATATACCATGTCATCCTTGACTTTATCACCAGCAAAAACGCTGATCTCAATCCTGTCGAGCAACCCCACCCCAGCCATGACATAGGGGGTGAAACCTTTATATTCTACTCTTATCGGCCTGGCGACATCACGATAATAACCAACCAGTAAGAATTCGGCTGCTTTGTGAGGTAATATATATGCATCAGGGGTACGCAGCATTCCCAGAGTTTGAATTGGCGTAGCTCCCAATGAGCTTATCAAGGCTGCCAATACGATTACACAATAAAGCACTTTTTTCATACTTCCCTCCACCTTTCGGTGTAATTAATATTTCTAATCATGGCTCATAATTCTCGTTGACAATTAATCCGTCAAGCTTTTTCTAGCCTTATGAACAGCTATTCAAAACAAGATCTGGCACGATTAGGTGAGGATTTAGCACTCAAATTCCTCATAACTTCCGGTTACGTCATAGTTTGCAGAAACTACCGATGCCAGTTTGGTGAAATCGATCTCATAGTAGAAAAAGATCAACATCTGGTTTTTGTCGAAGTTAAAACACGTTCTTATCACTCATTGCAATCTGCCCTGGATAACATCACTTACCGTAAGCAAGTTAAGATATCCCAGACTGCACAAGTATATTGTAACCAGAATCCCGCTTATAGCAAGCATCAAACTCGTTTTGATGTGATTGTGGTGTTCTATGATTCCAGGGATAACACGTTTAAAGTACAGCATCTGATTGATGCTTTTCTACCGATACTCCCCGACTAGTTTCTAAGGATCGAAGTATCAAAATCAGAACCTACATATCTCATCCAGTCTGGATTTGAAGATTCCATATTATCACCGGACACATAAAACAAGCGGAAATTATTGGACATTTGAGTATCAATAAACAGGTACACTGCCCTGTCACCTCCCTGATACTTCCAAATCTGGTAGTCTTTTCGAACAAAACGACTATCATCAGAACTGGTTCCTGTCTCGATTTCAGCCGGAGCGCCATTGCGTATATATATCCTGCCCATGTCAGTTGTCCATCCAGGTTTGTGGTGAGAATAGTTGCGATTTGCATAGTCTATTCTCTGCTGGATTAGAGAAACCGTACTTTCAGGTGTTTGATTCAACTGTGCGGCAAGATTCATCCAGAATCCGGTTACATACCGCTCTTTTGTGGGTTGATTCATGGAACTCCAGTTGGCAGGCATACGACTTCCAAGAAAATACCTTAGCAAGCTATACTCATTTTCCATGTCCGCAAAGACGTAAAAGCGCTTGTCCTGTTCTTCAGTCAGGACAAACTCAAAGTATCGATATTCTACGGTATCATTAGTCTGTAAACTTACTGATCCCAAGTATTTCCCAAGATTAAGTCCATCCAAAGGGATCTTAAGCGTAATCGACTCGTTATTGCTACGAGGTGAAAAATCTATGTATTCATCCATTACCAGGACACTGTCCTGTTCCAGGGAAAGCATTAGTAGCTGAGTTTCTTTCAGCTCAGATGGGGTTGAATATACTTCGAAGTAGAGGTATAGATTGTCGCTTTCGGATTTGCTGAACAGCACTGATGGCAATGGCTCATACAGCTTACCCTGCCGATGAAACTTCCTCAGATAGGACAGTGTATCTGGTGTGACCGAAACATTCAACTCAATGTCACTGAGCTTGGCATCAGATGATAGTCTGGTTGTTTGAAAAGCAGTGGAGAACTCTTTGCCACTATTTGGATCAACGGCCTTCATCTCAATACTGTATTGATCTTTGTCTAGCTTGAAACTCAATCTGTTCAAGTATGACTTCCTAATCGAGCCGGAGTCATGCTTGCTGCTGATCCCAATGTTATCTGAAACTTCCTGTTGATACACATTACCTTCCGGATCGGTGATGAGGATCGTAACATTGACCTCAGCAAAGAACCCACCATGCTGGGCGATAAAAGCCAGACTACGATATGGAATCTGATAATCCAGGTACAATACAGTGTCATGATTTGAATCCAAATATCTATGCGTGGTTACATACATGTTCAAATGGGATTGGGCATGTATTCCCCAGCAAATGCCAAGCATACCCAACAGGAGTAAGACTCTAATACTCTTCATCTTTGTTCCTTAGTGTGTATTGGCCAAAGCCCCTGGTATCTTCGAAGTAAAACTCCAGGTTTTGTTTATAGTATGTCCATACAATGCTTGGTGCTTTTCCGATGGGGTAAACATCGTTAGTGATTTCATCAGGATGGCCGTACTTGATATATATTCTACCTCTGTCGGAGGCCCAACCCTTCATTTTTTTATGAATGGAGTATTGTTCATCTGCACTGATTACTCTGTTGTAAAACTCTTCCCGGGCTTCATTGCGCACGGTTCCAGGGCTGGGATCTTTGGCTTTCCAAAAGTTTTCTATGGCTTCAGCTTTTTTATCATCCGGAATCCGATGTAGCTTCTTCCATTCATTTTGCGACGCTATATATCGAATCTGATTGATCTGGTCCTTCAAGGAGTAGCGGAGCCCGTAGGAAAACCATTCACTATACAGAAATGGTCCCATAATGTACTGAATATTCGATTCGTAGTACGAGATCTTTAATGTGTGAATGCTATCAGTTGCTGCAGCCTGCTTCAGGTCAAATTCCAAAGGTGATTCCGGATAACGGATTGTATACTGCTGATGGTCAATCTGGATCCTTATGCTATCTGCATTCAGGCTATACTGCTGTTTCAGAATCAAATTGTCCAGATCCAGACTAATCAGATCTCTGGGGATGAAGGTAATATTGTCACGGGTTGCCAGAAGATAAGCTTGTCCGATCTCAGTGGCTTGATTTGAGATACTGATGGTTTTGGTAAAGCTTCTCTTATCTCCCAGGTCTCTGTTTCGCAGTGTTACTGCCACATTATGAATGCCATTATCGAGTTTTAAGTTCATGAAAATCGGGATTGCCGTTCCTTGAAGCCAGGGTCGGTTCAGTATGGCTTCCACACGCTCCTGGTTATGCACTTGTCGTCCCTGCTGGTTCTTAATCTGGATCGAAAATTGATAATCAGCATGATCTGCATTATTTCTGAAGATGAAAGTGCTGTATGGAACCAAAATCCAAATATCTATCCCACTTTCAAAGGTTTCATACACTACTTCCTGGGCAGTCAAAGCAAACGCTAGAACCGTCAGAAACAGGATACTAAGAATCTTCTTCATGGGGATTCACTTCGAGGGTAAACTCAAGATTGTTTTTCTCCAACCAGTTCAATACCTGGTTCTCTGGATAAATGGAGTGCTCCGTTTGAATCAGATGAACATCGGCATCATTGGTCTGGATCTCTACCTGCATTGTTACATACCCTGGATGTTCGGGGATCCAGGCTGCTATCTCACGTAAAAAGCCCTTATTAACCTGATTGGCGGACACTCTGATCCTGAGAAGTCCTCTCAGGACCTGCCTCATGCTGGCAAAGGGAATTATGTTCTCCGGCATAACCCTGAGGATTCCATCGTCATTGCCATTAAACTGACTTTTGGTTCCTAATACCATGTAGACTTGTCCGACATTCAGAAGTTGGATATATTTAGCGAAGTCTCGGTTAAACAGGGGGATCTCAAACTTGCCATTGAGGTCTTCCAGCAGGGCAAACGCAATAGGGTTTCCCTTGGCGTCCTTCTTGCGCGTGATCTCGGATACGATCCCCACCAGTCTTAAATCTCCCGTTTTGCTCCTTCCGGATACAGAATTTGCATTCGTGAGGAACTTGAGCATGGTTCTATATTCGAACAGGGGATGTCCACTCAAATAAAACCCCAAAACCTCCTTCTCTTTTTCCAGCCTGTACAAGTAAGTCCAGGGCTCAATAGTAGGCAAGGGTGGATAGTATTCAGAGCCGGGTTCATCATCCGTGATCAGGTCAAACAGTGAGGTCTGTCCCCGCTTCTTATCTCTTTGCTCACCTGTAGAGAAAGCCAGAGCTTGCTCTATTACTTCCCATTTTTGGGCTCGAGAGCCTTCCAGATCATCCATGGCTCCCGAGGCGATCAGGCTTTCCAATACTGTTTTATTCACTGCACTGCTATCCATTCTTGAGCAGAACTTGAAGATACTATCATAGATGCCATTTACCTGGCGGTCTTCAATGATAGCCCGCATTGCCGCTTCGCCAAGGTTCTTGATGGCTCTCAGGCCAAACAGGACTTCCTTGCCTTTTACTTGAAATTCAGCATCGCTACGATTGATATTGGGTGGAATTATGTTGATACCCATAGCCTTACAAACTTCTATCTTTCCTGGTATGTCGGCAGGGTTGTCTTCCAAAGAAAGTAGTGCTGCCATAAATTCCACCGGATAATAAGCCTTCAGATATGCTGTTTGATAAGCTACCAGGGCATAGCAAGTGGCATGGCTTTTGTTGAAGGCATATTCAGCAAATTTAAGCCAATCCTGCCAGATTTTTTCTGTGACGGCTTTAGGTACTCCATTCTTCGCAGCACCGTCTGCGATCTTGTGCTGGAATTTCATCATCAGATCGGTTTTCTTCTTACCCATGGCTTTACGCAGGGTATCAGCTTCACCGCCACTGAGTCCACCCAATTCGCGTGAGATCTGCATCACCTGCTCCTGGTAAACAGTTACGCCATAAGTTTCCTTGAGCGTATTCTCTACCAATGGGTGGTCGTAGCTGACCTTTTCTTTGCCGTGTTTCCTGGCTATATAGCGATCAATAAACTGCATAGGCCCCGGTCTGTATAGGGCAACCATAGCTATCAGATCTTCAAACATGTTGGGGCGGAGCTCGATCAGATACTTGCGCATGCCATCACTTTCAAATTGGAAAATACCGTCAGTCTCACCTTTTCCCAGTAAGCTGAAAACCTTCTTATCATCCAGAGGGATGGCATCAATATCGATCTTGACATTGTGCGTTTGCTGGACCAGCTCTATGGTCTTTTGGATCAAAGTAAGGGTTTTCAGCCCCAAAATATCCATCTTCAAGAGCTTCAGTTCATCCAGCCACTTGCCCTCATACTGCACGAGCATCACTTTCTCGCCATCTTTCTGGACACTACAGGCGAGGGGGACATATTCCGTCAAATCTCCAGGAGCTATCACCACTCCAGCAGCATGAATTCCAGTTTGCCGGATCAGCCCCTCAAGAACAATGGAATGTTTGAGAATACTCTGGTAGAGCTCATTTTGATTGATCAGGCTAACGAATTCAGGATGCTGCTTCACAGCCTCTTCCAGGCTTTTGACCATGCCGGGCATGGTCTTGGTAAGGTTGTTTGCCTCTGAGGCGGGAACAGATAATACTCTGGCAACATCCTTCAAGACGGATTTGGCACCCAAAGTGCCAAACGTAATGATCTGAGTCACACTTTCCCGATTGAAGCGCTGGATGATGTAGTCTATCACCTTGTTTCTGCCCTGGGCGCAGAAATCGATATCGATATCGGGCATGCTGATCCGGTCCGGATTCAGGAAACGCTCGAACAGCAGTCCATATTTAATCGGATCTATCTTCGTGATATCCAACAGATAGGCTATGATGCTCCCCGCGGCTGATCCACGTCCCGGGCCGACAGGCACATCCTGAGACCGGGCATTGTCAATGATGTCTTTCACGACCAGGAAATAGCCTTCAAATCCCATCCTTTTGATCACCCCAAGTTCGTATTCGATCCTGTCCACTACTTCTTGAGACATATCAGGATATTTGATCTGAGCTTGTTCAAAACACAGAAATCTCAGATATTCACCCATATCCTGGTGTTCCGGGGGTGTTTCTACCTTTGGCAAAAGGAACTTGTCATAACGCAATTCCAGATCGATCATTTCAGCAATTTTCACTGTATTCGCATATGCCTCAGGCACGTCCGGATGGATTTTCTGCATTTCTTCGGGTGATTTGAAATATAGCTGAGTCGTGGGGTAGCGCATTCTGCCAGGGTCATTGAGAAGCTTACCGGTCTGAATACACAACAGGATGTCATGGGCTTCATGGTCGCTTTGATGCAGATAATGGCAATCATTGGTAAGAACCATCGGCACCTGCATATCCCGTGCCAGCTCGATAAGCTTGGGCATTACCGTTTTCTCTGAATCCAATCCGTGATCCTGCAATTCAATATAGTAGCGATCCCCAAACAGGTTTCTATACCATTCCACCACTTCCCTGGCCTGCTGATGTCGGTCATTGAGCAGCAGTGAGGGAACCTCTCCTTTTACACAGGCTGACAGGCAGATCAATCCCTCTGCATGCTGCGCCAGCAGGCTCTTGGAAATCCTGGGTTTGTAATAAAAACCCTTGATAAACGAGGCTGAGGAGAGTTTCATGAGATTCTTGTAGCCAGTATAATTCTGAGCAAGCAGGATCAGATGATGCCTGGTCTCGCTTTTGCTGGCTTCCAAGTCCAGATCTTTATTGATGATATATGCTTCGATACCGACAATTGGCTTGATTCCCTCTTTGATTGCCGTGTTGTAGAAGTCAATCACCCCAAAGAGATTGCCATGATCTGTAATTGCCACCGCGGGCATATTGTATTCTTTGGCGAGGTTGATCATGCGGTCAACCCGGCATGCCCCGTCCAATAAGCTGTATTGTGTATGATTGTGTAAATGTACGAAAGTCATCGTCTCTCCACCTCTATCCTCCGTACAGGATTTTGAAACTGAGGCCAGATGTCAACCTAAAGTTTCGGTCACTCTAAGACCAATGAATCATCAAAATCCAGCCAGGCACAACCAGACAAAGACGCATTATTAGCTATCTTTCATATTGAGTGGATAGTCGGCAGATCCTCATCAAGACCCTGATTATACGGTGCATAGGGTAGCGCCCCTTACAAAAAGGGTAGTGGGCTGGAATAGATGGATCCCTTATTGTTGCACAGAGGGTTTACATGAGTTGCTATTTGTGTTTTAGGAATGGCAACGGTCTTCAAATCCTTTTCCCGTATTCATTCTTAAGCTTTGTAGAACTCGCCTTGAAGACCTCTGCAAAGGGAGAGGGCTTAACTGATCCGCGTGCGTAGCACGTCAGAGCGTATGCCCATAGCCCAGCAGTTCGACTGCTGGGCTATGCACTAATAGAGCCAGAAGTACGGTAGGATAGTATGGTTAACCTACGCAAACTCCAATGATCGATTCATCTTATTTCAGCATGAGGATCTTGCGCACGGAATTACCCTGGGCGGTACTAAGCCTCACAAAATAAACTCCAGAGCTTACAGATTGTCCTCTGTTATCCCTGCCATCCCATACTACTGTGTGATGCCCACGTGTCAGCTCGGGATTGCCAAGATCTCTTACCTTTTGCCCCTTCACATTGTATATGTTCAAATTCGCTTTTCCAGCCGTTGGCAAGCTGAATGCTATCGTGGTACTGGGGTTGAAAGGATTGGGGTAGTTTCTGC
>DAOSEN010000018.1:0-39266 GCA_035363155.1 Candidatus Cloacimonadota bacterium | reverse complement strand
TATATGCAACACTTTTCTTAGTAGTGGGGATTCTACTGCATTAATTGGGTTAAACTACCCTTATTCGTATATGCAGACGGAGCCCCAAACCCTTGGGCAGCATCAGGTTGGATGGGGGACTACAAAGCCCTCAGGATCAATCTGGAATCACGAGAGCAGCCCCATCAAGGCAGTACCTGCCTGGAAGCGAGGTTGGAACCCTCCACTTCCTGGGCTGGAGTGGCCTGGCAAGATCCACCCCAGGACTGGGGTGAGCAGCCCGGAGGATATGATCTCTCCGGAGCAAAGCGCCTTAGTTTCTGGGCCAGAGGCAGGTTTGGGGGAGAAAAGGTAAGTTTTGGCGTGGGGTTACTGGGCTCGGATGTATTGTATCCCGATTCAGATACAGCCATCCTCAAAAATGTGAAGCTCACAGACAAATGGAAGCGTTATCAGATCAAGCTCAAAGGCAAAGATCTTTCCCGCCTCAAGACTCCGTTTTGGTGGAGCATGACAGGAAGCCGGGGCTCCCAAGTCTTTTATCTGGATGATATAGCCTTCGAATAAGGCTCGGAACTGAATCCTATTTGTAATAATACAATATCTGAATCCCGTCTTCTCCGGCTTCACTGAGGGTGTAATAGCCCTTACCTTTGTGGTCAAAGCAGATGGCTTCGCCTTGGGGCTCGATTTTGTAGGGCATGTTCTTGGGACGGCGGGCTAAGGCTTCGGCAATGCTTTGTTTGCGGCCTACTTTGAAGCGTTTTACACTGGCGTAGTTTTTTACCAGGATGGATCTGCCATTGGGCGAGATATCTGCGGCTGTCACCCATTGCATATTCATGGTGCCAACCTTTATAGCTGTATTGATCTTCAGGGTTTGCTGAGGGTAGGGTATGCGGTAGATTCCCACCTTTTCTTCCCGCTTGGAGATGATATAGAGGTCACCTGTCTGAGGCTGTATGAACATGGCTTCCGCATCTCTGGGACCGTCCTCATATTGGATGGTGATGGTATCATAAGTCTTTATAGTGTAAAGGCTGTCTCCACTCACCAGGGAAGGCTCGGGGAAGCGGTATACACTTACAGATGAATAGCGGGCTGCATTGTCGCCGATCTCACCTATATAAATGTGAGCTTTTCCACTGATTGGATCACGGGCAGTGGCAATCTCTTCCCAATCCCGATTCTGGACTCCTTCGATTACGATCTTTGCTCGAAGCTGTCCCTTGGTATCAATGGCATAAATGGCATTTTCACCCCCGGAATCGTTGTGGGTATAGAGTATTTCTGGATTGATCAGGCTCCGTGCCAACCCCGAGGCTTCATCTATCTGGGCAGTCTTTAGTACATGTTCATGCACACCTTTGGCTGAGAGCGCCACGACCAGCGCTATCATGATCAGGATGGTGACAATACCGAGTTTACGCATAAGCTTCATACCTCTTGTTCTCTTCTACTATGATAAACGACAGGCAACAGCTTGTCAATAAAGAAGTTTGCTCAGTGTGGTTAGGCGCTTCAGCAGCGAGCCTTTCTTGCTGCCTTCACCCAGATGCAGTCCACTGACCACGGTTTTGTTGATTACGTTGATATCGTCATCTTTGCCGTTGTTGGGAGTTCTGAATCCCCAAGTGTCATGCAGGGCATAAGCTTTACCATCCACAGAGCCCAGATAGAGCATGATGTGCCCTGGCATTCTGAGCAGAGTGATGGCCGGTACACCCTTTTTTACGATCTCTGCTTCACGTTCGGAGAGCGACTTTTTGTCCGAGAGTTCAACGATCAGCTTACCCGCTTTGGATTGGGTCGTGCCATTGCGTGGCAGATAGATGCCGAAACAGGCAAAGAGCTGCTTGATCAATCCAGAACAATCGTATTCACCACCCATATCACCCCAGCCATAGGGGATGTTGAGCAGCTTGAAAGCTTGCAGATAGATGTTTCGGGCTGTGTAGGGAAGATATCCCACCACTGCGTCTGTCTTGGAAATATAGCCATACTTAGTATCCGCAGCCGGGATCTGTACCTGGTAATAATCCTCGTGTTCCGCAATCAGGGGCAATTTCACCCCCATGCGTACAAAGCAGTGATACCGGGTCGCCAGTGAATCCTGATAAATGTCGTTTTTGGCAGAAGTACTTATCACCCACAGAGGAGATTTTTGATACTCGATCCATCTGGCATGCGGGAGCACTACCACATCCTCAGCCCGATACCAGCCCACGCATACATTGCTGGCACCAAAATACCACTTGCCATCTGCCGAAGTATGATAAAACACCGTAGGTGAATCGATGTCAAAGCCACTATTCTGGAGTTCGTCAAATTCCCGATCCAGCACTTTCTGATTCAGGTTTTCACTGCTGGGTACCAAGCGTTGATCAGTAAAGCGGATGGGAAAGCCAAAGCGTACCTGCGGTACAGCCGGAATTTTGTTCATATTTGTATTGTTGCGAACTTCCTGCCACCAGGTTTGGCTTACCTTGGTGCCAGTAGCATCATACAAACCCAGGGCTCTAGCCTGGTTGTAAGCCTGAGTGATCATGGTGCGCACATTGGAGCCCTGAATGATGCGGGAATGTTCAATGATCTGGGAAACATGCCCTTTACGGATCACATTCTGGTTGAATTTCGTCAGCGTGGCAGCATTCATGATCAGGCTATCAGGATTGGGATGCCGGGCAATCCAGAATCCCGGACGCTTCATGTCCTGGGGCACCAGGGGAGGATACTCCGAAGCTGCATAAAATGATGGTTGTAAGGGATTCCTGGCATTTAGACCTAGAAAAAAACTAAGTAAACAAAACAACATTAATCTGCGTAAGTCTCTCATCTTACCTCTTATTCTACGATGGTATCCAGGACTGGTAAAAGCTCTGCCAAGAGGCTCTCATAGCGGTTTTCCAATATGGCCTGGCGCGCAAGCTGCATCAATTCCTGATAAAAATACAAGCTATGGATGGTGGCCAGCCGCATGCCCAGGATCTCGTTCATTGTGATCAAATGCCGGATATAGGCACGACTGAAGTGGGTGCAGGTATAGCATCCGCATTGGGGATCGATAGGCCGGAAGTCCTCTTTGTAGCGGGCAGCTTTGATGATCATCTTGCCATAGCGGGTGAAGATGCTACCCTTGCGGGCGTTGCGCGTAGGCATCACGCAATCGAACATATCAACTCCCCGGGCGATATTATTGAGCAAATCGCTGGGAGTACCCACCCCCATCAGATAGCGGGGTTTGTCCTGAGGCAGGATATCATGCAAGAACTCTGTAATCCTGAACATATCGGGTTTTTCTTCACCCACTGCCAGACCCCCAATGGAATAACCGGGGAAATCCATATCCATCAATTCCAGAGCTGATTTCTGCCGGAGGTCGTCGTAAATGCCACCTTGAACGATGCCGAATAGTGCTTGATTATCATGATTGGTAAAGGCATTCTTGCCTCGTTCAGCCCATTTAAGTGTGGTATAAAGGGATTTCTCCACGTACTCACGAGTGGCAGGATAGGGAGGGCATTCATCAAAACTCATGATGATATCGGCACCCAAAGCTTCCTGAATGCCAATCACACTTTCGGGCGTGAAGTGGTGCGTGGAACCATCGATATGAGACTGAAACTTTACTCCATCCTTGCTGATTTTCCTGAGCGCTGCCAGGCTCATCACCTGGAAACCACCACTATCGGTAAGCATTGGCCGCTGCCAATTGATAAACTTGTGCAAGCCACCGGCTTTGCGGATCAACTCATGTCCAGGGCGCATGTAGAGATGGTAAGTATTGCCAAGGATGATCTGCGCCTGCACTTCTTCCAGTTCGTGCGGGCTCATAGCCTTTACTGTGCCCAGAGTGCCCACAGGCATAAACACCGGAGTCAGGATGTCTCCGTGGTTCGTATGAATCTTACCGGCTCTGGCTTTGCCGCTGCTGGCTTGAAGAGTAAAGCTGAAAGCCATCTTACCTCGAGTGCATAAAGCGTAAAAAGAGCTTGGAAATATCTGAATAGAAGGCAAAAACCATCAAGGTCACCAGAATCAGGAGTCCGATCCTTTGCGCAATGGCCTGGATCTTTAGCGGTACTGGTCTGCCAATAATGCCTTCGATAATGCAAAACATGATGTGCCCGCCATCCAGAACGGGGATGGGCAATAGATTCATGATCATCAGGATGAGGCTGATGGAGCCGAAAAAGAGGATCAGACTGCCGATCCCGCGTTTCCCAATCTCCTGAGACATTGAAGCCAGCATCACCGGCCCCCCCAGATTGGATTTGAGCTGTTCCGGCTTTTTGATCAGCTTGAAGAGTCCGCTGTAATTCAAACCGATGAAATTGACCGCCGAAAGGCTTCCGTATTTCAAGGCTTGAGGCAGACTGTAACGGATGGTATGCGCTACCGGTAGTTCATGGCTGACCCCGATCATCTTCGTATCGCCCATTGCCACATTGCTCTCCAGACTGATGCTGCGCTGGAGAATTTGGTCATCGCGGGCTACGATTAGCTCCACTTTGCCTTCGGGAGCATTCATGATCAGTTCCCGCATGGCATACCAATCATCCACAGCCACACTATCCACTTGCAGGATGCGGTCTCCGGCTTTCAGTCCAGCCCGCCAGGCTGGCATTCCGGAAAACACCTCACCGATTCTGGTTCCCACCACAGGTTTCAGGCTTTTCACCAGTGAATCCCGTTCGGCAGCACTGACCTTCAGCAGCAGATGCTCTTCTCCGCGATTTACCAGCACGGTGCTGTGCTTGTGCTGATAAAGCCCACTGAGGAAATGGTTGAAGCCGATTACCGGCTCTCCATTTAGAGCTACGAGGCTGTCTCCGGGGCTGAAGACCTCTGACCATTTGCCTTCTGCGCTTTTGATCACGGGATTGATATCTTCCATAGTCTGAGGAAAGGACAGGGATACGATGAACAGCAGGATCCCCAGGATCAGATTGGCAAAGGGGCCACTTACGGCAATGATCGCCTTTTTCCACCAGGCTTTGTATTGAAAGCTGCGTTCCCGGAAAGCTGGGGTCAGAGCATGCCCTGAGCCTGCTTCCGCTTCTACTTCATCGGGGTTTTCACCTTCCATTTTCACATAACCGCCCAAAGGGATCCAGGCTATGCGGTATTTGGTCCCAGCCCGTTCAAATTCTGCAATGGGTTTACCAAAGCCGATGGAGAATTTCAAGATCCCCACCCCAAAAGCCCGGGCAGCCAGAAAATGCCCCAATTCATGAATGGTAATCATCACCCCAAGGGCGATCAGCATGGCCAGCAGATTCAGCATATACTGGAGTTATTTACCTTGCTTGGATAGTGTTACAGCAATGTATGAGGCCACATCCGTGGAATATGAGCCAGTCCCAAATCCAGCATCATAACCCAGCTCGATGGCCAGTTCATGCGTGATTCTGGGGCCACCGCAGATGAAGAGCATTTTATCTCGCAAGCCTTCTGCTTCTGCCAGTTCAATCAAGCGAGTGAGGTTTTGAATATGGATATTCTTTTGGGTGACCACCTGGGATACCAGGATGGCATCGGCAGATACTTCCCGCGCTTTGGCGAGCAACTCCTCAGAGGGCACCTGAGCGCCCATATTGATGGCATTGAAGCTGTGATAGCGCTCCAGTCCATAGCGGTGGTTGTAGCCTTTCATATTCATGATGGCATCGATCCCTACGGTGTGAGCGTCGCTTTCTATGCAAGCGCCCACCACGGTAATGGTACGTCCCAAATGTTCGGATACATATTCATCTGTAGTTTCCATATCCATCACCGGAGTTTCCACCACTTTCACTTTGAGCTTGGTGGTATCCACACTTGCAGGAGTTACGGCATAAGCGATGAAATGCGTAAAGCCTTCACCCAGATCCCTCAGACAGGTGATTTCCACCTCACTGAATCCCATGTTCAGGATCAGCACTCGGGCTGCTTCCTTACCATGAGCATCAGGGCTGACTGGCAACGCAAAAGAAAGCTGGACCTTTCCATCATTCAGAGTATCGCCATAGGGTTTCACGATCTTGCTCATAGTCCCAGCTCCTCTTTGATTCTATCCATGAAGGGATTGTAATAGTCCTGATCTCTTTCGAATACACCATCCAGACCTTTGCCACCATTTTCCGGACGGCGGATTTCAGCAAATTCACCCAAAGCCATAGCCTGGAACAATCCTTCATCTGCCACCCGCTCCAGAAATTCCGTAGCTTCCTGCAGCACTGAATTTGCCCTGCGGTTGATAAAACTATCTGGTCTTAGTTCCAGATTTTCCGCCAGGTCTTTTACTGCGGTAAAGATATACTGGGCATTTTCGATAGCCAGCGATCTATCCACCAGATGCGGAGTGTGGATTGCCTCGGTCATCATGCCCAAAAGCTGTACTCCCTGTCCGGTAAGCTGACCCACAAAATTGAACATGGCATCCATGAGATGGGTCTTGAAGATATTGCCGCTGGCAAACTTTGTGGGCGGCATATACTTCACCGGTGCTTCCGGGAAGAGTTCCCGGGTCAGCATCGCATGAGCCAGCTCATAGCTAAAGCTGTTCTCGATCTCAGGATTGATCTCGTAGGCATGTCCCAAGCCCATTTTGGCGGGTTTCACTCCGCTCAGGAGGGCAAAGCTTTCGTTCAGAAGCTGAGATGCAGTCACTGTGTAGGCTTTTTCAATGGCGTCGGAGGTGGTGAGGTAGTTGTCTTCTCCAGTCTGAATCTCAATGCCGGCATAGGCATTGATCATGCGGGCAAAATACTGATCCAGCAGAGTACGCTTGGGATTGATATCACGGAACAAAATGCCGTACATGGCGTCATTCAGCATCAAATCCAGCCGTTCCATGGCTCCCATGGCGGCGATTTCCGGCATGCAGAGTCCTGAAGCGTAATTTGTCAGGCTGATATAGCGTCCCAATTCCTCAGAAACTTCATCCAGGGCTTTCCGCATGATGCGAAAGTTTTCCTGGGTGGCATAAGTGCCGCCAAACCCAACCGTGGTAGCGCCATAAGGCACATAATCCAGCAGGGATTGAGCGGTGGAACGGATCACGGCAATGATATCCGCACCGCTATGGGCAGCAGCTTTGGCCTGTGTAACATCCTCGTAGATATTACCTGTAGCCACGATCACGTAGATGGCGGGAGTCCGGCGGGCTCCATAGCGATCAAACATCGTGCTGCGTTTTTGGGCTTGAGCTTTGATGTGATCCAGCATTTTGGCTGCCAGATCATTCAGACAGGTGTAAATTTTATCAGCAGGCGCCATCGGTAGGGCAGTAAGATCAAGCTCGCCGCTGGCCACGGCTTCCGCCACTTCCTGAGCGCTAAAGTTGCGTGCCAGCATGGCATTTGCCACCCAGACGGCAGCGCCTTTACGCATGGCCTTTTGGCTGGAGAGATGGTCTATTATCACATTGGGCAGCGGTCTGCCGCCTTCCTGGGCACCATCTATGCCCATGAGGCGCAAGACAGTGCGTTCGATGGTATAGGAACTATAGCCGTCAAACAACCACTGGAATCCTCCGGTGATCCTGCCGGCAGCAGCTCTTGCCCTCTGAACCAGGTTTTGATCAAGATCGAGTTTAAGCATCTCGGGCTCCAAATTATTGTCAATATTACTGACGAGATTTTTCAGCAAGTCCTTTTGGTCAAGGGAAAAAGGCTGTAGTACATTGGGCAGGACAGGACTATTGAACCTGAATCTGCTCAAATGGATTAGATTTCTGATCAGTCTTTTATGGTTTGCACCGCATTATCTGCTTCTCGTTTACTCAAATTGCAATGCCTTCATAAACTGAGTTTTACCTCGTCTTCCTCTCGAGATCATCTCGAGTACTCGAGGTGATCTCGAGGTGAACCTGACTTAAACACAAGATAGAGTGGAGTGTATGAGGCAATATGTAGCCTCGAAGTTTTCTACAATGGGCGGTGGCTTCAATCACGGTTTAAGATAGGTACCAACCCATTATTCCCGATGGGGATAACTACGACAGGCGATGGTTTCAACCACCGTAACAGATTGTCCCACAAATATAACTACCATGTCCGGAGGATCTATCCTCCGGAAAAATTCTGGAAGGACAATAAAAGACGGTCAGAGATGAGTATATGAATGTTATAACATCCATTGGATTCACGGCACTAAGCATTTGTGTGTCGCCCTCAGGGGCTTTAGATTAATGTCACTTCGTACGAGGGTCTTCGCATTGCGGCGCAATGCTGCGAAACCTCGCTATATTATATCGCCCTCCGGGCTTGCACTATCACCGGAGAATCTGGCGAACCGGTTGGACAAATCCGGTGCTCCCACGATCAGGTAGATCGTTTTATTCAGGTTTCGGATCGTTCTCAAAAAACTCCTGCATTTTGGCATCCGGAATGATCTCTACATAGCGTTTATCGCCGTCGAAGCGGAACTTGAGCTTCAGGGTCTGATAGGGCAGGATGTTTTCCGCCAGACGCGGCCATTCGATCAGGGTGATGCCGCTTTCGATCATGTCCAGGATGCCCAGATCCAGGAGTTCTTCTTCCCGGCTCAGGCGATATAAATCCAGGTGATAAAGTGGAAATCTGCCGCAATGGTACTCTTTGAACAGCACAAATGAGGGGCTGTCGATCTCGTCCTGAACGCCAAAAAAGCGTCCTAAAGCTTTTACGAAAAAGGTCTTGCCGCTGCCTAGATCACCTTCCAGGGTGACAACAGAGCCTGGTGACAATAGGGGAGCGATGTAGCTGGCCAGATCGATTGTATCTTGTTCACTGTGTAAATCTATGCGTTTCTTCATAAGATAGTCTCCTTTTGCTGCCTAAAAAAAGTCCCAAAAGCCGATCCATGACCGCAGTCAGCGGACATTGAACTTCTCTTGGGACTTTGGTTGATTAGACAGTCCTGATTACAGGATAAGGCGCATTGGGTACAAAGGCAAGGATAAATATCAGAGGATTTTGCGGGTATAGAGACTGATCTGAGCTCGATGCGGTGCTTCGCCATCCTTGAGGCTGCGATTCAGCCTGTCCAGCAGCTTACTACGGGTTTGGCGAACCTTGGGATCCAGCTCAATATCGAAGAGCGCACTGGCAATCTCCACTCCCTGGGCATCCCATACTTTGGCCAGGAGATTGATCTTCATGGATTTGGCGGTTTTGTTTTCGATCGTATAGCCTAGCTCGATGTATTGATTGCCCCAGTCGTTGAAACTGATCTCGGAGATTTCGATGCTGGCAGCGATCCGGCTTTGGCTCTGGCGATGCATGAAGATGCCAAAGGCTACGCCCACAAACACCAGGATCAAAACACTGCCTTTGAGCTTGAAGCGGCGGGGCCATTCCATACGGTCGATGTTTCTCATCCTGTTGTCCTTAGTAGATCAATTGCCAGCCGGCAAAATAGTTATGTTTCCAGGTGTCTCTGTACTCGCTGGCATGACCCAGGATGAGACGGTGATGCGCCATAACAGGAATGCGGAAAGTATTGCACAGATTGATCGTATCAGTACGTACACCTTCAAACCACTCTGCCGTACCGTCATCAATCAGGCTGCCAGGAAAGACATCGTGGTAGTTTTGCCGCCAGTCGCTGCCGAAGGATCCTTGCCGGCACCAGGTTAGATTGGCATCCCAGGTAAGGTATTCTCGCCAGGCCAGGTTGAGCTCCAGGCTCAGATTCAAGAGATTTGAGCCTTTACTATAGCCCAAAGGACGGCCATCGTGGGAGTACATGCTGTGGTTCAGGTAGTGGGTATAGGTGAAAGGACGCACGGCTGTGGCTTCCAGCGTAATCCTGGAGGCAGGGCTTTGCGATAGTGCCAGTTCAGGTGCGCTGAGGGACGCGCCACACTGCAGGGCATACTTGTTTCCCCACCAGTTGCTGAAGATCTTGCTATAACTGAATTCATCCAAGGCACCCTGGGCATATAACATAAGGTTGTCATTAGGTCTGAGATTCATTCCTGCAAAAAGCAGGACGTTGTCACGATCCCCTTGATTGTGTTCCACTGCCCGCCAGAAACTATTGGGCAAGAGATAGTTCACGTCTATCGCACGGTTTCCATAGACTACTGTTTCACCGGCAAAGAGGTCTATCCAATGATTGGGGGTATAGTTCAATTGATGCAGGGCAATGTACTTATCAGGATAGTTCTTGGAGTTTAAGGAGGGGTTGGCATAGATATTGTGAGTGCTGTCTGCCATCAATGAGCCGTGCAGAAAGCTGAGGCTGAATCTCCCTGCCCTGCCTTCAGCCAGGAGGTAGGCATAATCGTTGACCTGGTCGTTCAAGATAATGCTGCTGCTGATGGTATTGCCCATCTGGAACCTGCCCCTGCCCAAGGCCAGAGTATAGGACGGGTGATGGTAGCCTAATGCCCCGGTCATGTTATCAAGCTGGATATGGGCAGCTTTGCGCTTGTAGTAACCATCGATCAGGGGAGATGTTTCAGCGGCATCAAGATCACCCCGGAATGCGCCATTGTACCAATGGGCATCAAGGTGCAAGCGCTTGCCGATCTGGGAAGTAATCCGCCAGCCTTTGTAGAGAAAGCCATAGCTGTCATCATCCTGCCTGGTATATTCATATCCGGCCAGGATATTGAAATCTGCCTTGAATTTCGAATCAGCATGACGGTAAGCGATCAGGCTGTACTTGGGTTTGCCGGTATGAAAACCATCTACCAGGGCTTCGGTAAATGTATTCCACCTGGCAAAGGGATGATACAAGCTTTCTGGCAAATCAGGATACTCATGCTTATATTGGGCAGGACTATCGGCCAGCAGGCTTTGAGTTGCTTGAGGATACAGTATTGGTTTGAAGATGGAATCCTCTATATAAGCCATTGCGTTGATAGGAATCAAGATAAGGAGCAAGATCAGGCAATTGGCAGAAGTCAACCTGGCTGTGTTCATTGCTCGCTATCACTCGAAACATAGTGGCTGCGGCGAATCAGAGATTCAGCATCTTTGGTACTGATCTTGAGCTCGCGGGCAATTTCTTTGGTAGTCCAGCCATCGGTGGTCAAGCGGGCTGCCATTTTGAGCATAGCATCGGAATCCAGAGGACTATCCACTGTTTTGGGCGTTGCAGCCCTGGGCTTCCTATAGCTGATCAGAATAATCAGGATGACCAGAAGCGATACAAAGATGATGATGGTAACCACAAAATACCTGAGTGCGAGCTCTACCAAAGCATCCCAGAGCTTGATTTTCTGCATCACCTGATTGCTTATGGGGATGCCTTTGATGTATGCCGTATCACTTGGGGCGATTGCTGTAGTAGTTATCGTGCTATCTGCTGTTGCTGGAGGTTCAGCAGGAGGGGGAGGAGGTGGATTCTCTGCTTTGTCCAGGGTTTCTGCAGGACTGCCACCTTGCATGAGACGCTGGGCTTCGGCATAGTACTTGCTGGAGGCTGGGATCATGGCGAGTTTCTCCCCTGCCCTGGGGCTTTCCCGCTTCAGCAGCAAGCGTCCCCAGTGGTAGAGCACATCATCATGATTGCGATACTCAATGGCAAGCTGATGATAGGCGTTGTCGGCGCTGGCAAGTTTGCCGATCTTGCTGTAAAAGGCAGCAAGAGCCATGCGTTCCGCTTTGGTCTGAGCCTTGATGAACATATCCACCACGGCTTTTCCCTGGATCTTCATGCGCTCGAATCTGAGTCCGGGGATGGTAGTTACCTGGATGCCTCCGGGAGCTAATTGGACAGAGCGTATGAACTTACTGGCAGGTATTCCGGATGGGAGCTTGCCATCGAAGCCTTCGATCCCCAGATAAAACCCTTCGGCTTCGGGCTCTATTACAAAATCTGCCGGGGAATTGAGATCCAGCACCAGGCGGCTGGCGACACCCTGGAAATCCTCAATTCGGATAGAAACTACGGATGTTGCCGGGGCAAGGCTAAAAGCCATGCAGATCACGGCAAGAAGCAGGCATTTTCTGATCATATTTCCTCCCATTGGGGATAGAATTACTTAGTTTGGGATAGGTTCAGCCCATGAGTCGGTTTTTTGGGTAAGTTCAGCGGTATCAATGGCAATCTGAAGCTCTTCATTGGTGGGGATCACGAGGATGGAGATTGGTGAATAAGGCTGGGAAATGATGCCAGGCTCGCCACCCACTTTGCGGTTCAAGTCGTGATTGATATGGATGCCGATGTTTTCCAGACGGCTGCAGATACGTTCCCGCATCTTTACTCCATTTTGTCCAACGCCACCAGTGAAAACGATCATATCGACCTTGATCAGATTTGCCACATAAGCTCCGATATAGCGCCGGATGCGATAGGCATAGGTTTCCAGAGCCTCGATAGCATTGCAATCTTCGGCTTCTGCGGCAGCTTCGATATCCCTGAGATCACTGGAGATTCCTGAAAGCCCCAGAAGGCCACTCTTTTTGTTCAGAGTATTCTGCAGGTCATGAAAATCAAAGCCCCGTTCTTCCAGGTAAAAAATGATGGAAGGATCGAGATCACCGCTGCGGGTTCCCATCATCAGGCCTTCCAGGGGTGTGAAGCCCATGGAAGTATCTATCGAACGGCCAGCCTGGATGGCAGTGATGGAAGCGCCATTGCCGAGGTGGCAGGTGATGATATTGGTGTTTTCCGGGCTACGTTTCATCATTTGCATGGCAATACCTGCCACGTAACGGTGACTGGTGCCGTGGAATCCATAGCGCCGGATGCGGTATTTCTCATAAAACTCCCGGGGAATGCCATACAGATAGGCACTGGGAGGTAAGGTTTGATGAAATGCGGTATCAAACACCGCTACCTGGGGAATGCCCGGGAAAGCGTTGCCAGCCTCTATGATGCCAGTGAGATTGGCAGGATTGTGCAGTGGGGCAAGTTCGCAATTCACCCGGATGGCTTCGATCACGTCAGCATCGATCACAACTGAGGCGGAATACTGCTCACCGCCATGCACCACTCTGTGGCCAATGCCCTTGATCTCATCTATGGAAGCCAGAATGCCATGCTCAGGATCCATAATGGTTTGCATCATGAGCTCGAATGCTGTGCGGTAATCAGGGATTGATGTGGAATATTCATATTTGCTGCCGCTGTTGGTTTGGCAGATTCTGCCATTATCGAGGCCAATGCGTTCGATCAAGCCCTTGCCCAGACTCTGCTGTTCCGGCATATTGTAAATCTCGTATTTCAGCGAACTGCTACCACAGTTTATGACGAGTATTTTCATCAGTGAGCATCCTTTAAGTCTTGCTGGCCGACCATATCTTTTGAGAAAATGACGACCGGCAACAGGAAAAAGCCATGCGCACACTAGTCAAGCTTTTTTATGACCTCATCGAAACAGGTTGATGACATCCCGCTCTTGTTCCAATTACGCTATCATTACGCTATCAATACGGATCAGGTGCGTAATGGTTGCGTATTGACAGCGTTATTGCTTCAAGTGATGATCAAACGGCAATTATAAAAAACCAGAGTAAATGAAAAACGGGCACCCGAAGGTACCCGTTTTTTAAGGACTGCGTTTTTGCTTTGAATAAGTATGCTTACTGAGTGACAGGAGCTGCTGGAGCAGGAGTCTGTACAGCAGTGGTATCGACTACAGGGGCTACTTCTTCGATTGGAGCTTCTTCCACCGGCTCTTCAGCTGGTTTCGGTTTGCAAGCGCTCATAGCGAGCATGCTCAGAAGCATCATAGCAAGTAATGCGATAACGATAAGTTTTTTCATTGATTCCTCCATAAGAACAATCCTGTGTGGGGTGTCTTAGGTTATTTTTTTTGTTGTGTCGGGTCTCGACTTTTAAAATACTGTCGTTGGTTTTTTTGAAGGAGAAAAGGGCGTAAACGCTGATCAATCCTTCACACAGTCCTTAGTCACGACTATATACTTCTTAGTTTTGTGGCCATATTAAAGACACTTCACTTCTTGGCAAGGTTTTTTTTTACAGTGCGACATCAAGCCCAATATGCACCATTCCTAAATCTAAGGGACTCAATTTGTTATCGCGATATCCCAAGCCGTATTCTATACCCAGGATGCCCAGGCGGGTACTAAGCTTGATCCCTGCTCCCATGCCAAAAATATCAGTTTTAAGACGATTAGGACTCGTTTCAATAATCCCGTGATCGTAGAATGCAAAGACCAGGGATTCCATTCCGATCAGGTAGCGTATTTCCAGATTTGCCCAAGCCAATCTGCGGCTGCGAAATTCGTCCTCACGAAATCCTCTCAGGCTGCCATATCCACCCATGGTGAACAGGTCATATTCGGGAACAGAGAGATTGTCGTAATTACGTATGTGAGTTCCCAGAAAGCCTATCCATCTACGGCTCAGAGGCACATAACTTCCGGTGTCGGTTTTCAGCCTGGTGTAAGTTTTGTCCTTCGCAAAAATGAAATCATACTCGATCCCCAAGTGCAAACCACTCACCGGCAGATATTCACCCGTGAGCCGATCGTATTGCCAGAGAGCTCCCAGTAGGGTGGATCGTTCCCGGTTGATGGGAGAGAAGCCAGTTCCGGGGATAATGGAATTTTGGGCCAGGCTGAGTCCCAGCTTCTGATACAAAGTATGGTAATACAGGTCAATATCATAGCTGCTTTTGATCCAGAGGCTATCCTGAGTAATCCGGCTCAGGCTGAGGTCTGCCGCCAGAGGAATCTGGGGATGTCCTGCTTCATGATAGCTAAGTTGGATTTCCCCCAGTTTTGCGGGACTTTGGCGCCAGAAAAGCCTGATTCCCCGATCAGTGCCCCATAGATTCAAGAATTCTATGCGCGCCAAGCCTGAAAGCTGGGTTTTGCCATCTGAGCTTCCCAGAGCCAGCAGGCCTTCCAGGAAGGTCATACGACCTTCCTCTACGGTGATCAGCAGGGTGCTGTCATCCACGGGCAGAATCTGGCAATCCCGAATGTAGCTTTTGCTGCGGATATTACGTTCGGCTTGGGAGAGCACTGCCGGAGTTACGATCTTCTGCCGGTCGATTCCCGAGCTCTTCAGGAGAGAAGATTCGCGAGAGATGGCATTACCCTTAAAAATATAGCGGGTAGGATTGAACACTTTGCCTTCAGTTATGCCAATATACGCCTGTAGATGCTCCCCAAGCACCAGCGAATCAAGCTGCACCGTTGCAAACAGAAAGCCCCTGGATGTATAAAGATTCAGGATTCTCTCCAGCAGAACAGCAAGATTGTTCAGAGTCGTGGGGCTGCTGGCAGAAGTGAAGAGCAGATCATGCAACTTACCAGTGGTGAAGTAAGTATTGCCAGAGTAGTTTACATAGCACTCTGTGCTGTCCAGAAGCTGCTGCAGATGAAAGCGCAGCATCATCGTTCCATCATCTTTGGGAATCAGTTCCGGGGATGGGATCCTGATGTAGTATCTGCTCTGATCGGTGAAATACTTGTTTAGTTTCGTAATGGCAGCGCTTACATCCTGAGGGTTGTATTGGGTACCATTTTTTAGTCCGGATAGATTTACTAAGGTAGTGTTATCGATAGGGAAATCTGCCTGAAACTCAATGTCTGAGATCAGCAGTGCCTGAGCTGCCGGGCACATGATGATGATCAGGATGCTCAGCAGCCAAAGCTTCATAAACAGGTTCCGTTAATCCCGGTCAGCCTTCAAAACAGCCAGGAAGGCTTCCTGAGGAACGGTAACATTGCCGATTTCCTTCATCTTCTTTTTGCCTTCTTTCTGTTTATCGAGGAGTTTACGTTTGCGGCTCACGTCGCCACCATAGCATTTGGCGAGCACATCCTTGCGCATGGCGTTGATGGTGCTGCGGGCGATGATCTTGGCTCCGATGCTGGCTTGCAAGGCGATCTTGAACATGTGCCTGGGAATCACATCAGAAAGGGTCTGGGTTACGCTTTTACCCCAGTTGTGGGCTTTATCCTGATGGCAGATGAAGCTCATGGCATCCACTTTCTCGCCATTGATGAGGATATCTACCTTTACTACCTGGGACTGGCGGAATTCCTTGAACGCATAGTCCAGCGAGGCATAGCCCCGGGAGACGGTCTTGAGGCGATCGTAGAAGTCAAAGATGATCTCGATCAAGGGCATTTCGTAGTGCAGAGCTACCCGCTTTTCGTCAATATATTGAATGTTTTTCTGGATGCCCCGGCGTTCCTGAGCCAGCTTCATGATATTGCCGATGTAGTCGGTAGGAACGATGATCTCGGTTTCCATAAAGGGCTCGGAAATTGTATCAATCACAGAAGGATCAGGGAAGTCTATGGGATTGTTTACTTCGATGTCTTTGCCGTTTTTAAGAGTCATCAAAAAGCGGACGCTGGGGGTTGTGGCGATGATAGGGATGTTATATTCCCGCAGCAGGCGTTCTTTGACGATTTCCAAATGCAGCATGCCCAGGAAGCCACAGCGGAAGCCATAGCCCAAGGCGGCGGAGTTTTCTTTTTCATAGATCAGTGAGGCGTCGTTGAGCTTGAGCTTGGCAATGGACTCCACCAGGTTTTCATAATCCTCGCCATTGATGGGGAAGATACCGCTGTAAACCATAGGCTTGGGCTCCATAAAGCCAGGCAGTGATTCACTGCAACCACCTTTGGCCAGAGTGATGGTATCGCCCACGCGGGCATCTGCCACTTCTTTGATATTGGCGATGATGTATCCGGCTTCTCCACAGGTAAGCTCTGTCTGGGGCTGAAACTTGAGTCCCAGATAGCCAATTTCTTCTATGTCGTATTCACGGTTTGTACTGAAGAGCCTGATCTTGTCACCCTTTTTCAGGCTTCCATCAAAGAGACGCACCAAGACTACCACGCCACGGTACATATCGAAATAGGAATCAAAGATCAAGGCTTGTGGTGGGGCATCAGGATTACCCTTGGGGGCTGGAAGCTTCTCCACTACTGCATCCAGCAGTGCGCTTACGCCCAATCCGGTCTTAGCGCTTACTTTTACAATATCTTCAGGATCACAGCCCAGAATGTCGGTCAGATCGTGCTCTGTACCCTCAATATCGGCTTTTGGTAGATCGATCTTATTCAGCGCTGGAAGCAATTCCAGATTGTTCTCCAAAGCAAGATAGAGATTGCTCATGGTTTGAGCTTCGATGCCCTGGGAAGCATCCACCAGCAGGATAGCACCTTCGCAGGAGGCCAATGCCCGTGAGACTTCATAGGAGAAATCCACATGCCCGGGAGTATCGATCAGGTTCAGGACATAGTCCTCTCCCTTGTAGTTATGCACCATTCTCACAGCGTGAGATTTGATCGTAATACCTTTTTCACGTTCGAGGTCCATGCTATCCAATACCTGAGCCACCTCAGCACCCACGCCGATCACGTGTGTTTCTTCCAGAAAGCGGTCAGCCAGGGTGGATTTCCCGTGGTCTATATGCGCAACTATGCAGAAATTGCGGATGTTTTCTTGCTTCATGCTGTGTCCTTAATATTCATCTGCCTTGCAGTTATGGCAGTTTTTCAAAGTCCACGAATCCCTAAGGGGTGTATTTGTCAAGCCTGAACATGATTGGCACTACGGTTTATCCGGTTTTGGGCTTCAAGTGCAACAAGAGGTAATCCGTAGCAATCCCAATCCCACCAATCACCACGATATACACTAGCATATCATTGTAACGCAGGAGATAGCGGAAATCCAGCAAGCGATATCCCAGCCCAGACTGCACACCCAGCATTTCTGCTGCAATGATGGTAGTCCACGCCACAGACCATAGCACCCTGAATAAATCAATCAAGGGAGATACAGCCAAAGGCAGCTCGATATGCCAGAACAGATGGCGCTTGCCGGCTCCATCCAGGCTGGCTTGTTCCCTTACGTCTCTGGGGAGGCTGTGGAAGATTTCACTGCTGAGGAGGATGGCGTTGAAGAGCATGGCCAATAGCAAGACCAGGCCTACAGAGATCTCTCCGATCCCGCTGATCATGATGATGAGCGGCAGCCAGCAGAAGGGTGAGATATGCCGGAGGAAATTCACAATGGGCAGTGAAACACGGTTTATCCATGAGTATCTGTACAGGCCATAGCCAATCCCCAGCCCCGCCATCCAGGATACTATAGTCCAGATGATTGTACGAGCCAGGGTTTGCCACAGATCACTCCAGAAATACTGCATCTATTCACCAAGCTCGAGATAGATTTCATCATCCTCAAGCTGCCGGTCCTGATATCCCATATCCAAAGCATGAGAGATCATATTGCGCTCAAAGCTTTTACCTTTCTCATCCAAGCCCATGGAAAAGACCGTATGTTTTAGGGCAGTACGGCATTCTGCAGGCGACAATCCGTAGCTTTCCGCCATGAAGGCCAGCAGTTCGGGAGTGGGCCTGGCAATCTCCGAGATCGTATCATTCAGGACGTCCATCATGCTGGAGATCAAACGCTTGCTTTGAGGGCTTAGTTTTGATGTATTTACTACCAGATCGCAGCAGGGATGCCAGGGGTAATCATTGGCAAACCAATCCAGCACCTTGTAATCCTGCGAGGTTTTCTGGATGATCGGGACATACGCCACGATTGCATTCACTGCACCCGTTTTCCCCGCCTCCACCAGTTCATTGGGAGTGCGGAAAAACACAGATTCATAGGGCAGATTCCGGTTCATTGCCCAATCGTAAAACAGGATATCCAGCGTAGAGGCTTTGAGCAATCCGATCTTGCTATTGGGTGCCAGAGTAGTTTCCTCATGTGTATGCGGCACCAGGATAGCGTCAGTCTCGCGCTCAAAAAAAGAGACTATGCGCAGGGGATAACCTTTGGAAGCGGCATTCCAGGCGTAAGTAAAAGGGACGATGGCAACATCTACTTTACCTGAGACCAAGGCTTCCTGAACTTCCCAGCCACTACTGAAGTAGACGGCTTGGATTTGTTTCGGGTTTAGCTTTCCCATCTTCATGGCATAGGACAGGGGCAAGTGATCGATGGAGGGTTTGATGATCCCAATTCGCAGGATTTCTTGGGATCTGCCACAGCCTGATAGCAGCATCAGGCATATCAAACCCAGAGTTGTTAAAAGGTAATAACTCATTCTTCGCATGGGCACACATCTACTTGTTTAGCTAAGTTCTGTACCTCGATCCAGATGAACTACGGCAGAGCCGTTGGATCCGGTAAGTTTACAGGTCTATATCGAACCCATCTATTTCTCTGCCTTGCTGATCGTACACTTTGAGCTGCAAGCGCTTGCCAGCTCTGGTCAAAAGGCAGTAGTGATGGGTTTTTTCATACTTCAGGCTGTAGGGGCTGAGGGCTTTCATATCTCTCAGCGGAGCTCCGCCACCCCCGGTAACAACATAGTGGATGCCCTTATGAGACAAGTGTTCGTAATTGTGGTCATGAGCGCTGAAAACAGCCTTGACCTTATGTTTATTCAGTAGTGTGGGCAGAAATAGCGATAGCCCCAATTCATCGCCATGCTGTCCGGAACTGAAAATGGGATGATGCAGGATCAGAATAATGGGGAGTTTAGCTCCAGCCAATTCGCTATTCAGCCAGGCATATTGCCCTGAGGCCGGATCAAGGGGTTTGGTGCTGTCCAGAAATACTAAGAGCAGGGAATCGTGCTCAAGCGTGTACCATGTGCTGTCCCCCAGCTTTGGGAAGTTTTTCAGAAACAAGCTTTCACTGCGTTCGTGATTGCCCCGGGCCGGAAAGATCGGAGCAGTGATGGAGGCTGTCAAAGCGAAGAAATTGTCATATTCTGCCTGAGTTTCACCTCTTTGCGAGACATCTCCGGTATGCAGCACCAGTTCAGGCTTGTGCCGGGCGATTCGTCCGGCAATCAGGAGGTGCTGATCGTCCTGAGTGCGGGTATCACCATAGATCACGATCCGGGCAAAGGCTTGCCCCAGAAGGGTCAAAATCAACAGGAACAGCAGGATGCGTTTCATGCTAGCCCAGCAGAGCTTCGTAATCTACTTGAAACTTCTGCAAATCTTCCCAGGCAGGCTTCTTCCAGTTCGGATTGCGCAGCAAGGCCGCAGGATGATAGGTCACATAGGCAGGGATGCCCATGAATTCGTGAGTCTTTTCCCTATGCCAGCCCAAGCTTTCGCTATTGCCCAGCAGGGTTTGAGCTGCTACCAGACCCATCATCAGGATAATCTTAGGCTGGATAATGCTGATTTGCTCCACCAGATAGGGCATACAGGCAAGGCGTTCGGCAGCTTCGGGATTGCGGTTTCCGGGAGGACGGCATTTTACGATATTGGCAATATACACGTCCTGACGATTGATCTTGATGGCAGCCAGCATCTTATCCAGGAGTTGTCCGGCAGCGCCTACGAAGGGTCGGCCACTAAGGTTTTCCTGTTCGCCTGGCCCTTCCCCGATGATCATGGCTACAGCATCTGGATTGCCTTCGCCATACACAAACTTGATGCGACCGGCTGCCAGGGGGCATTTGTCACAACCAGAGTATTTAGCCTGCAATTCCCCCAAGAGCTTTGCTTTGTCACTTTGGGGCGTATAGAGGTGGGAAACCCCACTACTTTTTAGATATTCAAGATATTGGATCAGCGCCCGGGTGGACATCAATCATCGTCATCGTCGGTATCGACGAAATTGTCATCATCCTCTTCGTCATCTTCGAAGCCATTGAAACCTTCGAATCCGGTATCCTCGATTTCTTCAATAAACTTCTTGGAATCATCGATGGTTTCGGCATCCATATCCATCATTTCATCGTCTTCTTCATAGGCGGCACGTTCGGCAGCCATGGCGAGTTCGGCTTCGGCCAGTTCAGTAAGATAATCCGGCACTTCATTTTCAGCCACGTGTTCCATTGCCATCACGGGGATTTTTTGCTCGAATTTTTGTTTCACGTAGGTAGGCAATTGATGGATGCGGTGCGCCTCAAGCTTGGAAAGCAGGCAATACAGATAGTTCATGTTTACCTTTTCCAGAAAGTTTTCAATCTTGGGATTGATCATATTAGTTCTCCTGTGACATAAACCCTTGTATCGGGTTTTTATAGCGGTAGCTGCGATTTTCTTCCGCTCTGATGATGGCCATTACGTCTGCCACGGCAGTATCCAGATCGTCGTTGATGACCAGATATTCGTAATCCGGAATGTATTTCAGTTCCTGTTCAGCGGTTTTCAAGCGCCGGGCGATTTCTTCCTCATTGTCGGTAGCTCTTTTGATCAGGCGATCCTTGAGTACTTCCATTGAAGGAGGAATGATAAAGATCTTTACATAGGGGATATCGGTGGCAGCGATCTGACTGGCGCCCTGGACATCGATATCCATGATCACATGCCGGGATTTTGCCAGACGGCTTTTGATATAGCTGATCGAGGTGCCATACCAGCATTTGCCAAAGACTTTGGCATATTCCAGAAAATCACCCGAGGCTACCCGGCACTCAAATTCCTTTTCATCTACAAAATGGTAGTGAATGCCATTTTGCTCTGCACCCCGGGGAGCACGCGTGGTATAGCTTACGGAATAGTCTATGTTTTCAGACACGCGTAAGATCTCTTGCAGGATAGTGCTTTTTCCACCACCTGAAGGAGCTGAAAGGATGATCAGGAAGCTGCTGCTTTTATCTATCAAAATTCAAATCCGCATCAATGAGTTAGGGCTGCGGGGGCTGGATTATTCAGGAATGATGTTTTTGTAATCTTTGGCAGACAGCAGGTTTTCCAATTCGTCCGGATTGCTGAGCCGGACTTTCATGATCCAGCCATCTTCGTAGGGGGATTTATTGATCAAATCCGGGCTATCTTCCAGATCTGAATTGCGCTCTTCCACTTTGCCGGAAACGGGGGAAATCATGTCCTCCACTGCCTTCACGGCTTCAATAGAGCCACAAGGTTCGCCAGCGGATACTTTCATGCCTGCATCTGGCAATTCGACAAATACGATATCGCCAAGCTCATGCTGGGCAAAATCACTAATCCCGATGGTGGCCAAATCGCCTTCAACCCGTACCCATTCGTGACTTTCGGTGTAATATAAATCTTCTGGTATCATCATTGTAGGTCTCTCCAATATAGAGTTTTTGTATTTGGGTCAAAGGAAATGTCAGGGATTTTGTGTCAAGTACAATCCTTGGGGCACTAAGCCGAAGCTGTAGTAAGAACTGCATCTGACAGCCTGAGCGTGTTTTAACTATAGCTGACAAGGCGACAAACGTCAAGCCAAAAATACATGAGTTCCACATGCTTGAATGTCAATTGGTTAACTCATGTTCACCTCGCCTTCACCTCGAGATCACCTCGAGTACTCGAGATCATCTCGAGGTTATCCTGAAGTAAATACAACTCAGACAATGCAGTTTGGATTCGACACGTCCTCGTGTCGACGAGACCGAAGGTCGAGAAACTGGATTGGACACTTCCCCGTGTCCACGAGACTGAAGGTCGAGACTTTGCAAAAGACAAGTCCCTGCGGGACTTCGCAAACGGGGACATTTGCGATCCAACCCAAAACCGTTTTCATACTCTATGGCGAAATCTTGCTTTCATGGAGGTTAAGATAGCATAACTGGCTACAAGGTTTTTGTGAAAGTCCCAGAAGGACGACAGATTAGATAGCAACTATAGTCTTCGATCCGCATAGCTTCCCGAATTTCTGTTCCCAAAAGAAATCCCGGAATGCATAGATCCCGGAGATTTTGCCAGAGTATAAACAAAACCCCCGGCAAAACTACCGGGGGACTTAAGTGGTTTATATTGAAGCAGTGCTTATTTCAATCCTTGAGAGATTGCTTCACCGAGGTCGAAGATCGGCAGATAGATCACGATAATGATCGTACCCACGATACCTGCCATCATCACAATGAGCAGAGGTTCGATCAGGGATGTGAGGCGATCGATCACACTATCCACAAGCTTCTCGTAGAATTGTGCGGCTTTGCTGAGCAGTTTATCCATATCACCGGTTTCTTCACCTGTGGCCATCATCTGTAAAAGAGTGGGAGGGAACTGTCCGGTTCTGCGGAAAGCATTAGCTACGCCGTAGCCTTCTTTTACCAATACCCGGGCACGGCGCACAGCACCTTCCACCACGGCGTTTTGGACTACATTCTCGGTCAGTTCCATGGTATCCATGATCGGTACGCCGGCGGCCATCAGAATACTGAAGGTGCGGGCGAATTTGCTCATGATGGAATTCTGCACTACTTTTCCGATCACAGGGATCTTAAGCTTAAGCGTGTCCAGGATGAATCTACCCCGATCAGTCAGATACACCAGGAAAATGGCTACAATTACAGAAATGAAGATCAGGATAGCCAGAAATACATTGTTCACAATAAAGTTACTGATACTGATGACAGCAAGTGTCGGAGCCGGAAGAGTAGCATTGAAATCTGCATAAACGGCCGCAAACATGGGGATAATCCAATAGAACATACCCCAAACCACCAGGACCAGGAAGATCAGGATAAAGATCGGGTAGGCCATGGCGCTATACACTTTGCGGCGTGTATCTTCGATCTTCTCCAGATAATCGGAGAGTTCATCCAATACAGTATGCAAAGTACCGGATACTTCACCAGCTTGAACCAGAGCTACATACAGGGGATTGAATACACCCGGGTGTTGCTCCATCGCTTCAGATAGGGAAAATCCTTTGCGGATATCGTCACCAATCTTGCGCAGCACTTTGGCGAATTTTTTATGCTTCTCTTCTTTTTCGAGGTCAGTAATCGCTTTCTCGATGGTAAGACCGGCAGAAAACATGGTGGATAACTGGCGGGTGAAAAACACAAGCGTTCTGAGGCTAACCCCGGTACGGATTTTGTAGATGGTCAGCATCACCTTGTCAAACAGCGAGAGCTTGCCTTTGAAAGCGCCTTCGGCAGCAGCTTTCACGGAGATAATGGTAGATCCTTCCTTGGCGAGTTTTTCCACGGCCATGTCAAGGGTATCAGCCTTGAGCATTCCTTCCACACGGGCGCCCTTGGCGTCCTTTACGATATAGGCAAAATTTGGCATATACGGTTACCTTCTTAGTTATTCTACTACGGTCATTTTGATAACTTCACGGATGGTGGTGACTCCGCGTCTCATTTTGGACATGGCGGCATCATGCAAAGTACGCATTCCGGAACGTAAGGCAGATTCGCGGATCAAATCCTGATTTCCACCTTCATAGATCAAACGGCGGATATCGACATCCACGGTAAGGAGTTCAAAGATACCGGTACGGCCGGCAAATCCTGTATTGTCGCAGTGTACGCATCCAGCCCCGATCTTGAAATTGATCTGAGCGGCTTCCTCGGGAGTAAGTCCACAATCACTGATTTCCTGAGCTGTGGGCTTGTAATCGGTGATGCAATATGGGCAGATTTTACGCATTAAACGTTGAGCCATCACCAGAGACAAGGACGAACCTACCAGATAGGGTTTGATTCCGATATCGATAAGACGGGTCACGGTGGAAGGAGCGTCATTGGCGTGCAGGGTGGAAAACACCAGGTGACCTGTGAGCGAGAATTTGATCGCGATATCGGCAGTTTCTTCGTCACGGATTTCACCGATCAGTACGATATCCGGGTCTTGACGCAGCACAGAACGCAAGGCTGAACCAAAGGTGAGGCCGATCTGTTCTTTGGTCTCGATCTGAGTGATACCTTCGAGGCGGTATTCCACGGGGTCTTCAACTGTGATGATATTGGTTTCGATATCCTGAATCTCTTTGAGAGCGGCGTGCAGGGATGTGGATTTACCGCTACCGGTGGGACCGGATACAATGATGATTCCATAAGGGCGGCGGATGATCTTGTTGAAGATCTCCATATCTTCCTGCTCAAACCCGAGGGTGGAAAGCTTGAAGCCAAAATCACCCTTGTCCAGCAGACGCATCACGACTTTTTCGCCAAGAACTGTAGGAGTGATAGATACACGGACGTCCACGCTCTTGAGGGTAGTTTTGAGGGAAATATGTCCATCCTGGGGTAAACGGCGTTCGGCAATATTGAGCTTACTCATCACCTTGATCAGGGAGACCACGCCAGCATGCATGCCGATGGGAGGAGTCATTACTTCGCGCAAGGCACCATCCACACGATAGCGAACCCGGGTGGTCTTGACCAGGGGTTCGACGTGAATATCTGTAGCATTGGCTTTGATGGCTTCGTTGATGATCAGGTTCACCAGCTTTACGATCGGGGCATCTGCATCACTGGACGCTGAGGAGATGGAAATCTCATTCTCATCTTCATCCACGGCGACGAAATCAAATCCACCAACTGCATCTTCCACCTGAGTGGTGGTCCGAATGCTTTTGTAGTATTTTTCAATCGTATCATGCAGAACTGTGTCACCGATCAGTTCGGGTTTGATATTCTTGCCAAGCAGTTTCTTCAAGCTGTCCAGAACGGTTAAGTTCTCTGGATCAGCCAGAGCCACGACGATGCCATCACCTTCTTCACGCAGGGCAATCACTCTGTTTTCCAAAGCGTAAGGCTCAGGAATCAGGGATACGATGCGCAAATCCAAATCCATCAGTTCGTTTTCTTTAACGATATTGTAACCGAGCTGCATATTGAGGGCTTTGAGCAATTCGCGCTCTGTGATATGCCCAAGTTTGATCAGGGTTTCTCCAATCTTCAGACCGAAGTTGGTCTGCTTGATCAGGGCTTCTTTGAGCTGATCTTCAGTTACATAAGCTTCATGCACCAGCACTTCACCGAGCCGGGCAAATTGAGGGTTAAAACTCATGAGTCTATCCTTGCTGTGTTATTATTTAGAAATCTATCTTGCCATCTGGCATTAGGACTATCAATACTTATCTCCTTGTTGTTTATTATTGGGCGCAGGAGCATTTAGCTCCTGCGCCACAAGTGTTTTATTTAGAACGGGGGGTTAGCCTGAGGATAACGGAACAGAGTAATAGATGTATTACCCGATACGTTAGCACCCAGGATACGTCCCGTTACCAATGCATCAGTAGTACCCGGTGTGAGGGTCACAGGATCCGGGAGTGGGATTTCCACCACATAGAACCTGATCCTCCCAACCGCTTCTCCATTAGTTCCAGTTACCAGTTTCCAGTCAACGCCCGTTTCAGGGTAATAAATCCCATAATCCGGGTGTCGAACTAGTTGGCCCCTTGTCGAAGTAAGCGTTATCATGCTACCTTTGACATTCAAGCCTTGTCCGTCAGTAAGTCGGCAATGGAGGTCAGCATCCTTGGAGGCTGGGGCATTCTGGCCAAAGTTCAAGGCTTGAGGAATTGCTTGAATCTCGAACCGGGGATCGTTCAGAGGCAGAGGTACGTCTTTCACTTCTACCACATAGTTACCCAAGCCATCACCGCAGGTCACCTGAATCCAGATGATTTCGTTGGTTTGGTCACCACTGTAGGTTACAGTGGTATAGGCATTACCTGGCAGTGAGTCGCCATTAGCACTTACGTTGCCCACGAAACCGTCAGCCACGATCTGGCAGATTGGATCTCCGGCAAGCTGGAACCATACAGAAGTGCCACGCTGTACTGGGTTGTTGTATTGGTCTTTCACTTCAGCACCGGCGATCACTCTCCAGAGACCACCACCCATGTTTGTTCCGGTATTGAAACCGCCAATGAAGGGACGGATGTAGTGTGGAGGACCAGCGTGGATCACCACATTGGGTTTGGTAGCATACACCCAGGTGCCATCATCTTTCTGGCATCTGGCCCGGATAATCAGTACGCCTGATTCGGTTCCGGCATTTACCGAAACCTGAGCTTCGCCTCCATTTGAGACTACCATAACCTCCTCAGACGCAGGTTGGTTATTCAGGTTGGAACCAGCCGGTGGAGTGCTGTTCATAATCTTGAAGTATACATCACGGGGAGAATCTACCAGGTTGTTATTGGCATCTCTTAGTTTCACTCTCAGGATAGCAGACTGAGTACCACCAGTATTGGCAACATTCAGGCTGATCTGTTCCTGCTGGGTGAAATCAAGGGAATGAATCTGATCGGACGTAATAGTAAAGATCAACTGGGTATTCAGGGTATCACCATTGGCAAAGGCCTTGATGGTGGCTGCACCGGCAGACAATCCAGGAGTAAAGCGGACTCTGGCATTGCCATCGCTTCCAGTATTCACAGTAACTTCCTGGGTAGTATTGATAAAGCTACCCAGATCAGTAGTGAATTTTACCGGTTTGGTCTGGCAGGCATTGTTGAAAGCATCCTTGAGAGTTGCTTGCATGAATATCCAATTGGGGCTGCCCACATAGCTGGAAGTGGAATCAATTTCCGTTCCATCCACCTGGACAAGGCTCTTCAATTCGATATTCGATGGCGCACCAGGACGAATCAGAATATCTCTGGAACTTGTTTTGCCGCCCAGGGAAGCTGTGACGACGGCATTTGTAGCACCAGGCGCTGTAGTGGCCTGAGTCCATGAATTGTAGGACACTGAAGCTCTCCCGTTGAAGGTCTGAGCCACTACGTTCTGTCCCAGGTCGTTACCGGCAGAATCCACAAATCGTCCCATCGTACAATCAAATGCGATCAATGTGTTGTTCGGGACAATGTTGCCCAGTGAATTCATAGCGGTGGCTGAGATTTGTACTGCTTGAGAGACATTCATAGGATAGGGATTGGCCAGGGTGGGGAAGACCAGAGTAACAGATTCAATTTCCGGGATTGGCTTCACAACAACGGTAGTCATCAGAGTATCAGCAGAAACCAGTGAATCAGCAATACTCTCATGCCATTTTCTCACAATAGCTGTGACCGTGGCAGTGCCAGCTTGTCCATCATCCCAGAATAATGATCTTGCTACACCTGTGCTGTCCGTAACAACGTTCGTAAGTACACGGCCAATCGGCTGAGTTTTGAATTGCACGAGCTGATTGGGAACGCCAAAACCTTCTCCATCTCTTACTTCCACGGAGATCGTGGAGTAGGTGATGTTGTTGTCGGCATAGATTGTATCCGGACTGGCATTCATATTCAGCAAGGTGCGGATATTCGATGGTGATGGAGGGGGTGGGATCTCAGGCAAAATCGGAGGGGGATTACGTCTGTCGCAGGAAGCAGATAAGCTTACCAGCAGGATCGCAATCACGGTTAAAATCGGGATTAAGGAATGAAATCTTTTCATTATTCCTCCTCTTCCTCATACTCGATGAGTGTGCGGGTGAGTCTTTCATCCAGCTTGGGAGTAGGGACAGGTGTGTTCATAGATACCAATCTTGGAGTAATCTCCATGATCAGATCGGTATTTTCAGTCACTTCATAGCGGTGCTGGAATACTTTGCCGATAAAAGGCAGATCACCCAGGAAAGGTACCTTAGTGGTTTTCTGGCTGATAGATGAATTCAAGAGGCCGCCCACAATGATCTTATGCTCATTTGGAACGGTCACAGTGGATGATATCCGCCGAACCTTGGTGCGAGGCACATATCCACCTACCAGGTCTGTAACCGAAGATACTTCAGGAGCGATCTTTGCTGTGATGTTGCCATCGGCATTCACAGATGGAGTAACGGCCAGGATGATACCTACTTCCTGACGTTCTACCTGGATCTGTTTTTCATTGTCAGTTACCACAAAAGGCACTACTTCACCGATATGGATCATGGCTTCCTCACCATTAAGAGCGGTTACGCGGGTATCTGTGAGCAGTTTGGCAGCGTTGTTTTCCAGCAGCCAATCAATGGTGATATCAAAGGCGGTAAGTTGACGGCTGAAATGGCCGACATTCTTGAAGCCATCGATTCTTTGGAAATACTGCTGCTCAGGAAGTTTTTCCAGATCGACCAGGTTGCCATGAGGCATATAACCGGTATTATCAAAATAGTTGTAGGGTAAGCCAGCGCCTTGATCATTGATGGGATCTTCAGCCAGGATGGTGGTCAGGTGATTCAGCCTGCTCCAATCTATACCGTATTTTTTGGCGTTGGAAAGATGGATCTCGATAAGGCGAACTCTGATCTCGATCTGATCCTGTTCCACATCCATAGCTGTGATCTGGCTCTTCATCTGCTCGAAAGTCTCCTGATTGGCATATACCATCAGGGCATTCTGACCCTCGATAGGCATTACCAGTCCACCGGTATCGGCAAAGGCTTTGGCGATCTTGGTAGCATCAATATTCTTAAGGTACAGGATATTGCTTCTTTCACCGACTTCTTCCATGATGTTTTGTTTGGGTCCCACCACAAAAGTATTACCGGAGATCACACGGTAGGAAAGGCCTGCCGTGCGTGCGACCAAAGAAACAGCGGTCTCGATCGGGACATCTTTGATATTGATCGTTACGCGTTTCTCATCGCGTTTGTCCTTGTCTCCGCTTTGGTCAATGGCCAGCACGATATTGGTGCCGGAAAGCCTGGACAGGGCATTGAATACAGAGGATAAAGTTGCATCATCTGCATTGAAGGTTACTTTTGTAGTCATGGGATTCACCTGGGCACTGAGAGCCGAAAAGGCAAAGGCCAGCACCAGGATCAACCACAGATACTGCTTTTTGGAAAGCATGTGTTTCATATTAACTCCCACTATCTTAATTTTATTTTTACCAATTACCGCTGATGCCGGTTTTCTGATAAGGGTCATCATCTTTCATCACCGGGCGTGGCATCAACTCTGCTGTGTAGGTTTGTCCACCCACACTGTAGCGGATGGTTTTATCACCAATGTCTATTATCCTGCGGCCAGCAACGGTCTGACCGACGCGGGCTTCATGCAATACATCCTGATACTCGATATAGGCGATTTTATTGCCACGTTCATCGATAGCTGTAGTAGCCAAACGGAACATATTGCGGACCATATCTTCAAATTCCTGCACTCTGTCGATTTTATCCTTGATGATGTTTCCCTGACGGAGCGGATCTTTATTTGAATTGAAGACAAACATCTTGCGATCCTGAATGGAATTCTCAATGGTCTGGATCTTCTTCATCAGGCTATCGGAGACGGACTCTCTGGTATAGATCGATTTCTCAGGAACTTTACCGACTTTACGGTGTTCATTTGCCGTAATAATGGCCATAGCACCCAGAAGGATGACGATCAGAATGACGGCGAGGTCTTTTACGAATCTGAATTGCATCTATGCCTCCTTCTTGACTTTGAACACCGATAGCTCGATGGTTACTTTGTAACGGGATACATTACCTGCGGTACCTGTATCCTTACCGGTAATCTGAGCCGGACTGATATCCAGAGCATGGATTTTGATGATATTATCCTGAGCTTCTAAATCCGATATAAACTGACCGATCTGCACGTAGCTGGCTTCCAGCTCAAGGTTATAAGTGGTCTCAATCAGATTTGGCAGCGAGAATTTATTGGTATCGGACATCTTGTTGATCGAGATCTTGCGTTGATGTGCCATCTCACCGATCTTGGTCTTAAACTCATTTACTTCATCAAATGTGAATTTCTGAGTCTTAGTGAGGCTGTTGTCGATTATCAGCGCAAACTGACTAAGCTCCTGATCCATGATCCTGGCACTGTTGAGCTTTTCCTGGGAGGTCTTGATTTTGTTGTCCAGATCACTGACTTTTTGCATTTTGGCTTCCATGCTTCTGCTGGTGAGAGTGAAGAAAGCTACTGCGATCAAGACCATCAGCAGGACAAAGATTGTGTATCGTTCTCTCATCTGGCACCTCTCTGGGAGTCACGGGAATAGCACTCAATCACAAATTCAAAGATAGCGGTATCTTTTACGATCTGTTTCAGGATCTGACCACTCTTAATATCCGGGAAGTCATTGGCGATCTCGGGATTGGATTTCAACCGATTGATAAATGTATTGATCAAATCAATCTCCCGCACGTTGGGATCGATTTCTGTGATCCCGTTGATAGTCAGAACGCCATTGGCATAGGAGAATTTGCGCACTGCGAGCTTGTCGTCAATTTCCTGACCCAAAGCAACCATCTTCTTGGCCCAGAAGATGCGGTTGTTGAAGGTCTGAGCCAGACGATCAAGATCGTTTGAGGACAAATAGTCACCGCTGGTTTCGTATCTCTGTAATTCGTTTTGAGTTTCAGCCAGATAGCTCTTGCGATTCTCAATCTTCTCATCCATTTGATTGGAAACAACGTACCAACCAGCCATCACGAGGATTGCACCAAGCACGAAGACAATCACTGCATTCCGGAAAGTCTTGCTTTCTTTTTCCTGCTGCAGGCGTAGTTCACCGAACTTGTTCAGGTTTATTTTGAAATAGAATACGTTCATCTTCAGTTCTCCCTACTCCATTCTCATAGCCAAGCCAATGGCCAGGGCAAGCTGAGGGTCTTTCTTATCCTGGAATTTCTCAGGCATCTCCACATTGATGAAAGGCATAAAGATCTCAGTGGGGATGTTTACTTTATCCTGGATGTATTCCAAAAGTCCATGTAGTTTGGCGGTTCCACCCATCAGGTATACCTTGCGGAAATCGCTATTGCCAGCTTCTTTCACGTAGAAACGCAGGGAGCGGCGGATTTCTTCCACAATGGCATCTTCTGTGGATTTCTCCGAGATGTCGAGCATGCTGATGGTCTGTTTGACTGGGGCATTGGGATCTTCATTGAGGCCGTATTCAAACTTGTATTGTTCTGCCTCTGCCCATTCCATCTGACGCTTACGCATGATGTCACGGGTGAAATTGTACCCACCATAGGGAATATCACGAGCAAAGAACTTTGCATCGGGTCCCCAGATGACCATATTTGTGCGGTGTGCACCAAGGTTCAGCATTACATACACACCGTCTTCCACAAAGGCATTCAGCGCAAAGCTATTGGCCACAGCCAGGGAATCTATATCCACCAGATTGGGGCTCAAGCCCGCAGTCAGCAGGATATTGGTGTGCTCATTCAGCACGTCTTTGGAAGTGGCAGCCAAGAGGATATTCATATTGTTGGTTTTTTCCTCTACGGACAGAACCTGGTAATCCAGGACCATGTCTGAGCCACTGATTGGGATGTGCTTTTTGGCTTCAAAAAACAGAGCGGATTCAAGCTCATCATCAGGCAGGAAGATAGTCTTGATCTGCTTGATGCTGGTATTGTCACCACCGATTGAACTCACCAGGTGCTTAATGCTTTTTGGAGAAATCCTCAGCGTTTTCAGCATTTCCGAAATGACGGGTCCAAAACGCTCCGTTCTGAGATCGCTAAGGAGATACTCCACCCCTTGGGGCACAGTAGGTCTTACCTCATAGTTGAGCAGTTTGAAACCCTCATGTAGTTTCTTGAGATGAACGATTTTTACGCTGTGGGTTCCTATATCGATTCCCACAGTCTCTTTAAATCGCACTGCTTTGTTCTTCTTCATACTTCCTCTTTATACCACGTACATTATATCTATATACATTACTATTATCTTAATCTGGCAGGTGGTTTTTTTAGGAGCCAGTTGCCCTGTTCCATGGGTTTCTTATCTCCTCTGAGCTGCACTTCCGGGTAGAAGAGCGGAGAGGTGGTGAGCAGACGGTTGTCGTAGTTGTAGTTTTTCTTGTATCCCACGCCAGATCCTGCAGCCCCTGGATAGTTTCTGGTAGCCAGAGTTTTACTGATGGGGGCAGGCTCAGCAATCGTATTGTTCGCTATGGCGGTTGTACCACCACACATATCGAGAGGGACATTCCAGACGCCACTATTGGATGGATACTCAGTATCATTGTGGCTTCTATGGACAAAGCCACGGCGGCGCTGGGCGAGGGCTCCCCAGATATTTATAGTTCCACGTTCAAGATAGGGGCCACCTACGTATCCCTGAATGTTTGATGGAGTACCTTCCGGCCAGATGGGATTGTACCAGGGAAGGTCAATCAAAGGAGGCCAGGCATTTCCAGGAGAAGGAGGATAGGGTCTGCGATGCAGATCGATCCAGTCAAAATAGGTCGGCTCGCCATTGATCACAATGGTTTGCGCTGGTATAGATACATGGGGATGCTGATATTCAAAAGTAAATACACCATCCATGAAGGAATTACCCTGACCATATCCCAGGGCACAAAGAGCAGCATAAATCCAGATGCCTCCGCCGGCAGGATCAACAAATTCATCGTCCCGTCCGCAGTTCGGCCAGACCCGAGTGGAGTCTTGAGGGTTCTTGTAGGCATACTTAACTAGAATCGATTTCTCAGACACGATACCAACCAAAGAACCATTATTGGAGGCCGGATTTTGTCCTACTACGGTACCCTGGAGGGTAATATCACCGATCAGAGATAAAGTATCAGCACTTCCCCAGGTCTGGAACCCGGCAAAATTGCCTTTGAGCCAGAGCTTGGCTTCTACAAAGGTTCCACGATTGTGAATCGGAGGACCTGTGAGTGGTGCCCACAATGTATCACGCACATTGAAGTTGTTTCTATACAATGCTTCACCGGTTACAGGCGGATATTGTGCATAGACATCGGCAAAGACACGGCGGGGAGCTTGGATTCTACCCCATTGAGCCTCATAGGCTGCGCCATCAACAGACACGAAGATAATGGCATTCTCATCATATGAAGTAGGTCCCAGACGACCAGAATTGGCACGTAAGGTTCTAGCTTCGATAGGGAATTCATACAAGTCATACTCTTCCTGCAATCCACCCCGGAAGACCTGGTCACGAGGGAAAGATTGAGACGATCCATCGCCCACATAAACGTGTCCCGAGGTTGTCACCAGATTCAGGAAGGTGGGCCAGTTGTTGTTGTTGCCACCACCCGCTTGTTTGATGCGGATGTCGCTGTTGCTGTGCACTTTTCCTGTGATCACGTCGTAGCCGTAGAAATAAACGTTGGTGTCGTTTGGAGACATGTCGTTGTCGGTAAAATACATAAATTCTGCGAAAGTGCCCTGCACTACAATCAACTCACCATACTTGCGAACAATGGATTTATTACGGTTGAAATAAGCTACCTGCCCAACCCCGGATTTTGTTTCCACCAGCGACTGGATCTTGTAGTAATCCTTGGATTCGCCAGTACTTCCGGTAACGGCAACGCCACCCACATTGATCACATAACCACTGGATTCTTCTTTCTCTTTGAAGATCCGGCTCTGCATGGTAAAGGTCTTGGCATAATGACTACCAGACATTTCAACGTTTTTTTGGGGAGTAAAAAGGTCACCGGAGAAGATTCCTGCATTCTCGAGTACAGCCTGGCCACGGAAAGCTTCGGAGCGCAGTAAATGCAACCCTTGCCGACCTTCATATTCGGCCTGTTGGGCCAATGTATCACGCAGTGCCATGCTGGAGATAGTAAGACCACTCATCATGGCAATCACAGCCAAAAGCATGGCTATGGCGACGTTTCCGCTGGTATCTTTCAAAATTCTTAGCATAAAACCTCCTTGTGGAGATACACGGTTGTCATTTCCTTACTATTAAGGTACGGAAATTTACGGTTTTGTACTTGTTCTGATTGGGCATGGGACCCTTCTTCAAAAGAGCGCGAGCCTCAATCTCGACTTCCAGGAGTGTAGTTTCTGTTCCCAGTGACAATGGAGAGATCTGCCCGTATTGATTGGCATTGCCGATTGTGAACTTTGTAACTTCGTAATCACCAAGTTCTTCACGGCTGGGAAACAAGTATCTAGGTGAATCCACCTGCACTCCGTTGAAGGTATAGTTTACCCGGATCGCTTTGTTATCCAGGTAGATGTGCATAAAGTCGTTCTTTTGATAATCATTGGAGATGGGCGGTAGAATCTTGATCCCAGTGCCTTTACCCGCTTCATCGGCCCGGCCTGTGATCTCAACAAACTTGGCGTTGGACACGCCATAAAACTGCTGGAACTGACCAGAGCCCACAGTGTATCCGTTGCGGAGTACATCGAGACATCTCACAGCTTCAGTTTGCAGCCGGACAAAGGCGTTGATTTCCTTATATTTATTAAAGAACACGCTGATTGCACTGGCTGAGACCAGGATCAATACTGTAGAGATCGCCATCACAGAGATGAGCTCTATCAGAGAGAAGCCGGCTTCACTTTTCAGAATTCTTCGCATATATTTAGGCCTGTCCCAGAATCTTGTAGAAATCCTCCCGGAGGTTTACCGTGTGGCGTTTGTTGGTATCCGGGTCTATCCATTCCACATGAGAAATCAATTTGAAGTATTTGTATTGCTGGTTGCCGTTGAATTCCACTTCTTCAGTCACGGTCAAGCTCATAGTTCCCATGAGATTTCTTCCTGTAGTGTTCTTTTCAATGATCACATCACGGGAAGCAAAAGGCATGAAGAAAGCATGGCGGCCATAAATAAAGTATTGGCGTTCCAATTCACCGGAAGCCAGCAATGTGGCTACTCTGTGACGGTAGTTTTGCTGCGTTTGTTTATGGGCATATACAATACCGATGTATATGGTCAGAATCAGCGCAGCAATAACTACCACCGTCACTAATAATTCGATCAGAGTGAAGCCCCGCTCGCTTGTGAGCAGGTGTTTTTTTGTCATCTCAGGGCGGGGTAAGCTCATCATCCTATTCCTCAGAATCCTGCTCCTGTAGCAAAGAGCTTGGGATTTTCAGCAACTTCTTCAGCGATCGTACGTTCTACCAGATTATTCATCACCAGATTGTACAAAGACTGGTCTCTGGTCTGCATTCCCTCTTTGGTAGATGCTTGTATGATAGAGGGTATTTGATATGTCTTTTCTTCACGGATCAGGTTTCTGACCGCAGCGTTGGCGAGCATGATTTCCACCGCGGGTACGCGTCCCTTGCCGTCTTTGGTCGGCAGCAGGGTTTGAGAAATCACGGCTTCCAGGGATTCGGACAGCATTGAACGGACTTGCTGCTGCTGTTCTTTGGGGAACATATCGATCACGCGGTCGATGGATTTGGTACAGCTTCCTGTATGGAGTGTAGCAAACACAAGGTGACCGGTTTCGGCAGCTGTCAACGCAAGTGACACCGTCTCAAGATCGCGCATTTCACCTACCAGAATCACATCCGGGTCTTCACGCAGAGCGCTGCGCAGGGCAGCAGTGAAGCTCCAGGTGTCATGCCCCAACTCGCGTTGGTTGATCAGGCTGTTTTTGCTGCGATGCACAAACTCAATGGGGTCTTCAATGGTGATGATGTGACAGTAACGATTGTCGTTGATACTGTCAATCATGGTAGCAAGGGTAGTGGACTTACCGCTACCAGTGGGTCCCGTCACCAGGATCAGACCTTTTTCTTTGGTGGTAAGGCGTTTCAAGATCTCTGGCAAGTGCAGCTCTTCGTAGTGTTTGATCTCGTTTGGGATCACACGGAAGGCAGCAGAGATGCCATTGATCTGATGAAATGCGTTTACGCGGAAACGAACATCATTCGATAGTTTGGTGGAAAAGTCGATTTCGAGGTTCTTTCTGAACATTTCCTGTTGGACTTCGTTCATCACCCCAAAAACCAGGTTTTCCATTTCCTCTATGGAAAGGATTGGAAGATTGAGCCTTTTCATCTTGCCGTTGACCCGCACCATCGGGTGCGAGCCTGCGGCAACATGAAGGTCGGACGCTCCTGCTTCAGCAGTGAAGCGCAATAATTCGTGGATTGTCAAAGTACCGTCCTCCCTATTTAGTCGGTCTCAAGTCCTCCGGATTCAGGGTTGGTCCAGGTGTCAACGCCGTAACCATGGAATTTGGCTTCATTAACATCATACCATACCTGCTTGCCTTCGCCGCCGGCAAAGTCTTGCGTGGAAGTGGCTATGTATTTGTTAGGTGGATTGCCGACAACTTCAAACTTCCAGTTTTTCTTCGTGCTTTCTCCAAGGCTGGCTTCTTTTTGAGCCAATTCCAGTGAGAATCCATCAGTTGAACCATTGGTTTGCATATAGATGTCATAGGCTTTACGGATAGTACTGATTGCTGATTGAGCTTCGGTACTGCGGGATTTTTCCACATAACGCAGATAGCGTGGCACGGCAATGGCAGCAAGGATGGCGACGATGATCACCACTACCAATACTTCGACAAGGGTGAAACCCTTTTGGTTTTTCAGTTTTCTGAGCATTCTTGTATCCTCCTAAGGGATGGTTTTTTTCGTTTCCAACGTATATGCACAATACGTGCCAAAGTGTCAAGGAAATTGTGTGTAGTACTGCTTTGGGATAAAAAAGCTTGACGCCTGAGCCGGATTCCAGCTTGTGGCGTTTTGTGGATTTTTGTCTTTGAAAATGATATAAGGAGCACACAATGTTTGGAAATCTACGTAAACTCCTTCCAGTTTGCCTTATTCTGGTGCTGGCAGGTGTATTGGCTGCTGCTGATGTAATTCCGGTAATGGTCAGCAACGATAACAAATTGGATGATCGTGACATATTGGCTGAATATGACGGAGGCAAGATCCTGAGACAGGATATAGATAAAAAGATATCCAAGCTTCCGGCTCAGTACCAGGGACGCTACCGCACGGTGGAAGGTCAATTGCAGGTGCTGGACATCACTGCCACAGAAGAAGCTTTTTACCAAAAAGCAAAGCAAATGGGGCTGGATAAGGCTCCTGATGTGCTGGAAAAAATCAGCCAGATGGAAAAACGCTATTACCTGCAGGAATACTACAAGCGCTATGTGACCGATCTGGTGCTGTTGACAGAGCAGGATAAGCTGGATTATTACAATCAGAATCTCAGACAATATTATATGTACCCCAATATCAGCATCGACCTGATCCAGGCTAAAGATCAAGCCGAAGCCCTTAAAGCCCTGGATGATCTGAATGGTGGCACTCCTTTTGATGTAGTATCAGATACCTACAACCAGAATACCTATGCCAAAGGCCTGAAAGGGCGCATCAAAAACATCCGGCTCAATGGCAATATTCCCGGGGTGGGAAATGACCTGATGCTCGAAGACAGAATCGAAGCCACTCAAATGGATTTGCAAACCTATCATGGTCCCTTTGAGACCGAAACCGGCTGGTATATATTCCGTACGATCGAATGGATTACTGGACGCCAGAAGGAATTTCTGGAAGTCCAGCCCGAGATCGAGCAGCGCCTCAGACCGATCAAGGAAAGAGAACTATTGGATAGCCTGCGTTCCCGCCTGATGACCAAATATGCTGTGGTAGTGGATACAGCCCTGGTGGCTCAGGTGGATCTGAAAGCCCGTAAAAACAACGCCAATATCGAAGCAGGGATCCTTACTCAATCCCCAGAACCATCTTTACAGATATCTGTAGCCAGGCTTCTGGATATCTTTGATAAGATGTCTCCTCAGGAACAGATCTTCTATGTAAAGGGAGAAGGCGCTAAGCAACTGATCGATCAGGAACTGATTCAGACCCTGCTCTTCCTGGAAGGCAAAGCTACAAAAATGGAGCAGTATTTCCAGGACAATGAGGAATACGTCCAGGCCAGACGCAGTGTAATCCTGCGCCGGGTGTTTGAAATCCTGGTACTGGATAAGATAAACATTACTCCGGAAGATATCACCGCCAGATACGAAGCCGATATCGAAACCTATGCACTGCCAGGGCACCGGACTATCCAGGCTCTGTTCTTCAAAGACCTGAAAAGCGCAAATCGCACCTGGAGAAAGTTTAATACTGCCCATAAACGTGGCAATGAGAAGACAATGACCAAGCTGGTGACCAAGAATTCCATCAAGAAAGAGCAATCGATCTTCCCCAATCAGTACCAAAATGGCGTCATCACTGGCATCGGCCCCGATGAGGACTTCTCCAAACGTATTTGGGACAATCCAGTTGGTTATCTATCACCCGTGTTCACTGCTGCCAATGGCGATATCGTCTTTTTCCGCACCTTGTCCGAATCCCCCAAAACCTACAAACCCCAGGTGGAAGTGGAGCCTCGGATCATTGGCCTGCTCAAGACCGAACGGGAAAAATCACAGCAGGAAGCAGTTACTGAGCAGCTTTATGTGGAATTCAATATGAAGAAATATCCTGAGCGGGTTCGTTTACAACTCAGTGCCACAGAACTCTTTGATTATGCCGACAATGCTGCCCGCAATCGCAATTTCAAAGATGCTGTAATGTTCTACGACCAGATCGTGCAGACTTTCAAAAATGGCGTGGACGACTACAAGGCCTTCTTTATGAAAGCCTTCCTGATGGCTGAAGAGATGAAAAATACCGAACTGGCTCTGCAACTCTTCCGCGAATTCATCACCAGATTCCCCGTCGGAGAATTGCATGAATCTGCCCAATTCATGATCGATAGCCTGGAAGGCAATATCGATATCTTTGAGGATTTGGATCGGTAATAGATTTACCTGAACCGCTTATGTATGCCGCATCCTAATGGGTGCGGCTTTTTTTTCACGCCCACTCCTCTTGTCGGGGGCTCCAAAAACGGAGTTTACGGAGTTTTGGGGTGAATGCGGGAGAGAGTTGGGGTGAGGGGTATAAAAGGCATTCAGATAAGATGATAAGAACATCACAGATTTATCCCAATTAATGCAGTAGAATCCCCACTACTAAGAAAAGTGTTGCATATAA
>DAOSEN010000017.1:0-45396 GCA_035363155.1 Candidatus Cloacimonadota bacterium | reverse complement strand
TTTGCATTGCGCTATCATTACGCTATCAATACGGATCGGATGCGTAATCGATCCGCAGTGACACAGTGGTTCAGATCTGGAACTCGCAAAAGCAAGCTGGAGCAAGCTAAAAGAAATGGCAATACATTCATTTTTACTCATAATCATGTAGTACGGAGTTACCAGAAGATAGCCTGTAAATCTGGTTCATCTGCTTTTCCCAATGGGGGTGGAGCAGCTTCCGCATCATCCCTTATGACAGCTAATATTTACATAGTCTTACTTTATGGCAAGTATCCCGGGCTGTCAAGAAAAAAGCGTTAATAAGTCGAGAGGTTGATAAGGTGGAAGCGGCTTGTAGCCGCTTGAAAGTGGAAAAGTGGAAGAGTGGAAAAGTGTAACACGAGCTGGAAATTGAGCTCAATCATAAAATTCGTTTTGATTCGTTGGCAGTAAAAAATCCGTATCAATCAGTAGAATCCGTATCATCCGTAAAGAAAGCAAGTGGAAAAGTGGAAAGATGATAAGGTGGAAGCGGCTTGTAGCCGCTTGAGAGTGGAAAAGAGGAAGAGTGTAACACGGCGTCGTGAAGTTGATAGCTTGAGAAGTCAAGAAGTGGTCGTAAAGTAAAGGTTTGGGGTGGGAAGACGAGTCAAATCCTGGTTCAGGTGCGTGCTTGGATTGGTATGGCCAATTTCATGCTTTGCCTGGCATCCAAAAAAAAGTCTTTACAGATTTGGGATTGTAATTACCTTGTGAAATCAGAGTAAATCGACTTATAATGTTATGATAAACAAACAAGGAAATGCGATGAAAAAGCTTTACATGATTCTGTTTGCCCTGCTGTGGATTGGGCTGATCGCAGCAAAAGTGGATTTGAATACTGCCACTTTGAATGAACTGAGACAATTACCCATCACAGAGCAACAGGCCAGAGATATCTACGAATACCGGATGTTTGTGAAGATCTTCAACAACATCTTTGAATTGCGTGATATCCCATCTGTTGATCAGGCTACCCTGAATAAGCTTAGACCACTGGTTGTCGTTTCTTTATACCAGGAAACTGATGACGTAGCCTTACGCCGTGAGGAAATCCGCGACCTATTGGAACGCCTGGACAGCAATGAAGGGGCTTCTGAAGGCATGGCGGACGTGTGGGAAGATTATTTGATGACTCCGCAAAACGTAAACCGGATGCATTTTGACGATCTGATCAGCCTGCCCAATGTTTCGGCTGTGGATGCAGTGGCTGTTTTGAAACGTGTAGCCCGGGGTGATACTATAGCTGACATGCGTGATCTACGCAATAGCCAGGGTCTTTCCCATTATGGTTATACAAACCTGCGGAGTTACGTCTATTATCGTGAACCCCCGGTAAAGAATCGCCTCATGTTTGACGCTCAGATGCAGTACTACACTCGTTACTTTGAAGAGGGTCAATACGATATGCTCCATGAAGCATTTGTCCCCAAGACTTTTGGTAATTCCTGGGTATCAATTCCTTTTGATAAACGCATTGCATATTGGGGTTATTTCAATCTGGACGAGATCAGTCCGGATCTGATGTTCAAACTACGGATGCGCTATGGAAACAACTATAAGATCGGCATCATGAACTACTCTCCCAAGGCTCATTCGGGAATTGAAGATCTTACGGGAAGAGATTTCCTGGCCGATAGTAAATACTACGCTGGCTATGAGAATACTGCTCTGCCTGGCTTGGACAACACCTCGCTGAAGCTCTATCTGGGTCATTACCGCGCCACTTATGGTGAGGGCTTGGTGATGGAAAACACGGATTACTATAGTGCCCGTAAAACCGGCTTTGGATTTAGCAAACGCATTCTGGGAATCACTCCAGACCTTTCACGCACGCAGCAATACTCTCTGAAAGGTGCTGCCGTGGAAATCAGCAATCCCAAGTTTGGCGCTTCCTTCTTCGTGTCTCAGGACGACAAAGATGCCCTGGCCTATATCAATCAGGATGGCTCTTATATAATGCGGGATAAATATGGCAATGACGTGTTTACGGACTCCAGCGGCGATCAGTATTTCATGACCGGCAACGTCCCCACCTATACCTATGCCGATGGCAGTGCCGTTAGAGGCGATAAACGCAAGGTCTTTGCTTATGTAAACCCTACTCTGAGATATGATAATGACACTATGATCGAGGCTGAACAGTGGTTCAATGATACTCTGAATCCTACTCCCGGCCCCGGACAGACCTATGTCCCGTTTGCAATACCCTATGTGAATCTTGCCACGCGCAAAGATGCAGTGCGAGAGAATCTTTGGGGTACTCATCTGCAAGTATCTCCCATCATCGGAACCAAGCTCGGATTTACCACTTATACCGCTTTGTACGACAATGCTCATTTCGTGGTGCCAGGTTTCAACGAACTCCTGCCAGTGATTATTCGTGATTCATATTATCATGCCAAGCTCAGAAAAACCTTGAACGCTGAGGTTGCCTCAATTTACAGTACCCAAACCGATTCATATTCCAGAGATTTCCGCCGGGTGCTGGGCTTTGATGGGGCTACAGTGATTGGCAATACATCTGTTCAAGGTGAATATGCAGAGCTTACCGTGAATGGTTCCGATACCAAGCTGGGTGATGACCCCAAGGCGTATCTATTGAGTGCTTATACCCAATTTGAAAACCTCTATTTCCTCACTATTCTCAGAAACTATGATGTGGATTTTGACAATCCCTACAGCAATAGCTTCTCAGAGCATGAGCGTTTTAACGATACAATCCTGGAAAAAAACATCTATGCTCTTACCAATCCCACGATTTCTGACCTCTACCAGGGCAGCAACCAATCCCAGCCTGAACGTGGAGTTTACTTTGAGACCAGATACAAATTCAACAACTACTTCACTATCGGCCGCAGCTATCTGGACCTCTGGGAACGGCTCACCGATGGTCGTCGCAGTGCCAGGTTCCAGAGTGAATTGGAGTTCCGTCCCTTATATCAAGTCGCCATGCGGCTGCGCTACAAAAACCAGGTAAACCGCTATGATGATCTTGCGGAACGCGGTGTCTCCAAGACCAATGAATACACCATGGCCATCCGCACCTTCCTTTCCAATCGTGACTTCCTGGAGCTCGAATATCGTTACAATACAGTCCTGAGTCCTCCCTACACTTCGCTGACGAATACAGCCGTAGAAGGCAACAACACCATGGCTGCTGCTATGACACTAATGACTGGTGACTATATTGCTGTGAATTACACTCACAACTTCTCCCGCTCCCTGAAACTGCAAGGCTCTTTCCTGTATTGGTATGGGCACGGCATCTCACATTGGGATTGGGAAGACATGGAAATCGACTTTATGGGAGAAAAGGGTGCCAAAGCCTGGATCGCCATTACCAGCCGTATCTCGGACAATATGTATCTGAATCTCAAGTTTAAAAATAAAACTTACCAGGATAAAGAGCTGAGAATCCGGAAGAACAACTCTACTACTCCGGATGACAACAGCCTCATCGATCAATTAACATATTTTGAAAGAGTGGAACACAGTGAAAACACGATCCGCTTCTCTCTTGATTATCGCTTCTAACGTGGAGGAAACATGTTAACCAATAAATCCCTGCTTATCCTTACTCTGCTCCTGCTTGCATCTGCACTATCGGCCTGGAGTATCACCGACAGCTATTTTGGCAATCGTTACGGAGCCCTGGATTCCAGAGCGTATGCCATGGGCTCGGCTACCACATACAACGACCTCAGACCCGCTGCTTTTGCTGCTAATCCTGCCAATCTCACCCTCATGAGAAAAGCATACGGTCTGCAAGCAAATACACTGGTAAACCGTAGTGAAGATGTTCGCATGCTACCTTTGTATAACTCCTTTGACAACTACATTGATGATGCAGTGTATGCATCAAATATCAATATTTTCAACAGCTTTGCCGGGGCAGCATTTGCCTCCACGAGATTCAAGGCTTTTGGCTTTGGCGTAGGAGCATATCACAGACCCATGCTTAGCTTTGATGGTAAATACAAGGAAGAAATCCGCAACAACCGCAATACTGATGATGACGGTTATCCCGAGAAGATCGCTCAAAATGAAATCAACAACGAGGGAAGCCTGAATCAAACTGGTCTTGTCCTCAGTATGGGCATGGATCTGGGCGATTACACCAATGTGAATCTGGGCTTCGAGTATGCCCTGTTATCGGGAGATGTCAGCCAATCCAAGACCATCCGCTGGTCGGACTGGGCTATTGACAAATTAGGAACTTACAAGCTTCCTGAATACACCGATCTAGACGAATGGGAACTGGAAGGCAACCAAATGAAGCTGGGAACTTCCGTCAGGCTCAACCCCCGTTTTGGTTTGGCTGCTACTTACAAAATGAAAGCCGATCTCAACCGCACTGGTCAGATGTATCATTATCGTGAAGCTTACCGTAATACTGGTGTGGACAGCACTCTGGTCATGCTCGATGATGAATATACCTTACCTTCTGAATACCGTCTGGGGTTCTCATATTTCCCCCGCAATGTAATGCGTACAGTATTCAATATGGATTTGGAGATGGTGCGCTATTCCGAAGTAATGGATATTTTTGATGACGTATACAATTTCTATGCTGGAGTAGAACATCATATTGAGAACAGGATCCCCATGCGCTTGGGATTCCAGGCCGTAAGCCAGTGGTTCTTCACCTCCGCTGCAGATATTGACAGTGATGGTAATGATATCATAGTGTATAGCAAGAAGAAAGTCCTGACTCCAATGATCACAGCAGGCTCCTCTGTGCAACTCATGAAAAACGTGGTGCTGGATTTGGGCTTTGGCTACTCCTGGCGAGAATATGAAGCTCTGGACCTCTTCGGTGATGCTTATTACAATGACAAAATCTATACTGGTCAAACTACTTACATGCTCTGGCCTACCTCCTATATCAACCTGCAAAACCGCGGCTGGGAAAACCCGGACAAGGTAAAAGAGAATCTGATCTCGCTCAACGCTGGCATCTCAATTAGCTGGTAAGGAGTCTTTATGAAACAACTGGTCTTAATAGTTGCGCTGCTTGCAGCGTTGAGCCTGGCAATGGCAAAGGATCTGCGCCTGGATATCATGTGGTCAAATGACGTACATGGTGGCATAGATCGCGCCCAGGCTACCTTCATGAATCCTGAGTTTCCGCCCCAATTGGGGGGTGGGGGCTCTGCGGCTACCTTGATAAAACAGGTACGTTCCTGGGAAAGCAAGACCCGCTCTTCATTGCTACTGGACGCGGGAGATTTCTTCCAGGGTCGCCCGGTAGGAACTGTAACCAATGGCCGGGCCGTGATAGAATATATGAATACCATCGGTTATGATGCCATGACCATTGGTAACCACGAGTTTGACATTCTCCAGGACGACCTTCAGGAAACCCTGAAACTGGCGAAATTCCCCATCCTTACCAGTAATGTAATCGACCAGCGGACCGGGAAAGTTCCCTGGTATGCGGTTCCCTACATTGTTGTTGAACGTTTGGGCATGCGGATTGGCATCCTTGGCTTTACCACTACCGATACCGAGAAAATGAGCTTCCCGGAAAACATCAAAAACATCTCCTTCCTCTCCGAGAAAGAAGTTGTAGCCAAGTACGTGAAAATCCTGCGGGAAGAAGAACTGGTGGATATCGTGATCGTGCTGGGGCATGCCGGTTTACCTTATGATGTAGAATCAACCTATCTTTCCCGTTACGATGCCAAAGGCAATCCCTTACAGGAAGAGCGCTATGCCGTTTGGGGATATGACGCTCAGGAAATTGCCCGGGAAGTGGAAGGCATCGATCTTTTCATCGGTGGACACATGCACCGCGGTATACCGCAACCCTGGGTGGATCCCTATACTCACACCATGGTAATTCAAGGCTATGCCTATGGGTCAAATCTGGGGCTCATTACCCTGACTATCGATCCCGAGACTAAAACCGTAAGTGGCTGGGAAAGCCCTGCCCTCCGTGAGGGAAGCATGATTACCCTCTTTGAGGATCAATTCATCCCAGATGAGGAAATTGCTCCCATGATCGCTGCGCAAGTGGCTGTCGCGGAAAAAGGTATGGACGAGATCGTTGGTACGGCTGGAGTATATCTCTCCCGCACCAATGTGGATGCCCAATCCCTGATGGGTAATACCATCGTGGATGCCATGCGCTATCGTACTGGAGCAGATTTTGCCTTTATGAACCTGGGTGGAGTTCGTTCAGATATCAAAAGCGGACCAGTGACCTATCGTAATATCTTCGACGTGATGCCCTTTGACAATATGGTGGTTACTTTCCAGTGTACCGGAGAATTCTTGCGCCGGATCATCGAAACCCGTGTAGAAGGTGGCCGTCATGGCATGGTAGTATCTGGCGTGAATGTAGTCTATTCCAAGAAACGCCCCAATTTTGACCGTGTCACTACGCTCAGGATTGGTGGTCAACCTTGGGATCCCAATAAAATCTATACCTGTGTTACCACCGATTTCCTCATGCAGGGCAATGCCGGACTTACATTACTGACCTCGGTACCGGAAAGCGATATCACTTTCCTCCAGGTAAATCTTAGGGATGCGATCGTTCACTATTTCAAAAACAACAGCCCGATTCGTACTAAGATCGATGACCGCTGGAAACGTGACGACAATGCCCAACCAACTCCGGAGATGATGAAATGAATATCCAGATCATCGTTCATTCCCAAACTGGCACCACTGCTAAATTTGCCAATCTGATCTTTGAAAAGCTCACCGCAGCCGGTCACACCGTAAATCTCACCCCGCTTGAAACCAAAGAACCAGTGAAGCAGGGTTCGGTACGCGACAACCAGGTGATCAATTTCACAAACTTACCTGCCATTGAAGCTACAGATTTGCTGCTTCTGGGTGGTCCAGTGTGGGCTTTTGGACCTTCACCTGTGATCATTGCTGCGATCAGGCAACTGGGCAAGCTCACAGGCAAGCAGATGATTCCATTTGCCACTATGGGTTTCCCACTCAAAGGCATGGGCGGTAAGGCAGCGATCAACTACATGGGGCGCGAGGCTGCAACCCTTGGGGCAAAAGTCCTGCCCGGATCTATATGCTGCAAGATGTTTCATGATCTCAATGCAGATATGGCTCAGGAAAGTGATAAAATCGTCGCGCTTGTGGCAAGTCTGAAGTAGAAAAGTCTGATTATTATCAGCCGGAGCTGTTAGAAGCTCCGGCTATTACTTTGAGAGGACTTTTGCTGCAGTCTTGGAAGCATTGATGCGGGAAGCTTCGCTATGGGTGACGAAAATCGTTATCTTTGGATCTCAAACGTCCTCGTTTGCGGAGACCCGAAGGGGCTCGATAAGGCTCGACCTCCGGCCTCGTGGACACGGGGACGTGTCCAATCCAGATTCCCTTTGTCCTATAATCCCTATTATTTCAAAGCTTATTTACCATCCAGCATCCAAATTTTTTGATAGAATCCAGGATGTTCCCAATACCGATCAACCAGTTTATAAATCCCACTTTCCCGGCTTAGTACTCCTTCCTCAACCAATTCACGCCGAATCAGGCAGTAGTCCTCATGCACAGTGGTGATGATTTCATTGATCTCTTTTTCCGTATAGCTCCTGCCGCCTTCAAAGAGTCTGATTATCTCCTGATATACTACCCAGCGTTTTTTGTTTTGCACCGGCAGTCTTTCCACCTTACCAGCCTGGAAATATACTTTCAGCACCTTGTCACGCAGGATTTGCCGGGCATCCTTAGTATGAGCTGGGTTTTCCGGGATCAATTGCTCAAGATTGTTGCCTAAAGCCTCCTGGTTCAGATGATACAGGTTATAGTATTGAACTTTTACACAATACACCAATCCAGCTTCTTGCAGTTTTTTCAGATGAGCCGAGATCGTCGATTCTGCCAGTTTGAGGTTTTCCGCCAGATCTTCCACACAATGAGGTTTTGCCTTGAGTAAGGCCACAATTTGTAATCGGGATTCATCAGCCAGAGCTTTAAACACTTGTAATGCTTTCATTTCACACATCCATATCGTTGGTTAGCGAAACAATATTGCTGACCGGGATTCTGTCAATCTGTTTTTGTATGTATCGAATTATATTGAGAGTATACGCCTAATCCTAAGCCTCTGTTGATCAGGGAGTGAGACAGGATCTCATACCCCATTTGCACTCATTTGAATAACAGAGTGTTACTTCATCTTCACCTCGAGATCGCCTCGAGTACTCGAGACGATCTCGAGATGAACGCGTAGTAAACCTCAGTTTATCAATCAAGTACTTCACTAGACCATTCTTAAAGACTCCAGCCGCAAATCACAGCGCAAGTAAGGCTTGACAGCTACAACAGGAATAGCCGTTTGTACCAATCCGATTGGAGGTTTCCATGAATAGACTACTTGCCCCTTGCGGGCACTACTGTGAACAATGCGAGGCATATCTGGCCACACAATTGGGTGATATGCAGAGACTCACTGAACTGGCGGAAAAGCATAGCCAAAACTATGGCAAGAAGATCGAGCCGGCTGCCATTAAATGCGATGGTTGCCTGTCCGAGGGGATCAAAATCGCCTTTTGTGCAGTCTGCGGCATCCGGATTTGTGCCGTCCAGAAAAGCATTGCTTCCTGTGCTGAATGTGATGAATTCCCCTGCGCGAAAGGTGCTTTCATCTGGAAAGAAGGCTCGGAATCACTCAAGAACCTGCAGGAGCTCAAGAATAAAGCTTGACTCAGTAACTATAGTTCGAAAATAGTCACATAGCATCAATACATTGGGGGGTTTTATGCCCGTTGTTGAGTATTTTGAATATAATCCCACTTTTGCCAAAGCTCTTGCTGAGATGTGGAACCGCAGCAGTTCGGGCTGGAATGGCACTGTCTTTAATAGCAGCGAAGCCAAAGTACTGAAAGAAGAGGAAGAATCCATATACCTCAAGCTTTGGCTGGCAATTTCTGAAACACAGGTAATCGGCTATGTGAAGCTGACCAGATATCCAGAAGAACAAGGCGTAGCCTATATCCACATGCTATCTGTGGATCCCCTCTGGCACGATAAGGGGATTGGCAAAGCACTGGTAAAAATGTGTGTACTGGAAGCAGCAAAGTTGGGATACCAAAGGCTGGACCTCTTCACCTGGGCTGGCAATACCAAAGCAGTACCTCTGTACAAGAAATGCGGATTCTTCTGGGAAAAGATGGAAGCTCAAGCCACCCATTTTATGAACTTTCTGCCCGGTCTCCTGAACAACAGCTATTTTCAGGAATATTTCAGATATTTTGACTGGTATGAAGACCAGGTGAGAGATCTCTCCATCTGTCCTGACGGGCGGGAAGAGAATGGCTTTGAGTACTATGACTATGTGTGGGTTTCAGGTGATAAAAAGCTGTCCATAAGCTTTGAGAAAAGTGGCCGGGGAATCTGCGTCATTGATACTGGTGAAATATCAATCAAATGTGAAGTTGAAGAAGCAGAGCCTGTTTTTGGCGCCGTATACACCTGTCAATTTCTGCTGGACAACCACTCTGATAAAGAGCTTGTGATCAAGCTTGAAGGTCTTGAGGATGGCAATGTGAAACACAAAACTGAGCATCAATTGGCTCTCAAAGACACAGTTACGATTGAATCCAAGTTCAGCCTGGATGAACCACAATTAAATGCCGGCGAATGGGTTAGCCAACCTGGAGTAAAGACCCTGGTTACAATCCGAACACACCAGATCGAGATGAAAACCGGGCTCAGCACCCGCTATCCGCTGGAGATATCTCTCCTCAACGATAGCACTTTCATAATGCCAGGACGGGAAGCCTTGCTTTACATCAATGTGAAGAACCACTATAAGCAAAGCTGCCATTTCACGATCGAGTTTGTGCCTGAAGAACCTGTTCAGATTCTGAGTTCAAGCCCCGATTTCACTCTGGCAGGAGAGGAAAAGGCCTCTATTCCCATCCGCTTTGTCTGCTCCAGAGGCTGCATATACTACCCCATGCTGAGGATTACTGCTACCCGTGAGGATGGCCAGTCAACCACTTACGAGAAAAGGTATAGTGCACGATTGAGTACTTTGGGAGGCCGGGATCAAAAAATCATGCCTCAGCGATACGAGCTTATCAATGGCCGATATGTTCTCATGGTCATGGAAAACTGGGGCAGAAACAGAGTCTATTTCATGAATGGAGCAGGAGTTACCTGCTCAATGCCCTATCCCATGCTGGGAAAACCCTTCTCCGATGAGTTTGAAAGTGAGAGCCCTTATGATGTGAAAGTGGAAGATTTGGGAGGAGCAAATCAGCTTTCGCTGTATTATCGCAGCAAGTCCTTTCCGGGGCTTCAGTTCGCGCTGGTATACCGCCTGTATCCCAGCGGAATGCTGGAGTATTTCTTGAGGATCATTAGCTTTCCGGATGATGCCGGCGACATCTTTGCTCGCTTACGGATGACACCACCGATGACAGTACTTACCTACGAAAACCAAGGCTGTATTTTCAATCTGGAATCAGATATGCCGGATATGGAAATTGATAGCCTGCCCAAAGAATTCTGTACTGGAAATTATCTGCATTTCGCCCAGGATAATGATCGTATCAGCGTGATCTGGGATCCCACCCTCAAAGTTGAGATCAACGGATGGTCTTTAGCCTGGGACATAGATTTAAGCGCGATGCACGATGCAGGAAAAACAGAATCCATGCCTCTGCTGATGTATATCAATGTGTTTGATACTGTTTATCAAACCAGAAACCATGCTCAGGGACACTATAACTTCCCAACCCCTGTGTACCCCACTCTGGAGCTTTGCGCCAATGCCGGTAATCCTATCCTGAATAAAGATTTGCAAGTGGATCTGAGGATGCATCAGGATAGGTATTTGAACGGGAGATTTTCTTTGAAGGTTAATGATGATCACGTATCCGAAATCAAAGAATTGGAGCTGAGCCAGGAGATCCGTAAACTCGAGTGGGAGCGTGTCTCGCCACCCGCGAGCCCGATCCTGGATATTCTCTGCACAGCAAGCACCCCCGTGTATGATCTGAAGAGGCGGCAAACTCTGTTTCATCCCCATGGAGAGGTAAACACCAATACCTCAGGTGAATTCCTGGAAGTTGATAACGGTATCATCCTGATATCTGCCGCAACAGACTCCAGTTTACCCATTCTGCTCTCACTCAAGCATCAGGGCAAAGAGTATCTCGATCAGGCTTATCCGGAGTACTTGCCCAAGTCTTTCTACAATCCCTATACAGGGGGGCTGATCATAGCTCTGGAAGGGATTTCTGTGGCAAATCTGCAGAAGGAGAACCACAATCTGGCTCCAGTATCGCTATCCGATCAGCATGGCAATACCTGGCAGGGCTTGGTTTGGGAAACGGAAATCAAAGCCTACAAGCCCCTGCGGGGATACCTGTACAGGCAATACTATCTGACCTTGCCGGGGGTGCCACTTTTGGCACTAGTCTGCGAGATTGTGCAGAATTCCGGGTCTGCCAGCTACGAGCGGATTACTTATACAGGGTTCTACAATCCCGGATCAAAGCTGGATGATTGCCGGATCAAAGTGTCTATTGCTGATAATCGCTGGCAAAACCTCACTGCTGGGCGTGAATCCCTCCGTATTATGGATTCCTATCGCCATGTGATCGTGCAGGATATAGCTTCTCCAGATATGCTGAATATCCTGAACCTAAGCAAATCCGATGTATTCATACATACTGACCAGCATGTCGCCCGCATGCGCCATTCCTTTTATACCAATAGAGTCTCTGGATCTCCGAAATGGACTTTACCGCAGTTTATGATCTTCAGCAAAGAGATCATTGCCTGGGATAGCTTGAATAGCCTGTTTGAGATTCGCTTTCATCATTAACTGGATTAGGTGTCGTCCTGCCGGACTCATGGTTTCATCAAACCGCTACCCAGCAGTTTGACTGCTGGGGTTGGTATCATTCCGACTCTGGAGTCCGGAGCGAAGTGGAGGACGGCACTGACGTACCGCCCCCCCTCTATATATCAATATTTTACCATCCGGATGGTAGTAGTCTCAGCCCCCTGTCTGGCGCGGGCAAAGTAGATCCCAGCGGGACAGGTCTGTCCCCGCAGGTCTTTACCATCCCAGCGTACACTCTGCGCGTCTTCACTTCTGAGTTCCCGCAGGAGCTGACCACGAACGTTGTAGATCCCGATTTGCACGGGAGTACCAGCTTTGCTGGAAGGCTGGAGATTCACTTCCGAACCAAAGGGAACAGGATATGCTTTCAGGGAAAGCCCCGGCACAGGAGGCTGGATAGGATCTTCGTTGGCGGTAAAATACATCCAGTTGTAGTCCGTTCTTTCATCGTTTAACCAGTCCCCACCAGAGTAATACATCGATATCATATAGTCTTCATTGCTGTTGGCATCGTAGTAGAATTGATTCCGTTCTTCCGGGTTCCATGCTCCTGAATAATACTGATACTCCTCGCTGATCATGCGGACTTGATCATCATAGGTGTACAAAGAGCGATCCTGAAACACCCAATTAGAATCCTGAATCTGGTAGTTTATTTCCTCGGTGATCTTACCAGGGAACCTGAAGGAATCCAACATGAACAAAGCAGCAAGGTTGTGCGCCACATAGGCAATGAAATCCGACCCCGTTAAAGTGTCCTGAGGATGATAGGTGTAAGTGGTTTTATAGTCTGGGATCCAGTTCTCATTATCAGTGGACATAAAGCCGTTATCCTCGATCATGCGCCCTTGCCCATCATACACAAAAGTGCTGTGTTTATAAGGATAATCCTCGTCAGCTTCCCACCCGAATACTTCAAACGTGGTTCCAGCTCCATAGACAATATTCATCGAGCTGATCAGTTCATAGTCTCTTCGCTCCATATTCAATACATATGAAGAGAAATTGGTCAGGCGGTTCTGGGTATCATACTGAGCCGTGGAGTAAAATCCCAAAAATGGAACTCCTTCCATCATAGCATATGCAGAGCTGTTCTCAATATACCCGGCGGCATTGTAAATGTAGCCTACCTTCATCTGAGGATCACCCCAACCGCCAAAATCCGGATCGTAATAGTAAAGAAACATGGAATCCACCCGGGCATGATAGGTAGGATTGTATTGCATTTCTACTTTCATATACGGTGCCCAAGCAGGATCAACAAATGTGCTTACTATTTGATCCTGTAATCTGAAAGCCCTGGATTGGGAGAATGCTGAACCCAATAACTCAGGTACCTTCCCTTCAAACAACCCGGCCGCAAGCAAAACCGGAAGCAGTAACAACGGTAATAAGTATATGACTTTCTTCATTGTATACCTCCATGAAGTGTTCTTAGCTGGACTATACTGCAACGCAGAAAAGTGTCAATGTTTATTTTGCTGCTGTTCCTAGCTCACACCATGAATGGGACAGCGCAGAGGCTGAATTGAAAACTAACAGGAGTGGACTTCCCAAGTCCTTATTCTCCCCCTGGTCGGGTTTCGATCCAGGTCTCCTGAAAGATAAAGCTTCGATGTGCAGCAAAAGCAACCGGAGGGAGTGATTCAGGAGTAAAGAACCTGGCTTCTTCGGCATCATCTCCGGCCTGTAGAATGCCTCCGGTTACTTCGATCCGGAAGCATAAACTCAACACCCGGTAATAGATTGGGCTAAAGCCAAAGTACCAGTTTACAAAGCGGATGATTCTGCCTTTCAGTCCAGTCTCTTCATATAGTTCGGCTAAAGCGTTCTCCTCAGGGCTTTGGTCAATTTCCATGTATCCGCTGGGAAGAGCCCAACAGCCTGCCGCTGGGGCAAACTTGCGTTTTACCAATAATAGCTCCTGGGCATCATTGAGCACCAGACAAGCCACGGCTGGGATCGGATTGCGATACAGGATAAAACCGCAATGAGAGCACACAGCCCGGGTCTTCCCCTCATGATCCTGAGTTAGTGTCAACTCAGCAGCACAGTTCTGACAATAATGAGCATCTTTGTAGAGTAGTTCTGATAAATCTTTCATATCCCATGGTTATCAAACCATAGGTAAATGTCAATTTGATTTTGCCAGTAAACCCTGATCTACGGGGAAATGATTTGACAAACCAGTGGCTCTTGCCAAAGTGTAAGTCAGCCACTCTTATAGGAGGCAAAGTGACAAACAAGGACATCAACACAGTGATGCAAAAGCTGGAAGAACATTTCTACAGCGTGAAAACCCCGATTGTAGATTTGATCCAGGCCAAGACCCATGAGCCGTTCAAGGTGCTGGTTGCTACTATCCTTAGTGCCAGAACTAAAGACGAAACTACTGCTAAAGTGGTGAATGAGCTCTTCCAGATCGTACATAAAGCGGATGATCTGGACAAACTGAGTGCAGAGGAATTGGACAGAATCATCTACCCAGTAGGCTTTCATAATGCTAAAACCAGACACTTGAAGGAGCTTCCTGCTGTATTGAGAAATGAATTCGGTGGGATCGTTCCCTCAGAAATCGACGATCTCTTACGCCTCCCCGGAGTGGGCAGGAAAACCGCCAATCTTGTACGGGCTGTAGCGTTTTCCCTGCCTGCTATCTGCGTTGATATCCACGTTCACCGAATCTGCAACCGCTGGGGCTATATCAAGACTCGCAACCCCTTTGATAGTGAGATGGCGTTACGGGCAAAACTCCCGGAACAACACTGGCTCAAGATCAATTCCTATGTGGTGGCATTCGGTCAGAATCTGTGTAAGCCCCGTAACCCTGCTTGTGGGATTTGCCCCATCCATCAGTATTGCCAGAGGATAGGGGTTTAGGATTGAGCCTTACACTGCTCTCCCGGGGAGATCAAATCCCACCTGGGTTTTATAACAGAATCCACAGCACCTTCAAACATGCAGTGAATTTTCATTGTGACAGTCATCTGATTGCTCTTTGCACTCCGGAAATCTGCCCCGGTCCCTGGAGAATGGTGATCGATTACGAAATGCTGGAGAGAGTACAATCCATTGAACTGAAGATTGATCAGATGATTATCGATCGTGAAATTATCAAACTTCGGGATTGCCCGGTTTATACTACTCCTGTGTTCAAGCCGGTAAGAGATACTGCCATTCCAGACCAGAATCTCCGCTTATGCAAAGCAAGATTCACTCAGGATGCCACACCTGAGTGTGTTTGGGCTCTTGCTCATGCAGAGGATATGGACTTCGGCAGTTTCAAGGGTAGATTGGCAAGTGCTTACAAACTTGGCTATTCTTTGTTCCGTGAACATCATGTCGTGCAAGCTATCACTTGTTTCAAGGGTAAGGGATATGGGCTCACACCAGGAGGAGACGACTTTCTGATCGGGATGGTGCTGGGTTTCACCTGGCTAGGCAGAGTTCAAAAAAAAGAGTTGTCAGAAATCCTGCACCTCCTCTTAAATGCATCATGGTCAGATAACCTGTTGGTTTATACTTTTTTCTTGCAAGCCAGGAACTTGTGGGTGGATCAAAACTGGAAGGATTTCCTTACTGGTCTTGAAGCACCCAGTCAAGCCCCGGTAAGTGCAATGGGAAAGATCATGCAGCAGGGAGCCAGCAGTGGCTATGATATTTTGAGCGGATTCTTTTTCGCATGGGAGCTTATATGATTGTAAAAGCAAAGATCATCCAGGGTAAATATCTGGATTCGGTAAGATTAATGCTGATTTCTCAGGAACTGCGTAAGCTCCAGGAAATCAAAGATGCTGTGGCGATCGTAGCCAACAAAGAAAACCGGCAGATTCTTGCCGATACCGGCATGCTGGTGCCAGAAATATCCTCTGCTCTCGAGACAGACATCGTGATCGTGATAAAAGCAGCAGATGAAACCAGTGCTCAAGCTGCTTTGATCCACGCCGAAGCCTTGATTTCCGAGCCCACCAAATCGCAAACAACAGGCATGCAAAGCTACCGGAGTATCAGGGCTGCAGCCAGCAAACGCCAGGATCTTGATCTGTGCTTGATTTCTGTTGCAGGAAAATACGCTGCCCGGGAAGCGGCTGCATCAATCTCAGAAGGTCTGCATGTAATGATATTTTCGGATAACGTGAGTATGGCAGACGAACTCAGACTGAAGCAGGAAGCACTGGCCAAGGGTCTGCTGATGATGGGGCCGGATTGCGGAACAGCCATTATCAACGGTTGTCCCCTGGGCTTTGCCAATCATGTTCCCGCTGGTGAGATCGGTATCGTTTCGGCTTCGGGAACCGGGCTACAGGAAGTAAGCGTAGCCATTGCCCACAGAGGAATGGGGATCTCGCAAGCTTTCGGCACTGGTGGCAGGGATGGCAAAGCTGAGATCGGCGGCCTAATGCTCAGTGCTACATTAGATTATCTCATCAATGATCCTGATACCAAAGTGATTTTGATGATCGCTAAAACCCCAGATCCAGAGGTAAGAGAAAGACTTTGGACCCAGATTGCTACTACTGCCAAACCGGTAGTAGTAAACTTCCTCAAACCGCTTAAGGTGCCAAAATTGCCAAACATGTTTTACACTCATTATCTGGATCACAGCGCTGAATTGGCTTGCCGGCTTGTGCAAGGATTCAGTGTAGAATCCATTGAATCAGATACTGAGGAGGAGATTTCGACCCCAAAGATCGGAAAAAACCGTAAGTACATAGTAGGGCTATACAGTGGCGGGACGCTCTGCTATGAAGCACAACAGCTTTATTACGAAACCTTTGGACAGTATCCTCCCAGCAATACCCCCATTGATCCAGCGTGCATTTGTGATGACCCCTTCCATGGCCGTTCAGATCGTTTCATAGACCTTGGATCGGATGAATTCACCGTGGGCAGGGCACATCCTATGATCGATTTCAGCTTGCGCATGAAGCTTTTAGAGCATGTATCTGCACAGCCGGATACTGCCGCGATCCTGATCGACGTGGTCTTGGGTTATGGCTCACATCCTGATCCAGCAGGGGAAATTGTTCCAATACTCAGGAGTATTGATCCAGGCATCCTGGTCGTGTGTAATGTCCTCGGCACAGAATCCGACCCACAGAATGCCATCAAGCAGGTTCAGATTCTGGAATCTGCCAGGGCAAGTGTATTCACTTCCCACCATACTGCAGCCAGCTATGCTCTGAGAGCCCTGCAATCGCACAGGAGGATGCTATGATCAAGATCAATAAAGGCAAGTTGAAAGTTCTGAACGTGGGTTTGGATAGCTTTGCCAGCGATATCACTGCTGCAGGACACGAAGCCGTGAAAGTGGCATGGCGACCACCGCTGGACTTTGACATAGCGATATTGGAGAACCTTAACAAACAAAGTGCCGTCATTTCAGCCGCCAATGATGAAGCCTTGGCCAGAATCCAAAAAGGCAGGCCCTTGCTGGTGGGAATGGGGATCGCCAGGGACGTGATTCCGGGTATGCACGAAGATTTGATCCTGCACGCCGGACCCCCCATTACCTGGGAGAGGATGTGCGGCCCCATGCGGGGAGCGATCATCGGAGCCTTGATCTATGAAGGCAGAGCAGCCAATCCAGAAGCAGCCGAATCCCTTGCCGCCAGTGGAGAGATCAAATACGCACCCTGTCATGAACACAATGCCGTAGGTCCGATGGCAGGTATCATCAGTCCCAGCATGCCGGTTTTCATCATCCAAAACGAGAGTTTCGGCAATTTCAGCTATGCTACCCAAAATGAAGGTCTGGGCAAAGTGCTGCGTTATGGTGCGTTTAGCCCTGAAGTAATCGAGCGCTTGAAGTGGATGGATCGAGTGCTGTATCCGGTGCTAAACCGCGCCATAGAAGCCTTGGGACGTATCGATCTGCAAAGCCTGATCTCCCAAGCCCTGCATATGGGCGACGAGGTGCACAACCGCAACCGGGCCGGGACATCCTTGCTCATCCGTCAATTGGCTCCAGCCCTGCTGAAAACCATGCAAAACGTGGAGGATACTACTTCCGTATTAAACTTCATCAATGGTAACGACCATTTCTTCCTCAATCTTTCCATGCCGGCTGCCAAAGCTGTCCTGGATGCCGCCAGGGACGTACCAAATTCCTCTCTGGCTGTGGTGATGTGCCGCAATGGTACGGATTTTGGCATCCAGCTCAGCGGCACAGGAAACCAGTGGTTTACAGGGCCAGCCCTGGTTCCAGATGCACTTTATTTCCCTGGTTATAGCAAAGCCGACGCCAATCCCGATATTGGCGATAGCGCTATCACTGAAACTGCAGGCTGGGGTGGCTTTGCCATCGCAGCCGCACCTGCAATCGTACAATTCGTTGGGGGAAAAGCCCCGGATGCTTTAAATTATACTCTATCAATGTATGAGATTTGCCATGGTGAAAACAGCCAATACCAAATCCCGGCTCTGGATTTCCGGGGCACACCGGTAGGTATTGATGTGATCAAAGTGGTGGAAAACAACCTCAGTCCAGTTATCGACACTGGCGTAGCCCACAAAGATCCCGGAGTTGGTCAAGTAGGCGCTGGTGTAGTCAATGCGCCTATGGAGCCTTTCATCAAGGCATGCCAGGCATTAACAAGAATACTATAAGGAGATATTCAGATGGATAAGAACAGCTTTTTCGACTTCATGAAGTCACTCAAAATGTACGATCTTACACAAAGACTCAGCATCCACACACCTCCCTGGCCGAGTTATATGCCGCTGGGGATTCAGTATTTCAAGCGTATCGCCGGAGCTCACATGGGTCAGGGAGCCAATGGTCAGATCATTACCACCAGCAACCACGTGGGTACTCACATTGATGGAGAGATCCATTTCCACGCCAGCGGCCGTACCATTGGCGACGTACCCATGAATGAATGGGTAGGCCCCGGAGTAGTGGTGGATATTTCTGATTCCGTAGGAGATTACGATCTCTACAGCCCAGAACTGCTGATGCAAAAGGCAGAAATCAAGAAAGGCGACATCCTGATCATCAATACCGGCTATCATAAATATGCCTGGGATCAGCCAGGATCAGACGAACTACGCTATTTTGTGAAACATCCGGGCCCCGATCCCAGCTTCCACAAATGGGCTCTGGAAATGGAAATCAAGTGGATCGGAGTTGATTGCGGCTCGGCTGACCACCCCATGAATACTATAATCCGCACCTGGCACCCCAAGGATTTCATCGCCGCAGAAGCCAAACTGAAACAGACCTACGGTAAAAGCTGGGATGAAATGTATCCCCCGGAAGACTATTACCAGGTGATGCATCTGAAGCTATTCCCCAAGAAACTGGTACATGCTGAAAACCTGGGTGGGGATATCGATATGCTATCCAATAAACGCGCCTGGATCGGCCTCTTCCCTCTGCGTGGGATTGAGCTTGAATCCTCCATGTGCAGAATCATTGCCTTTGAACCCTAAAGCCTGAGCTTTGAAAAAGGAGTATTATCTATGGCCATGGCACACGAATTTCGCTATGAGCGCCCCGGTACCCTAAAGGAAGCTTTGCAGCTTCTGGGGGAACACCGGGAAAAATGCCGCATCCTCGCTGGAGGGACAGATCTGATCGTAAACATGAAGGAAGGGATGGTGGCTCCAGAGCTTGTGATCGACATCAAGGATATCCCTGATCTGAAAGAAATCAGCATCCACGAGCATGAGATCGTGATTGGCGCTGGCATCACTTTTGCCGATCTGATCGCTTCTGATGTTATTATTAATGGTTTCCCAATCCTGCATGATGCAGCTAAAACCGTAGCCTCCACAGGAGTTCGATCACGCGCCACCTTAGCAGGCAATCTTGCTTCAGCAGTGCCTTCCCTGGATTCAGCACCTGCCCTTCTGGTTCATGATGCATGTGTAGAAGCAGCCAGCTTGCAGGGCACCAGGATGATCCCCATTCAGGAGTTCTTCCTCGGTCCCCGGAAAACTGCGCTCTTGCCAGATGAAATCATTCTGTCCATCCACCTGCCATTCCCCGATAAAAAACAAGGTGAAGTGTATCTGAAACTGGGACGCTATGGCGGTGAAGACCTTGCTCAGGCAGGATGGGGCTTCGTGGTGGATGCAGATCGAAACTACAAAATCGCTCATTGTGCCCTGGCAGCTACTCCGAAAAGAGCACTAAAAATCGAACAATTCCTCTGTGGTAAAGAGCTAACTCCTCAAGTGATCAGCCAGGCCAAAGAAATTATGAGGGAAGAAATTGCCCCCATCACTGATATCCGGGCCAGCAAAGAATACCGCCTGCATGTGTCTGGTGTGATGCTGGAACGTGGCCTGAAGGCTGCCTTTGATCGCTTGCAGAATAGGGAAGTACATCCGCAAAAACTCCTGGGAGGCATAGCATGAAAGAGATTAGCCTGATCCTGAACCACGAACCCCGCACCGTGATGGTAGCACCCAATGAAATCCTGCTGGATGTATTGCGGGAAAAGCTGGGTGTAAAAAGCCCCAAATGCGGTTGTGAACGCGGAGATTGCGGAGCCTGTACTGTGCTCCTGGATGGCACCTGTGTCCGCAGTTGCCTGGTACTTGCCATCGAAGTGGAGGGACACGAGATAACCACTGTGGAAGGCATTTCCCAAGATAAGCTCAGCACCTTGCAGGAAGCTTTCATCGAGTTCAATTCCTTTCAATGTGGATATTGCGCGCCAGGCATCATATTGGCAGTTACAGAGCTTCTGGAAAAACACCCCCATCCCAGTCTCGAGGAAATCAAGGAATCGATTGCCGGAAACCTCTGCCGTTGTACTGGTTACACTCCTATCTTTGATGCCATCATGGCGGTAAGTAAGGAGGGAAAATGAAAGAATACAAGTTTATCGGAAAATCTGTAACCCGCATCGATGCCCTGGAAAAGATCAGCGGCGCGGCCATCTATGGTGATGACATCGATTTTGGAGCATCACTCCTCTATGCAGAATTGGTCTCCAGCACCCAGGCGCATGCCATAATCAAGAGCATCGATACTTCCGCTGCCGAAAAGGTACCGGGCGTATATAAGGTCTTTACTGGCAAAGATTTCCCTTACAAATTCGGTCTTTATATGAAAGACCGCTATGTCTTTGCCCAGGATAAAGTTCGCTTTGTGGGCGAACAGATTGCCGCAGTGGTGGGCAGAACTCCACAAGCTGCCAAACAAGGAGCAGCACTGGTAATAGTGGAATACGAACCCCTTCCCGCAGTCCTGGATCAGATGGAAGCCCTGCGGGATGATGCTACCCTGCTGCATCCCGAATTGGGTGATTACCCCCATGTGCCATGGTTTTTTCCCAAAGCCGGAACCAACATCGCCCATTGGCGGAAAACCCGCAAAGGGGATCTGGAAGCAGGCTTTGCTCAGGCTGAATTGATCCTGGAAGATACCTATACTGTCCCCAGATATGCCCATTGTGCCATTGAAACCCATGTGGCCATCGGTAAACTCGACTATTCAGGCAGGTTAACCGTATGGAGCTCATCCCAATCCCCACATACTCAAAGGCATCTCTTTGCCGAAGCCCTGGGCAAATCCCACAAGGATGTACGCGTGATCGCTCCTCATGTGGGAGGTGGTTTTGGCGGCAAAGCCGGAGTGACCATGGAGATCATTCCAGCGGCATTAGCCACCAAACTCAAAGGCTATGCCGTCAAACTACGCTATTCCCGCGAGCAGGAATTCATCAATACCTACCAGCGCTTGGGAGTAGTGGCAAAGATCAAAATGGGGATCAACAAAGATGGCAGAATCTGTGCCCTGGATCACAAAATCTACTGGGATGCCGGAGCTTATGTGGAATACGGAGCCAACGTGGTGAATGCCGTGGGGCTCTCCGCCATTGGTCCCTACAAGATCGATAATGTGTCCATTGACTCCGTATGTGTATATACAAACCTTCCTCCGGGTGGAGCATACCGCGGCTTTGGCTATTCGGAAATGCTCTTTGGCCTGGAATCCCATATCACGCGTGCTGCTCACCAATTGGGCATCGATGAAGTGGAATTCCGTCGCCTCAATGCCATCAAGGCTGGTGATCTTACTGCCTATGGGGCAAAAATGAATCCCAATGGCTTGCATGAATCCATTGATAAAGTGGCTAAAGCTATCAATTGGGGCTCCAAACTTGAGTCAAGCGACCCACATAAAGCCCTCGGCAGGGGATTTGCCATATTCTGGAAAGCACCTGCCATGCCACCCAATGCATCATCTTCGGCCTTTCTGAAATTCAATGAAGACGCCAGCATCAACCTCATAATCTCTGGCATGGATATCGGCCAGGGTTACCAGACCGTGATGGCGCAGATTGCTGCAGAAATCCTCTCAGTACCTCCCTCCAAGATCAGAGTTGAGACTCCTGATACAGACCGCAATCCCTATGAATGGCAGACCGTAGCCTCCCATATCACCTGGAGTAGTGGCAATGCCGTTAAGAAAGCTGCTTTGGATGCCCGGGATCAAATCCTGCAACTCATACACAGGGTGTACCATTATCCCATCGATTCCCTATATCTGGAAGATGAGGCAGTGAAGTGTGAAAATGACCCCAAGTTCTTCCTGCCCCTCAAGAGCTTTGTGGTGGATGGAATCATGACCAAAGATGGTACCTTCAAAGGTGGGCCCATCAATGCCCGGGGCATGTTCATGCCCGAATTCTCTTCTACCAATGGCAATCCCGAAACCAGCCAGGGCGGACATCCCAATGTGCATTATACCGTAGGTGCGGCTTCTCTGGATCTGGAGATCGACCGGGATACAGGCAAAATGCGGGTGCTGAAAGTAGCCCTAGCCATCGATGCCGGAAAAGCTCTGAACCCAGAATTGGTAAGGGGACAGATCACCGGAGGTTTGCTGCAAGGCCTTGCAACAGTGCTCTATGAAGATATGCGCTACGATGCCAATGGCAAGCTTTTGAATCCCAATTTTACCGATTATAAAATCCCCACAGCCATGGATGTGCCGGATGAAATCATCCCGATCATTGTGGAAGTACCCCAGCCCGACGGCCCTTATGGAGCCAGGGGTATCGGTGAACATACCATGCTGGCGGCAGCACCGCTGATCGCCAACGCGGTAGAAAACGCCCTGGGCATCAGGATCAAATCCATGCCCATCACTGCAGAAAAAGTCGCAATGGCCATCCTGGCAAAGGACAAAGCATGAGTCTACCGCTATCCGGCCTTCGCGTCCTGGATCTCACCCGCGTCCTGGCAGGTCCGTTCTGCACCATGATCCTCAGCGATCTGGGCGCAGAAGTGATCAAAGTGGAAATACCTGGTACTGGAGACGATTCCCGTGCCTTCGGACCGTTCATCCACAACCGGTCACTGTATTTTCTCAGCATCAATCGCGCCAAGAAAAGCGTATCCCTGAACCTGAAAACGCCTCGAGGCAAGGAAATACTCAAAGACCTGGTGCGTCACTGCGACATCCTGGTGGAGAACTACCGTCCCGGGACGATGGAGAAGCTGGGCTTGGGTTATGAGATTCTGAAAGAGATCAATCCCCGCCTGATCTATGCCGCTTCTACTGGGTTTGGGCACAGCGGGCCTGATTCATTGAAGCCTGCTTATGACATTCTGGCGCAAGCCAGAGGGGGCATCATGAGCATCACAGGTCATCCCGGCAGCGCTCCCACCCGGGTGGGCATGTCCCTGGGCGACATCACAGCCTCGCTATTTACCGCAATCGGTATCAATGCCGCCTTGTATCACCGCACCCTAACAGGATTGGGACAAAAGATTGACGTCTCGATGCTGGATAGCCAGGTAGCCATCCTGGAAAACGCACTGGTACGCTATCAGGCCGAGGGAGTATCTCCTGCCCCACTCGGCAACCGCCACCCCACTATCGCTCCTTTTCAAGCCTACAAAGGTGCAGATGGCTTCTTTGTCATCGCCGTGGGTAACGACAATCTCTGGCGCAGCTTCTGCAATGCTCTTGAAAACAGCACTTTACAGGAAGACCCCAGATTTGCCACAAACCGGTTGAGAACTGAAAACGTAGACGCCTTAAACGAAGTTCTGGCTCCTATCTTTGCCACCCGAAACTCCCGGGAGTGGTTGCAGATTATGGAAACTGCCGGGATTCCTTGTGCTCCGATCAACGATGTGGAAGCCGTGATGAACGATCCTCAGGTGCTATCCCGCAATATGATCGTGGAAGTGGAGGACAGCCTGGCAGGAAAGATCAGGATTGCCGGAAACCCCATCAAAATGAGTAGCGTCCCGGAAAGCCCCACGCGTGATAAAGTTCCCGAGATTGGTGAACACAATTATGAAGTGTATCAGGAACTTCTGGGACTCTCAATCCAGGAAATTGACCATCTCAAAAAGGAAGGTGTCCTCTGAACTCAGACTTTCGGAAATTCCCACTGGCTGATCTTGCCAATGCTTTGCGCAGTGGGCATTTGCCCCTGAAAGACTACGTGTGTGACACACTGAAAACCCTGAAAACCATAGACCCTGAAATCCACGCCTTCCTGCCCGAACCGGAACGGGAGCAAAGACTGATGCGAGATGCTGACAGGCTGATGGCTCAATATCCCGATCCTGATTCGCGGCCTCCATTGTATGGAATCCTCCTGGGCGTGAAAGACCTGTACAACGTGGATGGACTGCCCACCCAAGCTGGATCGCAGCTCCCGCCTGCTGCTTTTTCTGGCAATGAAGCGACCATCGTAAGCCGCTTGAAGCAAGCCGGAGCCATTGTCCTGGGTAAAACCATCACCACTGAGTTTGCCTACTTCAGTCCAGGCTTAACTACCAATCCTGCAAATCCGGAGCACACACCCGGTGGTTCATCGAGTGGCTCCGCGGCATCTGTAGCGTCACATATCTGCCACCTAAGCCTGGGCACCCAGACTATCGCTTCGGTGATCAGGCCTGCGGCTTATTGCGGGATTTATGGGTTCAAGCCTTCCCTGGGCAGAATTCCCCTGGATGGGGTCTTCCCCTTTTCGCACACCATGGATCAAGCTGGCTTCTTTACCAGCCGTTTGGAAGACCTTTATTTTGCGTCGCCGCACATTGTAGAGAACTGGGTAGAGCACTTCGAGCCCGTAGAGATCAAGCCTATAGTCCCCGCTCAGGCTTTTTTGAACCAGGCTGATGCTGATAGCCGTGGGGCATTTCAGCAGTTTCTGGAGCAGCTTGGAAACTCTGGGATTAGTATTCAGGAATCCTCGCTTTTCGCTAATCCTGAAGCGATAAACCTGATTCACAAACGCTTGATTGCGGCAGAGTTTGCCCGGCATCATCAAGACCTCTATGCCATGTATGGAGAGCTTTACTCGCCCCACTCCCGGGACTTATATACCGAGGGGATTCAGATCGCGGATGCCGAACTTGAGTCTCTCCAGCACCACCCAAGCCGGGCTCGGGATGAGTTGCAGAGGATCATGAGAAGCGCAGGGGCAAATCTCATCCTTAGCCCTGGAGCCACATCCGCAGCCCCCCGGGGACTAAAGTCAACTGGCTCTCCCTTGATGAGCCTGCCCTTCACCCATGCGGGACTACCCTCCCTGGCTATCCCCTGGGGAGTGAACGCTGCCGGACTGCCCCTCTCAATCCAGATCATGGCAGATTGGGGCAAGGATGAATTTTTGCTAAAGGCTGCCAGCCAGATATATAAGCTCCTACAGGAGTCCCTGTGAACTGCCCCTTCTGCGCCATCCCGGAGCAATCCATCCTGGTTCAGAATGAGCACTTCTTCGCCATTAGTGACCGCTTTCCGGTTAGCAAAGGCCATGCTCTCATCATCTCCAAACGCCATATAGAGAATTATTTCGAGCTTTCAGGGGCAGAAGCTGCCGCATTGCACGAGCTAAGCCTGAAGCTCAAGGACTTGCTCCAGGAGCGGCACCATCCCGATGCCTTCAATCTGGGCATGAATTGTGGCCAGATCGCGGGACAAAGTGTATTTCATTTCCACATGCATGTGATCCCCCGGTATAGCGGAGATAAAAAGAAAGCTATTCGAGGGCTGAAGGAGTATATTCGGGAAATTATTTGAGCTATCCCCAAGAGGTATGTTATGAAAAAGATCTTAGTATTCGCAGTTCTACTACTGGCAATTTTGTCCGTTTTTGCGATCAAACCAAAGCTCGAACCAGGGGTAGCCGTGATCAAGCTCAAGCCTGGTTATCAGCCCAAACAAGGAGCCAATCATACCGGAATCTCCACTCTGGACAGCAAATTAAGTGGTTTGGGGATTTATGAGATCAGCCCCCGCTTTGTCACCAAACGTAGAGACGCTTCCGAGCTCAGCCGCATCCTGAAAATCAGCTTTAATCCTCAGCTTGATCCTCTTGCTGTATGTAACGCCCTCAAAAATGACCCCAACCTTGAATATGCAGAGCCGAGCTATATCGAAGAAGCTTTTGCCACTCCCGATGACTTGTACTTTCCAAATATGTCCTATTTCACAGCTTTGGAAGCCGCTGCAGCCTGGGATATTCATAAAGGTGAAAATGGCAGCAGTCCCATCATCCTGGCAGTAGTAGATACGGGAGTGCGCTGGACGCATCCTGATCTGGCTCAAAACATCTGGCAGAACCTGGACGAAGACGCCAATGGAAATGGCTATACCATCTACTATAACGGCAGCACCTGGGTCTATGATCCCGGAGATATCAATGGCATTGATGATGACGGCAACGGCTATGTCGATGATCTGATCGGGTGGGATTTCAAACTCAATGCCGGTGATGCCATGCACATGAATCCTTATGAATCATCAGGCCATGGCACCAGGGTGTCCGGTATCGCCAATGCGCGCACCAACAATGCTATAGGGGTTTGCAGTGTAGCGTGGAATGTAACCCTGATGCCTATCTCCTGCTCATATCCTGGCAGCCTGGATATTTTCAGGGGCTACGATGGTATCCTTTATGCTGCGGAAAATGGAGCCCATGTGATCAATTGCAGTTGGGGTGGCACCACTTATTCCCAAACCAGCCAGGATGTAATCAACTACATTTACAACACTCTTGGCTGTGTTATCGTGGCCGCATCAGGCAATGATAACGCCGAGTTCTCAAGGTATCCATCGGGATATGACAATGTGGTGGCAGTCGTAAATGTAAGCAATGCCGGAGTCCATGCCGGAGGAAATTATGGTGCTCAAATCGACGTAGCTGCACCTACTACAGGGATTAGAACTACTGAAGGAGCTACATATACGGCTACCTCTGGAGCCACCAGCTATGCCAGCCCCATCGCCTCAAGCCTTGCCGCTCTGATCTGGAGCTACAATCCCACCTGGACAAATGCGCAAGTAGTAAGGCAATTGAAAGCCACATGCGACAATATAGATGCTCAAAACCCTACTCTGGCTGGAAAACTTGGCGAAGGAAGGCTTAATGCCCGTCGTGCCCTCAGCGAAGTGGATCCGCCTCTGAGCCAGATTATCAAGCTCAGCATGGTTGAGCTGATGCAGCCCTCAGATACCAATGCCAATGGAGCTGCAGAACCAGGCGAAACCTTCTCGATCAATCTCACTCTGCGCAACCACAGCGAGACCTCTCCCCTCTGCAATGCCGTGTACACATTGTCCACCTCCAATCCCGCAGTTAACATCCTGCAAAACACTTATAATGGACAAATCCCCACACAAAGCAGGTTTGACCTTTTGGATGCGTTTGAAATCCTGGTCTTGCCAGATGCTATCTCTCAATTCGTCACCTTTACCCTGAGTATCACGGCAGATTATCCCATCACTGTGGGCTCCAGCTTCACTTTTGATATTCTGATCAATGCCGGTGGGGTATTCGTTTGGGAGCCTGTGGCCGGAGCACGTAACCAGAGTGGCAGCTATATCCGCGATCAGCTTGCCGCCAAAGCCGGAGAAGTGCTCTATGCCAATACATTCCCCACTACATTCCATGCTTTTACTGCAGTGTATTTAAGCTTTGGCGCAGTGGATGCCAATATCGGCAGATTCAGCGATCCCACGATGTTTTACGCAATCAAGGAATACCTGGAAGCTGGAGGACGGCTGTACATCGAAGGAGAGGACGCCATCGGCTACGATCTCGCCAACTATTTCCCCCTGATCGATGGGATTAGTGATGGTCACGAAATCCTCTGGCCGCTTCTGGGGATTGCCAGTGCTGAAGATGGAGGCCCCAATCCTATTGACAATCTGCAAGGGCAGCCCCATTTACCAACCCAAGGCATGACCTTCACCGCTACGAACCAAACGTCAATTCAGTATATCGATACCTTCGAACCCCTGCCAGTGGTAGCCCGCTCGGCCTTCATCGAATCCGACTATAGCACTGTAGCCGTAATCGGCGTAGGAGGCTACGGACAGCGTACCTTTGTCTTCAGCTATGCCCTCAGCGAACTGGTAGATGGCTCTTATCCATCCACCCGCAACAATCTCCTGAACAAAATCGTGGAGTTCTTCAATGCTGAAGATGCCACTCTTCCTGTTACGCTCAGTTCCTTCACCGTTTCCTGGGCCAATAGTCCTCTGATCAAGTGGCAAACTGCCTCTGAAACAGAGCTTTTGGGATGGAATATTCTCAGAGGGCTGGATCAAGAGCCTGCCAATGCGGCAAGAATCAATCCCAGCCTGATCCCTCCGGCGGAAGATTCATCGCTGGGCTCCTCCTACAGCTTTGCTGATCTGGAGATTCCCACAGCGGAGTACCTGTACTATTGGCTGGAAGCACTGTCCTATACTGGCGCAACAACCCTTTATGGCCATTTAAAACTCAAAATCCCCCAATCCGATGAACCAGATCCTCCCTATACTCCAGAAATCACCAATGGCATCAGTTCCATATTCCCAAATCCTTTCACCCATAATCTGAACATCAATATCTCCATCTCAGAAAAGCACGCTGTGCTCCTGGAAGTATTCAACCTGAAAGGCCAGAAGATACGCACTATAATTGACCAGGAAATTCAACCCGGGTCCAGTTCATGGACTTGGGATGGCCAGGACAGCAAGGGACAAAACGTCTCTGATGGCATCTATTTTGTCCGAATGTCGAGCCCCAAAGGTTACTGGCAAAAGAAGATGGTCAAATCCTGATTTTCAGAGGCTCGGGTATCCTGCGTCCAGATTTCTCTTGTCAAAATCCTTTACTCTAAAATTGTGGCGTTTCAGATAGATAAAAACTAAGGAAAAATGTTTATGGCTTCAATGTCAGATATACGCAATGGCATGGTGATCACCTTCAAAGATGACCTTTACGAAGTAGTGGATTTTCTCCACGTAAAGCCCGGTAAAGGTCCGGCTTTCATGAGATCCAAGCTGAAAAATATCCGCACTGGTAAAGTGCTGGATAATACCTTCCGCGAAAGTGATTCTTTCGACGAAGTGCGCATTGATCGCACCAAAAAAGAATACCTCTACCGCGAAGGTGATTTCTTCGTCCTGATGGATAGCGAAACCTACGAGCAGATCCATGTGGATAGATCTTCCATCGGCGACAAAGAGAAGCTGATGATGGAAAACATGGAGATCATGGTAGCCACGACACCCAGTGGAGAAATCATCGGAATCGATCTGCCCACCACCGTGGTGATGCTGATTGCCGAATGCGAACCCAATGTAAAAGGAAATACTGCTTCCGGTAGCGGAAAAGTAGCATATACAGAGACCGGTCTGCGCCTGATGGTACCATTCTTTGTGGAAACCGGAGACAAGATCAAAATCGATACCCGTACGGGTGAATACATCGAAAGAGCATAACCAAAAGAGGATAATAAAATGGGAAAAGTAAAGAGCTTTGCCGCTAAACTCGCTCACGAAAGTTCAAATGAAGGGAAGCAAATCTGTCCGGTTTGCAATACCGAAATCAAGCGAGTGAAAGTCGTTACCAACAAGAAAAGCGACGGTACCTGGAGACCTGACAAGGGTTTTGTCGGCATGTGCAAATGCAATGAAGCAGATGTACTGGCCGGGAAAAACATCTAATAGATTCAGCTTTCTCAGTATTGGCGCACCAATCTGATATGATCAGACATATCGTATAGGTGTGCTTTTTTTATCTAAACCTAAACTCACAGCCTTTAAGGAAAGAAACATGGAACTCAGTAAAACCTACGATCCCAAGTCCATAGAAAAGAAATGGTACACTCAATGGGAAGCCAAGCGTCTCTTTGCGCCCCAGGGTGAGGGAAAACCATTCACACTGCTGATACCCCCTCCCAATGTGACCGGTATTCTGCACATGGGTCATGTGCTGAACAACACACTCCAGGATGTGGTGGTACGCTATCACCGCATGAAGGGTGAGGCTACCCTCTGGTTGCCAGGAGTCGATCACGCCGGTATTGCCACTCAGAATGTGGTAGAAAAGCAGCTTGGTAAATCAGGCGTAAGCCGTCATGATATTGGCAGGGAAGCCCTGGTGGACAAGATTTGGGAGTGGAAACACGAGAAAGGCGGGATCATCATCGACCAATTGAAGCTTCTGGGCTGCTCCTGCGATTGGGAACGGCTGCGCTTTACCATGGACGACATGCTCTCCAAAGCTGTGAAAGAAGTGTTTGTGAGCCTCTACAATGATGGCTTGATCTACAAAGGCAAATACATCATCAACTGGTGCCCACGCTGTGTGACAGCCCTCGCCAATGATGAAGTGGAGCATGCTGATGAATTAGGTAAGCTCTGGCATATCCGCTATCCTTATGCCGAAGGTGAAGGCTATGTGACAGTTGCCACCACCCGTCCTGAAACCATGCTGGGCGATGTGGCTGTGGCTGTGAACCCCAAAGATACACGCTATCAGCATCTGATCGGCAAACAGCTGGAACTGCCGCTTACAGGACGCTTTATCGATGTGATCGCAGATGAATATGTGGATAAGGATTTTGGTACAGGCTGCGTGAAAGTGACCCCTGCCCACGATCCCAATGACTTTGAGATCGGGCAGCGGCATCAATTGCCTCAGATCCTGGTAATGGACGAGCATGGCATCATGAACTCCGCTGCCGGCAAGGATTTTGTGGGTATGGATCGCTATGCCTGCCGTGATAAAGTGCTGGGACTGCTGTCCGAACAAGGCCTCCTGGAAAAGACAGAATCCCACGACCACGCTGTGGGACATTGCTACCGCTGCGACACCGTGATCGAGCCCTATCTTTCCGACCAATGGTTTGTGAGAATGGCTCCCCTGGCCAAGCGTGCCATCGAAGTGGTGGAGTCCGGCGAAGTGCGTTTCCAGCCCGAGCGCTGGACCAAAGTCTATATGCACTGGATGAACAACATCCGGGATTGGTGTATATCCCGACAAATCTGGTGGGGACACCGCATTCCTGCATATTATTGCGATCAATGCAACACCATGATCGTGTCCAAAGAAATGCCCGAGACCTGTACAGCCTGCGGAGGCACCGCTTTCCGTCAGGATGAAGACGTGCTGGACACCTGGTTCTCTAGCTGGCTCTGGCCTTTTTCCACCATGGGCTGGCCGGATCAAACCCCCGATCTGGAGCGGTTTTTACCCACCAAAGTGCTGATCACTGCCCCGGAAATCATCTATCTTTGGGTGGCGCGCATGATCATGTCCACTCTGCATTTCTGTGACTGCATTCCCTTCGATACCGTGCTTCTGCATGGCACCGTGAGAGATGAGATTGGTCGTAAAATGAGCAAATCCCTGGGCAATTCTCCTGATCCTATCGATATCATCGATTCTGTTGGAGCCGATGCTCTGCGCTTTTCCATGATCTTCAATACCCCGAAAGGCGCTGATGTGGCCTATAGCGACGCCATGCTGGAAGGGGGACGAAATTTTGCCAATAAGATCTGGAATGCCTGGCGCTTTATTACTATGAATATCAGCAGTATCGAGGGCTTGCCCCATACCGATGAACTGCAATTGGAGCTTGCTGATCGCTGGATTCTCAGCCGCTTGCAGGAAGTGATCCGTGATGTGGCTCAACACTATGAAAACCTGCGCCTCAATGATGCTGCTTCTGCGATCTTCCAATTCATGTGGGATGAATATTGTAGCTGGTACATCGAGCTGGCCAAAGACCGCCTCCGTGAGGATGCTCCCGCCGCAGTGCGCCTTACTGCCAAATACATCCTCCTGGATGTGATGCAGTCCGCTCTGCGCCTTCTGCACCCCATCATGCCCTTCATCAGCGAAGATATCTGGCAGCAGATCAAGACGCTTATGCCCATGGCAGAAGAATTCCTGGTGGTGGCAACTTTCCCGATTCCGGATGAGAAGATCATCGATCCCTCGATCGACGATGAAATGCGTTTTATGCAAGAAAGCATCTCTGCCATCCGCAATCTGCGCAAGCAGATCAATCTACCGCCTTCCACCTCAGCGGGGATTCATATCCGCACTGCGGATACAGATCAGGAAAGGCTTTTTACTGATTACAAAGCCTACTTCGCACGGCTGGCAAAGGTGGATTCCATCACTGCTGGAACGTCTATACCCAAGCCTAAGCCTGCGGTTTCTGCCGTAGTGCGCAATATCGAGATTTTCCTGCCGCTTTCCGGCTTGATCGATCTTCAGGCAGAACGCGATCGCCTGGGTAAACAGATCGAAAAGTTGGAAAAAGAACTGGCTGGGATCTCCAATAAACTGAACAACCAAAACTTTACTGCCAATGCCAAGCCGGAAGTGGTTGCCAAAGAGCGCGAGAAACATAACGAAGTGAATACCCGACTGGAGCTTACTCGCCAGCAGTATCAGGATTTGGCATAGGAATAGGCATTTTGTCCACCCTCTCCCCTTGCCGGGGTCTCCAAAGCGGAGTTTACGAAGCTTTGGGGTGGATGCGGGAGAGGGCCGGGGTGAGGGGTTGATTACTACATAGATATCAATAGATTATGTCAGGATAACCTCACCTTCACCTCGAGATCACCTCGAGTACTCGAGATGATCTCGAGATTTACACGAGGTAAACCCAACTTAGACAAGCAAGTGTAAAACAAGTGAAAATACATGTAAATGCAACATGTAAGTCTCAGCGGGATATCAGTTTAGATAGCATTCGCAGCATAAGATAATGATTGAGCTCCGTTGGAATAGCAGTTTAGATTTGCATTATATTGATATTGTTTCATTTATGTATATAAACTGCCGTCTCTACAGGACTCCCACAAGCCAACCAAATGGATATCCGCATGCTCCTATGACACCCCTCTCGATCTGATTGGAATTACTTTTATCTTGACTCCAAGAGCGGGTGCAGAAGTTTAGAAACAAAGTAATAGTCTGGAACCGAAATGAAATTATCCAAGTTTTACCGCATCCACTGTATTAAGGCAGTCTTGTATTCCAATGCCAGGCTGTGGATACCCAATGACACAGACGATGAGGAGGTCTTAGCTGAGCTCTGCGCATATAGCGCAACATTGACGCCGCTGGTTTAGTAGTGTCACAATAATCCCTTTCTGTACTCTGGCTGGCCGCAGGCTACGGTTCACTGCCAATGCCGGATGTAACAAGTGACCATCCCCAAAAAAACCATATTGGGGGAGAAGTATCTAAACCAAAAAGCACACAGGAGTCATACATGCAAGCTCTGGGACGACAGATCCTCGTAGAATTCTACGATTGCGATACCGAACTATTAAAAGACGAAAATTACATTGCCAATGCCATGATCGATGCCTGCCATAAGGGTCAGGCAACGGTGGTATCCCATACTTTTCACAGTTTCAGCCCCTTTGGCGTAAGTGGGGTGGTGGTAATCGCCGAATCCCACGTTGCTATTCATACCTGGCCCGAATACGGTTATGCCGCAGTGGATATTTTTACCTGTGGTGAGACCATCGAACCCTGGAGTCTGTACCATGCTCTGGTTGAATCATTTAAAAGCAAAAACTCCAGCCAGATGGAATTGAAACGCGGGCTCTTCGAAACCGGAGGCGCACGTTTGCCTCACAAACCGGACGCCACAATATGACCTGGCATCTGGATTATCATACTCCCACCCGCGGGCTCACCTTTGCCTGTGATCAGGTGTTATATACTGAAACCAGTAATTATCAGAAAATTGAGATCGTGCAAAGCCAGGATTTCGGCAAAGTAATGCTACTGGATGGGGTTTTGATGGTGACCGAAAAAGATGAATTTGTTTACCATGAAATGCTCAGCCTGCCCAGCCTCAATACCCATCCTAATCCCCGTAAAGTTTTGATAATCGGGGGAGGTGATTGTGGTACTCTGTCCCGGGTATTGAGTCATCCGGGAGTGGAACATGTTATTCAGGTTGAGATTGATGAAATGGTCTCCCGCGTAGCCAGGTTGCATTTCCCCCAGCTTTGTATGGCAGCTGATGATCCGCGGGCAGAGCTGATCTTTGGCGATGGCATTGCCTTTGTAAAAGACCAGGTTGAGGCCTACGATGTGATTTTGATCGACTCCACTGATCCGGTGGGACCAGCAGAAGGGCTCTTCCGCAAGGCTTTCTTTGGCGATTGTCTTAAAGCCTTAAAGTCCGATGGGATCCTCTGTCTGCAATCTGAAAGCCCCTGGATCGAAAACCTCCGGGATGTAATCCACATCGTAAATGAAGACCTGAAGAGCCTGTTTGAGGTGGTGATGCCATATACTGCGGCGATTCAGACCTATCAGGCTGGTCTATGGATGTTTCAGATGGCATCCAGGAAGTACCATCCCCTCAGCTATCAAGCCCTCACTCGGGCGCAATACTGTCCTGTGCCCTGCAAGTATTACAATGCGGAACTGCACATGGCAGCGTTTAGCTTGCCGGGCTTTGTCTTTGCTTAAGGAAGGCGCTCCCACAGACCATCATACATCTTCCAGCCGTCTTTGTCCTTAATCAGCGTAATGCTGCGCTGACTCTGGAGGTTGTCGCTCTGAACAAGGCTTTGCCATGAAGGAAGGAGGGCATAATGCTCCGGTGCCTTGGGGCTATCGGTGAAGCCGAAGAAGCGGTATTTGCGTTCACTTTCCTGGATTTTGCTAATGATCCGCAGTGAGTTTTCCTGGTCGAAATTGCCCAATACGATCAGAGAATCCGCTTCCAAAACTTCCGCTGGGATCAAAGCCAGGATGTCTTCTTCAGCAGGATTCCAGCTATGAGGGTAAGCATCAGCGATGATCCTGATGGTCTCGGTATCAGGGGTGATGGCATAGAGCCGGAATCCAGTCTGGCTATCTGATACCCTATAACCAAACTGCAGGTATAACTCATTGTCCGGAATCTGAGCCTGATAATTGCCGGAGCCCAGATATTCAAATCTGGTATTCAGGGAGTAGAACACACCATCCACATAGCGGGTGAGGCTGTATTGTTCAGGATTCACTTGCAGAGGGATGCCGTCTGCATCAGTAATGTTCAGCTTCAACAGCCGCTGGTTGGTCTCAGTGCTGCGTTGGGTGAATTTTCCCACTTTTACGTCATAATACTGCCAATCGCCATCCAGATGAATCAGTATATTGTCTGGAACCCGGGTAAATTCTGCGGCTATGCCATTGGCACGCAAGGCATTGATCGCCAGAATGCGGTATTGATATGAGGTGAGATATTTTTGCCGGGCTGCGATATCCAGCCTCAGTAGTCCTCTGAGGGCTTTTTCGTTGTTCACTTTGTAGCGTTTGGACAACCATTTGAAGAGCTTATCTATCTTTTCCACATCGGTCTTTCCTTTCATGGTGAAGGCCTTGGGGTAGAGATGGGCACTGTTCTTGGATTTAAAGGCAGCTAAGGGCAGCTCTTCGTAATGCACTGATGGATAGAAAACCTCAGCGGGAAGGTCGGCAACCGAAGCCCAGGCCAGGAAGTGATTGTAGGTAGCTTCAAAGAGCTCTGCATCTGCCTGCCAGAGGAATTTGGGATCGTAGGAGCTCAGGAACTCCAGATAGTCTGAGCGGATTGGCTTGTTTTTGGTATAGAACCTGGAGAAAGCTAGGTAGTTGCCCCGGCAAGCGGTTGCCACACTGTAGCTCAAGCTATCATCAAAGACGCTAATGTCTATGCTTTGCGTGAATGCATCTACTCCCTTTTGCCAGTTAGCCTTGCGTCTGGTGACCTCTTCCTTGTATGAATCTGGAGGACTCTGCCAGTTCATTTCGTTGCCAGGGTACAGCATAAACAAGCTTTGCTCCGGGATTTGGGCTTCACTGAGGACAAGGTTCACGGTTTGTTCAGGATCAGAGTTTGATTCCACATTCACCAGGGCTTTGATTCCATCTTTATATGCACTCAGGTAAAACGACCCGCGTCCCGCACTGAATGAAAGCTCGCCTTTATCATTTGAGCTGAGACTGATGATGGGGCGTAGTGCACCCCAATTGAACACCATTATCGATACCTGCACATCGGGCATGATTTCTCCAGCCTCATTTACAGTCTTCACAATGATGGTACGGGTGCGTTCTCTGGCATAGCTGGGGGTGGAATTTATCACTGTATCATAGCGTCCGGAGATCAGGACTTCATCGTTTTCGGCTGCCAGACTACCATCAGCCAGGATCATCACGGTCTTGTCGATCATACCGCTAAACCAGGTTTGATCAGGAAAGTAGGCTGCATCCATATCGCCTGTGTAGTGCCAGGCGTTTTCCAGCCATACTTCGGCCCAGGCATGATTGTTGTCCATGTGTGCCCACCAGGGTGTACTGGCGGGACGAGCTGGCAGGCCAACGGTTCTCAGCGCTGCCACCAGCAGGATTTGCATCTCTTCGCAACGCCCGATCAGGGAACTATTCATGATGTCCATGGGGTTCTGATCCCTACCGCTGGTTTGCTGAAACTGCAGCTTTTCCACGCACCAGAGGGTAGTCGCCCGAAAGCGTTCCAAAGGATCAGAATATGAGATCAGGACATTTCTAAGCCCATCATCCAGCATGGCTTTCCGATATGCAGAGATACGTTCATCTGATACGGTTTGTTTGGCAATATAGGAAAGAAAGAACTCTGGAGAGTAATTCAATCCATCCACCTGGAACAGCCTTACGACCTGTTCGTAGTTACTCATGATGTCCTGGGGATTTGCCTGAGCCAGATTGGCATCACTTTCATAGGCGATCAGATAAGCCATCAGGATGTCATCATGCTGTTTGAGCAGGTTTTTGAAGGATTTAGGGTTCTGCAAGCGGGTTAGGTTTTGCCGGGCCAGTGGCATCAGCTTTGTATATAGTTCATGATTCCCTTTTTTAGTCAGCAGTTCAGGGATCGTAGCGAAGGCACTCATGATCAGAGCCATTGCCAGGATGGTTAGGATCAGCTTTCGAGACATAGTAACCTCATGTAATTTCATAGTTTGAGGGCAGCATTTCCGCTTCCTCTTAAAGCTTGATTTTCAGGTTATACTGACTGTGCGTATTTTTATCTTGACTTTGTGGTAAAGCATGTTAAAGTATGTGTAATAGTCAAGCATCATTATTTTTGATTCTGCATCATGATCCATAATGATGCCAATAGCAGTATCTTATGTAAAGTCGTAGGAGGCTAAGATGCCATTTGGTGAGAAGGACAAGGGCACTGTCGAACCACAGGGTTCGAATGAAGGTGTATCTGGTCGCTCCATTTTCAGTTCTGCTATTCAAGGTCATAGAAAAGGCTTGGATGAGGCCTCAAATACCGCTGATGATTTGACCCGGCAAACATACCTGGATGTCTTGAATACGATCTCTGAAGCTGTTTATATTCAGGATGAAAATGGCACTTTTATTGATGTGAATGAAGGCGCAGCCAGAATGTATAAATGCCGGAGGGAGGATTTGATTGGGAAAAATCCTCTTGATGTAGGAATCGCCGAAAAAAACGATTATGCAGAAGTTGCCCGGCTCTCTGCAGAAGTATGGCATACTGGAGTACCAGCAGCCTTCGAGTTTTGGGCAAGGCATTTCGATGGAGGTGAAATCCTCAAGGAAGTCATAGTCAATAAAGGTGTTTATTTTGGCAGACCGGTTTTGATTGCAACTGCCAGAGATATTACTGAAAGGCGTAAAGCGGAGATTCTGCTGCAGGAGCGTGAAGAATTCTACCGGAAACTATTGATGAATCTGCCTGATTTGGTGATTCGTACGGATTTGCACGGAACGGTAGTATATGTAAATGAATACAGTCATGGCTCCTTTCCTCAGTTTTCCAAATCCGATGTTATTGGTAGAAACATGCTATCCTTTATCGCAGCAGAGGATCTGGAAATCGCAATTGAAAACACACGGAAGATGTTTGAAAAACCACTGGGACCAAAGGAATACAGGGTTGTGGATCTTGAAGGAAACGTCATAGAATGTGAAATCAACGGCGATATCCTCTATGATATGCAACAAAATCCTACCGGTATGGTCTATGTGCTCAGAGATATCAGTGAACGTAAGAAAGCGGAACGAGAGCTTTTCAGATCCAGGGAAATGTTACAACTAATCCTGGACAACATTCCTCTGTATGTATTCTGGAAAGATTTGAATTCTGTGTTTCTGGGCTGTAACAACAACTTCGCCAAAGTATGCGGTTTGAGCTCTCCTGATGAAGTGATAGGCAAGACCGATTATGATATGGTCTGGAAGAAAGAAGAAGCGGATTTCTTTGTTTCTGTTGACCAACGGATTATAAAATCAGGCATTGGTGAGTATCATATCATCGAGCCTCAAACCCGGACTGATGGTAAGACCTCTTGGCTGGATACAAACAAGGGTCCGTTGTATGACAGCGATGGTAAGATCATGGGTGTCCTGGGAACCTTTCTTGATATTACCGACCGAAGAATGGCTGAAGAGCAGATCCTTCAGCAAACCCGGCTCAGGGAACTCCTGGTAGAGATATCATCCACATACATTAATATCCCTATCGAATCCGTTGAAGCTGAAATCGCCAGATCAATGAACAAACTATCTCAATTTGTGGGAGCAGATAGATGCTACATCTTTGAGTATGATGAGACTACAAATATCTGCTCCAATACTCATGAATGGTGTGGGGAAGGGATTGAGCCCCAGATCGACAATTTGCAGAGTATTGAGCTTCCTGAAGAGTGGAGGGAGGCTTTCAGCCATGGAAACCCCATCTATATTCCAGATGTCAGTTTTTTACCTGAAGGCTTGACCAAAGATATCCTGGAGCCACAGCAGGTGATCTCACTGATCGTATTGCCTATGATCCACAACAACCGTTGTATTGGGTTTATGGGTTTCGATTCGGTGCGTAGCAAGCATACCTATTCAGACATCGAGCAACAGCTTCTAAAGGTTTTCACCCAAATGCTGGTGAATATCCGTTTGCGTAAGCAGAGTGAAGAAGATCTGATCAAAGCGAAAGAAAAAGCCGAGGAAAGTGATCGCCTCAAGATGGCATTTCTGGCCAATATGAGCCATGAAATACGCACGCCTATGAATGGTATTCTCGGCTTTGCAGGACTACTCAAGGAAGCCAATCTCAGCGGCTCACAGCGTGAAGAATATATCGGACTGATCGAAAAGAGCGGCGCTCGGATGCTGAGCGTGATCAATGACATCATCAGTATTTCGAAGATTGAAGCCGGTCTCATGACAGTCAACGACGCCGAAGTCAATGTAAACGAACAAATCGAATATGTATATTCCTTCTTCAAGCCTGAAGCTGTGGCCAAGGGCTTGGCTCTAGTGCTCAATACTCCATTGCCTGCCGATGCTGCAGTAGTAAGTACAGATGGTGAAAAGCTCTATGCCGTACTCAGCAATCTGGTCAAGAATGCCATTACCTATTCTGCCAGAGGCGTGGTGGAGATTGGCTATAGAAAAGAGCCGGACAGACTGGTGTTTTTTGTGAAAGATGAAGGGATTGGTATTCCCAAAGAGAAGCAAAGCATGATCTTTGAACGCTTTATCCAGGTGGATAACTCCAACACCAGAAGCTACGAAGGCGCAGGACTGGGTCTTGCGATTGCGAAGGCTTATCTGGACATGCTGGGTGGCAGTATTTCTGTGGAGAGTGATGGGGTCAAAGGATCCACCTTCTATTTCACCATCCCATACTCAAACGCCAAAGCAAAGCAAACTACAAATCAGCGTTCTGTGCTTCAACAAACCAATGCCAGTCAACAAAACCTGAATCTATTGGTAGCGGAAGACGATGAAATCTCCTTCCGGCTGATCAGCAAGATCATGGAGCAGCGTTGCAGGATGATCTTGAGAGCCAAAACAGGACGTGAAGCCATCAATGTATATGCTGAACATCCCGAGATCGATGTGATCCTAATGGATGTGAAAATGCCGGATATGGATGGTTATGAGGCCACACGCCGGATCAGGAAGATCAGTAAGCATGTTATCGTGATCGCTCAAACTGCTTATGGATTGGAAAATGATTATGAACTTGCCATCAAGGCAGGATGCAACGACTACATGGCTAAGCCGATCGATCCCACAGCCTTGCATGCAATGATAAACAGCCTGCTGGAGGAGAAGAAAGCTACTCCTTAATCAGCAGATATGGCTTATTGTGCTGTTGTAGACATCCTGGTTGGTTCTGATGATGGTTTCCAGATCGGGATGGTTTTGATTGGGATGGCTTTCCACAGCCTTCCTCACCACTCCTGCAATGCCCGTAAAACCTAGCTTTCCCTGCAAAAATAGCTGCATGGCAGCTTCCACAGCCGCATTCATGACAGTGGGCAATAGGCCTCCTGCCCGGGCTATTTCCAATCCCAGATAATACAGAGGATAACGCTGTGCTTCGATAGGACTGAAGCTTAAGCTCCCCATCTCCAGCAAATCAGTCTGCACCAGCTTCGAAGACCAGCGCAGAGGATAGGACAGGGCATAGAGAATGGGCAGCTTCATGTCCGGACTGCTAAGCTGAGCTAGAAGCGAACCATCCACGAAACGCACCATGGAGTGGATCAGGGATTGGGGATGGATCACGGCTTTGATGCGCTCATAGGGCATATCAAAGAGCCAGTGAGCTTCCATCACTTCCAGGGCTTTGTTGAACATCGTAGCACTATCCAGAGTCACTTTGGCACCCATGTCCCAATTGGGATGCTTGAGGGCCATGGCTGGAGTGATAATGTCAAATTGTTTTAATGGTAGGCTACGGAATGCTCCTCCGGAAGCGGTGATGATTAGTTCCTCCACTTCCCGCATAGGATGCTGTCCCAGAGCCTGGAAGATGGCGCTATGCTCGCTATCCACAGGAACGATCTCGAGCTGCTTGTGGGCTTTTAACTCTGCCACCAGATGTCCACCCATCACCAAAGATTCCTTGTTTGCCAGAGCCAGGCGTTTATTGCGATCCAGTATGGCGAAAGTAGCACGGATTCCGGCTGAACCGCTGATGGCATTGAGGGCAATATCAAAATCCTCAGCAGCTAGCAGTTCCAGCATTTCCTGCTCCCCAAAGTGCAGACTCAGATCCGGATATTGCTGGCGAATATGCTGCTGTTCAGCAGGATCACTGATGCCTGTAAGCAGAGCTCTTGATAAGGCAAATTCCCGGGCAATGGTGGTTAGTTTGCGGTGATCCCTATGAGCGCTGATCAGGCTAAGACATAGTTTATCAGGATGTTCCCTGATTACATCCAGGGTAGAGGTTCCGATCGAACCCGTAGCGCCCAGAAGGGCAAGCTTACGCTTTACCATTGATATGAGAGGGAGATTTTTTGGGTAAAGCCCAGCCCATCTGCAGAATTGCTCCGAAAGGCATAGTCTACCCCCAAAGCCTTGATGGCGACTCCGATCCCGGTTGTGAAGCTATCTGTATCATAGCCACCCATCAGCCTTAACATGGGTATTGGTGAGACCATTACCCCTGCATGAAGATCAGCGCTCAGCCCCGCAGTGGAGATCGTTGAGGCTTCGCCTCGCTCTTCCGGATAGGCTTGGGTGCGCACTGCAACCTGAACGGGGATATTGTATTTCAGTACCTGGAAAGCATAGCCCAGTTCGAGATCCAGATTGGGCATGGCCAGCTCATGTTCTCCGCTTTCCCAGATGATTTGCGTACTGAAAAAGTCTCTAAAATTCATTCCAGCAGCCCAGCCCTTACCGAGCTCCCAATATGCTCCCAGATCTGCTCCAAAACCAAACCCACTGTTTTCTGCCAGGCTCCGGTAGGCCAGCTTAGGGGCGAGTCCAATAGCCAGGCGGTCATTCAGCTTGCGGGCAAAGCCTCCATAGAGCACCAGGTCCTGATTCGTAACGGTTTTCCATACATAGGGGCGGTTGCTGTTACTTAGCTCAGCATTCTCATCCTCCAGTCTGGTAAGCTTGATTTTGTCTATAGCCAGGTGGTTGATTGAGATTGAATTGCGGGTAGTGCTGCCGATTTGGAGGTTAATCTGGTTTTGAGTGAGTAAGCCTTCAAAGAAGTCGCTGCGCATCAGTTCCACACTACTGGCCCCAGGCAGAGCCAATAGAGCTGGATTCCACCAGCCGGAGGCATTTGAACCTGCAAAAGTGAGTCCAGTATTGCCCATGGCCTGGTTTTGCACACCAGGACTGAAGGCGAAGATTTCGCCGGCATATTTTGTCGCGCTCAGTGGGCAAGCCAGCACCAGCGCAAGTAGAGATATATGGATGATTTTCATACTTATTACCTTAGAAAGACAGTATATGCGTAATGGTGCAGATGTAAAGAAAAAAGTGGTGGGCCCAGAGGGACTCGAACCCCCAACCATCCGGTTATGAGCCGGAAGCTCTACCAGCTGAGCTATAGGCCCCCATCACTGTGGCTTTCCTTTCAATTTCAGGACGCTTTTCTGTCAAGTGGAATCGTATCAGGCTCTGGCTGCAGCGATACTTACCATCTTGCCGGGAACCACGATGATCTTCTTGATCTCATGTCCTTCCAGTGCTCGGGCAACATTCTCCACTTGCAGGGCAGAATGCTTCAGTTCTTCAGGATCGATATCCGGGGCAGCTTCGATTTTTCCTCTGAGCTTGCCGTTGATCTGGATCACATAGGAGATCTTCTCCTGCACCAGATACTTCTCTTCATATCCGGGTAAACCGCTATCATGCAGCAGAGTATCAAATCCCATCATCTGCCAGAGTTCTTCAGCGATATGCGGGGCAAAAGGATACAGCATCTGAGGAATGATGCCACAGGCCTCGGCATATACGGCCAGATCATCTTCTCTGAGAGCATCAGCGTTTTTCACTGCCACACAGTGATTCAGGTGTTCCATGATGGCAGCGATGGCGGTATTGTATTGCATCCTGTGCAGGCTATCATCCAGCCACTTCTTTGTAGTGGCATGGCTGCTGTGCAAAAGACCTTTGAGTGCGGGGCTGATCCGATCAAACTGTGCCTCAAGAGTCAATCCTCGCTTGATGGCATCCAGGTTTCCTTCGATCAACCGGTAAACGCGGTTCAGGAAGCGATATGCCCCCATCAAAGCGTCATCGTTCCATTCCACATCTTTTTCCGGAGGCGAGGCAAAGAGCAGATACACTCTTAGTGTGTCCGCTCCAAATCTGTCAATAATGTATTGAGGATCCACGGTATTGCCTTTGGATTTGCTCATCTTGGCACCATCTTTGAGAACCATACCCTGGGTGAGCAAGCGGGCAAAGGGTTCGTCGCCCTTTACCCAGCCCAGATCCCGCATGAATTTGTAGAAGAAACGGGCATACAGCAGATGCATGCAGGCATGTTCGATGCCGCCAATGTATTGATCCACGGGCAGCCAATATCTGGCCTTATCCGGATCGAAGGGCAGCTTGTCGTTATTGGGATCCGCATAGCGGGCAAAATACCAGGATGAATCCACAAAGGTATCCATGGTATCGGTTTCACGTTTGGCAGGTGCACCACACTGCGGACAAAGCACGTTCAGCCATTCCGGTACGCTGAGCAGCGGATTCGAAGTGGTTTTACCCACCTGGACGTTATCTGGCAACAGAACCGGCAGGTCTTGATCCGGAACCAGTACCACACCACAATTGGGGCAGTGGATGATGGGGATGGGATTGCCCCAATAGCGTTGACGCGAGATTCCCCAATCCCTGAGGCGGTAAGTAGTGGTTGCTTTCCCCCAGCCCTTTTGTTCTGCGTATTGGGTGATGGCGGTTTTGGCAGCTTCACTGTCCATACCCTCAAAGTGAGCGGAGGCTGTCATAATCCCCGGCTCTGTATAGGCATCGGTCATCGTATCCAGATGCAGATCCAAAGTGGGATTCTGAATCACGATCTTGATCGGAATATCGTATTTTTTGGCAAAGGCAAAGTCCCTGGTATCGTGGGCAGGTACTGCCATTACGGCACCAGTGCCATAATCCATCAGTACATAGTTTGTGATCCAGATTTGTACTTTGCTGTTGTTCAAAGGGTTTATGCAATAGCGTCCGCTGAAGATGCCCTCTTTTTCGGTATCAGCAGCTCCGCGCAGGACTTTGTCTTCATTGATCACTTTGCGGCAAAAGTCATGCAGGGCATGGTGGTCCGGCTCTTCCACCAGCCATTTTTGCACCAATGGATGCTCCGGCGGCAAGGCCATGAAGGTAACCCCATAGATGGTATCGGGACGCGTGGTGAAGATCGGGATTTTGACATCGGAGTGTTCCAGGATAAAATCGATCTGAGCGCCCAGACTCTTGCCGATCCAGTGTTGCTGCATGGCAATCACGCGCTCTGGCCATTCAATGATATCACTGTAATCCAGCAGTTCTTCGGCATATTGGGTGATGCGGAAATACCACTGCTCCAGCTCTTTCTGGGATACCTCGGAACCACAGCGCCAGCAGGCTCCATCTTCCACTTGCTCATTGGCCAGTACGGTCTGACATTCGCCACACCAGTTTTGCCAGCTCTTCTTGCGATACACGAGTCCTTGCTCATACATCTTTTTGAATATGTATTGACCCCAGCGGTAGTAATCCGGACGGCAGGTGCTCACCTCGCGGTCCCAATCCAGACCAAAGCCCATGCCGTCAAATTGCTTGCGCATAGCCGCGATGTTTTCTTCAGTAGTGATGCGGGGATGGGAATTGTGCTGGATGGCAAAATTCTCCGCCGGCATCCCAAAGGCGTCATAACCCATGGGCTGCATTACGTTGTAGCCTTCCATCATCTTCAGGCGGGTCACGGCATCGCCTATTGAGTAGTTTGACGCATGGCCGATATGGAGAACTCCAGATGGATAGGGAAACATGGATAGTACATAGTATTTGGGCTTGTTACTTTTATCTTGGGCGGCGAAAATCCGGCGCTCCTGCCATGTCTGTTGCCATTTACGTTCAATTTTACTAAAGGGGTAGTCCATTATCAATCTCCATGCGGGTGATCCGCGTATCAGTATTACTAGCCTGTCAAAACTTTACAAGGCATCAGCTTGTCAAGAAAAACCCGTTTTTACTGCCTGATCTGGAGTGCAATTCCCTGCTTTCTGTATTCACTTTGAATACAGGATCACCTCGAGATCATCTCGAGTACTCGAGGTGATCTCGAAGGGAAGGTGAAGTAAAGGCAAGTAAAACAAGTCCGAAGTGACAGGACGCACATGCCAGTTAAATCCATGAGAGTCCCATCGGAACGGTAGTTTAGATAATCAGCAATCCCACAATGACTAAGATAACACCTGATCCCTTGTGGAAATAAAGAAACACAAAACATCAAAAAATCTTCAATTCTGCAGCCACCAAATCCCCATTTTCCACACTTAGTAT
>DAOSEN010000016.1:38806-56105 GCA_035363155.1 Candidatus Cloacimonadota bacterium | reverse complement strand
CTGGACTTGAATTCACTCTCACAGTTTCAGCGGGAGCATTGTTCAACGGTCTTTAGCTTTTGATACGATGAACTGGTTTAATGGATCAGGATGGATACCTATAGGTAATGAATCCAATCCATTTTCTGGTACTTACCTAGGTAATGGTCATGCCATACGCAATTTATACCTAGATCGTCCCTCTGAGTCGAATTGTGGATTGTTCGGAGTATCAACAGGCCAAATATTAGATTTGGGTGTTACGATCGGACTAATGTATGGTTGGGAAAATGTAGGTGCCGTTGTTGGTTATTCTTACGGGTCTATTGGGAAATGTTACAGCTCACCGGCCGATAATTTTGTTGGCATTTTCGGTCAGAGTAATGTTGGAGGAGTAGCTGGCTGTGTTGAATACGACACAGAAGGTTGGTTAGGAAACGGATTTACATATGATTGTTTCTCCACTTGTGCTGTCTCTGGGTGGTCAAAAATAGGCGGTATTACAGGCCACTTAATTAGAGGAACTTTAAGAAACAGCTATTATTCAGGACAGATAAATCCAAGTGGAACGGATGTATCTCAATGTGGAGCTCTCGTGGGAGTAACCAATGATAGTCAGATAGAATATTGCTATTGGAACATTGACACAGCTGACATTGATCATAGTGCAGGAGGTGAGCCACGCAATGCAAATCAAATGACGACATTGTATCCCCTGGATACATATATGAACTGGGATTTCAATAATGTTTGGGCTTTTGATACTGAAGGAACTCAGAATGGTGGACTCCCTTATTTGGGCAATCCGACTCCACCCCTCGTTTCAAGTGTTCCATCACCAGTTGCTCTCATTAGCCCACTAGACAATTCACAATTGATTGGACTTAATAGTGTTTATTTGAGATGGCAATACTCTCTGAGCCCAGGATGGACAGATTATATGCGTGGTGCAAGGTATTATGTTGGTACAGATAATCCCCCAACAAATCTAATTAACGGATGGGATGCCGGGATGGTGAATGGGGTAAGTCCTTATGTACAGCCCGACACCACATATTATTGGCAGATTGTTCCTTATAATGAACTGGGAAGTGCTATAAACTGCCCTGTATGGTCGTTTACGACTCACTCAATCAGTATGCAGATACTTACTCCAAACGGTGGTGAAGTATGGATGTCTGGTACAACTCAAAAAGTTGAATGGACATCCAATGCCTCAATACCTTTAGCACTCTTATTCTCATATGACGGGGGCAATAACTGGTATGACTATTCTACTGTTGATGGTACAACTCCATATTGTTATGTCCAAGTACCGGTCGTGAATTCTATTAATTGTCTTTTCAAAATTGATGGATATCAGTACAACTCACTGTTTGATGTTAGTGATGCCTCATTCAAGATATCAACAAGTTCCGCATTGCCCAAGGTAGTTGTATCATTTCCATCATCAAGTGGTTTAACATTTACTGCGGGGCAGACCATTGATATATCATGGATTCGCCAACAGACAGCTTCAGTGGATTTGTACTTCAGCACTGATGATGGAGTTTCGTGGGAACCCATAGTTCAGAATCTTAATAATGACTGCTACTCTTGGGTAATACCTAATTTGAATTCAAGCTCTTGCAGGATCAAAGTTGCCATGGCGAGTAACCCTGCTGTGTTAGATGTGTCTGACAATTGCTTTGATATCGTTGGTATCGGCAATATTCAGTTACTTTCTCCAGTTGGGGGAGAATGCATTACCAGTGATTACTCTTCGACAAGCGTGTACCCAATTAGATGGACATCCTCAAACGTTACTTCGGTCAAGCTGGAGTATTCATCTAATAATGGATATTCTTGGACAACAATAACAACTGGGATAGGAGCTTCATCAGGAACGTATTCATGGACGGTTCCATCGATCATTTCAAATCAATATCTAATCCGCATTTCTGATACTTTAAACCCCCAGATTAATGATGATTCGACCAATCCATTTTCTGTACAGGTGCCAGTAGTAATACTAAATGCAAATGGAGGGGGCTTCATTACAAATAACTCGTTATTCACTATTCGCTGGAGAAATATTGATGTCCCTTCTGGAAGCTTTATCCAGTGGATGTATTCCCGCACAAATGGTGCCTCCCCATGGTTTAATATCAGTAGTTATGAAGGAGTGCCATCTGACCAAGGTTATTTGGATTGGTTTGTAAATACTGGAGAGCTTTCAACGCTGGTTATTGCAGGTCGATTGGTCGGCACAGATCGGATAATTGCCCGATCAGCCTCGTCAATCACTGTCACAAATAGCTATCTCCAAATCATTGAGCCAAACGGAGGTGAATGCTATACTCCCGGTTCATCTCAAACAATAAGGTGGGACGGTTGGGGTGTTTCGTCACTCAATGTTTTTCTCAGCACTGATGGCGGGACTACATGGCAGGTTATTGGAAGCAACATCTCCGCTTCTAGTGCCAATTACCAATGGGTAGTACCGAACTCTCCGTCCTCCTCCTGTCGTATTAAACTGTCAGATGTTAATGTAAACTACATGAATCTTTTTAGTGAAAATGCTTTTACGATTTCTTCATCGTCAATTCCATCACAAGTATTAGGAGTAAACCTAGCAATAGATCAAAGTGATGTTGTGATTTCATGGGATGCTGTTACTACAGATAATGAGGGCAATTCCTTACAACCAGATGCTTACATTGTTAGATATAGCCTTGTTCCGGATGCTGTTGATTGGATAACCCTTTCAACAACAACTGATCTACAAGCTATTCACGTTGGTGCTGCCAATCAATATGGTCGCATATTCTATAGAGTCACTGCAATTTTTGATAGTGTTATAGCACCGTGATTTCCTTGTTCTTCTAGAGGTTTGTAGTAAAACCTCATCCCCGAATACTTCTTCAGCATACCCAATATCCCTGGCTGGATATAGCGTCCAAGTTGTTCTATACCCAGCCGGGTTTTGATGTAGTAGCCATGCGGATTCATGCTGATGATGATTGAGGCCAAGGCTTCCAGATAGACGAATACGAACTGCCTGCTTCTGCCAAAGTCTTTGGTTAGTTCTCTGACTGAGCGATAGCTCTTGCACTCGATCATGTCCAGCAGTTTCATGGCAGTCTGGATGTCGTATTTCCATTTACAGCGGGGATCGGGAGCCATGCCTTGGGTGTAGCGGTTGGCTCGCACATAGAGTGAATTACTGGGAGAGATACATCGCACCTTATCCGCTTTCGCTAAATCACCAAGCAGGTGCTCGACTTCCTTGATGTCGCCATCGAGCATGCCTGCCAGCATTTTGGGAGTGAAGGGCTGATTATACTTAGAGATCAGATTGGAGACAGCTTCGGAGTTAAGCATAGTGTTTTCCTTTGCTCTGTAGTTTCTGAGTGACCTTGTTCGGCTTTGATGCTGGTCTCCAGCAGGTGCAGCATCTTCATGGCTTTGCGCAGATTACCACCACTGTTAAAATAGATCGTATTGATCTGCTCCGGACTCGCTTCCACTTCCAGCACTTCTCTGGCGATGGCAGTGATGTCTTTCAGACTGGCTGATTCGAACTCGTAGAATGAATTGCAGCGGTCGAAATAGTATTCATTGATCTGCGCCAGGCGATCCCGGGCATTCTGCATTCCCACCAGTATCACGATTGCTGCAGTATTATCCACGATATCTCTGATCGTTCCGAGCAGTTGCTGCTGTTTGAAGGCATAATCGATCTCGTCCACGATAATCACTATGTCCTCATGCTTCTCGATCTCATCCATACATCTGCGGAAGATGGCATTGGTGGTACCATATAAGGGTGGATACTCCAGATTGAGGTAGTTGTAGATGCCAGTAATCAGTTGGAGGGTGAACGACTTTGGGGTGGAGGTTGCCTCCAGTCTCAGATACACATAATTGCGCTGTAAAGCGATCCTGGTGGCATAAGTGGTCTTGCCTAAGCCAGGCTTGCCATAGAACAGCCCAAGCCCCATCATTTCTTCTTTGGGACGGGTTACGAGCAGATTAATCGCTTCGTCCGCTTCCACCACGTTGCGGGTTCTAACCAGTTTTCCTTGTTTCATATCAATGTCTCCTTATTTAATGCCTATAAATCTGAGCATCTCTTCGTAAGTCTTCTTGCGTGGTTTGATCTCATCATCGTCATTTTCCAGCAGGGGAGGTGTGACTGGTTTGTAATCGGGCTTGAACTGACTCTGGGATGCTGGATTCTCATGGTTGATGTTACTTGCCGATAATGGTGGCAGGTTCTTGATAACCTGCTTTTCGAGGGCTTGCATGAATTCCTCTGCTTCGTGTTTGGGAGCCTCAATCATGGGTGGCTGGATAAAGATCGTATTCTGCTCCGGTATGCTGGTCAGAGGCTTCAAGAACTGATCTACTACTGCCTGGGTCTGCTTGACCGTGAATTTCGCTCTCTGCTCAGTGGTGCGACGCAGCTTGAGAATCTGTTTATGTTCTTTGTTCAGATTGGTATGCGGGATTGGGTTGGTCTTATCGAGATGGATAAAGGGATGCTGTGCCCGTCTGAGTGCAGCCTGGCAGATGAAGCGGTCCTGCAGATCATAGACCAGTATCCATCTGGCATCGGCATAGTCGTAACGGATTACCACATCCTTGCCGACGTAATCGACCAGGGCGATATCCCAGTATTGCAGCTTATTGAAGCGGATGCCTTCGTTACGAATCTTCTTTTTCTCCATCGCCAGCATCATGAAGTTGAGTTCCGATGGAATTACTTTTCTATCTTCCGGTAAAGGTGCCTTGCTAAACACTTCCCAAGGACTCTTGCCATCCAAACCGCTGTGTGGAGCCTCGCCATACATGTAGCGGATGTAAAAGGCTATCATCTGCATCGCTTCATTCAGGGTGGGAGGTTTGCTTTCAAACAAGGATCTAGCCCACTTCTCATTGCGCATCAGATTAGATGGCTTATCTGCCACACAGGAACCTCTAAAGGAAGATAAGAAGCGTTCAAACTGATCCTGGAAGGTCTTGAAGAATCTCTCGATCACCTTGGCTTTGGCATTGTAACTCTCGGCAAAGGCAGCTTCGATCTTGAGCCGGGGGAAGATGCCTCCCAGTTCGGTCTCCAGATTGTGGTTTTCCCACTTCTCATGAAAGAGCTTGCTCTTGAAGGCTTTGCCATTATCCAGATAGACAAACTTGGGCAAAGCTCCCCAGTTCAGAAAGCCGTTGCGGAAGGCTGCTTGGATATGCTGACTATCTTCAGTAAGTGCCAGGCTCGCTCCTACCGGATATCGGCTTGCCCAGTCAAAGACCATGATCATGGTCATGCGCTGCGCTTTTCCGGTTTGAGGATTGATGATATCAAAGGCCAGAGTATGTCCATCTGCCACCCAGACATCACCAACCTTGAGCAGTGAACTGTCTCGCATGATGGTCTTGACGATATGCTCTGCCACGAACTTGCTTCCCTGTCGGGCTTGACCACTGATAGCGGGATTGTCTCTCAGCCATTCTTCACAGAAGCGCCTCAGAGTTCTTTCATCAGAGGGAGATTCACACAAACCCAGTCTGGCATATCCTTTCAGTATGGTGATAGCTGAACCGATCTTGATCTTATTGGGATTGAGCAGCAGATTGATCAGATAATTCTGTTCGAAGTAAGTCACCTTTCTGGTCTTGCCATTGGGATCACTCTTTCTAACCAAGGCATACATGTCATTATCGTTATTCTGATAATTCTGTACCCATCTTCTTAAGGAGCGCTCATCCCGCTTGCCGCGAAGTGCATAGAGCTCCGGCAGCATTATTTTCTGGTTATACTCCTGAGTGATGCGTTGCCACTCCTCGATCTTGGATTCACAATCATCCAAGCGAGACATTGTTATCTGGCAGAATCCCGCCATCAGCTTTGCTTCCTGGGTCTTCTTGTAAGGAATGTGCTGTTGCGGTCTCAGATCGAGGTCGCGCTCTTGAAGTGGAAGACTGGGCTTGCTGACCGTTACTTCCACAGCCGATTCACCTGCGATCATTTCATTTGGTTGCTCTAAAGCATAAGCTGCTGAGCTTCCCACATTATCAGAATCATTCCCCTCATCTGACTGGTTCATGAGTTCCGCATAGAACTTACGATACTCATCCAGATCAAGTTGATAGTCAACCATGCCTGTCCTCCGTATTCTGGTAGCCATACACCAGCATGCTCTTTACCATACGCTCACCAATCGGGATAACCGTCTCCAGATAGAACTCCGGTATCTGTCTCTGCTTATAGGTATCAAAGAACTCAAGCTCGAGGGTCTCAGGATCTGGCAATACGAAGGTCTTCAGAACCTTGGCAGTGCCGATCTTCACCTGACGCTTCACGGTATGCATCTTATGCTTATCAATAAAGCGCCAGACGGTTCGATTGGAACAGCCTTTCAGTTCTGCCATCCGTTCAATGGTCAGCCAGACAGCATCGATCTTCTTATTCATCAGTAATCCATAATACTCATCAGTCATCTTGAGGATAAGCACTGTGACACAGCTATCTGTCACAGTGCTTCCCACAATCCGGGTTAAAGTCTTCTTCTTAGGTCTTGTCACAGTGCCTGAAGCAGTGTGACAGGTTCCCAAGTACCTTGCCAAAAGCATTAGCGGTGGTTTTTCGCTCGGATTGAACCCCAGTTCGTTAAATGTGTCACAGTGCTTGCCGTTTTCGGTGTCACAGTGCTGTGTCCGTTTGGGCATGTTTGCCTTAGTTTTCATGGTATCTCCTTAACTGTATATATGGGAGCTACTTAAAACCACTGCGACATCTTGGGAAGTCCTTTCTGCGTTAACGCCGGCAAGTTCTGAAGATACTCAAACAGTGCCGGAATTAATCCGCCGCTAAATCACACTCTATAAAAATGTCTTGACCTGACTAAACAGGCTAATATCTTTGTTCACAGGTGCAGACTATCACCCAAACGGGTATCGGTCAAGCCTATAAATGACCACTGGGAGTGAATATGGCAGCCAAGACAGTCGGTGATCGACTCAAAATGCTGGTCAGATCGCTAAGTATAACTCACGGAGATTTTGCAAAAAAAATGGGATTTCGCTCAATTCCATGAGCCGGTATATCAACAATAAAAGGTCTCCAGACCCCGAATTTCTCGTCAAATTGGCAGAGCAAAAAGTGAACTTGAATTGGCTGCTGAGTGGTGAGGGTAGCATGTATGTGAGTGCCCCCTGGGACCCCAAACCAGAGTCAAAGCATAACTCCAAGGTAGAAGTGGTGTCTGCTAGAGGCAAGCTATCAGATTGCACAGATAGCAGTTACAGTCGTACAATTTTACTTCCGATACTCGCTGAAATTTCTGCCGGAATGCCAGCCGAAGTCACAGAAAATTTAGAACATGACAATTTCGTGGAATTACCGCGGATATACCTCAAGGATAAGATCGATAACTATATGGTATTTAGAGTAAATGGACAGAGTATGGAGCCGCAGATCATGAATAATGATATCATTGTGATCCAAAGAAAAGAAGACTGGAGTAATACCGATGGGGCTGTATGTGCCGTTAGAGTGAACGATGGCATCACCCTCAAACGTATCCAGTTCGACCATCAGCGTCAACAAGTGCTACTCCATCCCTTCAATGCCGAATACCGAGTCCAGGTAGTTGATTCTATGCAGGGAGATGAAATCTCGCTGATCGGGACTATGGTCATGCAGTTGAGGATGGGATGATTCCCTGTTAATGATATTGCGAGGTATGATTATGCATAGTGTTCTTAGCACTTATCTGCTGAATGAGGGAAAGCCACCGCTAGATTACATTCTGGGAAAGTTTGAGGATCACGAGATTGTACTTCTGGGAGAAATGCATTATATTCGTCAGCAAGTGGAGCTGTATCATCGTTTGATACCTCTGTTGCCAGATTATGGCATCACGATAGTGGCCACGGAATTTGGCCGTCGGGCGGATCAAGCGCTGATCGACGAATTGCTATCCAAAGAGTGGTTCGACGTCCCTCTGGCAAAGCGGATCGCCCTCAGGCAGGAAGCGTTTTGGGGATACATGGAGTATCAGGACATATTCAGGTTGATCTGGCAGCAAAACCGTGTAAACTCACCCGCAAAGCAAATCCGCTGTGTTGGATTGAACGATCCCTATAACTGGAAGCTATACAACCAGATATGCCGCGAGCAAAATCGCAACCCCAATCCAGAAGAGATTAAGCTAATCTGGAAAGACTGCGACGAAAAGAACTGGCTGGAAGCGCTAAAGGCATTTCACCGTCCAGGAGTAACCAAAGTATTGGGCATCATGGGCTCTTACCATGCTTTCACTCGTTATCGAGAGCCGAGTTTCAGTGTTGAGAACGGCTGCAAAGTCTTCAAAAGTTTCGACACTGTCCGCTTTGGAAACCATCTTTATGAGGAGTATGGAGACCGAGTTTATAATGTCTGCTTTTACGATCCCTGGGATGCCGTTAAAACCGATGCTCCCCAACAGGCCCCGGGGGGTGGCATCATCGAGACGATGATCAGTTCACGCTTTTCCGAATTAGCTTTTGACCTGAAAGGTAGCCCTGTGGGCGATCTGCCAGATGACAGTTTATACTCTTTGGGGTATAAGGATTTCCGATTGAGAGACATAGCCGATGGTATGATCTATACGTGCAAATTCTCCCAGTTCAAGGCCCTGACTCCGATTCCGAATTTTATTGATGAAGACAATCTGCATGAGTTTCGCGATTTCGCCCCGTTTAACGATATGACGGATAAAAGCTGTAATGAGATCAACAGCGCCATCTCTAAGTGGGCTGACATATGGTAAACGTGCTCAATTAGATAGAGATTTAAGGTAGCGTTTAAATGAATAAGATCACTATCATTGGAACTGAACTCTATATCGACCGAAGGGAGCAACTTGAAGAACTATGAATAACATAATCTACATAATTGGTACCTGTCATGGGGATACTATCGGGTTCAAAGTGGAAGACTTATACAAACAGCTTTTGGAGATTAAACCTGATATTATCCTGGATGAATCGCCAATCGATAACATGTGGCCTATGATGGACTGGTTGAAAGGATGTGCCGATCGTTCCAAAAAACGAGGCGGTGGGGAAGCAGCTGCAGTTCTAAGGTATCTTGAAGACCATCGTGCAGAGGTCTTGCCTTATGATATAAAAGGCAGAAATGACTACTTCATCAAAATGAAGTTCTTTGAAAAGGAGCAAGTCTATGGTGAAGCGTGCAGTGCCTATTTTAAACAACCATCCGCCAATCCAACTGCTTTTTACTTGTTCAAGTTAATTGAGGGTATGGGCAGAAGGTTTGGCTTTCATGAAACCAAAGACAAACGCACGATATTCGATATCAATAGCCTGCTCTGCGACGTTCAAGTGGAAACATATATATCACTGATTCGCAATGTCAACAAGGCCATTTTCGACTTGGTGCCCGAGTTTTCACAGTATGAAAAAGACTTTGGCAAAATGATGAACTTCCATGCCAGAAGGGACAAAGCCATGATCAGTAACATCCTGAACTACAATAGCCGATTTGATGATAAAACTATGGTTGTTCTTTGTGGCTATTTTCATCGCTATGCCCTCATCAAAGGTCTTGAAGGATCACAAAAGAAACATGGTTTTAGCTTGATATCAGATATAGGCTCATCAGATAAGATGCCTCAACCTAAGAACAGCTAGTATAACGCAATATAAAGACAAGTCAGAACTAGTTCGTTAGACATCGATATTTCTTTTCCGAATAAAGACTCCATTTAGACTGAGGTTTGATATGCTTGTCGGGGTGTCCCACTCACACTGCGAGTCTTTCCAACTGGTCTATTTCGTTGAGATTCTGCGAGTTCCGAAACCAGTCTGAAAAGAGTCCAGATTTGACATAAAACTGTCACAAACCAGTCCAAAGAAGTCCAAAACCACTATGACACGTTACCGAAAGCAGTCCTAAGCATCTCTGCACCAGATAAAGGCTTATGCCTGTTTGTCACAGTGATGGCTATATGACATTTGGGGTGTCACTTTATATGCACATTGACCTCGATGTGTTCCAGACATGGATGACTGGAGAATTTAAAAGACCGTTGCACATGCCAAAACACAAATAGCGGATCATTGTAGCCACTCTGTGCGACAAAATGGGATGTATCTATTCCCGCTCACCACCTTTTTATGGAGCGCTGCCAAATGCCCCAATAGATCAACGGTCTTCATAATCATGTATGTGGACACCACACCCAGCTTTGTGCTTGACAACAAATACCTGGTATGATCCGATGAATACACCAGCCTGATACAAGGAGTTCCTATGAAAAAGTTGTTTGTAGTCCAGCACCTGCATGCGGGATCAGGATGTGTGGAATTGAAACAGCAGGATGGCCAGAAACCTGCCTTTGTGTATAGCTCCCTGGAGAGAAACCAATGCATCTCCAGTGGAGGAACATGCAGATTTTAACACCGCCAGCGATAGCGGTGAGGAGGTGAAGAATGAAGCTTTCCCTTATTTTGATTACGATAGTCCTGATCAGCGCCGCTGGATTGGCTGCTGATCTGAATGACGGACTGATCGCACATTTCCCCTTTTCAGGCTCTGCCGAAGATACCAGCGGTAATGACAATCACGGGACAGTGTTTGGCGCGTACTTGACTACCGATAGGCTGGGAAATCCTGACGCAGCCTATCTCTTTGACGGTATAGACGATTACATCCGGGTGGAAGACTCCATCCCTCTGCGTCTGGCTAATACGGATTTCAGTATTAGTGCCTGGGCTTTCGAGAACCAGAGAAACGTTGGATTTCAGGACGCTTTGTTGGTGAAGAGGGGTCCGCTCACGGAGGATGGCTGGTTCTTTTCTATCACTGGACAGCAATCCGCAAGCAGCCAGGGAGTGGGTAAGCTCTATTATCAGGTAAGCGGCGGGGATGATCCCAGAGTGTATTCACCGGGACCAATTCCGCTGGACACCTGGCCCCATCTACTTGTTACATATAGCAATACTGATCATATTGCCACGCTCTTTGTCAATGGAACCCAGGTGACCGCGAGCAGTATCCCATCACCCAATCCCAATACAGGGTTTGATTTGTGTATTGGCAGCGATTCCCAGGGCAATGGCTATCATTTTCACGGCAAGATTGATGATGTAAGGATCTACAACCGCCAGCTCTCGCAATCCGAGATCCAGGAACTGGCAGATATCCTGGGAGATCTGATGGCTCCAGATGCGCTGAGAGTCACCCGAGCAGAAGGCCTCATTAGCTTGAACTGGAATCCCGTTCCCACAGCCACCAGCTACAGAGTCTTCAGCTCCACCGATCCCACCCTACCCTACGAAGACTGGACCCTGGCCGCCTCTGGACTTCAGACTACTCAATGGACCACCCCGGAATCCGATAAGATGTTTTTCTTCGTGAGAGCCTATCGCTAAACTGAGAAGATATCAGGCTAAGCTTGGATCAAAATAATTAACAGATTTGTCATACAGATCCCTGTCTGACACTTTGGGTGTCATGTAGTAAGCTGCTTGAGTGTAGATACTTCGTCCCGAAGCATTTATCTACAAAACGTCAAGATGACGTTTCCACATTATGTCTCGTGTAAGCTTGTAACCCTGCAGATCCCATTCGTTAACTCGTTTCATTCGTTGGCAATAACAAGTCCGTGTAAATCAGTTGTATCAGTCCAATCTGCGTTCCATCAATTCTCAATTTTTCTCTGCCTTCTCCGCTTTCTTTGTGGTTAAATCCAAATCCGTGTAAATCAGTAAGATCCGTTCTATCTGCGTTCCATTATTGATAATCAAAGGGTTGTTGCTAGATCAAGAGCAATTGCTGCGTCATATCACCTCCAGCATGTGGACGAATCGTCAACATACTGGTAGTCAGTAAAGCTAAGTTTCTCAAAATCTGATTCTAGAAATTTTCATGGTCAGACACATCTGAGATTGATCATGCTATTCTATTCACACCTTTCTTTGCTGGATAGATGGATAAAGACTATATTAATCGATTATGAGCCTTCTAAAGTGTATTGGTTTCAATCCTTTATTTGCAGGATAGATGGATAAAGACTTTCAGCCGTGTTCAGATAACGCCTCATTATGTAAGTTTCAATCCTTTATTTGCTGGATAGATGGATAAAGACTGGCGGTAGAAGGAACATCACAGGCTATCACTGGATGTTTCAATCCTTTATTTGCTGGATAGATGGATAAAGACAGGATGCTTATGGCGGCACAGTCCGCAGACGAGTAAGTTTCAATCCTTTATTTGCTGGATAGATGGATAAAGACGGCAATGTGATAGGCTACTATGCCATTAGCAAGCTGTGTTTCAATCCTTTATTTGCTGGATAGATGGATAAAGACTCCGATATCACGACAAGCTTTTGAAGGATCAGATTGTTTCAATCCTTTATTTGCTGGATAGATGGATAAAGACAACAGTTACCGATCTATACACACTACCACCGGCTAGTTTCAATCCTTTATTTGCTGGATAGATGGATAAAGACGTGATTGGCTCGCTCCTCTACCCACTCGTGCAAGATAGGTTTCAATCCTTTATTTGCTGGATAGATGGATAAAGACACTCTCATCTAAAAATCAAGCGAGGTGAGAAATGAAGTTTCAATCCTTTATTTGCTGGATAGATGGATAAAGACAACAGGCTGATCTCTACCTATTGCGGAATCTCAATGTTTCAATCCTTTATTTGCTGGATAGATGGATAAAGACCAGATAGCCAAGAATAGCACTTGCAATCTATCACAGTTTCAATCCTTTATTTGCTGGATAGATGGATAAAGACAATTGCGACCTCAAAACTCGCTTTCACTCGATCCGGTTTCAATCCTTTATTTGCTGGATAGATGGATAAAGACGCCTGCTGGCATTGACGCATAGCTATCCCCAAGATGTTTCAATCCTTTATTTGCTGGATAGATGGATAAAGACGGTCTGGATTTGGGCGTATCGCTCAATCCGGCCAAAGGTTTCAATCCTTTATTTGCTGGATAGATGGATAAAGACTCAGACGAATACATTGAATTCGAAACAGAGCAACTGTTTCAATCCTTTATTTGCTGGATAGATGGATAAAGACTCCAGATAACATATCATCAATATACAAGGGTCTATGTTTCAATCCTTTATTTGCTGGATAGATGGATAAAGACAACGACAATGGGACAGTTTACACGGCGTCGTTGTTGAAGTTTCAATCCTTTATTTGCTGGATAGATGGATAAAGACCGTGAAACAGGAATTTGGAATCGAGACCAAAGGAGGTGTTTCAATCCTTTATTTGCTGGATAGATGGATAAAGACAAAAGAGAGCATGATATGATTGTACTATTTAGTGAGTTTCAATCCTTTATTTGCTGGATAGATGGATAAAGACTGCCTCTGATAGCTGCTTGGATCATGAGTGTATTGGGTTTCAATCCTTTATTTGCTGGATAGATGGATAAAGACACAAGTCCTGCCAATGTTGCCAGAGCTATAATCAAGTTTCAATCCTTTATTTGCTGGATAGATGGATAAAGACAGTCTTGCGGCTTTTCCTGGCGTCGGGGTTTACACGTTTCAATCCTTTATTTGCTGGATAGATGGATAAAGACGGGTGACATATATTGGTTACCCGCTTCGGTTCTGGAGTTTCAATCCTTTATTTGCTGGATAGATGGATAAAGACGGTCTTGGTCTGTGGCTATTGTGTTCTTGACCACCGGTTTCAATCCTTTATTTGCTGGATAGATGGATAAAGACGGTCTACCTCGCCATTGTTGTAATTATCCGCTTGCAGTTTCAATCCTTTATTTGCTGGATAGATGGATAAAGACTGGGCGCACCAACTTTACCAGTAGGATTGGCTAAGAAAGTTTCAATCCTTTATTTGCTGGATAGATGGATAAAGACATTGCCAAACTGGTGGCAAAAATCGACAGCCTGATGTTTCAATCCTTTATTTGCTGGATAGATGGATAAAGACACGAGTAGCGCTATTGAGCTTGTTTGATTGATCCTGTTTCAATCCTTTATTTGCTGGATAGATGGATAAAGACTTGATATTTTTTTCTTGTCTCTCGATAAGTGATTGAAGTTTCAATCCTTTATTTGCTGGATAGATGGATAAAGACTATTGAGCCAGTTACGATTGTTGGCATGCTTGAAAAGTTTCAATCCTTTATTTGCTGGATAGATGGATAAAGACCGAGACGGATGGGATTGCCAATGTGCGGGCCGGAGGTTTCAATCCTTTATTTGCTGGATAGATGGATAAAGACTTTATCAAACTGCTCATCAAGTGCATCAATTTCATTTTGGTTTCAATCCTTTATTTGCTGGATAGATGGATAAAGACAGAATGACTTGGAGAACAGTGTCTACTTCTTGAGCTTGTTTCAATCCTTTATTTGCTGGATAGATGGATAAAGACGGTGATTGCAAAATACATTGAAATTCGCAATCTACTGTTTCAATCCTTTATTTGCTGGATAGATGGATAAAGACTGGAGCAATATCTGGCTAATAATAATGTCTTGACATAGTTTCAATCCTTTATTTGCTGGATAGATGGATAAAGACTGGGAACCACCTTGACATTGCTTGATTCTGATCTTTGTTTCAATCCTTTATTTGCTGGATAGATGGATAGAGACTGCATACTTCACCAAAAAGGCAGAGAGTTTTTTGGCAGTTTCAACCCTTGATTTGATGGATTGATGGATAGAGACCTCATGCGCATTACTGGCCCGGGTTTTGGTTTTGAGTTTCAACCCTTGATTTGATGGATTGATGGATAGAGACATAGTCCTTACGAAATTGTCAAAAGTGTTTGTGTAGTTTCAACCCTTGATTTGATGGATTGATGGATAGAGACTGACTCCATGTTACGATGTATGCGCTGAGTCATTTGTTTCAACCCTTGATTTGATGGATTGATGGATAGAGACAGGGAAGATGTTTTACTGGCCCGCATGATCTCTGTGTTTCAACCCTTGATTTGATGGATTGATGGATAGAGACACAGGATCAAGCTGAAGGGCAAAGACATGGAAATGTAGTTTCAACCCTTGATTTGATGGATTGATGGATAGAGACCAATCCTTTGCTTCATTTCTATTGCAGCATCCTGTGGTTTCAACCCTTGATTTGATGGATTGATGGATAGAGACACAAAAGCAGCAGGGTGGGTACCTGCGGGTATGGGAGTTTCAACCCTTGATTTGATGGATTGATGGATAGAGACGAAAACCAGCTTATGTTGTAGACGAGAAACAGAGGGGTTTCAACCCTTGATTTGATGGATTGATGGATAGAGACACTTTCACTTTTTAGCCTCCTTTTAATTATTGTCGAAAGTTTCAACCCTTGATTTGATGGATTGATGGATAGAGACGAAAACACAAACCACGAAGTCAAGAAAGATGCTCGTGTTTCAACCCTTGATTTGATGGATTGATGGATAGAGACGTAGACCAGTAGAAGTAGATTAGTATTGGTAGGGAGTTTCAACCCTTGATTTGATGGATTGATGGATAGAGACTGTCACTTGCAGGCGGTTACACACTATACACAGAGAGTTTCAACCCTTGATTTGATGGATTGATGGATAGAGACCATATGAACTTATGGATATGAAAAAAAGTTTTGTGTGTTTCAACCCTTGATTTGATGGATTGATGGATAGAGACAATTTGCTTTATGTTTTCAGGCATGATTATCACCAAGTTTCAACCCTTGATTTGATGGATTGATGGATAGAGACACTAATGTCCACAGAATGCCCACCAGAGGAATAGCTAGTTTCAACCCTTGATTTGATGGATTGATGGATAGAGACCCCAAGATTATGATCTCGGCAATTGCCGTTGCATGTTTCAACCCTTGATTTGATGGATTGATGGATAGAGACACAGTTCAATGCTTATGTTACCTATGAAGATGAAAAAGTTTCAACCCTTGATTTGATGGATTGATGGATAGAGACTTTAAAGAATAGAATATCTATGACCTGCCACTTTGGTTTCAACCCTTGATTTGATGGATTGATGGATAGAGACACAAAAAACCACCATGTTAGAGAATGGTGGTTGGAGTTTCAACCCTTGATTTGATGGATTGATGGATAGAGACAACCCCTGACAATGCCCCCCACCGCTGGCAGTCAGTTTCAACCCTTGATTTGATGGATTGATGGATAGAGACAAGAAACACAAGGAAAAGTTTGGAACAGAATTGTTCGTTTCAACCCTTGATTTGATGGATTGATGGATAGAGACAAGGCTGTTGTTCAATCCAGATGAAGTCTTTGTTGGTTTCAACCCTTGATTTGATGGATTGATGGATAGAGACCGGTAGAAGCCTTTGACAGCAAGGGTGGATTTTCTAAGTTTCAACCCTTGATTTGATGGATTGATGGATAGAGACCATACTTTTTGGAAAGAATATGGTGATAGGCTTGAGGTTTCAACCCTTGATTTGATGGATTGATGGATAGAGACTCCAGGAATAAGGACAAGGGGGAAAAAGCACAATAGTTTCAACCCTTGATTTGATGGATTGATGGATAGAGACCTCGATAACCTGAAGACGATCCCCAATAATGTTGGGTTTCAACCCTTGATTTGATGGATTGATGGATAGAGACGCCCTACCATTTCACTGCGCGGGCGGGTCAAGAGGGTTTCAACCCTTGATTTGATGGATTGATGGATAGAGACCGATTCCTTCCTTCGGAAGGAATCCACACATCTCAGTTTCAACCCTTGATTTGATGGATTGATGGATAGAGACCGCCGGATGCAGGCCTATAAGGAAGACAATGAGTAGTTTCAACCCTTGATTTGATGGATTGATGGATAGAGACTGCCGCCAAAACGACAATTAGGCCAATCAATATCGGTTTCAACCCTTGATTTGATGGATTGATGGATAGAGACAAGATGACGGAGCCGAATCCGGATCCGGTGGTTAAGTTTCAACCCTTGATTTGATGGATTGATGGATAGAGACCCGTCCAGCGCCAGCGCAAACACTCCGGCGTTTGCGGGTTTCAACCCTTGATTTGATGGATTGATGGATAGAGACCTATTACCTGCCACTTTGCCAGGTCATAAATAGAGTGTTTCAACCCTTGATTTGATGGATTGATGGATAGAGACCGAAAGCTAAGCTGTATCACCTCGGTATTCTCGGTGTTTCAACCCTTGATTTGATGGATTGATGGATAGAGACTCGTGCGAAATATGGGCTCTCAGAGGGTGTAATTTAGTTTCAACCCTTGATTTGATGGATTGATGGATAGAGACAGTACCGCTCTTCATAT
>DAOSEN010000016.1:0-38706 GCA_035363155.1 Candidatus Cloacimonadota bacterium | reverse complement strand
CCCACCACTCTTTTTTTGTTTCAACCCTTGATTTGATGGATTGATGGATAGAGACATTTCAGTAATCTGTAGGAGGGGGACATGAGCGAAAGTTTCAACCCTTGATTTGATGGATTGATGGATAGAGACACCCGGGAATCAAGGATATGCTTTATGGAAACCCCGTTTCAACCCTTGATTTGATGGATTGATGGATAGAGACGACACGATTTCAGGGAAGAGAGTCTTAATGTCGTTGTTTCAACCCTTGATTTGATGGATTGATGGATAGAGACTCAATTAGTTCACCTGTGTTTTTATGGGTATTGATGTTTCAACCCTTGATTTGATGGATTGATGGATAGAGACGGATGGGCTTGATTATGCTTTGATACAGTGAGGAAAGTTTCAACCCTTGATTTGATGGATTGATGGATAGAGACTAGCCAAGAATATACTTCTCGAATATGGCACTGGTGTTTCAACCCTTGATTTGATGGATTGATGGATAGAGACCACGCTATAAGCACTTCTCTATCACGCTCTATATCAGGTTTCAACCCTTGATTTGATGGATTGATGGATAGAGACGCTGTTACAGGTGCTACGAGCTATGAGCTGGATGTGTGTTTCAACCCTTGATTTGATGGATTGATGGATAGAGACCAACATCACATCATCAGTGGCCATGTTTGTGTATGCGCGTTTCAACCCTTGATTTGATGGATTGATGGATAGAGACCCGGATTCGGCTCCGTCATCTTCACGTCTTCATTACGTTTCAACCCTTGATTTGATGGATTGATGGATAGAGACACACTAACGCAGCTCCCGCACAACCAAACCAATGTGTTTCAACCCTTGATTTGATGGATTGATGGATAGAGACATCTACAGTGTATCCTTGCTTCAGCAGGGATATCACGTTTCAACCCTTGATTTGATGGATTGATGGATAGAGACTGTATTTATAGCCATTATTTTCTCCCTTTTTTCATGTTTCAACCCTTGATTTGATGGATTGATGGATAGAGACATCGGAAACCCGGAGCGCTGTAATGTAGGCTATCGGTTTCAACCCTTGATTTGATGGATTGATGGATAGAGACTCATGATCATGCCAAAGGAACGTGTATTTTTATGAAGTTTCAACCCTTGATTTGATGGATTGATGGATAGAGACTAGTTAGACCGATCTCGACACTGCGCCACCTGCTAGTTTCAACCCTTGATTTGATGGATTGATGGATAGAGACACAAGAACACCTAATAAAGAACTTCCCTTGCGAAGGTTTCAACCCTTGATTTGATGGATTGATGGATAGAGACTCTGACAGCAGGAATAGACCTGTTTTTGATCTCTTGTTTCAACCCTTGATTTGATGGATTGATGGATAGAGACTTTGAGGGTGACTGCACGCTGATGCTGCTTCCGTTGTTTCAACCCTTGATTTGATGGATTGATGGATAGAGACGGTTCCTGGGTGGCCGGTGGTAGGGGGGGGGGCTTCGTTTCAACCCTTGATTTGATGGATTGATGGATAGAGACTCTGCGGGATCTACGAGCGCGGGCCGAGTTGGAAGGTTTCAACCCTTGATTTGATGGATTGATGGATAGAGACATCTGGGGACAATATATTCGGTGGCTGGGGTGGCGTGTTTCAACCCTTGATTTGATGGATTGATGGATAGAGACGCAGCCGGATAAGATAGGCGAAAGCATCAAGATACTGTTTCAACCCTTGATTTGATGGATTGATGGATAGAGACAACTGCTGCGGGGCAGGGCTCGTTCCGGGATCATTATGTTTCAACCCTTGATTTGATGGATTGATGGATAGAGACCATCCTCGATTTCAATGTCTATTATTGGGATATCAGGTTTCAACCCTTGATTTGATGGATTGATGGATAGAGACCCCCGTCGAGACATTGATGGGATGTCTCGATGGTGGTTTCAACCCTTGATTTGATGGATTGATGGATAGAGACCTCATCTTGCAGCTCCTATGGCAGATAGATATGTCTGTTTCAACCCTTGATTTGATGGATTGATGGATAGAGACAATTTGGAGGGATTACTTGGCAGCATATGCCGAGTAAGTTTCAACCCTTGATTTGATGGATTGATGGATAGAGACTTCGCCACTAAGCCAGCGATAAAAGAGCCGATGATGTTTCAACCCTTGATTTGATGGATTGATGGATAGAGACATCGTCATGCTTGACTACGCTGCGATAAACATAGGTTTCAACCCTTGATTTGATGGATTGATGGATAGAGACACCCACCGCCGCCAGTACCACCTGTGCCGCTAATACGTTTCAACCCTTGATTTGATGGATTGATGGATAGAGACAGCGATCCGGCTCAGTTCGGCTATGATACTATTGGGTTTCAACCCTTGATTTGATGGATTGATGGATAGAGACCATTGGCCACCGCTTTAGCTCGCTCTACGGCCCTGTGTTTCAACCCTTGATTTGATGGATTGATGGATAGAGACCCCAATCCGGTATAGGTTACCGTAGCGATTAGCCAGTTTCAACCCTTGATTTGATGGATTGATGGATAGAGACGTGGCCAATGAATTATAGGCTTATCTATTACCCGGGTTTCAACCCTTGATTTGATGGATTGATGGATAGAGACGAATCCGACAACCACGATCTTGAGCGGGTTCACGAGTTTCAACCCTTGATTTGATGGATTGATGGATAGAGACGTCAATGTAGTCTTGGACATTGATCCAATTATGATGTTTCAACCCTTGATTTGATGGATTGATGGATAGAGACATCTCCAGACCTGTCAAGAGCATTCATTATATCGTGTTTCAACCCTTGATTTGATGGATTGATGGATAGAGACACCAGTGGCACGGCTGTTCGTTTTGACGACCTTGGTTTCAACCCTTGATTTGATGGATTGATGGATAGAGACAGGATTTCCTCATCACCAAAGTTACTGATTTTCTGGTTTCAACCCTTGATTTGATGGATTGATGGATAGAGACCGCCCTCTCGCTTCGCCGTGTCCTGCAGATAATCCGGTTTCAACCCTTGATTTGATGGATTGATGGATAGAGACCGCAACCGCCGCTCAATCTCGCCCATCAGCAGCGCAGTTTCAACCCTTGATTTGATGGATTGATGGATAGAGACAGCAGCCGTCAGGCGAGCTATTGCGGGCGGGACATGTTTCAACCCTTGATTTGATGGATTGATGGATAGAGACTAAAATAATCAGAATCTGTATTGCGGCTCATGGCAAGTTTCAACCCTTGATTTGATGGATTGATGGATAGAGACGCAGGAGAAATGGGGCGAATATACAATCGTTGTTAGTTTCAACCCTTGATTTGATGGATTGATGGATAGAGACTGCGTTGTCCTGCAGACGGGGATGTCTGCAATTCTAGTTTCAACCCTTGATTTGATGGATTGATGGATAGAGACTCAGATCAGCATAGTTATCGCGATCAAGGATGACATGTTTCAACCCTTGATTTGATGGATTGATGGATAGAGACAAACGCTTCTGATACCCTGCGGTACCGGATTTGATGTTTCAACCCTTGATTTGATGGATTGATGGATAGAGACAAAGCTACATCATGGCGAGACATTTCCGCTAGGGGTTTCAACCCTTGATTTGATGGATTGATGGATAGAGACAGTTTCATCACACCCAAGACGTTTGCAGTGCAGCTGTTTCAACCCTTGATTTGATGGATTGATGGATAGAGACCGTCAGAGCTTCGTCATATCCCAATGGCTTGCTTTGTTTCAACCCTTGATTTGATGGATTGATGGATAGAGACTTGAAAAACCGCTCTATCACCTTACTGCGCCCGTTGGTTTCAACCCTTGATTTGATGGATTGATGGATAGAGACGGTATCGAGATGCTGTCAATACTTTGATTGGGACGCTGTTTCAACCCTTGATTTGATGGATTGATGGATAGAGACCTCATCTCTGTCCACGCAGATGATGATCATTACATCAGTTTCAACCCTTGATTTGATGGATTGATGGATAGAGACAGAATCCGACACATTCGGGGAGGAACTCTGGTGCTGGTTTCAACCCTTGATTTGATGGATTGATGGATAGAGACTCAATTTACGCAGCCCACCGCGCCGTAATCGACGCAGTTTCAACCCTTGATTTGATGGATTGATGGATAGAGACCTCTTCGGTGTCCTGGTTTTATCTATCCGTAAGCACGTTTCAACCCTTGATTTGATGGATTGATGGATAGAGACGGTGAGACAAATACGGGATCTATGGCTAGCAAAAGGTTTCAACCCTTGATTTGATGGATTGATGGATAGAGACACTTCTGCCCACACTCACCACTGTATTTTGCCCAAGTTTCAACCCTTGATTTGATGGATTGATGGATAGAGACACGGCCATCATCATCACATTCTACGCTGTTGCAGCACGTTTCAACCCTTGATTTGATGGATTGATGGATAGAGACAGCTCGTAGCCCCTGTAACAGCTTCCCAATTCGCTAGTTTCAACCCTTGATTTGATGGATTGATGGATAGAGACCAATAAGCGATGGGGCGAGTATGCCTAACGCCATAGTTTCAACCCTTGATTTGATGGATTGATGGATAGAGACGGAAATGAGTATAGTGAGAACTTTCGGAAGTACACGGGTTTCAACCCTTGATTTGATGGATTGATGGATAGAGACTCCACCCGGCTCAACAAAAAATAAAGCATCTCTATAGTTTCAACCCTTGATTTGATGGATTGATGGATAGAGACTGCGTAGTGGTGCACGTCCTTGCCATCTTCCTGAGGTTTCAACCCTTGATTTGATGGATTGATGGATAGAGACATCATCTCCCGCATATTCCACGCTAAAGTTAGTCAGTTTCAACCCTTGATTTGATGGATTGATGGATAGAGACTCCACCGCACCGCCATCCACCCGGCTCAACAAAAAAGTTTCAACCCTTGATTTGATGGATTGATGGATAGAGACCCCGCTTCATCTTCACGCCATATAAGACCCGCTTCAGTTTCAACCCTTGATTTGATGGATTGATGGATAGAGACGCTGGACACAAGTTTTGTAGCGAATTGGGAAGCTGGTTTCAACCCTTGATTTGATGGATTGATGGATAGAGACTTCGCTCCGCGCACAGAGTCCACCGCTAGCTTCTCAGTTTCAACCCTTGATTTGATGGATTGATGGATAGAGACACTCAGAACGACCCATATACCGCAATAAGAATAGCTTATAGATATAATTCAGAGTCCGATCAGCGGTGCTTTATCCGGGAAATGGCCACAAAATCCTGAGAAACGTAAGTCTCAGGAATGCCAAAACACGCTATGCAAGGGCAAAGATCAAGAAAATCAGAAATATGTCAATAAAAACGTGTCAGGAAACGCAGAGATTGCGATAGGTGCAGTCTTCGCATTTCCGCACTTCGGCTTTTGCGTTCGGGAAGGATCCTTCATTGATAATTTTAAAGATATCATCTACAATGACAAGGGCTTTCCGTTTCATCTGCTCGGTAATGACAATGGGTTCCAGATGATTTTTGGAGCGGACATAGACGAGAAAGGCCTGATTCACGGCTAGATCAAAATTCTCCTGAATCATAATAGCATATAGGCTTTGCTGCATCAGGTGTGTCTCGAATACTTTGTTTTCCCAATAGGCATACTTGTAATCCAGAGGAGCAGCGCTGCCATCACTCAGGAAGAGCACTTCATCGATCTTGCCCACAAGGTGATACTTCTCCGAGCTCAGATAAGCATCCAGAATTTTGTCCTTCACACCGATCTTGGAGCGCAAATAGTCCTTGTTTTGCACTAGCTTGAGGTCATGGATATCCCGTCCTTTATTGACCAGGTGGCGGCGATGTTCATGCTGATCGATCCTAAGGACATTCATAAAATAAACGAACCTGGGGCAGAAAAGGTATTCGATAACTTCAGATGGCGTAATAAACTGGAAGTCCATAGCTTTACATCAAGAGTGCTTTGAGTTCGTCAGTGATCAGGGCTTTATCAAAGGCCTGCCCCAGCAAGATGCAGCTATTGAAATCTTCCCTACACATGGGGAAGATATACACCTTGTCTTGATCCGGATTGATCAGGTCTGCGATTATGGAGCGCAGTTCCTTGCATTGGGTGCGATTCAAGTCGCCCAGCCAGACAGAGTATTGGACGCGGTAGATGCCTGATTTTTCACAGCATTTGGCCACTTTATTGCGGATTCGGTCTTGCACGATGTCATACATCACCCAAGTGAGCAACTATCCTCCCACTCATCAACATAATTCAGCTTGGGGTTTATGAAGTTCTCAAACTTTCTCGCAACTGATGCCTCCAGATAGTTTTCCTTTTTACCGATCAGGAAATTGGCAAAGCTGTGGGCATCGGTTTGGATACGGTCGATCCTTTTCCGGTTTTTGTTGCGATAGCGTTCGATCTGATCCAGATATTCCAGCAGGTAGGGAGCAAAGAACTTTTTGCCATCAGTGCTGAGGTTCAGGCCTTTGTGCACGCAATCCAGGTGTTCTGGTTTGCATTTGCCACGCGAAAAGAGGTAGAAGACGGGCTCATCGGCCAGGACACGAAAGGGCTCAATGAAATCGAAGACAAAGCTCTTTTTGTTGTAATTGTCACTATGCAGCAGCCCTATGTAGGGATCAAGTCCGGCGATCACCAGAGCCCGTTCCGTCTTTGAATAAAGGATTCCATAAGCATAGTTCAAGAAGGCATTGAAGGCGTCTTTGGCCGGTCTGGAGCTACGGCCTTGAAAGGCCCATTGTTCCGGCAACATCATGCTCAGCAGAGCGAAGTAGATTCTGGAAGCACTGCCTTCCAAGCCCATGAAGGTGGGGCTCAGCTCTTCCAGGGTGCCTTCGGAACTGTAGATGGAGATCGCGTAATTGCGGACGAGTTCCAGCTTTTGCTTCTGTTCAGCGGTGATCCATTCACGTTTGGAAAAGAGGGCCTTGACCAAACGGTACTGATTCATGATCTTGAGGCAGATCCAGCGTTTGATGAAGTCCAGACCCATGGCATCGGAGAGCATTTCCAATTGCCTTCTACGGATCAATACTGTGCTGCCAATGCGGGGAAACCACACTCTGGCATAAGGTGAGCCATATTGATCCAGCATCACCACGTCGATATTATGTTCCATGGCCAATTGGATGGCGTCGGAGCTGATCTGCGCAGCATTGGAGATCACGATGCTGCTGATCTTGAGCGGAGAGATTTTCAGCTTTTTCTCGTCCACAAAGATCTCAAACATGTCGTCCTTCTTGCGCAGCGCGGAGCCATAGGTGTTGAGATGTAGTTCCATAAGCTATAGGGGTAGGACAGAGCCCATTTCTAAGGGTTCAGTTAGGAACCCGGTTTCGTTGCTGTAAGCCTTCATAACGTCATCCAGAGGGATGTAATAGATGAAGTCATCCAGTTTATTAACATAAGAAGTTTGGCTGCTATAGTTATTGAACTCTGAGGGGTTAAGGTTGATCTGGAACCGGGCGAGGCCATTGTAAGCTTTGGCAATGCTAAGCCTGGCTTTGGATTCCGCGTGTTCCTCAAGATGCTTTTTGTCTCGCAGAAGCTCGCGGGCCTCAAGCAGTTTATCCATGCTCCTCTGTGCATCATAAGTGAGCAGCAGATAGACAGAGATGGTGGCATATTGATCTTCAATGATGCGGAAACGATCAATAGCCAATTGCCCTTTGATCTCCTGATCGTAATTCAATTCCCTGATGGCGTTTAGGATTGCCTTAGCTTCAGCAGAAAACTCCAGACTGTGATAGTATTCGTGGATTGCGCTTGGGAAATCCCGGCTTTCCAGAGCTTCATGTCTGGAAAGTAGTTCCTTGGATTTGGCTAAAATGTACTTGTCATACACTCGCGTAGAATACTCCTTCCCATCTTTCGTAAGGTTCAGTAGATGCATCTCGCCACCCAAAACACCCAATTCTCCATGGCGATTGCATCTTCCGGCAACCTGGATCACAGAATCCAGAGGGCCAAGATCACGATAGACACGGCAAAAACTGAGATCAACGCCTGCTTCGATGAGTTGGGTTGATACCAGAATGATCCTCTCTTTGGCCTCCAGCGCTTTTCGGACATCCTCAATCCTCTGTATTCTACAGGACGGAGTGTGCAGTGTGGTGAGGCAATACACACTGTAGCTTTGGCCATATCGCTCTTGCAACTGGGTATACAGGTCGATGGCAGAACGCTTTGTGTTCATCACAAAGAGCGCATTGTCAATGTCCCCAAGCTCTATACTTTGGGCAAAATCCTCAAGTTCGCAGGGGTCTTTGTGGATAATTAGTTTCACTCGATTGAACACGGGGTGGTCAAAGAGCCGATCGGGACTAAGCTCTGTGTAGCTATTGGGCTCATAGATAAAAGGCTGAGTGGCGGTGCAGGTGAGAATATAGGTATCAAACCGCTCGGCCAGGACTTTGAAGATTTTCCTGAGCAAGGGGTAATACTTGGGTGGAAGGCTTTGCACCTCATCCAGGAGCAGGATAGAATTGATGATGTTGTGCAGCTTGCGCACCAGTGAATTGCGTGACCCGATCAGAGAGTGAAAAAGCTGCACAAAGGTGGAAATCACGCAAGCCGCATTCCAGGAATCTGCAATCAGATTGTCATTCATGTAATCATGATAATCGTATTCATCATTGGCATCAGGACGGGAAAAATCCACGAGATGGTGATGCTTCAATAACATAGTGGTGTTGCCGGGATCAAAGCCATTGCTTTTCAATACCTTTTCCAATACATCGTGATTTTGATCGATAATTGAGGTGTAGGGCAAACAGTAAATCACTCTCCTGGGGCTGGGCAAAGCCTCCTGCAAAGATTCCGCAAAGCCCAGGCAGGCCAGCGTTTTTCCACTACCGGTGGGAGAGCTGAGCGCATAGGTCTTGCTATTGTCTGTTTTCGCAAGTGAAGCAGCCTTGAGCAATTCGCCCCTGATGCGGTTCAGATCATCCTCCGTTTTGGTAAAAGTGGTTATGTGCTTTTCTGGTGAGAAGGAAATGTCCTGCCGTAAGCTCTGGTCTGGTTCATAGTCAATACGGGCCGCATCAAACTTATCAGAATCGATCAAGACAGAGTAAAGCAGGTTTTGAATAAAGAAGCGTTCGATAGCATTCTCCGCGTCATCGCAGGGTTGGTTATCTTCCAGGGCATAACCCAGCTCAATAACTGATCCTTTGTTCAGCTTGGGCAACAGGATGTTGTGGAGTGCAACAAAGCTTTGCAGTTGGTGGTCAATTTCTATTTGGAGAAGGATGTCAGCATAGATCTTCAGAGTATTCGCGATCAGGATTCCTTGATCCAAACCCTCAGAACCGAAGGAACTGAGGTTGCCATGATGCCTTTGCACCGCTTTGAAGCCGATGATGGCAAAGTCTTGCCAAGCTCGTTCATTGATTAGATTGTGATACAGAATGATGGCTGAGATCAGGCTGTGTCTGGAATAGATGGATTGCTCGCCTCCATTAATATAGGCTTGGAAGTAACTGCTTGCCTTGCCGATATCATGCAGCAAGCCTACGCGAAAGGCTAGATGCGCCAGATCATCTTTAACAATGGACAAAGTGGACAGAGAAAGCCTTTGGATACGGGCCTGGCAGCCCTGTGCAACATTCGTTAGATGCACAGTCAAGGGCTTTCTCTGATACTCTTTATAGGCCGGATGGGAGATTATCATCAGAGGAAGCTGATCCTTGTCTTCGCTTCGTCCTTCAGCTCTATGATATCTGAAAATTGACCCCTGAGCCGTTGGCCCGAAGTTTCCATTACTACGTCCGCAAACCGAACGGAACGCCGATAGCTGGACTTCCCTTTGGTTTCCAGAGCCTGCTCCAAAGGCATGCGCTCAATGTTGATATGGAAACTTGCCGTATCAAGCGCTGTTATCTGATTCTTGGAGAGCACGGAGTCCACATAGTCAGAGGTATCACGCACCGCAAACTCTGCTTTACTGAACTTCCGCAGGAGCTCAATCTCAGCTCTGAATTGTCTCTGGCCCAGGTATACATCAAAGCCCAGATTTTGCGCTCTGATGCGGGCTTCCAGGGGGTCCAGGGCGGGTTCTGCTCCTTGCCTGATGCCCAAATAGACTATCCAGCTAAGCTTTTGACCCTCAGCCGGCAGCAGCAGCTCCAAACGGCATTGCTTATGCCCTGATACGTCGTTGATGTTCTTCTCGTCACCTACATAGTTCATGGTGAAGAACTGTTTGTGGTATTCAGCGCTTTCAGGGATGCAGATTCCCACCCCCAAGTTTTCTGAGCAGAGCGTCTGATAATACGAATCTCTAGGTAGCATCAGAATGGAAGCCACCAAGCCACAAATCGCCGTGCGGGGTGGGATAGTGTAGCTCAGCGAGGACGCATTGGTGAAAAACTTACGGAAATGCGCCAGATTCCCGGATAGCCTGAGCTCCAGAATGGTGTCGAAGTATTTTGATGCGCTCATGATATCCCCCTGTTACAGAAGGGATAACTCATGTTTCCAGTCCCCTTTGACATAGATTGATTCAAAGTTATCGATCTCCAGCTGATCATCTTTGAAGCAGTGAATCTTGCTGATTTTGTCCTTATTCGCCTCCAGGTAAGTGATCAACTTGCTGATATCAAGCTTGTAATCATCCGGCTTGCGGATCAAGCGGAGGTTTTCGGCCACAACACTGCTTTTACCGATGATATTGATCATGGGACGCAGATCCTTGAGGAACTGATCTTTGCCCTTCAGTTCCACGCGAAGATAGAGACGAGGATACTGCCCGATTTTGGAGCGGGTTCTGGCCAGCGGTATGGCTTTGAGGATAGCCTCATCAAAAAGGTTGAGGTCATCATCTGAAAGCTTGGTAGTTTGAGCCGCGTTGGCATTGATGCTGCCGGAGAAGGCCAGTAGCGAATAGTGAATGCGGTAATCTTTGCCAATCCCTTGCCCGGAAGAAAAGCTGGAGGTAATTGTGCTGCTATCCACCATTTCCACAGGATGCAGAGAATAGCCCCAGTTGAACTGAACGGGACCGGTGTAATGACCTTCCTCTCTGGTGTCTTCAGCAGTAACAGCGCCAAACATTCGCACATCCACGAGATCAGTATGAGTGAGTTTGCCTTCCTTGATTTGCTTGTTTCGTTCTTTGGCATCTTTGGCTTTGGCTGTGATAAATATCTCCTTGCCTTTGATGGATTCAAGGTAGTCACGAATGTACCGCTTTAGCCGAACATCTGAGACCAGGTTTATCGAAGTGTCATAATCCATTCTGGGCTTGTTTTCATTGTCCATGTCCCCATTGGGATTACACATTTGCGCTTCGTAAAGGAAGAGGATTTCAGAATTGCTGTTAATCATTTTGTGCCTCCTGGCTGTCTTTATTTGCTTGTTGTTTTTTGTATTCCATCAATCCCACATAGCTGTTGTAAGCTCTTCCGCTAAGGATATGAAAGACGGTTTCTTCCGGACTGAACGAACTGCCGGATAGCTTTGTCATGCACTCACGGTAATATGCATCAGTGATCGGGTCATTGTAAACCTCCCAAACTACTCTGAGATCATCGACCATAGCCATAACAGATTTGACCTTTTGAAGTGGTATCCCGCGGAGGTTCAATCTGTGAACGACAGTTCTCTTGATTCCTTTATCCCGATGTTTCTTCTCAATTTCAGAGATGTACACTCCCATGATAAACAGGCCTTGGGCAAGATAATTGTTTTGATACACCTCGGAGTTGTTGGCAAAGTAGTCCAGAAGTGACGCTTTTTCCAATGTTGTGGTCATGTTTCTTTCCTCCCGGCTTTTCAGCCCTCGTAGTTGGTTAAAATGGATTAGATGCTTGATATACAATGTCATGATGTATGCTGAGAGGTCTAAAGCATACGTGGAATAGTCTCCAATGTTATTGCGTTTGCGGGAATGGATATCAACAAATTGTTTGATAATCGTGTCGTAACTAAGTGACAGAGAATATAGATAAATTGATAGAAAACCCAGGATATCGCGATTGATTTTCTGGTATTCGAGGGGTTTCAGATTGGGGTGTGATTCCTGAGATGGCAACAGTAAAAAACGTAAGCCTTCAAATGACAGGCCATAGTCGCTTTTGAAGAGCTCAGGTAAGCCATGGGCCAGGCTTAATTCCACTAAGTGTTCAGTTTTCTTAACCAACGATGACAGATTTACGCCTTTGATGTACTGGTATACGACGAACTCTTGGCTTTTTGCTGTCAGTTTTTGATGGAAGAGTAATGAGAATCCACGGAGTCTGGTTTGAAGTTTTTGAACAATCTCCAGATTTGCAGCCATCTGTGTTTTCTTGTTACTGCTTAGCAGTTTGGGAATGTTCTTTAGACTCAATGGGTCAATAAGCTGATCATCTTCCCTGAGCGTAAATTCAAAGTCAGGTAGAATAATGCAAGATAGTCCGATGAGATAAGTAGTATAAGCGCTGCCTGAATACTTCATTCCGACAGTTACCTCATTATAACAAGTCTTGCACATGGAAAAGGCGGTTCTGCTATTGCTGTTAGAAGCATTATCAAAATAAAAGGGGTTGGTTACGCCATAGAACTTATGCTTAAGGTTCACTTTCTCTGACAGCTTTGCATGCTCAGAACAGAGGTGACAAGCCCCTTGGTTCTTTGAATCTGCAAATTGTTTATCAATTATATGGTAGTAAAGAACATCAAGATAGGATTCCGCTACCTCCTCTATTTCATGAACAAATTTTCCGTCAATAGTGAGAGCGTAAGCTTGTTTATCCATCGTGATCTGAGACAGTTGCTTTTCAAAGTATGCTTTAGTGGCCTTTTCCTTGGCTTCCTTTAGTTTATTTTTCTCAAAAGCTATTTGGAGAGTTACCAGATTTTCAGGATCTGGGAATCCAGGTTGTTGGTCATCAGGAAAAAGGTGGTAGTTTGGTCTTAGCCCATAATCATCATTAACGAAGAACAGGTCTCTAATCATATTCAGATACTTTACACAACCATCTACCTTTTCAGGTTTGCTCCAACGTATCTTATTGCGGTTAGTTCGGATATATTCCAAAAGCGAAAACGCCATGATAGACTTGACGCTATTGTGTGTAGCATAGATGTTCGGATCAGCAGGGGCGTAGTTTGTGAAAATTAGTTTTTCCTCACAGACTCCAGGTCCAATCTCAGTGCCAGTGCTAAAGCAGATTCGCTTACTCTGAGTATCCAGAGCGAGATTTAATATCCTACCGTATTTCGGTGCTTCATCATCTTTTGTTCGGTACTCAAAAGATGATGCGTCAACGCAGTATTGCCGGATGATGTATCTCTTCTGTTCGGTTGAGGGCATCTCCGATACATGGTCGCTCTGCATTTTACCTTTGCCGATCAAGCGGTAAGTGCTGATCATCGTTCCTCCTTCTGTCTTTTTACAACCCCAAATCCCCGGGCGCATTGTTTGCCCAGCCCCAGGTGATCAGGGATCACAAAGTTTGTGGTAAATTCCCCGGTGAAGCATTGCATGGGGATATTGTGAAAATTGCGCTCCACGGGATGGAACCAACCGTCTATCTCTATACTTTCAAAATCCGGGATCGTGTAGCCAAAGCCTTTGGATAGGGTTAAAAGATTGCCGCGCAGGATTTGTTTTAGGCGGGTTTTCTGTTGCATGGTGTTCAGCTTCACAAAGTCACGATAGTTTTCCTGATTTAGAGCCATCCAGGGTGAGCTGAAGCGATAGTTGATATAGTCGGAGCATTGACCAAAGGGTGCATCAAATAGACTCACATCCCTTTCATAACAATGGAATGTGCTGTTGCCAATATGGATTTGATCGATTTCCAGAAAGACTTTTTTCATCAGCTCAATTCCTTCACCCACTCCCAACAGTGCGGGATGACCATTGAAGACGCGATATTGGATTTGAGGAAACTTGTAGGATTGACTGCCACCGGGAAGATGGTTGTGAAAAAGATGCTCTTCGGGATATTGTCTTGAGAAATACCCCCTTAATTTCGGCAAATCATACGCATTAATGACTACATCGGTGAATGTGACCAATACAAAGTTCACTGATATCATAGAATGACTCCTTTTTATCAATAACTTGCTTAATGCCTAAATCCTGCTGATTTTGTTGATATCAACAATGACTTTATTTGTTACTGATCCATATTCTGTCAAGTTTTATTTTTCACTGATTCTCGATTATCCTGTAAATTCTTATAAATGTACTAGAGCGTTTCCAAACACCAGTCATGAACTCATACAACATAGTCATGATAGACAGATAACAACCACGTTCGAGCGCTGTAAGTAGTTACCGATGTCGACGGTACAGCGACCGCCGGTACATACTTCCCAATTCGAAATACGCTATCATTACGCACCCATTACGCATCGAATCCGTAATGATGGCGTATTGATTGCGCAATTCCAGCAAGGAAGGGCTTGGAGATCATGTTTTTTCGGGAATGGCCGGAGGTGCAGAGCGTCACTTTGATCACGATTCATCAGGATCAAGAGGCCAGGTAGCGGATTCCATGCCAAGGCGATACCACCTTTCAAATGGGCATGATGGCAAAGCAAAAAGGGCATGATGGTGATGCTGCCGAGGGATCTGGAGAGCAGAATGTGATTGACAAGATGCTGTTCTCTGGCAGCCTTACTACAAGGTAAATCCATAGACCTAAGCTCCAGGGGAGATGAGATGCATCAAGGCAAAATGGATATCACAGGACAGAATCATAGCATGAGCTTTACAGTGCTGAAAGCCGCAAATGAGATCAGCTTTGAAGATAGTCCCGGCGAGCCTTATGCGTCCTCAGCTTCGGCCCTGGCAAAGCCTTCATCACAAGGCCTTGAATATCCAAACCATCAGGAGTAAACCATGAATCATACTTTGATACTCGCGCTCATCTTAGCGCTACTCTCGCTTTGCTCTGCCCTGCTTGCAGGTGACACCGGAAAAGCTGTAATCCACGTCTTCAACAAAAACAAGGGGCCATCCCAAAAAGCGCTGGAAAAGATCAATGCCGCCCTGGACAACTACCGCTCCCAATATGAGATCCGCTATCACGATATCGAGGATGAGGCCAATCTGGAGCTGATTGAAAGCTTTGGTCTCCCCTCCACCCATTTTCCTGTGGCAGTGGTGATTGATGGCAAGTTCACCGTTCAAATTGGTGACAGGACTGCCTCCTTTGTGCATTTCCCGGATTTTATGCATGGCATCGGCAGGCATGAGGGAAATTGGTCAATCTCCGATCTGGAAGCTGCCCTGCAGGACAATTCCCTGCTGCTGGCAGAAAACATCCTGCCAGAACTGGCAGAGGACGAAACAGAAGGGGAATGCGAATAGGTCGGGCCTCTTGCTTTGGCAGCATCAGGACAAAATGTAAGGAGAACGCAATGAACAGACCGAAAGTCGTGCTGTATGTAGGCGCTTCTGTGGATGGCCGCATCACCCTGGGAACAAATACCACCATGTTTGACACATACCGGCAGCCGGAGCTTTATGAAATGCTCTTCAAGCCCGGAGAATGGGAGAGCTTTAGCAAGGCTGTCTTCGAGATCTACAAACCCGATATGTTTCTGGAAGGCTGCAACATGCTGGTGGCAGATAATGGCGAAGTGACGGAGCTTCCGGCTTTTCAGGGCGATTCCACAGAGCTTTATCAGGATTATCTGCCCCAGGAGATAGTCAAACGTCCCGGGAGGAAGACCTGGACTTCCGTGGTGGATGGCAGAGGAAGATTCCGAAATGGTTATACGGCTGAATGTGATGACCCGGAGACCTACATGGTGCATTTGACCTCTTCTACCGCCCCGCCTGAGTACCTGGCCTTTCTGCGGGAGCGGAGGATCCCCTATCTGATCGAAGGGCAAGGGCAGGTGGATCTGCCCCGGATGTTTGAAAAGGTGCATGAGGTTCTGGGGGTCAAGACGATTGCCACCAGTTCCGGGGGAAGATTGAGCGGTGCGCTGATCCGGGCTTCTCTGTTGGATGAGATCAATATCCTGCAGAGCCCTCTCGTGATCGGGGGCTATACGATTCCCACCCTGTTCGCGGCTCCGGAGCCAGTTTGGCCGGACGTGCTGCCCAAAAGGCTCCAGCTCATGGAAGTGAAGAACTTCATGAATGACAAGCTCTGGATGAGGTATAAGGTAATTGAGAATTGAAAGGGAAGGGTGGAAGAGTGGAAAGGTGAAACTCAGCGTCGAGAAGTCGAGGGGTCGAGAGGTCGAGAGGTGTTTTTGTACCATAGAGAGGCAGGGAAAGCAGAGAACAATTGAGAATTTGGTGGAAGGGTGTAAGGGTGGAAAGGTGAAACTTGAGCTGAAGTAGTAGCGTTGGGCTTTAGCCCAGCGATATGAATGACAATACTCTACTCTACCCCACTCCGTCTTTCCAGAAGTTCAGGCGGTTTACAGAACCGCCGAGCTGTCTGGAATCTCATCATTAACGCCGTCTTTCCAGAAGTTCAGGCGGTTTACAGAACCGCTGAGCTGTCTGGAATCTCATCATTAACGCCGTCTTTCCAGAAGTTCAGGCGGTTTACAGAACCGCTGAGCTGTCTGGAATCTCCTGAAACTAGCAGAGGCTGCAGTAAAAACCTTGCTCCCAGGAACCTGAAAGGTCTATACTTCAGAACCATTGCCTTTGGGTGTCGCCCCTCCAGGGCTTTGTGGTTGAAATGACTCTTACGAGGGGTTTCGCTGCGCTTCACACCCTCGCTATACTATGTCGCCCACAAGGGGCTTTCATCATACTTTCAGTCGGTGATTCATGGTAATCCGTTCATATCGTTGGTAAACAAATCCCGTTAATCAATTCAATCCAGTCATCTGCGTTCCATATAGGTTATGCGTTATGGGTTATGGGCTCTGCGTTCCATTAATCATCACATGATGAGCAGTTTTCCAGTAGTGGGTAAGGCCTGTTTCCAGCTGGAGGCGAAGCGGTAGAAATACACTCCAGGTGGGAGCTTGAGCTCAAGGGAAAGGCTGGCTTTCCCATCCAGGGGATGGCTGACCAGCTTCTGGCCTTTGGCATTGTAGATAACAAGTTCACCAGAAAGGGCTTCAGAGCTGGAGATTTCCAGACGGGAGCCTTGCCGCAGGGGATTGGGATAAAGACTCAGCCGGGGGCTGGGCAATAGGGCATCGGAATTGCTGGTGGGCATGTAGTCCAGCTTGAGATCGGTAGGCATCATGGCCACAGTGTATTGCCGGATCGGGCTGAGGTCGTGATGCATGAGTTTAACGATGCCATTCCCTCCCCAATTCGGACTCAAGACAGCGATCATGGAAGAGGTGCCAATGACCTCGGAACCGCCTCCGCTGAGGGGATTGGAGCTGCCATTGATGAGTTCAAAGCTGCTGGGATGGTAGCTGTAAAGCACAGCGCCATTACTATCTGAAACCAGAGCTTGAGCAGGATTGGCTATATAAATCGATCCTGGCGTCCCACCCAAAGCAATGGTGTGAATCAAGGCATCTGTGGCAGGATCGATGATGCAGATCGCTCCACCGATGCTAGTGTAATTGCCGGTGCAGGACACATGCAGCAGGCCTTCATAGCTGGTCAGATATTGAGGATTAGCGCTTACGGGTATGGTGGTGAGGACAGTGAAGCTCTCCAGATCGATCACGCTTACTGAGCTGCCAGCATAGTTTTGCATATAGTCTCCGGCATTGGAAACATAGAGCTTGGTGCCGATCACATGCAAGGCTTCAGGTGCGGTGCCGGTGCTGATGCTGCCAACCACACTGCCGCTGAGGGCATCCACCTTGTAAACCTTTCCAGTAAAGAGTCCGCTTACATAGATGTGGTTTTGGTGCTTCACCGCGTCCCAAGGATTGCTGCCTGGGGCGATAAAGATATTGCCCAGGGTTGTGCCAGTGCTGCGGGAGATTTTCTGCAAAGCGTTGTCCCCCGAATTCACCGCCCAGATGTATTCTGAATCCACGACTATCTTATTGGGCACATTGCCCAGGCTGGCAAAGCTGTTGTTCACTGTGTCTGTAGTGGTGTCGATGCGGCTGAGGGTGCGGGATTGGGAGTTTACTACATAAAGGATTTCAGCAGGCATTGCCACAGTCAGCAGCAGAAACAGGGTGATGAGTAAAAGGCTAAGGGTTCTGGATGTCATGGATGTTTACCTCGTGGATTGGAGTTTATTGGGTTGGGGATTGATCCGGGCTGCGGGGCTTTTGGCACTCAGGCTGAAGCCAGCAGTCCAATTGATCCCGGGTTGGGGGATATAGGCATAGATGTCATATCGGCGGTTGAGGACGTTGTTTACTTTGAGATCAAGCTGTGCAGCAAAGACAGAGAAATCAAAGCGGTAGTATGCCGCAGCATCAAGATTGTCGAAGGCATTCAGGGGGGCGATCAGGTTGTCCGTGGTGCTGTATTGCTCCCCAGTATAGCTGTAACGAAGCGATATGCCCCGCTTTGCATCGCCCAGGCTCAGATTCAGCATAGCCTTCAGATCAGGGGTATAGACCAGTCTCTTGCGGTAGGTGGGTGTGGGGCTGCCATCAGGATTTATAGATAGATCCAGCGCTTCGGTAAAAGTGATTCCGCCGCTGAGGTTGATGACTCTGCCCAGTTTGGATTGAGCTTCGATTTCGAGATTACGGATATCAGCCTTACCTACGTTGAAGGGTTTCCAGGATGCTCCATTGAGGTAGTATTGCCGCCATTGGATGAGATCATCCACCTTGTTCAGGTAATATGCAGCCTTTAGGGTGAGAACGGGAATCTGATAGCTGGCATAAGCGCTGAGACCCATGGAACTTTCACTCTTGAGCTCAGGATTGCCGTGGGTTTCGCTATCCCCGATCCAATACATGTCGAAGAGCGATGGCTGGGCAAAGGCAGTGCCGATATAGCCGCCCAAGGCTAGCTCTCCCCCCAGGGGGATGCCTAATTCCTGTTCGATGCGCCAGGTGGGATGCAAATCACCATCGCTGTAGTCTGCCCTTGCTGCGGCTGAGGCTTTGTAGCTGAGGATCCAGGGGTACAGGCTCTGCTGGGCACGCATGGAGAGGGCTGTATTGTCTCTATGTCCGCTAATACTGGTGTTCTGGCGCAAGTTTACAAAGCGGTAGTCCACCTGGGATTGCTCCAGGCTGAGGTTCAGTCGGGACGCCTCCCAAATCATGGTATGGCTGGTCTTCAGGCCCCGGTTGTGCTGCTCCTGACAGTAGTGGTTGCTTCCCATCCAGTTTGAGGGCTGGAGGTTTTTGTAAGTGCTCTGGTCGCTATTTGCCCATAGCAGCAGTTCATTGGTGAGATTCCGGTAGGGCAGGATCCCTCTCAGACTGTGCTGCGTGTAAGCACCCAAGAGGCGGGAATCGTCGTATAGTTCCAGGAAATTGATGGGGCCAGGAAGCTGACGCACAAAGCTGCCTGCATTGAGGCTATAGTCAGCTTGCCATCCCCCACCAGTGTAGCTGACTCTGGCATAGAAGCTATCTGCAGCTTTATGGTTGTGAGTGCGCTTCAGCTCTGGCTCTATGTTCCAGAAATCAGGAGTGTTATACTCGAAATCGTTGCGGGCTGCCTGATGAGTGTATTCAGATGCAAGGGCAAAAGCTCTACGGCTGAAAGACGCACTGTAGTTCTGTTTGAACAGCCCAAAAGAGCCTGTGCTGCTGCTGAGTTTGGCTTCCCAAACCGAGTGCCTGGCATGCTCCTTAGTATGAATATGGATGATCCCACCAATGGCTGCCGAGCCTCCGTACACGGAGGAATTACCTTTGATGATCTCGATGTATTCGATCTGTCCCAAAGGGATCTTGCTAAAATCAAATTCTTCCCCGGCTGGATTCAGCACCACACCATCCAGGAGCACCAGGCTATGGCGGCTGAAACTCCCCAGCATCGATGCCGTCTGCCGCTCTCCCGTGAGCCGGATGTCCGTAGTGGCAAAGGCAGGGCTGGCCAACAGGAGGTCGCTCGTGCTCTCCACTCTGGCATTGGTATCAGGGTGGATCACCATGGCATTGAGGGAGGGGCTGGCAGCTTTCTGCTCCAGTGCCCGCACCCAGATTCTGGGCAGAATGATTTCATCAGGATACAGTGTAACCGGAGATCTGAAGTTATGAATGCTCAAAGCGACTTTGTGATAGCCCAGGCGGCTGATCTGCAAGGAATCTGCCGTGGTACTGAGATCAAAGAAACCATGATCATCGCTGTAAGTGAGCTTCCTCTGATCCGTGATCACTGCCCCGGAAATGGGCTTCCCCTGGGGATCGATGATTCTACCAGAGATCCCGTATGCGGTAAGGGGTACTATAAGAAAGAAAAACAGCAAAGCACTCCCTAAGCTGAATCTGAGCAGGGATTGATCTGCAACAAAAGTATGTTTCCAGGCATGTTTCTGCTGGATGGTCTGGCCTGGTGGCCTGACTGTCACTGGGGACAATTGGAAGCTTGGTTTGGTCATATCGTTCACCTCATTTATTCATGTGACTTGAGATGAACACATCAGATACTGCCCATCTTTCCGTAGGCAGAGATCAGTACTTGGTGGCAGGTTTCCTGGCTTGCAGCGGTTTGCGTTAAACGCATCAAGGCACCTTCCCATCTATCGACAGTGACGCCTTGAACCTTTGTGCTGCTTACAGTGGCGGAGACCGCTTCCGAATCTAACGGAATTCCCTATTACCTGTGCAAAGCACCATCAAGTCACATAGCGACAAATCCTCAATAGGGCATCAAGCGTCAAGGTTTTTGTCTTGACATCTTTAAAGGCATCCAGGATATATTGTTTTGTCTGGTAATCCCCATGAGAACCTTACCAGATTGTCTGGACATTGAGCCCCCAAAACTGATTGCGAGGAATGATGAAGAAAATCCATACAGCAGCAGTGAACAACAACGATAAGAGCTTTTCAGGGCAAAATGCGTATAGATTCTGTAATATATCGATACCCCAGACAGTGGTTCTGGCTTTGATCCTCATAGTAGTCTGGGGCGTTATCTTTCCCATGCAAGCCAGAGTAGTGAAGGTGGGTGCCTACCACAATTCTCCCAAAATGATCATCACAGAATCAGGTGCGGTTTCTGGCATCTTTGCAGATATCATTGATCAGATCGCCTCAGAAGAAGGCTGGCAGATCGAATATATAAAAGGCACCTGGGATGAAGGCTTAAGCCGCTTACAATCCGGTGAGATTGATATAATGCCGGATATGGCATTTACTACGACCCGAGCAGCTTTGTATGATTTTCATCGGGAACCGGTACTGTATTCCTGGTCACAGATTTATGCCCATAAAGGACTCTCTATCACCTCATTTCAAGATTTGGATGGCATGCGTATAGCAGTTCTAAAAGGCTCGATTCAAGAGACCACACTTCGCAATATGATGGCCGGCTTCGGGTTCAACTCCCAGATCATACCAGCCTCAAGCTTTGATGATGCCTTTGAATTGGTTCGTTCAGACCAGGCCGATGTAGCGGTCACCAATACGTATTTTGGCAATCTGAAAGCCAGGATGTACAATCTGGATGATACTCCCGTGGTGTTTGAGCCTTCCACCTTGTTTTTTGCCAGCAAAAAAGGCAGAAATACAGACCTCCTGGAACGCATTGATTTTCATCTTAAGGAGCAGAAAAGCACTCCTCTATCTCCATATTATCAGACGATTAGACTCTGGACGTCCGAGACCCCTAAATACCGCTTACCCAGGTGGATAGTCCTTACTGTAATTGGCATCATCCTGGTTCTGATCCTCAGCACGGTAGTTACCTTTATCTTCAAGCATCAGCTTGCTCTCAGAACCAGAGAGCTCAGGCTGATCAACCACGAAATGGAGCTCAGGATAGTGAAGCGCACCGAAGAGCTAGCAGCAGCCATGGAGAAAGCTCAGGCCGCAGATCAGCTCAAATCTGCCTTTCTCGCCACCATGTCCCATGAATTGCGCACTCCGTTGAATTCCATTATCGGCTTCACCGGTATCCTATTGCAGGAACTCCCAGGCAAGCTGAATGAGGAGCAAACCAAACAGCTCAGGATCGTCCAGACCAGTGCCCGCCACCTGCTGGCTTTGATAAATGACGTGCTGGATGTGTCCAAGATCGAATCCGGTCAATTGGAGCTCAATTGGGAGCATTTCCACCTGATGAGTATGATGCAGAAGATCATGAATCTCGTAAAAACTCAGGCTGATGCAAAGAACCTGGAGCTAAGGCTGGATGTAGAGAATCCTCAAGACACGATCCATGCCGATCAACGTCGTCTTGAACAAGTTCTCCTGAATTTACTCAGTAATGCCATCAAATTCACAGAAAGTGGCAGCGTCACAATCTCATGTAGAAAATCAAATGAGTTCTACCTGATCAGCATACAGGACACCGGGATTGGGATCCCAAAGGAACATCTGCGAATGCTATTTCAACCATTTCGACAGATCGATTCAGGACTCACCCGCAAGTATGAAGGCACCGGTCTCGGACTTTCCATCAGCCGCAGCCTCATGCGTCTTATGCATGGCGAAATCACTGTGGAGAGCCAGGCTGGAATAGGTAGCACATTTACAATCACACTCCCCATTGAAGGTGGACATACATGAAGAACCTGATCTTAATAATTGAAGACAATGCCGACAACTATTATCTGATGCGTTATCTATTGGAACACAGGGGTTATAAGGTGCTGGGTGCAGATAGTGGCTGGATGGGAATTGAACTGGCACATTTCAACAATCCGGATATCATATTACTGGATATCCAATTGCCGGGGATGGATGGATATGAGATTGCCCGGCAATTGAAAAGCGATCCTAAGTTGTGTGTGATCCCAATAGTAGCTGTCACCTCCTATGCAATGGCTCATGACCGGGAGCAGGCTCTTGCAGCAGGAGCAAATGGCTATATCGAGAAACCCATCAATCCAGATACGTTTGTGGATGAAATAGAGAAGTACATCTTAGATTTTGGAGTAGCCCATGAAGATTCTGATAGTAGATGATCAACAAGAAAACCTTTACTTGCTGAATAGCTTGTTACAAGGGCACGGGCATACCACCCTGAATGCAGCCAATGGACAGGAAGCTTTGAATCTGCTCTCTCAGGAAGCTGTTGACCTGGTGGTAAGCGATATTCTGATGCCAGTGATGGATGGATTCTCATTATGCCGGGAAATCAGGAAGAACCCTGCATGGGGAGATCTTCCCTTCATCATATATACTGCCACATACACGGGGAAACAGGATGAATATCTGGCCCGGCAGATGGGAGCCGATGACTACATCGTGAAACCTTGCGAGCCCGAAGAAATGCTAGCTCGCATCAATGTTTTGATCGAGAACAGCCGGAAAGGAAATCATCGAAAGCCCCAAGCCTCAGATACTGAAGAGGAAATCCTCAAGCTCTACAATGAACGTCTGGTGCGCAAGCTGGAAATCAAAATGTTGGAAGCTGAAAATGAAGTGCAGGAACGGAAAAAGGCCATAGAGGCTCTGGAGCGCAGTGAAAACCTTTTAAGGGCGACCCAAGCCCTGGCTAAAGTAGGCGGTTGGGAGTGGATTCTGGAAACAAACCAGATGTATTGGACGAAAGAACTTTACAGAATGCACGATCTGGATCCCCAAACCTGCGCAGAATCTGGCAAGAGCCTTACAGAACTAAGCATGGAGTGTTATACAAAGCAAGACCGCGTGCGAATCCAGAATGCCATTACCGAAATGCAAGAACAAGGAAAGCCTTATGAATTGGAGCTGAACATGATCACTCCAAAAGGCAGGGAAATGACTGTAAGGGCTACGGCCAAGGCTGTTTATGATGATGGAAAGGTAGTAAAGGTCATCGGGAGTTTACAGGACATCACTGCTCTGAAACAGGCCGAAGCAGAACAGAACAGCCTGCGGGAGCAGCTCATTCAAGCCCAAAAGCTGGATTCCATCGGACAGCTTGCCGGAGGAGTAGCGCATGATTTCAACAATATCCTCACAGTCATTTTAGGATACGCTGAAGAGATTCTTCAAGATTTGAGCGAAGATGATCCTCTCTACCATGATATTAGAGAAATCATCAGTGCAGGCAGCAGAGCCTCCAGCCTTACGCGTCAGTTGCTTACTTTCAGCAGGAAACAAGTGATCAAACCCCAGGTACTGAACCTGAACCATGTGATAAAAGATATGAAAAACATGCTCTTCCGCTTGATCGGGGAAGATATTGAGTTCGATCTTGACCTGGCAAATGATCTGTGTAATATAGTGGCAGATTATGGACAGATGGAGCAAGTCCTGATGAATCTGGTGATCAACTCCCGCGAAGCAATGCCCATGGGTGGAAGGCTGAGCATCAAAACCTTCAACTTTGAAGCCGATGAATCCTTCACCTCCCGTCATCCGATGATCAAACCCGGAAACTACGTTGCCTTGAGAATCAAAGACAACGGTTGTGGCATGGATAAACATACTAAGAGCCATATCTTCGAACCCTTCTTCACGACCAAAGAAAAAGGTAAAGGTACGGGATTAGGATTGCCCACTGTATATGGCATCATCAAGCAATCTGAAGGGCACATCCATGTAGACAGTTCTCCCGGAAAGGGAGCCTTGTTTCTGATCCTATTGCCAGTTTGTGCTGAAGAAAGCTACATATCAGGGCAAGAAACAATACAAACCCCGGACCAGGGAAGCAATGAGCTAATCCTTGTAGTAGAAGATGATCAGGCCATCCTGGATCTTACTGGCAAGATTATTTCGAGGCTGGGCTACGAGGTCGCCCTGGCCGAAAGTGCTGATCAAGCGCTGGTCCTGCTGGAAGATCAAGGCTTGCGTCCTAAGGTCGTGATTACAGATATTGTGATGCCTGGACTCAATGGTCTGGAACTGGCAGCTATCGTGCGCTTCAAACATCCCGAAATGAAGGTGATCCTGTTCTCGGGCTATACTGAATCTGTCATCTCCAGTCATGGGGATTTCGATCGCAGTATCCCCTTTGTGCAGAAACCCTTTACCAAAAGCGAGCTGGCCGAGGCTATCAGTAGAGCGCTACGCAACTAAAGAAATCCTGTGGCGTCCTGCTCTGCAATCCGGACTCAGATACATCCTGGCAGCCTACCCAGGATTTGAAATCCTGGGCTATGCCGACTACGCGGCTGACGTCCTTCGGACTCTTTGATGAGTCCCATCGGGACAGCAGTTTAGATAGCCTAAGCATTTGTAGTGAACCTTCTGAGTCACATCGGGACGGCAGTTCAGATAGCATAAGCGCTGGTAGTGAACCACTTGAGTCACATCGGGACGGCAGTTCAGATAGCCTAAACGCTGGTAGTGGACATTCCGAGTCCCATCGGGACGGCAGTTCAGATAGCTTAAGCATTTGTAGTGAACCACTTGAATCCCCTCGGGACGGCAGTTCAGATTGATTATGTAGTGCGGAGCACGCAAGGGCGAATGCCCCTAGCCCAGCAGTTCTACTGCTGGGTCTCGTAATAAAATGCCCCTGAGTCCGTAGGACGGCACGATGTCCCTATATGATCATCTCCACAAACCATTTGTCTCCAGGCAACATCCGCTGTGCATTCCAAGGCTCTCTCACGGACAACCCAAGCGCCGCATGGGAAGAGGACGGGAGGAGGCTCAGAACTTCAGGAGAGCAAAGCCAGCTCGTGGCTTGTTCCCGCATTGGATTACGCTATCAATACGCTATCAATACGCACTCGATGCGTTATGGCTGCGTATTGATACCGCATTTTGAACGACTGCTATTTGTTATCAGGCGATAGGAGCTACAACCTATACCCGTAGGCCACGATCGGCACCGGCGTGCCCATGACCATCAGGTCTCTTTTGTCCAGAAGATCCCCGCCCATCCGGGCATAGAAGCCGCATGCCGGATTCTTTGCTGCCACCCAGGCGACCATGGTCTCGTGTCCCATGCTTTTGAGAGTGGCGCCATAGGCCTCAAATAGAGCCCTGCCTATCCCCTGCCCGTGATCTTTACGCAGCGAATACAAGGCTGCCAGCTCTCCACTACAGGCATTGGCCCTTCCGGTTTCGCAGCCTTTATTGCTCCAGTTCGCTCCGCCTGCCGCGAAAGCTCTGATCTCACCATCTACGACAGCTACCAAAAACACATCATTCCGCTCCAAAGCACCCTGCCAATTCCTCATGCTGGCATCAATGTTCAAGGCGTCAAGCCTCGCTTGGGGCATAATCCCCGGGTAGGTCTCCTTCCAGCTTTGGATGTGAATCTCAGCGATCCGTGGGACATCATCCGGAGTGGCTGGACGGATCATAATTTCTTCTGGCATAGCTATAGTATCCTTTTCGTCATGGTGGAAGACTGATTTACCTAATGGACTTTTGTATCAATTCTTTCCAGTTCAAGGCCACAAAGCCCCCAATCGTAATCTCCGCTTACCTTTACACTGCGCACTTTGCCCTGGCTCCGCATAAACTGCAGGTGAATAGGAAAGGAGAAAAAGCGGAAGGCATCCCCGCCACAGCTTTCCAGAGCCATGTATGGCCAAAAGGAGCGGCAGAATAGCTGCCCATCCTCATAGAAGATATTGAATCCGCACTGTTTCTCATTGATCATCGTCTCATATCTGCCTGTGAAGTCTTCTGGATCATAATCATAAGTGACAATGGGCGGAATATATTCGAGCTCCAGAAACTCACATATGTCTTTATGATAGCTATCCCAATCCTGAGCCAGTGTGTCCAACCAGAGTTTAGGCCATTGATACCGGTCATAGGCTTGAATGGCAAGGCTTTGATAATCTTCAAAGAGACGATAGTTTCCTTCGTCACCTTCGAATCCATGCTCCACGTAGTACTTGCAGCGGTCTTTCAGGATCAGATCCCTCCATCTGTCGCCCCGGATCTTAAAGGCTTGTTGCAGTGTGGAAAACATGTCCCTAGTACGCAGATGAATTATCACTGGATGCAGGGGCTCTAGAATCTCCATCAGGTCTTGGTAGAAGCTTAGGATTTGGTTCTCTGGATAATTGCATTCAAAGAAATAGCGAATGATGTTTTCATACAGACACGCCTCCAGCACCTCCAGCCTGCCATCGGCCAGGATATCATCCCGGTGCTGTGCCCATAAATCCAGCATCAAACTGCAATTTACATCCATGTCTGCGGCGTTGGTTACCGAACCATAGGAGAATTCCTGCCCTCGAATGGGATGATCCTGGCACTCCTCGTGCAAGTAATGACAATCGATGCCGTTCATTTGCAGAGCTTCCCCCAGCCATTTGGCCGTGGTAGATTTTCCGGTGCCACAGCTACCAGTGACGATTATCAGTTTGGTATCAAGCATTTCAAACTCTCAATATATATCTAGTTTATCGACTGTTTTGGAATTCCTGAATCTTTTGCACCAGAAACTCTGTGTCATCCTTACAGCTAAGCGTGGCGCGCAAGTGATTTTTCAGCTTGGGAGATGAGCCCACATCCCGCACTGAGATTTCCTGATCTTTTAGATAATTGAACAGATCAGGAGTGGAATCACCAAGCGTGAAAGTGAGGAAATTGGTATGAGAGGGATATACCTTCAGTCTTGGGATAGTTTGCAGCCTGCCAAAGGTCTCATCCCTCAGCTTGATCACATCCAATACCTGCTCACAGAAGAGCGGGACGTTTTCCAGGATCGTGAGGGCAAAAGCCTGGTTCAGGATGCTGGTGTGGAAAGTGGTGAGTACTTTTCTCAGTGAATAGATGTTTTCAGCCGAAGACAGCGCATAGCCAAAGCGCAGCCCAGCCCCGGAAAAGGCTTTGGAAAAGCTGCGGGTGAGGATCAGATTAGGATGCTGTTGCAGCTCTCCTAAGAAGCTGCTATCGGAAAACTCATAGTATGTTTCATCCACCAATACCAGTTTATCCGGCAAAGCTTCGATGATCTGCCTTAGCTGCTCTTTGGGAAAGAGATTGCCGGTGGGATTGTTAGGGTTGCAGAGGATGGCGAGGCGGCAATCAGGATGGCTGGCAAGTTCCAGATAGCGGGCTGTATCGAAGCTGAAATCGTCCTCGAGCTCCAAAAACCTGATCTTCAAGCCCACTGCCTCGCAGAAGGTCTTGTAGTCAAAGTATGAGGGTGCCAGGCTGAGGGCAAAGGCAGCGTCATTTTCCCGCACTGAAAGGAAGATATGGTATAGCATATCATCTGCCCCATTGCCCCATACCACGTTTTCGGGACCGATCCCGCAACCGGCATAATCTGCCAGTTTTTGGTTCAATTCAGACGTTGTGGGAGAAATGTAGCGGTTCAGTCGGATACTCTCCATGCGCTGGAGGAATTTATCCTTGATCGCCTGATAAGGGTCCAGGCAGCTTTCATTCAGGCACATCATCCGCTGGCGGATAGGCACTGTAACTATAGATGGTTCTTTATCCAGTAAATCAGTTCTGAAGTAGTTTGGCATATTGTGCTCCTTGTAGGTATTGGTGCTCTTGCCAGGACATTGTGTCACCGGCGCACCCATTGACAGGATAATCAGGATTGAGGCAGGCTGCCATCTCTATCTCTTGTTATTATTGGTTTGCATCAAATGCTTTGAGCATTAAGTTCTTATTAGGCAGAAAATTCAGGGATTGGAGTATATCCAATTCATATGTTGTTCATCGACAATGCCAAAAGGAGAGATGTATGAAGGAAAAGAAGAGAAAACTGACTACCGTTGCGGGAGCCCCCGTTCCAGATAATCAGAATATCATGACCGCAGGAAAACGTGGCCCGCTTTTGATGCAGGATGTATGGCTGGTTGAGAAACTGGCGCATTTCGACCGGGAAGTGATTCCAGAACGCAGGATGCACGCCAAAGGTTCTGGGGCATTTGGTCATTTCACAGTAACCCACGATATCACAAAGTACACTACAGCCAGAGTGTTTGCCAAAATCGGGAAACAAACTGATGTCTTTGCCCGTTTTTCCACCGTGGCCGGAGAACGTGGTGCGGCAGATGCCGAACGCGATATTCGCGGTTTTGCGGTAAAATTCTACACCGAGGAAGGCAATTGGGATCTGGTGGGCAACAACACTCCCGTGTTTTTCATCCGGGACCCTCTGAAGTTTCCAGATTTGAACCACGCTGTCAAGCGTGATCCCCGCACAAATATGCGCAGCGCTAAAAATAACTGGGATTTCTGGAGTTCGCTGCCGGAAGCCCTGCATCAGGTAACCATCACTATGAGCGATAGGGGCATCCCCTATTCCTACCGGCATATGCACGGATACGGATGCCACACTTTTGCCATGTACAACAAAAAAGGCATCAGAACATGGGTGAAATTCCATTTACACACCATGCAAGGCATCAAAAACATTACTGACCAGGAGGCAGAAATCCTGGTGGGTAAAGATCGCGAAAGTCATCAGCGTGATCTATATGATGCTATTGAACGCAAGGACTTCCCTCGCTGGAAGATGTTCATTCAGGTTATGAGTGAGAAAGAAGCAGAGAATTGCCCCTTCAATCCCTTCGATATCACCAAGGTGTGGTCTAAAAAGCAGTATCCTCTCATTGAAGTGGGGATTCTGGAACTGAATAGAAATCCAGAAAACTATTTTGCCGATGTGGAACAAGCAGCATTTACTCCTGCAAACATAGTTCCTGGCCTTGGTTTCTCCCCGGATCGGCTGCTACAAGCCCGTCTGTTTTCCTATGGCGACGCCCAGCGTTACCGTCTGGGAGTAAACCATCACCAAATCCCGGTGAACAAACCCAAGACCCCCGCTCATAGCTACCACCGTGATGGGCAGATGCGGGTGGACGGAAATTATGGCAGCACCTTGGGGTACGAGCCCAATAGCTATAGCGAGTGGCAGGAACAGCCAGATTTTGCCGAACCTCCGCTCAAGCTGGATGGCTTTGCCGACCATTGGAACCACCGCGAGGATGATGATGATTACTACAGCCAACCCCGGGCTTTGTTCCGTTTGATGAGCGATGCTCAAAAGAAAGTCTTGTTTGAAAACACCGCTCGAAACATGGGAGATGCTCCCAAGGAAATCAAGCTGAGACATCTTGGAAACTGCTATAAAGCAGATCCAGAATATGGAAAGGGAGTTGCCAAAGCACTGGGGATAGCCCTCAAAGAGATTCCCAAGTAAGTCTTTTCAAGGATAACATGTATCAACACCCCCGGGATAGCTAAACTACCTGGGGTGTTTTTTTTGATTTGCCGAGGAGTATTGTAATACACTTGTACTGGATTTGCTGTAAGTTCTCACCCAAACCTTCAAATCTGTATCACGTCTCACAGTGATCGTAAGGGTTTATGAGGCTGAGAGATAGATAGGACTGCCTTTAGACTGTGTCACAGTGGTCTTTGGACGGTTTTGGACGTATCAATATCACGAATCTTTCAAATTTTGGCTGATTTTCGACTGGTTTCGGATGATCAGATTTTTGAGAGAACTCATCAGATTAGCCAAGGCTTTTATTGTCACAGTGGTGGGTGGTGCGAGAGAACTGCAACAAGTCTGAATCCGATCTAAAGCGCTTGGGGAAAATCTTTATGCTATTTGTCTATGGGCTTTGAGCAGGGGGTTTGCTTCACTGGTTCTTATGCTTCTGTCTGGTTCTTGGGGATAAAGGTTGCAGGGTCTATCGATATAAGATGGTCGGATCGCTAAGCAGGATTTGGGTGGCAGATTTCAATTGAGATTGTGGGGTGGCAATGATGAGCAATGATGAGCAATGATGAAGTCCGGTGAAGTCTTGGGTTTAGTCCCAGTAGGGGCGGTAGAACATAGGGGGTTGGGGGTCGCATGGAAGGGCATTTGGCAAATGGCGTGGGCAAAGAGCACAGAGGGGGTATGATAAGTCCCGGTAGGGATGGCAGATCATAGGCAGGGTGTGACGCCCACAAGGGGCTTGGGGGTGGTTTCGGAAAGATCTCCTGGGCATAGGCAAGTGACTAACCGCTTACTTCCCTGATAGAAATCTCTCAACGTTGAAGCAATAATTATTTATTCTGTCTCTGCAGAACAGGTTTCCGGTAACCGCATCAACTGCTGCAAAACCATCTCTCTGGGAATCGCTATAGACCCAGGCCTCCCGATAGATCCGGGGACGATTATAAACATTTATATGTTTGCCATAAGGCCTGGTTGGTTCAAGGTACAGTACAACGATTGGATCCTCGGGGTAAAACCAAAGATAAAAGGGATAATCGGTAAATTGAAACTCCCGGTACCTTTTCATGGTGGGTGACATCATCTCCCAGGGCATTCCATCCAAATGAAGAGCTTGCTCAAAGATTTTGGTTTTTGCCTCATTTGAATCCATAATGGTGGGTGGATTGAGATTATGATCTATTGCGAGATAACTTACAAAGTAAAACAATTGTTTTTCTTCATCTAACTGGCAGGTAAGGCAATCGTAATCGTGTATCAGAGTATCATATTGCTCGCGTCTTATTATCCAGCGATAGTTCTTTCTAACAGACCATGATTCATCAAACACCAATTCGTATCCTGACTGATCGAAGAGATGCCTCACTTTCTGAAAACAGGCCAACACTTTTTCCCGATTGCCCAGATCGCTTTTTATCAAGGACGGATAGGAAATTGATAAACTGCGTATTCCTCCATCATCCCAGAATTGTGCCCAAACATATTTGGCATCTTCCCAGTTTATTTGTGGTCTGATGCTATCGATGATTGCCGTGTAATAACTCTCTGGATGGGATGCTTTAATGTCTCTCGAGTAGATTTTCTCGCAGATTTTTCCCCAGCGATCGGAGATCTTGTAATTGTAGAAACCATCCGTTACGTGCCAGAAGAAATCCAGGGGAGTTTTATATCGCTCTGAGTATTCTATCCATCGCTCCGCATAACGATAAAGAGAAACCTTGGGTTCTGATATGTCCTGCCTTGAACGGTTTGTATTCCTGGCAACTATTTCCAAGACATCAGAAACGCTCAATCTGGGTTCTTCCACCTCCAACTCATATGCCCTGATGCTGCTATAGCACCTGATGAGCTTTTTTGCCCGATCCCAGGACAAGGCAAAGACGCCGATGTGCTTAAGCTCAACTTCATATTTGGGATGACCTTTTTGTTTGTACACAAAAGTAGTGTGATCTGCCGGTATCCATTTCCAGTCGTCTGGTAAGCCCGTGCCACACCATACATGTTGCTCTTGTTTACTCAGCTTGAAGGTATCGGGAGATGCCAGACCTGTAAACGGATCAAGCAGCTTCTCAAGCTGCGAAATAGCCATAACGAAGGACTCAAAGTCCTTGATGGCCAAGCCATTGAAATTGCCCTCAAAACTCTGTAAACTGCCCCAATAGGTAAAGTTACAAACTCCCTCAAAGCTGGTTTTTGCTTTAAATTGGTCGATTATGGCGTTAGAAGAAATAGGAACATTTGCCCTGGATGGGTCAAGCGCCAGCATCGGAAGGGATAGCATGATAATCGACATGCATATAAAGAGATTTTTCATATATGTTCCTTTCCTCTACATACCAATAAATCCCAAGAAATTAGTCAATAAAAAAAAGTCCCGGAGGTGGCGACATTAGTCAATTCTCGGCAGGGACGATAGAACATAGGTATAGAGATTGGAATTAGACTTATCAAGGACTCAGGGTCGTTTCCTGGAATTTTACAGCGGTCTCGATGCAGGGCGGGCAAATTTTGGCAAGCAGTACGGAGACTTTGGTGGTTTTCTTTACGTGGTTTTGGCTTGTCCCGTCATAAATTTTCAGGCAAATCTGGACGGTGATCCTCATTTGCAGGTTTGGGTGAGAGTTTGTATTTACAGCGTAGCAATAAAACTCATGGCGCTTCTTTTTGCTTGACGCCCCAGCCCCTGTGGTTTATGTATAGTTTAACTAGTAAGATATGGAATTCTAGGAGTATAGCATGAACAACAAAATCCTGAAAATTCTGAATCCGCTGCTCTTTATAGCCCTATTGGTAACGATCGTGGCGATGGTACTCTACAAGGTTCCAGGAAGGTATCAGTATGATGCCGACAGCGTGGGAAAGATCCACGAGATCGCTGGTATCATCTTCTTTATCCTGGCCTTACTGCATGTATACCTGAACTGGCAATGGATCAAGAGCCAGGTCTTTGGCATCAAACCCAAGAAGAAAAAATAGGGGTGCCGAAACCAGCACCCCCTTTTACAAACAACTGATCAGGGTATCGTAATGGTAGTGGATTTCTTGCCGCCTTTGTTGCAATCGGCGGTGACCTTCACCTTGTCGCCCTTTTTAAGATTGGACATCTTGTAAACCAATGATCCACCCTCCAGGTTTTCCTGCCGGGAAAGGTTTTGCTCGACCATCTTCTTGCCGTTTAATTCCACGATTAGATTGAAGATATAGTGATCACTAGCGTTAGTTACCTTGTGGGCAAAATCTACGGTCAGTAAAGCTGTTTTAGCATCGTATTCCGCTTTCACGGTATTGGCTGGATGGGCATTGAGGCCAACCATCGCAATGATGCTGAGGATGGCGATTATCAGTAATTTCTTCATAGTTTCTCCTTAGAATTTCTGGTTCTGCCCGCAGTCTTCACTGCTGAGCCCTTCTCAGATATGATAACCCAGCCTTGTTATCAATACCAATGGAATATCCACTGCCGAACGACATTGTACGGGCGCTCCCTGAAGCGCCGAAAACGGTCCGGGCGCTCGCCGTAGCGCCGAAACAAGATCATGTTTTCTCAGCCGAATAGACTACTTCCACTTTCATGCGTTGGGGATCTTCAAAGAACACGGCATAATATCCCTCTCCCCCCGCAAAGGGATGCCTGTCTGCATAGAGGATTGGGATCCCTCGCTGTCTGAGCTGAAGGGTAAGATCATCAATGAACTCAATGGAATCCGCATGAAAAGCCAGATGGTTTAGACCACTGTGACAGCGGTGATATGGAATCTTGCGAAAGCGCTGTTCAGTCTGTACCAGGACGATATCAGTATCATGCAGGCGATAACTGATGCCCTGATCCCACACTTGATAGACATCGTAGCCCATCAGGGGCAGCAACCAATCCCAGAACTCCTTGCAGACTCTCAGATCATCTACATAAAGCTCTACATGGTGCAGGATCCCTTGTTTGGATATACTGTTCACTTATTCTTTCTCTTGCGGCTGAGGGCAAAGCCACCAAATCCGCCCACGATGGCGATATAGAAACCAAAATCATAAGTCCAGCCAGTGTTGTTTGGTTCATACACCCGGATGCTGGAATCAAACAGTTGCCAGATCAATGATACAGGTGCAATCCAGCCATGCCAGATGCCATGGAAGAAATTCGCCGGACGGGCTTGATCCTTGTACCTGAGAGTCCCCGGTGCACAAGCACTGAGCAGCAGCAAGGCAAGAATAAGCAAGAGAATCACTTTATACATTGTCCACTCCTTGTTGTTAGGTTGAGAAATCAAATTTTCAGCACTTGAGTCTTGTCAAGCTTCTACTACAATCCCAAGGTCAGAACCACGTTCACACCTTGGGTAAGAAGAAACAAAAGGCCAGATTCAATGAACCTGGCCTGCATTTTGTTTCGCTAAAACCCCGATAATACCCTATTGTTCTTGATGTAAATGTGTAAGCCTTGTCCCTACTTGATAATTACCATTTTTTTGGTTTGATTGATGGAAGGGCTGCTGAGCTTGTAGAAATAAACTCCACTGCTGCAAAGCGTGCCTTTGTCATCGCGGCCATCCCACTGCACTTTGTGAGTTCCAGGATTCAGAGCGAAGCTCTTTACTACCTGCCCCATGATGTTATAGACAGAAATCATAGCTGTATCACCAGCTTTCACGGTTACATCCACGCTGGCGAGACCCGTACGGAAAGGATTGGGATATACATTGCCCATGGCAGACACGGCAGGGAATTCCGGTACCGGTTCTGAGGTAACCACTACATTCACAGGCCCGTGCAGAGTGGTCTGGTTATTCATTTCCACGCTTTCCAGCCAGTAGTAATAGGTATTGTCCGGCTCCACTTCATAATCCTCATAGCGATAGATGTGCTGCAGGGAAGTATTGGTGGGATTGATGAGAGTCGGCGTAATGATCGCAGCTTCGGCAGCATTAGCGCTGGTATTACGCAGGATGCGATAGCCAGATAGCATAGTCTCACTCTCGGATACCCAACGCAGAGTCACGAAACTGCTGGCTGTAAGCTGAGCGGTGAAGCTGCTGAGGGTAACTGGCAGAGTGTCGTCCGGTTTGGGATTGTGAAAGGAAGAACTGGCATTCTGCCACTCCCAACCATAGTTCACGGAACCTACGTATGCAATGTAAGTCTTTACCGGATCAATTGCCCAAGGCCATGCAATCTCCACTTCTGTTGCCCCTGGTTCGAGATCTGATATGTAGATTGGTTGTCCATAATTCCATGAAGGTGCCTGATCATCATGAAATGGTGGGTTAAGCAAAACATCCTGTAAGCTCAAATAGTAGCACATGAGACTAGCCTGTGGTACATGAGCCCATGTAATAACTGCTGAGGTAGGAGTTGGATGGGTTAATGTAACCCAAGTTGGTGCAAGTGGAATCTGAGCCAGACAAAAGCTTGCTAACATCAGCAAGCAAATAAGAACAAGCATTTTTTTCATAAATCACCTCTTTTTTTGTGGGGTTGTTTCCCCTTTGAGATGATATAGTAGCGAGAAGCGTTCCAGTTTTTGCCCCCCTGAACATTATGACTTATGTGCTTGCCATTCAGATGTTTCCGAGCCGTGAAATCTGTTCTTGCTAGAATTCACTGACGTGCAATTGCAAAAACGAAATGCAATAATGAAATTCTTATTGCCGTTTGCTCCGGTTGATGCCCAGTTTTTGCATGTGCCGGGTGAGGGTACTTTCGGAAATCTCCAGGAGCCGAGCTGCCTCTTTCTGCACCCAATTGCTTTTGTCCAGAGCATTGAGAATGAGATTGTACTCCACCTTGTCCAGATTTGCCGTCATTGGTGCATCTGAACCATGCTTGTGGTCATGCTCTTCCAGCAACAAGCCTTCCAGTTGCTCTGCTTCCCAATACTGCTTGTACTTCAAAATAAAGATCCGTTCAATGATGTTTTTCAGCTCTCTGATATTACCCGGAAAGCTGTATCTAGCCAGACGTTCGTAGAAACTACCGGAGATTTCCGGTACGGGCAGCCCCTGTTCCTGGGCGACGTCGTAAACAAACTGGCGGGTAAGTATCTCCAGATCGCTGATCCTATCCCGCAAGGCTGGAAGACATATTTCTACTTTGTTCAACCGATGATACAAATCCAGCCTGAACTTATTACTCCGAATCAGGCTGTTGAGCTTCACATTGGTAGCGCAGATGATGCGGCATTTCACCGTATGTTCTTTGTTGCTGCCTACTGGGGTAATGGTCTGGTATTCTATGGCACGCAGCAGCTTAGCCTGTACTTCCATGGGCATGTCGGAGATTTCATCCAGAAACAAGGTACCCCCATTGGCCATCAGGAATTTCCCTTTATAATCACTTACCGCTCCCGTGAAAGCACCTTTCACGTGCCCAAAGAGTTCACTTTCGATCAGGCTGGGAGGTATTGCCGCGGCGTTGATTGCAACCAGGGGTTTGTCTGCAGTATCAGCAAAATGGATGATCCTTGCCAGCACTTCCTTACCGGTACCTGATTCACCGTGAATAATCACATTGGCATAAGGGTGACGGGCTGCGAGTAAAGCTTCAGATAGGGCTTTTTTAATCTGCGGGTGATCTCCCAAAAGTTTGTCAGTGACTCTTTGCCCTCGAACAACCTCCCTATCAGCACAACGGCTTTTCAGGAGCTGGTAATCGGTACGTAACTCCTCGATGCGTTGTTGGAATCTCTGAGTTTGTTTGGCAAAGTTCTCATTGAAGTACTTACGGCTGGCGCAGTAAAGCTCCTCCATGCTGGAAAAGGCCTCCTGGTATTTGAGTTGGGCTTCGTAAAACCTGGCTTTACAGAGATGTGCATTTTGCAGATAGCCATGATTTGCAGTATTGGTGAAGTACGCGATGGCAGCATCCAGCAGCTGCTCAGCTTCATCGAATTGCTGGATCTCGATTAGCACATCAGCCAGATTCACGGCATGGGTATGCTCTTGAACTGCGTTTCCTGCCCTGCGAAAGCTCTCGACTATGGTGCGAATGGTAGCAGCAGATTTCTCCATGTCACCCATAAAAGACAGGCAATTGGCTTTGCTACTCGTGATTTTGGCAGCAAGCATCGAGTTCTGGCAATCAATTGCTTGTAATATGTCCATCCCTGTATCGTAATAATGGATGCTTTTTTCATAATGCTGCATTCGCATATTGCAGATCGCAAGATTGTGATATATTGAGCTTGATAAGAGCTTGAATCCATTATCGTTGGCGAGATCCAATGCTGCAGACAGAGTGACCTCTGCTGATTCATATTCTTTCAGCATCATCTTGTTTACAGCTTTTTGAATGAGCATTTGAATGCTTCGATAGATATGCGTATCTTTGTCGATCAACAAGGCCAGCAATTGCATCTCACGCTCAGCGAGATTTGGGAGTTGGTGACTTTGATACACTTGAATATAAGCCAGATAGACTGCAATCATCAGGTCTGGAAGATCAGCATCCAAGGCCAGACGCATGGCAAGCTTCAGGGAATCCTCACATGTAGTGATTTCCATCTCCACGGGATTGGTTTGAATCCGGGCTATGATTATCTCACACTCCAGGGCTTTGCTGCCACATTGTTTCTGAGATTGCTCGGCCTGGATCAGGTTTTTAGCGTTTTGCTCCAGAGCAGTACTTGTGGCTGTTAGCAGCATGTTTTCGATGAGACACCTCTGCCCGAAATAGAAATGATCCTGGCTCCTGTCAATTAGAGGGGTTAACGTTTTCAGCAGTTGTTTTGCCCTGCGTATCTCACCCAAAGCGATTCTGGCCTTAATCTCCAACAGGTTTATGGCAATCTCTGGTATTGTTTGTAGCTTACTGGTTTTTTTTCGTGATTTTAGAAATTGGTTGGGGGTGTTCAAGGCTAGACTGTTATATGTGTAATACTTTCGGTACAATGCTGTTAAGTCCATCATAAATCCTCAATATCAGAAGTCATGTTACTCCCAATATATTTCTCTATCGTGTCAAGACAAATCAACGATCTGGCGGGTACAAGGTGTGGACTGTTTCCTACTGCGTCAATTCAGTCTGGAGTCAGTGTTTTTTATCTATCTGCATGATATGGCTTTGCATAAACATCAATTTGGATTAGAATGTCAATTATCTTGTTTTTAAGGGAGATAAAGATGATTAAGATGCTGGCTTCTTTACTTCTGTTCGTGGCAATCTGTTTGCCACTTGGGGCTGAAAACTTGTTGGGTCTCGAGTTTGGAAGCTCCAAAAAAACCGCTGATGACGTCCTCACCGAGAAGCACTATTCACAATGGAGCGATTATGACGATATCTTGGTTTACATCCCTGCTGGCAACAATGTCGTGCTGAATGTCGCTTTGGGATTTACCTCACAAGGCAAGCTGGAGGGCTGGGTAATCAAACTACTGGGTCAGGATGATTTTAATGTGGAAGAAGTTACTTCTGCAGCTCTGAAGGATTTGCATGGGGATGAATACGCTTATGATGCTGATACGGGTGAGTACTACTGGGATTTGGGTAACAAGCACCAAGTAACTGCATATTGGGATCAGGAGGGAGATATTTTCTTTGTGAAATATACGACAAGGCGTTAGCGATGGCGACGACCTACTCTTCCACACAGTTGCCCATGCAGTACCA
>DAOSEN010000015.1:0-59406 GCA_035363155.1 Candidatus Cloacimonadota bacterium | reverse complement strand
CTGGACTTGAATTCACTCTCACAGTTTCAGCGGGAGTATTGTTCAACGGTCTTTCTTTGTCCTCCGCTACTGTAAGCCAGCAGGTAAACACCTGATCCACATGGTTTTCCAAAGGAATCGAGACCTCTCCAGGTTGCCTCGACAATTCCCTTTGAGTAGTATCTATCTATTAAAGTAGCGATCATTTCTCCCTTGGAGTTGAACACCTGCAGTATCAAATGCCCATCCTCAGGGTGGTGGATGCGGATATTCAGATCAGGATTGAAAGGATTGGGATAAGTCTGGATCCAAACCTTCATCTGAGGTGGGGTGGGAGGCTCATCAGGCTGATTAGTGAGAATCACCTGGAGGGGATCAAATACTTGCATTGCTCCGTCCAATTCTGTGCAGGTAAGCCAGTAGAAGACCTCACATGGTGCAATAATCTCGCTATCCACATAAAGATAGTAATTAGCCGTAGAGCTGTTTGCTGCAGGGATCAGGGGGGAGATGGCAATGGCGGAAGCAAAGTCCTGCTCTGTATTACGATAGACTCCAAAACCCAATAGATTGGTCTCGGAATGAGTGCTCCACTGTAAGGAAACTGTGTTTACAGCGTTGATTGTGGCTGTGAATGATGCCAAAGTGAGGGGTAAGGTATTATCTTCCGAGCCCGCTGTCCATTCTGAGAAATGCTCGGTATCGACTGTGATCACCCTGGGATTCATCAGACTCACATCGATCGGGCTGCCTACCGGCCTCCATACTCCTCCGCTGCGGCGGTAGAGTATAGCCCGGTTCAGGGGACTGAAGACAATGCCATTGTCTGCTGTGTGATCCCATGCAAAGCTGATTTGAGCGTTTCCTGAGTACTCACCCTCAAGATTCCAGGTGCGCAGAATGCCCTCGCTGCTGCCATAGATTTGGCTCTGAGCTTGAAGGTTACAGGAAAAGCCCGAGATCTCCACACCAGGAGCGATGCTGACCCCCATTGCTGGGGCATTGATTCCCTGGTCGCCAATATCTTTGACCACCAAGCCCAAAATCAGTGCATTAGGCATACTCATGATTTGCGCCATTGGTTCCAGGGTCAAAGTGTAGTCACCCATATTCAGAATACATTCTGGAGCCAGAATAATCTGAAACAGGACTGCTGCGTTGTTTTGTGCATTCACCGTAAGATTTCCACCCATGATACTCAGTTCCTGCAGCATGCCCTGGCTGGCAGAAAACTCGGGGCCGGTATTTAAAGAAGCCCGGTAGTTCAATCTGTGAAATCCGCCAAACATCGGCTCGCTAACCAGAGTTCCCCCAGCTCGATCTATCAAACAACCATTGCTGAGGCTTAGTTTCCCGTTTGGATTCAGACTGCCGTTGTTAAGATACAGAGTATTGTGGATTGTGGAAGATTGTAAAAACCTGCAGCCTCCGGGAGTATCAAGACTGAAGATCGATACATCTATAGTTGGGTGCAAGTCCCAGATGGTATCCGAAGTAGTGTTGAGATAAATAGCCCCCCCACTTGAGCCCAAAATGGAGACATTCGGTTCCCCGATCAAGGGCTGCATAATACTGGTGTAGATGTAGAGGCTATTGCTGCCCAGATTGAGAGTACCATTCACCAGGTTCAGGTTGTTTACTTGTAAGCTACCAACTACGTTGACGCTACTGCATAACTGAGTATAGAAATTCAGGAATACGCTGGGTATATTTACGTCTGTAGCTCCTGAGGCCAAAAGCATAGTTGAACTGCCTCCTCCGCGTAATTGACCGCCATTGGCAGCCATTGTGCCAGCTATAGTTAGGGTATTTGCCCCGATAGAGAGGGTTCCACTGCTGAGAGTGAGGTTTTTGAGAGTGGTAGTGCCACCCAGCGTACAGGTTTTGCCACTGCGATTGAGAATCAGACTGCCGGTGTTGATGGGGTAAAGAGAAAGATCAGATGTAGTGCCAGTCAGGTTTATCACCGAATCATCGTTTACGCTCAAGCTTCCGGTAGTCCATTGCATTGTTCCGCTGAGGTTCAGAGTATTCGCCCCCACTATCAGGGTGCGGTCGTTCATTTCCAGATTTCTCAAAGTAAGGGTTCCGGCTAATTGGCAGCCGTTTGTCCGGGTGATGGTCAGAGTGTGCAATTGCATTCCGGAAGGGATGTTGAAGCGGCTGGCAATCCCTGATACAGTGAGCCTGGCATCGCTTCCGCCTATTAGATTGCCAGTGCCGCTCAAGTCTCCTGAGATGGTCAGAGTGTAGGCTCCGATGCTGAAACTACCGCCATTCAGAGCTAAACTTCCGGTGCTCACGTCGCCATACCACATCCGGCATCCATTGCTGCGGTTCACAGTGATGCTGCTTACGGTGCAGGTCACCAGATCGAGTTGGGATCCTGAGCCTCCGATCACAAGGTTTCCGCCATTGATAAATGAAGTTCCGGACATTCCGGCATTGATATTCAGATTGTATGAGCCTATAGAGACCGGGCTGTTTATGGCAATATTGCCATTGGCAACTACATTTGCTGAGATCGTAAGCGGAGCATTGATCAGGAAGCTGTTTGCCACGGTTGTGGCTCCAGAGATGGTCTTGGTGCCGCTACCGGAGAGGGTCAGGTTTTTGTAATCGTCACGGCTCGTGATCGCCTGGGCTGAAGCTGATGTATACTCAATCGTGCATCCGGAGTATAGCGTCAGGGATGGAGAATTCTCATTTGAGATGGCGGTATTTGACGCTCCCGAGAAGCCATTGGCACGAGCTGTTTTGAAAGTGCCCCAGATCCCAAAGCTAGTGTTTGCTCCGATAGCTTTTACCTGGTAGTTGCCAGCATCGAGAGTACCTCTGGCTCTGAATTGCATCCAATTGTAGAACGGCAGATCAGATTGCATGGTATAGCTCGAGCCGCTGCTGAAATCGATTGTATGTCGGGCTTGGGTGGTACTTAAATTGCCAAAACTGATGGTTTTACCTGCTCCCGTGTAGTTTAGCGTGGGATAGCCTACCTGTTCGGCATTTACCGCATAATAGTAGTTATTGGCACTGAAGGAACCGCCAATATTGTAAACATTGTAGGGTAAATCACCTGAGGCGCGATGAACAGCGAAGAACCAACTGCTGATGGATACATCTCCCAGGATGTTGTATATGGTTCTGGTTGATCCAGTGCTGCCATAGAAGTATCCACCTTCTACAGTGAGATTCTGGCAGTTGTTTATGGTTACTTGTCCACTGCCTGTGGATCCTCTAAAGAATCCCGAAGATACCAGGATGTTGCCAGACATGTTAATCACAACATTCGCACCACCGCTGGATGCTTCAAAGATGCCTCCGCTAACCAGGATGGCAGCGATGCTAAGCGTCTGATCTTCTGTTAGTCCACCAGAGAAACTGCCACCTTCTACTTTCAGGGTGCCCTTGATTTCAAAGCCAGTGGTGCCACCCCGGCAGCCTGTTGTACCTTGCTTTATGATCAGATTGCCATAAGATACGGTGTCCTTGAAATCGCTTGTTCCCATATCTGCATTGTCTATCACAAAATTGCTGGTTGGTTCCAGAAGCCCATTGCCTCCCCAGCCGAGGTTGCTGTATTTGTCATGAGTAACCCAATAAGTACCGCCATTGTAGACTGTTCCAGTGATTTGGTGATCATAAGCACCGGTGACCATCGTTCCGCCATTTAAGATCCTCACGTGGGAGTTTGTTCCTGTTACGATCCATTGGGCAGTAGCGGTCATATTGTGGGTATTTTGAATAACAAAAATCTGATTGCTATTGGTGAAGTTTGGGGGTGGGTTTCCCTGGGAGTTTTGCCAACTGCTGAGATTGTTCACATAGTAAGTAGGAGAACTTCCCCGGGAGTAATAGTAAGTTTGAGCACAGATGTGAAACGCGAGTAGCAAAAGGCTACAAAACAGGAATGATCTCTTCATAACGCTACCTCATGTAGTATGTATTCAAATACATGTAAGTAAGAGCAGCAAGAAGCGAAGTTAACTCAAGTTCTACAAACTATTTTGATAGTATAAATGAACCTGGTTCGTAGGCAAGCAGAAATCTACGACTAATCAGAACGATAGCTCATGATTTATTAGTGGTTAATATGGGACTCTGGGATTGTTATCTATATTCGTATATCATCCAGCCATCACGTCCCATGGCTACATAGACGAAGTCATTCTCCAGGGCGATGTCATATACAGGGAAAGGTGGGTAGAAGGTGTGAAGATCTTCCAGCTTCAGGGGATTGCTGATGTCGAAGATTTTTACTCCGTTCCGGCCTTGCGAGATGAACAGACGTTTATCCTTGATGGCGAGAGCCTGGATATTGTCAAAGAGGCGGAATTGATTGATCAGGGTGGGCCTGTTCACGTCCCGGACAGAGAGCACCAGCAGGTTCTTCTCTGCTGCTACATAGAGGATGTCGCCATCTTGAACCAGTTTTGTGGCATTGTTGATCTGATAGTTTGTGGCGATGCTGACCGGGAAGCTGAGATTGCTGATGTCCACTGTGACCAGACCAAAGTCATTCAGGGCATAGATATACGGGTATTTAGCAACAAAATCCCGTACTCCCCATTTCTCGGAGAAATTCGCCAGCAGGTCTTGAGCCCCGCCACTGCCGATATTGATGATGTCTATCCCGCGATACCGATCTGCCACATAAAGGGTTGCCCCTTCCCGGGTGACGCGGTCTCCGATCAGGGAGCGGGTGAAATAAATCTTGCCATATTGGTTCAATGAATCCACCGAACTGATGATGTTGGTGGGTTCCTGGCTGCTGATGTAGATGTAGTTTCCACCTTGAAAATTCACATCCTCGATGGGATACAGCGAAGTGAAAGATGCCTCGATGCGGGGTTGCCAGGCATTGAAGGTGCTGTAGAGCCAGATTTGATTCTGATTGCGCACCAGCACATCGCCATTGACTACATCGATGCTGAAGGCCTGGGAACCGGTCACAGTGCCCAGGGTGTAGAGAAATTGGTTGTCTACGGCAGCACAGCTCTGGAGCATCAGGCTGAGCAGGATCAGACACAAGAGATTCCTGATCATGATTTTCCTCCTAGAGTGGAGTTCAGGAGTTTATGCACGATTTCAGCAGCATTGATTCCTTCTGCTTCAGCAGCAAAGGATACGATTATGCGATGTTTTAGGACGATCGGCGCTACCCGCCTTACATCATCCTCGGAAGGTGAAAGCCTTCCATCCAAAGCTGCTACGGCTTTTGCTCCCAATACGAGGTTTTGAGAGGCACGAGGCCCAGCTCCCCAACTGACCCATTTCTTGATCTCAGGATCTGCATCAGGGCTATTAGGACGGCTACGACGTACCAGATTCACGGCATATTTCAGCACATGATCACTGGCAGGAAGGCTACGGATGGCATTTTGCAGAGTGATTATCTGCTGGGCTCCCAAGCGGGGTGTGATTTCTGGCAGATCCATTCCTGTGGTGCTGTCCACGATGGACAATTCTTCCTCGTATGAAGGGTAGTCGATGTTTATATAGAACATAAAGCGGTCTAATTGGGCTTCGGGCAGGGGATAGGTTCCTTCCTGTTCGATGGGGTTTTGCGTGGCCATCACGATGAAGGGTCTATCCAGGTTCCAGGTCTTGTTACCGCTAGTTACATTATATTCCTGCATGGCTTGTAACAAGGCGGATTGCGTTTTGGGAGGGGTACGGTTAATCTCGTCAGCCAGGATGATATTGGCAAAGATAGGCCCTTTGAGGTATTCAAAACCGCGGGTTCCGCTATCCTGATCGGTAACCAGGATGTCTGTTCCGGTGATATCGGAAGGCATCAGGTCAGGAGTGAACTGGATGCGGCTGAATGATAGAGACAAAGCTCTGGCGAGGCTGGAGATCATCAGGGTCTTGGCCAGCCCGGGAACACCTTCGATCAGGATATGCCCATTGGCAAACAGGGCGATGAGAATCTCCTGGATTACCTTGTCTTGTCCAACAATTACTTTGCGTACTTCAGCTTTGAGTTCAGAGGTTGCTTGTTTCAGATTCTGAATCTGGTCGATCAGGTTTTCCATCAAAACGGTCTCCTTTGTATATCATCCGGATTACTTCAAATCCTGAGATGCTAATGGCTATTGCGCCAAGGACTCCCATCAGGCAAGCTGTGAGAACGTGGGCGAATGCCATGATTGCTGAGGCACTGGACTTTGTCAATCCAAATCCCAGTGAAAAGATGATGATCATCAGCCATTCATTGCTGCCCAATTGTGCCGGAGGGTGGGGCAACGCATAGCTGAGGTTGATGAGAGTATAACCAAATAGTGCCATAGTAAAAGAGAAAGGAACCTTGAAAGCTACGAACAGCATATAGAAATAAAAGCCATCCAAGGCGATACCAAGGGCTGTGAGGATGATGCCTGCCACGAGCTTGGCAGGATGATGCTCCAGGATATTGAGGCTATTTACGAATCTCTGCAAGAGATCACTAACCCGGGGTTTCAGGCTTCCTGGAAGCCAGGCAAAGCCCCGGATCAGCATATTGGAGACCTTATCTTTGTGCCGGGCTGCCATGAGCAGTATGATCAGGGATAGGGAAAAAACCAGGGCAAGAACCACCAAGAGCCCGATCAACCCGACACTCAGCCGGATCGTAAGAAAGGGGATCAGGATGATTACTGCCAGGATTCCCAATGTATCAAAAGTCTTGTCGATGAATATGGAGGGCAGGCTTTCAGCAATGCCCAAACCGTGATTGCGCTTGATAAACCATGCCTTGATCAGTTCGCCAGCCCGGATTGGGATCAGGTAATTTATCAGGTTGCCGCCCATAGCATATAGCCAGGTATCCCGGATCGGCAGCTTCTGCTGCTGTGACAAAAGTAGATTCCACCTGAAAGACCGGACAAAATATGCCGCCAGATAGGAGATACTCGCCAGTAGCACTGGAAGTACTGACAGATTGCGGAAGTAGCCACCAATCTCAGCGAAGGGGATGAAATGCAGCCACAGGAAGATCAGTACAAGCCCCAGAGCGCTGCTGAGGATCAGGAAGAGGATGTTTTTCTTGCTCATGGGCTGAAGAGCAGGTATTGATGATGCGCCCAGAAGGATTTGAACCACTTGGGAGCAAGGCGTTCAAAGGGATACAGCATCATCATGTTGCGGGCAAACTCTGGATCCTTGCCTTTGTAGTAATCGAGGATTGAGATGAGATTTGCCGGCGCATCAGGTGCCTGGGATCTAAGATCAAGGCCAGTTTTACCCTTGATGAAATCCTCTTTGCTCATGCCTATATCCGGCCAGGGTGGACAATCGATATAGTTTCTATCCACCAGCTTCCAGCCGCATTTCTTCATCTGAAAGATGATGCTTGCCGGATCGATGAAGCCAGGCTTGAGGTCTGGATATAGCTGAGGACTATAGCCCTTGAGCTGTTCCTGAAACCCGAGCCCGTTTCGATTGGGTACACAGATCAGAATCTGATGCCGGATGACCCGCGTAAACTCACGAATAAATGCCGGCAAATCACTCACGAACCACATAGCTGAGAAATTGAACCCAAAGTCCAGGCTTCGATCTGGATAATCCAGCTTTGAGAAATCAGTATTGAACCTGATTTGCATGGGATAGCCCAGCTCACGCCACACTTCCTCTATCATGTTGATACGCATGGGATCGCTATCTTCCAGAAAGACTTCGCAGCCAGCCTGAGCCAATGCCACAAGATTGATGCCGCTGATCCCGGTAAAGCCAAAACAAGGCGTCTCCAATACAGAGCTAAAGATCCCTTTATTTTGAAGCCTGAGCAGTAACTGGTTCAATACGATCCGTTCATATGATGAGCCCAGCCCTTCATGCGGATTTGTAAAGTATTTCTGCCAGTCGTTGATGATGGGGATGGCCATTATTTCCCCAGATAGTCGTTGATAGTGATCCTGATCCCGGGGATTGTGAAGTAGGGAGCCTTGCCTTCTGCCTCCATGATCCGGTAGTATTCCTGAACGTCGTAGAACCAGCTTCGGGAGATTAGCTCAAATCTACTAGTGAAGAGCTCATTTTTCAACCAGCGGGAGACACTCTCACCGATTCTGAAAAACAAAGGATCTACCTTCAGCCAGCGGGAGAAATTCTTGTTGTGCACCTGCCTGGAGATAAAATCCACCAGGGCATTGAGCTGCACAGGATCACGATCTGCCACATTCCAGGTAAGCCCGGAACGGTGCTCATGGCTGAGTATCCACATAAAGGCATCCACGAGGGCATCGATATGGCAGAGGTGAATCCAGATACGTTTGGAGATCAGGGGAAATCTATACTTATGCACCATCTTAACAAGCTGATAGGGGAAGCCATAATCCCCCTTGCCATAAGTGATGCTGGGGCGTACGATAGCAGCCTGGAGTCCTTTCAGGATAGCCCGGTTGATGATCTTTTCAGCTTCGATCTTGGTATAGTGATAGTAGTTATCTGGATTCAGGGTCGATTCCAGATTGGCAGGCAATTCACCCGGAATGGCTCCATATACGCCTACAGATGAACAGAAGATCAGCCGGGTATGATGAATCAGGCAGTATTCCACCATCTGTTCTGTACTGGCGGTATTGCTGAGGAAATAGTCTTTTTTGGAATATTTACGTCCACCTCTGAGAGCGCCAATATGCAGGATAGTATCGAATTCTCGATCTTTCAGAAACTCCTTGAGCCCTGGGATATCTGCCAGATCGAGCGGGAAAACCTCTATCCTGCCCATGAATTCAGCCAGCCTGGCCTCAGGCGTATGCGGTCTCACCAGAGCCGTGATCTGCAGTTCTGGATATACTTCCAGAATTCTGCGCAAGGTAGCCCTGCCCACAAATCCAGTGATTCCAGTGATCAAGAGTTTAGTCAAAGAGCCTCTTCAGCCAGCTTCTTTTATGGTGATGACGGGGTCTGCGAACTTGCACGTATGCATAGGGAAGCTTGTCTCCGCTCTCGATATAGGCAGGAAAGTCCGTCGTCAGGAGCCTGGCAGTGTGATCATCGATCCTCTCACTTAAGAGTTCATAAGCTTCCTGCATGTTTGTATATGGCATCCGTACATGATCATCCGAGGCGATGAAATGAGTCCAGCCGTTATCAATCAAGGTCCAGGCGGTTTGCCTCACCTTTTCGCCATATTGCCCTAAAAGAGCTCCGGCATTGGTCTGCAGATAGATGTTTTTATCCACCAGTTCTCGAGCCCGGCTGGGTTTCTTCATAATGCTTACATAGCGTTCGGCATGAGCCAGAATGGGTTTGTACCCAGCCCTGAGGAGAGGATAGACGTTGTCATAAAAATCGGTTGGGAGTCCATTAAGCTCTGATTCGATCAGGATATACTTGCTGTTTCCCATCGTAAGATGATGCTCATCAATGTCTTTTAGTATTCCCGGCTGGATGAAAATCTCAAAGCCAGATTCAAGCTTGAGCCCAATGTCATGCTGATCCAGAGCTTGTTGGAGCTCTTTCAGACGGGTATCGTAGTCGGCACGGGGATAATGATAATGTCCCCGAAAATAGTGCGAGGTAAGATATGCCCTGGTAATGCCAGATCCAGACATCTGTCCGGCTTGTTCGATACTGCTTTCTATATCCCTGGAGCCATCATCGATATTGGGAAGCAGATGGCAATGTATGTCTATCATCTTTACTTAGGGTAATCTCTCCTTGATCATCTGAATGAATTCAAGCAGAACAGCGTTATGGGGGAAAGGTTTGATACTGCGTTCGCAATCCAGCAGCAGGGTATCCACCTGTTTGCGGGCTTTATCGAAGCCCAAAAGGCCGGTGTAGCTGGTCTTGGAGACAGGCACGTAGTCCTCAGAGAAATCAAGGCCATCGCTGCCTCTTGAATAATCTGCCTCGATATCTTCGATCATCATATAGGCAATACCCAGATTCAGGGCATAGTTATTCATAATCATGCGGATATTGTCATCCGCGCCAGCCAGATTACAAGCGATATCTGCACTGGCTTGCAGCAGAGATCCCACTTTCTTCATGTCTATATAGCGCAGGGTGCTGATCTTCATTACTTTACGCTTGTTGGCAAGGGCTACTGCCTGTCCACCCACCAAACCATAGCTTTTACCATAGGTTGCCAAAACGCGGATGGCATAAGTGGCTTTGGCAGGATTCTTGATTTTGGCTACTTCTTCAAAGGCAGCGGCATAGAGCGCATCAGCCGCCAGAATGGCAGTCACGTTGTCATAATGCAAATGCAGGACAGGGGCTCCGCGCCGCTCTTTGTTATTCATCACGATGGGCAGATCATCATGAATCAGGGCGGCATTGTGTAAAAGCTCCACCGCGCAGGCAGCAGAGATCGCATCCGGGAGATTGCGATTGTTTTTCTTGAATCCACAGAGCATTTCATAGATGGATATCAGCATCAAAGGACGCCAGCGTTTACCGCCAGGGATAGTAGCCTCCAGTATGGCTTTACGGAGCTTTTTGGTATAGGTATCCTCTCCTGCCAGTGCTACCAGCAATTCATCTTCGATCATTTGCAGCCGGGTCTCAAAGTATTTCTGTATCAGCAATGTTCTTCTCCCTTGTCTTTCAAAAAATCATTATAATCCACCTGACATTGCCGAGTGTAATAAATTACGAAGAATTGTCAAGAAAATTCTGGAACTACTTGTGGGGTATGGGATTGAAGCCATCTGGGGGATGCCGTACAACCAAAATCCAAGGGCTTAGTAGTAGATAATGGTGCGGGTTCTGCTTTCTACCAGATTACCACTTTGGTACTTGTCCCTTTTTATCCAGTTTCCCTTTTTGTCATAGTCGTATCTTACATGCATGGGTACATCATACTTGGATACCTCAGGTGTGGTAGTATGGAGTGTCATATTGCCATGCTCATCATAAGCTGTTTTCCAGGTAGTACTGCTGCGGTCTTTGCGGAAAGATGTGTACTCGATTTCCAAGCCATTAGTGTCATATTTGTGGATTGCTGTTGGGTTTAGTGAATCCGGCATCGTGTATTCCCGCATTTCCAGCAGCTTATTCTTCTGGTCATAGTCTGTTAGCTTAAACTGCCAGATACTCATTTCCTCTTCGTAACTATTCTCACGGATCAGTTTGCCTGCCTGATTGTAAATATACTCGGTTGCATCCCACAAGCTGCCGTCTAACATTTTGCTCTTGCTCCAGGTAAGCTGCCCCTTAGAGTTGTAAGTAAATTCCTCATAATCGGAGCCAAAGGTATCCTGAATCAGCTTCTTTGCCAAGAGCCCGCCATCAGTGTAAGTGTAGGTGCATCTGAAAATTTCTTCACCGTTATCATCATTCTCAACCCTCAGGATCAGCCTGCCCTTACTGTCATAGGTATAGATTCCATTTCCATCAGGATATCTTGGATCACCCAAAATTGTCGTTTCCAGAAAGCCCTTGGGATTGAAGCTCATCGCTCCTTCAATGCTCTCCACACTCTTCACTTTCCCGCGCAATTCATAAACTTGCCAATCGGTCTTTGTTTCCGCGGCTATCAGCACAGATATCATAAGCATAAATCCAGTCAGGATCACACTTCTATTCATTTGATCACCTCTTCATTGTTCATTATTTGCCTGTGTTTAAACACCGCTCTTCTTATTTGTAATCATCTTCGTTGTTATCATATGAATGGTCTTTAAACAGCCACCTGAATTGATTAGTTAATATCTTATTACATCTCTATCTCGCTTTGATTTTCTACATTCTTCTTGATCTCTGGCTTTTTGAAAGGATCAAGGGCTGTATTGGGCAAATAGACAGGTATTGGATGGGCAAACAGCTGCTCTGCGGTGATGATTTGGATGCGCGGCATGGAAAATGATTTACTCAGTTTTGTTACTTGGTATTCAAGTTTTCCTGCTTTGATAGCTTCATCGATCATGCCTTTGGTAGGTTCCGCCAGAGTAATCAGGATGCCAAAATCAGCTTCCTGGCTTTCCACAGTTCCTTTCAGATCCCGTACCATGCTAGGATTTACCGATTTTCCACCCTTTACAGAGATTATCCCTTTTCCCATTTGGTTTTTCTTGTTTATATCAAGGTAGTTGATTACCCCATCTACACCTTTGTCACCAGTTTTCACAGTTGGGGTGGCGTTAAGCTGGCTTATTGCCCACACCTCAAACTGGAAAGGAGCCGTCTCTGCCAGTTTGGTAGCGGAGTGCAGGTCTTTGGGAGTTCCCTTCACTACAAAGTCCTTCCCAACCATAATTTTGTTCTTTTCAAAGCGTTTTTTGATCACATCTATGGAGAGATAGGTGATGTCTATTCCGATCCATTTCCGGTTCAATCTTTCCGCCACAGCAACAGCCGTACCACAACCGCAAAAAGGATCGAGAATCATATCCCCATCATAGCTACTAGCCTGGATGATCCGCTCCAGCAAAGCTTCTGGCTTCTGGGTTGGATAGCCCATGCGCTCTTTGGCCTGAGAGTTTATAGGGGGGATATCATCCCAAAGGCTTTGCAGAGTTCTACCTTTGTTTTCATCCAGATATCGTTTGAGTCTGATCCCGATCTTACTTGGGTCTTTGGTATTGGTGAAATGAAGTTTGTTTTCACTATCCAATCTTTCCATTGTGGACAAGGGTACTCTCCAAAGAGATGTAACTCCTTTATATTCGTATTCGTAACCTCCGCCTGAGAGGCCTTTTGCAGATAAGTTATCGTCAGTCCACCTGCGACCATCAGGATCCACGCCGCTGAACCTCTTCTTGTATGCATCCCCATGTTCAATGAACTGTGGGATCCACTTGTAACTGTCAGTTTTTGTGTAATACAATATAGTATCTGTATTGGCTCCAAATCGTTTGGGATCATTATGGGCAGTGGTTCTTTTCCAAGTGATTTCATTTCGGTAGTTCTTGGGTTCAAACACTGCATCCATGAGCAACTTAAGATAATGACTGGCAGTCGGATCACAATGCAGGTAGATGCTTCCCGTTGGTTTCAATACCCGTTTCATTTCCAAGAGGCGGGGAGCCATCATGCAGAGATAAGCCATCAGCGGACAGGCATCCAGGTAGCTGCGCATTGCTTTCATCAAATCAATCAGTCTTTGTGGGGGTGGAGATTTAGTAAGCTTTCCTGTGATCAAGCCCAGGTACTCATCTTGGGCTTTTTCGCTCCAGAGCCAGGTATCCTCAAAGGTCTCAATCTGTGAGGTTGCGCCCTTTACACCATCTTTTTCGGGACGGAAGATGATATTGTAGTTTCTTCCGCTTTGAAAGGGAGGATCTAGATAGATCAGATCAACGGATTCGTCCCGCAGATGATTCTTCATTATGTCCAGATTGTCACCGTAGTACAGAGTATTCATGATGCAGGGCTCCTTGCCATAGTCCAATTTGATAGTACAAGTCCCAGAATAATGATAATGAATTAATGTCAATCAAAAAAACGCATAGTTGCCCAGCCAGGCATTTATTTCCAAATGACTTATTAGTCTGTTTTGTATGTTCCTGATACCTATACTCCTTGAGGTTTTATTCGCTACTATCTATTGTGCCTTCATTTCCACGTCTTTACCTCACCTTCACCTCGAGATCACCTCGAGTACTCGAGATCATCTCGAGATGATCCTGAGGTAAACCTCAGTTTTTCAAGCTAGTAGAAAAGCTTAGAAAAACCAGCCAGAATCACTAGCTCTACAGCAGCACGGTAAGTACTAAAACAAAACGCAGGATCCTGATAGATCCTGCGTTTTCATGTAGTTATGGTGTTATCAGCTTAAAGCTTTTTGTGGCACAGCCACCAGTCATAGCATTCAAATTCACCAGCTTTGGCTCTGGCGAGGCGTTCCTGAGCGGTTTTCACGTCTTTGGCGGGAGGAATGATCACGCGATCTCCCAATATCTCATTTTCCGGCCAGTTGGCAGGCATGGCTACGCCATTTTTATCAGAGGTTTGCATGGCTTTCACGGCGCGCAGAATTTCATCCATATTGCGGCCAAGTTCCTGAGGATAATACAGCATGATCCGGATCAGTCCTTCGGCATCGATGATAAAGACCGCCCGCACGGTATTGGTGCCTTTACCGGGATGGATGAGGCCGAGCTTATTGGCTACAGCGCCGGTATCGGCGATGATGGGGAATTGAATCTCCACGCCCATATTGTCTTTGATCCATTCTTCCCATTTGATATGAGCAAAGACCTGGTCAACGCTCATGCCGATGAGTTCGCAATTCAGCTCGCGGAATTTGTCGTAGCGCTGTTGAAAAGCGATGAATTCAGTGGTGCAGACCGGGGTGAAATCCGCCGGATGGCTGAAGAGTACGAACCATTTACCTTTCATATCTCCAGGCAGGTTCAGCTCGCCCCGGGTGGTTTGAACTTTCATCTCGGGGAATTTGTCTCCGAGCAGTGGGATTCCATGATTTGTGTTTTCCATTGTTTTCTCCTGTTATTGTTTGATGTTGTTTTATCTACACTATAAACTAACAGAATTCTCCACTTTGGCAATCACTTTTTGTACGGCGTCCATTAGTTTTTGGGCATTGGGAAGTTTGTTGTAATCATAGATATAGGGTCTGCCCCTGTCGCTGGAGATTCCGATATTGGGGTCCAGTTCCAGTTCGGCGAGCAGTTCCAGATGTTTGGTAAAGATCAGTTCTTCCAATTTGCTGCCGGCGAAGATACTGGTTTTCTCCTGGCAATGCGGGCAAACGAAATACTTCATGTTTTCGATGATGCCCAGGATGGGGACATTCATTTTTTCTGAAAATGAGATGCTCTTTTGTACATCGATCAAAGCCAGATCCTGGGGAGTGGTAACCATCACGGTGCCATCCACTCTGCCCAGAGTCTGGATTATGGATAGGGGTTCATCACCGGTGCCGGGAGGGCAATCTACCACCAGGTAGTCCAGTTCCGGCCAGTCAAAATCACTAAAAAACTGCTTGATCAGTGCCATTTTGAGAGGGCCACGCCAGATCAGAGCGCTATCTGTGCTTTCGATCAGGCTGGCGACGGTGAGGACACTAAGGTTGGACAGTACTTTGATAGGGGTGGGCATGTTACCTGCGGCGTTGTAACTCAGGGGCACGCCTTCGATATTCATGAGTTTTGCCAGGGATGGGCCATGGATATCCACATCCAGGATTCCCACCTGTTTCCCTTGCAAGGCCAGGCCATAGGCGAGATTTACAGCGATGAAGCTCTTACCTACCCCGCCTTTGCCACTCATTACGATGATGCGATGCTTGATCCTGCCAAGGTTTTTACTTATCTGAAGGTCTTTGTCGTCTGTCATTTACTTTTCCAGCTCTGTGTTTATCCAGCTCAATTGAGCTTCCAGTTCTTTCTTTTCAGCTTCCAGATCCTCTCTGGAATACCGATACTCTGCACGGTAGGGAGCGTTTCCCTGCGCACGATTTTGAAATCCACGACCACCTCTGCGGCCCATGCTACAGAACCCGCCCCTGCCACAGGGACCCATTCCGCGTCCCGGACGTCCATCGCCCCAATGACCTGTTCCATCACGATACGGCATTTTAGTCTCCTTCTTTAAGCTGATTGGTTTGATATGCCTGATATGCTTCACGGATGCTCATGCCACCCGCACCGATGTAAATCTTGATATTCATCTTGTTGAGGATCCCCGCAGCATTACCGCCGGGGCCATTTCCTGTGATCAGAATCTCGGGCTTAAGCTCAAAAATCAACTGAGCTGTCTTTGGCCCAGCGCCATGTTCTACCTGCTGGATATTGCGATTATCCGTGCAAGTAAGCTCTTCGGTCTCTTCGTCATAAATCAGGATGAAGTCTGTACGGCCGAATCTGGGATCGATTCTGGCGTCCCATCCTTCTCCGGAAGAGGTAAATGCAATCTTCATTGAATCTCCTTCAGGCCTTCCCATATTTGGTCAAATACAGGCTGCCACTTTGTATGATTGATCTCGGTTACACTTTTGCCATTGGTAATGGCTATCTGAAAATCCATATCATAATCCAGATCTGCCAGGTGACGGATGCCTTCCTGCCTCAGCCACTCTTTTATGGAGGAGCTGATCTGGGGGTTGATATCCGCTTTGTTGATCACGCAGGCAGCAGGGATTTGGAACTTTTGGATCAGCTTCCAAAGTCTTTGTAGATCGCTATGTGCGGTGAGGCTTGGTTCAGTGACCATTAAAGCCACATTTGCCCCTGATAGCGAGGATACCACCGGACAGCCGATACCTGGAGAACCATCCACCAATATGTAATCTCTGGCTTCTTCCAGAGCCAGTGCTTTAGCCTCGTTTTTCACCTTTGCCACGAGTTTTCCAGAGTTGTCCGCTCCGATGCCCAGGCGGGCATGCACCAGACTGCATCCGTATCTGGTAGTGCTGGTATAACACTCGCCTACCAATTGCTCCGGCAGGCTAATGGCCTTTGCATGGCAAATATGATAGCAGTATCCGCATCCCTCGCAATCCAGGGTTTGCACCTTGAACCTGTTATTCTCAGAGAAGATGGCCTGATAGCGGCATTTATCCGCACAAAGGCCACATCCAGTGCACAATCCGGGATCGATTACCGCTTTCACACCACTATAGAAGTCTTCCGCTTTCAGATGCTCAGGAGCAAAGATCAGGTGAAGATCTGCAGCATCCACATCACAATCTGCTACTACCAGGTTTTCCCGGGCGATCCAGGCCAGCGCGGAGACTACAGAACTCTTTCCCGTCCCCCCTTTTCCAGAAATGCAAACTATTTCTTTTGGCATCTGGCCTCCAGATGGCTGATAATGAGCTTAAGGGCATCATCAAACTCGGGGAAGCTTTGATAGAGGATTTCACCCTTGGAATAGCTGGCAGCAATCGCTCTGGAATGGGGGATTTTGGCCAGCAGTGGGATCTCCTCCCGTTTCAGATACTCCAGAATGTCGTTATTGCCAATGCCCCAGCGATTGACAACCACACCAAAAGCTATGCCAATATGTCGCATCGTCTCAACTGCCAGACTGAGGTCATAGAGACCAAAGGGGGTTGGCTCGGTGATCAGGATAGCATAATCAGCAGTCTTTGCAGCAGATATCATGGCGCAAGAAGTTCCCGGAGGGTTATCCAGAATCTGATATTGATGCCTGGCAAAGTGCTGGTCAATATAGCTCAAGCCCTGTGAGATCAGGGGGGAAGCCTGTTCCAGCCCGATATCCAGCCTGCATTCCACAAAATCCAGCGTCCCTGACTTGAAGAGCCGGATAGTTCCTAGCGGCAAACCTTGCATGGGCAGGGCTTGAGCCGGGCAGAGTTCGCTGCAGGCAAAGCAGGAATGGCAGAGTTCTGGCAATACCATGATGTGATCCCCCAGCCGGATTATCGCATTGTAACGGCAATAGGAAGGGCACTTGCCACATATAGTGCAGGCTTTTTGCTCCCACTGGGGAACCCTACGCAAGGCTTTGTGGGTAGTGATCGCATCGCCACTCAGGAAGATACCGCTATTGGGCTCTTCCACATCCAGGTCCAGCAAAACTGTGCTGGTAGTTTCTGCAAGCTTCAGGGAAAGATTTACGGCCAGGGTAGTCTTGCCGGTACCACCCTTGCCACTGGCAATGGCAATACGCATCAGTGATCGCAGCGGTTGTCGCCAGACTCCAGCCTGCTGTCCAAGTATAGCTGCACTATTTCGCTGAGGGGCATTGGGCATACTCCGATGATCACCTCAATGCCGTTTTGATGCATCAAGTCTTGAGCTTTGATGCCCATGCCACCTGCGATTACGACGCTGATGCCAAGTTCATGCAGAAAACGGGGATGAGAGCCAGGTTCATGCACGGGGGGATCAATGGTTTCTTCTTTTACGATTTTGCCAGCTTCAATAGTGAAAACTGCAAAGGCTTCACAATGCCCAAAGTGGGAGCTGAGTTTGTTACCTTCAAGTGGAATTGCTAGTTTCATGAGGTCTCCTGTTTATTTATTATGGATTCTTGGATTTTAGTGTCTAGCGGCATCTGCGGCAGCGTCTGCAGCCACGGATAAAACAATCATTGAGGCTGATGATTCGAACTGAACCACAGGCTGGGCAGATACCAGGTCTGTCCTCAGCAGGCTGCATAGTGATGCGATGCTGGCAATCCTCACAGAGATAATGCTGCTCGTTGATTTCAATCTCACCACCCTCAATCAGGAGTGAGCGTCCTTCTACCAAAGCGGTGCTGAGCTTCTTCCGGGCAGATTCATAGATGCGGGTAACCGTAGGGCGGGAAACCTGCATCATCCCTGCTACTTGTTCATGGATTTTCCCTTCATAATCGATCAGACGCAGCACTTCATATTCATCCAGGTTCATCACCACCGCTTGACGGTAGTTGGCCTTCATCCAGATCGGACGAAATCCCTTGATGATCGGCAGGTCATTCATTTGTCGCATAAGTTTTAGTCTGGGCATAAAGTCTCCTTTGTACGAGGATTACAAGCTTATCAGTCAGTAGTTTCAGGCTTGCATCAAAAGAACATATGCTCATTTTGTGGTGTGCCAGATTCTGTCAATAAGTTTGTTTCCATATCTACAAGCTTATCAAGTTCAGCGAGTATATAAACCCTCACTGATATAAACCCTCACTGAAAACTTCAAATCCACTCACCAAAACTTCAAATCGGAGAAATCGGGGTATTGTTAGGCTATTCGGTGACTTCAGTTTTTATCACCATTTCTTCAAATATCATCACCGTTTCTTCAAATTTGATCACTGAAAACTTCAAGCTTTTATCATGCTTTCTTCAAATCGCCATCACCATATCTTCAAATCTTGATCATGGAGATTTCAGCATAGTTACCGATTAAGACATAAGAAAACCACTAAGTTTTGAATAGCAAGATTGGCTTACAATTAGACTTCATTTACATTAGATTGGGGTTATCAAATGGAGAGAAGTAACTTAGTATTATTCCTGAAGCCTGGATTTGGAGAACAAAACTACATCTGAAAAGTACTTAAAGTAGTCCGGGCATCTCAAATGGCAATCCTTAAGATGCATTAGTAAGCAGAAGTATAAGACAGTAAGATTGATTCCTGTAAACTCATCAGAACCACTCAGATTGCTAAAGTACCATTTGCTGTCTTGTTTTTCGTACTCTGGGTATAAACCCTCACTGAATACTTCAAATGTCCAAGTCCAAAAGATGATGAACCAGACGATTAGGGCGTTTGAAATATGCTAATTTCTGTAAGATCATTGTATTGTATATATGGCGCAAGATTCCTGATAATCCCTGGGAATGTCCAAGTGCCTCAAAAACGATGGGGAATTTGAAGTTTTGGTGATAAAAAGAGGTCGCTCATCATGGTACTGTCCACGTCCAACAAAGCAGATGTGTCTAACCATATCGTATTTTTCAACAATGTGATAGCATCAATTGTCCAAGTGAGCGCAATTTGAAGTTTTAAGTGAGGGTTTGCACCTAATCCGTTAACCTGTTTTTCAGTTAATTAGAACCCCCGCTGTCACTCATTAGCCCATTAACCACTAACCTATTAACTTGTTAACCCCCCCCCTAAACCCGCTTCCTGAAACTGAGCACACTGAAGCCAAAGACCAGCAGTCCGCTTGCGGAGAGGATCCACAATTCTCTGGAAAGCTGAGCCAGGCTGCTGCCTTTGACTACTATCTCGCGCAAGACGGTCATATAGTGGCTGAGGGGATTGATAAAGCTGATCCATTGGATGCTTTGGGGCATATTCCGGATGGGAACAAAGAAACCGGAAAGCAGGATCATCACTACCATAATGAACCAGGAGAAAAACATCGCCTGCTGCTGTGAATTCACTCTGCTGGAGATCAGGATTCCCAAACCCAGGCTGGTAAAAAGATAGACCACAGAAAACAGGATCAGGGTAAAATAGCTGCCAGCCAGCTCCAGACCGAAGATCAGCCCTGCCAGAAGGATAGCCACCTGCAGCTGCACCAGCGTAATGATCAGATATGGGATCAGCTTGCCAGCCATCAGCTGATATCTCTTGACCGGAGTAACCATTAGCTGCTCCAGAGTGCCGAGCTCCTTTTCTTTCACCAAACTGATGGCAGACAGCATCATAGAGGTGACAGTCACCAGGATGGCTATGATCCCTGGAATGGTATTCAGGCTGCTTTTCAGATCCGGATTGAAGCTCATTTGCGAAATCAATTGGACTCCGGGGCTCAGCCTGGGCAGGGGAGCCCGGTGCAATCTGGTTTTTGACTGTCGCTGATAAAAATCTGCTATCACTCCTGCCGCATAGGAATTTGCCACAGCAGCGCTGTTGCCGTCTATACCATCCAAAACCAGTTGCAGACTGCTTTGCCTGCCCATTTGGTAGTCTGCCCCAAAATCAGGTGGGATCACCAGAACCAATTGGGCTTTCCAGGCTGAGATCAGCTCTGCCGCATTGTCAGATTCACTCACCGGCACCACTTGAAAGCGGTCTCCGGAGCTGAAGCTGCTGATCAAATCCCGGCTGGAAGCGCTACGATCGTAATCCAGAATCCCCAACCGCAGGTTTTTGACTTCGTTCGTTACCGCAAATCCCATCACCAGGAGCTGCACAGCAGGCAGGGCAAAGAGCACGATCAGCATTTCCCGGCTGCGCATAATCTGCCGGAATTCTTTTTTGATAAAGCTGGTGATCACTCCCGCGGAGCTCATGACAACCTCAATTTGAAGCGTCGCGCTGCCACAATCAGCATCAGCACACTCATGCCCAGCAAACTGAGCCCGGCCTGGTAGAGCTGCGCGATGTTGTTGCCTTTCAGCATGATACCACGGATGATCTGCAGATAGTAGCTGGCCGGAATGATATAGGTCAGCTTTTGTAAAATCACCGGCATACTGGAGATGGGAAACATATATCCTGAAAGCAGAAGGGTGGGCAGCAGCGTCATCCCCAAAGCCATCATCATTGCTGCCTGCTGGGTTTTTGCCACAGTGGAGACCAGCAGTCCCAAACACAGCGAGGTCAGCACATAGAGAAAAGTGAAGAGCAGAAAAACGCTGAAATCACCCCGGAAGGGAACCTGGAACAGCAGCATACCCACTGCCAGGATTATCAGTGCATCCAGCAGCCCCAGAACCAGGTAGGGGATCACTTTGCCAAACAGGATTTCTGTGGCTGAAACCGGAGAGACCAGAATCTGTTCCATAGTGCCCATCTCCTTTTCCCGGCTGATCGAGATGCTGGTGAGCAGAGCGCAGACCATTACCAGGATCAGAGCTATCAGACCCGGAACAAAGAAGAATGAACTTTTCAAATCCGGATTATACAATATCTGCGCCCGCAGGTCAATCCCCGCATCTGTCTGGATTCCGGTGCTATTTACTATCCCCAGCGCATAGTTTTGGATCATCTGCGCGCTGTTTGGATCTGAGGCATCGATCCTCAGCAAGACCCGGTGCTCTGAGGCACCAAAATCTTTGGGAATGCTCAAGCTAGCCTGAGCCCGGCGTTCCCGGAACAGCTCATCAGGCTGCAAAGTGCCGGCCTCCTTTGGCACCAGCTGAAAATAATCCGTGTTCACAAAGGCATCCACCAGAGCCCGGGAACTGCTGTTCATAGCCAGATCATCCACCAGCAGTGGAACTTGTCTGATCTCCATATTCATGGCATAGCCAAAGATGATCAGCTGTAAAAGCGGCATCAGGAAGATAATGACCAGAGTGCGGGAATCCCGCAGGATGTGGAAAACCTCTTTTTCGGCTATTGCTCTGATTCTGCTAAAGCTTGGCATCGCTAACTCCCAATACTTTCAGGAACAGCTCCTGCATGTTCGCGGAGCCATATTCTTGCTTTAACTCTGCGGGATTGCCCAGAGCCACTTCACGTCCGTCCTGCATAATAATTACCCGGTGGCAATATTCTGCTTCATCCATAAAGTGCGTGCTGACAATGATGGTTTTACCGCTCTGAGCCAGATCGTTGATCACCTGCCAAAATTCTCTGCGAGCCTGAGGATCAACTCCACTGGTAGGCTCGTCCAAAAAGACCAGAGGGGGATCATGCATCAGGGCTGCCACCAGGCTCAAACGCTGTTTATAGCCCATGGGCAGATCCTGAGTGAGTGTTTTCAGGATGGAGCTCAGGCCAAATTGCTCCAGGATTGGCTCCAGTCTCTTGAGAGCCGGTTCAAACGACACCCGGTAGATCCCGGCATAAAACTGCAGATTCTCTATAGCTTTCAGATCGGGATAGAGCGAGAACTTCTGGCTCATATAGCCCAGCTTGTGCTTGATCTGCTCGCTGTGTTTGATGATATCCAGATTATCAATCCTGATCTCGCCCGAGCTGGGTTTCAGCAATCCGCACAGCATTCTGATTGTAGTGGTTTTGCCGGCTCCGTTGGCTCCCAAAAAGCCAAAGATCTCTCCCCTGCCGATCTCCAGATTGATCTCATCCACTGCTTTGAACGAGCCGAATTGCTTGACCAGATGGCTGGTGTGGATCATTGCATCATCCTCAGGAAGACGTCTTCCATTCCGGGCTTGATCTCCACGCAGCTTTCCAGTTCCGGAAACTCACTCTGCCAATCTGCAATTTTATCACTGCTCAATTCCTGTTCACTAAAGAGGTGGATTTCCGAGCCAAAAAGCTGCAAATTGTCTTTACCCGCCTTGGTTTGCAGGAAAGCATAGAGCTTCTGCAAATCACGCGAGGTGAGGCTGTACAATTTGCCCTTCCAGCCTGAAATTATCTCTGCGGGACTCCCCTGCCCGATCACCCTGCCTTTGTGCAAAAGGACGATTTTGTCGCATTGGCTGGCCTCATCCATATAGGGAGTGGAAACCACAATGCTGATTCCGTCGGCCTTGAGCTGGTGCAGAATCTGCCAGAATTCCACTCTGGACACCGGATCGACCCCAAAGGTGGGCTCATCCAAAATTATGAGCTCCGGAGTGTGAATCAACGCACAGGATAGAGCCAGCTTTTGCTTCATGCCTCCGCTCAGATTCCCTGTCAGGCGCTTGGCAAAAGGCTCCAGCCTGGAAAATTTGTAAAGCTGCTCCCTCCGCTTCAGCATTTCTGCATGATTGACTTTGAATAAACGGGCAAAGAAACGCAGGTTTTGCTGCACCGAAAGATCCTGATACAAAGAAAAACGCTGTGGCATATAGCCGATCCGGGCCCGGATTTCCTTTGCCTGGCTGGCTGCATCATAGCCCAAAACCTCAATGCTGCCTTCCTGATAGGGCAAAAGAGTGCAGATGCTGCGCATCAGAGTGGTCTTTCCTGCTCCATCCGGACCGATGATGCCATAGACCATAGCCGGCTGAACTTCCAGATCCACTTCGGACAAGGCTTCCACAGAGCCGTAGCGCACACTGAGCTCTTTGATTTTGAGCACATTCATGGCAGATACACGTTCACCGGCATTCCATCTTTGAGGATTCCCTGCGCATTCCCGGTTCTCAGGCGTATCGCATATACCATCACAGTCCTGTTATCGGGGGTAAGAACTGTCTTGGGAGTGAATTCCGCTTTATTGCTGATTCGCACGACCTGGGCAGACAGCTCATTTTTATATCCATTAACTCTCAGTTTCACCTGCATTCCGGGTTTCAGAGAGGCCAGGCGCTGCTCGTTCACATAAATATTGGCTTCCATGCTTTTGGTATTCACGATTTCAGCCAGCTGTGCCATTGCCGGAAGCATCTCACCTTCGTCATAAAAGACGGATTCCACTCTGCCGCTAAAGGAAGACACTATCACACAATCATCTATCTGCTTCTGCACGCTTTTGATCTGAGCTTGCAGAGATGCCTGTTTGGCTGTTACCAGAGCGAGGTTTTTCCTGGCAGATTCGTGTTGCAATTCAGCTTTCTTCTGGATGATCTCGCCATCCTCAACTTGCTGCTGGGCAATCATTTCCTGCTCATAGAGCCTTTCATTGCGCCTTTGCCTGCTGCTCTGATATTCCAGATCCGCTGCGGCAAGGGCGATCTGGCTCTGGTACAAGCTTCTTTGAGCCTCCAGCTCCCGCATAGAGGCTTGCAATTGCTCCAGGCTATAGCGGAGCTGCTGATCATCCAGCTTTGCCACTAGGGTTCCGGATTCGATTTCCTGACCCTCAGATACAAATATCTGTTTGATCTGACCTCCGCTAAGCGCTGATATACTATAAACTTCCGCTTCCATCACTGTAGTCCAGACCTGCTGCTCTTTTTTGGACTGACACCCAGCCAAACTGAGCAGCACCAGCATTAGCACCAAAACTTGCTTCATTTTTCACCTCTCTTGCGCTCTAAAATTCCGTATTTGATCAAATTAAAGATCTCTTCTACCCTTTTGGTGTTAAAATCATTACCGCAGAAGGCTTCCTTCCCTATAACCGCTTCCAAAAGTGGACGCGCCAGACTGGGATAAATACTCAGCGATAAGACATTCATGATCAGCTGGGAAGCAGGATAATCCCCGAAACCGGAACGTTCCAGCCGGCTTTGGATCATCTGCAAAATACTCTTTCCGGAGTGCTGTGCCATGATTTCGTGAAACAGAGCGGTGATACTTTTGGCAGAAGAACTTAGCTCCCAAATCATGAAGCGAGCGAAATGCGGCCTGCTCCCGATCTCACTTAGCAGCTTGCCAATCAGCTTTTTGAGCCAGGGTTCAAACTCATCCTCGCTGGCAAAGATCTCAAACAGCCCGGAGATCATAGTCTCAAATTGAGCCCGCAAAATCAGCTCATAGAGCTTCTTTTTGCTGCTGAAATGATAATGCAGCAGGGCTTTGTTGATTTCAGCCCGGTCAGCGATGTTTTGCATCCTGGTTCCCCCATATCCATGCGCCAGAAATTCTTTGGTGGCAGCCTGAATAATCAGATCTTTGATATTCTTTATCGCCATGATATATAATCCTTTAGTATCTCAGTTTTAACTATTTGGTTAATTTATAGCGGCTTCCGGATTCTGTCAATGTTTTTCAGATGTCTGTTATCTTGCCCTTCTCTTGCCAATCCTTCCCCTATTGCAAACCCTCACTTAAAACTTCAAATTGCGCTCACTTGGACAATTGATGCTATCACATTGTTGAAAAATACGATATGGTTAGACACATCTGCTTTGTTGGACGTGGACAGTACCATGATGAGCGACCTCTTTTTATCACCAAAACTTCAAATTCCCCATCGTTTTTGAGGCACTTGGACATTCCCAGGGATTATCAGGAATCTTGCGCCATATATACAATACAATGATCTTACAGAAATTAGCATATTTCAAACGCCCTAATCGTCTGGTTCATCATCTTTTGGACTTGGACATTTGAAGTATTCAGTGAGGGTTTATACCTGAAACGCAGAATGAGCTCTTTTCTGCACTTTCTGCTTGACAGAAAGCAAGAAAAAATATCTAATAATTCAAAGAGGAAGATTTTATGAGTTCAAATCGGTTAAAGATCGTGCAAGAGCTTGATCCTGAAACAGTTGAAGGCTATACCAAGGCACAGAAACGGCACTATCTGTCCACGGGACATCGTCCCTATCTGGATGAAAATGGCAAAGTCAAATGGTTGACTTTGACCCAATATACGGTTCGGGGTGATGCCAGAATCAAGACATCCCGGATGCGGCAGCTCTTTGCCCGGCCAGTAACGCATCTGGTCAGGAAAAGACCGCACCGGCCAGGATTTGTGAAGTTTCTGATGCAATACTGGTTGACGATTCTGGTAGTGGCCTTGGTGGTTGCAAGTGCTGTAGTGTTGTATATACGGCCTGAATTGGTAATGAAAATTGGAGAAATATTTTGAGAGTACTTTTAGTAAATGACGACGGGATAAACGCGGCAGGAATCCGTGCTGTACAAAAGACTATGCAGGATCTGGGACACGAAGTAATTCTGGTGGCACCGGATAGCGAACGGAGTGCGGCCTCGCATTCGATCACACTGCGTAAAGATATCATTGCGCAGCAGATCGCTCCCAATGAATGGGCGATCAGTGGAACCCCGGTGGATTGCGTGGTAATTGCCATGCAAAAGATCCTTACCGAACCGGTTGATCTGGTGATTTCCGGGATCAATGCCGGACAGAACATGGGTGAGGATGTGCTTTATTCCGGTACTGTGGCTGGAGCCGTGGAAGCTGCCATGCTGGGACACCGGGCTTTAGCCCTATCGATAAACGCCTATCAGAATCAATTGTTCGAGACTGCCACCCGCTGGCTGGAAAAGCTGCTGCAAAGCGAGATCATTGATCTGATCAAACCCCATGAAGTGCTCAATATCAATTTCCCCAATATCCCTTATGAGCAGGTGAAAGGCGTACGGCTTACCCGCACCGGACACCGCCGTTATTACAATTTTGTCCGCATCCTGGAAGAGCGTGAGGATGGCTTTAGCTACAGGATTGGTGGAGATTTACCGCAGTGGGATTTTGAGACAGGTACGGATTCCGAAGCCATCAGCCAGAATTATGTCTCGATCACGCCTCTGGGGTTTGAGCTTACCCGGGCGGATTCCTTTCCCAAGATCCTGGATTGGATCGAAACTCACGGCTTGCTTGAGGTTTAGGCTGCCCGATGCGATATGAAGATCAACGCCAGCTCCTGGTAGAAGAAATGCGGAGCTATGGCATCCGGGATGAAGCGGTACTCACCGCATTTGCCAGGATTCCCCGGGAGGATTATGTTCTGCCGGAATACCGCGAATATGCCTATCGCAACCAGCCTCTGCCGATCAAACTGGCTCAAACGATATCCCAGCCTACCATGATTGCGATCATGATGAGCCATCTCAAGCTCAAAGCTGAGGACAGGGTACTGGAAATAGGTACTGGAAGCGGATATCAGACAGCTCTTCTGGCGAGTATTGTAAAAGAAGTATGCTCGGTGGAACGCTTGGATGAGCTTTCCCTGGGAGCCCAAAAAACCTTGAAGAGTGCTGGATTTCGCAATGTCTTTTTCCGCATCGGAGATGGCTGGGAAGGCTGGCTCAAGGCTTATCCACCTCACAAAGATTTCGATAAAATCATCGTCAGTGCTGCGGCAGAAAAAGTGCCGGAAAAGCTCTGCCAGCAGCTGGCTGAAGGTGGGATCATGGCAGTGCCAGTGGGCAACCGTTTGGCTCAAACCTTGTATCTGATCCAGCGTGTTCAGGGCGAACTGAAGGTCACGAAAGACGTGCCCTGTGCCTTTGTCCCCCTGGTGCATGAAACCTAAAGGCAGGGATTATGAATGATCTGATCCGTTTATTCAAAAGCATTTTTCAGCAGCGTAAAAGCTATCTGCAGCATCGCCGTTTCTCTATTTTCAAGAATCTGAACGATTTTGAGCTGTCGCTCCTGGACAATGTGATGCACCGGCGGGAGTTCAAGGCTGGAGAAGTTCTCTTCGAGACAGGATATCCGATCGAAGTAGTATTTTTCATCGAAAAAGGCGAAGTCCTGCTCACTGGATCTTTGCACGATGAGACTGGCAGCATCGTCTGTAAGAATCAGCATTTGGGCTTGATCGATGCCTATTATGGCGGTAAGCGAAATCGCACTGCCACAGCCAAAACAGATGTCTCTGCCTTTGCCCTGGCAGTCACTGATCTGGAAGAACTGATCCAGTCCAGACCCCGCACTGGAAACAAGATTCTGGAGGCTATCTGCAAGTCCTTCAGCCAATACATCATCGAAACGGCGGCAGCAACCAGGTCCTGACATGAACTGGACGAAACTGCTGTTTTTCATCTTCCTGGCTGTCGTGCTGGTGGCAGCTCTGATCTTCTACCGCTGGGTATTTATCTATTTGATCGCTGCCATGATCTTCTCCTATATCCTGGATCCAGCGGTGAGCTTTCTGGAACGCCGCAGGATCCCCCGCTGGCTGGGAGTGATCATGATCTACTTGAGTGTGGCAGGACTGATAGCCTGGTTCAGCAGTCGCTATATTCCTGATCTGATCCAGCAGGGCAACAATCTCTTTACCCTGCTCAGCGATCCAGAGCATCTCACTGGTCAGGCTATCCTGAACCTACCCTTTATCCGGGGGATTTACCAGTTTCTCATCAATATGGATCAGCAGATTCCCGGGATCGATGCAGCTCCGCAGTTTGCCCTGATGATGGATAAGGCCAAGGATTTCCTGGCTGAATTGCCGAAGTATCTGATGGACAATTACCAGACCATCATCGGAGCTCTGTCCTTCATCGGTATGATTCCCCTGATCAGTTTCTTCCTGCTCAAGGACAAGCACAAAATGCGCAAGAGCATCATGGGGCTAAGCTCCAACCGCTATTTTGAACTGAGCCTGAAGATCCTCACCCGCATTGATAATACAGTGGGAACCTTCCTGAGGGCGATGCTATTTGAGGTGATTGCCGTGAGTATCATGGCCTCGATCGCGCTAAGCATTGTGGGGGTCAGCAATCCCATCCTGATCGGGATCACTGCTGGTGTGGCAAATATCATTCCCTATTTCGGACCCTTCATGGGTGGGGCTTTGGCAGCTCTGACCATGCTTTTCAGCGGTGGACCCTTTATCGGCGTGATCTATGCCGCCTTTGCCATGTATCTGGTACAGGTGATAGACAACAACATCGTTTACCCCGTGGTGGTAGGTACCACCATCAACATGCATCCCCTGCTGGTTTTGCTTACTGTGCTGGCTGGGGGTTGGTATGGCGGAATCCTCTGGATGCTGATTTCAGTACCCATGGTATATATTGTTTACTCACTGGTGAGTGTGCTGTACACAAACCTGAAAGAATACAGAATAATCTGAGATCAAGGATCAATAAATGAGTATATTAACCAAGTGTCACAAGTTCACGGATGCCCGCAAGGCGATGGCCATGGGCTATTATCCATATTTTCGGGAGATCAGTTCCGAGCAGGATACAGAGGTAATCTGCAACGGGCAGAAGATGCTGATGATGGGCTCCAATAGCTATTTGGGGCTTACAACCCATCCCAAAGTGAAAGAAGCGGCGATCAAAGCCACAGAGAAATATGGCAGCGGCTGTGCCGGCTCCAGATTCCTGAATGGCACTTTGGACATTCATCTGGAATTGGAAGCAGAACTGGCGCGTCTGGTGGGCAAAGAAGCTTCCCTGGCCTATCCTACAGGCTATCAAGCCAATGTGGGCTGCATTTCTGCCATGGTGGGCAAGCATGAATATGTAATCACGGATAAATACGATCATGCCTCTATCATCGATGGCTGTAAACTCAGCGAAGGTACCATGCTGCGCTACAATCACAACGACATGGGCTCGCTGGAGCGTGTACTGCAAAAGCTGGAAGGTAAGAATGCCCTGATCGTGGTAGATGGCATCTTCTCCATGGAAGGTGATATTGCCGATCTGGTGCCCATCTCCGAACTGGCAGAACGCTATGGGGCAAACCTGATGGTAGATGAAGCCCACTCTTTGGGTGTTTTGGGAGATAGAGGCGCTGGAGCAGCGGCACACTTTGGCCTTACCAGCAAGACGGATTTCATCATGGGCACTTTCAGCAAATCCCTGGCTTCCGTAGGCGGATTCATCGCAGCAGATGAACCCTTGATCCACTATTTGAAACACAAATCCCGGGCACTCATTTTCAGCGCATCATTGCCTCCTGCCTCCACTGCCAGTGTCCTCGCTGCCATCAAGATCATGGAAGAAGAGCCGGAACGAATTGCAAAACTCTGGGAAAACACTCATTACATGATGGCTGAATTCAAGGCGATGGGATATGATACTGGTACTTCCTGCACCCCAGTGATTCCCCTGCATGTGGGTGATATGATGACGGCCTTCTATATGTGGCGTCGTCTGGGCGAAGAGGGTGTCTTCATCAATCCCGTGATCCCTCCTGCCGTACCGCCAAATTCCTGCCTGATCCGCTGTTCCTTTATGGCTACTCATACCAAAGCCCAATTGGATATGGCGCTGGAAAAATTCCGCGTCATCGGCAAGGAACTAAAGATCATCTGAACAGCACTGGAGACTGCATCCCAACCTCAGGAAATATCAATACTCACGGAGTATAAACGATGTGCGGAATAGCCGGCATCTATTGTCTTGACCCTCAAAAGCGGGTAGATTTTGCCCTGCTCAGGGAAATGACTGCCCGGATTGCCCATCGTGGACCCTATGATGAAGGCTATCTGCTGGCAGAGGGCTCCCAAGGCTCCTTGCATCCTTATAGCGGAGCCGATACCATGCCCGAAATCCAGGCCACCATACCTCAGTACCAGGGGCAGTCTGAGGGCAGAATTGGCTTGGGCTTCCGGCGCTTGCCAATCCTGGAACTGAAAGCTTGTGGGCATCAGCCCATGTGCGATCATGAACTGGGCCTGGCGATCGTCTTCAATGGCGAAATCTACAATTATCTGGAGCTTCGTGCTGATCTGATCTCCAGGGGCTACATGTTTACCACCCAGAGCGATACAGAAGTACTGCTCAAAGCCTACCACGCCTGGGGTGAGGACTTTGTGCAGCGGCTCAACGGGATGTGGGCTTTGGGTATCTGGGACAGCAAACAGCAGCGGCTCTTTTGCAGCCGTGACCGCTTCGGCATCAAACCCTGCTATTTTGCCCATAGTGATGGGGTGCTGTACGTTGGCTCCGAGATCAAACAACTCCTGGCTGCACCCCTGGATAAAGCCCTGAATCCAGCCCAAATCTACCGCAGTATGAAGATCAACGCCATGCTGGCTTATGGTGATGAAACCTATTGGCATGCTATCCGGTCGTTAGCTCCGGGCTGCAATCTGATTGCCAACTCCCAGGGGATCGAGACCAAGCCCTATTACAGGCTCAATCCGGAGACCTTTGAACGCAGCACCCTCAGCCTGGATGAAGCAGCAGAGCAGTATCTGAGCATCTTCAGCGAGGCTGTCAGGCTGCAATTGCGCAGCGATGTGGAGATCGGCTCATCACTCTCAGGTGGTTTGGATTCCACTGCCATCCTGGCTGTAGCCAAAGACAATCTGCCCTATCCCATTCGCAGCTTTTCCACCTATTTCAGCGAAGATCAAGCCCTGGATGAACGCCAGTGGATTGCTATCGCGGCAGAGGCCAGCGGAGCGCACCCGCATTATATAGCACCCCGGGCTCAGGATGCCTCAGACTGGTGGGAACGAGCCACCTGGCTGAACGATCTGCCCCTGGCAGCGGGCTTCGTATCCCAATATGCGCTGATGCAACATGTGCACAATGCCGGAATCAGAGTGCTATTATCCGGACAGGGCTCAGATGAGATCAATGCCGGATACCGTCATGCCGCATACCGTTATTATGCCGACCTTCTGCATAGGGGAGAGGCGGGTAAGTTCTTGCAAGATCTGCCCCAGGTCTTTGCTCAGGGCTCGATCCAGGGTCTGGCGGATCTGGGTAAAAGCCTGCTCTGCGCCGCAGTGCCGGAATCCAGGCTCTATGGGATCGAACTCAGGCATTACCGCTTTGAAGCCTTTGATTCGGGATTCATCCGCAGAGCACAGCAGAGCTCCAGGATGGGTATCCTGAATAATATCCAGAATCTACCCACCAGTAAGCTCTCAAACTTTCTCTATAATATGATTTATACCACTTCACTTCAGACCTTACTGCATTTTGAAGATCGGATGAGCATGGCACACAGCGTGGAAAGCCGTGTCCCATTCCTCGATCACCGCCTGGTCGAGCTGGCTTTTTCCCTGCCCGCCTCATACAAGATCAAACCCCCCTTGCGCAAGCTCGTGCATCGGCAAGCCATCCGCGGGATGGTTCCAGAGGCGATCTTCAACCGCAAGGACAAAGGTATCTTCTCCTCTCCATTTTACAGTACCTGGATGCGGCATGAGCTGCGGGATTATATCAGCGATATCCTGTCCAGTACTGCCTTCCGGCAACGCGGATATTGGAATCTGCCTCTCATCAATAGTAAATGGCAGGCGTATCTGGCTGGAGACGCCAAGCCCGCAGAGATGCTGTTCAACGTAATAGCCCTGGAGATCTGGGCGCGAATCTACACCTAATCAAGAGGTTACATCATGATCAAGATCTTGAAACTCATAACCATGCTGCTGGTGCTTTTGTCCCTCAGCGGCTGTATCTTCTGCTTTAAAAAACCCACCGTGGATAAAATCCAGGATCTCAAAATCCTGAACCTGAGCCCGGATAAGACCGAATTGCAGCTCAGCGTGATCGTGAACAACCCCAATAGCTACAAGATCAGGGTCAAGCGCCTGGAGCTCGAACTGCTGAATCAAAACCGCTCCCGGGTGGGTAGAGCCGCTTTGGACAAAGAGATCATCCTGCCAAAAAAGAAATCCATCAATCTGGATTTCAAGGTGAGCCTGGACACCCGTCCCATGGTCAAGATGGTGAGCGGGATCAATCAGGATGTGCAGTTCTTTGTGACCGGCCATGGTGAAGGCAAAGCAATGGGTATAAATCGCAGTTTTGATTTTGAAGAACCCTACAGCCTCAATGTGAAAGAGCACCTGCAAGCCCTGATGCCACGCTTTTCTGCCAAGGGACAGGATCTTTTCAAGGTGCAGCGTACCTATGTGGACGAGGTGGGGCTCACCAAAAGCCAGCTTAAAGTAGATTTCATCCTGCTCAATCCCTATGGCTTTACCTTCAATTTCAAGGGCTTTCCCGCCACCTTAACAATTGATGGAAAAGAAGTAGGCACTGGAAACCTGAGAACCCAGATGAGCTTCAATGAAGATATCTATTACAAAGAAGGTACTTTGATTCTCAATCTCTCCAATCTCAAGTCCCTTTTTGGAGCGGTGAAAGGAGCGTTCAAGGGAGAGATTGCCTACCAGGTGAAGGGCAGAATCCTGATCGATGCCTTCGGCATGGAAATCTCCAATCCCTACGAATTTAGTGACTCTATCCCGGTTAATATCTGGGATCTGCTTTTGAAATAAACAGATAGGCAGCAGCATACCGGAAAGTCTTGAACCACAGAGAAAGCAGAGAAGGCAGAGATAATCGAAAATTGTGAGTTATTGGAACACTGATCAATTGGAGGGAACGGATATACAGGATTTGTTTTCTTACCACAGAGTGAAGCAGAGAATACAGAGATATTTGAATGAATGGCACGCAGATTCCGCAGATGGCGCAGATTCAAATGGAACGCGGATTTACGGGATGAGGGGAATGAACAGGATCTGTTTTCCAACGAATTTACCGAATGAACCGATTGATGCCGTTGAACAAGCCCCTTGTGGGCGAAATAGTATAGCGAGGGTGTGGAGCGCAGCGAAACCCCTCGTAAAGGTTCATCACTGCCGTAAAGCCCTGGAAGGGCGACGCTCCATAGCTTGGTGGCGTAAGCCCCAAGACTAACCCTGGTTATCGAGAATGAGCCCTGGAGGGGCGACACAAAACTGGCATTGGACATAGTAATCCGAATGCCCCTGCAAACTTCCTCTGCCTCCATTTACGCTATCATTACGCTATCAATACGCACCTCATCCGTAATGCATCCGTATTGATAGCGTAGTTCAAACGGGATCCAACGGTGACGTAAGGACAAATCTCTGCTTGCCTAATGTGGAAACGTCATCCTGACGGTTAGTATTTGTCTCTGCGTCCCTCCTTTGTGTGTTGGGCTGGATCGACGGTGAGGGATGAAGCCCGGATGGGCAACACAACATAGCGAGGGTGTGAAGCGTCGCGGAACCCCTCGTATCGTATGTTTTGTCATGGAAGCCCGGAAGAGGCGACACAAAAAAGTTGCCCAAAGCCATAAGAGGAGTTGTGTCACCCGTCCAGGGCTACGAATATGGAAGCCCCATTAAATATAGCAGTAGATGTCTCTGAATGCGAGTTATCGCACAGTCACGGCAGAGAACTGGCAGCTTGGGATGAGATTTGAAAGAGGGAGAAATACTCCGGTTCTTCTCAATCGAACCCCATGCACTCTTGAGACTACAAAGGGAATGTATTTTGAACTGAGAAATCAACTTTGTGCTTGACAACATATTCTATCACGTAGATATTGTAATATGATCTGTTTTAATCCTTGATATTACCGTATCAAAATATTTCCAAAGATTATGAGGTTGTATGAAAACACTCAAGGCTTTCCTGATCAGTGTGGCGATACTCATTGGTTTATGGCTCTTGCTGGCAGGTACAGGAGGGGACGAGATTATCATCGCCACGGTGGTAGCCGTAGTTCTCAGCTTGATTTTTAGGAGTAGTTTACAAGTATTGGGAGATCTGCATCTGGGTCCCCGGGCTCTAATCCATATTCCGCTCTTTGTTGCCGTGTTTCTGCTGGAACTGGTGAAGAGTACTCTGGATGTAGCCCGGCGGGTGCTGTCGCCTTCTCTGCCGATCAATCCTGGCATCATCAAAGTGAAGACCAGGTTGATCAGCCCTTTGGGCAGGATCATTCTGGCGAATTCCATTACACTCACTCCCGGAACGATGACGGTGGATACTGATGGTGAAGATCTGTATATTCACTGGATCGATATCACCACCGCTGACGTGGATATTGCCACAGCCCAAATTGTCAGCAAATTTGAAAAACATCTGGAGGTGATCTTTGGATAAGCTCATGTTTATTCTGCTGTCGCTGGGGTTTCACCTCACCCTTGCAGGCCTGGGTCTGGCTTTCTGGCGGTTTTTGAAGGGGCCTACCTGTGCAGATCGGGTAGTTGCCTTAGATACAATGACAGTGATAGGGATTTCGTTGATTGTAATGCTCTCCTTCAGCGCAGGACGGATCATCTATCTGGATGTAGCTTTGGTATATGCCTTACTAAGTTTTTTGGGAGTGCTGGCTGTGGCAAGATATATGGAGCGTGGTTTATGATGGATTACATTGGTGCAGTTTCTACAGTCCTGGGTTCCTTTTTGTTGCTGCTGGGAGGCTTGGGCGTTCTAAGGATGCCGGATGTGTACAACAGGATGCAAGCCGGAACCAAGGCTACTTCATTGGGTTCGATGCTGGTCCTGATCGGTGTGGGGTTGATTCATCCCAGCTGGTTGCCAAGGTTGATCCTCTTGATATTGTTCATTTTATTCACAAATCCCATCGGTTCTCATGCCATGTCCCGGGCAGCGCACAGATTGGGCATCAAGCTTACAAATCGCAGTGTAAGGGATGAATTGGAATCCGATATCCGCAAGGATGAGTGGGATCAGGAGGATTGTAATGTTTGATCAGATCGCGATGGTGGTGCTGGGCCTCATCAGCCTGGCTGCGGCAATTTATGCAATGTATGCAAAGCGGGTATTGAGCGCTGTGATAGCCTCGGGAGTGATCAGCCTGATGGCATCGATCATGTTTCTAATCGCGGCTGCTCCTGATGTAGCAATGACAGAGGCAACCATCGGGGCAGGCTTGACCACGGTGATCTTTCTTTATGCCCTGAAACATATCCGCAGCCGCAAAGGAGACAAGCATGATTAAGTACATCCTGATCGTGGCGGCAATATTGGGTTTTGCCTGGCTGCTGCTACCCCTGGCCAGGGATTTTCAGGTTGCTGAGGAACTGCCGCCTCTGGCAAGTGAATATGTACAGGGATCGCCCCGGGATCTGAATATGCCCAATGTGGTGACAGCCGTAGTGGTGACCTACAGAGGTCTGGACACGCTGGGAGAAGTATCAGTATTGTTTTTGGCGACAGCGGGAATCGGGTATTTCCTGAAACGCCGCCATCACCGCAAGCATGAGCGAACTCCCGGCTCCGAGATTATGAGAACTGGGGCAAAATTTCTGGTGCCCATGATCATGGTATTGGGCATCTATATTTTCAGCCACGGGCATCTGAGTCCCGGAGGCGGATTCCAGGGTGGAGTGGTAATAGCTTCGGGAATCCTCATGCTGATCATGGCAGAAGTGCAGTTTGAAGTGTCGCATCGCCTTCTGCACTGGTCTGAATCGATCTCGGGTATTGCGTATGTAAGCTTGGGACTGGCAGGATTGATCCTGATCGGTATGAATCATTTCCTCGACCCCCGGTTTTGGGCAGCAGGACCTTATCTGGCTCTTTTCTCAGCTGGTGCTGTCCCTGTGATCTATAGCCTGATCGGGATCAAGGTGGGCAGTGAGCTGGCCAGTGTGCTTGCTTCGATTCAGGATGAGGGGGAAGAAGTATGATCATGATGATTACTGGTCTGTTGCTGATCCTGGCAGGTGTATCCATCATGCTGTACAGAAAGGAAATCCTGCGCATGATCATCGGTTTCACAGTAGTTGATACAGGTATTCATCTGGTAATCGTTGCCATCGGATATGTAAAAGGCGGTACCGCTCCGATCATCGATAAAGCTGTAAGCGCAGCCCCACCAGCTATGGCAGGAGTAAAAGCCCTGACCCGGGTGGTGGATCCCATTCCCAGTGCCCTGGTGCTGACGGCGATTGTGATAGGGCTTGCGGTGACTGGCTTGATGCTGGCTTATGCAGTAAGGCTTAGCAAATATGGAAACAGCACTGATATCTCGGATTATGAGGAGCAGAAATGGTAAACCCGCTGTATATAATTGCCAGCTTTCTGATAGCTGCTTTCGCTTCTGCTTTGACCGACAAGCTTAGTAAGAAGCTTACCCTGGGCATGGTACTGATTACCATCGCCGGGGTCATAACCGCCACTGCATACAGGATCTGGCTGATCCAAAGCAATCCAGCGCTGCAAAGTGAGTATTTCACAGCAGGATTCAGCACACCTTTGTCCATCGGCTTGTCCTTTGGTTTCAATGAAGCTGTGATGTTACTCCTGGTAAATGTGATCGGGCTGCTGGGAGGGATCAGCTTCTCCCGCCGCTTCCTGGCGGATGGAGCCCAGCCCATGGCCTTGTATCTACTCCTGCTTTTGGGTGCCAACGGACTGATCCTCACCCGGGATCTGTTCAATTCATTTGTGTTTATCGAGATTCTCTCGATTTCAGGCTTTGCCCTGATCGCAATCCGGCAAAGCAAGGCAGCCCTCAGTAGTGGCTTGAAATACATGATGGCAGGTGGGATCAGCAGCGCTTTGTTGCTGCTGGGGATCATCTTTGTCTATCGCTATACCGGAACCCTGAATATCGATAGCTGGATCGGCATGCCAGGACAAGCTTCACCTGCCTATCAGATGGCGATATTCCTGGTGATAGCAGCTCTGTTTATCGATCTCAAACCCTTCCCTGCCAATGGTTGGGCTCTGGATGTCTATCAATCCGCTCATGGTGGGATGGGGGCAGTATTCTCCGCTATCAACAGCACGGCGATCATCTTTTTGATTCACAAGCTGATGCCGGTGATACCTGCCTGGCAGATTCAGGGCTTTGCTATAGCCGGACTGGTGAGCTTTGTCTTTGCGAATCTTACCGGACTCAGGCAGACCGATGCCAAACGCCTGCTGGGCTATTCCTCTACGGGGCAGTCGGGCTTGATTTTGCTCACCATGTTTGGCTTGCAGATGCTCAATGTCCCTTCTCAGTATGCTCTGATCATTGCCTTAGGATTCATGATCAACAACGCCCTGGCCAAGAGCGGTCTGTTATGGATGTCTGAGATGATCTCAGGCTCGAGGCTGGAGGATTGGGCAGCTTTGCGCAAGGATAGCGGTCTGGTAGCAAGCTTTGGGATCTTTGCAGTGGCTTTGGTAGGCCTACCACCTTTTCCAGGCTTTTTTGCCAAGTGGATGTTGATCCGGGTGATGGTGATGATGTCTCAGCCAGTGTTGGTTGCAGCGCTATTGATCGGGTCTCTGTTTGAAGCTGTGTATATGTTCAGATGGCTGGGCTTGATCGTAAAAGCCGAACAACCGCTGAACCTGAAGACTTCAGTGCATCGGATGTTGCCTCCGGTCATCAGTGTTACGTTGCTGTTTATAATATCCTATTTGATCTCCACTAACTTGTTTGATTTACCACTCAGGGTTATGTATCCGGTATTGGCGATGTTGGTCTTCAGCTTGCTGGATTTTATCCCGGTAAAGATCAAAGGCATACTGGCCATTGGCTTGGTGGGCTATTTTGTCTGGAGCCAGGGGATGATGGGACTTCCCTTGATGGGTCAGATCTTTACTCTGGTATTGGTAGGTGGAGCTGCACTGCACATATTTGCCTATATGCATCGAAAAGGCAATGCTGAGGGCTTGTTTCCGCCTCTGATTATGCTGATCCTGGCTTTGGGAAATCTGGTCTTGGCCAGCACCCGCCTGGAGCTGTTTTACACCTGGGAACTGATGACCATCGCTTCTTATGTATTGGTGCTCCGAGGGAAACATGCCCGAAAGCCTGCTCAGAGTTATATCGTATTCTCGCTTGCAGCAGCATATCTGATCCTGAGTGCTCTGATGCTGATCCCGGAGTTTTATTCCGGATACCCTATCCTCTTGCAGGCAAAGTATATCAATATCGGGATTGTTCCCTTGATCCTGGCTGGCTTGGGCTTGCTAATCAAGACGGGAGCCCTGGGAGTTCATGTATGGCTGCCCAATGCCTATAGTGAAGCTGAGGACGAGAGTACATCCCTGATCTCATCTGTAGTATCCAAGGCTGGGATCATGGGCTTGATGATCTTCATGATCATGGGGTTTGAGGCAACCAAACAGCATGTCTCCATAATGACAGTTTTGGGCTGGATAGGCGTGCTGACGGCTTTTGGTGGGGCTCTGATGGCAGCCTTCTCGGAGGATGTGAAAAAGTTGATTGCTTATTCCAGTATGAGCCAGATGGGCTACATTATCCTGGGCTTGTCGCTGATGTCTCATCTGGGCTGGGTATCGGCTCTGTATCTAACTGTAAACCACCTGCTCTTCAAAGCCTTGATCTTCCTGGCCATAGCAGGTGTGATCCTGCGCACCGGAACCAGAAACATGTATGAAATGGGAGGGCTGATCAAGAAGATGCCGATCTCTTTTATCAGTGTGCTTTTGGGGATTATCGCCGTCTCGGGGGTTCCTCCGCTTACTGGCTTTGGCTCCAAATGGTTCATCTATACTTCCCTGCTCGAGCAAGGCAGATACCTTCAGGCCGGGCTGGCATTTTTCTCCAGTGCTGTAGCCTTCTTGTACCTGTACAAGCTGATTCATACAGTGTTTTTGGGGCAAGCCAAGCCCAATCAGTATCATGTAAAAGAGGCTCCGGTATGGTACATCATTCCGCAAGCCATCTTTATGATGCTGATCATGGCGTTTTCGATGCTCCCCAATCTCCTCACCATGCCTCTCTCAACTGCCGTAGGGGAGTATCTTGCCAAGCCCGAATGGCTGTCCTGGCAGGGTTACAATCTGATCATTAATGCTCCGAATCTGAAAGCATATTGGAATGGGAATCTGGTCATGTATGTGACCATGGGTGTCTTCATGGTTCCTTTGGTATGGCTATTGCTGGTGAATGCCCGGACGCAAAAAGTGAAGCAATTCAACATCGTATTCGCAGCAGAACGTCCATATAAACCCTGGACCACACACTTCGCCTATGCCATGTTTGCCCATTATTACAAGGCATTGGGTGGGCTGGTAAAGCCTCGCATGATTGCGTTTTGGGATTCAGTATCCGAAGGCACCCAATCTTTTGCGGCTACTCTGGCCAGGATATACACTGGTAATGGGCAGACCTATCTGCTGCATATCTTTCTCTATTTGATTACTCTTTATTTACTGATGGGGGTGGCGTTATGAGCTTCAGCCTGAAACTGATCTGGGCTTTTATCTCATTGGGAGTGGTTACCGTATGGGGCCTTACTCTTACCGGAATAGTCCAAAAAGTCTATGCCAGAGTACAGGGACGCCTGGGGCCTCCAGTATGGCAGCCTTTTATCGATATCATCAAAAACAATGCCAAACGAACGGCTATCAGTCATGGGATTATGTTTTATCTTGGTCCGGTGTTCAGGATTGCCGGGGGGATAGGCACCTATATGTTTATCCCGGTATTGTTTGGCAGTGTGTATTTCAGCAATTTCTCCATATCAGGGGATGTCCTGCTCGTGATGTACTTCATCTTCTTTGGTCAATTGGGTATGGCTCTGGGAGCAGGAGAAGGGGGGCACCCCTATTCCGCCATTGCTGTAGCCAGGGGTCTGGCGCAGATGACGGCTTTCGAAGTTCCCTTTGCCTTATCGGTGATCAGCCTGGCAATCCAGTATGGAACTCTGAATATCACTGAAATTGTGGCAGCCCAACAGGGAGGGATTCTGAACTGGACGTTGTTCACCAATCCTTTGGCAGTAGTGGCGGCGATGGTCGCGATGCTGGGAATGAATATGTACAATCCCTTTTCGGTGGTTATTGCCCCGCAGGAGATTCCGATCGGTCCCCCTACAGAATATCAGGCCTCGTTTCTGGGCTTGCTGGCAACCAATCGTGGGATCTTCAATGGCGCGAAGCTGGTGCTGTTTATGAATCTCTACTTTGGTGGAGCTACCAATATCCCGATCATGATCGGGAAGACTTTTGCGATCTATATGTTCAGTGTATTTGTGGGGGTTGCATACCCACGCTTCAGGACAGAGCAATCCATCCGGTTTTTCCTGAAGTACCCTGCCCTGATCGGGATTATTGCAATACTAATCTGGACAATTTGAAGGAGTGAAGATGCAGGAAGATAAAAGCTCAACCCAGGTTCCACCTGTTCCGGAATATCCGGATTGGCGCAAAGACGAGCATACTCTTACCAATGCAGGTCTGTCCCTGGAAGAACAGGAGTGGTTTTGCGATGCCCGCCCCAAGGCAATTCCCAAGAGTGCAGCGATCATCGAGAAGTTTTTCAATTGGTGCAGATCCCACAGCCTCTGGATCCTGGCTTTCGGTACAGGATGTGGCGCTATAGAGTTACGCCCTTTGCTTACAGCTCGATATGATATCAGCCGCTTGGGAATGCAACCCCGTCCGACTCCGCGTCAGGCTTCTGTATTTATGATTGGGGGTTATGTCTCGATCAAGACCCTGAAGCGTATAGTACGCAGTTATGAACAGATGCAGGGTCCCAAATTCGTGGTGGCAGTATGTTCATGCGCTATCAATGGCGGGATGTATTGGGATTCATACAATACGGTAAAGCGCATCGATGAATACATCCCTGTAGATGTTTACATCACGGGCTGTATGCCGCGTCCGGAAGCAATCCTGGTGGGATTTGCCAAACTCAAGGAACTGATAATGGCTGGTAAAGCTGAAGGTCAAAACCTCTATGCTGAGAAGTTTGATTGGTACAAGGCCAATCAAAAGCAGATAATCAAAGATTGGAACATGCCGGATTACAATTGGTAGGATGTATGGAACAACTTTATAACGAATTACAAATGCGCTTTCCGGTAACCGGAGTTACCCGGCAAAGAGAGAACCTGGCTTTCATGTACATCACACCTCAGCATGCTGTGAGCCTGATTACACATCTTCGTGATATTTGCGGGTTTTCACATCTGGTTCTGATGACCTGTGTGGATTGGATCGAAGAGGAGCAGTTTCAGGTAACATATCTACTGCACAATTACACAGACCATACTGATCTTGGCATCAAGATTCTGATTCCCAGGGAGCTACCGGTAATGGATTCCATTCATCATTTGTGGGAGCAAGCCCGCACTTATCAGCGTGAGTTGCATGAGATGTTTGGTCTTGATTTTCCTGGCAGCCCCGGCATGGAAGAACCCTTCATCCTGGAAGGCTGGCAGGGTCCTCCGGTGATGCGCCGGGATTTTGATACGAAGAAGTATAGCGATGAAACCTACAGTCATCGTCCCCGGGAAATTCATGAACCCGAACAGCACATGCAGCAGCAAATGTATCCGGAGGATTGAGATGGAAAACATGTATCCCAAGATCGTTGATGGCAAAGCAGTATATGATCTGGATAGCCAGAAGTATCTGAAAATGTGGCAGGGTCCCCAGCATCCAGGCGTGACCGGAAACATGAGCCTGGAGCTGGATATCTGCGGAGATCAGATCATCAACTGCAAGACTCATGTGGGCTATCTGCACCGTGGTTTTGAAAAACTGATGGAAAGGCGCAGATATATAAACTGCTTTCCTATCGTCTGCAGAATCTGCGTTCCAGAGCCTGATACCAATGAGTATCTATTTGCTACTGCTGTAGAAGAGCTATTGGGCATCGAGATTCCCGAACGCGCCAAATGGTTGCGCTTGATAAATCTGGAGCTTTCCAGACTGGCCAGTTTTCTGATGTGGATCGGTGGACAGAGTGGAGCTTTTGGCATGGGTACAGTAGCTCAATGGAGCCTGGCGCATAGAGACTATGTACTGGATCTGTTTGAAGAACTCACCGGGGCTAGAATCTATCATATGTACATGCTGCCTGGGGGCGTACGTGGCGATATACCTGCGGGCTGGATCGATCATACCCATTCTGTTCTCAATGGAGTGGAAAGGTTGCTGGGAGAGATCAAGCATGTGATGCTGCATAATGCCGTATTTAAGATGCGGGCAGTGGGCTTGGGAATAGTCAACGCTGATATGATCGACCGCTTTGGCGTGGTTGGTCCCGTAGCTCGGGGCAGTGGAGTCGCCAGAGATGTACGCAAAGACAATCCCTATCTGGTATATGATCAGTTGGATTTCGAGATCGAAACAGAATCAGCAGGGGATGCTTATGCCCGAACGCTTGTGCGTTGGCGAGAGATGCATCAGAGCATTTCGTTGATCCGTCAGGCACTGCAAAAAATGCCTGTTCAGGGTGAATACTATATACCCCTGCCCAATGTGCTGCATCTCAAGATCCCAGCCGGAGAGACCTATGTGCGAGCAGAATCCACCCGGGGTGAATATGGATACTATATGGTATCGGATGGTAGCGCCTATCCCCGTAAAGTAACAGTGAGAGGCCCTTCATACAGCCATGCGGTGGCCTTGCTGGAGCATCTGGCAGTGGGAGTAAACATCGCTGATACACATGGTTTGATGTTGTCCTTGCATACATATCCGCCAGAGATAGAGAGGTAAGAAGATGAATCTTAGAGATATACTATCCCCCCTGTATGTATGGAAACGGGCTTTCGAAAAACCATATTCCATAAACACTCTGAGCAAAGGCAGGGATGCCGCTCCGCATTATCGGGGATTTCACAAAAACGACCTGGAAAAGTGCATCGGTTGTGGCACCTGTGCAGAAATCTGCCAGAATGCCACTATCGATATGGTGCCAGTTAAACCTGCCCGGGATGGTGATAGCGGATTGCGCCCCAAAATGGATTATGGCAGATGCTGCTGGTGCGCCCTGTGTGTGGATATTTGTCCCAGTGGATCACTAACTATGAGTATTGCCTATACTTGGGTGGAAGAAGGTTTGGATAAAGATGTGCGAGAAACATACTGCTACATCCCAGGTCTGGATGAGAAGCCATGGGACCATATTGACGAAGGTTACAAGCGTCCCGAAGGTTATGAATTGCTGCATCTGGAACGAATACCCATGCCACATCTGCATCCTGAACAAAACATCGATTCATTCATAGAGCTGGTGTTGGGCTATTCACGGGAATTAGCAGAAAAGGAAGCCGATCGTTGTATTCAGTGTGGCATATGCACAGCTACCTGTCCGGCGCACATGAATATTCCCGGATATATAAAAGCCATTCGTGAACATAGAATCGAGGAAGGCTTGAGACTGCTGTACGAGACCAATCCTCTGCCAGGAGTGTGTGGCAGGATCTGCACCCGCAAATGTGAGGACGTATGTGCTTTATCCCACCGGGGTGAGGCAATATCGATCAGATGGCTAAAACGCTATCTTACAGACTGTGTGGAATCAGAAAAATATCGTGAAATCCTGGCTCAGGAACTGGGATCAAACGATAAAAGCATTGGTATCGTGGGAGCAGGTCCTGGTGGATTAAGCGCTGCATACTATCTGCGCCTCCTGGGATACAGTGTCGATATCTATGAAAAGCTTCCGGCAGCAGGCGGGATGCTGCGTTATGGCATACCGGAATATAGATTGCCCTATGCTAAGCTGGATAAGGATATTGACTACATCATATCACTGGGCGTGAATCTTCATCTGAATTGCAGTATTGGAGCCGAGATCAGTTTTGATGATCTTTACGCCAAACATGACGCCGTATTCATCAGTACAGGTCTGTTTGAGCCATATCGGATCGGTATCGAGGGAGACGACTTACCTCAGGTAATCCCTGGCCTTAAACTGCTGAGTGATGTAACCAATCAGATTCCAGTGAACCTGGGCAAGAAAGTCATCATTGTGGGTGGCGGAAATGTGGCTATGGATGCAGCCCGAACATCGAGACGCCTGGGAGCAGAAGTAACAGTATTGTATAGGCGGCGTGAGGTTGATATGCCTGCGGACCGGGAAGAGATCGAAGAAGCATATGAAGAGGGAGTTGCCTTTATCTTTCAAGCAGTCCCGGTTAAGATTGAAAAGCTCCCAGGCGACAGAATCAGATCTATCTATAGCATGGCAGAAATGGTTCAACAAGAAGAAGGGGCCCGTCCCCAGCCGATCCCAATCGAAGGTAGCAGAGAGATATTGGAAGCGGATACGGTAATCTCCGCTATTGGTCAGGGGATGAATTTCAATTGGATGGATGGCGAAGCCCAGGCTAAGATCAGATTCGGCAAGTGGAATATTCTGGCAGATCGGTGGGGACAGACTTCGGATAGCAAAGTCTTCATTGGCGGTGATATGTTCAACCGCATTGCAGATGCAATCACTGCCATTGCAGATGGGCATCGTAGCGCTCGTGCCATTGATAAACTGCTGATGGGGGAGGATGCTCATACCCAGCCTGAATAGTAAGCACTTGGCGAAAAACTTCTTGACGAAAAAGGCACTAAAAAAAAGTATGCTGAATTCATAGAAAAACCATAGTGACAACGAACAAGGAGAACCAATGGTCAAGCTGAGACTGAGAAGGATGGGAGCAAACGACCAACCCTTTTACCGCATAGTAGCGGTAGATTCACGCGTTAAACAATGCGGAAAATACATTGAATGCGTCGGATGGTACGACCCTAAACCCAATCCATCCAAGATCAATATCGAATCCGAACGTGCCATTTATTGGCTTTCAGTGGGCGCCCAACCCACAGACACCGTGCGGTCTTTACTGCGCAAAGCCGGTGTTCTGCAATTGTGGCACGAACGGAAGATTGCACGGCAGAAAAGCGAAACTGAACAACAATAAGCTGAGGTGACACATGAAAGATCTCATTGAATTCATGGTTAAGGCACTTGTGGACGATCCCAGTGAAGTATCAATCACCGAGATTAATGGTGACAAGATCACTCTTTACGAATTGAGAGTGGCAAAAGCCGATATCGGCAAAGTGATCGGAAAGCGCGGCCGTACAGCCGGAGCTATCCGCACAATAATCAATGCTGTATCCACCAAACAAGGGAAGCGCGCCGAGCTCGAAATCATTGAATAAATGGCTGATCCAAAGTACCTAGGAATCGGCAGACTGGGTGGGCAGGATTCTGAAGGCTGGCATCATGTGATGATCAAACCGGATTACCGCGAGGTTTTCCAGGGCACGGATGATGTCTATTTGATCTTTGACAGCGATAGAGTGTTTTACGTAACTATCTGTGATAGGAAGATTTCAAACCGAAAGACCTGGGTCAGGTTTTTGGAGGATGGGATCACTGAGGAACGTAGTATGCACCGGGAGGTATATCTCGCTCTTGACGATATGCCTGCTGAGAGCAGCCAGGATGATCTGATTGGTTTTACTGCCATTTATGCAGGCACCAATCTGGGAGTCGTGGAGGACATGTTTTTCAATGGAGCTCAGGATGTGATCGTAATCGATACTCCCTGTGCCGTGGAGCTTCTGGTTCCGCTGGTGGAGTTTTATCTGGATCAGGTTCTGGAAGATAATCGGGTTTTATTTCTGCAAAATCTTGATGATCTGCTAGCTGCGAATGATCTGGAGATTGTGAACCAGCAAGTGGTAGTCACTCATGCAGATTGAAGTATTGAGTCTGTTTCCGGATGCTTTTACAGCATTTCTGGATACCAGTATCGTAGCCCGCGCCATAGCCAGGCAAGCTCTGAGCGTGCAGCTTACGGATTATCGCAAAGCCAGCCTCAGCAAGCATCGGCAGGTGGATGACTATCCCTATGGCGGTTTTGCCGGCATGGTGGCTACTCCTCAACCGATCTACGACAGCTTGATCAACAGCCTGGCGCAATGCTCTGCTCCAGTGATCTATTTCACTCCACAGGGACGTCCCTTGAATCAAAAGATTCTCTGTCATTATGCCCGATATGATAAGCTGATTTTGCTTTGTGGTCATTACAAAGAGATTGATCAGCGCATCCGCAATCTGGCAGTGAGTGACGAAATCTCGATTGGGGATTACGTACTCAGTGGGGGAGAACTGGCAGCCCAAGTGTTTATCGATGGGGTTACCAGACTATTACCCAATGTCTTGAGTGACCCTGCCAGTGCCCATAGCGATTCGTTCTATCATGGTAAGCTAGGTTTTCCCTGCTATACCAGACCGGAAAGCTTTATGGAAGGCACAGTGCCACCAGCGCTGACCAGTGGAAATCACAAAGCTATCCAAGCCTGGGCAGATGAACAAGCCGAAATCTTAACCCGAACCCGCAGACCTGATTTACTGGCAGACAAGCCAGAGAACAAGTAACAAAGTGCCCAGTGGGCATTAGTATTTAACCAATCAGGAAAGCTGAGACCAATACAGATAGCCCAAGCAGTAATGCAACCCTCATTTATATGAGTGCAATACTATTGATCAAGCTACATTCTTTGTTTGTTGTAGCTTCATTTCATCAGTTACCGGTGTCTGACTGGATTCACTTTAGTAGTCCAGGTTTTCAGTACTTTTCCCGGCGCTGCTTGAGCATATATGGGATCAGTCTCTCCGAGTATATATATGGGAGGAACCCAAATGGATATTCTGCAATTAGTTGGCAGAGACCAAATCAGAACTGACTTTCCGGATTATCGCGTAGGCGATACCGTAAAAGTCCATTATAAAATTAAAGAAGGTGGCAAAGAACGCATTCAGGTCTTCCAAGGCATCGTGATTCAAAAACGTGGTGCTGGCGTTTCCAAATCCTTCACTGTGCGTAAGGTTTCGAGTGGAATCGGAGTAGAGAGGGTTTTCCCTCAGAGCTCCCCCAATATCGACAAACTTGAGATTGTCCGTCATGGCCAGGTTCGCAGAGCGAAGCTCTTCTATCTGCGCAGCGCCAAAGGAAAGGCAGGCAGAATTAAGGAACGCAGAAGATTCACTGCATAGTTACCAAACACAACAGCTTAGCCCCTTGATACAATTGTTTCGAGGGGCTTTGTCATTTACTGCATGCGGTTCAGGAGTGTTAAAATGACTGAGAACCTTTATTACTCTTCTCCGGATGGACTAATCAAGCTGTGTTTTTGTATCGAGGATGATACAATCATTCAGGTGCGATTCACAGATGGAATAGAGTCCAATGTCCATGAGGGTGAGTTATATTCTGCGATCACGACCCAGTTTGATGATTACTTTGCCGGTAATCTCCGGGAGTTTGATCTGCCTTTTTTTGCCACAGGAACTGTGTTTCAGCTTCTGGTATGGGAAGCCTTGATGAAGATCCCCTATGGAACTACACAGAGCTACAAAGACCTGGCCGAACAGATAGGCAAGCCCGATTCTGCCCGTGCTGTGGGCAGGGCTTTATCCGAAAACCCCGTTCCTATCCTTGTGCCTTGCCATAGAGTAGTGAGTGCAGATGGATCTTGGGGTGGCTTTCTGGGGGGATTGACTGCCAAAAGGTATCTCCTGCGGCTTGAGGCCGAGGGCATCAAATCATGATCCGTGGAATTGGTACAGATATCATTGCCGTTGCCAGAATACAGCGCACGATAGAACGCAATCCTCGCTTTGTGGAGCGAGTATATACAGAAGCAGAAACAGCATATTGCCAGGCTAAAGCCAATCCCTGGCAAAGCTATGCGGTTCGATTTGCCGCCAAAGAAGCTGTGATGAAAGCCTTTGGCACTGGTTGGGATGGGAAGATCAACTGGCGAGATATCGAAGTAGGACTGGATGTATTGGGGAAGCCTGAGATTCTGCTCCACGGCGGTGCCAGAGCTCTCTTCAAGCAGACAGATTCACAGAGCATGCACATTTCCCTGAGCCACGAACAGGATTTTGCCGTGGCTTTTGCAGTCTGGGAGTGCTGAGTAATACACAAGTTGCTTGACAGAACTGATATAGATCAATTAAATGTTCAAATTGAGGTGAATATGATTGATGCAATAGTGTTTATGGGGATTCAGGGCAGTGGCAAGGGAACCCAGGCCAAGCTCCTGGCCGAGCACACCGGTTATCAGCATATCAATATCGGCGATTTGCTAAGAGAACAGGTTAGTCTGGAAACAGAGATCGGATTGGAAGTACAGGCAGTGATCTCAAGGGGCGAGCTTGTCTCTGATGATTTGGTCTTCAAGCTGGTGGAAGTATCCTTGTCAAAAGGATGTAGCGGGATTGTATTCGATGGTTTCCCGCGTACATTAGCCCAGGCCGAGTACCTCGGAAAACACTATCACCTGATCAGAGTATATTATCTTGATCTGCCTGAATCAGAAGCTATGGCCAGGATGCAAGGTCGCAGAGTCTGTAGCGGATGTGGGCAGAACTACCATTTACAGAATCATCCTCCTCGGATAGCTGGCCAATGTGATGCCTGTGGAGGATCCTTGATCGTAAGGGAAGATGACGCTGAAGCAGCCATAGCCAGGAGAATCAAAGCCTTTTACGCAGAAACCTACGGACTAAAGAACTACTTCGAGAGATTGGGCTTATTGCGGTCCATTCCTGCAGACTTGGCTATCGATAAGTTGGAGCAAATAATTAGGGCGGATATCACTACGGATCTATGAGTAGAAAACATCAGTCCAATTCCTTATTGAAGCACATCGAATCCATAGCTTATTTTCTGGCTCTGTGGAGTTTCCTTGTCCTCTTTTTGGAATCCATTATCACCTATCTCTCGGACAACTATTATCTGGTGGAGCTGATCACTGCCCTTGCCAATATCCTGCTCTTGGGGCTGGCAATCCTGAACCGGGTGTTTTTAGGCGAGTTGAAAGAGAAACGGAACCAGGTTTTACGGGATCTTGCCATGTTGCTCCTGGGTGGCCTGTTGATGTTCTATCAGGCCAAATTCGTGATCTTCTTCCTGCTCATCCGGCAGACATATTTCATAGTCCAATTTTTCTTGTTCAAAGCCTTTGAGGGCAGGCTCTACAAGATTTTAACAGACAATCCCCCGGTATCGCTCATGCTGAGCTTTGCCTTTGTGATTCTGGTCGGCACAGTTCTGCTGATGCTCCCGGCGGCCTCAACTGCAAATCAGGTGACACCTTTTGTAGATGCGCTGTTCACGTCTACTTCGGCAACTTGCGTTACAGGCTTGATCGTGAGAGATACAGGAAGTTATTTCAGCATTTTTGGACAGCTTATCATCCTGGTCCTCATTCAGATTGGCGGCTTGGGGATCATGACTGTATCTACAGCCTTCGCGCTGATTATGGGGCAGAGATTGAACCTGAAGCTGGAGAATGTGATGCAAAAAGTGGTGGGGGATACCGAGCGACTGGATATCTTTCAACTGCTTAAAAATATTGTCTTGGTGACAGTTCTGATCGAGGGCATTGGTGCCATCCTGCTGTTCTTCAAATTCTCTGACTCTATGAATCCTGCCACGGCACTTTACAGCTCTATCTTTCACTCAGTTTCTGCGTTTTGTAATGCAGGATTCTCCCTTTTCTCGGATAGCCTCATGAGCTTTGTGGATAGTCCCTTGATCAATTTTACGATTACGACTCTTATCCTTCTGGGTGGCATAGGCTTTGCAGTAATCATTGATTTGTACCGCTATGTAACCAGGGTCGATAAAGTTCGTAAACTGAACCTGCATACCAGGATCGTGCTGGCTTGCACGGGCTTATTATTGCTTTTGGGCTTTGTATCATTATACATTACCGAGTACCACGGATTGATGGAAGGTTTTTCGATCAGTCGCAGATTTCAGAGTGCCTGGTTTCAATCTGTTACGGCACGTACAGCAGGGTTCAATACTTTGGATATGGGAGGCCTCAGCACAGCCTCCATTCTGATCTTTCTGGTGTTGATGTTCATCGGTGCATCACCTGGTTCCACTGGTGGCGGTATCAAGACTACTACCTTTGCGGTTCTGGTGCTTTCCGTTACCTCAATGCTGAGAGGGCGTAAGGATCTAAGCATCTTCAACCGCAAGCTGGCTTTGTCAAATTATCGGGAGGCCACAAGCTTGATGACTCTGGCTGGGAGCATCATTTTTATCGTAGTTTTCTTCCTGCTGATCATCGAAGCCAAGCCATTTGAGAAAATAATCTTTGAAGCAATCTCGGCCTTTGGTACGGTGGGGCTTTCCATGGGTATCACTGACACCCTAAGCCAGCCGGGAAAGGGCTTGATTACTTTACTCATGTATGTAGGACGCATTGGTCCTCTTACTCTTATTTACGCATTCTCTATGCGTAAAAGGCAACCGAACATTACTTTCGCTGAAGAAAAGATAGCCATTGGCTAAGGAGATATGATATGGCAAGATATGCTGTGATTGGACTGGGTAGATTTGGGATGACTGTGGCAAACATCCTGGCAGAAAACGGGATGGAAGTGATAGCCATCGATAAAAGTCAGGACATCGTGGATGACGTAAGCAGCCGTGCCACTACAGCAATCTGTATGGATTCTACCGATGAGCCTGCGCTCAGATCACTCAATCTGAATGAAGCAGATGCAGTGATCATCGGCATTGGCAGCAACATCCAGGAGAGCATTCTGACGGCAGCCATTCTCAAGAAGATTGGGGTGGGCATTATCTATGCCAAAGTGGAGAATCAACTGCATGGCAGAATCATGGAACTTATTGGTGTGCAACACATCATGCTGCCGGAAGAGATTGTAGGTAATCAGCTTGCCAAGACTCTGATCTCGAGAAATGTACGTGAGTACATAAATCTATCCAGCGGCCACATCGTTGTGGAAATGCTGGCTCCCAGGGAGTTTGTGGGCAAAGCCCTGCAGGATCTGGCCTTGCCTTCGCAAAGGGGTGTGCACGTGATCGCTATCAAATACAACTATCTTTCTGTGACCGAAGATGGCCGCAATATAGTGGAAAAAAGGATGAACGACATGCCTGGTGCCAATGACATGGTAAATGAGGGTGATGTTATGATACTGATGGGTCCCAAAGGCAATATCGACAAGCTTATCTATGAAACCACTGTGGTAAAGGACTAGATTATGAAACGCTCCATAAAATCCAGATATCATATCCTGATCGCTCTGCTATTTGCCTTTGTACTGCTTCAGTTCATCTTCGTGCTCTATACGGTTAGCCAGGCTAAAAGCCTGTACATGCTGGCCAGCGATATCCAATCCATCATGATCATCTTCCTGTTTGGCATCTTTGTGTATGTAGTGGTGATCTACAATTACATCCCTTACCGGCTGCACAGATCGATAAACCTGGTGAGGGAATTGATCGACAATGTCTCCAATGGCAATTACCAACCCGATATCGATAGCACCCTGTTTGATCAGGATCATGATTTTCAAAATCTGATTCTATCCCTGGAAAAGATGCTGGGGATAATCACTAGATTCGATGCTGCCAAAGCAGAGAAGATCTTCGAGCATAATCAACGTATCATTCAGCTTTTGAACATCCTGCCCCAAATGGTGATTATCACTACGGTAAATAGCGAGATTGTCTACATAAACGATAAATTCAGGGAGCGCTTTCCCAATATCTCGGAGATGAACACCCTCACCGAGGTTATTTTAAACAGCAAATTCTATGATGAAATCTTCGCCCGGATGATAGAGTCTCTCCGATATGGAAACAACATCTACGATGTAGAGATAAGCGATGAAGAGACAGATCGTGTGGCACTTCTGAAGGGATCGATTGTCAGAAACCGCAAGGGTATCACTTCCGGAGCTGTGTTTACTGTGGAAATCTCGGGTGAAGAAAAGCAAGATTAGGATCATCTTTGAAAGTGAGCAGCCTATCCGCCTGGATAAGCACCTGGCGGAGCTAAGGCTGCAGGAGCTCTATTCGCGCAGTTTTATTGAGAAACTCATCGATGATGACTGCATTCTGGTGAACAACATCCCCATCAAAAAAAGCTATCTGTTGCAAATGGGGGATGAGATAGTTCTGAATCTTCCCGAACCTCCTCCCATAGATATTCAGCCGGAAGATATTCCCCTGGATGTAGTATATGAAGACGAGTATCTGGCAGTCATCAACAAGCCTGCCGGAATGATAGTCCACCCCGGACATGGCAATCCGGATGGAACCCTGGTAAATGCAATCCTCTGGAGATTTGGAGAAAACCTCTCCGCAGGCAGAGAAAAGAACCGTCCCGGGATCGTGCACAGACTGGATCGGGGGACTTCCGGACTGGTAATGATCGCCAAGCAAGATGCTGCTCAGGCAGCCATCAACGAGATGTTTGCCCATCGGGAGATCAAGAAAACTTACCTTGCTATTACCAGTGGGATTCCGGAACCTCCAGAAGGGGAAATCGAAACCTATATCACCAGATCCCTGGCCAACCCCCGCAAGATGTGTGTGGCGGATGAGGGTAAATGGGCGCTTACCTTGTATCGCACGATCAAATACTATCACTACTTTGCTCTGGTGGAAGTGAAGCTGGAAACAGGACGCATGCATCAGATCAGGCTGCATTTTGCCCACCGGAATTTCCCTATATTGGGGGATTTGCTCTACAATACCAGGCGCTACGTGCACTCTCTGGTGCCCCAAAACATGAAACGTAAGGTCACCGAGCTTCTGACTACACACCTTATCCACCAAGCCCTGCACGCCTGGAGATTGGAATTCACCCATCCCTTTACAGGGCGCGTAGTCCAGCTTGAAGCCCCCTTGCCGGAGGAGTTCAATTACACTCTGGATTGGCTGGACAGATATTTTGCTATTGACACAGATACCAGACCTGTCACAATGATTCTAAAGGAAAACACACAGTGGTGGAAATGAACGAGCAACCAATTCAATCCGTATTCAGTACTATCGATGAAGCTATCTCCGCTCTTGCCAGCGGCGAGATGCTGATCGTAGTGGATGATGAAAACCGTGAAAACGAAGGTGATCTGCTCATGGCAGCAGATCAGGTAAGACCCGAGCATATAAATTTCATGATAACCCATGGCAAAGGCCTGCTTTGCGTACCCATGCCGGAAGACTATGCCCGCAGGCTGGAGATCCCTTTGATGACCATGGCCAATAACGAGCGTCACGGCACCAAATTTACCGTCTCGGTGGATGTGATCGAAGGTACTACCACTGGCATCTCAGCTTCAGAGCGCGCCAAGAGCGTGCTTGCTCTGGCTGATCCCACCAGTACCGCAGCCGAATTCATGCGTCCCGGACACGTTTTTCCCCTGATCGCAGAAAATGGGGGAACCTTGAAGCGGGCAGGACACACAGAAGCAGCAGTCGATCTCGCCCGTATGGCAGGACAGCATCCTGTGGGCGTGATCTGTGAGATCATCCGTGAAGATGGCGAAATGGCCAGATTGGATGATCTGATTCCCTTTGCCCGAAAGCATTCCCTCCGCATCATTACGATCGAGGAATTGATCCACTACCGGCGCAAGAAAGAACGTCTTGTGCATCAGGTATCCAAAGCCGACCTTCCCACAGAGTATGGTGATTTTGATATCATGACCTATGTCAGTGATGTCTCAGGCGAGTATCATATTGCCCTTAGTATGGGCGAAATCAAGCGGGAAGAGCCTACTTTGGTGAGAGTGCATTCCGAATGCCTGACCGGAGACGCCCTGCATAGCCTCAGATGCGATTGTGGTGCGCAATTGGCCCGCAGCTTTGAGATGATCTCCAAAGCCGGCAAAGGGGTGATCCTCTACATGCGACAGGAAGGGCGTGGGATTGGACTGATCAACAAGATCAAAGCCTATCACCTTCAGGATAATGGTGCTGATACGGTTCAGGCCAATCTGGAGCTGGGGTTCCCTGAAGACCTGCGGGATTACGGAATTGGAGCACAGATATTGAAGGATCTGGGGCTCAAGAAGATTCGCCTGCTCACCAATAATCCCAAGAAGATCGTAGGCTTGCAAGGCTATGGCCTGGAGATTGTAGAGCGGGTACCTATCGAGATCCACCCTCAGGAGACCAATCAGTTTTATCTTAAGACCAAGAAAGACAAGATGGGGCATATCCTGAATGAAGTATAAAGCCATCCTGATCCTGGTGATCTCAACGTTGCTGCTGGTACTACATGCCCAACCCATCAAGATTCCTGCTCCGGTTGGTTTTATCAACGATTTTGCTGGTATCCTCAGCGAAGAAACCAGGATCAGAATCAATGATTGGGCGATCGAACTGCGGGAAAAAGCAGGAGTGGATTTTTCCATCGCTACCTTCAATGAGATTGGCACCGATGATGAAGTCGCTTTTGGCGTGAAGCTCTATGAGCAGTGGAAGATAGGCTCAACCCGGGATGAAGGTGTCCTGATCATGCTGGCCTTGAAAGAGCGCCGGCTGCGCATTGAAGTGGGCTACGGATCTGAAGGCTATATCACGGATGCCTATTCCAATTCTGTGTATCAGACCATGCGCAGCTATTTGTCCAAAGGCGAAGAGAACTGGGATCAAGCCTTCATGCAGGGCAGCCTGATGCTACTTTCAAAGATTGCCTCCGAAAAGGGGATAACCCTTTCTGGAATGTCCGAGTATTCTCAGCGTGGACAAGTTGACGGCCGAGCCGGTGCAGTAGGCGGTATCGCGATTTTTATCATATTCATTTTCCTGATGATAGTCACTCGGGGACGCATCCTGGAAGTGCTGATCTGGATGGCGATCCTCAGTGGCCGCGGCGGTGGCGGCGGTTCCTGGGGCGGAGGCTCAATAGGCGGCGGTAGTAAAGGTGGCGGATTCGGCGGCTTCGGCGGATTCGGTGGTTTTGGCGGAGGACGTTCAGGTGGTGGCGGAGCAGGAGGAGGTTTTTAATGCTCTTTTTAAAATCATTACTCTTTATCGTATGGAACATCGCATTAGGCTTATCGATTGTTTACACGCTCAGGTGGCTGTTGTTCAATTCCAAAGCCAGATACTTCTTTGGCAAGCGGATACCCCTTACTCCCGGATTCATAGTAAAATACCGGGAATGGCTGTTTACCAAAGCCCGGGACATCCTTCATGATTATCTCGAACAAGCTGCCAATCCTCAAATGAGTGGCTACCTGGCCAAATGGGAAGCCAAAATCCGGGATATGCTGATGCAAAAGACAGACTTTGTGGATTCCTGGCGCTTTGTACCTCGTAAGATCAGAGAAACGATCCGGCTCAAGATCGTGGAAGCCTTCACAAGTATCGCGTCCAATCTCTTGCGTAAGACAGTTCCCAGGATGGCGGAGCAGCTAAGGGTGGAGCATCGCATCGATGAATTTGATCTCCAGTTCAGTAGCGACTTTTTTCTCAGGTATTACAATCAATATGTGCATAAATACCTTGCCTATTTCTTCATGGGCTTGAATCTAATCATCGGCTTGATGAACATGATTTTCTATCTGATCATTGGTGGATAAGTAGAATCTGCCATGAAAACAGCCAGTCAATTACTCAGGAAACTACGCAAGCTGGCTCTGTATTATAACCTGAATGCCGAGAATCAAAAGCTCTTTCTGCGCTTCTTGATTGTATGTGGATTTATTGCAGTACTTTTATTAGTCTCAGCTCTACTGATCTGGCTGCTGGAATATAAAGGAACCACGCCAAACACCATAACTTCATTTTGGGATGGGATCTGGTGGGCGATTGTGACAATTGCCACTGTAGGTTATGGAGACAAATTCCCCGTTACCCATCCAGGACGCCTGGTGGGTATGATTCTGATCATCATCGGGTTTGCCTCATTATCGGTATTTACGGGTTTGATCGCTTCACTCTTCGTGGAGGACAGGCTCAAAGGAGCAAAAGGTTTGAAACAAATACGTTTGCACAATCATATCGTGATCTGCGGGTGGAACAATACAGCGCATTTCTTCTTAAGGGCACTGATCGAGAAAAACCTGCAATCCACGGCAGTGTGTTTCCTGATGAACGAGACTCCGGAATTCTTTGAGTCCATCGAGAGCCAGTATCCATCTCTATCATTGAGCTTTGTAAGAGGTGAGGCCTCTCAGGAAGATGCCCTCAAGCGGGCAGGAGTGCCAGCAGCGGCTCAGGTGATCATCCTTGCGGATCACTATCTGGAACGTACTGCAGCCGATGACCGCAGCATTATTGTCGCCAATGCCATCCACTATCTGGTAAAAAAGGACAAGATCACAGTACAGCTCATCAATACCGAAAATAAACACATGCTCCAGCGCATCGGGATCAGCAAAATCCTGATCTGGGACGACTTTGGCGGCTATCTCCTGGCCAATAACATACTGGATCAAAACAATCTGAATATCTTTACCAATCTGGTGAAAAGTCCCCAGCCCCGCATCTGCACCTGTGAAATCATCAGCAGCTTTATAGGCCGTCAGTATGGCGAACTCTATGATCACATCTACAAGGAGAAGGGGCATCTCTTGATCGGGCTGATGTCCCGGGAGCCGGAACTGGAACTGGATAGTATCTTCGATGACAACGCCTCTGCGATAGATCAATTCATCAAAGCCACCCTGAGCCGCTCTAAAAAGCTCTTTAGCGAGGATAAAAGCAGCATCCGCATCAATCCTCCCCGTGACAACCTGATTCAAGAAAATGATCAGGCCATCATCCTGATGTAGGAGGAGTATTATGATGCAACTTGATACTCTGCGCTTCGTGAGAATCTTCAAAGAGCTGGATGATAAAGAGCTGGAACTGCTATTGCCCTGTCTTAAACCGATAGATATTGAGAAAGGAGCATACATCCTCAAAGAAGATACCATTGGCGACCAAATCTTCATCCTCGTCAAAGGCACTGTGCGGGTTACCAAAGATCTGGTCAAAGGTTACGACGAGGATGTTGCCTCCACGGAAAAAGTTCTGGCCACACTTACTGCTTCAATCCTGCCCACATTTGGGGAAAATGGCATCCTGGGCCAGGCACCTCGCAATGCCAATGTGATAGCGGCTACCGATTGCCGGCTCTACACTCTTTCCAAACAGGATTTTGATGCTTTTGCGATATCCAATCACCATGCCGCCTATTTGATCATGAAAAATATCGCCCAGGTACTCACCGAAAGACTCAATACCACCGATGAAAACCTGGTAAAACTCGCCACCGCACTGTATATAGCTGTTCAGCAGTAGTCCTTTACCCCTCAAACCTTCAATATGAGACTGGCAAAGAGACCAACTAAGCGTCTCATTTGGCAGCAGTAGGCAGTACAACCTGCAAGACCTGGAGGGGCGACAGGCCATAGCTTGGTGGTGTGAGCCCCAAGACAATGTTTAACAACAATAAAGTCCATGAGAGTCCCATTGGGACAGTAGTTTAGATAACCAGCCATCCCACAATGACTAAGATAACACCTGATCCCTTGTGGAAAAAAAGAAACACAAAAAATCAAAAAATCTTCAATTCTGCAGCCACCAAATCCCCATTTTCCACACTTAGTATATATACGCCACTGATAGAAGCTGAACTTGATATAGTAGTGCCTGTCCCCAAGCTGCTTAAATATTTCTTGACAATAGAGTTGTGCGCAAATGAGACTTGATTCGGGTTAGGTTACAGGTATCCTCCTCTGCAGATGAAGAAATGGATGAAACTACGGCGTAGCGAGCTTAAGTGGAGTATAAACCAAAGATACATACAATAACTTGGTGGATAAATCCAAGTGAAAAAAGGAGAAAGACATGAAAACAAAAGTACTGATCACGATGTTGCTGCTGCTGGTGTGTGCAGCGATCTTCGCCAGTGAAGACTCTGGTGACCCGGCAGAGCAGTGGCGAAAAACCCAGGAATTAAACGAACGGGCGGAAAGATTCAAGGCCGAAACGGGGTTTGAGGGACACATCGGCTACAACCTTCAAAGTATGCAATTCTCGACCATATCAGGCAATTTCATGGATATTGAGGTAACAGCTCCCCAAGATACTGTATTTATGCGCAATGTGTTTGATCAGGTAGTTTCGAAAGTCTTGCCCTATATTTCGGCCAGGGAAGGTCAGCTAATTAGGAGGCAATTGTCCAAGAACATTTTTGGAATAAGTGTTTCATACTATCAGGATGTGAATGGCTATCCAGTCTTTGGAGCTGGCTCTTTGAAGATAAGCTACATATCCCAGGTCAAGCTATTCAGTATCGCTAACTCAACTGTGCCTATACTGGATGATTATGTTTCACCAGTACTTACTAACGAGGATGCAATTAGAATCTACGCTAAAACCGTACCTGATGATGAACTATTGAATCTCTTTTCTAACAGATCCCCTAAGTTTAGTCTCAGTTATTGCAACATTCATGAATACAAGTTCGATATAGAGCCCGTATATCGCTTGTGTTGGGTCGGTGGTTCTGGTAGAAAACTGGTAATAGATTCTGTTTCAGGAGAAATATATGTTAACGAACCAGCAGTTGTTCATAGCCTTACTGTGAATACAAACGGAACAGCATTGTTGGATTCTGACAATAATGGGAATATGGATGTCTCATGCAAAATGTTTCATGATACTCGAGTTTATGCAGATTGTGATGGCAATGGTCGAGAACAGTATACTGATATTCATGGCAATACTCTTTTTGAGGGGTTGGTTGTATCAAACATTAAGGCTTATCTAGAGTCAAGCATGATTACAATGTTTGATGGAAGCTCCGACCTAGCGCCCCAATTTATAAAGTACCCATCTGATCCTCTAAATCCGGTGATTACATTTGATTACTACAATTATATCGGCAACCCGAGCAATCAATACTACCACGCTAATAAGTACATTGATTGGCTATGTGATAGTGTATTTACTAATCCCTTCCAGTATCCACAACTAGGCATCATAACAGGGTGCACAATGCCAGAACAAGGCAAGTATTTTCACTTAGATTCAGTGGTTAAAATTAACCACGGATCAGGAATGTACAATTCTACCGTATGTCACGAAATGACTCATGCTTTGGTGTATCATCAGCTAAACCAGAACTTCTTTAATCCTTTCCCACTAAATGTGCAAAACGAGATACTTTATGCAGGAATGGACGAGGCATTCTCCATTTATTTCCCAAGTGCATATCGTGACGATGCAACTTACTGGTGGCCATTACGAACAATTGAACTGTCAGACTCCTTAACTGTCACATCCGTATATAACAATACAGAATACACTCCCTCCAACACAACTCTTAACGAAGACTTCTATTCATACTATGGTTGCAGGGAACCGATTGCCTCAGCCTGGTGGGATTTAAGAACGAGATTAGGTGCTCTAACATTTGATCAGATGCTTACAAGTGTGTTGGCAAATCAAATTGTGTCTTCATTCCCTGATAGGTACAAGCCCAGATATTTCTACAACATCTTAATGAGTAATTCTTCTCATGCCACTCAGTTAATAATTGACAAAGCATATTCAAACAGGGGTCTTCACTTCACTCCCAGAGTTATCAGTGCAGGATCAAACAATCCTAA
>DAOSEN010000014.1:0-59466 GCA_035363155.1 Candidatus Cloacimonadota bacterium | reverse complement strand
TGTCAAGAACTATTTACATATACTTTTTGTCCACTTTCATGTGCAACGATCTTAAAGATATCTGCGCAAGATAACGCTCTCCAAGTAAGCCTGGCTTGTGCTGGACTCAATGCTGTATCTTGTGCATCTTAGAATGCCTTGTTGGTCAACAGGTTACTTCGTCTTCCTCTCATGTTCATCTCGAGATCACCTCGAGTACTCGAGGTGATCTCGAGGTGATCCTGTAGTAAACACCTCTTGGACAAGCCAGTTGAATCCTGGTGCTGGAGCATTATTGTTTTGGCAGAAAACTAAAGGCGGATCGCTGATCCGCCTTCGTTATATTATGAACGAAAGTACACATTTCAAGGCAGATCAGTCTAATAGAAATCCTCATAGTAATCATCCCAATCGGAGTATTCAATTGTCCATTCATTGTCATCGTTCAGATACAGGTATGCCCCTTTGCCAGAGCCGATATCCCATACATATACATCGTCCCAGTAATCCCAGACATACTCCTCTCCGTGGATAGCATATACAAGAGCTTTTGCAGCTTCAAGCGCTTTGTCACTGTCTGCTTCGTTGTAAAAATACGCATTCCATGTATAGGCCTTATTCGTGGTCTTATCCATAAACACCTGTACTTCCACCAGGTAGTTGATCTTGGGATTCGTATAAACCTTACCCTCGTATTCTCTTACGACACTTGTGAATCCTTTGCTTTTCATTACTTTATCCAGATCCGCTGCGCTTTGACCAAAGGAAATACCGAAGATCCCCGTCTGGGCAAAACCGCTGATGCAAAGCATGAGAAACATTATTGTAAGGGCTGCGATTTTCACTTTTTTATACCTCTGGTTATAATTATAGCTCAGGTTGTTTGTTGGTACTGGCGGCTCAATACCACCAGTAATCGTCATCATAATACTCATCCCAATCCGAATATTCGGCAATCCAATCCCCGCCGGTGCTCTCGTATAAGTACACAGCTTTGTATGAATCAAGCTCCCAGACATATACTTCATCGATATCATCCCAGATAATATATATGCCATGAATATCACTTAATACAGTCATGGCGGAATCATAAGCCTTATCACTATCATCATTGTAAAAATATGCAAACCAGGATGAGACCTTGTTTGTAACACTGTCTAGATAAATCTGAACTTCCACAAAATTCTCAATTGTGGAGTTTGTATAGATTTTAGCTTCCTTATCTGTCTTGAACTCGGAAAAGCCCTTGCTTTTCAGCATCTTGTCCAGATCAGTGAAGGTCTGTCCGAAAGAAATCCCAAAGATTCCGGTTTGAGCGGCCAGGCTGGCCGCAAAGATAAGAAGTAGTGCAGCAAAGAGTGCTCTTTTCATTTTGTCTTCCTCGTGTTATTATTCTTCTCAAGCCAAGCTAAACACATCGGTGCTTTTGGCAAGGAAATATTTATGAATCTCCAGTGAGTCAATCAACCATTCTCTACTAGAATTCACCTCAGCTTCAGGGAGCTTTCTGGCCAGATGGTTGAATCTCCCGCGCCGCTCGTCGAAACGCCTGACATTGGCTATCATACAGCCTCGCCAAGCCTGAGCCCGGGGTTGGATAATCTCTGCATAAGCAGTTAGAAATGATATTACATAGTGCTGCAGGTGCGGGGTGGGAAATTCCTCCACCCAGAAAAGAAACAGATGCGTGAGATCATATTCAGGGACTTCGTGGCGGCTATCAGAAAAATCCACCAGCCAGTAACCATTTCCGTCGTAGAGTATGTTTTTTGGTTGGTTGTCGATATGGCACAAAGCGCTGGTGCCATCATAGCTATACTGGTGAAACCTGGCAATACTGGTGCCCAGCAGATCGGCTTGGAAACTATCAGGATGATCCAGATAGGGCTTCCCCTGAATGCGCTGGCAACGTATGTAATTACCATAGCCCTCAGGTATGCCGGAGCCAGCATCACCATAATCCAATAGCCTGGACACATGGGGCGGCTGGCTGATATATACAGCCAGTTCTCTTTGAAACTGCGCTTCCTCGCTAAAGAGCTTAATCACGCTATCTGCTTCCAGGATAACGCAGCTATCAGTCTTCACGATTCTCGTCTAAAGGTTATTTATCCAGATCAATCCGTACGATCCGGTTTGAAGAAAACAGCGGCACAATCAATTCATTGGTCGGCAGATGATAATACATGTCTGCAGCATCCTTGTAGCCGGTTCGGGTGGCGATAAAGCGATTTTGCTCTTGAGGAATCTCGATGATGGTATCATCCTGCCAACTGCTGAAGAAGATTCTGCCCGGATCATCGATGGCAATACCATCCAGATCGGAGTAGATCGTATCCTTGAAGATTGTTACTGATTTATCGACAACATTGAGGCTAAGAATGGGAGAATGTTTGGTAAAACAGACGACGAACATCTGCCGGCGGGGGCGATCGTAGATGATGCCATTGGGAGACTTGAGCAGAGGACTTATGATTTTCTCCTGTGCTTTGCTGCCTTTATCATAGATGTACACAGCATCACCACCCATATCGGTCACATAGATCTGCCCACCTTCACCAATGGCAATGTCATTCAGTGAGACCGCACCTTCGATAGGGATACTTTCGATGATGCTGGCATCGTTCACATCGATGATATGAATTTGCTTTTGATCCGCTACAAACAGCATCCCATCGCGGTAGATCATGCCCTTGGGAGCAGTAAAGCCTTTATCCATAAACTTGCTGAACTTGCCTTCCGGAGACATCGCAACGATGCTTTTGCTGCCTACATTGGAGATCAGGAACCGATCGCCGGTAGGATCGTAAATGACACTCTCAGGCTTACTCAGCCTTGGTCCGCCCAGGCTTCTGAAAACAAACGGTGATAATATGGCCAGGATCAGTACAATGGCCAGAATGATGTAATTGCGCTTTTTCATTGTTTTATTCCTTCAAATTCCAGGTAATCCCGGATGGAGTATCTTTGAGTTCTATGCCCAATTTGGCAAGATCGTCCCTGATGCGGTCCGAAAGAGCCCAGTTTTTCTCGGCTCGAGCTTGCGTCCGGTACTCAATCAGCAATTCGATCAAGCCTTTGGAGAGATTGGGAATGTCTTCCTGCAGGTTCATGTCCAGATTCTGGAAGAAGCCCAGCACAGCGCCAAGCTCTACCAAAAGCTGGGCTGCGGCTTGTCTGTGGCTTACAGGCAAGGCCTGATTTTTTGCTTTGTGACTGAGATCAAAAAGCACCGCAACGGCTTTGGCGGTATTGAAATCATCATCCATGGCATTGATGAAGTCCTGCTTGAGGGCTTCGAGTCCGGGATCAGACAGATCAGGATTGTTAATATTAAGGTAATCTACTGCCTTCAAGGCCTGATAGAAGTTCTTCAAGGCTTTGGCTGATTCTGCGATGATCTCCCGGTTGAAATCTATCGGAGAGCGGTAGTGTTTGGAGAGGAAAAAGAAGCGGATTGCTTCGGCATCATACTCTCCGAGGACATCTCTGGCGGTGAAGAAGTTGTTCAGGCTTTTGCTCATCTTCTCACCTTCGATATTCAGGAAGCCATTGTGCATCCAGTATCGGGCCAGGGGCTTTCCTGTGAGCGCAAGTGCCTGGGCTTGTTCATTCTCATGATGCGGAAAGATCAAATCCACGCCGCCCCCATGGATGTCAAAGGTCTCACCCAGGTATTTCTGACCCATTACCACACATTCCGTGTGCCAGCCGGGACGACCTTCACCCCAGGGACTCTGCCACTTGGGTTCGCCGGGCTTGCTGGCTTTCCAAAGGGTAAAATCGGCAGGATGAAGCTTTTGCAGGTTTTCTGCCACCCGTGCCCCGGGAAGCTGTTCTTCCACAGTCTTACCGGAAAGCTTGCCATAATCAGGAAGCTTTTGAGTATCAAAATACACGTCCCCACCAGCCTCGTAAGCAGAGCCTTGCTTGACCAGAGAATCGATCAGGTCTATCATTTCCTGCATCATCTCTGTGGCCCGGGGCTGATAGTGAGGAGGCTTGATGCCCAGAGCCAGGGTGTCTTCCAGAAAAGCCTGAGTGTATTTTGCGGCAATGGTCTCAAAGCTCACTGCTTCACCCAAAGCCTGATCTATGATTTTGTCATCGATATCGGTAACATTCTGTACATAGGTAACATCGTATCCCCGCCATTCAAAATAGCGGCGGACAACATCAAAGAACACAAAGGCACGGGCATTGCCGATATGAAAGTAGTTATATACTGTAGGTCCGCAGGCATAGAGCTTCACTTTGCCAGGTTCCAGCGGGATGAATTCCTCTTTGTTGCGGGTTTGGGTATTGTAGATCTTCATGGTAGGGGCTCCATCTATTTGTATATGACCAGACGTTCCAGCTTTTCTATGCTTTTGCCGTCTGAGGTCTTAGCTTTGATCCGAATGAAATAGGTATTGTTGGCAATCCTTGCACCAAAATCGTCGCGGCCATCAAAGGGAATCTGATTGAATCCCTGCACAGCCTGAGTTGTAATCCTGCGAATGCGTTTACCGCTCATGGTAAAGATATCCAGCGTAATCTCTGCGGGCTGGGAGATGATGAATGTGACATGGGCATTGGTCTGGACAGGGTTCGGATAGACCAGCAGGTTTTCCAGCGAGATAGCTCCGCTTTTCCTAACGATAAAGGTAGTATTGGCTACTTCAGGTTTGTTAAAATTGTCAAAAGCCACGATCTGCAGTGTGTGCGGGCCTTCTTTGAGATTTGTAAGTGGATATACCAGCGTGCCCGTGGTGTAAGAATCTGTATCATAACTGAAGTATTGCGTCACCGGAATGGGCTGCAAGGCATTATCCAATATCAGCAGGATGTTGTGCCCGGCGCTGCCAGTTACATTGATGCCATGTTCATCACTGATCCTGGCATACAGCATTGGTGAAGAGCCAACTACATCCCCCTCCCGAAAGTCGTAGGAGCCTAGAAAAAGCTGGATGCTGGGACCGGTTGGGTTAGGCACCGCTATCGCTTCATCAGAGAGCTTGAGCGGATGATAATAGCTGAGATAATCACGCCTGGATGTCTCATCCCAGGTATAGGCAATTACTACTCCTGATTCACCACTCACGATATCATCTGGAATGAAGAAACTACCAGTATAGCTGGAGCTATTCACGCTCACTTTAGCCCGGAAAAGCTGAGCACCTTTTTGCGAGAGAGCGTTGCCACTCAGGGAGTATGTATTATCTGTGCCAAAAGCGATCAGATCAGCCTCACCTGCTAGACCCGGCTGGGGATATTGACCCGATACTATAGCCCTTTCCCGGGATTGCATGATATCGGTACGTCCGGCTTTGGAGATGGTCATGGTGCTGTCCCTTTGGGGAGGGATCACTCTCAGATTGGGATCTCCCAGGAGGATATAGGTTTCATCGTTGCTATTCCATTCTGTATAACGGATTTTGGCATCCATCAGGGAGTAAGCCACGGGATTGCGCAGATTGGCGATATTCGCCAGAGCCCTCTTCATCAGTTGATTATTGGGATATGGATAGCTGATGCGGGTAGCCCCGATTGAGGCCACTGCGCCAAGGTTGTTCATCAGCACCGTCTTTTGCCCCAGGCTATCGATAGCCCAGTAATCCAGGTGGCTCACCTTGCATGAAGAAGCGATGAAGAGAGGCAGTTTTCCGGCATTCTGAAACCGTCCCATATCCGTCGCCCCGGTATAATAGTTTTCTGCACCCAGGACGTCAAATGAGCCATGCCCCACATAATACCATATCAACCTGCCTTCATTGATTTTGCTGAACATCTCATCCCGAACCCGGGGTTTGTTTTGAAACTCGTCGTATTCGTATTCCACAGCAAAGATCTTGTCGATCATGAGTGAGGGATGCAGGAGCCGGGATACTTCCTCAGTGTCCACGGTATGATCCCACTCTCCGGTAGTATTACCATTATTGAGATCATCCGCCACAAAGACCATGGAGTTGCGCCACAGGCCTGGAGTAGGGGTTTCTGTGTAACTGCGGAAATTGTTCAGCATAGTGGTCAATTCCGCCACACTGCTAACCGGGTAACGGCCAATGGCTACTTCAGGATAGTTGTTTGTATTGATCATCCCCAGATAGTCATCCGAAGCAGTTCGGGTAAGATTGCTGGGATGCTGATAGATCATGATCCTGTTTTTGGCAGCAGCACTGCCGGAGTAGTTTTTCCAGTCAACGGTGCCCAGCCCAAGCAGAGTAACCGTCTTGAGCTTCGGGGCAGGGTAGTTATAAAATGCATAACGGATGTACTGCCTGAGCGCCAGAGGATCGGGATGGCCTCCATTGAACTGGGCAAAGATGTCATCCTGCAATACTACTTTGGAGCTGAGCCCCCAGCTTTGCTGATAGATTCCAGCCAGTTCCTGAGCTTTACTGGCAAACTCTGCAGGCGTAATGATGATGTTCTCGTAAGCAGCGCTATTGTCGGCAAGGTTGTCAGGTACGTGGTGCCGGAGCACAGGAGGTGCAAAGTATTCATTTGATCTGAGAACCACGATCCGGGATGTGTCCGTACCGGATGCTACTACATAAAACCCATCTTCAGTAGTAGTGACCGGTAAACGATATACCGATTGGTTTGAACTTACTAGGTATGCCTCAACGTTTGATGAGGAGCCTGTAAAGGCATAGCGGGTGGGGCTTATACTGCTGCTATTTGCAGGGTTTACTATGTATTGATATGTACCCTTGGTAAACTTGCGTGTGTATGTCACACGATAGTAGTCCAGAAAGAGGTTATCAGTAAAATTACCTCTGATGACCTGGATACGGATGGTATTGTTACCTTCATTGAAGCTATTGACACTGGCTGAGAAATCGAATGTAGCTGTCCCCAGCCAGGTGTGGATCTGGGGATTGGATTGATTGCTGGGCACCAGTACATTGTTTACCCATACCATGATGCTGTGCGTGAGGGCAGAGGATATATCTTCCTGCTTGAGGCGAAATTGCAGGGTTTGGGAAAAGCCTGAATGCAAATCCGGCAGATCGATCGTAAAATCGTAGTTGGCAGTAGTGCTGCCGAAAAGCCTGGTGTCATACCAATCATGCCCATAGAGTTCGCGCCGATGGTTCTCACTCTCCATATGGACTGTATCCAATTGCTGGGTGATAGTATCAGTCCATTCTGTATGAACCTGATCGGTAATCCGTAAGGGTTCTCCAGGAAACTGCGATTCCGCAGTGAGCCAATAGACAGTATTGTTTGAATATGGATTGTGATACAGAGGATTGGCCTGGATCGATGAATTCTGGCTATAGCCGGTTCGATCCGTACCATAGAAAGCGATGAAATCTGTATTGGTAAAGCTGGAACTTCCCCCACTGGAGACATAGATAGGAACCTCCAGCAGTTCATTGCCAGGATTTACAGCCATAAAAGGTAGGGCCTGGCCGGTAGTAGTGAAGAGCCTGAAACTGCGGGGATCTATATCACCAATAGGTTTCCCGGCGATCTGCGATCCGAAGATTTTAAACATGCCCGGTGTATATGTCTCGATCCGCATCCACCAGCCAGACTTGGAGAAATCGGTGTAATAGATCTGGTTTCGGGAGGTTTCCTGCCAGACACGGCCCGATTCAGGATTCAGGAATTGGGACAGCATCAGCTCGGTGATGGCGTCCTCCTGGTAAGAGCTGCGCTCATTAGTATTTCCCTGCAGAGAAATCCTGATCTGAGCACTGGTAGTTACCCGTAGCTGTTTGTCTCCATCATATTGAAAGGGATTGAGTGTCAAGGAGTAGAAAGGATGACCCCGGAAATTGAGCCTGTTGCTACTACTGATCAGGCCTGGATTCGTCTGGCGGTACAGAGCTTCATTGATGCTATATTCATACTCCGAAAGGGAACTATCATCACGGATCGTGGGCACAGGTGCAACCCGGGCGGGGAGATTGAGGGTTTCGGTAGTGACTGAAAGGACTTCATAACTTGCTTCACCATACGGCGGAATCGCAATCTTGAACTCCGTATATGGCACAGACGGTGCACCCGGTATGGCAGGATAGTCCACGTCATCTGTGCGAATCTGGACAAAACCGCCAGATTCGATGATCTGAAAAGGCTCCATCTGGAATTCAACCAGCAGTTCCTGCCCTCTTTGCGCAGAGATGGAAAAGCTGCCCCACAAAGACCAGGCAGCACTTACCAGAACCAGCAGAATGGCCAGACGCCTCATTTGTCACCTTTGGGGGGTATGAGCTTCTCCAAACCGTAGATGAGCAGATAAAACACTCCCATAAACAGGAATATTCCCAGCATGCCCTGAAACATCATCCAGAGCGAGTATTGCAAGTTGTATTGCATCATCGTTGTTAGCTGTATCATTATAACCTCTGTGTACTTATGTATTCATGCTGTCACACATGATAGCTTCTACCGCGACTGATCATCAGACCCCGGTAGATTTGTTCTATGAGAATCAGCCTTGCCATGCGGTGGGTAAAGGTAAGCCGGGATAGTGCCAGGCACACATTCGCCCGCTTTCTGATCCGTTCATCGGTGCCATATACACCACCAATCACAAAGACAATTCTCTTTCTATCAGATAAACTATCCAGAAAAGCTGAAAATTCAAGCGATGTTTTTTGCTCACCATGTTCATCAAGTAAAACCACAAAGTCATCTGGCTCGAGTCTGGCCAGGATTGCATCTGCTTCCTTGCGGATCACCAGCTCTTGCGAACCTGTTTGCCGGATGCTGACATCAGGTAGTTCCAGCACCTCGAGTTTGCAGAGTGCGCCAAGTCTTTTTCTGTATTCCGCCGTAGCTTCAGTCAGCCAGGCGTCTTTATCCTTGCCAAGCTGGATGATACGTAGATTCATCTAGACTATGCACGCCAAGCCCATTGCCATACACAGCATCTTGGTCTCACCATCGTCTGCACGCGAAGGGATCAGGATCGGTGCCCTGGTGCCCATTACCACGTGCGCCACGCGATAGTGACAGTAGTAGGTGAGGGTTTTACCAAAGATATTGCCAGCTTCGATATTGGGAACGATCAAGATATCTGCCTGACCTCCCACTTCGCTGGTGATACCTTTGGTTTTGGCTGCTTCAAGATCCACGGCATTGTCAAATGCCAGCGGGCCTTCGATGATGCAACCGGGGATCTGTTTGCGCTGGTTCATCATGGCAATCAGGGCTGCATCCATGGTGGATGGCATCTTGGGATTCACAGCTTCCACAGCAGATAGCACCGCCACCCTGGGATTGGGATTGCCCAGCGCATGAGCCACCTGCACAGCATTCCTGATGATGGCAACTTTCTCATTCAATTCGGGCAGGATGTTGATCCCCCCATCGCTCATCAGTTTCAAACCATCCGGATGCTCATAGGCCAGTACATCGGAAATCACTTCACTGGTTCTCAAGCCATTTTCTTTGTCGAGTACTGCTTTGAGCAGCATCGAAGTATCTGTCTTCCCTTTCAGGATGATATCAGCTTTTCCTTCGCGAACCAGGGCGACAGAGACTTTCGCCGCTTTGGCAAGATCTGAGCCTGTATCCACGATCTCAAAAGTACCCGTCAAATCCGGAGCCATTTTACTTAGCAAGGCTTCTATAGCTGGAGCATCACCCACAAGAATACATTCTGCCAGGTTTTCCTGCTTGGCCAGAATTGCCGCATCAAGTACAGATTCAGTTTGGGCTGCGGCAATCACCACACATCCTTTGCGAGCTTGTTTTACCTTGGCCAGCAGTTCGTTGAAATCCTTATACATGCGTTTGCTCCTTTAGTAATTGTATTTCTCGATAAAATCATCCAGGAAGGCATCCTCTTCCGGTTTCATTTCCACCAGGATTTTCTTGAGGGCTTCTTTCTGGATTTGCCGGACGCGTTCCCGGGAAAGACCCATCACCTCGGCAATCTGGGCGAAATTCTTGGATTCATGGTCTTCATTGAGCCCAAAATAGGTGCGAATAATCTCTGCTTCCCGGTGTTCCAGCTTGTCTATAGCTTTGTGGATGCGCTGATTCATCATATCATTCAGATATAGTTTTTGCGGATCCAAAATCTCTTTATCTTCCATCAGATCACGGGTGGAATAATCCTGAAAATCATCCGTCTGCAAGACATCATCAAAGGATGAAGTCTCCGGCATCTGCTCACGCAGGAGATCGATGGACTTGCCGGATAGATTCATTTTATCTGCCAATTCATCGGTGGTCGCCATTTCACCTGTTTCTGTGAAATGTCTTTCCTGAACAGCTTTTACTCTGTGCGCAGCACTGGATTTGCCCAAGGGCACCCGAATCAGGGATGATTTTTCGGATACTGCCAGCATAATCCGCTGTTTGATCCACCAAATGGCGTAGGAAATCAGTTTGATGTCTTTATCAGGATCAAACTTCTCAATCGCTTTGATCAAGCCAATATTCCCTTCACTGATGAGCTCAGATAGTGATAAACCTCTGTTTTGATAGCGGGCTGCAATCTTGACTACAAACTTCAAATTTGCCTGCACGAGTTTGTTTATCGCATCCTTATCCCCAGCCTGAGCCTTGATCCCCAGTTCATGCTCCTCTTCCTTGGATAGAGATTTATACTTGGAAATCTCATTCAGATAGATCTGCAAGGCTTTGTCGGCAAATACGTTTTCGCGCTTCATACTATTACTCGCTCAGTTCAAGGGGAGGACTTTCCGGGGATTGATGGCTTTACCCTTGATCCGGTATTCAAAATGGATATGAGGACCCGTAGCATTGCCCGTAGCACCGATTGTGGCTATCTGCTGACCCTTACTTACGACATCGTTTACGCTTACGAGATTTTTCTCGTTGTGGGCATAGACTGTCATCACAAAATCTGGATGCTCTATCACCACTACATTTCCGTATGCGCCCTGTACGCCTGAAAAGACCACTGTCCCATCCAGAACAGCATAGATTGGAGTTCCGGTCTTCGCCCCTATATCGATTCCTTTGTGGGGATTACCATTGCGCAGACCGTATTCCGAAAGCACCCTACCTTCCACCGGCATTACCAGATCGTTGCGAATTCTATCCTTCTTGAGCAGATCATCTTCAGTTAAAGAGGCAGATGGAACAGAGCCTGTTTGAGGACGGGGCGTACCGGCCAGATAGATCCTTTGCCCCACCCTAAGATCATTGGAGGTAAGGCCATTAAGCTTTTTCAAGGCATCCACAGTCATCCCGTTTTCGGTGGCAATTTTATACAGAGTATCTTTCTTCTGAACGATATAGACCTTTTCGATGACCACAGTGTCTGGCTTTGCCGGAGTCGCCGGGATGATCTGAGCCGGAGTAACCGGTTTGGGCTCTGGGGCCAGATCAGGATCAAAAGTCGCGGGATCCTTCACAATCAGCCTCTGCCCGGGAAAGATGGATACACCCGAATCGGAAAAACCATTCCAGGCCAGCATATCAGCCAGCTTCACTCCATGATTGATCGATATCCTGTACAGATTGTCACCCCGTGCTACTTCATAGAAATAGTCATCGGGCAATTGGCTTTTAGGGATGGGGCGTGGAGAAGTAATGGAATGATCTGTAGGTGAAGGTGTAGGAACCTGAGGTTCCTGGATGGGAAGCGGAGTAACTACCGGCGTAGGTGGCGTGGGTGCCGGGGTCGGGATTGGTACCGGAGTAGCTACCTGAGTTTCCCGGATTTTCAGTTTCTGCCCGATTGACAGCGCAGAGCCGGAAAGCCCATTGAGCTTCTGAATATGCTCCACCGTGACCCCGTACGAGCGTGCGAGGCTATAGAGCGTATCGCCTTTTTTTACTGTATGGATCTGCGCTTGAGCAAATGCCGCCATGCTAAACAGCATGAACATCAACCCTAAGCAGAGGGTTTTATCTAATCTCAAATTCATGATATCTCTTGTTGCTGTCGAGTCTGTAAATTTCCCAGTAATCAACCCGGGAATAGCCATTCCCGATGTGCAACTGATCTTTGAAGCTACTCAGAACACACTCTTCCGCCTCGGCAATGATATACACCGAACCATCGGCAAGATTTCTTACGTATCCGCCAACGCCAAGCTGCAGGGCTGTATGCCGGACAAACCAGCGGAACCCAACTCCCTGCACCCTGCCATGGGCTATCATCTCCCATTGCAGCATGTTATGTTCACCTTTCGCTTTCATCCTTGATATTTCATCCCTTGATATCTGTCAAGGATTCGTTTTCCGGCTTTTGTGTACTCTCCAGTAGTAGTCCAGAATTGGCAGGCATAGGATCCGAACAGGGCATTGCTGCCTCCCTCCTGATCCGATTACGCTATCAATACGCAGTCAATACGGATCAGGTGCGTAATGACAGCGCAATCACAACGCCGTTGAACCCAGCAAGTAGCCGGGTGAATGTGGAAATCTTGAGACAGGCTTTAGGAAAGCTGTCGAAGGCTGCTCAGAGCCCCTGGATCAACCAATTTCCCGGGTGATTTTGGCACCGATGCTATTCAGCTTTTCCTCGATCCGGTCGTAGCCTCTATCGATATGGTAGATTCTGGATACCGTGGTCGTGCCTTCTGCCACCATCCCAGCCAGAACCAAAGCCGCGCTGGCCCGTAGATCGGTAGCCATTACTTCGGCACCACTGAGGTTTTTCACTCCTTTCACGCAAGCCACGTTGCGCTCGATCTTGATATTTGCCTGCAAACGGTTGAGTTCGGCTACATGCATGAAGCGATCCGGGAAGATCGTATCTTCGATAAAGCTGATCCCATCCGCCATGCTCATGAGCACGGTGAATTGGGCTTGCAGATCTGTAGGAAATCCCGGATAAGGGAGTGTGAGGATATTTGTGGCTTTGATTTTTGAGGGAGCAGAGATGGTGATATCCTGCCCCTGAATCTGGATCTCACAACCTGTTTCCCGGAGTTTGTCCAGAAGGATGGTCAGGTGCGCGGGCTCGCAATTGGTAACGGTTACAGGTTCGCTGGATAGGGCTCCCGCCAGCAGGAATGTACCTGCTTCGATACGATCCGGGATCATCGGCATTTCCACCGGAAACAGGTCGTCAACCCCCTCGATAAATAGAGTAGTGGAGCCTTGACCTGAGATTTTGGCACCCATTTTATTGAGCAGATCGATGGTGGAATCCACCTCAGGTTCCATGGCGGCATTGAACAATCTCGTAGTACCCCTGGCAAACACAGCCGCCATCAGAGTATTGATGGTAGCCCCCACGGAGGATTTTTCAAAATGGACATCGCCACCAGTCAGCTTATCCGCAGTGGCATGAATATAGCCGTGCTCGATCTCGATTTTTGCCCCCAGGGCTTCGAGGGCTTTCAAATGCAAATCCACAGGTCTGGTGCCAATGGCACAGCCGCCTGGAAACGAGACCCGGGCTTCCTTGAGCCTGGCCAGAAGAGGCCCCAATACATAGATGGAAGCTCGCATTTTACTCACCAGTTCATAGGGAGCTTCGCAATAGCAGACATCCTTGGAATCTATGCTCATGGAACCATTTTCATATTCCACTCTGGCTCCCAAGACTCGGAGCAGGTGAGCCATGGTCTTCAGGTCAATCAGATTGGGCACATTCCTCAGGATGGATTTTCCCGGAGCCAGTAAGCAGGCTGCCATCACAGGCAAAATCGCATTCTTGGCTCCGCTAACCGGAATCGAACCGCTTAGCTTTCTATTTCCTTCGATGATAAACTTGTCCATTTCGTCCTCGTAAATTCTATTTTTTTAAGATTAGATAACGGTCATTGCCGGCCAGATCCTTGCCTCGTTCGTAGATATTCAGTCCCCAGTTCCCAGCCAGTTCGGTTAGCGCTTGTTGTTGATCATATCCGTGTTCCAGGGCTATCAAGCCTCCGGGGTTCAAGTATCTGTCCAACCCTTCCAGGATACGTCGGTAATACTCAAGGCCATCATCACCTCCCCAAAGCGCTTGCCGGGGTTCATGGTCTTTCACTCGGGGCTCAAGCTCTGAGAATTCCTGGGTGCTGATATATGGCGGGTTTGAGATTATGACATCATACCGATCACTGGTATCAGGATATAGATCAGTTTCAAAAAACAAGACTTTTGTGTCAAGCCGCTTGGCATTCTGTCTGGCAATTTCGAGGGCTGCTGGACTGATATCGGTGGCATGGAGGATCAAATCGGGATGTAACTTGCCCAGGGAAATGGCTATGATTCCGCTTCCGGTGCCAATCTCGAGAATGGTTTCCTGCCCCTTGAGGTGCCTGGATAAGCTCTCCACCAATACTTCAGTATCCATTCTGGGAATCAGGACTGCCGGGGAGACCACAAACTCATGCCCCATAAACCAGGCTCTGCCGCTGATGTATTGGGGTGGTTCGCCCTGCGTCAGCTTTTCCAGCCATCCTTTCAGTATTGTCATGTCAGTCTCGGTAAAGATGGTATGCTGCATTACTGAGAGATCAGTAATGGAACAGGATAGATAATCGCTGATCAGATATCTGGCATCATCACGGCAGGCATCCGGTACTGATGCCAGCAGCTCATACAGCTTCATTATGGCTGTCGGGACCCAAGTGCTTACGAACCTTTACTTTCCGGCCTGCTTCGCTGAATTCGAGGCATTCACACAAATGGTAAAGCATGGCAATCCCTCTGCCATGGCCTTCTATCTCGGCTATGGGTTCCCGCTTGGCCTGTGCCAGCCAATATTTGTAATCAAAACCTTCGCCCTCATCCTCGACGCTGATCTCAATACAACGTGAGGAGTTGTCCACTGAGAAATTCAGCTTGATCCGTTTGGAACTAATGTCAGGTTCTTTGAGTTTGTCCTCAATCAAGGTCTTTAGGTGGTTATGATCCATAGCCCGCTCATTGGTAGTAAGTTTCAAAGTGCCATGAATGAAGGCATTATAAACCATTTCATCCACACAGACCAAAAGCTCATTCATGGCTTTGGGCGCTACCTTGAAACTCTGCCTCAGATAGGTGCTGAAAATCTTGGAAAGAGCGTATTTGGAGAAATGCTGGGGAGACATTACAAAAGAGAATTCAGCCCGATCCAGATTGGTGTAAAAATCCGCCAGGTCACTACGGCTGCGTTTGCGCTGCACCAATTCCCGGATCGAACGAATCATCAGCTTGGTATCGATGGGCTTGCGGATAAAATCGCTGGCTCCCAGCCTGATCGCTTCAATGAAGTAATCGTGCTCCAGATAACCTGTCATCAGGATTACATCAAGTTCTCGGCCAAACTCTATTCTTACCTTGCTGAGAAACTCCAGCCCGGTAAGCCCGGGCATTTCGATATCGCAAACCACTACGTCATAAGCATTGTTGTGGATCTTTCTGAGCGCATCGCTGGCATTGAAGGCTGTATCCACCTCAAAACCACTTATTCCCAGAATCGCCACAAGGGAGTTCACAATGGCGATGCTATCGTCAACGACCAGAACCTTGGTCGATAAGCTCATATCAGCCCAGATTGACAGTAAACAGTTGATTCAGTTTTAGCATCGAAAACAGCTCGTACACGCTGTTTGAGCTGCGTACGACTTCGATCTCACCACCTTTGGTGATATAGTCTTTGTAAAACAACAAAATTTTGCCAATGCCCGTGGATGAAATATTGCGGCAATCCAAAAGATCAAGCTCCAGGGTGGTGGCTCCACTGTTTAGGACACCTGCCAGCTTCTCCTGTAAAATATGGGCATTCTCGCTGTTCAAGATACCATCGATCTTCATTGCGGCTATATTGCCATTGATAGTCAGTTCGATATTCATATCTTTCTCCTTCATGCTTTAGTGTTCCTATTTCCAGTAGTATGTGATCATCACACTTGTCAAGTTTAATCTACGTATCCCCGGATTCTGCGCAAAACTTCACTTTGCACCTGAACGGGAGCGATCTCGTATTTCTTGAATTCCAGGGTATAGATGGCACGCCCTTGCGATAAGCTTCTGATTCGAGTGGAATAGCCAAAGAGCTCCGAAAGCGGCACATCTGCCACTACTTCCTGCTGGTAATCATTGTGCCTTCTCATGACTTCGATCTTACCGCGCTTGGCATTGATATCGGAGATTACATCACCTACAAAGTCGTCTGGTGATATCACCGTAAGCAGCATGATCGGCTCCATGATCACTGGGGCTGCTTCCCGCAAAGCCTTTCCAATAGCTATGGATGTGGCGATCCGGAAGGCCAGTTCGTTCGAATCGACGGGATTGAATGCGCCATCAACCAGTTCGACTGCAACCCGTTCCACATTACCGCTGATCAGGGCACCATCCGATAGCGCGCTGAGGGCAGCCTCTTCAATTGCCTTCCAATACTCAGAAGGTACTTTGTCCTGGCTCACAGAGCAGGTGAATGTATTCTTTTCGCCTTCCGGCAGGTCTTTCAGTGCAATAGGACGGAGCTTGAAAGTGACCGAGGCATAATTGCCCTTGCCATTCATCTCTCGCTCGAAGGTTTCGGATACCGTAACCGGACGGGTAATGGTCTCCTTGTATGACACTTGGGGATTGCCCACATTGGCGGATACACCAAACTCCCGCTTGATCCGATCAACGATGATATCCAGGTGCAGTTCGCCCATGCCGGAGATCAAGGTCTGCCCGCTATCTTTATCGATATGCACCCGGAAGGTAGGGTCTTCTTCTGCCAGCCTGGACAGCGCTTCTGCCAGATTGTCCTGATCGGCCTTGGTCTTAGGCTCAATGGCAATGGAGATCACCGAATCCGGGAACTGCATTTTGGAAAGCAGAACTTCGATGCTACCATCGGTGATGGTATCGCCGGTGAAGAGCATTTTTGATCCCACCACACAGCCGATATCACCGGCGTGGAGGTTTTCCAGATCATGCTTGCGGTTGGACATCATCTGCAGGATTCGGGAGATCCGCTCCCGTTTGCCAGTGCCCATATTGATGAAGTTTCCGCCCTTTTTTAAGGTGCCGGAATAGACTCTGATATATACTAGCCGGCCTACGTATTTATCTACCTGTACTTTGAACGCCAGTGCCACCAGGGGTCCATCCGGATCAGGAGAAATGCTGATGGGATCATGGTTTTGCAAGCTAAAGCCCACGGTATCCTGCAAATCCAAAGGTGAAGGCAGAAAATCGCACACCGCATCCAGGAGCAATTGCAATCCCTTGTTTTTGAGTGATGATCCACACAACACGGGAATGAAGCCATGCTCAATGGTTCCGCAGCGTATGGCCCGGCGAATGATCTCTTCAGGGACTTCTTCGCCCTCCAGATATAGCATCATCAGTTCGTCATCATATTCACTAAGCGCTTCCAGGAGGTTTTGCCGGGACTGTTCTGCCTCTGGCATCAATGCATCCGGAATCTGCATATGGGAGGTATTGCTGCCCTGAGTAAGAGCATCGAAATACCAGGCTTGCATGGTGATCAGATCTATCACTCCGGCAAAGTTATCTTCTTTGCCGATGGGGATGTTTATCGCACAAGCATTAGGAGTAAGACGATCGTGAATCATGGATATCACGTGATCGTAATCTGCCCCCACACGATCCATTTTGTTGATGTATGCCAGGCGGGGGGCATGATAGCGATTGGCCTGATGCCACACTGTTTCGGATTGCGGCTCAACTCCACCCACGGCACAGAATACACCTATGGCTCCATCCAATACCCGTAAAGAGCGTTCCACTTCAGCAGTGAAATCCACATGACCGGGGGTATCGATGATGTTGATCTGGCAATCTCTCCAATGACAGGATACAGTGGCGGAAGTGATGGTGATTCCTCGTTCACGTTCTTGCTCCATCCAGTCTGTAAAAGCGTTTCCATCGTGCACTTCACCCATCTTGTGCAAGAATCCTGTGTAAAACAGAATCCGTTCTGTAGTAGTAGTTTTTCCCGCATCGATATGGGCCATGATTCCGATGTTTCTTAGTTTTGCCAGCGGGTATGCCGCATCGCTTTTCATACTTTTATCCTTCCAAAAATCCTGTATTTCTATCCTGTTAAGGGTTTGCTGGTCAAGAAATGTGAAGCTGGAAATGTTGTCTATAAAAAAACCTCACAGGGCTGAGGTTTGGTGTTCTGGCAGGTTTCCTTAATCCTTGATTCTTTGAAGCCTTAAGCAGTTGTGAGTGGGTATTAGTGGTTTCGAACTATGTGTATTGCCAGCAAACCTCAGGTCTGGATCCCGTGATCCACTCCTCCTCATCCCCAGCGTGGCGTGGGTTGTGCAGTAGAGAAGTAGGAAAAGAGCTGCAGGTACGAGTAATAAATAACCTCTCACATACTCGCATGAATAACTTGGTTTTACCTTGTCTTCATCTCGAGATACTCTCGAGTACTCGAGGCGATCTCGAGGTGAAGACGAGTTGAACCTGACTTAATCTATTGACTATCTTACTCGTATCTCAGAGCGTTGATAAGATACAGAATTACTGTCTTACTGCTGGATTCTTCCATACTTGACCCTATGGCGTCTCTCGGTATGATAGGTATCGGTAGTAATGGGTGATTCGTCATATCAAGATACTTCCTGTCTCCATTCACAGCGTATTCATTGAAATAAAGCTTGACCATAAGCAACAGTTTGTTTGACATGTATATTCCGTTGAAGTGCATCTGAAAGAACTTCAACCATTACATGGACAGCTGAACCGATCTTGGGGTCAAGCAGCCCTCTGACCTGGTTTATCTGCCCAAGTTAAAACTAATACCAATAAAGGATTTAGCCCATGAACAGGCTTTTACTTGTCTCGTTTCTGTTGTTGCTGCCCCTGATCCTGAGGGCAACGGAGGGGTTTGAAAGTGGCGATTTTTCCGCTATGCATTGGCAAATGGAAGGGCACCAACCCTGGACAGTACAGCAGAGCGTAGTGCATAGTGGCAGTTATTCTGCTCGCTCAGGAGTGATAGGCAGTACATGCAATAGCACACTTGTACTTACCCTGAATATCCTGGAACCAGGGAACGTCACTTTCTGGTTCAAATCGTCCTCCGCCCAGGGAGATTACTTTTCGTTCAGAGTGGATAGTATGCTTGTGGATGATTGGTATGGCGATCTGGCCTGGCAACAGTTCAGTTGGGCCGTTCAGCCGGGGTTACATACTTTCCGCTGGAAATACAGCAAAAATGACAGTGTGGTGCATTATAGCGACTGTGTGTGGCTGGACGACATTACATTTCCTGCATTCGAGCCAGTCATGCCACCCATGGCTGATCCTCAGCCTTTTCCAGTCAGCCTCAGCCTCAATCAGGGACAGAGTGGAACAGCAGACCTGAGCATAGGCAACCTGGGCCAGCAAACTCTGTCTTTCAACCTTCAGAACTTTCCCGAAACTCAAGTGTTTTTGTCGGAATCTTTTGAATACGATGTTCCGCCCGCAGGATGGACAAACACCTTTATATCTGGGCAGGTATGGCGCAAAAACAATGGCTGGGATGGACATCCGGCATCCGCATACCACGGAAACTACAATGCAGCGCTATTTACCGGCAATAATTGGACCTACGCCTGGGATCGCCTCAATTCACCTGTGTTAGATCTCTCCTCAGTTTCTCAGGCATCGCTGTCTTTTTGGCATTTCCAATATATAGCCGGACGGGAAGTAGAACTTAAAGTCTATTATCGTAACAGCAGCAGCGAGGATTGGGTTCTTCTGGCAACCTATGCCTCCCACACTCCAGCATGGACGCAGCGGGTGATCTCTTTACCAAATCTAAGCTCCACCTACCAGGTAGCTTTTGAGGGAAAAACTTTGAATGGGTTTGGCATTCACATCGACAAGATAGAGGTGTATTCTTCCTTAGCAGAACAACCTGATTGGGTGAGTCCTGGACCGCTATCATCCGGCAGTGTGGCGGCTGGAGGATCACCTGCGCCCGCAAATCTAGCTTTCAATAGCTCCGGTTTGGCTCCCGGGGTATACCATGCGAACATGAGAGCTGTACAGAATAACTTTCAGGCACCCTATGTGGAGATTCCCGTAACGCTCACCGTTCTGTGCTATCCGGAGCTCACCAGCAGTGACCAAACGCTGGATTTCGGCCTTGTGGCCGTGGGACAGCAAAGCACAATGCAGTTTACCCTTTCCAATCCTGGGGCAGCATCCCTTAGCGGACAAGCCATTCTGCCACAGGGTTTTTATCTGGCACTAGACGCGGAAGAAAGCCGCAGAGGTGGACATCGTGAGACTATGGATTTCGGCCTTGAACCCGGTGCTTCTCAAACCTATAACCTCACTTTTATACCAGACCAGATGCAGGATTATGGCGGAGAACTGCTTATCACTCACAATGCACCCCAGCCCGAACTCAGTATCAGTATCCTGGCTGCGGGGGGCAAAGCCATGCTGGGCTTGAACTCCCAAAACATCCACATCCAGGAACCCCTGGGGCACGAAGGCAGCTTTCCACTTGGAATCGCCAATCTGGGCAACCTTCCTTTGGAATACAGCATCAGCATAGAGGGCCAACCCCATTGGCTGAGTTTCAGTGGAGACTGGCAGACCTCCGGCAATCTGATGCCGGGTTCGGATAGCCTGTTCATCGATCTGGATTACATCCAGGACGGCCTTGTCGCAGGCACTCACTATGCCACGCTGCTCCTGCAAACCAATGCCATTGACTCTCCTGAGCTGGTTATGCCGGTAGAGTTTGAAATCATCAACACCCCACACCTGCTGAACCTTCCGGATAGCTTCAGCTTCTTTACTGGGGAAGAATTACTGGTCGATCTCTCACCATTCATTACTGATGCTGACCTGCAGGATTACTGGTTCATGGCAAGCCCCTATCCCCAAAACTTCGCAGTGGGTGGATACGACACCATGTTACGGCTCTACACATACTCCGATTGGACAGGAGAAGAGATGCTGAACCTGATGGTGTTTGACAATCTAGGTCAATTCGCCACAGATAGCGTGATGGTGAGGGTGCTGCCCATTCCGGACAGCCTGGACAGCCCCAACCCCACTATTACACAGCAGGCTGACTATATCCGAATCAGTTGGGATGCTGTATCTGGAGCAAGGTTCTATTCCGTGTACCGTAGCACAAGTCCCGATGGGGGATTCACTTGGATTGGCGATACCTTCAACCTGTATTGGGATGATCCTGAAGACCTCCCCCACAGCTTTTACTACGTGAAGGCGGTGTATCAACCCCTACGGAGGTAAGCAGCTAAACACCTCTGCAAGATGTTATCACTGGAGTAGGAGCTTGTGCAGAACTATTCGTATCTCAGCGCATCGATAAGATTCAGATTTGCGGCTTTACGGGCAGGATACCAGCCAAAGAATACTCCGATTACCATGGAGAATCCTACTGACAGCATCACTGACCACGGAGTAACGTCGATGCTCCACTTCATCGTATCGCCCACTATTTTTGCTGCGCCAAAGCCAAGCAGGATGCCCAGAATACCGCCAATGATACTGATCGCCATGGCTTCGATGATAAACTGCAGGAGAACATCCCGTTTCCCAGCTCCTACTGCCATCCTGATGCCTATTTCTTTGATTCTTTCCGTCACTGAAACCAGCATAATGTTCATGATCCCGATTCCGCCCACGAGTAAAGAAATCCCGGCAATGGAGGCCAGCAGAATGGTCATCGTATTGGAAACGCTATTAGCTGTGTCCGCCAGATCGGTCTGAGTGCGCACCATAAATTCTTCCGAGGTCGTGCCTCTGTGTCGGGCTTGCAATAGATTCAGGATATCCTGCTGCACCATCATGATCGATTCTTTGCTCTGAGCCGAGACCAGGATCATCATGTTGCGCCAGCGCTGTCCTAAAAGGCGGCTGAAAACAGTGGTATATGGCGCTATAACCGTATCGTCCTGATCCATGCCCATGACGTTTTGACCCTTGGCTACCAGAACGCCCTTCACAGTGAAGGGGATATTTCTGATCCTGATGATCTTGTCCACAGGATCCACATCGCCAAAGAGGTTGTCTGCTACAGTCTTACCGATCACGCAGACCTTTGCCCCATTCTCCACATCAGAATTGTGAAACAACTCACCTTGAGAAGTACGCATATCCCGAATGAAGAAATAATCTGCATCCACGCCCATGATGCCGGTTCGCCAGTTGTTGCCTTCGTATTTAAGCTGACCCCAGGTATTGTAAACCGTGGAAGCATATAGTACATTATCCACCTGATCCCGAATGGCTTCTACATCATCCACTTCGAGGAGGTTTCCACCTCCGGCCGCTTGTCTGGCCGTACCAGCCTGGGAAAAGTTGCTGCTTACCATGATCACATTGGTTCCCATCGAATTCACCTGATCTTCCACGATCCGTTTGGCACCCTGGCCAATCGCCAGCATCGTGATCACTGCAGCAACCCCAATGATAATGCCAAGCATGGTGAGAAAGGTGCGTGTCTTATTTCGGGTAAGAGATTTGAGGGCAATACGAATGATTCCAAATACAGACATTAATCCTCCTCATCGAGCTTGGGCAAATGCTTCAAGTCTTCAGTAGCTATCCTGGGATTGGGATTTAGTTTATCGCTGATGATCCTGCCATCCCGGAATGTGATCATGCGTTGGGCGTATTGGGCAATATCATGCTCGTGAGTGACCAAAATCACCGTCTTTCCTTGCTGGTGCAGCTGTTGAAAGACAGCCATTACTTCGATGCTGGTGTGCGTATCCAGATTCCCTGTAGGTTCATCCGCCAGCAAAAACACTGGATCATTGACAATCGCTCTGGCAATAGCCACACGCTGTTGCTGTCCACCCGACAATTGATTGGGAAAGTGCTTTGCCCGGTCCTGGATTCCTACGATTTCCAAAGCCCGCATAGCCTTATCATGACGATCATGAAGACTGCATTTATGGCAATACAAAAGTGGCAATTCCACGTTTTCCAAGGCAGTAGTACGGGGCAGCAGATAGAAGCTTTGAAATACATATCCTATCTTCTGATTACGGATCACGGTAAGATCAGCTTCACTCATCTCGTGCACAGGGATATCATCCAGTATATAAGACCCGGATGAGGGTTTGTCCAGACAACCCAGGAGATTCATAAACGTGGTTTTACCGCTGCCACTGGCACCCATAATGGCGATGAATTCACCTGCGTTTATTCTGAGATCAACTCCCCGCAGTGCGTGCACCTGGATGTCTCCCATCGTGTAGGTTTTGGTCAGCGCTTCGGTAGAGAGCAATTGCTTTATCAAAATCTGCTCCGCTTAGAATCTACGACCCATGCCGGGGCCGGTAGGAGAAGTTGCTGAATTTGCCTGTTTGGAATCTTTGTAAATGACCCCTGTGATCAGGCTGGCATTGGCATCAATTCCTTCCAATACCTCCACATTGGCTCCATCTGACACACCGGTTTTGATCACAATTGGTTTGGGGGTTTTGTCGTCCATTACCCAGACCACCGCAAAGCGTGTTCGAGGTGTAAATGCACCACCCATATTGAAACCGCCCTGTCCTGATCTTCCGGAAGGCATAGCTTGGTTACCTTGCTGTCGGGCAGCGATTTTGGCTTTGATGCTATCAGGCAGATTGGCCATATTAGCTTGATTTCCGGATCGTGTTCCTGCTTGAGGAGTCTGGACCGCAGGTTGCTTTGTCCCAGCTTGAGAAGTCTGTGCTGAGGGTTGTTTCGTATCAGCGGCAGGTTTTTGCGCCGTAGCCTGCTGCATGGCTTCCTGCATGGCTTTGCGTCCTGCATTGAGCAATTCGTCATCCCATTTTAGTCCAAAGCTCTCCCAGATCTCTTTGCTGGGACGGAAGCGAGTCGCAGTTTCAGGAATCCGCATGGCGTTTTCTTTGGCCTGGATTACGATCGTTACATTTGATGTCATGCCAGGCAAAAGCCTGTGATCAGGGTTTTGAGCATCGATTATCACACTGTAGGTTACTACATTGGATTCTGTGGTAGGGTTCAAACGCACCTGCTTCACAGTGCCCTGAAAGCGGCTGCTGGGATGAGCATCCACGTTGAATTCAGCGATCTGACCCACTTTGATCTTACCGATATCCGCTTCATCTACACTGGCTGTGATTTGCATCTGATCCAGATTATTGGCAATCACAAAGAGCGTGGGCGAATTTAAGCTTGCCGCCACAGTCTGACCTTCATCCACAGAACGGGAAACAATGATCCCATCGATAGGGCTGGTAATAAATGCATTATCAAGATTCTTCTGCGCTTTTTGCAGGCTAAGCTGGGCATTGGCATGATTCTGTTGGGCAGTTTCATAGCTATAACGAGCTTTCTTCAGATCATATTCAGGAGTCATGTTTTTCTCAAACAATTGAGTTTGCAGGTCGTAATCCAGCTTGGCCAGATTCATGGCTGTAGTAGCTTTGGCAAGATCACCCCGGGTAGCTTCCAGACTGGTGCGCAGCAGCTCTGTATCCAGCTTGGCCAGGAGTTCACCTTTCTTCACCCGGTCATTAAAATCCTTGTAGATCTTCTCGATCTTACCACTTACTTCGGTACCCACATTCACCAGCACATAGGGATTGAGGGAACCAGTCGCAGTCACCACTTCTCTGATACTTCCCTGAGAGGGAGATTCCATGCGCCATTCCGGAGCGTTTTTATTCTTCTTGATCTTGCCCCAGGCAATGATAGCTACTACCAGAACCAGGATGATGACGATGTATTTGATGTATTTCTTCATTTTACCATTTACCCATGATTTTGTGTGAGAGAAGGTTGTTCAGAGCTTCCTGCTTGAGCATGATCTGATAGCGGTTGGCATAATAATCTATGTCTGCGGAGACGTAATCTGTACGGGTTTTATCCAGTTCCAAAAGCTGAATGAGCCCCAGGCGGTAACGCTCTTCAGCGATCTTGATCTGCTGTTGGGACTGCTCCAGCTTTTCCGAGTAAAGCTCATCCAGGCGGATCAGATATTCCAGCTCCTGCAAGATAGTATCATAATCCCGGCGGATTTGATCTGTCATGTCTTCGATCGAGATTTGGGTGAGCTGCCGATTGATACTGCTGCGTTTATTGGTCTGCGAATTGCGAAAGTGATTCCAGAGTGAGTAAGACAGGTTCAGACTGACCCCATGATTGGTGTTGTAACGGTCGAAATCAAAGTCATCTCCACTGATTCTGCGGGAGAGATTGTAAGCCAGAGAGATCTTGGGAAAGTTGTCCAGCTTGTTTTGCTTGAGGTTCAGGTCACTACGTTTTAGCTCCTGCTTCAGGATTTGCAGATCAATTACTTGATCAGTGGCATACTCTGGCAATTCACGATTTATCTCCAGAGTCAGCTCCTTGAGGGGATATCCCGCATCCTGCATTTGCACCAGGGCAAAAAGATTGCTGCGGGCTGTGGCAATCGTATTCTCCAATTGGATGATGCTGATCCGGGAGTTCATCACCGCGATCTCATTTTGCTTCACTTCGAAAGGAGTGGTCTTACCCAGTTGCAGCAGCACCTTGCTTTGTTCCCACACCCGGGTTTGAATGGCAAGGTTTTCTTCCAGTGCGCTTTTCCGCCTGGCTGCAGAGAGAGCCTGCACATAAGCCTGAAAGACCTGGAAGGCATAGCTGCTATAGCTTTGTTGGGTGCGCATCTGAGCCGTTTGATTGTCCAGTGTGGCATATTTGTAATTGAAATATGCCGCATCATTGAGACTGATGGTTTTACTGAGTGCAAAACCCACCGAACTGCCCAGACCACTCTGCGGTGATACGGGATTAAAATCCTGCGTCACCGAAGCTGTGAGATCAGCTTCCGGGATCAGATTCCATTTTGAAGATGTCAAGCTGCTGGCGGCAGATTCTGCGCTAAGGTTGCTTTTCTGAATCGAAAAACTATGGTCCATGCCATATTGGATCAGCTCTTCAAGCGTGTATTCATTTGCCATGAGAGCAAGTGGCAAAAGCAGCAGTACGATGATCAGGCGTTTCATTGTCCCTCTTTCTTGGTATAATCTCGGTAAATCTAAAAATCCTATCTGGCTAACACCTATTATACCAGCCGGGCTGCAGTATCCTGCACTTTTTTGTATCCCCCAGGGGCTGAACTCTCCTGACTGGTAGTATCTGTATAGCGCATTACTTTATGAAAGCCAGTTTTTTAACCTTACAGAATAGCACAAGGAAAATCCTTGCCTTGAAAGGCACATTTTTAAAACTGGCTCCAGCATAATAAACTAAACGATACAAGGAGCTAATCATGGCCTTCAACCTCAGAAACCGTCATTTCCTCACCCTGATGGATTTCACTCCTCAGGAAGTAAAATTCTTGCTGGATCTTTCCCTGGATCTCAAGAAAGCCAAATATGCAGGTACCGAACAGCAAAAACTGAAAGGCAAGAATATTGCCCTGATTTTCGAAAAAGATAGCACCCGCACCCGTTGCGCTTTTGAAGTGGCAGCCCTGGATCAGGGAGCCCATGTAACCTACCTTGGCCCCACAGGCAGCCAGATGGGCAAAAAAGAATCCATCGCTGATACCGCCCGCGTCCTGGGCCGCATGTATGACGGGATCGAATACCGGGGCTACGGGCAGGAAATCGTGGAAGAGCTGGCCAAATTCGCCGGAGTACCGGTTTGGAATGGCCTTACCGACCAGGATCACCCCACTCAAGTGCTGGCCGATTTCCTCACTGCCATGGAGCACCTGAACAAATCCTGCAGCGAAATGACCTTCGTCTATGCCGGGGACGGCCGCAACAACGTGGCCAATGCCCTGATGATCGGCGCTTGCAAGACCGGCATGGATTTTCGCATTGTAACTCCCAAATCCCTCTTCCCGGACAAGAAACTCGTCGCCAAATGCCAGGCTGTAGCCAAAGAAACCGGCGCCAAAATCACCATCACCGACGATATCGCCAAAGGCGTGAAAGGCGCTGATGTGATCTATACCGACGTCTGGGTCTCTATGGGTGAACCGGATAGCGTATGGGCCAGCCGTATCAAGCTCCTCCTGCCCTATCAGGTCAATAAGGATATGATGAAGAAAACCGGCAAATCCACTACTCTCTTTATGCACTGCCTGCCTGCGTTCCACGATCTCAACACCGCGATTGGCAAGCAAATCCATGAGAAATTCGGCCTCACCGCCATGGAAGTGAGTGATGACGTCTTTGAAGGGCCAAACTCAGTGGTCTTTGATGAAGCGGAAAACCGCATGCATACCATCAAAGCCGTGATGGTGGCTACTCTGGGACAATAAGTCTCTATCATGCCATTCACAAGGGATCACAACCGTGATCCCTTTTTCGTAGCTCCTGCTTTGAAATGCGGAATCAATACGCAGTCAATACGCACCTCATCCGTATTGATAGCGCAATGATAGCGTAATGGGAATAAGGGAGAGGGATGTTAATGGCCACAAAGGATAATCCTTAATCGCACCATACTGATGATCATAAGTTCATTAATAACAACATACTGAAAAATTCCTTGACACACCAACCCAACCCAATATCTTATCTTAGCAGGACGGATGGATCGGGACGAGTTTGCTGGCATCGATCCTTCACTGGTGTCTAATGTTTGAATCCTGGGCACCCCGTCCTGTCTTTTTTTATTTCTAGTTATTATTCGCTTCCTTGACCATGATCAATCATTGCAATACTATCCTTTGAGCCCCAGGGTTATGGCATTTTCATTTACTCATATTGTGCGGAGCACGTCAGGGCGAATGCCCATAGCCCAACAGAATTCGTTGGCAATACAACTCTATATCTCTTTGTGCTCTGCTTTACATGGACAAGGATTCGACACGTCCTCGTGTCGACGAGGCCGTAGGCTGAGAAAGTGCTCTACGAGCCCCTTTGAGTCTGAAGCAAACGGGGACGTTTACGATCCAGCTTTTTCATCGTCTGTAGCAATGCTTCTTTCATGGTTGCTTCTCTGTAGTTCAAAGACGGCGCTACGGCGAGCGCCGGTACATTTGAACTTAATAAAAACAGGGGACGGCTGCAATCCAGCCATCCCCATGAATATTTTTAGGTTTGATTCTATTTCATTTTCACTGCTTTGATCGTGGCTGTGTTTCCAGCTTGATCGGCTCTGATGAAATAGATGCCGCTGGCAGCGGTAATACCCTTATCATCCTTGCCATCCCAGACCACGGACATTCCCGCCGGAGTCTGGATGCTCTTTACCAATTGCCCTTTGGCATTGTAGATTCCGATCTTGATATCAGTGCTATACTTGCTTTGGGGCACTATCGTCATGCTTTCGGCAAAAGGCTGTGGATATGCCCTCAGTGCAAGCTCTGTAATTGCTGGGGTTACATGATCATCATTGGCAGTATAGGTCTCCCAAGTGTATTCAACCTTGTGGTTGTCGTAATATTCATCCCAATCATACCATTGATTGATCTCATAATCGAGATTGCCATTGTTGTCATAATAAAACAGATCTCTATCCCAGTAGTACCACGCATCAGAATCCCACCCTAAGTACTCAGTCATGATTTTCCTGAGTTGGTTATCATAAGTATGGACTTCCTTGTCGGAATACTCCCAACTTCTTTCCATCCAATAGTACCAGATGCTTTCTGAAATCAGTCCAGGATACTCGAAATGATCAAAGACGAAAGCCAGAGGCAAGTCTTTGGCAATGAACTGAACGAAGGCATCAGGGCCTGTAGTATCCTGGGGATGGTAAGTATGTTCAGCCTTACCTTCCAATACCCAGATTGTTGAGTCCTGAGAAGCATAATTCGTTTCCAGATTTACCCTGCCTTGATTGTCGAAACCAAAGGTGGTTTTCCAATAATACACTTCACGATCTTCCCAATCTTGCCAGGATATGGCAGTCAGGTCGTTATTCGAGACATATTCGATGTGCAGTCTGTTCACCGGATAGAATACGCCATCCCAATCCGCCATATATGTGTACATGTGAATCAAGCGATTGGAGTCGTCATAAACAAAATCATATTTCCCTACGGGTACAAACCAGTCTCCCTGGCTGATGGCCTGTACTACCTTTGTAATATAACCCGCACCGTTGTAGGTAAGAAACGTGGTGAGATCCTGATACCAATCCTGATCCTGATACGAGTAGTAGTAACTCACGATGGAATCCAGACGGGCGTGAATATACTCACTATAGAAGAAATCCATTTTTTGATCCTGATTCCATACTTCATCATAAAAATCACTGAAAACAAGCTCTGAAAGTCTATATGACCGATTCTGGGGAACGGGCATAGTAGCTTTACCTGGTGATATCATTAGATTTGTAAACGCATTTGCCAAGACCAATACTGGCAAAATGGTTACCAGCAGGATAGCAAGCAATTTTTTCATGTTGCACCTCACATATATGAATTATGTTACATATAGGACAGACAGGTTTCGGTGTCAAGGATTATTTTAGGTTATCTTATTGTATTTTTAGCCCTATACGTCCTTGAGCGAGTTCTTTATACATCACTGGATAAATATGTCCTGGAAGGAGAATTATGAAGAAAGTACTGATTATCTGCACGGGCAATAGCTGCCGCAGCATCATGGCTGAAGCCTTGATCAATCACCATCTGAGCGGACAATGGCAAGCCTTTTCGGCTGGCACACACCCCTCGTATGTCAATCCCAGAGCCGTACAGGTCCTGCAAGAAATGGGAGTCGGTACAGACTACCTGAGCTCGAAATCAATCTCGGAATTCTGGCATTGGGATGACCTTGATATGATTATCACGGTCTGCGATCATGCCAAAGAAAACTGCCCGGTATTCTACAAACCTGTTCCCCGCATCCATATTGGCTTTTCTGATCCAGCGGATTATAATCAAGCCCCTGATGAAGAGGCTCTTCCGAAGTTCAGGGCTGTCCGGGATGAGATTCTTGAGCGCTTGATCCCTTATCTGCAAGATCATGCCTGATACATACAAGATCAAGCTGATTCAGCGTCCCCGTAAAACCATCCTGCTGAAAGTGATCTCAGCCGATACGCTGGAAGTAGTTGCACCACCCCATGTGGATCAAAAACAAATCCAGGAAATACTGATTCGAAAGCAGGTCAAGATCGAAACCATGTTTGCCTCCTACCGCGCCAAACATGGCAGGATCCGCTATACTACCGGCACTACAGTGCCCTACCTGGGCACTGCTCTGGAGCTGACCTTTGTGGCAGACAGCCCCTATGTCTGGAAATTGAGTGATACTCTGATCATAAACCAGGTTTACCAGCCCAAGACTCATTTGGTGCTCAGAGACTTCTACAAAACCCGGGCTGTGATCCTGCACAAACGCTGTCTGGAACTGGCTCATCAGCATCATCTGATCCCCAATCGCATATCTCTGAGATTTGTCACCAGCCGCTGGGGATCTTGCTCCAAAGCTGGCAACATCAGCCTCAGCATCTATTTGATGATGGCCCCGCCTGAGGTAGCCGATGCGGTAATCATCCACGAACTTGCCCATCTCAAACACCAGAACCACAGTGCTGCATACTGGAATCTTGTTGCCGAACTGATGCCTGATTACCAAATTCACCATGCCTGGCTGAAGCGAAACTCCCACCTCCTGCGGATCCGGCAACCGGAAGAATAAGCTTGAAATCTACTCTATATTTACTGGAAGGCAGCTTTGTTTGAATTAGTATTGCCGGGAAAAGGATCTGCCCACAGCCCAAACCTCGATTATCTTGTTTATAGAAAACCCAATTGATATCATAGAACCGCATAAAGGAGTGAAGTATGAATCTTGATCAAAGAGCTCTGATGGAATTCAGGTGGATTAGGATCCTATTGATTATCCTGTGTTTACCAGTTGTTGTCATGATTTTGAAGACCTTGGAGGCGATATTTATCCCCTTGATCTTTGCAATTTTCATCAGCTTTATATTTGCCCCCATGCGTGCCTGGCTAAGCAAACACAAGCTCCCATTCTGGCTGAATATGCTGTTAATGCTGATTATCATCCTGATTGTGTTCTTTACTTTGGGAATGGTAATTTATGCCGCCGGGTCCAGCTTCGTGCAGCAACTGCCCAAATATCAGGTCAAAATGGCACAAGAAATTCAGTATCTGCAAGGCTTGTATGAGCAGATCATGGGCAGGCTGGATCTTGCCTTTACCCAGATACCAAACATCGATTCCTCAGCACTACTGAATGGAGGAAGCTTCTCCATCACTGACTTTGCCACGAAGACGATGGGGATATTCATGGATGCAGGCAGCAGGGTCTTTCTGACCCTGGTGTTTCTGCTGTTTTTGGTGGGAGGAGCAGAAAAGATGAAACAGAGAGTGCGTCGGGTGATGACAGAAGCAGAGAATCATCAAGCTTTCGATACTCTGTTAAGCATTCAAACCCAAATCCAGAGTTACTTTATCAATAAAACCCTGATCAGTCTCTGTGCAGCGACGGTGGCGATGCTGTTGCTGTGGATGTTCGGAGTAGATTTTGTGATTATCGCAGGGCTGTTCTATTTTGTCCTGAGCTTCATTCCGAACATCGGGTCAATCCTCTCCACCCTGTTTCCTATCACCATTTGCCTACTTCAATATGGATTGGGATTCAGGTTGGTCGCTTTGATCCTCTTATTGATAGGAAACGAATTGTTCTTCGGCAACTTTGTGGAACCCAAACTGATGGGCAACAAACTGAATCTCACACCAATCATGGTGATCATATCGCTGGTTTTTTGGGCTTACGTATGGGGAATCGTGGGCATGATGATCGCAGTTCCAATCACCAGTTCTATCAATATTATCCTGAAACGGATCAATAAGAACAGCATGATCTCCGCTATTATCAGTGATACTTGAGCTGCTGCTGAGAGTAAGAGCTTGTTTTCCGAACCTGGAAGGGCTTTGCTCCGAGATGAATCTTGACACATATCACTACCCTTAGTTTGTGGCCTGAATGAACCACGTAGGAAAGTTATGAATGTATTGCTGATATCTCCGAAAGCACAAACCGGTGGCTTGGAAAGCCTGCGCAAAGGGCATCAGATCCTTCAGGGACTATTGTATGTAGCTGCCGCAGCCCGAGATCAGGGTCATCGGGCTGTCGTCGCAATTGCCGATCAGGATGATGTGGATCGCTATATTCGCCGCTATCAACCTGATATTCTAGGTGTTTCCTGTGTAAGCGCCACCTACCCCATCGCCCGGGATGTCCTGATCCATGTGAAAAGTAAGCATCCAGGCCTGAGAACGATCATTGGTGGGCATCATGCTACCTTTATGTACAAAGAAGTGATCCAGGATACTGGAGTGAATTACGTATGCCGGGGTGAAGGCGAAGAGGTGTTTGCTGCTCTGCTGAAGGCTTTGCAGCACGATGACGTATATCCCAAGATCCCTGGAATCGTCTTCCATAAAGAAGGCAAATACTACAATGATGAGACTATTGCCTTGATCGAGGATATTGAGACCCTGCCCCGGATCACGCTTGATCTGGTGGCACCTGAATTCAGCTTCAGTCCCAAGATCGTCTCTTCCCGGGGCTGTCCCTTTCGCTGCTCATTCTGCTCAATCTCAGCTTTTTACAATGGCAAGTACCGCCAGCGCAGTGTCGAATCAGTAATTGCCGATATCAAGGACTATGTAAGCTGGGGCTTTGACAGCTTCTGGTTTCATGATGACAATCTCACGGTGGATATCAAGTGGGTGGAACGCTTCTGTGAGCAGTTACAGGTTGAGAACCTCAAAATCCACTACAATTGCATGACCCGTGTGGATACAATCTGCAAGCATCCGGATCTGATCGCCAAAATGTCTGCTTCAGGATGCAGCCTGGTTTCCATCGGTATCGAAAGCGGCATCCCGGAAGTATTGGAGCGCATGCACAAGAAGATCAATGTAGATCAGATCAAGGAAGCGATCAAGATTCTGAACCGGCTCTCGATCTCCCACAATTGGTATATGATCATCGGTTCGGGAGACGAATTCGATACTCCGGAATATATCGAAAAGAACATCAAGTTCTTCAGTTCCCTGCCCTTTGGCTATGTACTCATCTCCATCCTCACACCTTTCCCAGGGACAGAGCTGTTCAATAAACTCCAGGCTGAAGACCGGATCAGGCATTACAATTGGGAAGATTACGATGCCACGCATTGCGTGTACAATCCTGTGGGTATCAGCTGGCAGGATCTGGAGAAGTATCAGCCTATTGCCTACCGGAGAGTGTATCTCAGCAAGGGCTGGCGTTTGATCCCTATGTTTATCGATAGCTTCCGGCGTAAAGCCATTCGGCCGGGGATGATTCTCTCAGCGATCAAAGCCATGATCGCCAATAGCATTCTGGGTAGGGATTTTCACAAAGCCCTGCGCAAGCGTTGATTACTTCAAGATCGTATCGTAGAGCAACCGGTAAAGGAGGCCATCATTGATGGCTTTCACGCAATCCTTTTCCACTGCTCGTTCAGCATTTTCCCGGCTGGTGCCCCCACTTTTCACCCCCAGACTTTCCAGATAGTTGATCGTGGCTCCGCTGGCAGGATCCAGGAGCGTGATCTGAACATCACCATAAGATGTATAGTAGGATAGATTGCTAAGATACTCCCCTTGCTTGGGGTAGATGCGGAGGTTGAGCAGGAAGTCCGCCTCACTCACTTTGTCTGCCATGGCTATGTCGAAATTTGCCAATTGTCCCACGATTGACTCCCTGAGTCCTCCCTGAAAACCAGAGATAAAGGCATAATCCAGATACAAGCGCGGCCTGCGAACTTCGAGGATCAGGCTGATGCTGGGAAAACTGGTGCTTTCCCATAGCTTCCGGGTGGCTACTTTGACAATATTCTTCGAGAAATAGCCTTTGTCCAGGCTTACGGAAATACTTTGGACGCTTTCGGGACTGCTAATTCTACCAAGGCTTGCTTCCCACTTCCCTGATCCATTGGTAAACACGGGAGATATGGGTGCATGCTTGAAGCCAAATGTCACAGGAAGGCTCGCACAAGGCAGAGCCTGGTCTCCATCCTCCCCATAGCTGGCCGTGCCCTTCAAACTAAGGGGACGGGGGAGCTTTGCCACTACAGACATGCGATCCGGTTCCCATTGCAGCTTGATGCGGCTGGGTAAATTGCGAATGCGGGCAATAATTTCATTGTAGATGTTTTGCTGGCGTCCCTGCCACAACGTGAAGAGATCCATATCTACAAAGTCTATCACCTGATCCAGAGCCGCAAGCAGCAAAGGTATGGCTTGGGCAGGGTTTGCCCTTTGAGCTTCATATTTATCCAGCAAATCAGCAGCCTGTGCCAGGGCCTGATTCTTTAGCTGAGTGCGCTGCGCATGATATTGCTGCTTGTTCAGCCGGTAATACACATAGTATGTGCTCTTACTTTCAAAACTGTCATAGGGCTGCAAATCACTCAGCCAGGCCGTAGTGGAGGTTTCAATCTGCGAAAGGTAATCTGTACTGAATACTCCGAATTGCTCACGTTCCTGTGTGCTGAGGCTGGCACTTACCTGGGCATTGATCTGCAGGGCAATCTCCTGAATGGCACGATTACGGGCCAGTTCACGATAATCCGGATCACTCCTGGATACCTTACCCACACCAATGTAATACTGGCTGTCACGTGGTGTACTTTGCGCCCAATCCGGCACGGCCTGGTTCACACTACAGGCACTGATAAGCAGCAGGATTATAAACAGAAGGGAGGTATTTCTCATTTTAACTTGGCAAGAAAGTGGGATACGATGCTGCGGCTCAGCTTGCCCATGGCAGTATTGACCATGGTTTTTTCCTGCGGAGGATAGGGTTCTGCCTTGGCTACAAGAGCTTTGTCAGCAGGGCTCAAGGCTCTGGCATCGCCACTGATTACCCGAGCCCAGGTATCCTCAAAATTCTCGTCGGCAGTGAAGGTTTCCTGAGCGATAATCCGTCCGGTAGCCACATCTACCAGGGAGTATGATCCCAGGATCTGGGCTGAGGCTGTTTTGATGAATTTGTTGTACTCACAGGATATTTCCACTTTATCAGGATCATCTTCATTCTCTTTTTCCACTTCGATATTGGCAGTCTCAGTGAGCTTCACACTGGTGGTTCGAGGAGCGGTGTAGTTTACCTGTAACACCCTTCCACTCATGATCTCATGCGCTCCCAGCAGCACACCAATCCGGGCAGCACTGTTTTCATCCACCAAGCCCGATGCCGATAGCTTTTGCTCTGCCAATACCTGATTTATCCTATCTCTGGTGATGAGTTCGATGAATTCTGTATTCTCTTTATCCTGCAGGATACCGCTGATGATCTGATCTGCCAGCAAATCACCCAGAATGCCGTATTTGTCTTTGGTATTGGAGCGATCATCAAAGCTGATTACAGCAATCCGGCGGACAGCCTTGCTACGGGCTTCTTCATATCGGGTTGCACTGTCCTTGTAATTTGGGATATAGCTCATAGCTTGTTTGAAGTGTCCCGCCGCTTGCTTCTGAATGGCAGCGTCCGAACCCGTCATGCTGAAATGGATTCCTTTCTGATAATGGTATTCTGCGGCATTTTGTAGTGCTTCCTTCAGTTCCACTGAGTAGTCGAAGACATCCAGCTTCATTCTGACCCCGGTCTTAGGATTCACCAAGGGCGGCAGGGTAGTGACGATGCTGCGCATCTCTTCCATGGCTGTATAATGAACTACCAGCTTCTCCCAGCGGGATTCATCTTCATTATCCGATAGCTCTCTGATACTCTGACGGTGATCCATGGTTACCTGATAATAGGCATCCCGAAACACGTTCTGAGCCTTTACATAGCTTGGTTTTACCTGCAATGACTGAGCCGCATAGCGCACGGCATTGGCATAGTCCCCTCTTTTATAATAGGATTGGGCGGTGCGATTGAGCTCCACATTTCTGGCACAGGCACTAAGCAACAATAGGGCGGAGAGCAGGATTAACAGCAGAAAACGAAAGTTGTACTTCATTATGTTCCTCATGTATGAAATATTATCAGATTCGTATATATGACTGTGAGTATGAACTTTCAGCTAGTGCGATAATGTCAAGCACGAAGTTTTGAATTGACAGATTCTGCGAGCTTTATAGAAAGCCGGAGATTACAATAATCAGTATTGTAACTGTATCATGACTATATATTTATGAGGTATTGATGATCATTGTACCACCCATTTGGTTCGTAGCTCCTATAGGGGCTCTGTTAGCTTTGGCTTTTGCAGCCTTCTTTTTCTATCAAGTACGCAAACAGGATCCTGGCAACGCCAGAATGCAGGAAATCGCCGGATATGTGCGGGAAGGCGCTTTTGCCTATTTGAAACAGCAATACCGCGGCGTGTCCTGGTTTTTCCTGGGTGCTTTCGTAGTGTTTCAAATCATGGCCTGGGGCTTCAAGGTATTGCATCCCTTGGTACCCTGGGCATTTCTCACTGGCGGTTTCTTCAGCGGATTGGCAGGATACATAGGCATGAACACTGCCACTTTGGCCTCTAATCGCACCGCTCAAGCCTGTAGCGAAAGCCTTGACAAAGGTCTCAAGGTTGCCTTCCGGGCTGGGGCTGTGATGGGACTTACTGTGGTGGGCCTGGCTTTGATTGATATTTCCGCCTGGTTTTACATCCTGAACTATTACGGTTTCTCTCTTGATAAAATCACCCTGATCATGCTTTCCTTCGGGATGGGCGCATCCACTCAAGCCCTTTTTGCCCGATTAGGGGGTGGCATCTATACTAAGGCCGCAGATGTAGGAGCAGATCTAGTAGGCAAAGTAGAAGCCGATATCCCTGAGGATGATCCCCGCAATCCTGCCACAATCGCCGACAACGTAGGAGACAACGTAGGTGACGTAGCCGGCATGGGCGCAGACCTTTATGAATCCTATGCAGGCTCGATCCTGGCTACTGCAGCCTTGGGCATGGGCGCCGTGAGTATGCTGGGCAGCAACTTTGAAGGCTGGACCGTAAACTTCGTGATCGCCCCCATGATCCTGGCAGGAATCGGTGCGCTTCTCTCCATCTTCGGTGTATTCATCGTAAGCAGCAAAGAAGGCGCAGGCACCAAAGAACTGATGAGCTCACTGAATCGCAGCGTCTATCTCAGCTCCGTGCTGATTGCCGTAGCTGCATATTTTGTCACCAAAACTCTATTACCCGTAGATTATTATTTTGGCATTTTCATTTCCACACTGGTGGGGCTGTTGAGCGGGATCCTGATTGGCAGATTCACAGAACTGGATACCTCGCACAGCTATAAGGCCACGCGCAGCATAGCATCGCAAAGCGCTTACGGATCAGCCACGGTAATCCTGGAAGGTATTGCTGTGGGGATGCGCTCTACAGCTGCACCCGTGATTACCATCGTGGTGGGAATCCTGGCCGCATTCATCTGCAGCCACGGCTTCTCCTCCATTGAAATGGGTTTATATGGTATAGGCTTTGGTGCTGTGGGCATGCTTGCCACATTGGGTGTGACCCTGGCCATGGATGCCTTTGGACCGATTGCTGACAACGCCGGGGGTAATGCCCAGATGAGCCATCTACCCAAGCATGTGCGTGAAATCACAGACAACCTCGATTCCGTTGGCAATACCACCGCAGCCACGGGCAAAGGCTTTGCCATCGGCAGCGCCGCTCTTACTGCTATGGCGCTGTTGGCAGCCTATCTTGAAGAAGTGCGGGGCGGCTTGATCCTGATCGGTGAAAAAGCAGGTAAAATCCCCTATCTTTCCATCCATTACGGCAAGACTCTGATGGAGAAGATACCGGTATCCCAAGCCTCGGTTTCAGATTTCATCCAGTTCTACCAGATCAATGTGCTGAACCCCAAGTTTCTCCTGGGCATTTTTGCCGGAGCCATGGTAGCCTTTGTGTTTTCCTCGCTCACTATCAAGGCCGTGGGTAGGGCTGCCGGAGAGATGGTGAAAGAAGTGCGACGTCAGTTCAAAGAGATCAGCGGCATCCTCGAAGGACGCACCAAGCCAGATTATGCCCGTTGCGTGTTGATTTCCACCAAAGGTGCCCAGCGTGAAATGCTACTTCCTGCTATGGTTGGCATCCTCACCCCCATCGTCATCGGAATGATCCTGGGAGTGGCGGGTGTATTGGGAGTTTTGGTAGGTGCTATTACCTCAGGACTGGTTTTGGCTGTGATGATGAATAATGCCGGTGGTGCCTGGGACAATGCCAAGAAGTATGTGGAAACCGGAAAGCATGGCGGTAAGGGCAGCATGGCTCACCATGCCACTGTGGTCGGTGATACTGTGGGCGATCCTTTTAAGGATACCGCAGGACCCTGCATCAACATCCTGGTAAAGCTCATGAGTATGGTTTCGATTGTCTTCGCAGGCTTGATCGTAGGCTATTCCCTACATGTGGAAAGCATCAATCCTCCTCATTCTCATGCCCAAATCGATGCATCCCGGCAAAACACGATCATCTACGAAAGCCCTGCCCCAGCGGTGGTGGATGTAAACACCAATACAGCTCAGACCGGACTCCAAACCACTATCCCAATAGTCAAATAAGAAACATTAACAAAACATATATGAACTGCCTTGGGAGTGATCTCAAGGCAGTTTTGTATATTCATCGTAAGTGCCGTCATTCCAGCGCAGGCTGGCATCTCCTGAACTAACGCAGGGGCTGAGGAGATGCCAGCCTGCACTGGCATGACGGCTAAGGGAGATCATGGGATTTATGCATTCCTGCTTTCTGCTCATATGATCGCATTTTCAGTTCACATTCACCTCGAGATCACCTCGAGTACTCGAGATCATCTCGAGATGATCATGTACGAATACTGACTAAGATTATCATGGACGAATTGTGAAAACTATCTGAGGTTTATTCGAGGGTAAGGTTCAGCCATTGGAAAAGATGATAGGGATTTCCCGGGCTGCACTCACGGGACAATCCGAAGCATGCACGCCGTTTTCCGTGACCCCTTCACCATATTTAGCCCGGATCGTATGAGGCTTGCGTTTGGCAGGTTCCACATCACCGATCAGTTCACGAAGATCATGAATGGCATTTTCCTTTTCCAGGATCAGTCCGATGGTATCTCCGGAACACATGAAATCCACCAGGCGTGGATAAAACGGTTTGCCGATATGCTCGGCATAAAACTCTGCGGCCAAATCTGGAGTGAAGGAGAATTTCCTGATCTTAGATATGTAAAAACCCTGCTGCTCCACCATCGTAATGATGTGTCCCACATGCTTGTGGGCTACAGCGTTGGGCTTGATCAAAAACAGAGTCTTTTCGATCATTTATTAGAATATACAGTCTCGATATAATCCAGAGCAGCCACTTTGATGGCGATATCACGGTTTAAGACCCGGCTCATCTTGATCTTGTGGATGAGGATGTCGGTCCAGATATCAAAGATCTCATTCATTTTGAATTCGATCCCGGTATAGAGCTTGAGCATATCCTGATAGAATTCATCCCGGTCCGAATCCACTCTGGCAATCACCAGCTTGGGAGAATCGTTGCAGAGGTCGTATTCTTTGTATCTGATATCCATTACTGCATAACCGAGCTTGAGGAGGTTTTCATAATTGACTTGTAATTCTACATTGCTTAGCATCTTAGGGACTCCCGTGTTTTATTTTCTCGACAGAAAACTAACTGCCTGAATCATTGAGCCAATGCTTTGGCAAACCTTGAATCAGTCAAGAAGAATTTCAGCACAGGCGGGGAACATGAATCAATTTGTTTTGAACACAGAATATGCACCCAGCGGGGATCAACCCCAGGCTATCGAAGAGCTTAGTAGTGGTGTCCTGGGTGGCAAGAACTTTCAGGTGCTTTTGGGGGTCACAGGTAGCGGCAAGACCTTTACCATCGCCAATGTAATCGCCAAAGTAAACCGACCCACCCTCGTGCTTTCACACAATAAAACCCTGGCCGCACAGCTCTATGGCGAGCTCAAGCAGCTTTTTCCAGACAATGCTGTGGAATACTTCATTTCATACTATGACTACTATCAGCCCGAAGCCTATATCCCCGGCAAAGACATCTATATCGAGAAAGATTCCGATATCAACGAGCAGATTGAGAAGCTGCGTCTGCGCGCAACCATGAGCCTGATGGAACGCCGGGACGTGATCATCGTGGCCTCGGTATCCTGCATCTACGGTTTGGGGGTTCCGGAAGAGTACCGGGAAGCCCTGATCCGCCTCAGTACAGGCATGAAGATGGATCGGGATGAGCTGATCAAAAAGTTGGTAAGCGCTCATTACTCCCGCAATGACATCGCCTTCGAACGTGGTGCTTTCAGGGTGCGTGGCGATATCGTGGATATCTATCCGGCCTATCTGGAGCATTGTCTGCGGGTGGAATTCTTTGGCGATGAAATCGTCAATCTGGAAAAGCTGCATCCCATCTCCTATCAAAGCCTCGGGGCGGTAAAGGAGTATCCCGTCTATCCTGCCATCCATTTTATCATGAATGAAGATCGCTTGCGTGGAGCCCTGCACAGCATCGAAACTGAGATGAATGCCCGGGTGCAGTATTACCTGGACAACCAGCGCTATGTGGAGGCCGACCGCCTCAAACAGCGCACCATGTTTGATCTGGAAATGCTGCGCGAGTTAGGCTATTGCAGCGGCATCGAAAACTATACCAGGCACTTAACCGGTGCCCGGGAAGGCGAGCATCCTTACTGCCTGCTGGACTACTTCCCGGAGGATTTCCTCTTTATTATTGATGAATCCCACGTCTCCATTCCCCAGGTACATGGTATGTACGGCGGAGATTATACCCGCAAGAAAAACCTGGTGGAATACGGCTTTCGCCTGCCTTCAGCGTTTGACAACCGGCCTCTGCGCTTTGAGGAATTTGAAGGCTATATGCGCAGCGTGATCTTCCTCTCCGCCACCCCGGCAGATTATGAACTGGAAAAGACTGGCGGCGAAATCGTGGAACAAGTGATCCGTCCTACTGGTCTGGTAGATCCTGAGATTGAGATCAAACCCATCAAGCATCAGGTGGACGACCTTATCGCTCAGGCCAAGGAGCGCGTTGAGATGGGTCACAAAGCCCTGGTGATGACCCTCACCAAGCGCATGGCGGAAGACCTCACCACCTATCTGGTCAAAGCCGGAATCAGAGCCCGGTATTTGCACAGCGATATCGATAGCATTGAACGCGCCAAGATCATCCGGGACTTGCGTTTGGGCGAATTTGATGTCCTTGTGGGCGTGAACTTGCTCCGGGAAGGTCTCGACCTGCCGGAAGTATCACTGGTAGCGATTCTGGACGCTGATAAAACCGGATTCCTGCGTTCTACCCGTTCCCTTATCCAAATCTCCGGACGTGCAGCCCGCAATGTACACGGCAAAGTGGTGTTCTACGCCGATGAGATCACAGATGCCATCCAACGTACTCTGGACGAGACAAATCGGCGTCGCAGCAAACAACTGGCCTACAACGCAGAGCATGGAATCACCCCTCAGACCGTGATGAAGACAGTGGAGCAGATCATGCAATCCACTGCCATTGCAGAAGGTTACGACCGTCAGGAAGAGAAGGCAGAAGCCAAAAACAAAAAGCAGGATTTCATCGAATATCTGGAACTCGATGGAGTCGGCAAAGTGATCGAACTCATCACCAAGGAGATGCACAAAGCCGCTGCAAACCTCGATTTTGAGCGCGCTGCAGAACTCCGCGACCGGATCTGGGAATTGCAGAATCCCGGCCAAAGCTAGAGGAAGAGATTTATTTACTGAGCGTTATCTTGCGATACTCTCTTGTCACACCTGCAGTAAATCTCACCAGATATACCCCACTCGGCTGATGCTCAGATTCCCATACTAGCTTATAGGTTCCTTTGTCTTGTCTGGCTACTCGCCAGTTTTGCACAGATTGCCCTTTCAGATTGTAAATAGTCACAGAAACATCCGAATCTTTCTCCAGCGCATACTCAATGTTTAGAACGGGATTGAAAGGATTGGGGTACATGCTCTTAAGACCAGTTTTGAGAGGTACTCCAGGGATAGGATCAGAGCTGTTGAAGCTTACCATCACAGGGCCATGCAAGTAACTAAATGCATTGTATTCGACTGCCGTAAGCCAATAGAAATATGTGAATCCTGGTTGAACCTCATGGTCTGTGTATGTATATACTTGCATACTGGAACTATTGGTGGAGGGTATTAGCTCCGATATCAGCAGGGCAGTGGAGAAATCATCCACGGTATTGCGATAGATATAGTATCCCAGCATGTTACTCTCTGAGGCGGTTGTCCAGGTGATCCTGGCCAAGCTTCCGGTAACGATGGCATTGAAGGACGTCAGTTCTACTGGCAGGGTACTCTCAGTATTATCCAGGGTACCCAGAGTATAAAACCCGTTGTTTGAAGTTTCTGTTCTGCTGATATCCTCGAAAGTAATTACCTTCCCGGCGATACTTGCGTCACTGCTGACGATTGTATAGTTCTGGCAGGTACATGGTCGATACAGAAGTGCATACTTATTCCCAGCCGGAGATATGTGATCCAGCCCCAGATCGGTCAGATTAAAGCTGAAGCTGGTATTCAAGGTACCTCTGAAGTCCATGAACCACTGCCGATTCAGGCGTTTGAAATCGGGATACAGCCCGCTGTCAGGATTGTAGCTGTTGTTTATTCCATCAAGGTTGTTGTGTCCTGAGTAGATACTGGAAGAGCTGGAAATATAATCCCCCGTAAGGGTCAAGCCACCCAGTGCTTTCGATTCCGTCAGTTTACTGGCATTCACAGATAGATGAGGATTCAGGATGCCTGCTTCATGAAGTGGGCCGTTGGGATCCACAGCAATATCAAGATTATATTTGTTTTTTATGTACGCTTCCACTGCTTTACGCTCTGTTTCACTGAGATAACGGTTGTAGATTATCAATTCAGCAACCCAGCCGTTGAAGCGGGTATTGATAGTACCTGCAAGATAACGGCCTATCGAGGCACCTGTCCAGGATTGCAGATTAGCAAGTCTGCCAGTGGAAGCGGCATTCATGTTCAAACCTCTCAAACCTCCATTGATATATGTATGTTTCCCCAAACTGCTGGAATGGCGCAAAGTATAGAGGCTGGCCGGATCATTGGCATTGTATGTAGGCACCCGCATGTTGTAATCGTTGGTATACTGTCTGTGAGTGAAAGTATTGTTTCCGCTCCAGCCTACATGCAGGTTGTTGTTCATGGTAGCGTTTGAACCCCCCAGAAAATAATGATGACCACTGGTCGAGCCGGACGCCCCGCTGGAAGTTCTTTTCACTACAGCAAAGATCGTATAATCCGTGTTTGCTATGATCGATCCATCAAAACCCAAATAGTCGTTTGTAGAAAACTGCACTACCGGCTTTCCATTGATAACGTTGGTTTTGAATGTGGGTTGAAAATCCGTGGTATCCTGAGTAGCATGGTTGGAATTCCCGCTCTGATCAGTCCAGCTTGGCACAGGATCATTGTTGTTCAAACTGAGAGCATCAGCATCCAGCCACAGCCTGAGCCCGGAGCTCACGTTGCCAGGACCCTGAGCAGTTACACTATACACGATCGCCACAAGGGCAGTTATCAAAAACAGCTTCTTCATGCAAGAACCTCCATAAAACCACTCACTTATTCTTCAATTTTTACATCATTAACTAAAACACATCTCATTACAGTATACACTAAACGGATTTTGCTCGCAGGTTTTTTTGGGCTCATATGATGTCAAGCACAAAACTCCATCCCTGTTTGAATTACGCTATCATTACGCACCCAATACGCATCAGATCCGTAATGATAGCGTATTGATGGCGTTGTTTGAATGGATAAAATCAGACCTTGGATCGTGCTGCTAAGTATTGCCTCTCTCTGGGCTTATACTCTCTCCCAGGCTTTCATCTATGCCTTTGCGGATCTCATACCAGTAATCCAGCGCTGCCTCATGCTTGTTTTCGGTGAAGCGCACCAGCCAGTATTCCTGGCTGGGATCGTTACAATCCAGCTCGGTTTGCCGGAGCAGGTATTGATAGACAAAATCGATGCTGCGTTCACTTTCCCAAAAAACAGACGCATTGCGGCAATTGATCCGGCGCGCTGTGATATGGGCATTCAGCAGCAAGTCACTGCCTTTGCCAAAGAGGGTCTCCACGATCTCCGGCAACATTTCTTCCGCCCAGGCGCGATGGAAGCGGCAAATTCCCAGATTATCCAGCAGCAGTTCCGCCTTCATTCTATCCACGTTGATCCGACCCAGGAAGCGGGGCTCAAAGTATTGCGGGGCATAGTGCATATAGTAGCGTCCCATGGCCGGCATGGGTGACATTACCCCCGGCACCCAATACTGATTTGGCACCATCCAGCCTCTGCGGGCAAAGGAATTGAACACAAAGCAGTTCATGATCTGCTGCCCGCGCTGACGGGACAATCTGCGGGCATATTTGCGGGCACCTTCATCGAGATTGATGAGGCGCTGGGCTCCGATTGTGTTTTCCAAAAGCGCGATCCCAAGCCGGGCGTTGTGCATCGAATCGTTCACGGTATCGAAACTCTCATGATTCCAGCGAGGTTTGGTATCCACTCCCAGCTCTGAGGGCTCCAGATAGCCTTTGTCCAGGCATTCCATCATCCAGGCAAGCATGCCGCCGCAAGAGATGGCATCAAAGCCCAGGCTATCAACCTTGTGTGCCAGTAGCTCGGCGGCTCGCTGGTCAAATATCCCGCACAGCGGTCCCAGGGTTTGATAGGGCTCATAGTCCTTTTTGTAGATGCCGTTGTTCTTTTTACAGACTGCCACACATGGTTCTCCGCAAGTGGATTGCTGACGGGTGGCAATCGTTTCGGCGTTATACTGCTTCAGATAGTGCTCTTTGATATGCTTGGTGTGAAAGGCTTTACGCTGCTGCTCCGTCCAGTAGATACTCTGGTAGTTGAAGGCCAGAAGCGTGCCGGAATTGGTGGTGAAATTCACGCCAAAGGTACCGCCGGTATCAAAGTCGGGATCAAAGCGGTATTTCTTCGTTGCTTCGAGGTCTTTGGCCATGAGTTTCTGCTCGTATCGGGCCTGAAACCACTCGTCTGCCACTTTGCGATCCCGGAAATCCTCATCGATATGGGTACCGCCATAGATCACTGCACAGATTCCATGCTGCTGGAAGAGCTTGGAGCCCATCCCACCCCGTCCCGCCCAGGTATCCACATGGCTGATGGCACCATCCTTCACAGGCGCAGAAACGATCCCAGCCATATCGGAGTATTTCGCTGCAGGCCCCGTGGCCAATACCCGGGGAGGATTGATATAGCGGGCTTTGTAGCGGTCATAGGTGTAATCCAGAAGAGCATAAGCACCCCGCTCCGACCAGATGGATTCCACGTCCGCTTCCTCAAAATCCAGCTCAATCTCTTCACCATGCTGACGGTTCAGGATCAGCACTGAGGGACGTGCGGCCTTGCCTATTATGGCCAGCAGGTTGATGCCCAGATCGTCGAAGATCAATCCTGCTCCACCCATGGAAGACACATAAAAACCACCCCAGGCAGGTGAAAAGCCAGTCACCACCAGGCGGTTTGAGCCAGGAAAGATAGAGCCCGCGAAGATGCCTGTGCCCAGGTTCAGAGAGTTGTATTTACCTGCCAGATGCAGTCCCAGATCCACCGGGCCAAAGAAGGCTCCCAAGGGATAGCGTTTGAGCTGGTAGAATCCGCTGCTGGCATCAACGATCAGTACTTTCAGGGTTTGTTGCATAGTCACCTCAATGTATTGCAAGGCATGATGTTAGTATTAGTCTGGCACAGATCGGGCTATTTTTGTCTTAGCTCTTTGATGATCTCTGCCATGATGCTGATGGCAATCTCGTAGGGAGTCTGGCTGCCAATGGCAAGCCCAATGGGAGCATGGACCCGGTCGAGCTCCTGCTCCGAGAAGCCCTGAGCCTTCAGATCGGCAAAGGTCTGCTTCACCTTGTTCTTCGAGCCAATCATACCCAGATAGCGTGTCTTTTGCCGCAGGCATTGTTGCAGCACCTGCCGGTCGTGCAGGTGGCCATGCGTCATGATCACCACCCAGGCGTCACTACCAAAACTGATGGCAGCGCTGATCTCGGAGAAATCGTTCAGAATGCAGTGATGAGCTGTTTCGGGAGTAATCTCGCTCAGGCTTTCAGGACGGTTGTCGATGATCGTAACCTCAAAGCCACTGAGCAGCGCCAGATGCCCCAAAGCTTTGCCACAATGGCCTCCGCCGATGATATAGAGCTTGTGAGCCATGTGCAGGGGTTCGATGAATACGCTTGCCATGCCTCCACAGATCATCGCCGTGGGTGACAACTCAGGGATAGCCATGCCACTGAGATCAAAGCTAAGCTGCTGCGGTGTTTCAGGCATGGTGTTCAGCACATGATTGATGATATTGTGCTCCAGTTCTCCCCCACCCAGATTGCCGTATGGTTTTTCTGATGGAGAGATCAGCATCTTCATCCCGGCGCGGGCAGGGCTGGAACCGTCCGTGGCTACTATCGTGGCTTGCCATACCGATTTGCCGGCGGCAAGCAGTTCTTCAAGGTGTCTGTAGTAGAGCAGATTTTCCATGCTTATACCTCCCTGGAATTACCGAACATGATCTGATATGTGGCAATAGAGGTTGCCACGCCTACATTGAGGGAATTCTTCCAGCCCAGGACTGGTAAGTGAATGATCTGATCGCACATAGCCAGATGCTGGGGAGCGATGCCCAGGCTTTCATTGCCCACCACCAGAGCGAGGGGCAGCCTGTAATCGCACCTAAAGGCAGATACCGAAGGCTCTGCAGTCTCCAGGGCATAGATTGTAACGCCCTCTGCTTGCAAAGATTGGATGGCTGCCTCTGTTTCATCAAAGTGCCGCCAGGGTACTTTCTCACAAGTTCCCAATGCGGTCTTGGCCATATTGGGATGCAGAGGTGTGGGTGTGATCCCACAGAGCAAGACCTCGGCAATCCTGAGACATTCAGCTAATCTGAAGATGGAGCCCACATTGAAGACGCTGCGCAGATTGTCCAGCACCAGAGTGATCCCTGCTGCCCGTTGCAGATCTTCAGGCTGACAGGCTTTGCTGCCGTCTCCGGTACGCAGACTGATCTGGCTGTCCTTGAGGCTGGCTTCGCCAAAGTACTGCGTCAGAGCCCTCAAAACCCTGTATGGATCAGGATGAAAGGCCACAATAAGCTGTTCCAGACGAGAAGGAAGAGGGGCTTTGGTAAGCGGTGCCAGGTTACTAATTTGCTGCATCAGCCCTTCCCTTGAGGCAGGGTTGGCGATCTCATCCTGCAGGGCTTTGATCAGCTTGTGCAAAGCCTTGATCTGGGCATCATAGCTAAAGGATTGATACTTTTCCGGGCTGTACAGAGCAGCATATTTCATGGATAGAATCTTTTGATCATCTGGGCTGCAGTAAGGATGCTTTCACAGATATAGTCAGGACACACAGCCTCTGGATCACTGTGCAGGATAGCCTGCATTTCTTTGTTGCCATTACCGCTGAGCAGGAGGATGCTCCTGAGCCCGGCATTTTGGGCGAACTGCACATCCGTAGCCCGATCGCCAATCATGAAGGACTGCGCCGGATCAAAGTGAAACTCCCGGAGCGCTCTTTTATACATCCCAATCCCCGGCTTGCGGTCTTCATGATGCACGTTGTAAGGCTCCACAATCCCTGTGGCAAAATAGGGTGAAAAGTACACTGCATCGAGGATTACGCCTTCAGCCGCCACCAGTTCACGCATCCGGTCGTGCACCTTTTCCAGCTCCTCAAGGCCAAAATAGCCGCGGGCAATCCCGCTTTGATTGGTAACGATAAAGAGCAGATAGCCCAGATCACGCATGATCCTTAGGGCTTCACCCGCCTCCGGATAGAGGTGGTAGAGGGAGGGATCCTTGATATAACCAAACTCATCGGGACTGATGGTGCCATCCCGGTCCAGGAATATGGCTCTTTTAGTATTTCTTACTGTCACGTGTGGTAAACCTCAGGGCATCAGGGAATTGCGTATTGAAGAAGACAATGCGATAATCCCAGAATTCATTGCGTTTGTTCAAGGTGAAATCCAGTTTCCAGCAGTGCAGATCACGGGAGATGCGTATCCCCTGCGAGATCAGTTCGTGGGTCTTGAGATTGTAGTAATTGTTATACATCAGGCTCAGGTTCTTGGTCAGCTTCAGTTGGGCAGTGAGGCGCAGGTTCTCGTTTTGGGGTTCGAAGATGTTTTTGGGGGAATACAGATCATGCGCTACACTGATGGTCCATAGATCAGTGGAGGTCGTGGGGCCTGAATCCACAATGGACAGACTGTCCGAAGGGTTGAAGCTGGAGAAGGTCTGATTCTTCGGAAATGTATAATATGTGGTATAGGGAGCATTGCCGCTCAGGGTGAGGCTATGGCTGAAGTATTGATTGCGCAAGGCGGGATCACCCAGGTGAATATCATAGGTGCTTTGGCTGAGATTGAGTTGGGACGAATAGCCCAAAGTGATGCCATCCAGCTTGAAAGTCCCGTTTGAGATATTCCCCAGCTTGAAAGTACCGGGACGAAACGCCAGATTGTGGCTGATACTGCCAAAGGGTTTGGCGTCTTTATAGAGGTTTGCTCCGATCGCACTGCGCCAGGTAATGAAGTCGTTGAGCTTGGTTTCATTGCTGCCGGTGCCATACTTGAGCGCCCATTTCTGATCCAGACTGAAGTTCAAATTGGCTTGCTTATCTCCACTACGCAAGCCGATACTGCCAAAGCCGTAGAAATCTGCATTATCCTTCATGTCTGGCAGGAAAGTAAGCCCCACCGAAGGAGTAAGGATATGCCGGATGGCTTTGAGCTGCCTGCCCGTATAAGTCTTGATTCCATAGAGATTGAAGCTGCTGTTTATATAGGCGGAGTAGTCATTCCCACGCACCCATTTCTTGTCGTTACGATCCCGATCGAACCACGCTTCCTGATAATCGATCCCCTGCCGGATATTCAGCCAGCCTTTGAGCTTGTAGATATAGGACAAGCCTAGCGCCTGCTTCATGCCCAGATGGTGTTCCGTGAGGTAGGTGCCTGGATTGGCAGGATCGGGAGTATTCTGCCAGATATAATCCTGCAGATCAGGATTTTGCTGCCGGATGTCGCCGGTATGATCCAAACGCACATTGTAATAATAGCTTAGATTGCTGTACCAGGCATCGCTGGATCCCCCCCAAAGCTCGTACAAGGGACGGGTAGGCAAAGACCAACTGGCGCTGGGCAGACTGAGAGAGGCGGTATCATTGATCAAATCCTGATTGTACAAAGCACCCACGTTCAGATATGTATTGCCGATGGGTTTGCGATAAGCCACACTGGAATATAGCCTTTGGGCCAGGCTTTCCTCCAGGATGTCACTGCTTTCCCAGACGCGTTTATTGCTGATCACATCCACGCTGATATCCAGCGCTGAGCGCTCCGGCAGCTCGTGATGATGGTTCCCTTTCAGAGCCCAATCATATACTGAGCCCGCACTGTTGATGGTTTTCTGATATGTGGCGGAAAGGCTGCCATTATAGAGGTAGCGATCCAGATACATAGTCTTGAAGTTCGTGCGCCAGCCAGTTTTCTCCATCAGATCCAGACTCAGGGTAAAATCAGCAAAATCCTTGTAGGGATAGTACCAGGCAAGATCACGGATGTATTTGCCATCCACACTGTTGTAACCCGGTTCAGGGATCAAAAAGCCGGGATGCCGGCCCCGCTTGATACTCATCGTGATAAAGGGGAAATAAAAGATGGGCAAATGGTTCACATAAGCCAGAACGTGTTTTCCCACCACCTTGTCGCCCCGATAGATCCGCATATCCCGAGCCCAAAACCAGTAGCTGGGTTCAGCCAGATCACAGGTGGTAAAGCTGCCGCCATCGATATCGTAGGTATCATTGCCCACTTTGCGGATTTCATCGCCGCTGTAATAGCCATTTTCGATATAACTTTGCCCCATGCGCAGCATTCCAGTTTGGCTCCGTACATCATAGCTCACATCAGTACCAATCAGGAGCTGGCCATTATCCTGCATCCGAGTAAGCCCGTAGGAATGGGCTTGCTCCCGCTTCAGATCGATAAACAGCGAATCCGCACTGATCGTGGAATTGGCATAATCCACCGATGTATTGCCATACAGGAAGATCTGTTCATCTTTGTAATGAAATTTTATCCTGTCCGCAGCGTAAAATAGTGAATCCAACTGGGCTGGAACCTTGCTCAAGCTATCCGGCAGGGCTGTTTTGAGCGAATCCAGAAGTCCAGGCTGATTTGCAGACACAAGCGGCTCTGGCACAGAGTTCTGTGCGCAAAGGCCTGATCCCAGGATCAGCAGGACAAGCAGGAAAATCACGGTTTTGTTCATTATTATTCCAAGAAAACACAGATTGATAATGCCTGTAGTTGTCAAGGAAATCGAGGGAAGGATTGTCTAAGTGGAAAAGTGGAAGGGTGGAAAGGTGAAACACGAACTGGACAAAGTGCCCATTCGGTAGTTTCGTTCAATTCGTTGGCAAAGAAATCTGTATAAATCAGTAGCATCCGTATAATCCGTAGATAAAGTGGAAGGGTGGAAAGGTGAAACACGAGCTGGACTTCGAGGGGTATGCATCCAAGGTCGGGAAGCCTCTACCAAGGTTGTGGCAAGGGAGCTTGCCACCCCAGGAATTCGGCCAATTCGTTAAACTCGTTGGCATGTTTCCAATCCCTGCAAATCCGCGTTCTATTAGCAATCTCCTCTGTATTCTTACCTCATTGATTTGCATGTGTTTGCCTCAGGATGATCTCGAGATCACCTCGAGTACTCGAGGTGATCTCGAGGTGAACACGAGGTGATGCTGAAGTAATCTATTGACAGGTATACAGATTGGAAAAGCCCAAAGGGCGACAAAACAAAGCGAGGGTTCGGAGCATTGCGAAGCAATGCGTAGGCCCTCGTTATGAGCGATATAGACATTGAGCCCCTGAGGGCGACACAACCTGTTTTGGATAAGTAGTCGCAATGAACTTTGCGTATATACAATATTATTATATGACATTCAGACACCCCTCACTCAGCCTCTCCTGAAATACTCCAATACTTCGCAAACTCCGGTTTAATGATCACGACATAGGGAGGGGCCTTACCCAAGGCCATGTCAACCTCTTGCCGGGTATTGCCTTACAACCATTAAATAAATCCAATGATTTGGAACAAATATTGTTTTATCAAAAATCAGCTTCCGATATTTCTATGAAAAAGGAGATGTAACCATGAAACGCAGTGTGTTGGCCCTGATTTTTCTTGCCCTCGTCGCCACTCTTTTAGCGCAGCAACCCGTGCTGCTTCGTAATTCTCAGTATTTAGGCTGGGAAGGCACTCACGTCGCATTACCAAATGGGACTACCATGGTATTCTGGAATGATACCAGCAGTGGCAGTTCGGATGTCCTGGCGCAAGCCATCAATTCAGAAGGAATCATGCAATGGACCGCACCCCGTCCGGTTGCCAGCTCGGATCAGGAAGAACGAATCCTGTCTGCGGTCTTGAGTTCGGACAATAGCATCATTATCCAATACTACAGCTATTCCAACCTTGATAATGGGTACAGCTACAGGGTACAGAAGCTCAATCAGTCTGGTCAGCGCCTGTGGGGTGATGATGGAGTATTGATATTGGTGGGAAATCTGAACCGTAAGGGCGTCAGCATTACTCCCAATGCCGTCGGAGGCGCATACGCCATCTACAGGTCTGAATCCTCCAATGGCGAGGTTTGGGGCAAAAACCTGGATTCCAATGGCATCAATCTCTGGCCCCAGGCATCACTTTTTTCCATCCCAGGCCTGTACAGCATCGATTCTGTGGAAGACGGTCAGGGTGGAATCATCATCAAAACCCGAACCTATGTATCGAATTTGGGTTTTCAGTCCAGATTGTTCCGCTATAATGCCACCGGAAACCCAGTGGGGCCGTCTCCGCTCATCGATCCCGCAGTAATCGGATTTCAGGACTACGATATCCTCCGGGATACCCAGGGTAACTACGTTTTGTATACTTACCCAGGCCAAATCATCCAAATGCAGAAGATTGATGCTGATGGCAATCTCCTGCTGTCAACTATGGTTACACATGCCAATCAATATGGTACATATATAAGCGAATACAAACTCTGTCCCACTCCTGAAGGGGGTATAGTGTATGCTTACAGTTGGGGAGGTATCAATTCTGAATTCGGAGTAGTCTTACGTAATCTCGATGTAAACCTGCAGGACATTTGGACTCAGCCCGTGGAGTTTGCCTGCCCAGACTGGACTTTCGACTTGTGTCTGGATGCCTCCAATGGCATCTGGATCAGCATGATCCAGTATGGGGAGACATTTAGCTCCATCAATACAACCGTCCTTTGCGCCAGGATCGACAATAGCGGCATGGTGAGCTTCAATCCCATGGCCATCAGCAGTGAACAGCGCAGCAAATACAAACCCATCATCAGAGCCTTCCCCGCCAAAGCACTGGTGATTTGGAACGACTTCTCCACCCAAACCAATGGTCTGCGGGGGCAGATTGTCTCCAATGCCGGGCTTGCGATGCTGGAACAGGATGGCAGAGAGATTCATGGCGTCCTGAATGGTGGAGCCGAGCTCAAACAGGTATTTGCCCTGAACAACGGGTATATGCAAATCTACGAAGACAGCAGAATTGAGTGCCAGGCTAAGATTTACTACCAACTTACTGACATGCAGGGAAATCCCACGCTGGAAGATGGTGGCAGGGCTATGAACCCGAACTATGATAAACATGAGACTTATCTGGATAGCAAACTAACTGCTGCCAATACGACCCTGATCTTGTACTCTGTGTATGATATTGCCCTCCAGCAATACAGCCTCTACCTCAAGGAAATATCTGCATCTGGCACAGAGCTGTCACCAGGTCCCGGAATCTGCGTCACCTCATCCCAGAATTCATCCTTTTTTGGCAGTCTCCTGGGCAATATTGGCAACGATGTGATTGTCATGTGGTCAGATACTCCTGATGGTTCTTTCTACCACTCTTTTTGGGGACAGCGCTATAGCAATGGCATCCCGCAATGGCCAGTGGAAGGTAAACTGCTGGTGGCTGCCAACAACAACTATATCTACTCCAAAGCCCTGCATGGGGATTATCTGGTCTTCCAACAGGAGGATTACCAGACTTTCAGCATGTCTGTAAGAGCCCTGAAGATAGGTAGCAATGGCGATCCCGCTCCGGGCTGGCCTCAAGGTGGACTCGCTGTGATCCCCGGGACCACATATTTTGCCATGTACCTGCATAGCGGAATTGTCAATGATGATCTGCTGGTCTTTATGTCCTATTCGGATCAGTCTGATGTCCGCTCTTCTGTGCAAAAACTGAACTCCGATGGACAAGCTCTCTGGGGAAATACTGGTGTAATCATCGGTAACAATGCCAATGCCTATGATTATTGGATCGACGATGCCGTGTATGGTGACAATATCACCTGGATCAAACGTGTGATGGGGGTCTATGAGCTAAGAGTAATGAGCATGGATCAAAACGGCAATCTGGTCTGGGGCGAAGAAGGTGTCGATCTGGATCAACTGGCTTCGGAATATAGTGAGTTCAAGCTGGCAGGATTTGCCAATGGCACTTATGCAGTGTTTTACACCAATAACTTCAATGATTTCAGCTCAGGTATTCATCGTCAGGACATTTCTGAGGGTGGCGCTTTGCTCAATCCAGCCCCTCTCACCATCGTGGCAAACAGGTTTTACCTGAGGAACCTGAATCTGGCAACTCATCAGGATACAGCTATGCTAAGCTGGAATGATGAGTTATACTATGACCGGGGCGATGCAATTCCCCTCAGCAGCCTCTGGACCTGCAAGATGGATGCCTATCCTGTAAGTAGTGAAGATCCCCTGATCCCCGCTCTGGCAGGGAATGCATACAACTTCCCCAATCCCTTCCGGAATCAGACCACGATCAGATTTGAGATCAAGACCGCAGAACCAGTGCAAGTGGATATCTACAACCTGCGGGGACAACACGTCCGCAGCCTACTGAACGAGAGCAAAGCCCCCGGCAGCTATGATCTGGCCTGGGACACCAAAGATGATGATGGCCGGGCAGTAACCAATGGCATCTACCTCTACAAAATCCGTACCGGAACCTATAGCAGCAGCAAGAAGATGATCCTGCTGAAATAGAGGCATTAATGAAGGCGGGAACCATGAAGTTAAGATTTGTTTGTTCTATCGCATTACTTATGTTTGTGAGTATGCTATTTGCCGGAGCTGATCCATTCACAGCTAAACTGGGCAATCCCAAACATGAAATAGTAGATTCGCTATTGGCGGTTTATGAACTCAGTGGATCGATTTACTATCTGCAAAACTACATTACGGTAGATGCGAATTGGCAGGAGGGCAATACATATATTGGAGATTACTACCATTGGGGCTGGATGGTTCGCTTTGCCAGCATTGGCTATCTATCCTTTGAGTTACCAATTGTTCCTGATGGCTACTATTTACAGTCAGCAAGGCTAATGATGTATATAGCAGGAGTAAAAGGTAATTCGGTAAATCACGCATATCCAGTGTTTGATTATGGGAATACCTCAGTTTTTCCAGAGGGGATATTGGAGCATATTGATTATGGTGATGCTTTCAACTCTATAGATGTGATCCCAAATTATGTTTATAGTACCTATACTTTCTTTAATCATGCGACACTTTTACCTCCTTGTTGGGTGATTTATGATGTAACCGATTGCCTATTGCTGGACTTTGCAGAGAACAGATCACTTACTCAATATAGAATATACTTAAATGGTTTCTCTGATTGGGACAACCGAGAGGATTTCGTGTCTACGACTACAGATAGTAGCCCATACAATCCTTTCGCACCTAAAATAGTCTATATTGTTTCGGACGGCGTATCTAACATTGATACCACTATCCCACAGCCTCAGCTCTCCATCTCATCCTATCCTAATCCTTTTTCAGATAAAAGTTCAATAACAGTTAAAGCACCAGAACCGGGATTATGCAAGCTCAGTATATATAACATCATAGGCCAAAAGATTCGAAGCTATGGAAAAAGCATACAATCTTCAGATGATCACACCTTCCACTGGGATGGTAGGGATGATACAGGAAGACAGGTAAGCGGAGGCATCTATTTCGCTGTGGCTGAAGCAGGCAGATATAAGGCAAGCAGTAAGATATTGTATGTGAGATAAAGTCGAGTAATAAGGCGGGAACCATGAAGTTAAGATTTGTTTGTTCTATCGCATTCCTCATGTTTTTGAGTGTGCTGTTTGCCGGAGCTGATCCATTCACAGCTAAACTGGGCAATTCAAAACATGAAATTGTGGATTCGCTATTAGCGGTTGATGAACTCAGTGGATCGATTTACTATCAGCAAAACTACCTCACCGTTGATTCGAATTGGCAGGAAGGGGAGACATATATTGGAGATTACTACGATTGGGGCTGGATGACACGTTTTGCCAGCATTGGATATCTATCCTTTGAGCTACCTCAAATTCCGGATGGATATCATTTGCAATCTGCGCATCTTATGATGTATATTGGTGCGATGAAGGGTAATTCTACTTCGGGTGTTTATCCGATATTTGACTATGGTAATACATCAATTTATCCAGAGGGGATATTGGAGCATATTGATTATGGTGATACTTTTAACTCTATTGACGTGATCCCGTCAACTGTATACTCTACATATACTTTTTTCGACCTGGAGTCACTCTCTCCTCCATGTTGGGTGAGTTATGATGTAACCGATTGCCTTCTGCTGGACTCGGCAGAGAATAGATCACTTACTCAGTATCGCATCTATTTAAATGGCTTCTCTGATTGGGACAACCGTGAAGATTATATAGCAACATCTACAGGAAGTAGCACATATTACCAAAATTCTGCTAAAATTTCTTACGCCTTATCAGACGGAGTATCTAACATTGATCCTTCAATACCACAACCCCAACTGACCATCTCATGCTACCCTAATCCATTTTCAGATAAAAGTTCAATAAAAGTGAAAGCACATGAACCGGGCTTATACAAGCTCAATATCTATAACATCAAAGGACAACTTATTCGAAGTTACGGAAATAGCTCAAAACCATCCGGTGATCACATCTTCCACTGGGATGGCAGAGATGATACAGGAAGACAGGTAAGCGGAGGCATCTATTTTGCTGTGGTTGAAGCAAGCAAATATAAGGCAAGCAGTAAGATATTGTATGTGAGATGACATGGTGCTGTTAATGTCAGAGGAGGGAGATATGGTTTAGGTATATGTTTCGTGATCGGGTCGCTAATAAGATTAGCAATAGGTACATTCTGAGGAATTTGTAGCCTCAGGATATTAGACAAGGCATTAACCCAATAAAAGGAGTATTTTATGAACAAGTTATACTTATGTGTCATGCTCATTCTATTGAGCACAGTAGCTATTGCGCGTGTATATGTCCCCGGATACGTCATATTCAAGACCACTAATCCAATCACAGTAATCCAGACCGAGCCCCTTCTTACCGATAAAGCGTGGTTTAATCAGAAGATCACTGACTATCACATCTCTGAACTTCAGCAGATTGGGGCCGACAAGATACCAGCAGCATATCTGAGTGACAGGCTCTATTATTATGCTGTATTCGATACTCTTTACGCGGTAAAGGATGTGATCAACAGCATGAAAGGCAATTCAGATGTTGTGTTTGCCGAACCAAACTATATCTTCCAGCCATTGACAGGCGTTAGTACCAATGACGAAACGGCTGATCACATGTGGGGTCTAAAAAACATCGAAATGGACCGAGTGTGGAGCGAACTTGGAATCTATGGCGCACCCAATATCGATGTGGCAGTGATCGATTCAGGAATTGACTTAGGGAATGCCGAATATCCATACAATACTGTCAGTATCCATCCTGATCTATTGGGTAATGTGTGGCAGGCACCGGGTGGTAACTATGGTTGGAATTATTATATTGTCTATCCACCAAATCCGGATAATCCTCCATTACCTGAACTTATCAACTACCCTCACGATAAAATGGGGCACGGGACAGCGGTAGCAGGAGTAATCAGCGCCATCAACAATAACGAATTTGCTGTATCAAGTGTGGCAGGTGGATGGAGCGGCATTGCTTCCGGTACAAAGATCATGCCATATAGAGTGCTTCACGCGGGAGCATCATATCTTGCATGCTATTCCGCATTTCTTGATGCTTATTCAAATGGAGCAAGTGTCATCAACGTAAGTTTGGGCGTGTCTCAAACGGATATGGATCAAGAGAATGTAGATGGCATGAACTTGCTTCGTGAAGTAATCATTGATATGTATTATGATACATTCGATGTGGGAGTTCGACCTCTGGTGGTAGTTGCTGCAGGTAACGACGATAATGAAGGACCATTCTATCCTGCCTGTTTTGATGAAGTCTTAGCTGTTGGAGCTACAGACGTATATGATAAGCGAGGAAGATGGTTCGGAGGTGCAAGCACCCTACACTCCACGATTGACATAGTGGCTCCGGGCTGTCATAATCAAGGAACAGCATTAGATGACCAAATCGGTATCTATACGACACTTCCGATGGACAATAACTTTACGATGCCATATAATTCAGTATTTGATCATGCCAGTGGTACATCCCTTGCTGCTCCTCATGTTTCAGGGGTAGCCGCATTGATTTTATCACAATTCCCCAATTTGACGCTTGAACAGCTCAGAGGAAGATTGTTAGGCACTTCCGATTACATTTACGATAAGAATCAAGCTCATCTTGGGCTTATGGGTTCTGGAAGATTAAATGCCTATAGGGCACTTACCGAAACTGAAAAACCAAATCTTGTTTTAAATGGCATAAATGTCAATGGTGTTCCTACAGACGTAATTGAAATAGGATCAGCATCGCAGAGGCTTACGCTTAATCTGAAAAACTGGTGGTGTAATGCTGCAAACGTGTGGGGATTGTTATCTACAGATGATCCCAATGTAACAATAAGCTATTCTGGGGCAAATCGGATCGACTGGGGAAGTATCCAGACAGAAGAGTCTGTTATCAATGATATGTACATAACCATCAATGCCACAGGGTTTAACCGATTAGCTACCTTTACCTTAACGGTTGATTCCGATGCTAACAACCCCAAAGCCATGACGTTTACTATGAAACTCCAAACAACGATTGAGGAGGATTATTTCTGTGTAATACCTCCAGGTAACGGCGGTTTAGAAGGCAGTTATCTCAACAAGAACTTTACGGTTAAAGACATCAATAACGACGGCTTCGATGAGATATTCGTCACCAGCAGAAATGGGTACCTCTTTATCATTCATCAAGATAGATCGTTTGTAAGAAAACAGCTTACAATGGGAACGACTTGTACTCCAGCCATTGGGGATGTAAATTCAGACACAGTACTTGATATTGTGGTGGGCGACAATAACGGCATAGTTCACGTCTTCAATGGAGTATATCCCTACAATTTGATCAATTCCGTGATAGTATTATCTGATGAAGACAAACCCTTGATTACGTTTATTACTTTGGAGGATATGAATAACGATGGACAATTAGACATTGTTGCAGTTTACGAGAAAACGAGCTCTGGTGATGGGGCCAATGGATTCTCTATCATAAACATGCTTGATCTGCAAGTATATAGTAATAGCATTACATACACAATACAACACGGTGTCTCCGTAGATGATGTCAATGGCAACGGCTTGAAAGATGTAGTATACTTATGTCAAAATTACAACGGGTTGCAGCATAATCAGACCAATTTATACTTAGACATTGTGGAAGTGTCCGAAGATTTCAGGTTCAATCAAATTTACAATAACAATATAGGTAATCACGTGTATGATGCTGGTTCTTCACCCATTATCACAGACTTGAATAATGATGGAGTAAAAGTGATCTTAATCAGATATGAATGGAACAACCAGAGTTCGGATCACCTTAGAAGTAAGAAAGTAGGAATTAAAGCATACAACTATCATCCCACTTCACACACTCCTTTATGGGAATACCCTAATGGAACTGGAGATGATACAGTATATCATATAGTCCAAAATGACAACATCATTGTTGGTGATTTCTCCCCAGACCCAGGTCTTGAGATTCTATTCACCAGCGATAAGCTGTATCTTCTTGATGCGAATGGTATTGTCATTGAAGAGAGCAGCATGCTTCCATCAGAGCAATCTCGTTATCAGGAGTTTATTCTTGCATTCGAAAACCCGGTTAATGATATTAAGTATTACAGAGTGGCTGTATGTGCAGATACCTATAACATGAGTGCCTACAGTGCTGATTTCATCGAGAATATTGCCTGGAAATACAATGTAATCAACGCAAATATAAACAATCCGATAGGGTTGGCTGTAATCAATACTTCTTTGAGCTCATGTGGCATTGTATTGCCTATGCAGAATGGCCAAATAGCATTGATTCCGGTAAAACGAGATGATACATATCATAGAGACTATAGCAAATACAGATACAACTCTCGGCACACAGGAAGCTACAATCAGCCACTACCAAAAAAAATCACTGACTATACTGAGGTAAAGCACAATTTGTATATTGAGAATGACATGTCTTTTGAATCCGATGTGCTGATACAACCAACGGTCAGAATAGTTGTAGATCTGTTAAGTCCCAAATGTTGGTGTAAAATCCAACTCATTGTTTCTCAGGTTATTTG
>DAOSEN010000013.1:0-77850 GCA_035363155.1 Candidatus Cloacimonadota bacterium | reverse complement strand
AGATTGATATGGGCTGTTTTGAGTTTGGAGCTCCACCTGTAGCTAATGATGATCCTCTGGCGCTTATTCCTCCTGCTCTCAGCCTGAATGCCTATCCCAATCCCTTTAGCGCATTCACTACTATCCTGCTGAATACACCTGTAGCAGGCGAGGGCAGGCCAGAATCCAAGCGAAAATCCAGCCTCTGCATATACAATATCAAAGGCCAGAAAGTGAAAAACCTCAGCTTTGTTGCCAGCCCCTCGGGAGAGATCACATCCTGGGATGGCCGCAATGAAGAAGGCATTGCCTGTGCCAACGGCATTTACTTACTCCAGTTACAAATAGATGGCGAAAATAAAGGTATCAGGAAAGTGACCCTGATCAAGTAGTATTTGTCTATCCAAAAACCCTTGGAAAGGAGGCCTTGGAACACCAGTGCGGTAAATCCAGGTGGGATTGTCGAGCAGTTCATGTGATGGCAAGCGTCAGGATTGTCTGTTGCAGCATACGCCCCGGTCAGGTTTTTAGCTTTAGTGTGTATCAGCCCTCAGGATTACCTGATTTCGCTAAGGAAAACATTGACAGAATCCCCAAACTCAGGAGCATGGAAATAGCTATAAAGAGCATGGAGAAGCTGATGGAATTCCGCATCTATGAGTATCTTAGCGTATTCATAATGTCATGGCTGTTCGTATATGGCATGACGCCATTTATTATAAAGCTGGCCAATAAAGTAAACTTTGTGGACAAACCCGAAGCCCGCAAAATGCACCTCAAGAGCGTCCCCCTGATGGGCGGATTGAGCGTTGCCCTGGGCTTTGTATTGCTGTGTGTATATGATGTGGCAATCTCGCCGGGACGTTTTTTTGACAGGCCTATGCTGGGTTATCTGGCAGGCACGATCCTGATCGTGATCATCGGTTTGATCGACGACAGGCGCGGTATGCAACCCATGGTAAAGATGGGTGGGCAGCTTGTAGTGAGCCTGATCTTTATCCTTAGCAATTTCAGCCTGAATGAGTTGCAACGCATGTTTGGCACTATCTATATCACTTTACCGATCATGGTATTGTGGATGGTGGGACTGATGAATGCCCTGAATTTCCTGGACAATATGGATGGCATCATCAGCGGAATGGCTGGGATCCTGGGCTTGGGATTCTTTGCTTTTGCCCTCACCAATACCACCAATTCAAACCAGGAGGCCATGGCCCTGATAGCCTTGATCTCGCTTAGTTTTGCCGGATCCACTTTTGGTTTTTTACCCTATAACTTCAATCCTGCCAGAATCTTTTTGGGAGATGCGGGGAGCATGTTCATCGGCTATTTTCTGTCTTCGATGGGGATCCTGATGGCGCAATATGCAGGCAACAAACACAATGACAAGATGTTTTACCTGTTGCCAGTACTGCTGCTTTCCTATGCCATTTTTGATATCTCCCTGGTCAGCTATACACGCAGAAGGGATGGGCGGCATGTGATGCAAGGCGGGAAAGACCATTCCACACACCGCATCAACAACGTCCTGGGCTCAGTAAAAGTTACCGCGGCAATCATCTATGTGATCAATGTATTGATTGCTTTGACCTCAATTATCGTGTTCCGGATCGGCAGTCGAGAGCTACTAATCATCACTACTTTGCTGTTTGCGGCGTTTTTCCTGCTCTTTGGCCGCAAGCTTGATCAAGTGCCGATCGTAGTTCCTGCCAACCAGAAAAAGGATAAGTAAGATGGATTTTGTGATATTGGGAGCCAGTTCGGGCATGCCCAGCCAGGATAAACATTTGTCCAGTATTCTGGTCAGGACGGATGAGCATATTTTTCTGCTGGATTGCGGTGAAGGAGTAAGTCGTCACCTCTTGCAGCAGGGCATTGGGCATGATGATTTGGATGCGGTGTTTATCACGCATCTGCATCCAGATCATTTCAGCGGGATCTACATGCTTCTGCAGATGCTCTATCTGGGCGGACGCAGTAAACCCCTGTACGTATATATGCCTGAGCGTCTGGCATCTTTTATAGAGAGCCTGCAGATGCTATATACTTTCCCCCAGAAGTTTGGTTTTCCGCTTAAGGTTTGTGAGATGAAAGAAGCAGAGCTTCAATTCCCTGAAGTAAGCTGCGTGGTAAACGACCATCTCCTGGGCTATGCAGCAATCATCAAAGAGCATAATCTGCCCAACCTGATGATGGCATATTCCCTCAGGATAGCTGATCCAGCCGGAGATTTTGTTTATACCTCCGATCTGGAAACCGTGGATAGCATCCTGCCTTTTGCCAAAGGCGCTCATACCATCGTGGTAGATGCCGGCCACACCAGGCCGGAGCAAGTGCTGAAGCTTCAGTATCAGGATATCACCCGGGTGATTCTCACCCATGATCCCCGGCCGGAACTTCTGCAGATCGTTGTTGATCAAAAACTCGGCAATTTTGAAGAAGCCCGGGAAGGATTGCCCTATCACATCTAGAAATTGGTTCTGCAATAAGTGTCTGCGCAGTATGCAAGGGCTGTTGATCCTCCTCATCCCGGCTTTGCTGCTGGTGCTTGGCGGTTGTGAGATCAACCGTCTGGCCAGTGCTGAGGATCTGTACAACCGCAAGAAATATGCAGGTGCAATCGGTGAACTGGACAATCTGATCCGGATTGGCAAAAATGGCGCTATCGTCACTCGAGCTGAGCTGGTGCGCAGCAATAGCTATCTGGAACTGGGCAGACTGGCCCTGGAACGCAAGAACTGGAATCTGGCCACCCGATTCTTCAAGCTGGCCAATTCTGAAGCTGCAGACGTGGAGCTGGGCAGAATGTATATGAGCTTGGGGATGGAGGCTTATCAGGCCGGAGACAAGGAGCTTGCCAAGCTTTACATGGACAATATCCTCAGAGAGATTCCCCGCTCCAGCCTGATCCCGGAAGTGCGACTCCGCCGGATCAGTATTTTCATGGAGGAATATCAGGACCGCAATGCTGCCTGGGATGAATACACAAAACTATATGACAATTTTCCCAATAATGCCTACGAAATCTCTGCCCGTACATATATCATGCAATTCATCCGCACCAAGATCGATTATGCCCAGAGGCTGATCGATGGAGATTATTATACCGATGCATTGAAAGAGCTCTTTGAGCTTTCCAAGTATCCCGTGGTAGATGCCCAGGAGATCAACAAGATGATCTCCGAAGTGTATCAGGCTCAAGCAGAAGAGTTCATCGACGATCAGGATTATCTGGAAGCAGACCGGATGTTCAAGATCGCCATTCAGTATTTTCCAGCCAAGAAAACTGAGATTGATCAGCGCCTGGAAAGCATTACCTCCCTGTATGTGCAAAAAGGGATGAGTCTCCTGCAGGACAGGGACTTTGATGCAGCTCTTCTGCACTTCAACAAGACCTTTGAAATCATCCCAAACTATGAGCCTGCGCTGGCTGCCATCCGGCAATTGAATCAAACCCGGGAAAACATCCAAAGAGCTGCTCAAATCTATTCCGAAGGTGAATCTCAGGAAGCCCAGCTCAAGTATAGTGAAGCCCTCAGGCTTTACAATCAGGCCATTGCCCTGGATAACAGGCCTGAATACCGCAACCGGGCAGCGCAAATGCAAAACCTGATCGAAGCCACTAAAAATCCCACGGCTTTTGCCCAACGCATCATTAACGAATACCGGGGAGGAATCCTGCTCAGCAGAGTGGCAGCCAAACGAGCCGAACTGATGAAGCAGTACAAGCAACATGAATTAAGAGATAGCGGCTGGAAGATCTTGCTCTCCACCGGTCAATTCAAATATGAAGCCAGATACGACCTGCTGAGTCCCAATGAGACCTTTCTGTATGTGTGGCAGGTGAATCTCCGGGATCGCAGCATCATCCCCCTGAACAAGCTCTCCGAAGCTTTAATGCAGTAGGATCATCATGAGAAACTTATCAATTCAAGCCCATCTCTTTGTATTCAAGCTGACTTATCTGGTGCTGCTGATTGGATGCTTTGGTTTTGGCATCCTGAATGCTCAAACCAGCTTTGATATTCAGGCGTTCTCGGACAGCACCAAATATGGCTGGCAAAACTACCTGGATCGAGCCACCTACCGTGAAGATATCACCAACCGTCAGAATCTTTTGCAACTCTATGAGTTGGAGGCTCTGCCTCTGCGCACCAATCTGATCAAAAGTGCCGTCATCCCGGGATGGGGACAGTTTTCTACAAAGAACAATAGCAAAGCTACGATCATCCTGAGCATCGAATTGGTCACCCTGTTGGGTTCTCTGTATTTCTACGATCAGGCTATGGTGAATTACAACCAGTACAAGACTGCCACTCAGATCGATGAGATCAACCGATACTACAGCAAAGCCCAAACCCCCTATCAGTATGCGATCATGCTGCTGGGACTGGCAACCGTGGTCTGGGGATACAATGTCTTCGATGTGGTGATATCAACCAACGAATACAATGCCAATCTCTGGCAGGACATTATGGAACGGCAGAAATCCTCACCTTTGCAGATTACCCCCTCCGGACTCGAGTGGAGGTTTTGAAGATGAGAAAAATCCTTCTGATCCTGCTCATTCTCGGGGCTTTGCTTGTCAGCGCTTGTGGACTGAAACGCAGCAATCCACTGGACCCTGTTGGCAATCCTGCTCTGGAAATTCCCGGGACGCCCAGCGGACTCCGATATACCACTTCCGGTTCCGGGCCCGGCACCAAATTTGTGAATCTTACCTGGGACAGCAATAGCAGCATCAACACCGATGGCTATTATATCTATCGGAGTCTGGCATATTTCAATACTTTCGCCGTAGTCGATACTGTCCTGCATATCAATGGCAATCTCACACAAAACTTCATCCATAGCAGCGCCGATGATTCTACTGTGCTACCAGGCGACTACTGGTACAGGGTATCAGCCTTCAAGACATATCACGGGGGTAGATTGGAAGGTCGCTTCAGCGAACCCCTGTTTGTAAGACTCCCTTGAGCAAATGATCGACTACTTCAAGGCGCTGAATCCACGCCAACTGGAAGTGGTGCAGGATACTGAAAGCCCTATCCTGGTACTCGCTGGAGCTGGCAGCGGAAAAACCCGCTGCATCATCTACAGGGCGGCCTACCTGATCCGGGAAAAACATGTACCACCCTGGAAGATCCTGATCGTTACCTTCACAAACAAAGCCGCACGGGAATTGCAAACCCGCCTGGAAGACCTTTTGGGCATTCCGATGCGCAGCCTCTGGGTAGGCACTTTCCACTCCATTTGTGCCCGAATCCTGCGCTACGAAGCCATCCATCTGCCATATAATGCCAATTTCTCGATTTACGATGAGGATGAGCAGAAATCCGTCCTGAAGAAAATCTACAAAGAGCACGGCTTTGACCAGAAGAAATTCCCTTTCAACCGGGTCTTGGGACGCATTGGCAGATACAAGAACCGGCTGATCCTCCCTTCTGAGATCGAGATTCCAGAGCACGAGACAAACCCCTTTCTGAAAGGCTTCAAGAATATCTACCATTACTACCAGCAAGCCCTGCTGATGAACCAAGCCATGGATTTTGACGATATCCTGCTCAATACCGCACGCCTGTTACAGGATAATGAAGCAGTTCGCAACAAGTATCAGGAGATGTTTGGCTATGTGATGATAGACGAATATCAGGATACCAACCAGGCTCAGTTTGAGATCATCCACCAAATCGCCAGCAGTCACCAAAAGGTATGCGTGGTGGGAGATGACGATCAAGCCATCTATAGCTTCCGGGGTGCCACACTGCGGAATATACTGGAATTTGAACGTGATTACCGTCAGGTAAAAGCCATCCGGCTGGAACAAAACTATCGCAGCACCACAGCTATTCTTGATCTTGCCAATGCCATCATCAGTCATAATAAAAACCGCCACAGCAAAGAGCTTTGGAGCGATCTGGGTGAAGGGCTCAAGCCCAAACTCCAGGTCTTTGAAGATGGCAATGCCGAAGCCGATAGCATTGCTAAATCCATCCTCAAAGACCGCCAGGAAGGCATCGCCCTGCGTAATATCGCCGTGCTGTATCGCACCAACGCCCAATCCCGGCTCTTTGAACACTCCCTGATGCAGGAGCAAATCCCCTATTCAATCGTGGGAAGTCTGCACTTCTATCAACGCAAGGAAATCAAGGATATCCTGGCTTATCTGGCCGCAATCTCAAACCCAAGCGACAATGAAAGCCTGCTCAGGATCATCAATGAACCTCCCCGCGGTATAGGTCAGACCTCGGTGGGGCACCTGATCAGTTTCGCTGCCAAAGCATATATCTCTGTATCCCAAGCCCTTGCCTCCGTGGGCAGTATCAACGACCTGAATGCCAGCGCCAAAAAACGCATCGGGGAGTTTGCCCTGAAACTGAATGCCTGGCAGCATGAGGCTCAGTTTTCCCCTGCTGCTGATCTGGTCAAAGCCGTGGTGGAAGATCTGGGACTGATCTCCATGTACAATAAAAGCAGCGATCCCAAAGAGATCGTGCGAGCTGAAAACCTGATCGAGTTTGTGGCCTCAGTGAATGAATTTTCAGAGCGCTTTCAGAAGGAAAACGACCGTCCAGCCCTGCTTACCGATTTTCTCCCCTTTATCGCCCTGCAGACTGATCTGGACAAAGTTTCCGATGAGCTGGACAGCATACGCCTCATGACTTTGCACAATGCCAAGGGACTGGAGTTTGAAGTGGTGTATATAGTTGGACTGGAAGATGAGCTTTTGCCCCACCGCATGAGTATGGACAGCCGGGAGGAGATCGAGGAGGAACGCCGCTTGTTTTATGTAGGCGTCACCCGGGCCAAGCGTATCCTCAGGCTCAGTTATGCGAATTCACGCCGCATCTACGATCAATTCAGCTTCACCAAGCCCAGCCTCTTTATCCGCGAGCTGGGCAGAGGATATTTCGAGGACGCCGCTGCCCAAACTATTATGCCCTATAGCGGTTACAAAAAGACTAAGAGCAAGGAAAGGGAAAGCCAGAAGCACTTCCGTATCGGTCAGAAGGTCTGGCATCAGGAACATGGTGAAGGGGTTGTACTATCCGTGCATGGTATCGATTCCGATGCGATCCTGACCGTATCCTTCAAAAATGGCAAACTCGCCAAGATCGTTGGCAGTTTCCTCAAGACCAGCCTTTAGAGACGATATGCTTTACGACAAACTATGTGAATTCCTGAATGCTTCAGCTTTCTTCAATGATCTGGTTCCCTGGTCTCCAAATACACAAATCTACCATAGCAGCCAAAGCGCCAGTGCCTTGATCGCGGCTCACATCTGGGCCAAAACCCGCAAAAACATCATCATGGTAGCTCAGGATGATATCATCGCTGAAGATATCTGGGATGATCTGATTACCCTCATTGGCAGGGATAATGCCTATTATCTGCCGGATTACGAGATCCTGCCCTACGAAGAACGTTCCCCCCACTACTCGATTCGTGCCACTCGCATGATGACACTGCAAAAGGCTGCTACCTATAGCGAGGATGATCCCAGCCCGGCTATCTACTGCCTTTCGATCCGCTCGCTGCTGCGTTACATCCCTTCCCGGAGCAGTCTGCAAAAACACATTATCACTTTGAAAAGGGGTGAATATCACGATCCTGACCAACTCTTACAGGAATTGCAAAACCTGGGCTATGAGATCGAATATCAGGTCACCAAAGTCTATCAGGCTTCCCGGCGTGGAGGCATTCTCGATATCTTCAGTCCAGCCCTGAATACTCCGGTAAGGCTGGAATTCTGGGGGGATGAAATCATCTCCATGCGCACTTTCTCCACTACTACCCAAAGATCAAATCCGGGTGAGATCGGTGAATTGACCATCATCCCAGCCCGGGAGCTATGCCTGGGCGATATCGACAGCGGTAGCGTGGTAATCTCTAAAGTGCGGGAAAAAGGCTTCTTTGAAGGTATCGAAAATTTCTACAGCCTGCTCACCTCTGATCTCAGCAGCTTTGCCGATTTCTTTGCTGCCGAGGACAGGATCATGCTCTTCTACAACTATCATTATGTGCATGAGGAGCTTGTAGCCCTTACGGAGCAAACCTTCAGCCAGTATCGTAAGGAACTGAAGCAAACCACGAAAGCCAAGCTCCCGCCTCCGGATAAGCTCATGCTGTCTGAAGAAGTATTTATGTCCATGATCCAGGCCAGCCCCAGGCTTTTTCTCTCCCAAAGCGAATTTGTCCTGCCTTTCGAGACCACGGACGTCCGAGCTCCTTTCACCGCTCAACCTCCTTTTGAGGCAGATCTGGGGATCCTCACCGATACCCTCAGCCGAAATATCCAGAGAGGTTGGCAGCACATCCTGCTCTTCGACAACGCCTCGCAGGAAAAGCGGATGCGCCAGAGCCTGGGTGAGGAAGCACGGTTTACCAGCCACATCGGAGTCTTGCATGAAGGGTTCAGCATCGATGATGCCGGCCTTGCCCTGTGGACGGATCATGAGATTTTCAACCGCTACAAACGCAAGCGCTATGCGCCCCGTTTTGCGCCCGGAGAGGTGATTGTTGACTATGAAAACCTCAAGCCCGGGGACTATGTGGTGCATGTGGATCACGGTATCGGAGTCTTCGAAGGACTGAAGATCATCCGCCTGGACAATCAGGAAGTGGAATGCCTGGTGCTGCGTTATGCCAATGACGACAGAGTCTATGTGCCTACCTTCCAGCTCTCTTTGGTCTCCAAATACATAGCCGAAGAAGGTGCCAAGCCAGTACTCAATAAACTGGGCAGCAGCAAATGGCAAAACACCAAACACCGGGCGACCCAGCAGATCGAACTGATCGCCGCCGATATCGTGAAGCTCTATGCCGAACGCAATTCCCGCAAAGGGATTCCCCACAAACCAGATAATGAATGGCAGCAGGAACTGGAACAATCCTTCATCTATGAAGACACTCCGGATCAGGTGAAAGCTGCGGCGGAGATCAAAAACGATATGGAACTGCCCGCTCCAATGGAGCGTCTTTTGTGCGGAGATGTGGGCTTTGGCAAGACCGAGGTTGCCATTCGAGCTGCCTTCAAAGCCGTGATGAGCGGACTCCAGGTCGCCGTATTGGCACCTACTACGCTGCTGGTGGAGCAGCATTTCCGTGTCTTTCGGGAACGCCTCGCCCAATATCCGGTAAAAATTGCCATGCTCAGCCGTTTTCATACTCACCAGCAAATCCACAAAGACATACTGGATATTGCCGCCGGAAAAGTAGATATCGCCATCGGTACGCATAGACTGATCTCCCAGGACGTGCGTTTCCCCCGTCTGGGGCTTTTGGTGATCGATGAAGAGCACCGCTTTGGGGTACGTCACAAAGAGCGACTGCGCAGCATGCAAAGCAATGTGGATACTCTCTACATGAGTGCCACACCCATCCCCCGCACCCTGAATATGGCCCTGGCCAAGCTCAAGGAAATCTCCCTGATGCAGACCTCTCCCAAAGAGCGTTTACCGATCCGTACCATCATTACCCCACGGGATATGGAAGTGATCCGGGATGCCATCCGCCGTGAAGTGGATCGTGGTGGCCAGGTTTTCTTTGTGCACAATCGGGTCCAAACCATTGAGACCGTGGCGGAAGAATTGCGCAAGGAAATGCCCAATGTGAGCTTTGTGGTGGGTCATGCCCAGATGCCGGAAAAGCATCTTGAGGAAGTAATGAAAGCCTTTCTGGAACGGCAGTTTCAGGTATTGATCTCCACCACTATCATCGAAAACGGCATCGATATCGCCAATGCCAATACCATCCTCATCGATCGTGCCGATACCTTTGGGCTGGCTCAATTGTATCAGATGCGGGGACGTGTGGGACGCAGCAATCGCCGCGCCTATGCCTACCTCCTGATCCCCAAGGGAACTACCACTGTAGCCCGACAACGCCTTGAAGCCCTTACCCAATACGATTATCTTGGGGCCGGATTTCAAGTAGCGCTACGGGATTTGGAACTGCGCGGAGCCGGAACCATCCTGGGTACCAAACAAAGCGGCATCATTCAAGCCATCGGCTTCAATTACTACAACCGGATCCTCGGCAAAGCCATCGAAGCAGTGGAAAGTGGCGATACCAGTGCCCTCTATGCTGATGACACACCTAATACCCGCCAGAGCATCAAGACCGAGATCGACCTGTATTTCCCACCGGAATATATCGATGACGACGAGGAGCGGCTACGCATTTACCGTCGCCTGGGCGAGCTGGAAAAGCTGGAAGACATTGAGGATTTTGAGTCCGAACTCCTCGACCGCTTTGGTATGGTGCCGGAAAATGCCCAATGGCTGCTATTGTATTTCAAAGTGCACGTCCTGTCCAAACGCATGAAACTGCACAACTGCACAGTGAAACGCGGAATCCTGACCATTGAATATGACAACCGTCACTTGCCTCCCAAAGCCGAAATCCTCCGCTTTACCCAGGGCATTTCTGAACCCTTCCGCATCGATGCATCCAAGCATTTGAAGCTCATCATCGAGCTCGATCCTGAGGCCACTTATCTGCAACAATTTGAACGCGCCATCGAAATCCTGAAGCAATAATGCTGATCTGGCTTGACAAATCACTTTCCCCAGTTATCTTACATACTATAGTCTTTTTCATAAAACGATCCGCGTAAAGCTGATCAAACCTGGCCTTGGTAATCCCAAGTAATAAGGAGAATGAAATGCCAGTCAACTTTGAAGCATTTATTGAGAAACTACCCGTTCTGCTGATGAACTATGGTGCCAAGCTCTTGGCAGCCATCCTAATCTACCTGATTGGAAAGTGGATTGCCAGGATGCTATCCAATGTCCTGAAAAAACTCATGACCAAAGGCAAAGTGGACAATTCGCTGGTACTATTTATCGGCAATCTGGTCTATGCCATCATCCTGGTTTTTGTGATCATTGCAGCAATCGCCCGCCTGGGAGTGCAGACCACTTCCTTCATTGCTATCCTTGGTGCTGCGGGTTTGGCTGTAGGTATGGCCTTGCAGGGTTCGCTCAGCAATTTTGCCGCCGGAGTTATGCTGATCCTCTTCAAACCTTTCAAAGTAGGCGATAGCATCACTGGGGCCGGGGTCACCGGAACCGTACAGGATATTGGCATCTTCCACAGTATCATCACCGCCAGCGACAACCGCAAGGTGATAGTCCCCAATGCCAAGCTCTCGGGAGATTCCATCACAAACTTTTCAGCCCTGCCTACCCGTAGAGTGGAGCTTTCAATCAGCGTTCCCGGCACCTCGGATATCAATCAGGTACGGGAATTACTCCGCACTATCGTGGAAACTGAAGCAGCCATCTTGAAGGATCCTGCCGTGGCGGTCAACATCACTGATGCCAATGCCGGAGCCATTGTGTTTGGCATCTACGCCCATGTGAACAACGCCGATCTGGGCAAGGTGCAAGCCAGTCTGGTGGAAAAAATCAAGATCGTCTTCACCGAGAAAGGCATCTGGGCTTGAAGGAGGATTCCATGAGATTTATATTCCCTGTCATCCTGCTGCTATTAGTGACCACAAGTCTGGCTGGTGAGGCCTGGACTCTGCATTCGGACATCTCTGTATCCCTTACTCAAAGCGCTTTCAGCAATACCTGGGCGGGCACCGAACTCAGCAATATCACCTGGGTGGCAAATTCTACCACCACTGCGGAAAAGCAGCTCAAACCCTGGCTGAAAAACACCAATACCCTGAAACTGGCTTTTGGGCAGACGCACCTGCAAAAGACCGATGCCCTGGGAGAAAAGTACTGGGAAAAGCCTGATAAAACCACCGACAAGATTGATCTGGAATCAGTGCTGCGCTTTACCACTCAGGGTTGGGTGGATCCCTTCCTCGCTGGCCGCATGGAATCCCAGTTTCTGGATCTCTCCCAAGCCGAAACCCTGATCCTGAATCCTCTCCTCTTCACCGAAACCGCTGGTGTGATCCGCACTTTCGTGGATACCGAACAGGATAAACTCACTGGACGCCTGGGTGCAGCCCTGCGTGAAAACTACCGCCGGATCGTAAATGCCGATGCCACTACTACAGTGGATGGCGGTTTGGAACTGGTAAGTGAATACCGGCATATCTTCAAGGTGCCAGCCGACAGTAACTTCCGCTCCAAGCTCCTGGTCTATCAAGCGCTGTTCAATTCCAAATCCGACCAGATGAATGAAGACTGGAAATCACCCGATGTAGTCTGGGAAAACGTATTCACCACCAAACTCTTCGGCATGGTAAGTGCCAATCTGGCTCTGGAACTGCGCTACGACAAAGAGCAGGTACACGACCTGCAATGGAAGCAAATCCTGAGTCTGGGGCTATCTTATTCACTATTCTAAAACATAATATGACAAGACACTTAAGGACTATCTGCGGATAGTCCTTATTTTTTCCCCACCCCGTCATTCCATACAGAAGGTCTTTGCTTGACAGATTCTTGTGCTTTCAGGAAACAACACAATGTATGATCTGCATCAATTGATGATTCAGCGTCATAAGTACTGATACGAGGATCAAATGAAGAGAATCAACCTCCTCCTGCTTGCTCTGATGGCCTTGTTGCTACTCTCCTGCGATGGCAACCCAGCCCAAAATCAGGATGGCTACGGCTATCTGAACGACTACGGTTATCCTTTGGTTCATGTTCCTTACGAAAAGCTCTTCAAAAACCGGGAACGCCTCTTCAATACCAACAATGATACTCCTCAGGACGAGGATGGAGTACTTTTGTTTCAATACGCAGGAGGCTTGTATTACCATCCGGTGAATCTATCCTTCAAAAGCCTGGAAGCCCTGAACGATTACTACATCACCAATGATCAGGTGTATATTCAGCATGCCATCAAGACCATGGAAGCCCTGCGCCGGGAAGCAACCCGTATCGGTGACAAGATCTATTTCCCTTACAAATTTAACTTTTCCGAGGGTACCATGGTCTACTACACTGCCCCCTGGTATTCAGGCATGGCCCAAGGCACTGCACTTTCCGCCTATTGCCGGCTTTACCATTTCACTCAGGAGCCTCTGTATAAAGCAGTTGCAGATTCGATCCTGAATACCATGACCGATTTCAGTGGCAGTATCAAGCCCGTGCTGATCTCGGATCAAAACTCTCTGCTAAAATCCGCAAACTATTATTGGGTGGATGAATATCCCCATCATATCAAACGCTATGTGCTGAATGGTGGCATCATCGGAGCCATGGGACTTTACGACCATTGGTGGGTCTTTGGGGACGATCACTCCCGCCGTTGGTTCAGCCGCATGATGACCTCTGTGAAAGACAATGTTCTCCTCTATCGAAATCCTGGTGGTCCTAGCGCTTACGATCTCAAATACCGAGCCCCAAACACCACTTATCATGAAGTACACCAACACCTTCTGCGTAGCTGTACAGCCATGACCAATGATGATTTCTTCGCCGCTATAGCAGACCTTTTCTATGCGGATTATCATTGATGTAGTCGAGGGGCGGGTGTTGAAATGTCAGTTTGATGGGGTATAGACCCCTCATCACAGCCCTTTTCTCTATCTCCTCGCAACTGTCGTCATGCCAGCGAAGGCTGGCAACTCCTCAGCCTCTGCATTAGTTAAGAAGATGCCAGCCTCCGCTGGCATGCCGGCAAGGGATGATGGTTAGGGTGAGGGGTATAAATGACAGTATATTAGATGCAATTATTGTCTCCACATTCTTGGGGCTTACGCCACCAAGCTATGGGGTGTCACCCCTCCAGGGCATCAGCCTATAAACAGATAATTCCGCATCCATAAGGAACACCGAATTCATTCGGTCGGTCGTTCCAGATTCATCTGGCACTGGCAGATAGATGCATCTTCTTCACCGGATAAATCCAGCGTACCGACCGATTGAAACCGGTGTTCCGCTCTGCTGTCAAGTGTAGGTTCTGGCATACAGGTATGTGGGCTACCATGCCTGTGGGGAACTCGATTGCCCCACCGCCTTACGTCGTAAATCCTTTTGGAGTTGACAGATATCTCCCGATCCACTCCAACCCAACCCAAGCCCCGCAGGGGATGAGCTTGAGTGAACCTGGAACTATCCAAGGGTATCAATCATAAACCATGGTTCTTTGTGCTGCTCCAAACCAATCATTATCATACTCTCAGCCCACTCTCTTATTACATGCCAGTTTTTCTCGTCTTTAAGTCACCTTCACCTCGAGATCACCTCGAGTACTCGAGGTGATCTCGAGATGAACACGAGGTAAAAGCAAGTCAGAGAAGAGAGAATGATGAAAGAAAATCGATTGACAAAAATCACTCTGATAGAATCCTAATTAAATCATGATAAGCAATGTAACTTATACACTATAAAGGGAGTTATGGAACATCAAGTAAAATCCAGACAAAGAGTGGTACAGCACGGAGAAGTTTTTACCGGAAAGCGCGAGGTAAACGCCATGCTGGATCTAGTGAAACATGAAACCGAGAGGATCGAATCACGCTTCCTGGAGCCAGCCTGTGGAACGGGAAATTTTCTTACTGAAATCCTCAAACGAAAGCTGGATGTGGTGAAAAAACGGTGTGATAATGACCAATATAAGTATGAACGGGATGCAATAATCGCAGTGTCTTCTATATATGGCATTGATATTCAGGAGGATAATGTCCAGGAATGCCGTTTGAGGCTCTTTGGCATCTTCGAAACTGAATATCTGGAGCTATTCAAAAACAAAACGATGGACAATTGCCGGGGATCAGTTCAATATATTCTTTCCTGCAATATCATCCACGGAGATGCACTGAACCTGACTACCGTTGGGGACGATCCCCAGCCCATCATCTTTGCTGAATGGTCCCCTATCAACGGCAGTATGATCAAACGCAGAGATTTCAGCTATCAAAGCATAATCCAGAATGAATCACTTACAGATTTAGAAGTGTTTTCGATGATATCTGATAGTGGTGAACAGGTGTATATCCCCACACCTGTAAAGGACTATGCTCCAGTGCATTTTTTGCGCCTGGGCTTAGATGAGGATGGGGGGAAAGCCCCCTTGGAGGTGCTATGCTAAATACAAACTACAATCCAGATGTCCTGTCCTGCATCGCAAACCTGAGTAGTGATGAGGTATTCACTCCGCCTGATCTGGTGAACCAAATCCTGGATCTACTCCCTCCCAGCCTCTGGAAAGATAAAACCATCACCTTTCTGGATCCAGCCTGCAAATCAGGTGTATTCCTGCGCGAAATCGCCAAAAGACTCGATGTGGGCTTGGAAGATACTATTCCCCTACGCCAAAAGCGCATGGATCATATTTTCACCAAACAGCTCTTTGGCCTGGCCATTACCGAGCTTACTGCCCTATTGGCACGCCGTTCGCTATATTGTAGCAAACATGCCCAAGGTAAATACTCTGTATGCAATAAATTCAAAACAGATGACGGCAATATCCACTATGAGCGCCTTGAACACTCCTGGGATGGGGAACGCTGTACATTTTGCGGAGCAAACAGGGCAAATTATGAGCGTGGTGAAGAGCTGGAAAGCCATGCCTATACCTTTATCCACACCGAAAATCCGGAGGACTTATTCAAAATGAAATTTGACGTTATTATCGGAAACCCGCCTTATCAATTGAGTGATGGGGGAGCAGGTGCAAGTGCGATTCCTCTATATCATAAGTTTGTAAATCAAGCAATAAAAATGAATCCACGATTCATTACTATGATTATTCCTTCAAGGTGGTTTGCTGGTGGAAGAGGGCTTGACGAGTTTCGGAAAGTGATGCAATCAGACAAGCGAATCCGAACAATTGTTGATTACCCAAAAAGTCGAGATTGCTTTCCTGGAGTAGATATTGCAGGAGGAGTCAACTACTTCTTATGGGACAATAGCTATAAGGGAAACTGCGAATTTGTCTCAAATGTTAATGGTGTATCAAACACTAAGTTTAGAGATCTCGATGAGTACGAGATAATAATAAGAGACAATGTAGGCATAAATGTGATTCGCAAGGTGCTTTCAAAGAAAGAAGCTATGATGTCTGACATAGTTCTTTCTGTAAGTCCGTTTGGATTACGGTCATTTATTAGGGGGCAACAAAACAGCTTTGAAGGCTCTCTCACACTGATAAGCAGTTCTGGAGAAAGCTATATTGATAACGACTTAGTCAGTAAGAACAAGGAAAAAATCGAACATTATAAAGTGTGTGTAGGTTACCTAAATCCAGATAGAGCAGGTGTAAATAATGCTGCTGATGGGAAGATTAACGTCACTACGAAACAGAAGATTCTTTGTCCAAGAGAAGTCGTTACGGAAACCTATATTATCCCTTTTTCAAGTGAGAATAGGGTGTTGGTAGAAAACTGTGCGGGTTACCTGAGAACAAAATTCGCTCGATTTCTGATATCTCTTACTTTAACCTCAATGCACATAACACAAAGAAACTTTTCCTTCGTTCCCATCCAGGACTTCAACGAGCCCTGGACAGACGAAAAACTCTACAAGAAATACAAACTCAGCCAAGAAGAGATCGACTTCATCGAATCCATGATTCGCCCCATGGAGCTTGCCGATGTCTAAGGAATATTTCCCTTCCCGTCCGGCCTTAAACCCCAGAATCTACGCTTATGAGGACAACAGTCCTGCTTACAAGGGTATGTTGAAGGTTGGCTTTACTACAAGAAGTGTAGAAGAACGCGTAGCTCAGCAATATCCCACCAAGCGTCCTGGGCCAAAGCCCTATCGCATTGTGTTGGATGAAAGTGCCATGCGGGGGGATGGTACTTCCTTCACGGATCACGATGTGCATCGCATGTTGCACTACAATGGCTACTCCAATCCTGGTGGAGAGTGGTTTCAGTGTTCGGTAGAGCAGCTAAAACATGCCATCTATGCAGTGCGTTCCGGCCAGCTTCTTGAATTCAGCCGTTCACAAAGTTTCGCCATGCGTCCTGAGCAAACGGAAGCAGTAGCCAAGACCATGGCCTATTTTCAAGCCTGGCACAGCGACAAGGGCAATGCAAATCGGGCACCGCACTTTTTGTGGAATGCCAAGATGAGGTTTGGCAAGACTTTCGCAGCATATCAACTGGCCCGGTCAATGGGTTGGCAGAGGATTTTGGTGCTTACGTTCAAGCCAGCGGTGCAAAGCGCCTGGGAAGAGGATCTCAAGAACCATGTGGATTTTGAGGGCTGGCAATTCATCAGACCCGGGGGATTATCCTTTGATGAGGTAAATCGGGATCGTCCCTTTGTGTGTTTTGGTTCCTTTCAGGATTTTCTGGGCAAAAACAAAAGCACGGGTGGAATCAAAATCAAAAATGAATGGGTACACTCTATCAACTGGGATGTAGTAATCCTGGATGAATACCATTATGGAGCCTGGCGGGAAAACGCTCACGATCTCTTTGCTTCAGAAGATGATCGGGAACAGAACTATGCTCAGGGTGAAGGTCTGGAGTATTATGCTGAGGATGTGATGCCCATCACTACAGATCACTATCTGTATTTATCAGGAACTCCTTTTCGGGCTATCGCTAGTGGAGAATTTATCGAGGAGCAGATTTACAACTGGACATACAGCGATGAGCAGGCTGCCAAAGAAAGCTGGGAGGGAGCCGATAATCCATATCTGTCGCTGCCTCGGATGGTGATGCTGACATACCAATTGCCAGATGCCATTCGAGACATCGCTTACAAAGGAGAATTCGACGAATTTGATCTCAATGTGTTTTTCTCGGCTGAAGGGCTGGGAGATAAAGCCCATTTTGTCTTTGAAGCAGAGGTGCAAAAATGGCTTGATCTGATCCGGGGAGCTTTTCTGCCCAGTAACATTGATAATCTAAAACTAGGCGCACAGAAACCGCCCATGCCTTTTTCGGATGTAAGGCTGTTGGCCTTGCTTTCGCACACTTTTTGGTTTATGCCTTCGGTGGCAAGCTGCTACGCCATGCGCAATCTATTACAGAAGCGTCAAAACAGATTTTATCGTGATTACCAAGTGATCGTTGCCGCTGGTCCTGGTGCTGGGATTGGGGCTGCTGCCCTGCCTCCTGTCTTAAACGCCATGGGTGAACCTTTGAGCAGTAAAAGCATTACTCTATCCTGCGGGAAACTGACCACAGGAGTAACTGTTAAGCCCTGGACGGGTATCTTCATGTTAAGAAACACGAGTAGTCCAGAGACTTATTTTCAGGCAGCTTTTCGGGTGCAATCCCCCTGGACTGTAAAAAATCCTGACGGTCTATCACCAAATTGCGAGGTGATAATCAAAGAAGAGTGCTATGTGTTTGACTTTGCTCCCGATCGAGCCTTACGGCAAATAGCGGATTACAGTTGTAGGTTGAATATAAATGGCGATAGTGCAGAACAGAAGGTTGAGGACTTCATCAAGTTTTTGCCTGTGCTGGCTTATGATGGCAGCAGCATGAAAGAGATCGATGCGGCAGGCATCCTGGATATGGCCATGAGCGGTACTACAGCCACGTTACTTGCACGCAGATGGGAATCCGCCCTCTTGGTGAATGTGGATAATGATACTCTTAGACGGGTGATGGATAATGACGCTGCGATGAAAGCACTGGAGAGTATCGAGGGTTTTCGCAATCTGAATCAGGACATCGAAACCATTATCAATAAAAGCGAAGCGGTAAACAGGATAAAAAAAGATAAAGCTAATGATGACCTAACCAGTGAAGAAAAGAAAGAACTGACTGATACGGAAAAAGAATATCGCAGCAAGCGCAAACTGATTCAAGAGAAGCTGATCAAATTTGCCACACGCATCCCCATCTTTATGTATCTTACGGACTATCGGGAACGGAGCTTAAAGGATGTGATTACACAATTGGAGCCCAAGCTATTCAAAAAGGTTACGGGGCTTAGCGTGAAAGACTTTGAACTCCTGGTGAGCCTCGGGCTCTTCAATAGCGCACTGATGAATGATGCTATTTACAAATTCAAGCGCTATGAAGATGCCAGCCTTGTCTATACTGGAATCAACAAACACGAGAATGAAGATATCGGACTCTTTGACACTGTTATCAAAAAAACTGATCTGAACAGAGTATTCATTGAGGTGAGAGAGTAGCAGATCTGGCACTCAATAAATCTACCTGAACCAACCGATAGGTCTGCCGATCGTGACACAATCTCTTATGATGCAAGGCATAAAATAACAACATTGGATATACACCTTTTAGGAGCGCTATTTTTTTCAATATGGAGGATAGATGAGTTTTATCCACTTACACACTCACAGCGAATATAGCTGGCTTGATGGAGCCTGTGCTATTGATGACCTGGTGCAAAGCGCGGTAAGGCAAAAGCTGCCTGCGGTAGTGATCACGGATCGCAATAGCGTGGCTGGAGCATCCCGCTTGTGGCACCAGTGTATCAAAGCAGGGATCAAGCCCATTGTCGGGCTGGAGATTGAAGTACTGAACGATAGCACGGACGGCAGAGCCTTTTCGGTGATCCTGATTGCCAAAAACGGCGATGGATTGGCAAAGCTCTGCCGTCTGGTTACCTTGGCTTATGAGTATGATGCGCAGATTCCCAGGATCACGAAAAGCCAGCTTGCTCAGCAGGCCGGGGATTTGATCTGTCTGTCCTTCAGCGTAGTAGGCGAGCTTTGCACCCTGCTGCTGGAGGGTAGAGACGATGAGGCCCGGCAAGCATCAGACTGGTATCATAGCGTCTTTGGCGAGGATTACTATTATGAGATTCAGAATCATGGCCTGCCCAAAGAGGCGATTGCCATGAATAAACTGCTGAATCTGGCGTATCGAACCAAAATCCCTGTAGTGCTCACCAATGACTGCCACTATATGGAGCGCAGGGATTCCCTCGCCATCGATGCCCTGAATTGCATCCGCAAGGGGATCACTTTCAGCCATCCGGAAGCCAAGCGCTTTGCTTGCAATGAGTACTACTTCAAAGCACCTAAAGTGATGCAAGCGCTGTACAGCTTCCCGCCCCAATTGATCAAAAACACCATAGACATTGCCAGGCAGATCGATGTAATGGGAGGATTTCTGCCGGTCGCAGATAGCGATTTGGATGTAGAAAAGGTAGTGCAAATCCTGCGGAATTTCTCCAGGTCCATAGGCATTTCATATCGACCCGGAGACAGGCAGATAAAAATCTACCTGAGGGGGGCTTCATCCTCATCAGTAATGGAGCATCTGCGCAGCAACCTGCCAGATTTTGAGCTCCTGCCCTGGACAGAATACCAACGCTGGACTCCAGCCCACATTTACAGGGCCGTACTTGAAGTCCTGCAAGTGGAGGATCGAAAGATCAGGGAACTTTGTGGACTGATCCCGTATGAAGCCAGGACTCTGGAGGAAGCAGTATTGATCGATACAGAATTCTCCTGCCTCTCCAATGAAGACTATGTCTATGCTCAAGCGCTGGAAATAGCCGACAGCCTGATCAACACTTTCGCAGAGGCAAGCGCCGTCCAGCACGGCTATGCATTGATTCCTAAAGACATGCCGGTTCCCATTGTGCGGGACATGGATGGTAACCCTAGATGCCAGTATGAATTCCAGGTTCTGGCCGAGGCTGGAGTGATCAGCCTGGAGTTTCAGATCTAATGTAATTATCACATAAGAAGCCTGGTTAAGGTTTGGACACATCTTTCCACCCCAAGCTGTAGCTTCGCCCTGTTTTTAGGTGTCGACGAGGCTCCAGGCTGAGGCTTTTTAACTTTCTTCGTGACACCGTTAACGAGGACGTTAAGGATCCTTTGGTGCAGGGTTCGAAAACCCTGCATTACAACAGGTTGAAAACCTATGCTACAAGTGGTGACGCAGTGCCAGTCCGGAGGACGCTAGCCGCAAAGTCGGCTTAGCCCAGGATTTTGAATCCTGGGTTTGTAGCGGCCTACTGGTAAGTCCAGAACGAAGTGAAGGACGGCACTAGTTATCAGACATTTTCATTTCAGGCTTAGGGTGTCGTCCTCCCGGACTTCAGGTTCGATTGATGCATACCCAGCAGTCGAACTGCTGGGCTATGGGCATTCGCCCTAACGTGCTCCGCACCAAGATTACAGAAATAATTCGGCCTTGTCAACTGATTTGTCAACCGCAACCATATAGGGGGACATATTATTTTGATCTTTGCTGCATATAGAGTGTGAGACATGTGTGGGCTTTCAGAGCTCCTTATCAAATACATCTACTTCTTTGAAGGACAAAAACTTGAAGAGGCAAGGGGCAGCAGATCATAAAGTATCGTGCAGAGACGGGGTCTGGACTTTGTCATTTTTCTTACACGCGCCATCATGCATGCTTCGCTACCTGGCTATCTTCCTTTAATGGCGAAATTTCTTGACGTATCTACCTGCTTTGCAGACTGGTATTGCATCAGAAAAAATATCCGAGGTGAAGCATGCGTGATATAGTGATCGCCGGTAACTGGAAGATGAACAAAGACTTGGCAGAGGTGCGGAGCTTTTGCAAAGCGATCTCAGGCTCGTTCACAGGGAAGAAATTGGGCAAAGTCCTGCCGATTATCGCCCCGACCTATCCTTTTTTGAGTGCTGCGTGGCGGGAACTGGAAGGTTCTCCGGTCAAGCTGGCTGCTCAGGATGTAAGCTCGCATACCAGTGGCGCTTTTACCGGTGAAGTTTCAGCGCTCATGCTGGCGTCTTTGGGGGTGCCATACTGCATCGTGGGGCATTCGGAACGCCGCCAGTATCACAATGAAAGCGATGCCCTGATCAAAGAGAAGATCCTGCAGCTCATCGATGCCGGAATCAAGCCCATCATCTGCGTGGGTGAGACTTTGGAGCAACGCGAAGTTGGCCATACCACCAAGATAGTGATCGATCAATTGGATGGTTGCCTGCATGGAATCAATATCTACTCCCCGAAAGACATAATGATCGCCTATGAGCCCGTCTGGGCTATCGGTACGGGTCGCAATGCCACTGGAGAGCAAGCTCAGGAAGTGCATCGGCTGATCCGCAACTGGCTCACCTCCCAGTACAACAAAGTCCTGTCTGATGAGATCAGCATCCTCTATGGCGGCAGTGTGAAGCCGGAAAACCTGGCTGAGTTGCTGGTCATGCAGGATATCGATGGAGGCTTGATCGGTGGTGCTTCCCTGGACGCTGCCAGTTATTTGAAGATGATAGAAATCTCGATGAATGTGAGCAAAAGGTAAGACCACAACATTCTGCCTGAATACCAAACAATGTGATTAATAAACGATATAGTATGGAGTCCCAGTGATTGATATGAAGTACATCCGGATGAATCCGGAGCAAATCCGCAAAGCGATTAAGGACAAAAACGAGAAGGCAAATCTCGACCTCCTTCTGGAAGTCGATGAAACCCGTCGCCGTCTGCAATATGATTTTGATACTCTGAAGGCACATCAGAACAGCGTATCCCAGGTGATCGCCACCAAGAAAAGAAACAAAGAAGATTGCACTGCCGAACTGGCTGAAATGAGTGATGTGGCAGCCCGGATCAAGACTGCTACCACCGAACTCAGTGCCGCCAATGATGCTCTTGATAAGCTGCTGCTTACTATCCCCAATATCCCCGATCCCAGCGTTCCAGTGGGTCAGGATGAAAGCCTGAACGAAGTAATCTCGCATTGGGGAACTCCGGTCAGCTTTGATTTTCAGCCTGTAGATCACCTCGATCTGGCGATGCACAATAGCTATCTGGATATGATGCGGGGTGCCAAGATTTCCGGTAGCGGATTCCCTATATACACAGGTGAAGGTGCTAAGCTGGAGCGGGCTCTGATCAATTTCATGCTGGAATACCATCTGCAAAAACATGGTTATACAGAGCTGATGGTGCCTTTGGCAGTGAACCGTAAAACCATGACAGGTACAGGCCAATTGCCGAAGCTGGAAGAAGATATGTATCACATCGATGAAGATGATCTCTTCCTGATCCCCACCGCAGAAGTTCCGGTTACAAATATTTACGCCGATGAAATCCTCTCCCACAAGGACCTGCCCAAACGCTTTGTAGCCTATACTCCCTGTTTCCGTCGTGAAGCGGGATCCTATGGCAAGGATACCCGGGGCTTGCAGAGGCTGCATCAGTTCAACAAAGTGGAAATGGTGCGGTTTGTGGAACCTCAGGATTCCGATAAAGCCCTCCTGGAAATGCTAAAGGATGCCGAAGACATCCTCCAGGCTTTCGGTCTGCATTACAGGGTCGTAACCCTTTGCACCGGAGACCTTAGCTTTGCCAGCCAGAAGACCTTTGATCTGGAAGTATGGGCTCCGGGCAGCCAGAAGTATCTGGAAGTATCCTCAGTGAGTAATTTTGGTGAATTTCAGGCGCGGCGTGCCAATATCCGCTACAAAGATGTGAGTGGCAAAGTGCAGCATGTGCATACATTGAACGGCTCTGGCCTCGCCACTCCACGGCTGATGATCGCCATCCTGGAAACCTATCAGCAAGCGGACAAAAGCATCCGGATCCCGGAAGTCCTGAACCCCTGGATGAAGCTAAGCTTATGATGATACTCTCAACAACAGCAAAAACCCAAAGTGGTAAATTATGATTAAAGACATGGGAATCCTGGATCTGGCTTTGGTTCTGGTGAAGAATCGAAAGCTGATCATCGTGATCACGCTTGTAGCGGCTGTAGCGGCTATCATCTATGCAATGCTGGCTCCCTTCTATTGGAAAGCCAATACCACCATTGTGCCGATATCAGAATCCAATAGCATTGGTGGATTCTCGACGAATCTGCTGGATATGATGGGCGGAGGCTTGATCAAGACCCAGAAAAGTGAACTGGCCATCGATTTCATCGCCATCATGAAGAGCCGTACCTTTCGCGAACGAGTAATCAATGAGTTTGGCCTGATCGAATATTTCAAGATTACCAAGCCCCATGATCACGCCATGGAACTGGCTCTGTTCAAGCTTCAGAACAAGATTATGCGCCTTACCTACGATCAGGAAAGCTACCTGGTCAGCATTTCTGCCGAGACCAGGGATCAGGAGCTTTCACGCCGAATCACCCAATTCTATCTCGATGAACTGGATAAGTACAATCGTACTACCAGAATGAGCAAAGGCAGAATGAAGCGGGAGTTTCTGGAGCAGCAGGTCAATCAAAACATGCGGGAAGCTGATTCTCTGGCCTTGGTGATCCGTGATTTTCAGATACAAAACAAATCCATCGCCCTGGATCAGCAAACTAACTCCCTGGTAAGCATGTATAGTGAAAGCGTGGCGAAATTTATGCAAGCTGAGATCGAGTATGAACTCGCCCGCAATCAGTATTCGGAAAGCTCACCGATAGTATTGGAACTGCTGAACAAAAAGAATCTGCTCCAGCAGAAGATGAAAGACCTGGAAAATAGCAGTAGCAGCCTGCAACCCAAATATGTGATCCAGATCGACAAAATCCCTGATCTTAGTATGCGCTATGCCCAATTGATGATCAATGTAGAGATCAAGAAGAAGATAATTGAGTATCTATACCCTCAATTCGAACTGGCAAAACTGGATGAATTGAAGGATATGCCCAGCTTTGAGATCATCGACGCCCCCCGCACAGCCGGAATGAGATCGAAGCCCAAGCGTGCCGTACTGGTCGTAGTGATCACTATGGCAGCGTTTTTGGCAGCTTGTGTCCTGGCCTTAATTAATGAAGGTCTTCAGCACAACAAAGCCCAGATTCAGAATATCATCAATACACTACGGGGAAAAGACACTGCTGAGATGTAAGCCATGGAAGCCAGCGTAGCATCTGTTCCATTCCAGATCAAGACCGTTTATTCCAGACCTGGAATGGCATTACGCTGGGCTATCTGGTTGCTGCTGCTGGGCTATGCTCTACTGGAATTTTATCCAGTGAATTACTTTGTCAATACCGTAGTGTTTTTGTTTGTAAACGCTATGGCACTGGTCTTGGTACTGAGCTTTCCCGGCATCAAAGTAATCACCAGACATAATTATGAACCTCTGATCTATATGCTTGCCTGGCTGGCATATTCATTACTTGGCTATATTTGGGCTCAGGATCGTATGCTTGCCCTGGACTTTTCCTTTCTGATCTATCGGTACCTTATCGCATTTCTTGTCTTTGATGCCCTCTGCCGGGACAACCGTGTCCTGGAGCGTTCGCATCTGATCCTGCTGGGATTCTTGGGTTTGTATTTACTCACCGCCTATTGGGAAATGGCTACTTTTTCTCATCTGCCCAGCTCAAAGCTTTATGGGATCAAACACTTTACCCCAACTGGGCCATTTTACAATCAGAACAATCTGGCGGCTTTCATGCTGTTGCTGTTACCTTTTGCCCTGTTTTTGCCAAAGCTTCATGCTGGCAAATTGACGAAAACTCTCAGTGCCATCATGATGGCTTCAGTGATGATCATCATTACAGTACAGGGTGCCCGGATCGCAATGCTGGCAGCAGGTGGAGTAATAGGCCTGGCATTTCTATTCTTCAGCTCTACCCGCACAAAGCTACTCAGCCTGCTGATAGTGCTGGTTCTAGGTGTAGCGATCACTCGTTTCTTTCCAGTTCCAGTCAGGATAGTATCTGGTATCGCCAGAAAAGAAATACGTAGTTTTGGCGAAGAAGCAGAGACCGTGCAAATGAGTTCGATCAAGATCAGGATGCAGCTCTTCCGGGAAAGCTTTGATCTCACAGCGGGCTCGGCTTTTATGGGGCTGGGTGGCGGAAATTTTGAGCATTACATGGACACTGACCGTGAGTATCGTACTGCCGGAATCATCAATGCTCATAACTGGCTCCTGGAAATCATGAGTAACTATGGAGTAATCATCCTCTTGGGATTTCTCTATCTGTATCTTCGCTGGTTGTATATCCTGTATTGTCGGGTTAGAAACTCCCAAGGCCGACTACACTACTTTTATCTGATGTATTTTTATTCGCTGATCCTGTTCCTGCCAGCATGTGCGCTACCCAGTTCCATTCGCTGGAACCATATGATCTGGATCTATTTCGCTGTGGTAAATGCTGTTTGCCATCAAACTCCTATATTCCTAAGAGATTCCAATGTATAGTTTTCAAGAACTGATAGATATCGTGGCTGCCCTGAGGGACCCCAATAAGGGCTGTCCCTGGGACATCAAGCAAACACCCGAGTCGCTGGTGCCAAATTTCATTGAAGAGCTCTATGAGGCGGTAGAGGCCATAGAGGATAAAGACGACAAAGCATTATGCGAAGAACTGGGCGATTTGATGCTGCATATTGTGTTTCAGGCTCAGATCGCCAAAGAAGAGGGTAGATTCGATATCTACCAGGTCTTGGAAAAGATCGGCACCAAGCTGGTAAACCGCCATCCCCATGTCTTTGGAGAGCTGAATCTTGATACTGCCAATGCGGTAAAAATGAACTGGGAGCGCATCAAGAAGGCTGAAAAACTGGAGCGCCAGAGTGTACTGGATGGCATCCCCCGTTCGTTGCCTGCTTTGATCGCAGCTCAGCGCACTCAGGAAAAGGCGGCGTCCGTGGGCTTTGACTGGCCTGACCTGAAGCCTGTCCTCGCCAAGCTTGATGAAGAGCGGGAAGAGCTTTATGAAGCGTTACATCTGAACGATCAGGAAATGATCAAAGACGAAATTGGTGATATGCTGTTTACCATCGTGAACCTGGCCCGCAAGCTGGAAATCGATGCAGAAGCAGCGCTCACCGGAACTATCAAGAAATTCTATACCCGCTTTGCCCACATCGAAAAACAATATAAAACAGGAAACATCCATGAAGCAAGCCTTGAAGAGCTCGACTCCCACTGGGAAGCAGCAAAGAAACTCTAACCGTTTTCACAGCCTGAGGCTCTATATTGTCTTCGGAAGCCTGATTATCTTCGTCTTCTTTGCTGGATACACTCAAGTGCTGATTCACAAGGCTAGACTGGAGCAGGAATATGTTCCACGGATCTTTGCTAAATACATCGCCTATACCGATAGCTATCTGAGATCTGCAGAGAAGTATGCGCAGCTACTTACTGAAGTTAGTTCAAAGTACCTGCAATTCACTACCCGCTGGGATTTCCAACAGCAGCTTTGGGATTATATCTCCACAGAGTTCATGCCGGACAATCCCATCCCGATTATAATAACCGATGAAAATCTGATCCCGGTTGTCTGGAAGAACATCGATGTCAGTACAGATTCACTTTTTGTAAACCTGAGTCTTAATTCGCAGCAAGCACTAAGCAAACTGATGGATAGCATGATCCAAACACCCTTGATCGATGATACAAATCTTACCGGATATGCATTTTACAGCAAGCCCATCTCCTTTGAGCAGTTCGTAAAGAACGTAGATTATCAGATCATCGTTTCCAATCGTGATAGAGAACCCATCTACTGGAGAAATATTGGCATCTCTGAACAACTGCGCTATGGGCAATTGCCGATGGAAGACCAAAAGCATCTGATCAGTAAAAAAGAAACGATGACGGAAATACCACTTTCCAATGAAGCGGATTCCCTGGGATACATATATTTCTCCAATCCCCAGTCTCTGTCTTATATCCGCTATATCATCTATCTGGAGCTCTTTCTTGCTCTCATGGTCGTATTCTTTGGCAGCTATGGATTGCTGCTGCTCCGGCGCACTGAAAAGGATACTCTCTGGATCAGTCTTGCCAAAGAAACTGCTCATCAATTCGGCACTCCGATTACCTCTCTGATGGGATGGATTGACTACCTGGCGGAGAAACCTGCAGAAGGAGTCACACGTCCGGACATGAGCCAGATCGTGGATTTCATGCGGGCTGATTTGGAACATCTCCGCAATATCGCCTCAAGATTTGGTAAAGTAGGCAGCATCACCAAACTGGAGCCACAGAATTTACATCAATTACTGCAAAATACCGTGGATTATTACCGCAATCGGATGCCCCATCTGGGCAGTAAGATCGAGATCTTCCTGATCAGCAAAATCGAAGGTGTGATGGTACTGATGGATCAGGAGTTAATCAAGTGGACATTGGAAAACCTGATCAAAAACTGCGTTGACGCCATGAGTGGTAAAGGCGGCAGCATCATTATCACCGCCACCATGAAAGACTCCTGGATCTATGTTTCGATCCGTGACGAAGGCAAAGGAATCCCGAGGAATCAATGGAAGAAGATCTTTGAACCCGGCGTTACTTCCAAATCCAGAGGTTGGGGATTGGGCTTGAGCCTTGCCAAAAGGATCATTGAAGAATATCATCAGGGCAAGATCAGAGTGTTGGAAAGCACTATCGGAGAAGGCACTACACTGGAGATCAAGCTGCATAAGCAAGCTGAAAGGAGCATGACATGAAAGGGATAATCCTTTCCAAACAGCAAATGCAGGATATGGACAGACGTACCATAGAAGAACTTGGCGTCCCCTCGATTGTACTGATGGAGGCTGCTGGAGCCAAATGTGCCGAATACATCAGGAGCAGATACATCCAGAACCTCAAAGGGAAAGTCCTGATTCTATGCGGATATGGCAATAATGGCGGAGATGGCCTTGTAATCGCCCGGCATCTGCATAATGAATGCCAGGATTTGGTAATTGTACTGATTGGCAAAGGCAATATGAGCCCTGAAACCAGCCAGAATATGGCTTTGTGCAAAGCCTTGTCCATACCCATAGTGCCTGCATCCTGTGTCGATGACATTACTGCCATTGTAAACTTAAACGAGATCGATCTGATCATAGACGCAGTGTATGGCATTGGATTCAGGGGCGATCTTCCAGAAGGGATGGAATCCATCGTGACAGCTTTGGACAAGCTCCCATCATCTGCAGTAGCCATTGACATAGCTTCTGGAATAGAAGCTGATACAGGTAATGGGAAAGCCCTTAGAGCTGATGCAACCCTGGCTATCGCATACCCGAAATATGGACACTTTCTGGCCAGTGGCAGGAAATGCAGCGGGGAGTTGATCACGATCCCGATAGGGATTCCTGATGAGTTTCTTCCAGAAAACTGTGCTAAACTGCTAGACGCCACAACCGTCGAATACCCTTCCCGATACCCCGATGCCCATAAAGGCAGTTACGGTAAAGTGCTGATCATAGGCGGAAGTGAAGGCTATCTGGGCTCGGTGAACCTCGCTGCCAAGGCTGCACTCCGTAGTGGAGCTGGATTGGTATTTCTGAGCAGCCGGAAAGCCCTGCAGGCATTCTATTCTTCCAATCCAGGAGAAATCATGTTTACCCCCCTTCCAGAAAACCCCAAGAGCGGTATGCCTGATGAATCCAATCTGACAGCCCTGCTGGATAAAGCCACAGCATTGGTTATTGGCCCGGGCTTGGGATTGGACGAATATGCCCTGAAAGTCCTATCCACTGTCCTGAAGCATACCCAGGTTCCCACTATCGTGGATGCAGATGCCATCACTCTGATCAGCAGGAATGAGATGCTGAAGAAATCTCTTAGTAAACCAAACATCATCCTCACACCTCACCTGGCTGAGTTCTCCAGACTTTCGGGTATAGATCTGAAAGATATTCAATCCGATCCAATAAGCTACCTGCGCAGGTTTGTGGAAGAATATGATGCCAGAGTACTGCTGAAAGGCTATACAACGATTTTCATGGATAAGCACGAGACCCTGCTATCCATCGCGGGAAATGATGGTCTGGCCACTGGAGGGAGTGGCGACGTGTTGTCTGGGATCATAGCTGCCTTTGCGGCTCAGGGACTTCCCCTTTCCCGGGCTTCGATCACCGCCGCGTATTTGATGGGATCTACCGCAGAGCAAATAGCAAAGCATCGTGTTCCCCGCTCGATACTTCCTACGGATATCATAGAAAACCTATTTATGGAGATGCAACATGCATAAACTGGCAAAACTGAATACTCCCATCTTTTGGGCTGAAGGTCACCCCGGAAGCCTTTCCCGAACTGACTGGACGCTTGAAGTGCAGGGCGCATGTCGTGCTCCCCGGATATTTAGCTGGCAAGATTTACAAGCGCTGCCCTACAGCATTGCCTCGGGCAGGCTTACAAGCGTAACCAGATGGTCTGTATATGGTGATTGGGGAGGAGTGAAGCTTTCAGATATTCTCAGCGCTGTTCAAATGGATACTTCCTGCCGTTTTGTGCGCTTCTGGTCTGTAGGAGAGATATACGATACCAGCATCCCATTAGATATCGCCCAGTTACCAAAATCACTGCTGGCCTGGGAATTTGACCGGGAACTACTCACGGAAGACTACGGCGGTCCTCTGCGGGCTTTCATCCCCTATCTGTGGGGTTACAAGTCAGCTAAAAGCGTAGTGAAGATAGAACTAATGGAATACTATGCCCCAGGCTTCTGGGAAATGCGTGGATATACTGACAGCGGCGAAATCGAAGCTGGACCCTGCCGTGATATCAATGATGAAGGGCGAATCAAAATGATTCCGGCTGGAGAAGTGGTGGAATTCTTGCCATGAAGCTCTGGTTCACCTATTTCCGAGCCATTGCGGCCATGTTTTTCTGGGCAATCACCTTTGTATGGTACAAGATTGCCTTCGAGACCTACCGTCCCTATGAAGTTATCTTCCTGCGGCTCCTTTTAGGAGCAGGACTGTTGTGCATCGTGATGCTGATCTCCAGCCACTGGCAAAAGATCCAGCGCAGGGATATGTGGCGCTTTCTCCTGGTGGCTTTCTTTGAGCCTTTTCTCTACTTCATCGGTGAAGCAAATGGCATGCAATATGTCTCCAGCACTTTGGGGAGCCTGATTATCGCCCTGATCCCTATCTTTGCGGCCATTGGAGCATGGATTCTACTCAAGGAAACCATTACCAGATATGTAATCGCCGGGCTTATCGTGTCTTTTAGTGGAGTGGCTATCCTGAGCATTGGCAGTGGAGAGCTTACTGCCACGCTGAAAGGTGTTTTGCTCCTGATGATTGCCATCTTCGGGGCTGTGGGATATGGGCTTACGGTGCGTCCCCTGACCCTAAAATACAGCACTCTTACCATAGTAGCATATCAATCCCTGATTGGCATGCTGTATTTCCTGCCTTTGTTCATCATCTATGATGGCAGCCATTTCTTCAGTGTACAACACTCTTTCAGAGGATTATCGACTATTGCCATGATGTCTATTTGTGCCACAGTGGGAGCATTCTTGCTATATACTGATGTGATCCGCACTCTGGGTGTGGCAAAAGCCAATATCTTCACATATTTGATCCCGGTATTCACTGTAGGGCAAGCATACTTCATCCTGGCAGAACCACTTACTGCCAGAACCATAGCCGGGATAGGGCTTACTCTGCTGGGGCTGGTCATCTCCCAATACCATGATCTGAGAAAGCTGAAGAAGAGAGTATTGGAATACTATCCCTGGATCTGATCTTCGGGCTCGGATTCCTCAGGCAAGTCATAATCCTGCATGCGGTTGAGGATCTTTCTCCGTTTTCTGGCTATTACCAGCATCACTACCGGTAAAATCAGAAAGATAATGCCATTCACTGCGGCAAACAGATAAAGATAGCCCTGACGCCGGCTTTGCACCTCGAAAGCTCTGGTAAAATCATATACACTGGTACGGTAGGACATTACAAATACTTCGGAAAAGCGCAGCCTGCCTCCAGCCCTGTGCCCTGCTGCCACTATATCCCAAAACTCTTTCCAGTTTTCGGTATGTGAATTTTGCATATATCGTACGGCCATTGCCGAACTAAGGTAAAACAACTCCCAGTCTCTACGCTCCTGGGGGTAATTGTAGCTCAGGCGATACAGGTTCCCCTTTTTGCCCCGCAGGCTTTCACGCAGATAAACCAGATATCTCTCATATCCCAATTGACCGCTGAAATAAACAGCCATCCCTTCATGGAACCAAAGTGGCGTACTGATGAAGTATTGTTCCACATACCAATGGATGTATTCATGCATCAGGACATTTGTATAGCTGTCCTCGATCTGATCGCCACTACGGATGTATATTCTTCCTTCACTGCCACTGTAGAAGGCATCGCTGAACTCAATGATATCAGCTCTTCCAATGCTGAGTTCACGATAGGAATGCTTATCGGGGACGATATAAACTGCCACCTTGGCAGTGGGATACAAGCCCAGATTCTGATGCAAATCGGCAATCCTGTCATCGAGTAGAGATGCTATCCTCCGCATAGATGACGAAATTGGTTCAGGCGAGTAATAAGCAATGTACTCCGAAGTATGCACCACATTGTACTCAAGCGCACTCAGGCTGCATATGCCCAGGATAAACAGCAGGCATAGGCTTAGCTGCCGCAAAAAAGTATGTGAGTCCTGAACCTGTGGCGGATTGGGCATTATCCCTGGGAGATTTCTACCCGCCTGAGAGTTTCATAGTATGTGCCGGCATCTTTTTTTGCTACATTGCCGGTAGGCAAGGCTGTAATCCTGAACTCGTGTTCAAAACCATACAGCTTCATTACGATTACATCGCCATCCTTCACTTCGGATGCTGCTTTAGCATGCTTGCCATTGATCGTGAGCAGGTTTTTGTCACAGGCATTTTTGGCTATGCTGCGGGTCTTGGTAAGACACAGCTTATTCAGTAATAGATCCAGTCTCATCGCTATCTTTGTTATCCAGGATATCACGGATTCTGGTGCCGATATCCCTGATTTTGAATGGTTTCATGACAAAATCTCTGATCCCCTTGCTCCGGGCATCCTCCACGGAAATAAGTGTAGTAAAGCCTGTACAAATGATTATGGGAATGTCAGCCCTGGTCTGCAAAAGCTTGGAAGCCAGATCCACACCATTCATATATGGCATGGTTGTATCGGTAATCACAATGTCGATCCGGTCTTTGTTCTTGATAAAGTGTTCCAAAGCCTTGCGGGGATCGGTGAAACCTTCCACTTTGTAGCCCAGACGCATCAAGCCCTGACGGAACACGTTTACGAGTGTGGGTTCATCATCCACAAACATGATCACTTCATGACCCGAAATATCAGCCTGTTCTTCAGATTCAGTATTAGTCTGATGCCATACATCCGGTGTGTAAAGCGGCAGATACACTACAAATTCCGTCCCTACCCCAATCGTGCTGTTTACCCGGATCGCTCCATGGTGAGATTGGACTATACTGTGTACGATCGACAACCCGAGACCGGTTCCTTCATTGGCGTTTTTAGTAGTGAAATAGGGATCAAAAATGTGATCCAGAATACTTGGATCGATACCGGTTCCGTTGTCTTTTACAGAAATCCTCAGGTACTGGCATCTATCGAGTTCAGGGAAGGCTTGCATGTCGTGCGAGGTAAAATTCACCGTATCCACCGTCAATTCCAGCAAGGCACCGTTCTTTTGCAGGGCATGCATGGCGTTTGTACCCAAGTTTATGATGATCTGATGGATCTGACCCGGAACCGCGATCACAGTTGAGTTTTCGGATGTATAACGTTCTACGATCTTGATCGATCGGGGCAGATAGCTACGCAGGAATCTTACAGATTCTTTCACGTGATCCACGAGATCAATCACTTCAGTCTTGGATTCTTCCTGACGGCTGAAGGAGATCAAATGGGAGATCATCTCTTTGGCACGGGTAGCACTTTTCAGCACTTCAATCAGATTCATCGCAGCATCACTTTCTGGCTCCATATCGTCACCAGCAAGCTCTGCATATCCGATCACCGCAGAAAGGATATTATTGAAGTCGTGTGCTATCCCTCCTGTCAAACGGCCGATAGCTTCCAGCCTTTGAGTGCGTTTTTGCTGCTCTTCCCGCAGGATTTCATAGGTGACATCCTTACAACTGGCTATGATGCTGGAAAGGCGGCCATCATTGTCGATAACTGGTTTAACTACCATATCCAGAGTAATCTTGGGGCCATCCTTGCGGATCATATCGATTTTTCCCCGCCAGGGTTGGGAAGATCGTACCCGCAGCCAGGATTGTTGCATTTCCTTACGGCTGTTGATATCAAAAGGCAGATATTCGAAGGGTTTATCCAGAAGTTCGATCCTGCGGTAGGAGGTAATCCTTTCAAAGATTGTGTTTACATACTGGATAGTGCCTTCAGGACTGAAGATCACGATGCCTTCTCCGGCTTGCTCAATGGCCTGAAACAGCACATTGATATTCTCATCCGCCTGTTTTTTATTCAGAGCATAGGCTATTTGTTCTGAGATGGATTCCAGCAGCAGCTTGTCTTCTTCATTGTAGAGGTCAGGCTTGGAATATGATTGTACCACAATTGCACCAATCACATTTCCCGATAGCAACAAGGGAACTCCCAGGAAGTTTTTACACTCATGCCCCATGAATCCTCGGTCACGGGTACGCACCAGAATCGCCTCATGATCCAGAAGCAGGGTTCTGGCTTCGGAGATAATCTGCGCAGTGAGGGATGTATTGTCATCCGCTTCTATGGGACTGGAATCTTCATTCATTTCATCGACCAGATAGGGGAAGGTAATCAGATTACTCTTGCGGTCGTACATGGCGATATAGAAATTGCTGACATTAATCAAGCGAGCCAGAGATTCATGGATCGTACGGAAAAGCTCTTCCAGGCTGCATTCTACATTTACTGAATGTGATATCCTGTGAAGTATTGTGGTAACCACTTCAGAACGATGCAAGGCAGTAAGATCTGTAAGGATTACAGCGAAGATGTGTTCATTACCAGTTTGTATGGGAACCAGAGTTTGCTTGTGAGCATGGAGTTTATGTTTGCTGTCCCAAAAGCTGTATTCGGTGCTGCGATAGGCATGCTCAGGATCTTTAAGAATATCAAGGATCATGGCCTTGGTCATCTTACGCTCGGTGGAAAGCTTCACCATGCTGAAAAACTGATCGTAAAACTCCCATAATTGGAGCCCGATCAATTCGTTCGTCTTGATTCCAGTCAAATTTTCAGTAGCGTTGTTTACCAGAATGATCTTACCGGAACCATCCATGAGCAGCATCCCTTCCGATGCCTGCTCAAAGATACAGCGGAACAGGGCTTCCCGCTCTTCCAGTTCCTGCCGGACCCGATCCAGCCGGGTCATATCCTGCATGGCAACGATTACCTGCTGGTAATCTTCCACTTTATCGCCGGCGATATTCCAGGAAATCCTGAAATGCAACCGGTTGCCTTCCAGATCGTAATTTACACCCTGGGCATCGAAGGATTTGCGTTCTTCAAAGATAGCCACAATGGATTCGATCAGGCAATCGATTGCTTCTTCACGGAAGATCAGTTGCATGGAATCCATCAGATCCTGTTTGGATTTGGCCTTATAGAGCCTTAGGGTGGCATTGTTTACATCTACTACTTTGAGTTTCTGCAGACAGATGAAAAAACTATCCTGATAGGTGCGGAAATACGCTCTTACATCTGTAATACCCTGGGCTTTCAGTTCCCCCAGATATGTATAGATTTCAGAGAAATCTTCCACCCACAAAGACACCGGAGATTGCTCGAAGAGCATCTTGTAAAAGTTTATATTGAGTTCATTCATATCCAGTCTAATCCACTAGTTGTTTTGGGTATTACCTATGCAAGAATCAAGCCTATTCACACAGCAGTCTCTGGGTTTCCAGAGCTATCATCAATTCTTCGTTGGTAGGTATCTTGAGCACTATCACTTTCGAATCTGGAGTGCTTAGCACCTGGATGTCATCTGTGAACTTGGCATTTTCTTCCAGATTGAGCTTGATGCCCAAGGCATCCAGATCCCGGCATACCTGTTCCCGCAGGATGGGCATCCGCTCGCCTACGCCTCCGGTAAAGATCAGAACATCCAGACCGTTCAGCACTGCAAAATAGCTGCCGATGTATTTCTTGATCTTATAGCAATACACATCATGAGCCTGGATGGCTTTGGGATTCTTGCGTTCCAGGATCTCTTCCTCGATGAGACGCATATCGTTTGAGATGTGGGACAAGCCCAACATTCCGCTTTTTTTATTCAGGATGCTGTTTACTTCGTCAACGCTCAAGCCCAATTGCTGTTGCATGTGGATCGGGATGGCCGGATCGATATCACCGCAACGAGTGCCCATCATCAAGCCTTCCAAAGGAGTGAGACCCATCGATGTATCGATTGATTTGCCATCTTTGATCGCTGTAATGGAAGCCCCGTTGCCCAGATGACAGGTGATAGTCTTCATATTGTGCAGATCCCTGCCCAGAAATTCAGCCGCTTTGAGGCTTACATATTTGTGGCTGGTACCGTGGAACCCGTATCTGCGGATTTTGTGAGTAGTATAAAACTCTAAAGGCATTGGATACAAATAGGCTTCCGGTGGCATGCTCTGATGATATGCTGTATCAAATACCCCACACTGCGGGCATTCGGGCATGGCAGCCATGACGGCTTCGATGCCTTTGAGATTGGCAGGATTATGCAGGGGTGCCAGAGAGATGCACTCCCGCATTACATCGATCACATGTTCTGTAACTTTCACAGCATCCGAATAGTGCTCACCGGCATGAACCAATCTGTGCCCCACAGCATCGATCTCATCCAGACTCTTAAGTACGCCATGAGATGCATCGATCAAAGCTTCCAGGATCAGTTTCAGCCCTTCTTCATGATTTTCAATCAGCATTTCCTGCTTCTTTTTGGTGTAAGATGGGCTTTTATAAGTGAAAAGGGAGATGTCTTCACCGATCTTTTCGGCTATGCCTTCTGCCATCAGATCCGTTGTTTCCATATTCATGAGTTGGTACTTGATGGAAGAGCTTCCGCAGTTCAGGACTAGAATAATCATTGATTTCCTCATTTAATGTGCATTTGGAGGCAGCAAATACAATGTGTAATATGTGTCAAACAAATTATCCTTGGAGTGCCTATGGCTGCTCATTTTTGTATGGTTTTCACTCAAAAAACACTCATCTAGCACTACTATGACTAACATAGGTTTACCTCACCTTCACCTCGAGATACTCTCGAGTACTCGAGGCGATCTCGAGGTGAAGGTGAGGTAAAATTCTGTTATTCAGAAGAGTGTGTATAGGGTAATAGACTCCGGCTCGGTCCCTGATCCAGGGTCATTGGGAAGTACATTCTGCATTCATGTATGTTTATTGCCTTCTGATGCCGTGAACTAATCTCCTGAATCACTCAAGGTCATCCCATGCGTGGCTTGGGTTGTGCAGGAGAGGATCGGGAGATATCTGTTACCCTCAAAAGGTTTTGCGACGTAAGGCGGTGGGGCTGTCGGGCTCCTCACTGGCATGGCAGCCCACATACCAGAATGCCAGAATCTACAATTGACGGTAACTTGGAACACCGGTTTCAACCGGTCGGTACGCCGGATTTATCCGGTGAAGATGAAGCATCTATCTGCCTGTGCCAGATGAATCTGGCACGTCCGACCGAATGAATTCGGTGTTCCGCGCAGATGGGGTTTTATCTGGCGAAGAGCTAAAACCCTGGAGGGGCGACATTCCATAGCTTGGTGGCGTAAGCCCCAAAAAAAATGGATGAAGATGTTCTATGCCCTTTATCCCATAGCTCACCCCAGCCCTCTCCCGAATCCACCCCAAAACTTCGTAAACTCCGCTTTGGGGACCCCGGCAAGGGGAGAGGGAGTTTTCGTAGACCAAACATGACCACCTCGCAAAATCATTGACAAAAAAAGGCTGCAGAAAAAACGTGATCGGGTAAGTGGGTGATTAGCTCAGTTGGTTAGAGCGCTACGTTGACATCGTAGAGGTCACTGGTTCGAATCCAGTATCTCCCACCACTTCCCCCTAGATCGGGTGATTAGCTCAGCTGGTTAGAGCGCTACGTTCACATCGTAGAGGTCACTGGTTCGAATCCAGTATCACCCACCACTCTCCCCTATTCGTAGCTGTTGATGGCCACGATTGGATCTATCCCGGCAGCCTTGAGGGCTGGATACAATCCCGAAACGAATCCAATGATCAGAGAAAAGCTGAGTCCTATCGCCACTCCCGCCATGGGTAAATACAAAGGGAACTTGATGATATTGCCCACCACGGTCAGTAAAGTACCTGCAATGGCTACTCCCAGTACTGCCCCCGTGAAAGCCAGAGTAATGGCTTCCATGATGAAGTAAATGAAGATATCGGCATCTGTGGCGCCAATGCTTTTCCTGATCCCGATCTCAGTCATGCGCTCCTGAATTGAGATCAACAAGGTGGAAAACAGCCCAATCCCACCCACGATCAGGGAAATCGAAGCTATGGCAGATAGGGTAATACTCCATTTCTTCATTATGCTCTCCATCTCATTGGTGATCGTCAGCATCATGGCACCTACATCCACAAACATGAAGTTCGGATACATATTGTGCCGGGAAAGGAGCAATTGCCGGGCTCTGCTTTTCATGGTGTTGAAGGAGGCTTCGTCACTGGCCTGGAGATAGATCTGATGCACTCCCTTGCCAGTACCAAAGCGGAAAACTCCATACTTCAGGGGCACATACACGGCCTTCATCTCTTCATCGCGTTCAAACTGGTTGAAATTCATCCCATTGCCGCTATTGAGCTGATCCGAGCCCAGAACTCCCACGATTTTGAAGCGGTGCTTACCAAGCACCAGGGTTTTGCCCAGCGGATTTCCTTTGCCATAGTGATCCTGGGCGAATTTGTAGCCTATTACCGCAACCGCAGCTCCATAGTCAGTTTCTTGCTGGTTGAACAATCTGCCATTGCTGATGTCGAAGCTTTTGTTTGAGAAAAATGAGTTTTCAGTGGCTCGCAAGCGCACATACAGGTCTTTATTGTTTCTGCGAAACAGGGCATTGTTTTCGATCATGCCATAGATCGTCTTGTATTCCAGCTTATCCTTGAGTGCCAGATAATCCTCGAAATTCAGGATTTGCACGCTTTGGGCAGCCCTGCGGACACTGCGGAAAGCACTGCGGGTGCTCTCTTGCTGTCCCGGATCTCCTGGCACGATCACGATGGAAAAGTTCCAGCCCATCCCCTCCATGTTTTTATTCACCAAAGCTTTGATGGCATAGATGCTGGAAAACATTGTGACAACTGCCATCACTCCGATGACCATGCCAATCAGGGTTAGCGCACTGCGCAATTTATGACTGGAGATACTGGATATGGCTGCTTTCAGCCCATCGCCAAAGTGCATGCTTATTCCGATAAATGCTTACATTTGGGGCACTGGATATAATGTCCCTTATCCTGGGAGAATTTCTCTACCTGGTAAGGGTTTCCACACTGAGGACAGGGGCTTGGAACTGGCTTATCGTTTGAGATCCATTTACACTCAGGGTAGCGACTACAGGAATAGAAGGCCCTGCCTTGCTTGTTGCGTCTGGGCGTTACTTCGCCGATTCCGCAATCCGGACAAGCGATTCCAGTGGTTTTGGGACGTGAGTATTTGCATTTGGGATAGGTGCTGCAGGCGATAAAAGCACCGAACTTACCATTACGCTCCACCAATGGATTCCCGCATTGAGGGCATTTCTCATCCAGAGTAGCAGGTTTCAGAATCTGGATGTTCCCCTCTGCATCACGGGTAAAGCTCTTGCTGTTCTTACATTTGGGAAAGCGGTTGCAAGCCAGGAATTCCCCGGTCTTGCTGCGTTTGATCAGCATCTCCCCTTCACCGCAGAGATCGCACTTGAGCCCGCTCTCTTGAACAAAGGCGTTCTTTTCTTTTTTCAGATCCACGGCACCGATGAGCTTTTGCATGTCATCATAGTAATCCTTAACCAGAGCGTGCCAGATCACTTTTCCAAATTCCACACTATCCAGTTTATCTTCCATCTGAGCTGTGAACTTCACGTTGAAGAGGCTGTCAAATTTGCTCACCAGGAAGGTATTGACATCCACACCCAGAGGAGTGGGAACAAAGCTTTTCTTCTCGAGTGCCACATACTTACGGTTGCGGATGGTACTGATGATTGTGGCATAGGTGGAGGGTCTGCCGATGCCTTTGGCTTCGAGCTCTTTGATCAGCGAAGCTTCGGTAAAGCGCGATGGTGGAGTAGTGAAATGCTGTGAATGCTGAAAGGCATCATGCTCCAGTGCATCACCTTTTTTGTATGCTCCATCGATCTGCTCACCCTGAGGAATGTTCACATGTGGGTAGCATTTCAGGAATCCCTGATCGGTGATTTGATTTCCAGTAGCGGAAAACAGAGCCGGGCCAATGCTGATCTGAGCTGATGTCGCCAGGATCTTCACGGCTTTCATCTGGGTAGCCACAAATCTCTGCCAGATCAGAGTATAGAGCTTGAGCTGCTCTTTGCTGAGATATCCTTCCAGACTTTCAGGAGTGCGCATGGGGTCTGTAGGACGGATGGCTTCATGGGCATCTTGAGCGCTTTGTTTGTTCTTAAAAACTCTGGTTCCAGTGTGCAGCATCTGCTCGCCAAACCTCTGGCTGATGAGGCTTTTACAGGCAGCAATGGCTTCATCGGCAATCCTGGTGCTATCGGTACGCATATAGGTGATGAGACCCGTGCTTTCTCCGCCCAGATCGATCCCTTCATACAGCTGTTGAGCAATGCTCATGGTTCGTTGCGCCTGAAACGAGAGGATTTTGGATGCTTCCTGCTGCAGGGTACTGGTAATAAACGGGGCTGGAGGCTCAACACTGCGGGTACTGCGTTTGATCTCGCTGAGGACAGCTGCGTGATCCTTGATCTCAGCAATCACTTTCAGGGCATTAGCCTCAGTATCCAGTTCCAGCTTCTTGCCGTCAAACTTCTCCAGGGAGGCCTTAAAGTGGGGCAGTTCATCCCGCCAGAAGTCTGCTTCCAGTTTCCAGAATTCCTTTGGGACAAAAGCTTTGATCTCAGCTTCACGTTCACAGATCAGCCTGAGCGCTACAGATTGTACGCGCCCGGCAGAAAGGTCTTTGGCGATCACTTTCCACAGCAGTGGCGAGATCGTGTATCCCACTACGCGATCCAATACTCTGCGGGCTTGCTGGGCATCCACCTTCGCCATATCAAGTGCTCCAGGCTCGGAAATGGCACCTGTGATCGCTTTGGCAGTAATCTCATTAAAAACTATTCGATACAGGGGTTTGGCAGCGATTTCCTTCTCCAGAACCTTGCTCAGATGCCAGGCAATGGCTTCTCCCTCACGGTCATGATCGCTGGCGAGATACACAGCATCAGCATTCTTGGCTGCTTCCCTCAGTTCTGCTATCACTTTGCTCTTCTTAGTATCGATCACATATTTGGGCTTGAATTCTTTGTTCACATCCACACCCATTTCGTGGGAAGGGAGGTCACGGATATGCCCCATCGAGGCTTTCACGCTGAACTGGTGGTTCAGAAACTTGCTGATCGTGTGTGCCTTTGCGGGTGATTCTACTATTATCAGGCCTTTTGCCATACTACTCTTCCTCTAATCCTCAAATTCATGTATGCCACAGCATTTCTTGTATTTCTTGCCACTTCCGCAGGGACAGGGATCATTACGACCCACTTTATCCGCTACCCGCACTGGGCGTTGTTTTTCCTCAGAAGCCTGGGAAAACTGCGGAGGCAGGGTTGCAGACGTGGAGTACTCCTGCTGTTGAGCATGCAGGAAAGCATTGATATCCTCATGGGACATATTGGCATTTTGCAGCATATCCTGCATCTGCTGCCTGGAGATGATGTAGGTAGTAAAGACTTTCTTGGTCACATTCTCCTGAATCCTGGCAATCAAGCCCTGAAACAGGTCAAAACTCTCACGCTTGTACTCGATCAAGGGGTCTTTATTGGCATAAGCCCGCAGATACACGCCTTCCTTGAGCAAATCCATTTCATGCAGGTGATCCCGCCATTCATCATCCACTACTTCCAGGAGTGCCCGACGCTCGATATCTCTCAGGGTTTGGGCGCCGATCTGTGCTTCCTTGTGCTCATAGGCATTGTGCACGATCTCCATCAGGGTATTGTTCAAAAGATCCAGATTCAGATGATCGCTGTCCAGATCTTCCGGAGTGATGGCAATATTCAAACCTTTGAAATAGTGGCAGATGCGTTCCAGATTCCAGTCCTCAGGATAGCTGCCTTCGGGGATCGTACTCTGCACCAGATTCTGGATACTCTCGGTGATCATTTCCAGGATCTCAGCTTTGAGGTCATAACCCCGCAATACGCTGCGCCTGTAGCTATAGATCACCTCTCGCTGCTGGTTCATCACTTCATCGTATTTGATCAGGTTTTTACGAATCTCAAAATTGTGCTCTTCCACCCGCTTCTGTGCCTTTTCCACGGCTTTAGTCATCCAGGGATGGCGGATCGCTTCTCCCTGTTGCAAGCCCATTTTGGACATCATGGGAGCTATGCGGTCGGAACCAAAGAGCCTCATCAGATCGTCTTCCAGAGACAGGTAGAATCTGGAGGTACCAGGATCCCCCTGACGTCCGGCACGACCCCTGAGCTGGCGGTCGATTCTACGGCTCTCATGCCTTTCACTACCGATCACATGCAAGCCATCCAGAGGCAGGCCATAGGGATTAGCTTCAGTAATTGCATTGCTCAGGCCTCTGTAGCCCTCGATATTCTGGCTCACCACACCCTTACCCAGCTTGATATCGGTTCCACGACCAGCCATGTTGGTGGCGATGGTCACGGCCCCGGGGCTTCCGGCTTCGGTGATCACTTCCGCTTCACGCTGGTGCTGACGCGCATTGAGGACATTGTGCGCAATCCCGTGCCTTCTAAGCAAGCGCGAGAGTATCTCCGATACTTCCACGCTCACGGTGCCTACCAGAACTGGTTTTCCCAGCTTGTGCCAGTAGATGATTTCATTGATAATGGCCTGATACTTCTCGTTGCGGGTGAGGTAGATCAGATCATCGTGATCGATTCTGGTGACAGGCACATTAGTGGGGATTGCCATCACTGGCAGCTTATAGATCTCCATGAATTCGGATTCTTCGGTCACGGCTGTACCTGTCATCCCAGCCAGCTTTTCAAACATGCGGAAGTAGTTTTGCAGAGTAATGGTGGCAAAAGTCTGGGTGCCAGCTTCAATGCTCACGTTCTCTTTGGCTTCCAAGGCTTGATGCAAGCCATCGGAGAAACGACGACCCGGCATTTGACGTCCTGTGAACTCATCCACTATGATCACCTTGTTATCGATCACCACATATTCCTGATTGTTCTCAAAGAGTGTGAAAGCGCGCAGGAGCTGGTTGATATTGTGCAGCTTTTCACTTTTATCCATGAATTTGCCAGTGGCAATTTCTTTCTGTTTGATCTTGGCTTCGGGGGATAGAGACTCATTCTCATCGATCTCGGCGAGAATCTCATCCAGAGAACGCACGATGAAGAGGTCAGCTTCCCGCTTGGAGAGCATCTCCCGCCCTTTGTCACAAAGATCCACGCTATTCTGACGCTCTTCCACCACGTAGAAGAGATTGTCGTCCAGTTCGTGCATCTTCTTATCACGTAGATAATAGCCTTCAGTATCCTGCACCAGTTTCTTCAGATTGGATTCCTGCATGATCTTCATGAAAGCCTTGTTGCGCGGGGCTCCACGCTTTACCAGCAAGAGGTTTTTCGCCAGACGCTGTTCATCCCCCACGATCTCACCGTCACGCGCGTCTTCTCTTATTTCCGAGAGAATCCTGGTGATCAGCGCAGTCTGGGCTTGCACCAAAGAGGCGATAACAGGGCGCAATTCGGGATAGAAATTTTTGTCCTGAGCGATGGGACCACTGATGATGAGGGGAGTTCTGGCTTCATCGATAAGGATGCTATCCACCTCGTCCACGATGGCAAAGTAAAAGTCACGCTGCACCAGTTGTTCTGGTGAGACAGCCATATTGTCACGCAGGTAGTCAAAGCCAAATTCGCTATTCATGCCATAGGTTACATCCGCCAGATAGGCATCCTTCCTGCCGGCGAAGTCCATACCCGTGGTGATACACCCAACCCGCATACCATGGAAGGTAAAGATCGGGCTCATCCATTCTGCGTCGCGGCTGGCCAGGTAATCGTTCACGGTAACCAAATGCGCTCCACGCCCGACCAGGGCATTCAGAAACAGGGGCAAGGTCGCCACCAGAGTCTTACCCTCACCAGTTGCCATTTCAGCGATCTTACCATCATGCAGCGCCATACCGCCGATCAATTGCACATCGAAGGGCACCATGTTCCACTCAACCAGATGTTCCCGAACTGTGAAGCTTTGCCCCTTGATGCGCCGGCATGTATCCTTCACTATGGCAAAGACCTCCGGCAGATAATCATCCAGAGTATCCTTGGTGAGCTGTTTCAATTGCTTCTTAGTGCTATCAATCTGATTGTCGATGCGGTTTCGTTCGCTATCTTCGATGGTTTCCCGATACTCACGTTCCAGGGTCGCCAGCTCAGCCCTCAGAGGCTGAAGCTTGGCTGAAAGTTCTTCTCTGATTTCGCTAGTGCGCTGTCTGATCTGATCATCATCATACTTGGACAGACCTTCATAGATGTTGTTGATTTCGATGACGACAGGTTCATAATGTTTCAGATCCTGGCTGGATTTATCGCCGAAGATCTTGCGTAGCAGTTTCTCGAGCATTTATCTACCTTCTTATCTCATAAGTAGTTCAGGAACAATATCGTAAACAGTATATATGGCCCCTTCTGTCACAAAAAAAGCCCTGCTATTTGTGTCAATCAAATAGTGCTGAGTCCAGACTGGGCCAGTGCTGCTAAACAACCTGCCCACTCAATACAACAGAAAAAGTCCCGAAGGCTACACCCCCGGGACTAATGCATGTCCAGTGATCTGACTGAATCCTGTCTAATCAATCACACTTCTTACGATGAAGAAACGCTTTACTCCTCCAGAAACGGGATAGTTCGTGCCACTGGTTTGACCCAGATATGTCCAATCTGTCCAAGGCGCAGTTGGATCATCAGAGGCATAGATATTGTAGCCAGTCACCCCGGTTACGGCTTGCCACTGCAGCGTGAGCTGACCGCTTTCGGACAGAATGATCAGGTTTTGCACTGCATCTGGGATTGCAGTTTCCTGCCAGATCAGATACGGATAGCCGCTATTCTGCATGGAGCTAGTATCATGCCGCCAGATATTTGTGAAATCCCAGGATTCTATGTAGTATTGCGAATTAGGGTAGGTCATAAGAGCAGTTGTAAGCCCGGTAGAGCCAGATCCACTGCTGGTAGCCATACCAGATGTGCTCATATCCCAATAACAGCCTGTGATAGAGCCATTGAAAAGCTGTCCCACCAGACCTCCGTAATTATATCCACCCGGATTGACGATTACGCTACCAGTGGAATAACAGCGCAGTAAGTGACCTGCTGTACTCCAGCCAATCCTGCCAACAGCGCCACCCAGGGTGTTATCTCCACGTACTCTGGCATGGCTATAACTATCATGAATACTGCCTTGTAGCAGCTCTCCAGCGAGTCCGCCAATCAAGAAGCTCCCCTCCACTGCGCCAGTGCTGGAACACTTTGAAAGCAAAGCATCACCCTGCACTGATCCAATCAAGGCACCGAGGTAATAGCCACTGCTGATGATGCTTGCATCCGCGCTGCAGCTTTGAATCGAGCCACCTGATGTTACTCCAATCAAGCCTCCAATGGCATTGAAGCCATTGAACTTACCATCCACGACCACACGGCTGAGTGCACAGAGGTCGGCAGAACCAGCCAGACCGCCCAGGTTGCTATTGCCCACCAAGCTAACCCGTTTCAACCTGAGGTCGCTGATCGTGGAGTTCTGAGCCTTACCCAGAAAGCCCACATAGTCAGTAAGCGGAGCCATGATGTTCAGGTTCTGGAGGTTTTTACCAGCACCTAAGATGGTCCCTGTGAAGGGTTGAGAATTGGTGCCGACAGGAATCCACCCGCGTCCACCATTCCAGATCAGGGTGGCGGATAGATCGAGGTCTTCCATGATCTGGTAATGCGCATTCAAGTCTTGCCGAATTGCGCTGAGCTGGCTGGGAGTCTGGATCAAATAGGGATCTCCTGATACTCCGCTGCCCAAAAGCTCGTTCAAAGCTACAGGGACCTGGTCTTGATAGATGGAAAGGTCACGCATTACTGGATAGTCCGTCCCTTCAAAGATCTGCCACAATGTATCGAAGTTCCAGTTTCGATAGCTATCTCTCTGCATCATAGCACTGGTATTGAGACCTGTCGCAGTTCCTGAATTGGACGATATACCAGAGCTTTGGGTATCCCAATAGCTGTTATAAATCTGTCCGTTTTGCAAGCGACCCACCAGACCACCGGCATGGTAGCCACCTGGTTCTGTGATGATCTGACCCGTGGAGTAACAGCGAACCACTGATCCAGGATCGTTCCATCCGCAGAGTCCCACGGCTCCACCGATCTGAGAATAACCTAGAACCGCAGCATGAGAAGCACTATTGATCAAAGAGCCATATCCCAGCGAACCTATCAAACCACCGGCATTGGAACTGGCCCGAACCATTCCACTGGATTCACAAGTGCTGACTGTGCTATTGAAGCTGGCATCGCTGCTTACTGAACCTACTATCCCACCAGCATAATCTCCTGATGCCCAAGCCGTCACATCTGCCTGACTGCGCTGAATAATGCTGCGTACGATCTGTCCGGCGATGCCACCTACAGAGTTTAAGCCTGAGATTGTCCCCTGTATCGATACAAGGTCGATCCGGCTATCGTATGCCTGACCTGCAGCGGTTCCAAGACTGGATCTGGCGTGCAAGCTGACATCTGTGAAACTGGCATCCCTGATCGTGCTGCCTGAAGCGTACCCAATTAAGCCGACATAGACTCCACCCGGCAATTCGATAAACAGATGGCTGAGTTCATGACCACCGCCATCAAATCTACCTGTGAAGGGGATGGTACTGGTACCTACTGGCGTCCAGCCTCTTCCTCCGTTCCAAACACAAGTGGCGCTGAGATCGATGTCATTATTCAAATAATACGATGCTCCGGGCGCTTGACGCATCACATTGAGTTCATCGATGCTCTGGATCACATAAGGCTGATCGGGCAGACCCGAACCCAATAGATCAGCAGGTGTCAATGCCACGGGCAGGGCATGGATGGAGAGATCTTTGTGAGCAGGATATCCCCTGGTTCCCATCTGCCAAAGGGTATCAAAGTTCCAGCGTTCAAAAGTGCTTTGCTGCATCATCTGAGTGGTCGTCTTGCCTGTAGCTCCCGTGCCCGAACTGGTAGGCATCCCTGAGCTTTGCGTGTCCCAGTATGATTCTAGGACGCTGCCATTCACGAAATACCCCACCAAACCACCTGCCAAAGAACCCCCCGTTTTGAGGGTCACTAGTCCCGTGGCAAAACAGCGAGAGATATGGCCAGGATAATCCCAACCATTAGTACCTACCAAGCCCCCGGCCTGATACGAGCCTGATATGGATGCATGACTATAGGAATTCAGCACATAGCCCCAGGAAATCATACCTACTACACCACCGACATTGTTGCTACCCTCGATGGCTCCAGTGCTGCCTGAATTGCTAACTACTCCGCTGATACTTGTGCTGCTGGCGATATTGCCGGTTATTCCTCCTGCATAAGCATTGAAACTCATCATATCCACATCCGCCCAACACCGTTGCACAGAGCCATTTTTCACTACTCCGGCGATCCCTCCTGAAAAGCTATAGGCAATGATCGTGCCTTGAAAATTGATCTCGTCAATACTGCTATCTTCCGCATATCCAGAAACTCCGCCACAGTAGGTTTGACCCAAAATGTGGACGTTGTCAAGATTGGTTCTACGGATTGTGGCTCCGCTGGCGTAGCCGAATAGCCCTTGAAAATCTGTCTTGGGTCTGCTGATGCAAAGTCCGCTGATCGTATAGCCATTGCCATCAAAAGTACCTGTGAAGCGTGAGGAATTATTCCCCACTGGCTCCCAGCCCCGACCATGGTTCCAGGCCACTGATGCACTCAGGTCGATATCGGCTCCCAGGGCATAATGTGCGCTCAAATCCTGGCGCATTACGTTCAACTGAGCAGCATTCATCAGCAGGTAGGGGGAATCGGATGTCCCGGATCCCAGCAAATCATCTAAAGACAAGGCAGGTGGAGTATTATAATAAAGCAAAGCGTCCAGATCAGGATAGGAGACACCTTCCTCGATGCTCCACTGGTTGTGGAAGTTCCATCTGTAGTAAGTGGCTTGTTGTTTCAACTCAGCCGTGGTTTTGCCCACAGCCAGGGGATCGGTCGCCATGCCTGATGTCTGCAGATCCCAACAGCAATCCCTGAGCGTTACCGAGCCTGTACGCCCAATGAATCCACCTTTGTAAGAACTGGAAGAAGTCACGCTGCCGGTGCTATAGCAAAAGTTATGATAGGTGCCGTTGTTCCATCCCGAGAGACCCACAAAGCCACCCACATTGTCGCCTGAAGCATACACGCTGGCATGGGTGTAGCTATTGGTGGTGCCGGACCCGTCACAATAGCCCAAAAGTCCACCCACATTGGTCACGCCATTCACAGAGCCGGTCACGGAACAGTTATTGACCACAGAGCCATAATTTGCCACCCCTGCCAGACCTCCAGTATAGTTATATCCCAGGATATACACGTCCCGCAGATTGATCCGATTCAGCGTTCCAGTCTGCATATAGCCAAACAGACCAGCATAACTCAGGGAAGGACGGTGCATATAGAGATCGAATATCTTGTACCCCTGCCCATCGTAAAAACCTGTAAAATATGGTGAAGTACTACCTATCGGAATCCAGCCTGAAGTATTTGGGGTAGGATCTGAGATCAAAGCTGAATCACTGGCGTCGATATCCGCAGTCTGAATGAAGTACATGCTCCAAACTCCGGGGGTCTGAGTTAACCAGAACAGATTGGCGAAACTGTCGATTTGAAAGGGATTGTCTGCAGTACCAGTTCCCTGAGTGGGTGCCTCGGCAATCTGAGCGCTCAGAGAAATACAAAGTAGCAGTGCTAAGACTGAAAGTAGTGTTTTCATGATATATCCTTTGGTTATTCTTGTTACGCAGGTTGGATATCTCGGAACGAGACAGTTTCCATTGATAAATTCAATCCGCGGAGACCAAGACCATTTCGGCTGGTGCCGGACCAGGCATCAAGCTCCCAAAGGACTTGAAATGCTTAGGCAACTAATGATGCAGTAATCATAAGGCTGTCAAGCAAAAACCACTCAGACCCGATGACGTGTTTGGCTCTCCAAGCCTAACTGCTCCTGCAATAAGAGCTTATCCATGCCTCTCAACCATGCACTGGATCAACATTGTCCGGAGCCCATGCTACAAGATTCTGGGAATAGATCACAGGCAGCGTCCTCATTCGAATTACGCTATCAATACGGACTCACTACGGATGAAGTGCGCAATGATAGCGCGGTTGAATTGAGAATGGTGAGTTTAGAATGGATGGCACGCATGACGCATAACCTATAACGCTTAACATCGATAGAACACAGATGACGGGATGAGAGGGATGGACAGGATATCGCTTGAGTCGAGAGGTTGACGTAAGGAGTAGATCGAGGTCAGCATACCTCATGTGGATAGGTGGAAGAGTGGATGCGGCTTGTAGCCGCATGATAGTTGTCAATGGCAATCTAAAATGGTACAGTTTGGCAGTCGAAACTGGTACACCTGACTATTCCTTTAGATGTTTCAGTCTGAAGCTGTCACCCAGCATGGTAACTGTTTGGGCATGATGCAATAAACGATCCAGGACTGCGGTAGCTATGACGTTATCGTTGAAAGTGACTCCCCATTCGTTGAAGAGCCGGTTTGAAGTAATGATGATGGATTTGTACTCGTAGAGGTGACTAACCAGCTGAAAGAAGAGATTGGCTGCTTTGGCATTCATAGGAAGATAGCCCATTTCATCTATGGCAATAAGGTCGTTCTTGGCTATGTTAGCGAGCAAGCTGTTTAGTTTGCCATCGTTTTCTGCCAGGATGAGTTCTTCCATGAGGGTATTCATGTTGAAGAACACAGCTTTAAAACCCGCCTTGATTGCCTCAAAACACAAGGATATAGCAACGTGGGTCTTTCCTACTCCTGGAGGCCCCATGAGGATGATGTTCTCTCTTTGTTCCAGCCAGATGAAAGACAGCCATTCTTTGACTCTTAGTTTGGTGATGTTGTGTTGGTAGGCAAAGTCAAATTCATCGAAGGTTTTCAGGGTTGGCAGCCTTGCCTGTTTTAATCTTCTGTTGATAAGAGTCTGGTCCCTGCCCGAGTTTTCTTTCTCAAACAGGTAATACAGCAACTCCAGATGAGACATGTTCTTTTTCTCAGCATTTCTGATGGCAGCTTCCAGATTATTCATGATATGATAACATCTGGCTCTTTTGAGGTATCTTTTAGTGGTTTCTATCATTGCGGATCACTCCCATATAGTCTGATAATGATCGTTGTATAGCCGATTCTTTGACCGGAACGACAGTTGGCTGTGAGAGAGCGTCATCAAGCCTGATCAAGCGTTCCGCTTTTGCCAAAATGCTTTCGATTAGGGTGGCTCTCAAAGTGGGCATTTCCATGATCAGAGGATAGGCCTTGTCCCAGGTCTGATGGTCATACTTATCAAGCAGTTTATGCATGGCACGCAGCTGATCTCTGGCAATCTTGGGATTGTCGGTCAGCAACCTCTCCACGATTTGAACGCCGTCCGCAAACCTGGAGAATCTGCTTATGGTTTTGTCCTTCAATTCTTGGAGGATCACTTGGAAGTCACGGTAATGGTTATTGTTTTTGATCAGGTTCCCCTTGCCGGCAGGGATCTGATGGGTGGCCATGACCTTTCCGGATGAGGGATCCAGGATAGCAAGCATCCCGTTCTCCGGCTCAATCAGCACAATCCTGTTCTGAAAAGCCAATGGTACCGAGTACTTATTGCCGGAATATGAAATCAAGCCTGTCTTATCTGCCTTCCTGGTTTGTGGCTGGATATAGACCTCGGGGGGAGGAACCAACAGGGACTTTTCTTCAGCCCATAGATCCTGAGGCACTCTGCCGGTGGTGCTGTGTATTCTGCGGTTGAATCTGAACAGCCATTCCTGCAACTGATCCCTCAGGTCCGCAAGGTCGGCAAACGAACGTCCGTATAGAAAGCCTTGCTTCACTTCCTGGATACATCGCTCTATCTTGCCCTTGCTCTGGGGATCATAACCTTCGCAGACCAGGGGATGAAAACCTGACTTCACAGAGAACTGATGGAAGGCTTCATTGTAAAGTACTTCGCGATACTTTTCATGGATGGCAACCAGCTTTGTCTGATCATAGACATACTCTGCTGCCATGCCTTCAAAGTATCTGAATGACTGGCAATGGGCGGCGATAAAGTCATCTGTATTGTACGGCCTTGTCTGGCAGTGAACAAATAACTGCCTGGAAAAGGACAGGACAAAGCTGCAGAAATAAACCTTGATCTGGCCACCCGACACGCAATCGACCCTCATCTCACCTCCATCAACTTGGATCTGTCGGCCGGGAAGGGTCTCAATGACGCTGAAAAATCTCTGTTGAGTCCTGGGTAGCTCATCTCTTAGATTTTTCACATAGCTCCTGAATGCTCTCTGTTTGGCTTCTATACCCGGATACCTTTCCATAACCTCCCAATACAGGCGACTGGAACGAAGCTTGGGTTTGAGAAGCAGCCGATCCCGGATATAGGCTTCCGCAACCGAAAATGCACTCCTGCCGGCGCGCCGGCAGGAGTGCATTTTGCCATCTGCTTCTGACATTTGGCAATACTTGTTTACCGTGCTTTTTGATAACTGAAGCACATCAGCTATCTGACGCTGGCTTTTGCCCAACTCTTTTAGGGTTAGTATGCTGTTGTACATTCTGGCTCCTATCATTTGAGCTCCAACTTAGTTTTGTGGAACTCATTAGTGGCACTTTTGTACCATTTTCAACTGCCATCTTGTACCAATTTTAACTGCCAGCTACATAGTGAAAAAAGGAAAGGTGAAACAACAGCAACTCCCGTAACATAGGCTTTTGGCCTGTTGTACCGCTGGGTTTTCGAACGTGTGTAACTGGATCGCAAACGTCCTCGTTTGCGGAGCACGGAACGTGCTCGAAAGGCTCGGCCTCTAGCCTCGTGGACACGGGGACGTGTCCAATCCAAACGTTCCCGTTTGCTTAAGACCAGAAGGGGCTCAAAGAGCACTTACTCGACTCGACCCCTCGACTTCTCCATCCCCCGTCTTCTCGACCCCTCGACTTCTCGACCCCTCGACTTCTCGACTAAAAAAACGGCTCCATCTTTGACGAATAGAGCCGTATTGTATATGGATGAGGTGTGTAACTATTTGAGATGCATGATTTTCTTGGTTTGGGTAACGCCATCCTGATTGAGCCGGATATAGTAGATGCCACTGGCTACTTTCTGGCCTTGGGCATCGGTTCCAGTCCATTTCAGATTATGGATTCCGGCGCTTTTGGATTCCTGCATCAGAGTGCGTACCAATTGGCCTTTGACATTGTAGATCTGGATAGTAGCAGGACTGCTGTTTTTGAGTGAAAACTCGATATTAGCTTCCTGGGCAAAGGGATTGGGATAGATCTTACCCAGCGCCACAGTTGCGCTATTCACCAAGTCTTCATTGGCGACGATGGGCATACTCAGATTGGCAAGCATTACTTTCTGAGCCTGGATCACTTCCATGGTATCCAGATCCTGAATAAAAGCGACTATCTCCAGGTTTGCCTCGTTCCAGGCAGGATTGGTCGTCAATGTGAAGGGAATGTCGTATTCACCATTATCCATGGTGTTCAAAGCCACAGGAGTGCCTTCCAGTCCTGGCAGCATCAGGCGGTTTACAAAGTTCAGATGACTCTGGTTTTGCCAGGAAAAGGTGATATTGGATTCTGTAACGGTATAGTGAAGAACGGTATTGGGATTTGCCATGGCTGCCAGCTTGTTGATGCGGACAAAAGTGTTGTAGGTGCCACGCTCCTGCGTTTCGCCAAAGATATCCATCAGCAAGGGAGTACGCACCAGTGAACGCTGATTGTATTTGGGCATGTAATAGCCAATCATATTCGTAGTGGCACCACCAATCACGGAGACGACTCCATCAAAGAATGCGGTGGGAAATCCAGTCACGCCGTAATAGGTATTACGTCCGGCAGAATAGATATTTTCAAAAGGATCCGTGGTAGTGCCTGTCCCCTGATGATTCTCGATCACGGCGACATTATAACCAAAATCCACAAACTGATCCGCCGCCATCGCTGCTCCAGGGCAGTATTGACACCAGGTACCGGTGGCAATTTCCAGTAGCACATTCTGTTTGTCTCCCGTCCAAGTATTGACATAGAAGATAATGGTGTTGTTCGAAAGGTCATCATCTATCACATCCTCAACGGAGGTGATGGAGAATTCCAGGCGATACACTTTATTGGTTTCAGGTGGAATAAAATCCGGGAATGAAACAGGCGTCTGATAGCCCTCTTGCATGGAAACACCGTAGAAATCTGGACTGCTCTGAAGAAGTGTATCATCCTCGTACACATTCAGGGATACCGAGGATGTAAGGGTGTTCTGACCAACGTTTTTGGTCATCACGATCGGAGTGTAACCCACTCCGGCATAAGCTTCATTTACACTCAGGACTTCCATCAGAGCCAGATCATTGGGCCAGGGTTTGTAGAGACGGATGTTATCGATATACCAGTAGTCGATATTGTAGGAATTGCCAGTAAAGAAGAAACAAAACTGGAAAGTGCTGGAGCCCACATCGGCATTGGCGATATTGATGGTACGCTGATGTGCCTGAATATCGGCATTTACTTCCACGATATGATAGACAGTATTCCAGGCCCCATTATTAGAGCGGGTGGCTATTCCGATCGTGAAGGTTTCATCATAGTAATCCAAACAGTGGCGAAATTCCAGCTTCAGGGAGGTCTCTCCAGTGGTATCCACTGTCGGGGAAATCACTCGGGAAGTACCAGTGAAGGTAGGTGACCAGCTAAAGCGCATTTCAGGAGCCTCGCCCCTGGCAAAACGGCTGTCATTGGCAGACCAGTTTCCTGATCCTCCATTGATAGTCCAACCCGTAGGTGGGAATGTCTCGGAGGAGAAATCCTCCCAAAGATAAGTCTGAGCAAAGGCCAAACCCAGGCTCAGCACCAGGATCATTAGTAAGATGCATCTCTTCATGGGTATCTCCTGTGTAGAAATATATGTAATGGGGAGAGCTTACAAGGCACTGCTATCCTGTCAATAGTTTTGTGGGTGTAGGCTCTTTTACGCTGACTCGGTAAGGCTTGTGAGATAAGCCTGAGACTAATCATGAATACAGGAGAATTTGTCCAATGCTTCCGACAAAATCTCCAGTTAAGTGCCCGAGATAGCAATAAATGAAGTATCTCCACTGTCGTACCTTATCCAAAGTTTTCATTGTAAATCCTTGGGTTTAGATTATTTTATCAGTACATTTCAGAGGCTTCCGTTTCGATTTGCTGGCCAATTCAGATATGGAGTTATAAATGAAGAGATTACTGCTTTGGATGGGTTTGGGTTTTACTATCATTCAGGCATTCTGTAATACTGGCCCTATCGTGGCCATCCCTATGCCCTACAAAGATTTGCAAGAGCAATATCAAGAGCGGATCGCATGGCTGAAGTCATTGTCAGAGAGCGGTATGCAAGTGTTGTATTACAATCAATCCTATCTGATTGCTGCGCTTGACAATTATCTTGAGTATCCCGGCGCTCAGGTGCTGAGCAGTGTCGATAATGAAGGTCTGTACCTGCTCAAAGCCAGGAATACGGAACCTGACAAAAATCTACCGGCAGGGGTGAACCGGCTCCTGGACATGGATTCCTGCCTCCTGATCCAATCCAGCCTTCCGGAACAGGATATCAGGCACATGGTGCAGGGCTGCCTGATCCCACTACGTACGGAACCGATATCCCTTGAATCCCACAGAATCAATCTGCCCGAGCAGCTTCATACCCGAAACTTCATCACAGATATGCTGGGCATGGTATCTCAGGATAGTCTGATGGCTTATGTGCAACATCTGCAGAACTTTGGTACTCGATACGCAGCCAATACCAATCGGCTGGACATTGCGAACTGGCTCAAAAACAAGCTGCAAAGCTATGGTTACGGTAATGCTCATCTGAATCCCGTTCCCTGGCAAACCGACTATCAATACAACGTGGTAGCCGAACTCACGGGCTCTGTGTATCCTGATTCATACATCATCGTGGGTGCGCATTATGACTCTCAAAACTGGACTGATGACCCCATGCTAATAGCCCCGGGAGCTGATGACAACGCTACGGGTGTGGCTGCAATCCTCGAGATAGCCAGAATCATGAAAGCTGTGAATTATCAGCCTCGCTGTTCGATCCTGTTTATTCCTCTGGCGGCTGAGGAAATTGGCTGCATCGGCACCTACAATTACGTGGCAAACGCTCAGCAAAACAACATGGATATCCGGCTGATGATCAATATGGATATGATCGGCAATACCATTCCCTACCCGGACGATCATAGAATGCTGTTACATAGCTATGATGGCTGCCTGGATCATGCTGCCTATGCCACCCAGATTTCTGCTTTGTACACAGGTCTCAATGCTGTGCTGGCTCCTCTGAATGAGTTCAATACGGACAGCTATTTGTTCTGGGAATACGGCTTCCCTGCCATATCTTTTGATGAATTCTGGATGTCTCCGGTATATCATTCCACGTTGGACACTGTGGATTATCTGGATCCTGTTTACTTCAGCAAAATGGCCAAGAACGTGCTGGCGATGGCTGCTCACTATTCTCACCTATCGTCTCCTCCAGCCCAACTAGAAGTAACTGACACTGGCACTGGAAACAGCCTGCGAATTTCCTGGGACGCATCTAATGACCCATTGGTGAATCACTATGTAGTGCACTGGGGAGAATCAGAATGGAACTACTCATACTCGGCTGAAACCACAGCGATGGAGTTTGTGATTAATGGTCTTACTGAGGGAACTACCTGTTATATTGGGGTTAGTGCTGCTGACCCAACAGGTCTCGAAAGCTATCAGACCACAACCTCGGGAGTACCCCTCCATATACCCAGAATCCCCACGGGCTTCACAGACCTGCCTCAACCTAATGCCATAGAACTATTGTGGGCAGCTAATCAGGAATTGGATCTGGCTGCATATCACATCTACCGTTCCCTGTCTGAATCTGATCCCGGAAGCCTGGTTGGGATCGTAGCTGCTCCTCAGACCTCATATCTGGATGCACAACTGCCTGGTTTGCAATCCTACTACTGCTACAGGCTTTGCGCAGTTGACTCAGATGGAAACCAGGGGCTATTCACAAATGTCATCAAAAGCCGTCCTGTATCCCTTGACCAAGGTATCCTGATCATAGATGAAACTATGAATTATACGGGCACAAATCCCTTCCAGCCTACCGATACCATGGTGGATGATTTCTACAATCGCATCACCACAGGCTTGCAAGTAAGTGATGCAATCGATCTGGAAGAGACAGGCACGTATCTGAGACTGGCTGATCTGGGCATCTACTCATCCATTATCTGGCACGGTAATGACTTCAGCAACTATATCCCACCCTTCGATTCCAAAGCAGCCCTGAAAGATTACATCAATTATGGCGGACAGGTGCTCTTCAGTATCTGCCATCCGGGGCAAGCCTTTGAACTGGATGCAGTGTATCCAGCCAGCTTTGCTGAGGACACTTTCATAAACCAGGTATTAGGGATTCAGGGAATCAACTACACCAATACTGCACGGTTTCGCTATGCCATCTCGCAGATGGGCACCCTGAACAACCTCCAGGTGGACAGCCTCAAGACTCCAATAGCCTTTCATAACCATATCTTCCATGTAGAAGGACTCGAACCCACGGCTGATGCAGATCCTCTGTTCTGCTACGGATCAGACTACGATCCCACAGCTGCTCAGGGGTATTTGAATGGTATGTATGTGGGAATTCGGCACATTTATGGCGAGGGGAAGGCCGTACTGCTCAGCTTCCCATTGTATTTCATGCGGGAGGATGAAGCCCAAGGGCTGATCAGGACTGTATTGACAGATTGGTTTGGTGAGCCTGTGAGTGTAGAGGATGAACTTGCTCCATCTCATCCAGGTGTGATCCTGTATCCTCCCTATCCCAATCCCTTCCGGCAGTATGTATCTTTCAAGCTCGATAAGGTGGATACCCGAGCCCCGCTGAAGCTGGAGATCTTCAATCTCAAAGGCCAGTTGATCAGGAGTATGAACTTTCTGCCCCAGCACCAACAGCTTGATCTATCCTGGAATGGTGAAGATTTTAAGGGGCATAAGGCTGGTTCAGGCGTGTATTTTGTCAGAGTCAGCCAGGGACAGCAGTCTACTGTAGGGAAAGTGGTCTATCTGAAGTAAGCACCCATATATCCAGTATGTTATGCATCGCGAGTTAATATTCCTGCTTTGCTAAAGCTCAAGATCGTGTATACTATCTCAATCAATACTTGTATGGAGATAATAATGAAAAAGATAACATTTGCTTTGTTGTTCCTGCTCACTATAATGACCCTCATGGCTGCGGGGCCAGAAATGATCGCAATCGAGGGTGGATGGATTCAAATGGGCATCACCCAGGACGATCAGCCTATTCAGGTGCAGATTAGCAGCTTTCAGCTGGCCAGGTATGAACTGACTCTCAAAGAGTTCCGTGAGTTTGTAGATGCCACCGGCTATCTCAGCACATCTGAAATCAAAGGCGTGGGATTTGGACTTGTAGATGCCAACTGGACTGATAAGCCCGGACTCAGCTGGCGCGATCCCGGCTATGAACAGCAAGACAACCATCCCGCCGCCAGTCTCACCTGGTATGACGCAATTTCCTACTGCAACTGGCTATCCAGCAAATCTGGTCTGACTCCCGTCTATCAGATCGATAAAGACACCAAAGACCCCAACAACCTCAACGACCAGGACACCCAAAGCTGGAGCGTAACCTGGAATCCCCAAGCCAATGGGTATCGGCTCCCAACCACTGCTGAATGGGAATTCGCTGCCAGCGACAGGGGTATGAGCTATTTGTATGTCTGGGGCGACGACGACCTTCAGATGAATCCTCTGATGGAACCACCGGCCAATCTCGCCGATGAAAGCTTTCTGGGTTATTATGAGGAGCATGATGACTATACCTGGGCCATTCTGGAAGATTATGAGGACGGCTATGCCTTCAGTGCACCCGTAGGTAGTTACACTCCCAACTTATTGGGAATATATGACATGGCCGGCAATGTGTCTGAACTTTGCTGGGATTGGCACAGTTGGGATTATCAACCCGAAAATGGCAGCATCGATCCCAAAGGACCATCCAATGGTAGTGTCCGCGCCCAAAGAGGCAGCGCTTGGTGCGATACCTTGGAGGAATGCCAGATCGGGTTCCGTCGCGATCTCAGCACCGATTATCCAAGCTACAGCTACATCGGGATGCGGCTGGCCCGAAACGCTGTCCGATAAGCGTTTAAGCCCTCCCTTATTCGTTCCGGTTTTCGTCTCTTGCCCCGCTGAATTGTGTAATATCATAGTGGTAAGTGCATTATGCATTAAAAGTGAGGTATGCTCAGGATATTCTTGAAATAAATCATAGCAGGATTAAAAAATTTCTTGACAGTATCAGCGTCGGCATACACATATCTCCAAAGCTAGATAACCCACTTGGGAGGTAGTATGTATCGGCTACTCATAGTCATTGTGACCGTCGCTTTGTGTTTGTTTATACTATCCTGTGACAAGCGTAACCCCTTGCTTCCTGAACTGCCTGAGCTCACCAGTCTGAGCTTTTCCGAGGCCAAGATCATGCTGGATGCAGAGGAGTTCACCTACAGGCAATCCATCGAAATACAGACTGCAAAATCTTTGGACCTGCTTTATGCCTTCAAGCTGACCACTCTGAAAGCAGAACCCTTGCCTGGCATCACTACAGATCCTGAGGGCTGGCTGCTGATGAGTGATGCAAGCATCTGGACAGCCAGCAACCAGTTCAGCCTGGATTTCACATCTCAGAATGGCAGGATTCAGGATCTTATCACCAGCGTTCAGGTAAAGGTGAAGCATCCTGATGGCACAGTTGAAGATCTGGAATCCCCGTTTCGGAGCACTCGTGTAGTTGATTCAGTGATAGAGGTTCCCTTTAACAATTATGCTAATGTCGCTGCCGGAATTGAGTTCAAATTGCGGGAAAGCATCGGCGATATCTATGTGGATGGCATGTATGCCCATCACTTTATGTATCGTCTGAACATCATCGATTCCTCCTTGCAAATCCTCCAGGCAGGCGATTGGTATAGCACCATGGACAATCCTGACATCCGCAAAGCCATCCTGAATCAAAATTCCACACCAGCACTCACCTTCAATGCTCCCAATACCTACACCCAGTTTGAATGTTATGTGGTGTCCCGTTCGGGAGTGGTACAGGCCGTACCAACAAGTGTCCATTTCAATGTAGTTTCAGGCTACCAGCCCGTGGCGATGATCTACAGCAATACTTTCCTGGGATTGGGACAGTACCATTATGCGATTGCAAATGAATCCCCAGCCTATGATCTGAATCCCATACCCCCCAATGGCGATAAACACAACCGTGAGTTCTGGTCTGGAAATAACGGCCTGGAAGGGATAAACTCCCCGGATTTCAAGCTGCACCTGCGCTGGGGATATAAAGGTCAATATGGAACCATCACCAGTAATGGCACCCTTATCTATACAGACAATCCCTTTGATAGAGAGCTGAACACCGTCCTGAGCCCTACTGGAGTGAATTACTTTAGCCGGATCACAGCCTTCTGGCTGAGGCTGGATGGCGCTGCTTTCCCCAATCAGCCTCAATTCTTCAATGCCCAGGTAGTTAACGACCTCGATGGTCTATCCTGGCTGCGGGTGCCGAATTTCAACGATAATTCCCGCCACTGCATCCTGCAGGGGCTGGGTAGTGGCCAGCACTCTGTGGAGCTCAAGGTGGAGGACTTACAAGGCACGCTGAGCCCTCTGGCTGCCACCCAAACCTTCAACCTTGCTCCCTATAAAAGCCCCTCTGAGCGGGATGGGATCCTTCTGATCGACAATAGCCCTGCTCATACCAGCAACTCGCCCGAAGCATTGGTGGATGGTTTCTACGATGCTGTAGTCCCCACCACCTGGGGTGCCATTACAAGCATTGATCTGGGAACCCAATCCTCAGATCGTGTTTCCCCAGTTGCTTTACAGAATTACAAAGCTATTCTCTGGCATAGCGACAATCCCAGCAGTATCCCGAATCTGATGGTAAACCTCGATGCCCTGGATATTTATCTGGGCAATCAGGGCAATATGGTTCTCAGCGGAACCAGCAGAGTGGGTTATATCTTCAGCGATTTGGAAAACTCAGCCATCGGGCATGGTTTCCTGCAAAACAGGCTGGGCATCGGTTCTGTAGATGAGTATGGTGTCCTATCCAATTCTCTTGCCACCAGTCCTTTCTTTGTGGGTGCCATAGGACAGGCCGGATACAACGATATCCCCCTCAATCTATCTGATCCCTTCAACAGCATTGTAAACTTGAGACAAGGCCTTTCGACCATCACCTGGTTCAATGCCAGCGCCGGTACAGCTCCCATCTACGCTTTTGGTTGCAAGCCCGTGACAGCTACTGTTTACCCGCCCACACAGGAGCAATATGACCTCTATAGCTCCAAATATGTTGCCTACAAGCACTCCCATGCCGGCAGTAATGTAGTGGTCTTTGGTTTCCCGCTTTCATATATGGAGCCAGCTCCCACGGCAAGTGCATTAAGTACTGTGTTCAATGAAATTCTGGGCAATTCATCAGCCCAAAGGAGGAGCAAATGAAACGCCTCATGCTCTGTCTGATCTGCCTCTGTGCTCTTAGCATCTATGCGTTACCTCTTGTCGAATCCGAACCAGACCGGATGCTGGATACTGAAACGCTCAACAATGGCAATGTCAGGATCGTAACCACCAATTACGGCCATGATGAAGACATGCAACTCAATATTGGTTTGAAACTGATCTACAAATCCTCCATCTGGATCTCTGGGAAAAAGGCACGCCGTGATGCCCTGGGACGCCAGTTATACTGGCTTACCTACCCTCCATCTCAGACCAACAATGTCCTGGTCTATGAAGGGCATCCAGACTGGACTCCGAATCTGGTGGCAGCCCAGGATACTCTTACCTCTGTGGGTAATGATGGTGATGCAGATTTGTATGAACTGCTTCCAGCTTACAATCCGCTGATGACATTAAACCCTATGATGGGAGATCTATACGCTCTGTACAACTCTCAGGATCGAGTCCTGAAAAGCATCATGGGCGAGCCCGCACCCCTGCCTTTTGATCCTTACAACAGCACAAACTTCTGTTTCACAATCCCCCAGCCCGGTCCTTTTGTTACTCCGGGCTTCACCACACATAGTTCCTATTATTATGACTACTGCCCCTTTGGAACTCCTGGCGACAGGGATTATGGCACTCAATCCGGGCAAAGCACCCACTATCCTCTGGGACTGGCTGTGCATCAGGAAAGCTATGCCTGGAACCTGCAGAACCACGACCGCATGCTGATCAATAAATATATAGTGCACAATACCAATGAATTCGACACCATCGAAGACCTCGCCATTTCACATTATGTGGATGCCGATATCGGACCTAGCTCCTGGGGCCCCGAACTCGCCGTAGATGACCTAAGCGGCTATGTAAAAGGGCAGGGCTATGAATTTGCTTACAGTCGCGATGCAGATGGTGATATGGGATTTTCTCTCCATCTGGTGGGCAGCAAACTCTATATCCCTGAGTTCAATGAAAACAGTCTTCACCATGCCTGGTATTGGAGGGTGGGGCAAGGGCCTGATGACAAAAACCCCAGAACCTTGATCCCCACTGGAAGAACCTCAAATGAAAAATACTGGCTGGCTACTGGCAGAAATCCAAATTGGAGCTTTTACACTCCCCTGCGTCCTGAACAAGATGATATCATGGAGTATGAACAGCCAGCTCCGAATGATACCAGAGTGCTGAACACCTATTTCGGTGCCCAGCCTGGAACCCCTGGCTACTACGATACAGATGACGAGGGTAATTTTTACCAGCGCCTCAATCTGGCTCCCCACGAGACTAAAACCTTCTATACAATCCTGTTTGTAGGCGAGGATCTGGATGATCTAAAAGCCCGCTCCATCGCCATTGAAGCCTTTCTGGATGCAGGCATGCAGATCGATCCCAATGCCAATCTCACCTGCCTCCCCTATTTGGCTCCCGTGCAGCCTCAAGCGCCTGATACCTTCAATCTCCGCTGGTATTCATATACCGATCCTGATCACTTTGAAGTGGCATACAAAGAGTATGGTGCACCTGCTTCCACCTGGAACATCATGAATTTCCCAGGCTCGGTCAGAACCTGCAGCATTGCGGGATTCGAGCCCACCACCTGGTATGAATTCAAGGTCGGCTCGGTATTTTACACTCCCAATGAAGTGTATCTGGAAACTGAGACCCAATTGGTAAACCTCACCTATTCCAGCGCTGAAGAGCCTGTGGCAGTGCCTTCACCCCGATTGCAAAACTACCCCAATCCCTTCCGAGACCATACCCGCATCGAATATGAGCTCAAGAGCCCAGCACCTGTGGCTGTGGAGATCTACAACCTGCGCGGTCAGAAAGTGCGCAGCCTGCACCAGGGCAATGCGCCTTCAGGCATCAATCTGCTCTCCTGGGATGGTAAAGATGAGCATGGCAAGGCCTGTGCCAGCGGCGTGTATTATCTTCGGGTAAAATCTGGTGATCTGCTGTCGAATAAGAAAATGCTCATGGTGAAATAGACGCCTAAGCCCTCCTATAGTACATTGAGGATGGTGAGTACCCTATATATACGGGTTACGTAGAACTCCCTCTCCCCTTGTGGGAGACCTTTTCACCCTCTCCCTTTGTGGGAAACCTCTTTTCTCCCTCTCCCCTTGCCGGTGTGGATGTGGGAGAGGGCGGGGTGAGGGGTTGGTTATGATGCGACATTTGTAACCGGTAATAAGCCGTTTATCATGGGTTTGTCAGCAATTCTTAGCTCCTGATGCTGCTGTGAATAATGCCCTCAGAGTTAATGAAGTTAATGAGTTTCCTTAATGTTAAATCTCAATATAGGGTCTTAGAATTGAGACGTAACTATGGCATTTCTCGTTAACTTCGTTAACTCCTGGGGGTAAATCACAGGCTATGATTATGTCCAGAGCCACACGTGCACCTCCCTTGTCCGGCGTGAGTGGAGCAGGAGATAAAAAGAGCACAAGACTGGATCGCAAACGTCCCTGTAACATAGGCTTTCAGCCTGTAGTAACATAGACTTTCAGTCTGTTGTACCGCAGGGTTTTCGAACCCTGCGTATTTAGATCGCAAACGTCCCCATTTGCGGAGCACGGAACGTGCTCGAAAGGCTCGGCCTGCGGCCTCGTCGACACGACCGGAGTCCTCAAAGCTGAGTGAAGCGAAGGTTTGGGGTAGGAAGACGTGTCCAATCCAAACGTAACCCGTATATATGTAGAAGCTTCAACTTGAAGCTTTATTCATGCGTCAGGATGACGTTTCCACATTTGTGTAGAAGCTTCATGCCGACGCTTGATGAGTTACGCAGTCATTACGCAGTCATTACGGACAGAGTGCGTAATGACTGCGCATTGATAGCGTAATTCGAATGAGGATCCTGACTGTGAGGATCACCTTTTCTATTGACAAAAAGTCCATCTGCAAATCGGGTTACCATTACCGTATTGTAAAGTGATACGGAGAGTTAAAACACCTAAGATGGAGTGAGAATGAGAATTCTGATCACAGGTGGGGCGGGCTTTATCGGTTCGCACCTGGCAGAACGGCTGCTGAATGATGGCCACGAAGTGCACATAATAGACAATCTCTCCACGGGCAGGCTGGAGAATATCGAAGATTTTAAGGCAAACCCCAATTTCCGTTACAGCATCGGCTCAGTTTTGAATCGTGAATTGATGGACAAGCTGATCTCCAAGAGCGAACAGGTGTATCATCTGGCGGCGGCTGTGGGCGTGAAATACATTATCGAAAACCCCCTGCTTTCCCTGAAAACCAATATCGTGGGCACAGACAACGTGCTTGAGCTTTGCAACAAATACAAAGCCAAAGCCCTGATCACCTCCACCAGCGAGATCTATGGTAAAAGCGAGAAAGTGCCCTTTGCCGAACAGGATGACAGGCTGCTGGGCTCCACCCATATCAGCCGCTGGGGCTATAGCTGCAGCAAAGCCATTGATGAATTCATGGCGCTGGCTTTCTTTCGCGAAAAGAAGCTCCCCGTGGTGATCGTTCGCTGTTTCAATACCGTAGGCCCTCGCCAGATGGGACAATATGGCATGGTGCTACCCAAATTCATCAAGGCCGCACTCTTGGATCAACCCATTGTGGTGTATGGCAGTGGCGAGCAATCCCGCTGTTTTGCCGATGTCTCAGATGTGGTGGATGCCTTCATCAAGCTGATGGCTACCCCCGAATGTGAAGGTGAAATCTACAATGTGGGCACCACTGAATCGATCAGCATCAAAGACCTGGCTCATAAAGTAAAGACCATGTGCAAGAGCAAATCCCGCATCGAATACATGAGCTATGAAGATGCCTTTGAAGAGGGATTTGAGGATATGATGAACCGCATGCCCGATCTCACCAAGATCAATCAGGCTATAGGCTACACGCCCAAACTCACTCTGGACGACATCATCACCAGAATGATCCACTATTATGAAAATTAAGCTCTTAATCCTGCTCTTTGCGGTTCTGGTACTGTCTTTAGCCGCGCTTGAAATCCCCGTGGAAGCCCGTCCTCAGATCAGCGTAAGCGTCACAGGATACGTGGCATACCCTGGTTCCTATGGGTTTGTAGCCACGGATCGTCTGTCTGATGCCCTGAAGAAAGCTGACAATCCTTATGGCTTGAACCCTCAGATGGTGACTGAACAGCCTCTGCTTCCAAGCCAGCATACCAGCACAAACCCCATCCCCATGCTGCGCGAGCCTAAGAGTATCGAGCCGGATTACAATGCCAACCAGTCCTTACGCAGGATCAGGCTTACCCGCAATGGCGCCGAGCAATACTATGACCTCATGATGTATTACCGCCTGGGCGATCTCAGCCAGAATCCCCTGCTCAAAGATGGGGATGTGATCTTTGTGGCTGCCATTCAAGAGATTATCAGCGTCAATGGTGCGGTATTGCGCTCTGGTGAACTGGAATTTCAGGCTGGCGATACTCTTGGCAAGGCGTTTGAACTGGCTCAGGGACTGCTGCCTGGAGCAGATACTGCCAATATCCAGCACTACCGCTTTGTAAGCAGTGGAGTTCCTTTTCAGGTGGAGATCATCAATCTGAAGCAGAATCCTGCAGCTGGAAACACTGTTCTAAACGCCTTTGACCGCATCATGGTGCCCTACGACAGCGAATTCCGAGCCCGCCGAGTGGTCACTCTCTCAGGCGAAATCCGCAACCAGGGTGAATTCATCATCAGCGATACAACTACTTTATACGACATCATTGTTCAGGCTGGAGGGCTCACCTCCAGAGCTGATCTGGATCATGCCATGGTCTTGAACAGGGCTGTCTTTGAGCAGCCTGATCTCGAGCTTGAAAGGCTGAAAACCAGACCCATGAGCGATATGACTCCTCTGGAATACAACTATTTACGCACCCGCATGCGACAATCCAAGGGCTTGTATAGTGTGGATTTCAATCGCTTGATGAGCTCTCAGGGCAAAGAGGGAAACATAATCCTCAACAATGGAGATTATATCTATATCCCTGAAAAGCTAAATGCAGTGTGGGTAAGCGGGCATGTCCGCAATCCGGGCATCCAACCCTGGGTGGAAGGCAAGACCTGGCAGGAATATGTGGAAACAGCCGGAAGTTATGGCAATTACCGCAAGCTCACAGGGCTAAGGATCATCCGCGCTACCAGCGGTAACTGGGAAAAGGTTAAAAAGGACATTGTGATCAACCCTGGCGATACGATCTTTATCCCTGAACAAGTCGATCGTTCTCTGTGGGTGGACGTCAAGGACGTGATCACCCTGCTTTCCTCGGCAATAACAATCATCATTGGGGTTCAAAACCTCACCAAATAAAGGAGTTTCAATGAAAATACCGATGCTGGATCTGCATGCTCAATATGAACCTTTGATGCCTGCAATCCGAACTGTAATGGACAAAGTCTTTGCTGATCATCACTATATCATGGGTCCTCAAGTGAAGGAACTGGAAACCAAAGTGGAATCCTATCTGGGCATCAAACACGCCATTGGCTGTGCTTCGGGCACCGACGCTCTGGTTTTGGCTATCAAGGCTTTGGGAATCGATGAAGGGGATGAAGTAATCACTACTCCTTTTACGTTCTTTGCTACTGCCTCCTCGATCTGGCGCAACCATGCCAAGCCAGTCTTCGTGGATATCGATCCCCGCACTTTCAACCTTGATCCCGCCCTCATCGAAGCTGCTATCACACCCCGCACCAAAGCCATCATGCCTGTGCATCTCTTTGGACAGACTGCAGATATGGATGCCATCATGGAGATCGCCAGAAAGCACAATCTGAAAGTGATCGAAGACAATGCCCAGGGTATCGGCGCTACCTGGAACGGCAAAATGAGCTGCAGTTTTGGCGATATCGGCACCCTCTCTTTCTTCCCCAGCAAGAATCTTGGGGCTATGGGCGATGCCGGCATGTGCCTCACGAATGATGACGATCTGGCGATGAAGCTGCGTCAACTGCGTGTGCATGGTGAAAACCCCAAGTATTATCACAAATGGGTGGGACTCAATAGCCGTCTGGACACCATCCAGGCTGCCATCCTGCTCGTCAAGCTGGAGCAGCTTGCCGCCTGGAGCGAGGCGCGTCGTGCCAATGCCCGTTTCTATGACGAGCACCTGCAAGACCTGCCAGGGCTACAGACCCCATTTATCGATCCCAAAGCCGTAACTATCTACAACCAATATACTCTTATCTGCGAGCAACGTGATGCGTTGATGCAACATCTGCAAGCCCACGATGTGGCTTGTGCCATCTACTATCCGCTGCCCCTGCACCTGCAGGAGTGTTTCAGCAGCCTGGGTTACAAGCTGGGTGATCTGCCCGTGTCCGAAGCGCTGGCTGGCAAAGTGGTCTCTATTCCCATTTATCCAGAACTTAGTCTGGAAATGAAAAAGTTCGTGGTGGATACCATCCGCAAGTTTTACGCATAGGAGGCTTTGTGCATTTTGTAGTATGCATCAAACAAGTCCCAAACACTACTGAGATCAAGATCGATCCCAAGACCAATACGCTGATCCGCGAAGGTGTGGAAAGCATCCTCAATCCCTTTGATACCTATGCCATCGAGGAAGCTGTGCGCCTCAAAGAAGCCCATGGCGGCACGATTACAGCTATCAGCATGGGTCCACCTCAGGTGGAAGCAACCCTGCGTGAAGCAGTGTCCTTGGGCGTAGATGAGATCATTCTGCTTTCTGACCGTAGGTTTGCTGGAGCCGATACCTGGGCTACCAGCCTCACTCTGGCAGCCGCCATCAAAAAACTGGGCGACTATACGCTAATCCTCACGGGACAACAGGCGATCGATGGCGATACAGCTCAGGTGGGACCTGGCATTGCGGCACATCTGGATATCCCTCAGACTTGCTTTGTGCGCAAAGTGGAAGCTCTGGAGCCCTGCAAAGCCAGGGTGCAAAGACTGATGGAAGATGGCTATGACATCGTGGAAATGAAGCTCCCGGGCTTGATCTCCGTGGTCAAGGAAATCAATACACCGCGCCTGCCATCCCTGCGTGGCAAACGCAATGCCAAGAGCGTGGAACTGAAGATCTGGAACGCTGATGATCTGGCTCTGGATGAAACTGAGATCGGTCTCAATGGCTCTCCCACCCAAGTGGTGAGCATCTTCAGCCCCAAGCATGACAAGCAAGTGGAAAAGTTCGATGGCGACCCTGATCAGGCAGTTGATCTGATCGTGAAGCGCTTGCACGAATTCACCAAGAGATAGGATCCATGCTCAGATTTCCAAATATTAGCCCCGAGATCGTCAGCTTTTCCCTATTGGGTCTCGATCTGCACATCCGTTGGTATGGCTTGTTCTATGTGCTCAGCTTTGTCTGTGCCTTCTTCTTTTACAAGCACCTCCTCAAGCTGAAGAACATCACCCTGCCTCGTGAGCAGTATGAATCCGCAGTGTTTTATGTGATGCTGGGAGTCATCATCGGGGGCAGAATGGGCTATGTCCTGTTTTACAACTTCATGTACTACCTGCAGCATCCTTTGGCTGTCTTCTCGGTCTGGGAAGGGGGCATGAGCTTTCACGGCGGAGCTTTGGGTGTGATCATCGCAGGAATCATCTTCTGCAAACGCTACAAGATGCATTTCATGACCCTTGCCGATGCTGCCATTCCTTTGGTAGCTTTGGGATTGGGTCTGGGACGCCTGGGTAACTTCATCAATGCTGAGCTTTGGGGCAGAACCACCACCCTCCCCTGGGGTATGATCTTCCCCGATGCGGGAGAGCTACCCCGCCACCCCACACAGCTCTATGAAATGTTATCCGAAGGTTTACTCCTTGGTGGAATCAGCTATCTCATGCTGCTGAAAAAGGTGAAAGATGGCATGGTCTTCTGGACTTTTATCGGGGGCTATGGAGTCGTGCGGTTTCTGATCGAGTTCGTGCGGGTCCCTGATGATATCCCTTTCTACGAGAAATATGGCTTTATCTTTGGCTTCATGAGCATTGGGCAGTTTCTGTCCCTGCTGATGATCATCGCCTCCCTGATCGGCATCTACATTTTGAACAAACCTAAAATCCTGCCTGGAGAGAGCTCTTGAAGAGATACCTGATTGGATTGGGACTGATCCTGGCCTTGGTGCTCAGCGCCTGCACCGGAATTCGTAAACCCAATGACAGGCAAAGGCTGCACTCTGAACTGATGAAATGGGAATCCTTGCAGGGGCAGGGCATCATCGAAATCAACGCCATGGGCCTAGCTCTGCGTAAACCGTTTGTCCTTGCCAAAAACCAGGATCAACTGAGACTGGACGTGATCGATGGCGGAATCTTCGGAGCCACAGCTTCACCCCTGATCAGCATCTACGCCGGTGATTACTTTGCTCTTCAAGCGCCTGTAATGCCAGCTTTGGAAGCGCTCAATTTCGGAAATGCCATTCCCATGGGCAGCATCAAGACCTTTTCCAGTGCGGATTCACTCATCTCCCGTTTCGGCGATGATATCATCCGTAGCAAAGCTGTGGTCTATGACAGCCTGAAAGTGAGCTTCAGCAAGGCATATCAGCTGATCAGCGTCAAAGATGCAAGATCCAATCTCGAGCTCGCTGTGGGATACACCAAAACCGGTACTTTGGACAATATCAATGTAAAAGCCGGAAAAGACATGGCAATCAAGATGTATTTTGACACAGTATCATACACGCCTCCTGAGATCACTCCTTTGCCCCGCAAGGCAGCAGGCACAAAGGATATCTTTGAGCTCTTGGAAGGCAGTGGGATGATGAAGATTTTTAAGGGCTTTTTGGGGGATCAATGATCAGTAGATACACTTTGCCTGAGATGCAGCGCATCTGGACACTGGAAAACCGCTATGAATGCTGGCTGGAAGTGGAGCTTGCCGCTGCCCGGGCCATGCACGAACTGGGCGTGATTCCCAAAGCTGATTATGACATTATCGCCGCCAAAGCTGATTTCAATACAGACCGCATCGCTGAATTGGAACTGATCACTAAGCATGATGTGATCGCATTTCTCACCAATGTAGCCGAATACGTAGGTGAACCATCCCGCTGGATTCATTATGGCATGACCTCCTCTGATGTGCTGGATACGGCTACAGCCTTGCAACTCAAGCAATCCGGCGAATTGATCCTCACCGAACTGCATCGCCTTAGAGAAATCCTCAAGCTCAAAGCCCGTGAATACCGCCATACATTGTGTATGGGACGCAGCCACGGCATCCATGCCGAACCCACCTCTTTCGGGCTCAAATTTGCCCTCTGGCATGATGAAACCAGCCGTAATATCGAACGTATGGAAGCAGCCCTGAAATCTGTTAGCATAGGCCAGTTCTCTGGCGCGGTGGGAAACTATGCTCACCTGAGTCCCGAAGTGGAAACCCTTGCCTGCCGCTACCTCGATCTGGAGCCGGTTAATGTGTCCACTCAAGTGATCCAGCGTGACCGCCATGCACAGTTCATGCTTACCATTGCCCAGATAGGCACCACATTGAAAAAGATCGCACTGGAGATCAGGCATCTGCAGCGCACCGAAGTCCGCGAAGCCGAGGAGAATTTCTCCAGCGGCCAGAAAGGCTCTTCAGCCATGCCCCACAAGCGTAATCCTATCCTCAGTGAACAGCTTTGCGGCCTGGCTCGTATCCTGCGCGCCAATGCCAATGCAGCGCTGGAAAACAATGCCCTCTGGCACGAGCGGGATATCTCGCATTCCAGTGTGGAACGCATTATCCTGCCTGATAGCTGTATCCTTGTGCATTACATGCTCGCCAAGACCGGAACCATGCTGGAAACTTTGGCTGTGTATCCTGAGAATATGCTCAAAAACATAGAAATCACTCGAGGCCTGGTGTTTTCCCAAGCCTTGTTGTTACATCTGGCGAATAAGGGCATGAGCCGTGAGCAAGCCTACGCCCTGGTTCAATCCAATGCTATGGAATCCATCCACAGCGGATCAGACTTTCAAGCGCTGATCCTCGCCAATCCCGAGATCACCAAAGTCCTCAGCCCTGAAGAGATCAAGGACATCTTTTCCTACGAGCGTTATCTGAAGCACGTAGACTTCATCCTTCATCGCTGTGGAATCATCTAAAAGGAGACCTTCATGAAACACTTCATTCTGATAGTCCTCGCCCTGCTGACGCTATTGCCCCTGATCGCTCAGGTGGCTGAGAAACCCGCTGAAGACCGTATTGTGGGTATCTGGTTCAATGGAGAAAAGACCAGCAAGATTGAGATTTCCCAGACCAAGAGCGGCGCTTTTGTGGGTAAAATCGTCTGGCTGAAAGAGCCCAATGACGATAAAGGGAAAGCCAAGGTAGATCATAAAAACCCCGATGCCAATCTGCGCACCCGTCCCTTGATCGATCTGCAGATCCTTTCCGGACTCAAAGCCGATGGCAAGAGCAAATACTCCGGTGGCAAGATATATGATCCAAAAAGCGGCAAGACCTATTCCGCCAAAGCTGAGTTGACCAACAACAATACCCTGGCTCTTCGTGGCTTTATTGGCATCTCTCTGGCAGGACGCACAGATACCTGGACTCGCACTACCAAATGAAACATGACTATCTGCTGACAGAGATTACTGCTCTGCAGCGCATCAAAAAGCTACAATACCGCAATTTGGTGAATCCGGCGGGTGTGATCATCCTGAGCTTCGTGCTCAATTTCATCCTGCCCGCCTTGGGATTCATTTCTACAATCGCCCTGATTATGGCAATCGCTGGTCTGATCTGGTTTTTTATCATAACAAACATGCACCGGATACGCAATAAGATCCTCGCTCCCCAACCAGATACCATTTACTGCCCGATCACGGGAAAAGTAAGCCAGATCCGCACTTTCGAGGATACCACCCAGATCTCGATCCGCAAGAGCTTCCTCGATACCGTGGAAATCCGTTGCCCCCATGAATCTTGTGTATGGGAAGATGGCAAGCTCCAGCTGGAACTTGATGGCACCCGTATCCAGTTCAGGTTCACAGGTTCCAGAGTAATCCTCTTTACCGAAGCAGAAATGAAGCCTGGACAGGTGATTGGGGCAATCATCGGTAATGGCTTTTGCGACATCCAGATGCCTGTTCGAATGGCACCTCTGCTGAGTAGTGGCAAGATCGTGGATGGTGGCGAAAGCTGGCTCTACAAAGAGGATTTCGAACCACTACCCTTGATGAATAAATAGAGCAAATCCTTCCATTCTGTTACAACATTGGCTTTTAGTCTGTTGTATCCTCTGTTTTCCCGACCAGAGTGACCATCTTGGATTGGACAATATGCGATGCGGAACACCAGATTTATCTGGACGATGTGCCAGATTTATCTGGTACAGGCAGATAGATGCTTCATCTTCACCGGATTAATCCGGCGTACCGACCGGTTGAAACCGGTGTTCCGAACTCGTCTCTCTGGACGATGTGCCTCTACTCATACGGGTTACGCAAGACTTCACGAGCCCCTTCGGGTCTCCGTAAACGAGGACGTTTACGATCCAAGAACGCAGGGTTCGAAAACCCTACGGTACAACAGGCTGAAAGCCTATGTTACGGTGACGGTTACGATCCAGCCCTGCTCATCATCCATGCCACCCAAGCACCTCCCCAGCCGGGCAAGCGATGAGTATGAGTAAGCCCAGGGATGAGCAACTCCTGCCGCTTTGAAATACGCTATCATTACGCAGTCATTGCGGAGGCGATGCGTATTGAATCCGTATTGATAGCGTGTTTCAGATTAGCAAGGATCTATAAACTGAGGACAGTTAGTTCAATAACTATACTTGGGTACCCAATCCGGATCTGGCTCTTTCAGCATGTCAAAGAAATACCACAAGGCACAGAAATCATCTCCTGGGCCAAAGAATGCCTTGGCAACATGCCAGATCTTACCATCTGAATCCTTGAACAGAGTAGAGACTCCTGGATAATAGCTGCCATTCTCAAGCTCAAAGCCCAGGTCCTTCTTCAGGGTACAACTGCTGGTGGAAACCACCTTGAATTGCCAATCCCGCGAGGACGCAAAGCGATCCATGGCCTCTGGTGCATCAGGAGTGCTGATCACAAAAGCAGCCTGGTCTTCCAGATGCTTGTGAATCCCTTTGAAACCATCAGCCCAAAGAGTGCAGTAAGGGCAGGAAGCTCCCATATTGTGTACCAGAATCATCTGGTCTTTCGTGCCAAAAAGTTCGCTCAGTCTGATCTTGCTGCCATCCCGTTGGATGAGTTCATAATCCTGAAGCTCAAAGCTGGGCATGGTTTTTTTGAGCTTGTACAAATCCTGCTTTTTCTGGATGATTTCCTGCTCGAGGGCAGTGATTTGTTTTTCGATCTCTGTCATGTATCCGCCTTATCTTATTGTTGTTGATTGAACTGCATGATCCCAAACTGATTGTTATCGGGATCCAGAGCATAGGCAAAGAGTCCCACTCCCGGTATCTGTTCTTTGGGCATCAGGATCTTGCCTCCAGCCTTGACAATCTTCTCGATAATCATATCTATATCATTGGTGGACATTACATTCACCGGATAGAGGTTGTTGGCCTTTTCCATGAGCGCACCATCGATACCGGCGCTGGATTCATCTCCGGTCATCAGAAACGTATATTGGATCGGACCTTGCCACTTCTGCACTGTCCAATCCAGCACCGAGGCGTAAAACTCAGCCACTTTGTCCATGTCTGTAGCAGGGATTTCAAAGTGAACCGGACGGCTGGTAACCTCAGCCTCAGGAATCTGGTTTGATACGCTTTGCAACATTACTTTGTTCAATTGATCAGAGCTTTGCATCAATACAAAGGGATTATCGTCATTATCCGCACACCAGGCAAAAATGCCCAGCCCCTCGATCTCCTGTTTGGGTGTAGTGATTTTACCGCCCCAGGCGAGAACTTTGTCCAAACGCTGATCCAGATCGTCCACAGCGATGACATTTACCGTGCAGGGCATGTGCTGCCCCATCACGATACCATTCAAACCCGGCAGAGTGGGATCTCCGGACACCAGAATCCAGATGTTATCCAACAGCTCCAGCCGGCCAAAAGTCCACCCAAAAACTGTATGGTAGAATTCTACCAAACGTTGGGGATCGGCGGACGGCAATTGAAAATACAGAGGTCTGTTCATGATTACTCCTTATGTGCATGATGTGAAGAACTGTCCCATGACAATCTAAACCATATAGATCAAACAGCAATTACATTCTGTTTCAAGTGGTCTGGAAGCACCTGTCAATACCTATGGGGAGCACTTTCTGCTTGACAGTTTATTCTCCATGCAATAATCTACATAATAAAGAAACAACAAGGGAGTGAGTATGAAAAAAGTCATTATGTTCAGCCTGATTGCGCTACTGCTGTTGAGCTTTTTTGGGTGTGCCCAAAACGCTGCGGCAGACAAGATGATCGTGAAGTACGATCTGGAGCTTTCCATGGTGCGCAAACCCAGTGACATTTCCCAGCGCTACCGTGCCCCTGTGGCAGATACTACCCAAGCTGGCATCGTACGATATGCTTTTGAGGATGACCTCTTTCGCAGTATCTGGAGTGCTACGGAAGCAGGATGGGATGTGGTGCTTTACAACAAAAGTGAAATGCCCATCATGATCGATTGGGACAATGCTTCTTATATGGACTATGACAACATCGGTCATGGCGTGAATATCTCTTCCACCAAACCTGCGGAACGTAACAATCCCCAGACGCCTACCGTGATCCCCAGACGCGGGAATATCACAGAAAAGCTCTATTCCAACGATCATGTGTATCAATCAAGCGTCACCGGCTCCTGGATCAGACGCCCACTGCTGCCTATTGACTATAATGATGCCGTGCGCTACAAAGGCAAAGAACTGCGGCTCATCGTCCCCTTTACCGTGGATGGCCTTACAGCGCAGTATGAATTCGTCTTCAGCGTCAAGGACGTGCGTCAGGTTAAAGCCACCAGTGATCCCTGGAGCGGCTTCCTGATGGATCGGGCTCTGGGCTCGTTCTTTTAATTGATTTAGCCTGAAACAAAGGACTAGCAGCCATCCAGACCCGGATGGCTGTTTTTTATTGACAACTTCTGAGCAGAGTCACATGGTGCTCTGCAAAAAAGAAGGAACTATTGTGATGATAAAAGCGCGTCTCAGCCGCCATGCCACCACTGGCATCATCATCTGTAGCATTATGCTATTTGCTGTTCCTTCACTATCCGCCCAAAAATCTGCCCAATTACCATCCCCAAAAAGTTCTGTCAGGAAGGCTGGATCGACATCAAATCAGTTAAATGCCCTAATAGATCTGGGTGACCAGCATCGGGATAATTCTGAATATACTGAGGCCTTATCTTATTACAATCAGGCATTTCAAATTGCCCAAAAAGAGAAAAGAACAGATGACCAGATCTATGTGGGCGTTGCCATTGCGAACCTTCTGGCTGCCCAAGGCAAGCTCTCCGAAGCTCTGCAGTATTACACACAGGCCTTGAGTCTGGCACAAAAGATCAGAGACCAGGTACAACTGGCAAAAATCCACAACAACATTGGCAATCTGTACCTGAGAATCGGCTCCTTCGGCCCCAGCCTGGATCATTACCAACAAGCCCTGAGCATCAAACGCAAGCTGGGAGACCCTATAGAACTCGCCAATGCGCTGATCAACCTGAGTGTCTTCTATCTAAAGACAGGAAATCACGAACGCAGCCTGGACTACCAATTTCAGGCTCTGAAACTGCGGGAACAGGATAATGACCCTGCAGCACTGGCATCGATTTTCAGCTCCATAAGCATCTGTTACCGCCATCTGGAAAACTATCCCCAAGCCTTTGCTTACAACCGTAAAGCGCTTGAGATCCAAAAAAAGCTGAATAATTCTGCCAGGATTGCCAGCCTCTACAACAACCTGGGCGTCTTGCATATGGCGACGGGAGATTTGAGCCAGGCCAAGCAAGCTTATTTGAAGTCTTATGAGTTAAAAAAGGACTCCTCTGATAAACCCAGTGTGATGGCATCACTGATCAATCTTGCCAGCCTCTCCCTGGATCTGATGCAGCATCAGGAATGTAAACTCTGGCTGGACTTGGCGTCGAAGCTGGAACCAGCCTTACAATCTTATGAACACACCCGCAATCTTGCCAAACTGCGAGCAGATTATTACCAGCAAATTGGCGATTTTAGAAGCGCAATCACACATTTGAAGCGCTACCACAGCATCAGCGATAGCCTCTCCAGCCTGGAGAATGCCAGACAACTGAATGAATTGGAAGTTCGCTATGAAGTGGAAGAGAAACAGCGCAATATCGATCTCCTCACCCGCAACAACGAGCTTACCCGCCGGGAACTAAAAAACAGCACTCGTCTCAGAAACTACCTCTACATCATCCTGGCTCTCATTGTCCTGGGTTTACTGCTGGTTCTGTGGCGCTATCAAAGCGTACTCAAACTCAGCAAGAAGCTCTACGCAGCACAGGCTGATCTTAATGCCTTGAACAGAGAACTGGAAAAACGGGTGGAAACCGAAGTGGAAGCCAGGCAGGTCCAGGAACAAAAAGCCCTGCGCCAATCCCGACTGGCACTACTGGGAGAGCTGGCAGCAGGGATATCGCATGAGCTCAACCAGCCTATGCAAACACTGTCCTTCACTTTGGAAAACATCAAAGGAGCGATTCTGGACAACAGCCTTGATGCCTCCTACCTGGAGCGCAAGCTGCAAGTGCTCTTTGAGGATATCACGCGGATGCAGAATGTGATCAATCACATTCGCCATTTCTCGCGTCCCCAGGAAGATACCGAGGACAGTCACTTCAATCTGAAACAGAGCGTCCAAAACGCTACTGCGCTGATTGCAGATCAATTACAAAAAATGGGAATTACCCTGAACCTCGATCTGAAAAGTGCTGATCTTAGTATCTCTGGCAATGCCATCAAGTTCGAGCAGGTGATCCTGAATTTGCTCACCAATGCCCGTGATGCGATCCGCCAACGCCAAGCTCAAGACAGTCTGGACAAAGGCTTGATCACTATACATACTGAAATAGCAGGCGACCAGATCCGGATTTCAATATCTGATAATGGCTGTGGAATCCCTGAGGACATCCACGAGCGAATCTTTGAAATCTTCTTCAGTACCAAAGACCAATCCGAAGGCACGGGCTTGGGACTGGCAATCAGCCAAAGTACCTTGACCAGAATGAATGGCAGCATCAGCTTCACCTCTACCCCACAATCCGGCACCACCTTCGTGATTGAGTTACCTTACCAAATGGAAGGATATGACTTATGAAAGTATTGATCCTGGACGATGAATCCAGAATACTGGACGAGCTCAGCGAGTTCCTCCGCCGTCAGAAACATCTACCCACCTGTGTAAACACTCCTTCTGCCGCCTTTACGATACTGCAGAAAGAGAGCTTTGACCTCATGATCCTGGATATTCGCCTGCCCGAAATGGATGGTATTGCAGTTTTGAAGCAGATCAAAGCCGATTTTCCCTCACTGGAAGTGATCATGATCTCCGGGCATGGAGATATGGATACAGTGATCGAGGCTATGCGCTTTGGAGCTTGTGACTACCTGAGAAAACCATTTCGCCAGAATGACCTGGAAGTGGCTCTAAAGCGCAGCGCCAGAATTGTGGGCTTGAAGCAGGAAGTAAACAAACTCACGGATGATAACTCTCTGATCACCAGGGAGCTTGAAAGACGGATTGAGAAGAACTTCGTAGGTGAAAGTACTGCCATCCGCAAGGTCATTGAAGATAGCCTGCGTCTGGCAGCATTTCCAGATACACCGCTGATCATCACTGGAGAAAGTGGCACAGGTAAAGAGATCATCGCCAGAATTATCCATTTTGCCAGCCCCCGCAAGGAAGCACGATTCTTTCCGATAAACTGTGCTGCCTTACCAGAGAACCTGATCGAAAGTGAATTCTTTGGATTCAAACGGGGTACTTTTACGGGCGCAGTTCAGGATAAAAAGGGTATTCTGGAGCTTAGCCAAAGTGGCTCAGTATTCCTGGACGAAATAGGAGAAATGCCTCTTGTGATGCAATCCAAACTCCTCAGGGTGCTGGAAGAGAAGAAATTCATGAAGCTTGGTGCCAGCAATGAGACTGCAGTAGATGTGAGGTTTATCGCAGCTACAAACCGTGATCCGCAAGCGCAAATCACAGATCAAAGCTTCCGTCAGGATCTTTATTATCGGCTGGCTGCCTTCCGGATTCAGATCCCGCCCCTACGTGAAAGACCCGAGGATATTGAACCCCTGCTGCTCCATTTCACCAGTGAAAGACCGTTGAACAATACTCCCGCTGAAACTGTGAGAGTGAATTCAAGTCCAG
>DAOSEN010000012.1:72442-92846 GCA_035363155.1 Candidatus Cloacimonadota bacterium | reverse complement strand
CCATCCGCTGGCACATCAAAGTGAATATGGAGAAAGACCCTGCTCTCTATACGGGGTTCCATGAGCGGCTGCAGAAGATTCTGGATTCGTATAAGGAACACTGGGATAGAATCATCGAGGAACTCACCAAGCTGAGAGAAGATATCGGCAAAGGCAGAGCTGATGAAGCGGGCATTGTGGATAGTCCTGTGATGCCATTTTTGGACTTGATGCTGATGGACGCAGGGATGGCAGTGGACAGCAAGGAAGCAATTGACGCTGCCAAGCTGTCAGAATTCATCTATAGCAGGATCAAAGAATCTCTCTCGATACCCAACTTCTGGCAGAAGCCCAATGAACGCAGACGCTTGGAAGGCGATATCCGAGACGAGCTAGAGTACTGCGGGATTGAACCCTTGCAGGAAGTGGCAGCCAAGCTGACGGCAGAGCTGATCAATCTGGCGCATAAACGGGAAGCTGAGGTGAGGGGTTCATGAGCCTCGATTATAAGATTATGGTGAAACATAGCAAGCGAAAGACGGCATCGATCTACATCGAAAGAGATAGCTCAATTACAGTGATTGTCCCACTCGGGACAAGCGATAGTGAGGTGCAAAACCTGCTGAGCAAAAACGAGTATAAGATACACAAATATCAGGCAAAGCGTGCGCTCCTGAATGAGAAAGCGATCAAGCGGGAACTTGTGAATGGGCAATCCTTCCTCTATCTTGGCAGGAACTACTATCTGCAATATAGCGATGAGGTTGAGGGTATCCAGTTCAGGGGCAGGCATTTCTATGCCCCGGAAGGCTCTGAAGAGAAACTAAGAGATATGTTCAAGGAATTCTATCGCCATCGTGGAAAGGTGTTTATCGAACCCCGGGTGCAACGCTTTGCGCATATGATGGGGATCAGTGTGGAAGCCGTCTCAATCATCGATCTGAAGAATAGATGGGCTTCATGTTCAGTTAATAGACCCAAGGTCAATTTCAATTGGAAGATCATGATGGCACCAGTGAGCGTGATCAACTACCTGATCGTGCATGAATTAGCGCATTTCAAACACAAACGGCACAGCAAGGACTTCTGGAATGAAGTGGATAAGATCGTCCCGGATTATCATAAGCAAGTGCAGTGGCTGAAGGAATATGGGGCCGGGTTGGATGTGTGAAGTGATTCAAGTTATTATTTACGAAAGCGATTACAATTCTCTACGTTCAAAGTTGCTATGTAAGCATATTGGGAGTCAGTGATGGTCAACGAGAATCCTCAAGTTCAGATAGATTTCTTCCCAGCTTGTGAAGGTGATTGCCTTCTAGTTTCTTACAACGGATTTAATGTATTGGTAGACGGTGGGCCGAGCTGCACATTTGATGATCATCTAAAACACCGTCTCAACGACCTTAACTCTATTGGAGAAATAATTAATCGCTTTATAGTAACCCATATTGATAGTGATCATATAGGGGGGGCTATTAGACTGCTAGAAGAAAATGGGAATAATCAAAGCAATGAAATAATACATATAGAACAAATCTGGTTCAATGGATATAGGAATCTCTTCTCTCCTCAAGGCTCAGTAGAATTGGATGATCGAGTTGCCACATTTCTTCCGCATCTTACCCCAATTAAAATAGACGGAGGCGTAAATCGAATGATTAGCGCAAAGCAAGGCAGTACTTTAACTAAACTCATCAGAGAAAGAGGGTACCTTCTGAATACTGATTTTTCGGGAAGAATGATTACCGCTGGAACCGAACGATTGGTTATGGATAACGGTATAAGCTTTGAGGTTTTATCACCAAACCAAGAAAGAATTGATAAACTCAAAGGATACTGGCAAGATGAGCTTTACAAATTGAAGATTATCTGTCCTGTGTCAAATCAGCCAGAAATTGAAGAGGCTTTTGAGTATCTGCAATTACTGGAAAAGAAACATATTATGCCAACAGATCAACACGAGATATCATTTACCGAGTTCTCAATCGATGAATTATCCCGCTTGCCATTTGAAGAAGATCGCTCAGTAACTAATGGTAGTTCAATCGGAATAATACTTGGTTTGGGAGGTAAGCTAATCTTGCTGCTTGGAGATGCGCATCCCTCGGTAATTATTGATTCTTTAAAAGAAAAGTATCCTGGGGCGAAGTATCCAATTCAATTCGATCTGATAAAAGTTTCCCACCACGGCAGTCGGTTGAACACTAATCCGGAATTACTGAGCATGATTGACTCATCTCGGTTCCTGATTTCCACAAATGGGGTCAAACATAACCATCCCGATCTTCAAACCTTGGCTATCATAGTAAACAGAGATGCATTATATGAACGCAATGTCATTTTTAATCATCCTACAGCCGGGTCGAATTTCCTTCAGTCAATGGAATTACAACGAAAATTCAAGTACAATGTTGTTGTTAATAGTGCAGATGAACCACAAAGGGTGGTTTTGTGATGAATAAGTTTATTATTAGTTCTAAGCAAATAGAGCATAACACTGTTATTGTTCAATGCGGTACCGATAGAGGCAGTGGATTCATTATATCATGCAATCATGTTATTACTGCATTTCATGTTGTTAAGAGTGCAGTTAGCGATAATCAGAAAATTACGTTGCATTTTCCTTCGACTCAATCTGAGGGTATGATATTAGTTGAAGGAACACTATTAAACAAGACTTCAGATAGCGATATTGCAATTATAGCCGTAGATTACAAATTTCCAGACTCACTGCCACTTTGCAGTTCAAAGATACGTTACAATAGCCCTTGGGAAACATTTGGATTCCCTCATACTTATCTCGAACAAGGCGTAAGAATCGAGGGTAAGATATTAAAAACAAACGACAACATGCCGTTTAACATCGAGTTATCATCACTCGATATTGATAGCCAAATCAATTATGATGGCTTGTCAGGAGCAAGTCTTGTCGTGAACCGCCAGGTAGTTGGAGTAATATCTTGGAGCATAATAACTGGACTAGGTGCAATCAGCATTGAAAGCATTAGTGCTTTATTGGATGAATACAGTATTGAATTTGAACAAGAAGATGATTCGGAAGTCGCTTTAGGTGAATTTGCGGAGGAGATTATTGATTCAATACCAAATGAAGAGACGATAGAGCAGATTAGAAAGAAGGTTTCTAATGAAACAGGTTATTACTTATTAACTGGATCTCCTGGTTCAGGAAAATCTGTATTATGTGCATCTCTATCAGAAATAGACGAGAACATAGATATTGTTGGCAAGTACTTTGTTAGAACTCCTAATGAATCAAGAACGTTAGCACAGCGGGGCTCAAGAGAAGCGCTCATTGCTTGGCTCGAGGATCTGATTAGCGAAAAACTGACCAATACTCCACATCCTTATACAAACAAGCCTGTTCATGAACGTCTGTCCAGTTTATCTCAGATGCTTCACGAACTAAATAGCTATTATTCAAACCAACAAAAACAATGTCTTATTGTCATTGATGGACTAGATGACATAGCTCTTCTGGGAGAGAATCAAGTTAGCGAGTTCCTAGGAGTTTTCCCTCAAATCCTTCCTTCGAATATTTCTATTCTATTATCAGCTTCAAGAATTGATATTTTGCCTGTTCAAATCAGATCAAGGATTTCAGAGCATAACATAATAGAACAGTCGATGCTACCATTGGAATTGTGTCATGATTATCTCAAAGACAGACTTCAATGGTTAGGCATTGATTTAAACACTGTAGAGCTGAATCGAATTACATCAACAACTGAGGGTCACCCACTTTATCTGCAGTATATAGTAGAGTCGATTAAAGAGCTTAGGAGTGAGGATATCTCTTCATGGATAAATAACTTACCAGTTATAGGTAAAAATATCTCAACCTACTATGAGCAGATATGGATAAGCGATTTATCTAATGATGACCAGCTGACGAAGATAATTCTTACGATTTCTCAAACAAGGACACCAGTAGATTTTCAAACTTTACACTGTATGGTTAACAACGAAACACGATTTTTATTGAGGAATAGAATCGGAAGAATAAAGCATTTACTTACTATCACTGACCGAATTGGCATATACCACAGTTCTTTCGGATTGTTTATTGAAGAGAAATGTGCTGACAGCCTGCCAGAAATCCACGACAACATTAGTGAATACTGCAAAGAAAATCGTGATGCAGTGTATTCGATCACTAACAACATTTATCATTTACTGAGAGGATCAGATAAAGAAACTGCAATTTCAACGTGTACACAACAGTGGGTAGATTCCTGCGGGATGATACATGCTGACCCTGTCTCTGTAATGAGAGATATTTATGAAGTTGAGCAGTTGTGTATTGCCAGCAAAAAACTCATTGAGTTAATCCGGATTATACTACTGAAACAAAGGGTTAGCTTCAGATATAATAACATGCTGGCAGCGTATGCAGATAAAATAGCCATTGCACTAATAAACATGGGTTGTCCCAAGGAATCGATGAAATACTTGCTCAGAGGAGATGCCCTTCTCCTAGATAACCAAAGCGCTATTGATATGCATCATTTATTGATACATAAAGGGTATGTAACTGAAGCACAAAAGATCACTGATTCCCTAAAATCGAGATATCTATATATAGCCAATAAGGAGTTAAAATCATTCACCTTAAAATTTGAAACAATAGCACTAAAACTAGATACGATTATCATGCTCATACTTGAGGGAAGGTCTTCAGGGTCTTACTTTGAGCATACAGTTAAGCTCTTGCTTAATAATGAGTTTAGTCAAGGTCGGGATGATGCAAAAACTAAATTGTTTCTGGGATTTTACTCTGCTAAGCTATCAGCGAGCATAATGGGGCTAAAGGCAAAACATTTTGATTTTTACTCAAATCTCAAAGACATGGGTATAGATATAAATTCTGAAGTAATACAACAGCTGTTTCGAGTAGCCATGTTCATCAACGATATCGGTAATGCAATTAATGCTAGTCTATCAAAATCCAATTATTCAAGTCTTCTAAACAACATATTTTCTATGATCTCAGGTTTTGTTCCTGATTATGAAGCAGATACTAAAGAAATCTTGCTTTTAATAGAAGAAGGAAGTCAATCTGATATAGTGTTATCACTGTTAAGAAGAATCAAACTTGATCATGTTGATATTGGTACTAGCCTACGAGATAAAAATGGAGTTGATCTCAACTACGAGTCGGTGTATGCTATCATAGATCACTTTACAATGCGAGGATATTTAGACTCAGATTCCAGCTTTCCAGAATTGATTCAACCGAGAAATGAATGGGAGAAATTCTGTGTAAGCATCATTCAGAATGTTGGCTTTATTCTTGGGAAAAGTTACAGGTGTAGAGCAGACAAAGACACATCAACAACACAGCTTCTTAGGGAAAGGACCGACGACGTTCTGACCATTATAGTCTTTACGCTGAAAGATAGGGCCAAATGGGACAGAAGTTACTTTATCCCAGAGCATCTGTTCCCAATAATATACCGATACGTTTTTAAAATCCTTGTGGAGTTCTTTCCAGATGACATCGACATAACGTTAACAGAAATTCTACAAAGGGGAGTAAGTACTCAATTGGGACTTTACTCCGAAGGTTATCGAAATTGCTTAAGATCATTAGCAACGGAGTTTTCCTGCAGCAAGGAACTCCGTAATTCGTCATTCCTTGTTGTTAAAGAGTTAGAAAGATTTGCTACTCTGTATGTGGAAAATAGATGGGATTTGATTCCTGAGCTATTATTCATCATGAATATGTATGCAAAGAACGAGAACCTTGATCTAGCTAAACGAACTTATTCACGGCTACTTGACTATTCGATGGGACCCACCTGGTACAAGGAGGATCAGTTATCGCTGATAACTGAAGTACTTAATCTCCCATTTGCTTCCTTGTTACCTATCGAGATCTTCAGGAAATTCGCGGGTGATTTAGAGTACTCAGCCGGAGAGTTGACTTTTCAAAGGTATGTCAGACACGAAAAAGAGCTGTTTATCAACAGACTAGTTAAAGCTGGACACGTCATATCAGCTATTGAGTATTACAAACATCAAGTCCTACCAGATGCTCAGACTATTCTTATTAATGCCGAGAACTCAAAAGTTGATGCCATTGAGCTAGGAGAAGGGTATTACAATGGCGCTAATAACATAAACGAGGCTCATGGTGTATACCAACTGATGAAGAGCATGGAAATTGATCCTTTGATAAAACTGGCCATTATTAAACCTTATGTTATCAATGACGATACTGAACGCTATCTGGACGGTTATCTACGTGTGATTGCTCAGTGCATTTTTGATACTCACAAAAGATATCCACAGCACTTACATAGATGTTATTCTTATGCGCTTGAATTGCTAACCCATAAAGAGATTAGAGATAGATTTCACAGTAACCTTACCGCTTTATGCAAAAACCTAACGCATCCGTTACAGATGGAGTTACAAGGTTTTCTATTAAAGAACAACATTAAGTTTAATGTGTTGAAAGCGAATGAAATTGATAACAATAATACTGGTTTCCATAGACAAGACATCGATGAAGAAGCTCTTGATGGTTTTAGGCTGCCTGGAATGGGAACAAACTTTAGAAAAGATGTTTCATTCTTATCAGACCAAATCTTTAAAGCTAAAGAAGAAATGAAGCTAGAAAATCCTACAGCAGCAAGATCACAACTTATAGAGGGAATAAAGAGACTTCATGATGACCAGTCTGATGTATGGCATGGAAACCTGACAAGTGAGCTAAAAGAGGCATTGCGCCTGCTTCCACATACTGGTAATTGGAAAGAAATTATATCAGATATGAGTGAATTCATCCAAGATCATTATACTGAAGATTGGATAGTAGTAAACAGGCTCATTGATTTGCTACATGATAAGTTTAATAGTCAGGAGACAACAGGCATTTCGTCCTGTATAAGTGAGCATATCGATCATATGGTGCATTGCGATACCTCTTTTACTCATAGATTTGATTGGATTATTGAAGACGGGGGCAATCTAGATTACGATTCTCTTGCACTTGATTTTCTTTTTTGGATGCTTGATCATCCCAGTATCAGTATCAAGAGACAAGTATGCGTATCTTTGATGTGGTTAGCCGAACTCATGCCAGATTTAGTAGTCCCCACACTTATCTCTAATTCGCTTTCTGGTTTGCCCAATATCAGTACAGAACTATCCGCGCAATTATTATCTAAGATTGTTGTAAGAAATCCAGACACTGTAAACAAACACATATTAGAAGATGGAGTAATTGACAAGTTGTTTATGATCAATCACTTCATGATTAGGCAATACTACATTGATATACTACAGACCCTTGGACGAAATTCTTCAAGAGCTTTAGATGTTTATCGGCAGTTAATATCAAACATACCAAGTAAAGTAGTATTGACCAGCTGTATTCAATTTGAATCACGTATCAGCAAATCAAACCATATCCTACTGAAGAGGCTTAATCAAATCAATCTACTCAAACCAGATTCAATAGTAAATATTGAGGCAAACATTCTTGCTTACTCACATCCACTTAGTATTGATGATCAGGTGAGATCAAACAAATACACAATCAGGAGTTTCCCTCATCTTCGATTCTTCTTTGGGAACTATGATGCAATCTGCAGGTATGCAGTAAACGTTGTACTATCTGACCAAGTAGGTATGAATGATTTTGAATCAGTGAAAGATGTTCTGTCATGGGAGATGATATGAAAATCGAAAACATGAAAAGCGTTCCTAAGAACCGAGAGGAATTCGAAAGAAATTTTAACATACTTGAAGAATCGAGCAGACAAGGCACTTTCCACATAGCAAACCATTTATCACGGTCGATACAGGGGATTACTAATGTGAGACTACTCCCCAATGGTAGGATCGATTTTAATACCGTTGATGAGAATGCGAGATTAATGGCAAACATGACCGCAAATATGGAGCATTTGAAAAATGTCAATGAATGATCTGCCCATAAGTTTCAAGCCTAAACACATCACACATCCAGTAATCATCTCAGCATCACGCTCCACTGATATACCCGCTTTCTACTCAGATTGGCTGATATCCAGGATCAAAGCAGGCTATGTGAAGTGGAAGAATCCATTCAGTGGTAAGTTCACAAATGTATCGTTCGAAGATGCCAGATTGTTTGTATTCTGGACAAAAAACCCGGCTCCAATGCAGAGTAAGCTTGATTTCTTTGATGAGAGGGGATTCAATTACTATTTTCAATTTACCTTGAATGACTATGAAATTGAAAACTGGGAACCTGGTTTGCCGAGTGTGGAGGAACGGATTGAGACTTTTATCGGGCTTTCAGAGCGTATTGGAAAAGAAAAGCTGATTTGGAGGTTTGACCCGATAATCTTAAGCGATAAACTCGGCCCGGATGAGATTTTGCGCCGTGTCGAAAGGATAGGTGATATACTTCACTTACATACTTCGAAACTGGTATTCAGCTTCATCGACATCGAAAACTACAGAAAAGTCAAATACAATCTCTGCTCTTTACCAGACAAGCTCCATGAAATTGATACACAGACCATGGAGTATCTGGCAAAAGGTATCTCACAGCTTAACGCAGGTTGGGGACTAGAACTTGGGACGTGTGCTGAAAAAATTGACCTGGAGCAATATGGCATTGAGCACAACAGATGCATCGACGATAGGCTGATCATCAGGTTGTTTCCTCATGATAAAGAACTGATGGCTTATCTGGGCTATACTACTAATGATCAAACCGATTTTCTGGCCGACCAGAGTGCTAAGTACAGTTATTCCAAAATCAAAGATAAAGGGCAACGTAAGGCTTGTGGCTGCATAAAAAGCAAAGATATTGGGCAATACAACACCTGTCCCCACGGTTGCGTCTATTGCTATGCTAATACTGACCACGTAACTGCCTTAAAAAACTGGAAAAAAGCTCAGGAGCAAGAACTTGATACTATCGTATGATCCGGTATCTGATCCATTCATTCAGGATCTTAATCAGCTTGAAGCTGTAACATTCCAGGATATTGTAGAGGCTGCAGGCAGGCACAAGGATTACAATGCTTATACTGATAGGGGAAAAAAGATCCTTGAAACGCCCGGTGAGTGTAACAGATACATAGAGGATTACTTTCAGAAACACTACTTCAAGATTATCGACAGCATATCCAAGCTATTCAGCTACGATAAGATTCATGAGTACAGCAGTAAGGGCATTATTTTGTATGATTGGGCCTGCGGTCAGGGACTGGGTAGCTGGCTGTTTCTTAATCAATTAGCTGAGCGCAGACTTAAGATAAAAGTGACTGAGATCATACTGATCGAGCCTTCTGCCATCGCTTTGACAAGAGCCGAGATCCTGATTCGGTATATCGATAAAAACGTAAAGCTTACGACCATCAACAGGATGCTAAGCGATATATCTGAGAAAGAACTGATCCGGACTGAAGATACCCTACGCATTCATTATGTATCCAATTTTATTGACATGCTCAATTGGGAATCTATAGACCACTTGTCACAACTGATCATCGAATCCCAGGTACACCAAGACTACGCATTGGTTGCGCTGAGCCCGTATAGAGCATCAGCACTGGACAGGTTTATTAACAACTTTCCTGAGAGCAATAGAGTATTAGTATCCCAGCGAAACTGCACCAAAGATAATTCCTGCGCTAATTGCAAATTCGACAAAAAGTACTGTTCTGACAGCATAAAAAGCAGAGGCACAAAAAGGGTCGAACGGATTGCCCTGATTACAGCCAAACAATCTCAAATCAGATTTGTAGCACAACCTGCCCAGGAGTTTGAAAAGGATCTGAAAGTCACCAATGTAGCATTGGCTTCGTATGTGTGTGATCCAGTACTTAGGTTAATCAGGGAATCGCGGTTTATTTTCCCGGTAGAAGAAGCAAAGTTCACATTCAAGCTGCCGCATCAGAGAAAAGAAGCTCCGGAACTGGAGCAATCGGTATTGGGTGTCCTGATGAATCAGATTGTAAGAGGTATGCCAAGCTATGTCCCGATCGAGATCGAAGATATGCTCGTTGAAGCCTTGTCTGGGATGATTGAGAGAGATATCAATAATGGAAATATTGAAGATAAGTTCACGCTCCCAGCAGTAGAACTGCTTGATATATATCGAGGATTGCCATACAAACCTGTCCTGAATTTCCAGGAACTAAAGACTGTTGCAGTCGATGCACTGATATATATGGCACAGACACAATACGCCTTGTTACAGTATTTAAAGTTAAACTACACTGCGGAGCGAGTTCGTTTTATACTGCTTGAAAAAGAACGATTTTATGCCCACTTCTGTATGCTAAGTCTCATTAACATGATACAAAAGCTATCAGTGCTGGTCCCAGAAAGTAAGCTCCCCAAGATCGAATATGTGGTGTATGCTGACCCCCACGTTTCTTTATTGGCCTCTTGTAATTCAAAATTCGGCTTTCCTGTCAGCGACCTTGCCTCACTTGATACCGCTTCTTTAAACAGAGAAGACGTTTTGGTTATATGCGGTGAGATCCCTGAAAACATTACAAATAAAGACTTGGAGAACGCAATAACTTTAGGGCACACTAGTGAGAATGCAGTTACTGAAAGATTTCACAGTAACGAACACATCCGTTATTCCCTATCAGATCACTGCGATCCTACAAGGGAAAAACTGATTGACGATTCTTTGCACTATTTTCTCAGATCATTGTTCCGTAAACAAGATTTCTGGCCCAAGCAAAGAGAGATTATCAGTAAAACCCTGGAATTGCACTCAGTATTGGGAGTACTCCCCACGGGGGGAGGGAAATCCCTAATATACCAATACAGTGCTTTGATGCAACCTGGATTCTGTATCGTTATTGAACCTATCCGCTCTTTGATGAAAGACCAGCATGAAGAGCTTTCCGATCTGCAAATTGATTCCATATACATCAATTCGGATCTTGAACCGGAAGAGAAATTGACAAGGTTGAACCGTTTTATCGCTGGTGAGAGCTTGTACCTGCTTATGTCTCCAGAACGCATGCAGATGCCGCTAACCAAGATAGATTTGCTGTATATGTCAAACCAACGGCGTTACGCTTCTTACTTTGTGATCGATGAGGCGCACTGTGTTTCAGAGTGGGGACATGATTTTCGTCCCAGTTACCTTAGCCTGGCCAAAAACGCGGTGGACTGTTTCAAGACGAAATTTGGCAAGCCGTTACCACTGATAGCGCTGACAGCAACAGCTTCTCTTGATGTGCAGCATGATGTTCAGAAAGAAATGGCTGTCAAAGGTTCAGGGCTTCCCGATATTGTTACCGATCCGATCAAGAGACAGGAGATCGACTACTACTTCCTGAGGGCTACTGACAAACACGAAGAACTGGGTAAGCTATTCAGCTCACTTACCAACGAATCCTGCCAATTCCCAATCTCAAAAGAGAACGCCGCACTGGTCTTTTGTACATACAAAAAGGGACAGACAGGAGTATTTGGCAGCCGCAACGATGGTTTCTACTACTCTCTAAAGAGACGATACGATGAGCATATCGGTGTGGGCTACTTTAGTGGGACCGATGAAAAAGACACTCAAGTATCCGTTGAGGATATGAACAACTATCAGGACTTGTTTAAAGGAAGTCAGATTGGCATCATGGTGGCGACCCAGGCCTTTGGTATGGGTTTTAACAAACCTAACATCCGTTATAGCTTTCATGTAGATCTACCCAAATCCATTGAGTCTTTCGTACAGGAATCAGGTCGCATAGGCCGCGATAAGACATCTTCCAGCAGTTATTTACTTTATAATGAGAGAGACCGGGATTTCAAGCAACAACTTATGAATAAGTCCCATGTGTCGAAGGAACTAGCTGCAATTATACTAAATGAAATCTTTGGGATGAAATCAGAGGAGAATAAACTTGATATCAAGAAACTCATATCGAGGGTCGATTATTATAGCAAATGGCCAAAAGAGCCCGAGCACAAAAGGATTTACTTTAACCAAAAAATCAAGGAAGTTGGCGACAGTAACCAAGCGGCCAATAACAAAACACGTGCTTGCTATTTCGACCTGGGGTTGAAGCAGTTAGTTAATGACCAGAAAAAGCCAGTTGATAATGGCTTGTTTGAGGAGGTTCGCTTTGCAATCGAACATACCACTCTGCTTACAGACATTCTTATACCGCATTCAAAACGTAGTCTTTTAGATATCATAACGTTCGACAACAGCCTTGTTTATCACCATAAGATTTCAAAATATGAGTTGTTCAACTCCTTGAAGAACAACACTGATTACAACCAATATGTCAGAAGATATGAGCTGGAAGTTAACTTTGATGTAGTGCAGAAACAAAGTGAGTTTGTATTGTATCGTTTGCAATTGCTAGGCATTATTGAGAACTATTCCAACAACTATTCAAGTGGAGATTTCGAGGTCGAATTCAAGGTACCCGGTATTGATACTATTATCAAGATTTACGAGGCATATCTCGAAAAATATCGCTCCAAGGCATTCGTTCACAAAAGAATAACTGCTCTTAAAGGTATGCTTGACTCAGATGATCTGTTTGACCGTTATTCTCGCATCTTTGATGATCTTTCTGGTTTTTTTGATGAAAACATTCAGAAAAAAAGAAACCAGGCCTTGCAGGAGATGTATCAGATAGCAGAAGTGGGACAGCAAAAGAGCAATGAAGAGATCAGGGATATACTTGACCGGTACTTCAACTCCATATTCATGGGAGATCTCTCTGCCGACACAGACGGTGGCAAGGAAGAACAACTTGATACGATCGCTAAATATATCGGAGAAGTCCTAAAACCTTCTAAGGGTTCTCCGAAAGGAAACCTCGAACAACTAGAGGGAGCTTGTTCCAGGTTGTTGCAAGAGTATCCGGATAATTATATTCTGCTGATACTGCGCTCCATGACTCTGCTGTGTCTTGCTGATTACAACCAAGAGATGATAAGCACCGGTATGGACTATTTCAGGAAAGGATGGGCTTCATTGTTCGAGAGCATTGATGAAGCAGGTATGGAAAGGGTTTATAATCAGATATGCATCCCCTTCCTGGCTGTGTTACACCAAGATCTGGCAGACCACGAATACCAAGTCTGCCACAGTGTCATTTTCACGCTTTACGTGAATAAATTGCTTAAAAACCACAACAAATATCTAACAAATTATAGAGGTACTGATGGATAACTATGACAACATTGCACAAGACCTGAAACAAACTATTGACGAATACAGGCAGAATTTGGAATATTTGAAGGATAGGTTTGCAGATATTGGTAGTATCATTATTGAGTTGGATCAGATAAAGCTGCAAGCGCAACACTCGGAATTGAAGGGACAGGAGTTGTTCGAAAAATTGTCCGGCCTGGAATTGAAACACGCTGACCTGTCGAATCAGATGGCAGTGCTGTCGGCGGATTACGATAGTGCATTAACCAACCTCAAAAACCAGCACAATGAATGGAGTAAGGCTATTGATAGCATAGTTCGTGATGTATCGGCTTCGATAACCGATCTGAGAACGGATTACAATGATAGATTGAACAAAGCAGTGGCTGAGATATCTCTTCAGGCCAAGCAGGAAGCCGCCTCGATTGAGCAGTTTTTGCAGCAATTCTCTAAAGAACAAGTAGCTGAAATTGAAGATCTACGTAATGCGGTAATGTTGGATATCAAAACTAACCGAAAGACTAACATAGCTGGTTTCATCATTATTCTGGCCTTCATTATTGGACTGATAGTTTTTCTTATAATGTCCTTGTAGTTTTGTAGTATGGGTCATAGAACCATGAAAGACTCGATTATTACCTAATTTTTTTAGTCAGAATCCATATTAGCAAATGCTTACTGACGGATAGCTGTAACAACCTGCCAAACTGCTGTCATAATCTGGCATTATAGTGTCACCTAGAGAAGATTTTTCTGCGATTATGCCATACGGGTTTAACGTTATCAAGTTCCCGATAAGCACTAATCCTATTTAAACTCCTGAGTTGACCCAGTATACCTTTCTGGACTTTTCTGCCGATTTTGGGCACGTTTTGGCGGGAGATAACCACGTATATGTACTGCCTCAGATCAACTACTTCAATTGATGCCAGAGCCTCCAGATAGATATAGACCCACTGTCTGGATTTGCCGATAGCTTGAGCAATCTCTCGGATGGACTTGTATTTGCCTTGTTCCAGGATGTCCAGTAGCCTGTGGGCATCTGCAATGCTGAAAGTCCAGCCCTTATAGTGCTGATAACCGATCCTGGCTTGATAGCGGTTGGCTCGGACATAGATGGGAGGACTATCTTCTATCTGTTTGATTGCCTGGCTTTGGAGCAGGTCGGGCAGTAGCTTTTCTGTTGCTTCCATGTTTACACTGGTCAGCTTGGATATTAGTTCTGCATTGAATGGGCGATCATATTGTCTGATGAAGTTGAGGATGAGTTCTTTATCCGTCATCCTGACCTCAATCATCCAGATCTGCTTGCGAGACTATTTCCAGGTTCTTGTATCTGCCTATCTCTTCCACTGAGCGGATAAGCTTCATGGCTTTGCGGACATTGCCGCAGGAATGGAAGTGGACATACTCAACAATATCAGGATGGAACTTAATCTCCATGATCTCACTGCATAACTGGGCTATGTCCCTCTTGGGCAGGTCTTGAAACTCGTAGAAGAAATTGCATCGATCAAAGTAGTATTCATTGATCTGATTCAGCTTGTCCTTGGCATTTTGCATCCCGACCAGGATGACAATCGCTGTGGTCACATCCACGATATCCCTGATCGCTCCCAAGAGCTGGGGATGGCGAAAGGCATAGTCTATCTCATCAACCACGATGATCGTATCCTTGTGATCCTCCAGAACGGTTATACACATCATGAAGAGGTCATTAGCTGTACCGTAGGGTATGTACTCTCCCATACCAAATCTCTTGTATAGGGCTAAGAGCAGCTTGGAGGCAAATGCCTTGGGGGTGGTAGTTGCCTCCAGCCTTAGATAGAGATAACCCTGACTAAAAGCTATTCTACTGGCATAGGTGGTCTTTCCCAGTCCAGGTCTGCCATACAGCAAGCCAAGTCCTACCATCTCCAGCTTAGGTCTGGTTAGCAGGTATTCGATGCATTTGTCTGCGGCTATCACGTTCTGAGTTCTGACTAGTGTTCCCTGTTTCATGTTATCCTCCTATTAGTTTATCCCTATGCGTTTGAGGAGTTCTGCTCTTGAGAGGTTTACGAATGGTGACTGCCCATTCTTAGCCTCAACCTGTGCTTGCTTATCATCAGACAATTCTTCTGTGTGGGCGATCGTTTGCGCCGGATCATTATCAGGTAATTCAGTATTCTCGTGGTTAACATCGTCTTGATGGTTATCTTTAGAAAGTGGGCTCACTTCATCTGTTGGCGTAACCTCACCTTGAGCTATGGCTTCTTGATCAGCCTGGGCTCTTTGTTGAGCTTTGTAGTACTCCCTAGCCGTTTGGCTGAAGCCAATCGCGAACTCCATGGCTGGTTTATCATTACCGGGCTGGTATTCTAGTCCTATACGGTCGAATGATTCTTTGATTTCCTTAAGGATTATCCTATCCATCTCCAACTCTGCCAGTCTCTCTTTCTCCTTGGGATCAAGCTGTTCCCGTTCTTCCGGACTCAGCATATCCTGATGTTTCGGCAATCTCATCATCATCTTTCTGGTCATCTCCTCGATGATCTCGTCACTATCCTTGGGTGGCGCGTCCAGCATGGGAGGACTATTGAAAAGTGCTCTGGCACCCTGATCCTCAAGCTTCTCCTGCTTCGATGGGGAGTTGCTTAGTATCTTATCAACTGCTTTCTGCGAGTTCACCACCCACTTCTTGGCACTGCGTTCTTTCTCCCGTCTGAGGCCCTTGATCTCTTTGTATTCCTTATTCAGTTCCTTATGCGAGACTGCCTTATCCATCGAGACTTCGATGAACGGATGCTGCGCTTTTCTGAGTGCAGCCTGACAGATGAAGACATCGTTCTTGTCATAGACCACGATCCACCTGGCATCGCTGTAATCGAACCTGATTATGCAAGGCTGACCCACGTGATTAACCAGTTCCCGGTGCCAGTAGACCTTCTTATCCAGCCTGATGCCTTCTGCGCGGATATTCTTACGCTCCATCGCCATCATCAGGAAGTTGAGCCTGGAGATCTCGATTTGGCGACTCTCGGCTATCCTGGCAGCACTGAATACTTCATAGGGAGTGCGTCTGTTAAGTGAGGTATGCGGAGTCTCACCATAACAGAACCTCACGTAGAAAGCGATCATCTGCATTGTCTCTTCAATCGTCGGTGGCTTACCGGTATAGAGCTTCTTTGCCCAGACTTCATTTCTATGCAGGACAGAGGGCTTATCGTCAACCGATGCGCCTCTGAAAGTGGTGATGAACCGCTCAAATTGCTCTTGGAAGGTCTTAAAGAACCGTTCGATGATCTTGGCCTTGGCATTGTAGCTCTCGGCGAATCTCACTCCGATATTGAGCCGGGGGAAGATTCCACCCAGTTCCTTATTCAGATCATGTTCTTCCCATCTCTCATGAAAGAGCTTGGCTCGGAAGGCTTTGCCGTTATCCAGATAGACATACTTAGGTAACACTGCCATGGTACCACTATTGTTATCGGCGATCTGAGCGCAGTTGATAAAGCCATTGCGGAAGGCTGTCAGGATATGCTGGCTATCCTCGGTAAAGGCAAGTGATGCTCCCACCGGATATCTTGATGCCCAGTCCATCACCATGATCATCGTCATGCGTTGGGCTCTGCCGGTCTGAGGATTGAGGATATCGAAGGAGAGGGTATGTCCGTCTGCCACCCAGACCTGTCCTACCTCCAGAGTGCTATCATCTCTCATAATGCTCTTGATGACATTCTCAGAAACAAACTTGCTGCCGTCTCTGGCTTGATGCCACTCTGCCGGATGCCTGGCTGCCCATTCCTCGCACCAGCGTCTGAGCGTCCGTTCATTGGTCTTGGATTCAATAACTCCATTTCTACTCATCTGCTTGAGGTTGGTGATGGCAGAGCCGATTTTGATGCGATTGGGATTGAGCAGCAGATGCAAGAGGTATTGCTGTTCCTGATAGCTGATCTTGCGTTCTTTGTATTTGCCCTTGCTCTTGTGGATCAGGGCATACATATCGAGGTTGGTCTCATGGTAGATACGCAGCCATTCTCTAAGCGCTCTCTCTTTCCTGGGTCCTTTGAGGTTATACAACTCCGGAACCAGTCTCTTGCCGTTATAGTCACTGGTGATCCGTTTCCAGGCCAATACCTTGGATTCTGCACCATACAGCCTGCGAATCACTTCCTGGCAGAACCGGCCATAGAGTTGAGCCTCTTCCTTGTATAAGAGCCTTTCCTCTTCCACCGGAGCTAGGTCGAGAAAGTCACTGCCGAAGTCGATCACTACACCATTTTCCTTGGCTTCGTGGATTAGGGTGAGTTTGCGTTCGAACTCCTGATAGTCCTCTAAAGTCTCATAGACCGTTTCAGACTCTAGGTTATTTTCGGAACTATCGGCCTTAGCATTATACTGCTGGCGGTAAGCGAGCAAGAAGCTATAATCGACAGGCGCATCACCTTCACCACTTTCCACGCCAATTCCAGCCCTCACCTCTGGAGCTACTTTGCATCTACCACCACTCTTGATCTCCAACTTCAAGCCCTGGCTCTCCATCAGTTCTTGCAGTTCATTTAGCTTATTCCGGTATTCTCTCAGGAATTCCTCAGTCGGTCTGCCATTATAGGGAAACATCTGCACCTCCCGCTGAATCCTTGATCTTCGAGGCTAGGTCATTACCATTATCATAGTAGACTAGGAAGACACTGGGATAGGTGTGATCCCCCAGTTCGATCTCTTCCTCAAAGTAGAGTTCCGGTTTACGCAGGCTATCTCTGAATCTGTCATACTCCGCCTGAATGATCTCTTCGGTTGCCAGAACAAAGGTCTTGATCGTGGCTCCGTTCTTAGTAGGTATCTGATGCTTAATTGCGGTCAGCTTCCCCGCATCCACCATTCTTCTGATCGTCTTCAGATTCTTGTTCATCAGTAAGGCAACCCTATCGATGGGTAGCCAGATAAAATCGACTTTCATGTCCATGTCCAAGTCCTTCAAAAACTGCGACCCACTTGGACATTTCAGTCTTGAATCCTGAAAAATGCGCTCAAGCGCTTGGACATTTTGGCCTCTCATCATAGTTATCAATGAGTTAAGCCTCATTCCCACCCCCGCTTGGACAGGGGTACCCGCTTGGACATTGCCCTTACTTGCCCGTTTCTGCACTTCCGATTGGCAGCGTTTCTTGGTAGTCATTCTACACCTCTCTTATGTATATAGTAGGGTGCTAACAACCACAAGCGCAGAACCTTGGGAAGTCCTTTCTGCGAGTTTGCCAGCTTTCTTACGCATTCTCCGGCAATACGTTATAATCCACCTGGGTCACACTATAATCTTTAGTATTGACTCCAAACCACCTTGCAGCAGAATGGCATCTGGAACTAATCTTGCAGCCGTGCGGATATAGTCAATAGTAAAGTTACTGTATGGAGACCATGATGAATAAACCGACTATCGGACAACGCCTTAGCCTGGTGATTAAGGCAATGCGACTCAAGGATTACCAGTTTGCCAATAAGTATGGCATCTCGCGTGCCTCGCTTTCCCGCTACAAACTGAATGAGCGATATCCTGATCCGGAGTTCTTAGAAGCACTCTCCAAAGATCAGATAAACCTCCACTGGCTCTTTACTGGAAACGGCTCTATGTTTGCCAAGGACGAGTTCCAAGAGTTTATCCAATCTAACCAGGCACCTACAAACCTAACCAATCCAGATACCTCAAATCCAACTATTATCTCTCCAATTATACATCCAATGACCGATCAGGACTACGATCCTACTCGATCTATTACCTTTCCCATCGTGGGTGAGATCGCTGCCGGACCTCCGATGGAGATCAGAGACGAGTGGAGTCAAGTCGGTCAGATTCAGTTGCCGATCTCATTCCTACCCGGCAACCCCAAGCAATATACTGTCTTTCAAGTAAATGGACAGAGCATGGAGCCTGTTATCCAGCATCAGGACATCGTGGTCATAAAGAGCAATCAGAGCTGGGAAAATGCCGATGGGAAAATTGCAGTTGTAAGGACTGACGATGGTCTCACCATCAAGAAGGTGCAGATCGACCACCACAGGCAACAGATTATCCTCCAACCATTTAATATAGACTACCCGGTTCTGGTTTTAGACTCAGATTGGAATTACGGAGCTCTCCTGATCGGCACAATCGCACTCCAATTGCGCTTTTTCTAATTTCAAAGTTTCATTTTTCCAACTGCTCTTTCCAAAGCCTGTCCAAACGCCTCGCTAATTTGCAGTTATAGTGTCAGCAAACAGTCCAAAAACGTCCAAATAGGCGCTTGGACATTTCCAAAGCCAGTCCATCGTATCTCGCCACCAATCAAAGCCTTATACCCACTTTCCCCTTGTGTCACTTCTTGCAGCTTTGGGTGTCAGTTTATATTCGGGAAAATCGGTGAAAAATGGAGAGTCACCCTTTTAAGTATACAGTCCAGACCACTGAGAGCAGTAAAGGTGGAATTCATGGGGAAAATCGGTGAAATCCGGTTATCGTAGAACATGCCAATGGACCGGATTAGCGGGGCGATTGGTTATAGCGTAATAGATTACATAGTATAAATATAGCACAGAGGAGGAGAGTAGTGAGAGCCAGATTCACAAATGGTGTAGGTGCCTATTCGGGCAAAATGGATGGTGTGGTTTTTTGCCATTATCGGCGGGAGGGCATGGTTTTGGCGCGTAAATACACCTATCCCACCCTCACGGAGAATAATCACAGATTGGGGGGAACCACAGCCAATCTGCATAGCATCAAGCCGTCTGAGGGTTTCAAAAACGATTTGCGCATCTATCTGGGTAGATATAATGCATTGCGGGAGAATGAAGGCAGATATGTGCGCTCCTGGGTGAACATGTATCTGAAGCTGATGCGGGAAATGTCGCGGCGGGATGGCAGCATCGATCTACTTACCCTTAGCCGGGAGGAGATCTTCACGCGTGATCTGCCCTGCATCAGCGTTGCCAGAGCCGTGGATGCGGGATTGTTGCCTGTGGTTTATGATTATGCGCATTTGGATCGGGAGTTGTAAGGCGTGGTGTGTTACATGATTGAGCATGGGGCTATGGATAGTGTCATATCAATCTGTGGTAGATTTCTGGCGGTGCTACAGCGAGAGCCCCGGATCAAGAGTGTTGTATTTTTCAAAGCCCTGGAAGGGCGGCACTCCATAGCTTGGCGGCGTGAGCCCAAAGATGAGAATGTGTATACCATGCAAGCCCTGGAAGGGCGGCACTCCATAGCTTGGCGGTGTAAGCCCCAAGATGAGAATGCGTATG
>DAOSEN010000012.1:0-72342 GCA_035363155.1 Candidatus Cloacimonadota bacterium | reverse complement strand
CCATGCAAGCCCTGGAAGGGCGGCACTCCATAGCTTGGTGGCGAAAGCCCCAAGATGAGAATGCGTATGCCATGCAAGCCCTGGAAGGGCGGCACTCCATAGCTTGGTGGCGAAAGCCCCAAGAAATGAATTAGTTTATTGATCAAAGGAGGAAAACATGCCCTCATCATTTTGTCAGGTAGCCATACATTTGATCTTTGGGTTAAGACGCCGTCAGAAGTTTCTTACAAAAGACGTGCAAAGCTTCATACATGGCATTATCACACAAATCAAAGGTGTCCCAATTCAAGTAGGCGGGACTACCGATCACGTGCATATTTTGTGTTATCTGCCCAAGGATCAGAGCATCTCAGATTTTGTCAGGATTATCAAAGCGAATAGCAGCAAATGGCACAATGAACAGGGTTTTGGTGTGATGCACTGGCAAACTGGTTATGCAGTTTACAGTGTGAGCAAAACGAACCTCAGTAATGTCTCTGATTATATCGCCAACCAGGAGGAACATCATCGCAAGGTCAGTTTTGCAGATGAGATGAAGCAATATCTGGGTTGTAAGACAGGATTGAAAGTATGGAGTGACTGGTTTGGAGAAGAATCAAAATAAGCTGGGGCTCACGCCACCAAGCTATGGAGTGTCGCCCTTCCAGGGCTTCTCAGTTGTCATGGATCGTACCTTGGGGCTCACGCCACCAAGCTATGGAGTGCCGCCCTTCCAGGGCTTGTTATGAGGATCCCAACTGATAAACCTAACAACAAGATTGATACAACAACAAGAGTGTTACAACAACAAGAGTGATACAACAACAAGAGTGAAACAACAACAAGATCGTTACAACAACAAGAGTGAAACAACAACAAGATCGTTACAACAACAAGAGTGATACAACAACAAGAGTGATACAAGGATGAACTACGATGCGACATTATGCAGTTTTCACTGCACAATTGGCAGAATTCTTTGCAGATTCCTTTTTACAGAATTCGTCACTTTGCCCACACATGAAGTCCAAAGAGCCCAAAACCATGAGGTTGATCTTAACTTGTGGAGGCTCTTTGAACTCCATGCTTCAAATGGCTCCGAACTATTAATAAGGAAAACCCAGCCACAAATTCATTGACAAAAATTCGTGCTTATCTTCCATACTGCCGGATTACGAAAAAAGGAAGTTTCATGGCACGGCTTTTCAGCAAGGACTATCATCTGCTATCCACAAGCTGGTATTTCAATCATGCAGTTATCGCATTGTCCCAGGGGGATTTGTGGTATTGGCACACCCTGGATGAAGCGGGTAACTACAAGCTGCGTTTCTTTCCCGGGCAGGACAAACGGGAGCACTTCAGCGCTTATGTGGATGTAGTCTATGATCCGCGGCAGGAGCAAATCCTCTCTCACCATTGCCATGAATGCAAAGAGGAAGAAAGCTGCCGCCACTATCTATCCCTGCTGCGCTATGCCTATCTTTACCTTTCCACCGATATTTTCGAGCAAGCTCCCGTACTCACCTGCGATGGTGATTCGCTGAGGGGTGAAGTGCGCTGGATGAATCTGGCGCATGAAGCTCACATCCGCATCGAAGGCATCTTCGATCCCCATGCTGATAAGATCCGTTTTTACCATAAAGACTACAAATCCCTGGATATCCTGGCGCTGCTGAGTGCCTTGAATGCAGATAAAGGGACTGATCCCGAATACGAGAGAAATCTGGGAGTCTTCAGTGTCTATGAATTGCAGCTATTTGAATTTTTGCATGCGAACCGGGCGGCCTATAGCCCCAAGGGGGGATTCTGGAGCCTCTACAAGCGGGATTTTGCCGCAGCGCTGACGATCTTGGAGCATCTTAACGGCAAGGTCATCATCGCAGAAAGCTCGGAGCCCCTGATCTTTGCCAAAGAGCCTTATCCTCTGGCACTAAGGATCGAGCCTGCCGGCAAGGACAATTTCCGTTTGCTCGCCGTGCTGGTGGATGAGCTTTCGATCTGGTATGCGGGATATCCCAGCTGGCTATTCTTCCGCAATCAGGCGTTCAAGGTCTTCCTGCCGTTTAAGGACGAGGTTACAGACAAGATATTCAGCGGGGATATGCTGCTCTCGGAGCGGGATCTGGTCTATTATCGCAGCATCGTGCATGGTGAACTTGCCCGCAAGAATGTCTATCTGGATTTTGACAGCCGGATCGAGCTGCCTCTGGTGATCGATACACCTCCCAAGACTTTACTGAAGCTGCAATTGCTGCAGGATATGATCCTCATGGAAGGCTTTCTGGAATATCAACCCGGATATGCGATCCCTATGGCGGTCTTGAAATATGGCAAACCCCTGATCTACAGCAGCTACACTGGCGGTGAAGAGGGGGCTCAGGCCTGGTTTTATCTGCCTCCGGAGGTTTATGCCAAAGTGGAAGCCCTATTGGATAACCTGCCAGAGCCGGATATGCGGCACTATGAGCAGAGCGGGCAATTGGTCTTTGCCGGAGAGGAAGTCCTGGAACAGCTCAAACAGGCAGTCTTTCAGCTTTCGGATCAGGATTGGGAGATCGAGATCTCTACCGAGCTCAGGAGCCAGTTTGTCACTCGTATCCAATTGGAAGTGGAAGTTCAGGCTACCCGCAGCGAAGAAATAGATTGGTTCAGCTACAGCGTGAACTACCGCTATCGGGATATCACTTTCACACATGAGGAATTGCGCAAGTATTTCCGCAGTAAGGACGATTTTATCCATACCGCCGATGGCCGCATCCTGTTTATCAGCAATCCGGAAGTATTTCACGAGGTGGAAGCACTGGTTTCCCAAAGTGACAGCACCCACGACAATATCTATCGGGCGCGCATCCTGGCTTTGCCCTATTACCAGCGGCTAAGGCAGGAAAATCCCGCTTTCCGGCTCTATGGCGACGAGTATCTGGAAACCATGTTCAAGGATCTGCAACAGCGCCGGACAGAGCATGTGCGGGCTTTGCCTTACTATTTACAAACTGTACTGCGGGGATATCAGAAAGCTGGAATCAACTGGCTGGAGATGCTGAAACACTATCATCTGGGAGGGATCCTGGCTGATGAAATGGGGCTGGGCAAGACCATTCAAGCCCTCACCATCATCCTCAGTGCCCCGGAAGATACAGTATGCGCTGTGATTTGCCCCAAGACGCTGTTATACAACTGGGCTGCGGAGATCGAGAAATTTCATACCAATATCACCTTCGCCATTGTGGAAGGCAGCAAAGAACGCCGCAATGAACTATTGAACAGCCCCAATATCCGTCTCTTCATCATGAGCTACTCCATGGTTCTGAACGATCTGGAAGAGCTGAAGAAGCACCAATTCGAGTGGATTGTGCTGGATGAAGCGCAGAATATCAAAAACGTCTCCGCCCAAAGAACCGCAGCGATTAAAAAGCTCTCGTCATCACACCGTCTGGCGCTTTCAGGAACCCCAATCGAAAACAATATGACGGAGCTGTGGTCGATCATGGACTTTCTCCTGCCGGGGTATCTGGGCAATCTCAAACGCTTTAAGGAAAACTATCTGGCCTCAGAAGACGACAAAGGGGCAAAGCTCTCGCTGAATCGGGCTGTGAGTCCCTTCCTGCTGCGCAGGATCAAGCGTGAAGTGCTGCTGGAGCTGCCGGATAAACAAGAGCAAATCTCCTGGTGCAAGCTCAATCCGATCCAGGAAAAGCTGTACCTGCAGATCATCGAGATGGTACAGAAAAAGCTGATGCCGGAAGGCAAGGAAAGCTACAGCTATGTGCACATCCTGGCTGCCCTCATGAAGCTGCGGCAGCTTTGCAACCACCCCAGCCTCGCCAATGAGGATATCCTGCCGGAAGTATCTGCCTCCACAAAGCTGGAGCAGCTTTTGGAACTGGTGCAGGAATCCATCCAAAGCGGGCATAAGGTGCTGGTCTTTTCCCAGTTTGTGCAGATGCTGCAGATCATGCGCAAGGCTTTTGACGAGTTGGGAATTAAATACAGCTATCTGGATGGTAAAACGAAGGATAGAGTCACTCCGGTACAGCGTTTTGAGCAAGATCCTGATCTGAAGCTGTTCCTCATCAGCCTCAAGACCGGTGGCACAGGGCTGAATCTTACGGCAGCCGATACGGTAATCCTCTATGACCCCTGGTGGAATCCCATGGTGGAAAACCAAGCAATAGACAGGGCTCACCGCATCGGCCAAACCAAGAAAGTGCAGGTCTTCAGGCTGATCTCCAAAGGCACTGTGGAGGAGAAGATCCTCGCCCTGCAAAAGAGCAAACTGGAGCTCTTCAACGACGTGATCGAAGGCGGAACCAGCGTCCTGAGATCCATGAGCATGGACGAACTCAAGGGCTTGTTCAGCTACCCCTGATCCCTATTTACCTGCCACACTCACGCCATCGATCAAGAGCGCCGGAAGGCGGGTGGAAGCCAGCTTGTGGCTGATGTTTTCCACTGCCTGCACTTGGGAAAGGGTCTCATAGGCGTTGCCAGTGAGCATGCAATCCTTTACTCTGCCGACCAGGCGGCCATTTTCAATATAGAATCCGCTGGCAACGCCCACGGAGTATTCGCCATTGAGGATATTCCCGGAGTGCGCACCCATCAGTGAATAGACGATCAGGCCTTTGTCGATGCTGGCGATCATCTCATCCAGGGATTTGTCTCCGGCATCCAGACACAGATTCAAGGGCTGGGCTGAAACGATGCCGCTGATGCCACTGAGGAAACCATTGCCAGTAGGGGCAAGGTTCAGCTTGTGAGCATAATTCAGGTCTGTGATGATGCTTTTGAAGATACCGTTTTCGATCAGCACCAGATCCCGCGTGGGAGTGCCTTCATCATCGAAAGCCACGGATGAGACCAATTCTGGATCGTGAGGCTGCTGCCGCAGGGTAAGCTTGGCTGAGACGATCTGGTCACCGGTTCTGCCGCACAAGGGTGAAACCTTATTATAGATATTGATCGGGGAAATCCCCGCCAGGAATCTGGAGAACAGCGCATAAGGTGAGGATTCGGCAAAGATCACCGGCATCCGGCCTGTAGGCGGAGTCACCACATTTTCGCTGATCTTAAAGAGCTCGATCAGTTTATCCAGCTTGGCAGCGCTGAGCTGGCAGCGGCCTTTATCGGACTCAAATTCAAACAGACCGGAGCCTGTGCCCGGAAAGACCATCTGCACATAGGCAAAGAAGCTGGAATGTTTGTGGGCAAGATCCGTGCCTGCGCTGTTCATCACGCGGTTGGCTCCGGAATCATAGCCAAAGCCCAGATTCACCTGACCTTTGGTGCGGGCTTTGATGTAATCAATGGTTTTTTTACCTTCTGCGATCAATTCATCTTTGGCGATGCTTTCGATCCCGGGAGCGTAAGTATCCAGCGCTACCACTTCTTTGGTGAGGGGAAAATCAAATCCCACCTGCATGCCGTTTTTGGCAGCCAGCAAAGCTTGATCCACCAGAGCCTGAGCATCCAGCAAATTGCGGGTATGAGCTTTGCCCAGCTTGCCGTCTTTGATCACCCGGAGGGCGATTCCAGAGCTGAGCGAGGATTCGGCTTTATCGGCTTTGGCATCATTGAAGCGGATGCTGTCGCTGCTGCTATCTTCATAATACACTTCAGCCTGATCTGCGGCTTGGGTTGCGAGGGTCAAGAGCTTTTCCATTTATCTGCCTCCCACGGTTAATTCTTTGAAATAGACATGCGGGCCTCCCAGGCAGGAGCGGATATTGGTCTGCCCTTTGCCGCAACCGCCGGACTCATTAAGCACGAAGTCATTACCGATCATCTCCACATTCATGAGGGTGGTATAGAGATTGCCCACCAGATTGATATCCCGGATCATATCAGTGATCTTACCATTCTTCACGAGATAGCCGTAGTTTGCCCCGAAGGTAAAATTCTCCCCGGAGGTTTGGCCACCCATGGCATCACAGATGTACAGGCCATTGTCCATAGCCGCCAGTAGTTCTTCCAGGCTGTAAGCTCCCGGCTCGATGAAGATATTGCCCATGCGCACGATCGGGGCATAGCGGAAGTCCTCGGCGATGCTGTGGCCGCTGATGGGTTCATTCATCTCGGCTGCGGTAAAGCGGTCATGCAAACGTCCGGTGAGGACACCATTGGTCATCAGCGCCACCCGGCGCACTGCTACGCCTTCTTCATCGTATTTATAAAACCCCAGTTGGCCGGGCATAGTGGCGTCATCGATGATGCTGAGGCAATCTGTACCCAGCTTGGTGCCGAGCTGCATTTTCTTGCGCAGATCAGGAAGGTCTTTCACGATATCGGCCTCGGAGAAATGCCCAAAGGCTTCATGAGTGAATACTCCTGCCATGCCAGGATTCAGCACCATGGGATAGGTTCCGGCGGTAACAGGAGTGGCAGAGAGCAGATCAGCAGCGATCTTGGCACGCTTCAGGGCTTCCGGTTCCCGATTGCGGACTTTATGAAATCCGTCACTGCCTCCAAAGGTCATTCTCACAGTCTGGGTAAGCGAGCCTTCCTGACTGATGATGGAGCCGCCCAATTGGGATGTAACCAGCTCTTCATTGATCTCACTGCCTTCGCTATTCACGAAGAATTTGTTGCGAAAAACATCTGAATAACCGATATCCACATTGGCAATTTTGGGTTGGCGCAAAAGCAGCTCGGAATAAGCTCTGGCGACCCGGATTTTCTCCTGCAGGGAGATTTCACGGGGGTCTTCATTGAGCACAACTTTCACGGTATCCACCACTTTGGGGGCGGGAGCAAGGCGCTGTGCCTGATCCCGGTGAGGTGCCATTACCAGGGCATTTTCCAGAGCCTTGCGAATCGCCAGCCCTGCTTGCTCCGGCTTGGTGAAGCTCACGCTCGCCAGACTGCCGTTTTTTAACACGCGCAACACAAATCCATCTTCCAGATTTGAGCCGCATTCACGGATCTCGCTTTTACTGAGAATCAGGCGGTCAACCCGCTTGGTCTCGTAGCGAATGTCGAAATAGTCAGCCTCAAGATTGCTGACCATGGCCTTGAGTTTGTCAATCATACATTCTCCTGTACAGATTGGTTTGCCCGGTTGGGTTTGGGTAGATGGCAGTTTCAATCATACTCGCTGTCATCAGTAGAAATACAAGTCATCTTTGGGAGGGAGGATCCTTCCCTGGATGGCGGCTTCGGGGTGTAAGTAGCGGGAATCGTTTTCACAAGCGGCATAAAACCACTGGCGAAACGAAGAAATGTGGTTCTGATAGATCCTGGGGGTGTCCTTCCGGTAGCGAAGCAATTCCTGCTGCTGCTCTTGCGGCAGGGCATGCAGGATAGTGCGTCCCCAGGAGCGGTAAGAATTCCGTCCGGTATCGGTCAATTCCACCGCTGTGTGCGGTTTCTTCCCCTTAAAAGATTTGGTGATCCTGATATAGCCCGAATCTGCAAGGCGGTTCAGATGGGTGGTGATGTTTCCGGATGTAAGGCCGGTAAGCTCCATGAGATTCAAATAGTCCAGATCGCTGCAGCGGGACAAGAGGAATATGATCATCAAGCGGGCAGGACTGTGAATATCCAGATCCAGTCCGGCCAGCTGTTGCATGATATCCTGATGTTTCATATTACAAACCTCCATCAAGGTATGATTCATTTTCTGAGTACCTTGTATTTCAAGATGGTTTTATTGTCAAGATAAATCTGCTCGGGTGCGAATTTATAGCTGACTCAGCCTCGCCGCCTACCCATTCCCCAGTGCATTCATTTGTAGAGTTTTACCTCGTCTTGCTCTCGAGATCACCTCGAGCACTCGAGGTGATCTCGAGGTGAACCTGAAGTAAACACAAGTATAACAAGCAACTTCCAGGTTTGCAGTTTGTGTATATGTACACCCTGGATCGGAACGTCGAATACATTCGATTGGAGGTGCCAGATTTATCTGGTGTTCCGTCTGTGGATTGGATCGCAAACGTCTTCGTTTGCGAAGACCCTCGGTGCAAATCATACGCAGACAAGCCCCTTGGGCTCTGACATCATGACACATAGATATAACAACCTTGTAAAGGAAATGACACAAAAATCTCCTTGTACAAACATCTACCCCGTGTCCCCTTTAAGGCACACTTATTACACAAAATGAACTTTAGGGGGCACTCCACCATGGTGACCTGGCCTCCATTTCGGATCTCTTGACGGAAATAATGCAATTTCTAAAGGCATATAATGCATGCAGATAAGCACGATTAGAAAAGAATTCTCTGAGATTTGGCCCAATTGGCTCGTTGCTTGCGATTAGATATGGCGTGTCCCAATGGGATGCGAAAAAATAGAGTGACCCAAAAAAAAGAAATAACCCCAAAAAAGGAGAACACCATGGGAACCCAACAAATTCTTTTGATCGTACTCAGCGTAATCATCGTCGGCGTAGCAATCGCTGTCGGTATCTCAATGTTTAACAGCCAGTCCTACAACAGCAACAAGACTGCTATCGCTTCTGATGCACAGGGCTTTGCGGCTCAGGTCGTACAATATTACAAGACCCCCCAATCCCAGGGTGGATTTGGTAATGGCACTGCCACTGATGCTGATGGCGAATTGATCAATCTTGAAGACGTACAGGACGCTCTGGAATCCTATCTTGGTTTCACCGACACTGTTGGTGAAGGCGTTGGCGTTATCAATGAAAATGGCGAATACTGGATTTCCGCAATAGACGGCGATGCCGGCACTGTTGAAATCACTGGTCTTGGCAATGCAGTAAGGGGTGGCAATCAACCTCAGATCGTAACCACTGTTACTCTTCCTGCTGGCACCATTGTTGCTGTAGCTTCAGACGAACCTGTTGAATAATAATTCAGATTAAGAATTATTCAAACAGACCCTTTTCCCAAGATTGGTCAAGAAATCTCTTGACCAATCTTGGTATTAGAGGATAAGTGCGGTGTGAGGTGATTTGTGTAGAGGCAGAAAGGTTGAACAATATTCTAAGAGTATGCCAGACAGAAATATGAAAGAAGTTTCAGCAACCCTGCACGACCCAGACCGTTTCGGTACAAAGCCTGATCAGATGAGGGATTTGCACCAAAACAGTATGAGCTATTCACGATAAGGAGCACCGATGGCGAGAGAATATAGATTCAAAGGCTTCGGACCTCAGGGCAAGCTGGTACAAGGCACTTACATGGCAGATAACGATAAAGCTGCCAAAGTGCACATGAGTAAGATCAGCGATAAATATCAGCTTCGCATCACCAATTTTGAGAAAAAGAAAGATTGGCTCTACAAAGTATATACTCAAGGGAAGAAGAAACCTTTTAATGGGCGTCAATCTGCTTATACAAAACAGGATGTGGCCACGGCTCTTACCAAGATGGGATATACCAAATTCCAGATTAATCCGGTGCTCTTCGATCTTCCCCAAAGGGTGTCTCTGCCAGATGTGATGATGTTTATCAAGCTCTCCACCACCATGCTGAAGGACAAGATGAGCTTTGGCAAGATCCTGGAGATGCTGGCAGAAGAGCAATCCAACCGGGCTTTCAAAGAAGCGCTGCAACAGATCGAGAGCCAGCTCAAAAGCGGAGCGGAAGGCAGAGAAGTATTTTCCCGCTTTACCCATATCTTTGGCAAATTCCCAGCTTTCATGCTGGGCCTGGCCACCCGCAGCGGTAGCATGGCCGATGTGTTCGAAGCCACCAGCAAGTTTATCGAACGCGATATGGAAATCCGCAAGAATATCAAGAAAGCTCTGATCTCCCCCATGTTTGCCGTACTCGCCACCATCGGCGCTGTGATGTATTATGTGATCGATATCTTTCCTGCCACGGCCGAGATGTTTCTGAAATACAATATGCCCCTGCCCCCGCTTACTAAATCCACCTTGGAACTCAGCAACTGGCTGGCTGTGTATTGGTGGGTGATCCTCCTCATTGTGGTAACTCCGATTGTGATTATCTGGCGCTGGTGGTCTACTCCCAAAGGTAAAATCTGGAAGGATCAGCGCATTATCAAACTACCCGTAGTGGGGCACTTGATCCATAAATCTTCGATTGAGATTTACTTCCGCGTGTTCGGCACCATCTATGCCGGCGCTGGAGACAATATTGAGACAATCCGCACCGCTGCAGAAGCCTGCCGTAATGCCTGGATGGAAGAGCGGATCAAACAAGTTACCATCCCCTTGATGCTCAGGGAAGGCGAAGCGTTTGTACCTGCCATGGAAGCCGCAGGGATATTTACACGTACATCTCTCACCCGCTTGCGTACTGGCCAGGAGACTGGTAACATCCTGCAGGCGGCCCAACAGATAGCCACATATTATGAGGCTGAAACCTCGTATAAGATGAATAACCTGATCGAGTACATTCAAACCATTGTGGGCTTGATCATAGCTGTTGCCATCACCTTCCTGACCGTGGTCTCGGCGGAGATTGCCACGATCTCGCCACCTGTAGCATAGATGCCATGATTCTCAGCAAGTTTGCCCGGTATCTGATCGACAAAGGATTCTTTGAAAGAGAGCTGGTGGAGGCTGCCAGCCAGAAGATGGCTGAGTATGGAGAGAATTCTGCCGGTGCTTTGGCCCGGATCATTGAGCATGACTTTGCTATCCCCCACGATAAGATCTATGAAGCTCTGGCGCGGCATTATGCATTTCCCCAGCAGGAAGTGGATATCGAGGCAATTCCGCATCGTACGATCGATAACTGCAAGGAAATCCTCAATAGATTCCCCGAAGAACTAAAGAAGAAGCTGCTGTATCACAAGATCTTCCCGTATGCAGTGCTATCGAAGGATCGTGAGGTGTTGCAGGTATTGGCCTCGGATCCTACCGACAAACTGATCCAGGAAATCCCCGAACAGACACCATACAAACGCATCGAGATCTATTGGTCGCACCTCAAGTCAATTGAGGATTTGATCGATAAAGTGGCCCCGCAAAAGAACGAGTTTCTTCAGCTTTTAGAAGAAGCCGGTCAGGTACTCACCGATATCGATGACGGCACCAGCGGGATGGATCTCAATGAACAAGCTCTGGATGAAGAGATCAACAAAAGCCTGCTGGTCAATCTCTTTGAGGGCGCACTGCTCGAGGCCGTACATCGGGACGCCAGTGATATCCATATCATTCCCAATGGCCGCACCACTATTGATATTTATTTCCGTGTGGATGGCAAGCTGCAGCTCTGGCACCGCCAGGAAGGTACTCCTCCCGAAGCCCTTTCGGCAGTTGTAAAAGATCGCTCCATCGGCGTGGACCGCTTTGAGCGTGATACCGCCCAGGACGGCTTTGCCCAAAGGCTGATCGATGATCATCTGATCCGCTTCAGGATTTCCATCATCCCCATCGTGTCATCCGAGTTTGACCGCCGTTTTGAGAGCATCGTGATCCGGGTGATCGACGACCGTAAGGTGATTACAGATTTCCATAAGCTGGGCTTCCAGGAACAAGCCGAAGCAGAATTTGTAAAATCTATATCCACTTCCAAGGGTATCATCATTGTCACCGGTCCCACTGGTAGCGGGAAATCGACTACCCTCATGGCTGCCCTGCACCATGTGATCAATCCCACTGTAAACGTGCTGACCTGCGAAGACCCGGTGGAATATGTGATCCGCGGTGCCCGCCAGCTCAAGATCGGGCACAAAATGAGCTTTGATCAGGCCATCCGGGCTATCCTCAGGCATGATCCAGATGTGGTGATGGTGGGCGAAATCCGTGACAAAATCACTGCCGATATCGCCGTCAAGCTTGCCAATACAGGTCACCTCACCTTTTCCACTTTGCATACAAACGATGCTCCATCTGCTGTTAGCCGTCTGTACAAGATGGGCATCGAGACCTTCCTGCTGGCCTATTCTATCAATATCATCATTGCCCAGCGCTTGGTGCGTAAGCTCTGTGTCCATTGCCGCCGCCCTCTTGCCAAAGAGCACTGGACTGCTGCCATGCAGATCGGGCTCACCCAGGAGGAGCTGGAAAGTGGCAAAATCTATGAGCCTGTGGGTTGTCCCAAATGCAACAATGGCTATAAGGGCCGGGTAAATATCGCCGAAGCGCTGTATTTCTATCCTGAAATCCGTAATGAAATCGTGAAATCCATAAACGACATCGATGAAGAGCGCATCCGCAGTGTAGCTGAAAAGCATGGTATGCTATCCATGCGCCGCAGCGGTATTGAACGTATGCGGGAAGGTCTTACCGACCTCACCGAAGTACTGTATGCCACGGCTGAGGATTAGAGTATGAATATGATGGAAATGGTGCTGGCGCTTTTCGCAGTGGTGTTGTTTACCTCCACTGCTGCCATGTACACCCGCCAGATCATGGATCATAATGACTACCTGATCAATGCCACTCAATATGTGCAGGCTACTCAGCTCTGCCATACCGCGCTGGATGAGATTGATGCCAAGCTGTTTGCCAAAATGATAACCTTCAGTAGCGTGAGAACTACCTATGCCAACCTCAACCGCACTATAGACCTCGCCTTCCCAGGCGATGTCTATAATCTTAATATCAGGGCAGTTGCCTGTGATTCTTTGGGAATCCCCATTACGAATCCAGCAACAAACCACATCTACGTCCGGGTACAGGTCAGAGCCACTACTGCCGGCCTGAGATTCCCCGTAATTATGCAACGGGTCTATACCAAGACCCATCTGAACATATAATGAATCTGATTATAGATCTCATCGGTGCAGCGATCGTGGGCAGTTTACTGGTCATGATGCTGATCACGTTTCATTTCCAGATGTTTGAGGCTGCCGATCGCATGGCCTATACAGTGAATATGATAGATCATATGGATCAAACTGCTACCCGGCTCAATAGTGTCATCGCCCTGGCAGGTGTGGGCTTTACTCCGGCGGAGGCTATACTGCATGCCACCCCGGACTCATTGGTATTCAGAACCTACTGGGACTTTCAAAATGATCAAATCGGGTTTGCACCTGTACGATTCTGTATTAAGCTGGCAGATATGCCAAATCCCTGGGGTACTGCAGTGGTGCTCTTGCAGGACAATGTGCCTCTGGACGATATGGGACACTTGTTTTGGATCAATGAGCTCAAGTTTCGCTACCTGACCAAGAACGATGCCTTTACTACCACTGCATCACAAGCTCGCAGCGCAGAAGTCCGTATTTCATATTTCCGTCCTGCCCCCCGACCTGGGGGAAGGCCTATCATTACCAAACTCCAATTTAAGTGTTACTTCATGAACGCCTATATGCGTGGAGCATAAAAGGAGGAATCATGGGACGTGCAATGCTATTCGTCGTACTGCTGATGGGAGCTCTATTTGCCAGGATCATGACTACAATCCAGCGCAGGATGTCTGATCTCCCCACCATAGTCTCAAGGAATATGCTTACCAAGCAGGCTGAAAGCGTATCGGACTATGCCCTGCGTACCGCAGTGCGCAATTCGATATCACTGGGGATGATGGCAGGACCGAACTCCGTGGTGCTCTGGAATCAGGTATTCAATGGTTTCAATATCCAAAATTGCCATATTGATAGCATCAGCTATACATTCGTAGGAAATGACGGGGGCTCAGGCAGCAATAGCTATCGGGCTATCAGCTACGTGAGCGGAAACTATGCTAACCAGACTGTGAACTATCGGGCAGAACTGGCTTTCAGTTTCCCCTTGGTGGTACTCATGGATTTGGACTACAGTATCTATTTGGAGATGGATCAGCCTCAGTTCAATCCCAGCGAAAACTGGAATCATGTGATAGATTCGTCGGATAACGAGAATGATGCACTATTCTATGGTGATGTGGATACGCGTCCTATGGGTCAGGGAGTAGATGGTTGGAAATGCGCCAGTTTCGGTAGTGGCGGAGGATATATCATGCACGGTGGCAATGAGAGCATGCAGGTAGCCTCAAACTTCACTATCCTGGCTTATGCGAAGATCAGACAGGGCCATCCAGCCGCAACTTTGGTATGGCTTCCACCGGATCCAAACGATCCTGCTTTGGCAGCCAATGGTGTGAACTTTAACACAATCCGCAAAAGACCATCCGGAGGCATCTGGTATCAGGGTGGCAATATGTACTTTGCCGCCACAACCGTGAATGGCTTGAATATCGAGGTCTCCGCCCCCTTCACCCCAGATGGGAAGTGGCCACACAACAAAGACAAATGGCATTTCTTTGCCATGACCTACAACCAGGGGCAGGTGGTGGGATACATCAATGCAGTAGAAGTAGGGCGCACACAGAATCCCTTATACCCCTTTGTAAAGAGAAATGCTGTCGTCAACAAAGGCATCTATCTGGGTCGGGAGTATTTTGGCACTCCCCAATCTGGTGACAGCTTCAAATATATGTATGGCCTCATGGATCAGGTGGGTTTGGTACCGCGTACCATGTCCCCTGGAGAAATAGCCGCCTACCACAATCTTATCATCAATCCCGCCACTATTCAGTATATCAGGGATTAATCCGGGAGGAACATAATGGATAGCGAGAAATTAACTCTACTCAGCTGGTGGGCAATGATCCGCTGGTTTATGGTTGTAGTGCTTTTCTCCATTGGGTTACTGCACATCAGCTTTCAGGAACTGATGGTGGAAAATGTGATGTTTTTCCTGGTCTTCGCTGGAATCGTAGCGCTGAATTTGCTGTTTCAATTGCAATCCCGTGCACAATTGAACTGGATAGTCGTGTTTCAGGTGTTGCTGGATATCTTGTTTGCCACCATAGTAGTCCATATTACCGGTGGGTTGAGCAGCTTCTTCGTATGGGTGTATTTGATCGGGGTGATTACCGCAGCACTCACAATACCCCAAAATGGTGGTCTCCTGGCAGGACTCACGGGTACTTTTTCGCTATTGATCCTGGTGCTGCTTTACAAGAATGGGGTACTTAATCCTACCCAATCTTCCGGCATGGATATCGCCGGCTCTACGGTGTATCTACTATCCTATACAGGGCTCTTTTGTGGTGTGGCTCTGATCGCCAGCTATCTATCCGATCAGCTCAGTAAGCAAAAACAACTGCAAAAGGCTGAAGCTGAGAATCTGGCCAAAATCTCTGAGCTTACAGATATGAAGAAGCAACTCGAAACCTTACTGCCCATCCTGAGAAATGTAGCTCATATAGATCATGATATCAATACTCCCTTGTGTGTGATCACGCTTTCCCTGGGACGAGTAAAACGCTATGCCAACGAATACAAAAATGAAGGGCTGCAAAAGACCAACAACGAAGTAACTGAGGCTGTGAATAAGATCAGCCTGATCCTGCAACGTCTGTATGAACTGAAGCAGCATCCTCTGCTGGATTACTATGAGCAGCAGAAGAAACAGGCTCTCTTTGGAACTGAGGGTGTAGTGACTCCACCCACAAATGAAGAAATTGATCAGGTGAAAAGCCCCATCCATCCAGAAGGGGAGCGCGAAAAGCCTGTAACCCCTTATACAGCACAAAGGGGGGAGGATAAATGAACCCCAAGAAAATAATGGTCGTCGATGACGAACAGAACATCCGGGAAATCATCAGCGAGTTCCTGGAAGAAATGGGCTATAGTGTCACCGTGGCCGTTGACGGCCTGGACGCTCTGGAGAAAGTAGCCTATGGTCAGTATGATCTGTATATCATCGATGTATATATGCCCCGCATGGGTGGCTTGGAACTGATCGGCAAGCTCAAGGAGATTCAACCCCTGGCTGTGATCATCGTGACCACCGGATATTCCAGCATCGATGTGGCTATTAAAGCCATCCGCACTGGAGCATATCACTATCTTACCAAGCCCGTGCAAGCCGAAGAACTGATCAAGGTGGTGGAATCTGGACTGGCTCATGCTGGAGATTTAAATGAAACCCCAAGCCCTGCTGTGGATAGCTCTGTTTTCAGTTCTGAGAAGCAAAGTGATCTGCTCCTGCTCCGAGGGTTCTCTCCTGAACAAGCCAGAGATTTCCGCAATATTGGAGTAATCACTACTTATCATAAAGGGGACACCATCCCGCTCACCGATGATATCGGTTCTATGATCCTGATCGAAAGTGGGCTCCTTAATGTGATCCACAATGGTGCGATAGTGGAGACCCTCAAGGATGGTGATGTGTGGGGAGAAGAGACTTTCATCAATCCCAGTGCGATCTTCACGACTCTCAAAGCCCAGGGTGATGTACAACTCCGGCATTTTAAGCGTAAGAAGATTATGGAGTATTTTACTTACAACGACGAGACCCTGACCAAAAGATATATGATCAATCTGATCCAATGTCTGTATATGAAATGGCGCCGCAGTATCTTCCGGATAGGTTTGTACAGTGGGTTCTCTGCCGATAAACAAGTTAGCAACTGAGGTATCAAGTGTCTTTAAGTTTTTTAACAGCACTCAAATTCAACATCCCGGAGAATTACCACGGGGTAGAGCAGTGTGAAATCATCGATCAATGGCTGCGGGATCATCCCGAGAATGAATCTGAATGTCATGAGTTACTGAAGTCCTGGCTACGAAGGACGCGCGAACTCAACGCCTCTGATATAGATTTTGGCGCTCCTGGCTGCGAGAACAAAGTGTGGATGCGTGTGTATGGCTTCAAAAAGCCTCTACTTGATCTGGGTACTTTCGATTATGTAGAGTCTGCTGCCCTCACAATGAGCTGGCTAAGCCCATCTCAGAGACAAAAGCTGTACAAACAAAGAAGCGTAGACTTCTCACTGGCTTTCCACGATGGTGAAGCTAATGCCCGGTTTCGTGGCTCAGCCTATTTTGATCGCGGTTATCTGGCCACAAACTTCCGGCGGATCAATGACAAACTCTATACTATGGAAGGTCTGGGAATCCCCGCTCCGATAGCTGAACGGATGAATCTCAAGCACCTGAAAGCAGGATTGGTCTTGATCACGGGTATAACTGGCAGTGGAAAATCCACTACCCTCGATGCCATCATAGATTTGAACAACCGTGAGAATGCCGCCCACATCGTAATCATCGGCCATCCCATCGAATACGTCCATCCCTCCAAGATGGCTCTGGTAAGACACCGTGAAGTAGGTGTGGACGTAATGAGCTTTGAGCATGGAGCCATTGAGGCCTTGCGCCAGGATCCTGATATTATCGTGGTGGGAGAAATGCGTGATCCGCAGACGATTGCCACCGTATTGGAAATCACCGATAGCGGACATAAAGCCTTTACCACGCTACACACGAGTTCGGCTATCGATAGTATCCACAGAATTATCGCTGAATTTCCTCCTGAAGAGCAGGAGCGCATCCGCAACCGTCTGGCCGATGTATTGTCGGTTTCCATGAGCCAAAAACTGGTTCCCACTATCGATGGCAGATTGGTAATGGCCAAAGAAATCCTGAGTGTGGATTCCAGCGTTCAAGCTGCGATCAGAAACAAAAACATCGGTGAAGTATATCAGATGATGGTGGAAGGCAAACGTATGGGCATGTGCACATTGGAACAGGATTTACGAGAATTGCAGAAGAAAGGCATCATCACCCAGCAAACTGCAATGAATTATGCGAACAACAAGAAACGTATGTCACAACTGCTTACGATGTCATAACCCCGGCTATAAGAGGTAGAAGATATGAAGAAACACCCCAAACAAGCATACGGGATCTTTCATGATGGACTGGTAGTACGCATTGTCCACCTTAGTAAGGAAGGCGATCTAATCTACTTGCAGGCCATAGATCACACTGATCTTGATAAATACTGGTACAAAATCCTTGATGACCCCTCCGTAACTGCTGTGGATGCCCAATCCCAAGAAGACCGCCCAATGTCCAAGGATGATATAGAGATTGATGAATACGATCCTGATTACGTAACGAACTATCAGCTTCAGCCCAGTGAACGGATGCTCAGCGCATTTGATCTGGCCCATGGCGTGATCGCCCTGAACGTCTATGAAGACAATATCCAAAAGGACGTTCCAGGGCTCATTGGCAAGAAAGAGATGGAACTCTTTGTGCGCAGCAAGGTAAACCCAAAGAATCTCAAAAGTGGAGAATACAAATCATCCATTGTATGCATTGGAGACCAATTCCAGCACTGGTTGCACCAGGGGACAAACCGGCTGTTTGATCTATTGCGAGACTACTCCCGCGCAAACAAATTGAAGCTGTATTATCAGCTTGCCGATGCAAATGATATTGCCCTTACAGATTACTTCAAGACTGCCTATGAAAACCAAATGGCACAGAATACTCTATTGGTTTATCTGGGACAGGAGTACCGGAAGGGTTTCATTTTCAAAGATGGAGTATGGGTAGATACGCTGAAACTGCAGATTTCACAGACTACTCCAGATACAGATGTAATCGCATCAAAGCTCTCTCTGGCTCTGGATAGTGCCCAGTTAGTGGAGCCGGAAGTAATCGTCTTTACTGGAGACCTGGCCAGCTCTCATCTGGCTGAATACATGGAATCCCAGTTTCCAAACAGCAGGATCGAAATGTTTAGCTTTACGAACATCATCCTGACCAGTATTGAGACAGAAGGGTTCAATTATCATGTCCTATCCCAGTATGCCATCCCCATTGCCCTGGCATTCAAAGCCCTTCATCCTGAAGACAGCAGGTTTTCTCCCACCAATTTTCTGCCCGCCAGAGTATTGGAGGGGCAGAAAGAACTCAAAGTGGCGTGGCATGGATTCATCATCCTCTTCCTGATCTTCGCTGTAGCAGTGGGCAGCACGTTCAATTTTCTGCGTCTGAATCAGGAATATGCCGCTGAAGTAAGGATGAAACAAGAACAAAAACTCCAGTTGGAGCAGCTTCGTGCCGAAGCGGGAGAAATCCAGAGAATACGAAGCGAATTGGAAGCCCAGGAGAAAAACATTCAAATGCTGGGTAGTTTGCTGGAAGGCAAGAACGCCTGGACCGAACTCCTATCTGTATTGAACCGTACCTTCCGGGACAATCCCACCAGTTGGTTACTAAACCTTAAAAAGGATAAGGAGAAGCTGCAGATTACCGGTCTCACTACTCGCAGTAAAAATGTAATCAATATCTCCAACGCTCTCACTCAGAGTCAAATCCGTAAAGTAACCACTTCCATGATTAGAGAGCACAATATCTGGAGTTTTGATCTAGGCTTCGAGAAGTTCTCTGTTAACTGGCTCGAAGATATTGAAACCGAGCTGCAAGCCCTGATGAAAGTGCATGGCAACACAGATTCTGAAACCAGCACCAAAAGTGAAACCAGTACTAAACCTGGTGCCACTGTAAAGCCCAGTATTGCCAAAACCTCCCAGCCCAAAACCGATAGCAAGGGCAGGGTAATCCTGCCACTGTTACCCGAGCAATATACTCCCATCCCATCAGATAAGGAATTGGAAGAGAATCCGGAAGCTACTGCCGCTTATCAGGGCTTTGTAGCTGCCATAAATAAAGGCAACATGTGGGATTACAGGGATCTGGGCCAAAAGTTCTTCCAACGGTTTCCAAACAGCAATCTACTCTCTGTAACCCGGTGGTGGCTTTCCTATCGGCTCTATATAGACAAAGAATACCGTCTGGCCAATCAGTATCTGGAGCCCATGTTGAGAGCTGCGGACAAGTATTATCCTCATGCTTTGCTCCTGCAAGCCCGGATAGATTATGCTCAGAACAATTCCCGCTATACCCAATGGTACAATACCCTCAAGTCCGACTACACCCGCAACCCACTGATGAACCAGGTAAAACAGGATCTTGACATGATCGAAAAGGGAGGCCAACAATGACCAATACCAGAAGAAACTCCATCGTCCTTGGTGCCTTGTTGATCATCATGGGCAGTCTGACCATGGCCATGATACGTAATTTGAACCAGAAGATAGATACGGTAAAGACGGAAAACAAAAAAACTGCTTCCGATATCAAAGTTCTCCAGAGACAGATTAGTAATATCGATTCCCTGATCGCTGAATACGAATTTCGCAAAGCTATGGTATTGCAACAAAGCAAAGTAGTTCTTGCTGATGATTCACCCACGATAACTTACCAATACCTCTTACGTTTATTGAGCTGGATGGGACGCGACATCATCTTCAATTTTGCCAGTTCAGATAAAGGTAAGAAGCAAACCTCCTGGAACGAGTATGTGATCTCTGGGCGAAGCAACTACTATGACGTCGTCAGCCTCACCCGCCATATTGAGCATCAAAGAGCTTTGATAACCATTGAAGAGCTTTCCATAAGCGCTGAAGGGGTGGCAAACAGCGATACGGTATCTTACTCCATGGTAATAAGAACACACTACAATGAAGGGGGTGTGGATGCCAGCCAGATTACACCCAAAAATATCAAAACCAGTGTTCCTCTGTATCAGCTTTTCAAACCCCGGGTTTGGGATTCTCCTCTGTTCCCAGAAGATGATCCTACCCTGGTTAACATTGATACCAGTACCCTGATCGGGATTAGTGAAAACCGCATCTTCCTACGGGATAAAGGCGGTGTAATCCACATTATCGCCATCAAAGACAAAGTTCTGGGTGGTTACCTCTATAGTATCGACCTCCGGGGCGGAAAGGCTGTATTCAAAGTAGATAAATACGGCATCCCGGAAAACCAAATCCTGAATCTTACCAAAGAATAATGAGGTTTACATTATGAATAAAACTATCGTTCTCTGCCTGCTAGTCCTATGCACAATCGTCTCTGTGTTATCGGCCCAGAAATCCAGCGCACCGACTCAGGAATTAGTGAGTCTGAACCCCAACATCCACATCAATGAGGCCGTACAAGTGCTGGAAAACCTGGCTTTGAGAACCGTTGGGAAGAAAATCCTGAATCTCTCAAATTTCAATAGCAGCATCGGTGTCCCCATCAACAACCTCCCTTGGGAAAAAGCCCTGGAATTGATTCTGCTCCAAAATGGCCTGATCCGTGAAGATGCCGTGGGGTTTATAGCTATCAAAAACGTGAGCGTACAATCCAAAGAGGACAAAGTAGAAAAGGATGCCAATGCCATCGATCCCAATGCCAAACAAGTACGCATCAAGGCTGTAGCCATGCTGGCAGACAGATCATATTTGAAAAACCTGGGTATTGACTGGAGCACGGTGATGAATGGTAAAGTGCAGGTCAATGCCGGATTCAGTGGCGCTACTCAGGTCACATCCCTTATGAATCTATCTGCTTCTGGTTCACGCCAGATCGGTAACTATACGGTGGATATCAATACTCTGCTAAAGACCATTGAAAACGACCAGATGGGCAGCATAATCGCCCAACCCAATATTCTGGTAACCAGCGGCAAGCAAGGTTATATCCAGGTGGGGCAGGATATCTCGATCAAGACTGCCGACGAAGCAGGAAACACTAAAGACGCTTTCTTTGCCACAGGCGTCATCCTGGATGTGCTTCCCACAATCGTCAACGTGAATGGTGAAGAACTAATCCACATGAAGCTTAGCATCGAACGCTCCAGCGGTGTTCCCAGTGCGGTTTCAACTGTGATTTCCAAAAGTAAATCCGTTACAGAACTGATCCTTTACGATGGAGAAGAGACAGCTATAGGCGGCTTGTTTGACACCGATGAAACCAAAGCCCGCAGCGGTATCCCAATCCTGAAAGATCTCCCCTGGTGGGTCTTTGGCATACGCTACCTGACTGGTTATGACAGCTATGATAAAAAAGAACGTGAACTGATTATCACGATCAAAGCTGAAATCGTGGAATCGGCTTTACAAAGAAAGCTACAGGATGCTGCCGCCAAAGCCGGGCAATGAGCCAAACCTTTGAACTGCAGTAAAGAAAGAATGTAAGGTCAGGGATGCGCATAACACATAGGCTGCTAGTGCTGTTTATCGTGATCGCATTTGCGTTCGGAGCCTTTTTCTACCTGTTTTACAGTATCAAACAGGAGGAAATGAGGGTTTACCGCGAAAGTGACGTAAGCCAGAGGCGTAATACCATCGATGCCCTCTTCCAGTTCAAAGCCAACAATCTCATGCTGGTGATCGATGATTATGCTTTGTCGGACGATATGGTTCGTTATGTGGAGAGTCCCAATCCTGCCTGGTCTGAACGAGTCCTTTCCAATCTCATCTATTCCTTTGGCTATTCGCTGGTACAGGTCTATGATGCCTCTGCTAATCTGATCTACAGTAAATCCGACGACACGATTACCAATATCGATTCTTTTCGCATCCAAGCCAGCCTGCTCGATAGCCTGGCCATGGGACAAAAGCACTACTATCTTTCCCGCCATTTCAATACTATCATGGCCAATGCCGTCTCCAGCATACACTACACCGATGATGTGAATCGGGAACGCCCCGCCCGGGGATATCTGCTTGTTTCCCAAGCCTGGGATTACCGTTTTCTTTCCGAGATCGCCAAAGCCCTCAGCTACGATATCCGCGTCAGCCTGATGGAGCCTACCACTGAAGACAATATCGAACAATACAATACCAAGATCATCCGTCCGATTGTGGATTGGAACAAAGACACTGTCGCCTGGCTGGTGTTTTACAGTTCAAACCCCTATCTGAACCGGCTCGGGGCTTTGGGAAACCTGATCCTGTTTGGCACGATGGGTTTCATCCTGATCTTCCTACTCATGCAATTCATGTTGATCCAACAGTGGATTACTACCCCTCTGAATCTCATCTCTCTTAGCCTCAAAGAAAACGATCCTGAGGTCATCAAACCGATCACGACCAAGAAGAATGAATTTGCCGACGTCGCACTCCTGATCGAGCGCTTCTTTGCTCAAAAGCAGGAACTACTGCAAGAAATTGACGAACGCACCAGAACGGAACTCAAGCTTAGAGAGATCGAAGAGCAAACCCGCAAAATCCTGATCACATCCCCAGAATCAATCATCGTTACCGATCTCGAAGGCAGAATCCTGAGTGTAAATGAAGAGACTCTGCGCTTACTGGAAATCGACAATGAAGATGATCTGATCACGGCTGGTGTAAATATCGCCAAATTCATAATCAAGCACGATAGGAATCTCTTTGCCAGGATGCTGCAGGAGCTCTTTGCCGGAACCTATGTAAAAAACCAGGAACTTACGATAGATAATGGCAAGGACTTGCGCTTCCCAGCTCTGCTAAGTGCATCGGTGATCATGGATGAAGCCAACAAGCCCAGTAAATATATATTCATCACCCGGGATTTGACAGATCTGAAGAATCTCGAATTGCAGCTCAGACAATCCCAAAAGCTTGAATCCATTGGTACTCTGGCTGGTGGTATCGCCCATGATTTCAATAATATCATCACTATCATTGCTGGCTATATAGCGCTGGCCTCAGGGAAAGTCGAATCCGATCCTGAAGTGATTGAAGACATGGATGAAGCCTTGAAAGCATGCCTGAGAGCCAAGAGCCTGATCGGCAAGATTCTCACCTTCAGCCGCCAGAGCGATCAGGCTGTGGAAGAGATTATCCTGGCCGACATCATCGTGGAATCCCTGCCCATGATCCGTGCTTCCATCCCCACCAAAGTATCGATCGAGACGGATATCCAAAGCTACCGGTTTACCATGGCTGACGCTACGGAAATGCAGCAGGTGCTGATCAATCTGGCCACCAATGCCTACCATGCCATGCGTCCCGATGGCGGTGTCCTGGGCATCAGCCTGAAAGAGGTCGAAGGCGCTGAACTGCTAAATCTTGATCCCAAGATCTCTCTGGAGCACACTTACCTGCATCTGGCCGTGAGCGATACTGGATGCGGCATGTCCAGGGAAATGATTACCAGAATCTTCGATCCTTACTTTAGCACCAAAGACGTAGGGGAAGGCTCCGGCCTCGGACTTTCCATCGTGCATGGCATTGTCAATGGCTACAAGGGCTTTATCTCGGTGGACAGTGTCTTGGGAGAAGGCAGTACTTTCAATATCTACCTCCCCATAGCAGAAGTGCAGAACATAAAATCCCAAGCACCCAGGTTGACAGAGTACCCCCTGATCCCAGCTCAGATCCTGATGGTGGATGATGAGCCGGCTCTGGCAGAAATATTCTGCCAGTCACTTACCAAATCTGGTTATCAGGTAACAGCTTTTCACGATTCAAATATGGCGCTACAGGCGTTCAGTGAACATCCCGATGATTTTGAACTGATTATTGCCGATATTACCATGCCCGGCCTGGATGGGATCGAACTTGCCACCAAAATCAAAGCCATCCGCACTGTCCCCATTATTCTTTATACCGGATTTCTGGATCACAGCATCCAGGCCCGCACCGAGCAGGCTGGAATCAAGCATGTCCTGAACAAACCAATCCTGCCAGCGGAGCTCTTAAATCATGTGAAGGAAGTGCTGTTTCTGCACAGACAAGCCAACCCATAGACAAAGCCAAAGCAAGCTCCTGATTACTCGAATACCTGATTATTGATCCGTAGCCGGGTAAGATAGATGATCTCACAAGCTCCAGCTCCCTGATCCTTACGATCCAGGCTGGTTGTCCAATTTCCTACAGTGCGTCCTTTCTTACCCAGATCGACGTTCACCAGATAGCCATCCAAAACCACTTTGTCGCCTTCCTTCGCAAGCTTCAAGGCTCCACGGATGTTTTTAGTAGCTGGAATCAGATGGTTATTTGACACATGGGTATAGAGATAGTTCAGGGTGATCGGCAGATTGGCATCATAATCCATCAGACAGAATCTTAAAACCTGGCTGAAGGTCAGATACTTGAGATGATTTGGCACCTCTCCCCAAACCAGAGCATAATCATAAGGCGAGATCTGGCTCATGGGGCCACTGTAATATCGCTGTTTACTTACGAGTACCCCGGCAATACTATACTCAGCTTTGGCTGTGAAGATATACATCAAGCCCTTTTTATTGGTAATCGGTAAAGCTATCCCCTTTGCCTCGCTTTGCAAGGGCTCCTGCATTGTGTCTATGAGAGTAGTATCGCTTTCCGCTTTCCCGAGGGGATTGTTCAACATCCATACCAGCCAATACCCGCATCCCAGGATGGCAAGGATAGAAATCATGATAATGATCTTATCGACAATTCGCATTATCTACTCCAATCGGGATATAGTTTTTGTCCATGAGTTAAAGTTTTCAAAGCGATCCAGGAGACCCACTGCTGGCAAAATATCAAGATGCCATGTAAGAGTCAAGATATTTCCTCTTATCCCGTCCTGCATGTGGTTGCATCTCTGGATCATTACACAGGTGCCAGGGCAGGGGAATTTCCTTCACTTTGTTGCTGTTTTGCATTGCCTTGATTCGCAGTACGTTAACTCAGGTTAAACTCAGGATCACCTCGAGATCACCTCGAGTACTCGAGATGATCTCGAGGTGATCCTGAAGTAAATACGACATTATCAATGCATTACGCATATACAATCAAGTGATGTGGTTGATCAATGCCAAACCGCATTTTTCCCTTGCCAAAACTACTGATTCAAATCACAAGCACTTTAGGAGAAATGATGAAGAAGATCTTGATGCTAACCATCCTTATCATACTTGTATCCAGCGCTCAGGCTGCCTGGCAATGGGCAAAGAGTTTTGGCGGGGACTCTATGGAAAGGGTATGGGAAATGGTCGCTGATGCCAGTGGGAATTTGTTTCTAACCGGAGAGTTTGTCGATACCCTGGTGATCGATGGCAATATGTATCCCGGAGCCGGGCTTACAGATACCTTCCTGATCAAGCTGGATAGTGCCGGAAACCTGCTTTGGGCAAATACTCTGATCTCCACAAACGACAATGCCGGCCTCGGGATCGGCGTGGATGCAGCCGGAAACTCGTATGTGGCGGGCTACTTTGTGGATAGCCTCACCTGCCAGGAACAAAGCGTGACCGGAAACGGCCTCTGGGACGTGTATCTGGCCAAATTCAACCCCTCTGGAACCCTGCTCTGGCTCAAATCCTTCGGAGGCCCGCTCAATGACATTGCCCATGGCATGGCGGTCAGCCCTGAAGGACGCGTGTTCCTGAGCGGATGGTTTGCAGACAGCATCACTTTCGAGGACAATAGCGTCCTCAGCAGCTATGGAGGCAGTGATGTCCTGGTGGCATCCTTTGATACCAATGGCAATTTCCTCTGGGCCCGGCATGCTGGTACTCCTGGAGTGGAATATGGCTATAAAATCGCTTGTGATAATGCCAACAGCTGTTATGTGACTGGCTCGGCAGGTCCAGGCTCGGACTTTTCCGGCACCCTCCTGAGTGGCTCTGGCATGTTCGCGGCAAAATACGATCCCAGTGGAAATCTGCTGTGGCTTGCTCCTTCCCAGGGCGCGATGGTAATCAGTATCGCGGTTCAGCCTGCAGCCGTTGAAGGGCAAACCGGCATGGTTTGTGGCAGAGTGGTAGGCAGCGGATCGATCGGCAGCTTTGGCTTTGATAGTCTGAACGGCAGTGATGATGCCTATTGGGCAGAATTTGACGCAATCACAGGTGCCTGGCAAAGCTTTGACTGGGGTGGCGGAACAGCTTCGGACAAAGGCAGAGATTGCCACTACAGTCAGTTTTCACCCCTACCCCTGGTCGCGGCAACATTCGAGGAAAACGCTGTGTTTGGTCTGCAAAACCTCAGCAGCCTGGGAGATTGTGATCTGGTCTTGGGCTATGGAGATTCGCAATTCATTACGGCGGGAGGAGCGAATCTGGAAATCGGCCATGCGATCTGTGGACTGCCCAATGGCAGCTTCGCAGTAGCAGGCTGGCATTTTGGCTTTTGCCGCTTTGGCAGCCAGATGATCGATTCCGGCAACGACGCCAACCAAAATGGCTTTGTGGCACTGTATGATCCGAATACAGCCGCTGAGGATGTCACGCAAGCACTACCGAGCCTCAAGGCCTGGCCCAATCCCTTCCGAACTGAGACCCGGATCAGCTCTGAACAGCTATCTGGCTCTGCTACAGTTTTCAATCTCAAGGGCCAGAGGGTAAGGGTTCTGGAACTGCTATCATCTGAACGCGGAATGAGTGTCTTTAGCTGGGATGGAAATGATCTGGAAGGCAAGCGCTGCCAGGCTGGCATCTATCTGATCCGCCAGGGCAAGAGCAGCCACAAGGTGATGCTTTTGAACTGATAGTTACGGTATGAAAAGAATCTATTGACAAATCTTTTACACCGTTATAAATGTGTAACTAGATAGTAATCTGGAGGTAACGGTGAAACGTGTCCTGATCCTGATAGTTCTGTTATCTATTTGTCTGGGCTTGGCCGCAGCACGCAAAGCGCTGGTAATTGGCAATGCTGCTTACGACCCTAATCCGCTCAAAAATCCCCTCAACGATGCCCTTGATGTATCCGCTGCGCTCCAGCGGCACGGGTTTGATGTAGTATGTGCTACAGATCTGGATAAACAGGGTTTTTATAATGTGGTGGGTCAGTTTTCCAAGGGTCTGGCACCTGGAGATGAAGCGCTGTTCTTCTATAGCGGGCATGGCATGCAGATCGATGGCAAGAATTACTTGATTCCAGTCGGGGATGTGATCGATTCCGCCGCCCGGGTGAAGTTTTTTGGCTATGATTGCTCGCTCCTGCTCTCAGAACTGGAGACAGCTGCGGTGAGCGTGATCATCCTGGATGCCTGCCGTAATAATCCTTTCAGCTTTTCCCGTGATCTTACCAAAGGGATGGCGACGGTCCAGACTGCTCCCGGTACCCAGTATATTGTTCATTCCACCGGAGCAGGAAAAACCGCCGATGATGGGGTGGGTAGAAACAGCCCCTTCACCGAAGCTTTGCTGGCGAATATCGATACACCCCGGAAGATAACGGATCTGATCCAGGTGGTCACGGATGAAGTGGCGAGAAAAACTTTGGACAATCAGATCCCCTGGTCTTCGGGAAACCTGCGCCGGGATTTCTATATTGCTACACCCGATGCATCCGTAGCCCCAGCTCCGATTCCGATCAAGACTCCACTTCCTAAAGTCTCAACTCAATGGTATTATGGTAGCATCAAGGTGGAAACCAATATGCCGGGAGCCTTGTATCTGGATGATGTGCTGTTGGGACAGATTTACAAAGGATCAGCAGTCATTCTGGATTCCATGCTGGTGGGTGAACATCTGCTGAGATTGGAAACAGAATATGGTAACAGTGGACAAGCGGTAAGGGTTACCAGGGACACTCAGGAACTGGTGGTATTCAGTTTGCAACCACCCCAACCAACTGCCATGAATCAGGCAGCTTCTGCTTCTCAACAGACCACTTCTCAATCGGGTCAGCTTGCCCCCAAGACTACCTCAGTGGTAGCCACCAAGGCTGCCACGACGGGCGATCTGATCGTCAGCAGCGATCTCGATGGAGAGCTGTGGATGGATGGTAAACGGCTGGCTTATGTTAATAAGGGAAAACTGGGAAAAATATCCGGTGCTCCCATCGGCCTTAGGGTGATCAAAGTGAAGGGTATGACCCAGTATATAGAAAAGACTGTGGAAGTAATGCCTTCAACGCAACTCAATGTGTCCTTAAACATCGCTGATGTAAGAAATTATCCTGGCAATATGCACTATATTCGGGAGAAAGAATTTTCCATGGGGAATCCCCTACCTGTAGCCCCTGAGAATGAAAAACCCAAACATCCGGTATTAGTTTCAAACTACTACATCATGCCCACTGAGGTGACACAGAAGCTTTGGACCAGCATCATGGGCAACAACCCCTCTATCTTTTATGATGATCTTTTCCCCGTCACAAACATTACCTGGTATGAAGCGATTGAGTTTTGCAATAAACTAAGTAGTTCGATGGGCTTCGATCCCTGCTATACTATAGTAAAAAACAATCCTGACCCCAACAACCTCAGTGTGGATGACAAGCTGCGCTGGAGAGTCATGTGTGATTTCTCTGCCAATGGGTTCCGCTTGCCCACCGAAGCTGAGTGGGAATATGCTGCCCGGGCTGGTGATTTCCAGAATAAGAATCTGTACTCCGGCGGCAACAAGGCTGACAAAGTGGCCTGGCTCAAGACCAATGCAAAGGATAATCCTCAGCCTGTGGCAACCAAGCCCGCCAATGACTATGGCCTGTATGATATGAGTGGAAATGTCTATGAATGGTGCTGGGACTACATGGGTGAATATACTCGCAATAAACAGACAAATCCCACGGGGCCGGAAAAGGGATCATACCGGATCATCCGGGGTGGAAGCTGGATGTATTCTACTACGGAATGCACAATCACCCATCGCAGTGGAGTTCAGCCCGATACCAATGCTGCTGATCTGGGCTTGCGTCTGGTACGCAATGGGGATTATTAGCAAAAGCCCCTCCGGAAGGAGAGGCTTTGCACTCGGTTGTATATAAGGACAGGGTCTAGTACATTCCGCCCATGCCAGGATTTGGCATTGGAGCTGGAGGTTCGGGCTCTTTAATATCGGTTACGATGCATTCGGTGGTGAGGAACAGGGCTGCGATAGATGCAGCGTTTTGTACGGCACTGCGCACTACCTTGGCAGGATCGATGATTCCAGCTTTGAAGAGGTCTTCATACACGCCGGTGGCAGCATTGAATCCCATGTGGATGTCGCGGTAACCCTTGAGTTTTTCCACTACCACAGCACCTTCTTCGCCAGCGTTGGTTGCGATCTGATAGGCTGGTTTTTCCAGGGCTTTGGCCAGGATTTCCACCGCCATCTTCTCTTCGTGGGAGAGACCTTTCATGGCCTTGAGGGCTTTGGCGGCATGGATCAGGGTAACTCCACCGCCAGGGACGATGCCTTCTTCCACTGCAGCACGGGTGGCATGCAGAGCATCATCCACGCGGGCTTTCTTCTCTTTCATTTCAGTTTCGGTGGCAGCACCGATGCGAAGTACAGCTACTCCGCTGGAAAGCTTGGCAAGGCGTTCCTGCAACTTTTCTTTGTCATAATCTGAGGTGGTTTCTTCGATCTGGGCTTTGATCTGTTTCACTCTGCCATCGATCGCTTCCTGAGAGCCAGCACCCTCGCGGATAGTGGTATTCTCTTTTTCCACCAAAATCTTCCTGGCTCGACCCAGATCGGACATGGTAGCGCTATCCAGCTTGCGTCCCATCTCTTCTGAGATCAGGGTGGCACCGGTAAGAATGGCAATATCCTCCAGCATGGCTTTGCGACGATCGCCAAAACCCGGGGCTTTTACAGCCAGGATATTCAGGATCCCGCGCAGCTTGTTTACCACGAGAGTGGCGAGGGCTTCGCCTTCTACATCTTCGGCAATGATCAGCATGGGTTTACCGGTTTGAGCTACTTCCTGCAGGATGGGCAGGAGGTCTTTCATTACACTGATCTTCTTGTCATAAAGCAGGATAAAGGGGTCTTCGAGTTCAGCGATCATCTTGTCTGGATTGGTGACAAAATAGGGAGAGATGTAGCCCCGGTCAAATTGCATTCCTTCCACTTTCTCAAGACCGGTATCGATGGATTTGGCTTCTTCGATATTGATGATGCCTTCTTTGCCCACGCTTTGCATGGCTTCGGCAATGAGAGCACCAATCTCAGGATCGTTGTTGGCACTGATGGTGGCAATCTGAGCGATTTCGCTGTTGCTCTTGATCTCTTTGGAATACTCGTGGATTTTTTCCACTACAACCTTGGTGGCTTTTTCCAAACCACGCTTCAGGAACATCGGGTTCACACCCGCGGTTACATGCTTGAGGCCTTCTTCGATAATGGCCTGAGCCAGAAGAGTAGCGGTGGTGGTGCCATCTCCGGCATTGTCATGAGTCTTTTCAGCCACTTCTTTGCAGAGCTGAGCACCCATGTTTTCAAATTCATTCTCGAGCTCGATCTCTTTGGCAATGGTCACGCCATCATTGGTGATGGTGGGAGAACCAAACTTCTTGTCCAATACTACATTTCTGCCCTTGGGTCCAAGGGTAACTTTCACGGCATCAGCCAGTTTGTCCACCCCATTCTTCAGGGAAGTACGGGCTTCGTGTGCATACTGCATTTGTTTTGCCATCTTGTTTTCCTCCATATTATTAATCTTAACGAAAGTCGTTTTTTAGCAGTCGTCATATCTGAGTGCTAATGTTATTATAGCCTATTTCCTGTCAAGCGCAAAATGGATTTTTACTCAAACTGAATTGTTGGAAGGAGGTGTGTGATAGCTGATGTAACAGACCAAGCCCTGAGGATGGCCTTATTCGTGCTGGATTCGCATGGAGGCTGTACTAAAGATGAATATGCTGAAGAGGTTGATGCTAACTAATTATCCCAACCTTTTCTGGCCTCGATTTCTACCTTGGGAGTGTCGGTAGTCATATCGTATTGGTAACTTATATAGGGATGCTTACCATTCCATGAGGCTGTACCAAGTACTGAGATCTCTATTACTCCATCCCAGGTGCTATCAAGATGATATTCGCCATTGGGAGAAGTGTACTTGTATGTAATCTGGATGATTTTTGAACCATAGTCTTCGTTGAACCCGAGATAAGAGGCCATTACGCTGATATCGCAGTTATCTGTTTTGCGGGAAGCACCTCCTGTGCTTTCGGGTGCACCCCAATAAGCTTTGGACAAGGCTGCGAAGTTTTGGAGTTCTGCCAGAATGGCCTGTATGTTTGCTCGATATGAGAAGTGATTAAACAAGAAAATGCCTACTGCTATGGCGATACCCACAATAATAACCGAAAGTACAACCATAAGAAGTTGCTGAATTCCCATGTAATCTCCTGTATTCCCTTTTAGATTCGGTGAGCAATACAACCGTATTTGGATCAAGCATGCAATACTTATGCCACTTCGCTGGAAATATTTCATTATAACAATTCCTGGCGCAATCCTTAAAACACTTGTTTATCTGGTACGTTTGTCTACTGGCTGTTTGGTGATGTGCCTCTATCCTGACCCCGGTTAGGTGATTATCAGGGATTGTGGATTGAACAGACGTTGGATCTTAATAGTGTCCCCTAATTGATACAATTCGCTGTTGCCGTTATGGAACAGATCCATAAAAGATAATCACTACTTGATTACAAGTAGGGTTGATTTATTCTTAGTTCAGGAACAAATTATGCTACTGATATGTATAGCTTTGCGATCCTAAGGAGACCATCATGAAAAGAAGCTCCACTGTTTTGTTTTGTCTTTTGTGTCTCAGGTTGTTTGCCCTGCAATGCCAGAGTTTTGGCCCGGAGACAGGAACCTTTGCCACGGCTAATTTCGGGCAGGATCCCATCAGCATGGTAGGCACCCTGAATAGCCAAAATGAGATCTATATCTTCGACGGTAACACTTGGGAGAGCTATTTGGTGTTTCCATATTCGTTACCGGTTACTTCTATATGCAATCTCAATGACAACGTCATCATGATCACCATGGGCATGATGACTTATAGTGATGGACTTTACAATTTCAACCGAACCACTCATACCTGTACGATAAACTACTGGTTCATGCTTCCTAACTTTATCAAGTACAATCGTACCAACAGCACTTACTACGTTGGCGAGAGGGATGGTCTGTTCAAATCCACCACTGGCACAAACTGGTCGCGGATTACCTCTCTGGGCAATTCCGCTTGCACCAGCATGGCCTGTTTCAATGAATACATGGTGGCCAATAATGGTCAGAATGTATATTATTCGCTCGATGCAGGTCTATCCTGGAGTCCTGCTGATACTGCCAACCTGAAGAGTTTCCGCTATATGTCCAATGATGTCTTGTATGCAGTTATGAATAACGGGAGCGATTCCGATGGCTTGTGGAGGTCGATGGACTATGGTGCCACCTGGAATGCTGTGTATTATACAGAAGGACTATCACTGGTGGGTCCAGATTATGGCAACTCAATACCATTAGGTTGGAACCGTCCTCAGGGTGAAACCCAGGTAGGTTTATGGAATAACAGTACTCAGCAAGTGACGATGCTGGATCACCCCAGCCTCTACTATCCTGTGCGTGAGTTGGAGATCTTCCCTTTGGTGAATACTCCTTCATTCTACGTGATCAATGCCACAGGATGCTTTTTTGTGACAGACTTTCTGAGCGTAGAGACGGATGAGCAGTTGCAGATTCCCAGCCCTACCTTGCGAGTATATCCCAATCCGGTCACCCAGGATGCCAGGATCAGCTTCAGTTTGGATCAGAGCAGCCAGATAGGCCTGGATATCTATAATATCAGAGGCCAGCGAGTGCGTAGACTTCAGCAGGGAATGAAGGATGCTGGAGATTTGACTCTTACATGGGATGGCAGGGATGAACAAGGCAGAGCCTGCAGCAATGGCACTTACATCGTGCAAATGTCTGCAAATGGAAGCAAACGCAGCGCTAAACTGCTGTTAATGAAGTAGGAATATATTTTAAGCGAAGTTACAAACTCAGCCCAGTATGCAGGATGGGGGCATATTGTACTGGGGCATCGCTGAAGCGCCGGCTTTTATCACAAAATCTGCTGTTCCCATGGGACTTAAAAGTAGCTGGTAGTAAGCAACACCCCCTACTCAATTCATGCACCTCTCCAGTACAACCCCTGCAGCGCATGGGATGTGTAGGAGTGGATCACAGACTCATGACCTAGTGAAAACCTTCCTCACACTATGTCTGAAGAGAGCCGAAGTTTTTTGATCGATGCTAAGGCGAGCGCCGATACAATTCTTAGAAATGTGATAGTATCTGAGTGACAATCCCCACCAGCATACTGCCTATAGCTATCACAATTACTGCATAATAACCAAAGCTAGGCTTGGATTCAGGACGCTTGAGTGCAACGTTGCACTCATTGATATAGCGCTGAATCGGGATCAGCACCAGGGTGGTCGAGATCACCAGAGCCATGAATGCTGCCCCCGCAGGGAAGACAAGCCCAATGGGCAGAACAAAAAATCCCACAGGCCCCAGATACCACAGAATCGCCATGCTTCTGGATGTCCAGGGCGCGCGTTTTACCTTGAGTAAATCCTTATTTGTCTCAATCTTCCAGAAGATGTCATAGGCGAAGAGAAGAAAATACATTCTAGCCAAAAAGTAGGAGTTCATTGTGCCTCTGGAGCGGGAGCGCAGGTAATTCCACTGCTTGTAAAACCAGTAGGATTGAAACAATCCCAAAGTAATGATCTGCAATATGAGCAGCTTACGAGCCGGGATATTGTAGAAAATGGGGTAGTACTCCTCAATACCGATGTCTTTGGCCACAAAGTCAGATAGTTCTCCGCCTGCATCATCGTTGAACAAGGGATGAGTGGAAGGCTGATAGATATGATTCGCAATCTCGGGAATCTCTTTGAGCTTGCGCCAGAGATTATCCTTTGAACCCAATACCGATGCCTCGGCATCCAGCTCTCCCCTCAATACCGCATCGGCAATTTCACGGGCTGAGACGGGACCCATATTGCGACCTTCGATAGTATAAATCCATTTGGCCATACAAACTCCTTGAGTCCTAATCAATAGATTTTCATGAGATAACATAGAGTTTGGTTTCATAAGTTCTGTCAAGCACTATTCAATTGGGATTTATCCAGTTAATGCATGAGATGCAAACTTGGCAGACCTGATGCATTTATCTTACACGCAAATGTTTTCCTTAACAAGATCCTGTCTTTGCTTATCCTGTAAGCATGATATATGTGATTCATAGTTAATAATCTGAATTTGGAGGAATATATGAAATACAGATTTATCCTATTTGTAGTGCTTCTCGTCTCACTAGCTGGTGCTTTGAGTGCTCAATCACTGCAGTTAAACTCCGGGGTGCCAAACGATGGAGCGATTATTGGATACAACGTTTACAATACTATACTTGGTGGCGCCACAGGGCTCACTGTGGAAGCATGGATACGTCCTGCCTCACTGGTAAACAGTGGAACGCTTCGAAACTCAGTTTTTTTTATTAGTCAGGTTGGCAACGTTGGCACAATCAACTTCACACTGACGCAGAATGGCAAGCTTCAGGCAATTGCCAGATCAGTCGTTGGGGAGGTTACTACCTCCTTGGTTACAGCCAACCCAGTCGTAACTATCAACAACTGGTATCATATTGCCGCTGTTGTGGATTTTACTGGAAAGACTCTTGAGCTCTTTGTAGATGGAAACTCGGTTGCTTGTGGCAATAGGAGCTTTGCTTCGAATACCTATGTCCCCTCTGGCGGAACCACGTCTCCCGACGTGATTGGAATCCATACAGCCTTGAACGATACAGAACCCTATGTAGGTCTTATTGATGAAGTAAGAGTATGGAATATCCCTCGCACCGCCCAGCAAATCCAGGACTTCATGGACAACGAGATTGATGTGACAAATCAAGCTTTATTAGCCTAGGAAGGCTTGATCGGCTATTGGAGAATGAACGAAGGATCAGGACTCACAGCTTCTGATGCATCCCCAAGCATGAGGAATGCAACATTGGTAAACGGAGCAACTTTCGGTCCTTCTGCACCAATTGGCGGCCCCATCACCCTGCCAGTCGAGCTATCGTCTTTTACTGCCAATTTCTCGATCAACAACCTTGTGGTTCTGCATTGGATTACTCAATCCGAAATCGATGTCCAGGGCTATTATGTACTGCGCAACAGCAGCAATGACTTGCAAACAGCGCAAATGGTCAGCCCCCTGATTGAAGCCACCAATACCTCATCTCAACAATCTTATTCCTTCCAGGATACCGAGTTGTTTGAGCCGGGTCAATACTACTACTGGTTGCAAAACCTGGATTTCAGCGGTAGCTCTGATTACTTTGGCCCCCGCATGGTAAACGTCTATTTCGACGAACCCACAGCACCAGAAGTAACCGCCATCGGTGGCATCCACAGGATTTATCCCAATCCAGCATCCTCAAATACCGTCATCCGCTATGGAGTGGATGCCAAGAGCCCTGTGAAGATCGATATCTACAATACCAAAGGCCAGCTCGTGCGCAGCTTCAATCAGGGCGTGAAAGATGCTGGAGAGTTCAACCTGAACTGGAATGGTAAAGACGACAGAGGTAATGACTGCCCCAATGGTGTCTATTACGTCCGGATGCAGACCAACCGGCTCACCAATAGTGCCAAGCTCTTGCTGATGAAATAAACTAAAACTTACACAAATAAAGAAACCCGGATTCACATCCGGGTTTTCTTTATTCTGTCGAAATCTGAGCTTACATTGTATGATTTAGAAATGACATAATCCATGCCCAGCCCGCCGCCCGATATTGGATGGGGCTGCGCCCCATACCCCGGCCAGATTATGTCATTTCAAAGACGAGGCCATATTACATCAGTTCGATGTTTTTGGCGGTGATATGCTTCATGGCATTGCGGGTATCGAGAATTGCCACTCCCGAATCTGCGATCTTCTGGTAATCTACATTGGAGTGGTCGGTAATGACAATGATGAGATCGTACTTCTTCAGGTTGCCCAAGGATACGGTCTGATACATCTTGCCGTTTTTCTCATGATGAAATTCCGGTACATAAGGATCATGAATCTCGAAATCCGCATCGTAGCTTTCCAATTGGGTAATCACGCCCTCAATGGGGGACTCACGCATATCCTGAATGTCTTTCTTGTAAGCTGCGCCCAAAAGCAGGATCTTGGCCCGGGAAATGGCCACACCCTGACGATTCAGGATGCTGATCGCACGCTGTACCACAAACTCCGGCATAGCGATATTGATTTCTCCTGCCAGTTCGATGAGGCGGGTATGAAAATCATACTCACGGGCTTTCCAGGTTAGGTAAAATGGATCAATGGGGATACAGTGACCACCCACGCCAGGACCAGGATAGAAGGCCATAAAGCCATAGGGTTTGGTCTTGGCAGCGTCCACTACTTCCCAGATGCTGATGCCCATACGATGGCAGAGCACGGTCATCTCATTGGCCAGGGCGATATTGATATTGCGGAAGGTATTCTCATAGATCTTTTCCATTTCCGCCACTTCAGGAGATGATACTGAATGCACGGGAGCGTCCAGCACACTTTCGTAAAACTCTTTGGCGATTTCATTGCATTTGGGGGTCATACCGCCAACTACTTTGGGAGTATTGTGCGTTTTGTAGGTCTCATTGCCCGGATCAACGCGCTCAGGCGAGAAAGCTACAAATACATCCTTGCCAACCTTCAATCCAGCTTTTTCCAGTTCGGGAACGATAATCTCGCGGGTAGTGCCCGGATAGGTGGTACTTTCCAGAACCACCAGAGTGTCCTTATTGAGATGATGTGCCATGGCTTTGGTGCTGGCTTCGATGTAGGTGGTATCGGGCTGATGATACAAATCCAGAGGAGTGGGAACCGCGATCAGTACCACGTTCACTTCCTTCATCCGGCTGTAATCCGATGTAGCGGAGAGCTTTCCAGCACTTACCACATCCTTGAGATCCTGATCCGTCACGTCGCCGATATAGTTTTCCCCAGCGTTTACGTGCTCGATTGCATAGCTGCTGACTTCAAAACCTAATACCTCAAAACCTTTTTTGGCCACTGTGACTGCCATAGGCAGCCCCACATAACCCAGACCTACTACTCCGATCTTTACACTTTTGTCTTTAATCGCTTGCAATAATGGCATATAGCCTCCTGTAGATAGTTTCACCACGCTTTTTGACAATCCTGATTTGTAAAGGAATTTTTTGAGGGATAGATCGGGGTATAGCAAGTAGAATATCCGATCCACTATCTGGATTGATGTTACAGTAGAAACACATGGGGGTCGAAAACCAGGTTGCAGGATTCGACACGTCCCCGTGTCGACGAGGCCAAAGGCCGAGCCCCTTCGGGTCTTCGCAAACGGGGACGTTTGCGATCCAATAATCGTGGGGTCGAAAACCAGGTTGCAGGATTCGACACGTCCCCGTGTCGACGAGGCCGGAGGTCGAGCTTTCAAGAGCCCTTCGGGTCTTCACAATCCATGTTTATGGCAGTTTTGCAGTTGCTTGATAAAGTGGTGTTTAACTCAGGATCACCTCGAGATACTCTCGAGTACTCGAGGTGATCTCGAGGCGAACACAAGGTAAAAGCAAGGTAAAGTTGCTTTTACGATACAGGTATCAGGAATACTTGGAGGTAATCTCCTCCATGCCTGGTAAGCTGAAAACCTTAAAATGATCCACCCTGATATTTGGGTCGCTGGCAAATTCGATGCGGTCTTTGTAGCTGATGAAGTCATCATTATGTTGTTTGAGGTGACTCAGGAGTTCGGGATTTACCATAATGCGCAAGGATTTGTCCTTGATGAAATAGTCACTGCGCATCAGCCAGCGGTAGATCCGCATAGTGACGGCATCTTTACTGATGATACGGCCGCTGCCATTGCAGAAGGGACAGGGCTCGGAGAAATTTGCCATGATGGTGGCGCGCATACGCTTACGGGTTACCTCTACCATTCCAAGTTCAGTAAAGGGATACACCTTGTTTTTGGCACGGTCGCGGCGCAAGCCTTTGCGCAAAACTTCGATCACTTCAGCCTTGAATTTGTCATCGGTCATATCGATGAAATCGATCACAATGACGCCGGAAAGGTCGCGCAAGCGGATTTGGCGGGCAGCCTCAGCAGCAGCTTCCAGATTGGTCTTGCGCACGGTCTCGTCGTAATGGCTTTTCCCCGTGAAACTGCCGGTATTGATATCGATAGCTACCAAAGCTTCGGTTTGCTCGATCTTGATATTGCCCCCGGATGGTAGATAGATGCGGGAGTGGAAGATCGTCTCGATCTTTTTCTCGATTGCCCAGGCGTCGAAGATCGGAGAATCCTCTTTATAGAGCTGCACATAGTCGATCAGATCCGGCGAGATATCTTCAAGCTGGTTGATAATGCTGCGCGCATAGGCTTTATCATCGATCACCAGACGATCCACATGCTCGCCAAAGAGGTCTCGAATCAGGTAGTTTTCCAGGGCATTTTCCTCGAATACGCAGACCGGTGGTTTAGCATATTTTAGCTGTTTTTCAATCAATTTCCAGGTCTTGGCGAGAGCTTTGTATTCATTGCGAAAATCCTCTTCATCACAGCCTTCAGCTTCGGTACGGACAATCAGCCCGAAAGAGGGATCCATGATGCTGGTGAGGGCATTGCGGATGCGGGTACGTTCGCCTTGAGAATAGATTTTGCGGGAGATGGCTATTTTGTCCTTGTTCGGGAACAGTACCAGGAATTTACCAGGGATCGAGATCTGGCCTGTGAGGCGGGCTCCTTTGGAGCCGATGGGGCCTTTGTGCACCTGCACCACGATTTCCTGGCCGGGTTTCAATAGTTTGCCGATTTGTGAGCTATCGGATGGGTTAACGCGGGGGCGGGGTTTGTCATCTTCAAATACATCCAGAAAATCCATCACGATATCGCTGTAGTGCAGAAAAGCCGTGCGCTCCAGTCCGATCTCGATGAAAGCTGCACCCATGCCCGGCAGGACGTCCTTGACGATGCCTTTGTAGATGTTGCCCACGGGGTTTTGTTTGTCCTTGCGTTCCACGAAGAGCTCAACCAGACGGTTGTCTTCCAGGATCGCGACCCGCTTTTCCAGGGGATGTACGTTGACGATGATTTCGGTGTTTACGCTATCTCGCTTCATATCAGTCAACAGTATAAGGCATCAGGTAATGCCACTCATAGGGTTTGATCTGCTCCAGAAACTGGTTGGCCAGATCCTCAGGACTGAAGATATTGCGGCGCAGCAGGCTCAGCAGCGAGAGCTTCATGAAGTCTGAGTCTTTCAGGGCTTCAAAGAAGCTGATCTTGCGGGGGAAATTCTGCAGCGTATAGCTACTGATACTGCCCAGTTCTGCAGCTTTGGCGATAGCCTTGTCCAAGGAGCCGATTTCATCGATCAGGTTCACTTCCAAAGCGTCTTCTGCGCTGTAAATCCGGCCTTCAGCGATGCTATTGATCTTCTCAAAACTGATGTCACGGGCGGTCATCACCCGGGCTTTGAATTCCTCGTAGGTGCCTTCGGAATTGCGTTTCAGGGAAGCCAGTACATCAGGGGAATAGGGTTCAAACATGTTGAAAGTACCGGCATATTTACCGTATTTGATGGTTTGAGAGCGGATCCCGACCTTTTTGCCGAGATTGGTGGTCTCGGGCAGGAGCATGATCACGCCGATCGAACCGGTGATCGTACCCTCATCTGCCATCACATAGTTTCCACCGCAGGAGATATAGTATCCTCCGGACGCAGCTACGCCTCCCATGGAGATTACGATGGGAACGCTTTCACGCAGTTTGAGCAGTTCTTGATAGATGAGTTCGCTTTCCAATGCACTTCCACCAGGACTGTTGATCCTCAGGACGACAGCTTTCACGCTTTTATCTTCCTGGATCTGTTTGGCGATTTTCTTCACTTTGCTGTGGGAGATAATGCCTTGATTGAAGCTTCCGCTCCCTGGGGTGATATTGCCATTGAGGTATACAACAGCGATTTTGTCGCCTTTTGGGAATTCGTTTTTTGTGCCATAATCGTTGATGGATACCAGTTTATCGTCCTTGATTTCCAGCTTGGCCAGGGTTTCCTGACGGGAAAGAGGAAAATCGATCAGCAGCATCTCCTGTGCGGCAGTGGCGGAAAGGAAGAAATCCTTACGATCGTTGAAGATGGATTTCACTTCATCAGGATTGAGCTTGCGCGCTTTGCTGATATGCTCGATAATCAGATCAAAACGATCCGACAGCGCGGCTGCAATATTGGCACGGGTGCCTTCGGAAAGCTGGGTTTGGTTGTAGGGCTCACCCGCACCTTTGAATTCACCAGCTTGTATCACATGCATTTTCACGCCAAGCTTATCCAGCAGTTCTTTGTAAAACTGGATGTTGGCAGAGGTGCCGCTGAGCATCAATCCCGCTGATGCGGAGGGTTCCATATAGATTTCGTCGGCATAGCACATCAGCATGTAATCTGCCTGGGAGATGAAATCACCAAAGCCTTTCACAGGTTTGCCACTGGCTTTGAATTCCTCCAGAGCCAGTCCAATTTCCCGCAGCGAAGGCAGTGAAAGCTGGACAAAAGCTGGCTCGATGAAGATGCCGGTAATGCGTTTATCTGTGGCTGCATTGCGAATCTTGCGGGTGAGGGCTTCCACGCTGCTTTGGCTGCTGCCAAAATAGTTCATGGGCATGATCTCAGTATAATCCGCCACCATGGCGCTGGGATTCAGGCGCAGCCAGGTGCCATCAGTAATAATCGTGCTACTGCCAGTGGGCATGCTGAACTTGCTCATTTGCTTGCCGCTCCAGTAGGATAAACCGATCAGGACTAATAATACAACCAATACCAGCAGTATTATCTTGGTGTTCTTACTCATTTGAGTCTCCTTGAAAAAAGTTTTGTATCTTGTAGTTGATTGCTTGTGTAGCGAGATTCCCCTGAACACAAAGAGCCGGCAGATGATGTAAATGCCGGTGTAAAAGGTAGTTTCAGGGAAAAAAGCAGTTGCAAAGAAAATGGCGGAGATGTAGGGATTCGAACCCTAGAAACGCTCGCACGTTTACACGATTTCCAATCGTGCTCCTTCAGCCAACTCGGACACATCTCCGCATCCGTATCGGCATAAATTTTGAAGGGGCTGATTCTGTCAAACATTTTAATGTCGGAAGTGCCGGTATCCGGTGAAGACCATTGCCATATCGAGTTCATCACAGGCCTTGATGCATTCTTCATCACCTTTGGAACCACCGGGTTGAATCACTGCTTTGATCCCGCTTTGATACAGTTCATCGATACTATCCCGATAGGGGAAAAAGCCATCCGAAGCACATACGGCATGAGTGAGATCATGGCCGAACTTTTTGGCTTTCCAGATAGAGATGGAAGTGCTGTCGATCCGGCTGGTCTGTCCGATCCCAAAACCCAGGATCTGATCCGGCAAGGCCAGAGCAATGGCGTTGGATTTCAGCAGTGATACAGCTTTCCAACCGAAAAGCATGGCATCAAATTCCTTTTGGGAAGGCTGCCTTTGGGTGACCACCTTCCAGGAGTCCATGCTCTCGGAGACCAAATCCCAATCCTGCACCAGGTATCCCCACATCATGGTTTTAATTTCCATACTGTTGCCAGGTTTTGCCAGCATGGAGGGTTGATAGGAGATCAAGCGGCGGCTTTTCTTTTTCATCAGCACATCCAGCACTCCGGCATCATATCCGGGAGCGATGATGATCTCTGTGAAGATGCGGTTGATCATTACGGCGGTTTCCAGATCCAGGCTGCGGTTTACCACTACGATGCCACCAAATGGGGCAACGGTATCGGTGGCGAAAGCCTTACGGTAGGCGTCTGACAGGGTCGCACCACTGCCAATGCCACAGGGATTGCAGTGCTTCACGATGATCACCGTGGGCTCCTGGAAGAGCCTGATTGCTCTCAGGGAGCTGTCAATATCCAGGATGTTGTTGAAAGAAAGCTCTTTACCATGCAGCACTTCCCAGCCATCCTTGCGGGCGGTGTAGAATCCTGCCTTTTGATGTGGGTTTTCTCCGTAACGCAGATTTTGGGTCAGGCTGATGCTCAGATCGATAAAGGGTGCAACACCCGTGTCTGGTACAGCTTCACTGCGAAACTCATCAAAGTAATCTGCGATCACTGCATCATATTGGGAGACCCGGGCAAATGCCTTTTGAGCCAGGTAACTGCTCCAGCATTCAGGGATTTCTGTGGATTGCTTCAGGTGTTTCAATGTGGGAGTATAGTCCTTGGGATCAGTCAGCACCGTCACATAACGGTAGTTCTTGGCGGCTGCTCTGATCAGGGAAGGGCCACCGATATCGATATTTTCAATGATCTCATTGTGGGTGCTGTTTTCCTTCATTCTTACGGTGGAGAAGGGATAGAGATTTACCACTACGATATCGATATGGCCGATGCCATGCTCTTGCAAGGTGCGCTGATGAGCGTCATTGCTGCGGTCTGCCAGGATTCCGGCATGAATCTTGGGATGCAGCGTCTTCACCCTGCCATCCAGGATCTCCGGGAACCCGGTGAGATCACTTACCTGTACCAGAGTGCGGCAGAATTGTCTTAGGTGTTTAGCTGTGTTTGATGTAGATAAAATGATGTAGCCCAGGGCTTCCAATTCGGTGGCCAGCGTTTCGATACCAGTTTTGTCCGAAACAGAGATCAGTGCGTATTTAGTCATGACTCCCTTTCCTCGTCGATGTGTTCGACTAAATCCTTTATGTTGTTTTTATTTAAATAGCTTTCCAGGCGTTGATTGAGTTTGTTGTCGCTATACATTTCCATGGTAATGCGCACCATTTGGGAGGGTACTTTCTTCAGCATGCCTTCTCTATCCTGGCTGTCAATCACACTGATCAGGACGATACCGCCCAGGATGATCACCCAGTTCACATAGATCCAAAACAGGAAGATAGGCAAGGCAGCGATCACGCCATATACTGCCTGATAGCTGGTGAGATTGTAGATATAGCTGTCGAAGCCGGACTTGGCAATCACCCAGATCACGGTAGTCCAGAATACTCCCCGAAACAGGCTGGAACGCCTGATCTTGATCGAAGGCATCAGCATATACAGGAAGAGCAGCGCCAGAAACTGCAAGACAAAAGGCACTATATAGCCCAGCCAGGTGAAGATTGGCAGTTTGAGGATACGTGATATGATAGGCATGGAAGAGCTGGAAAAGAGCAGCACCATGATGATCAGCCCAAAGACCAGGGTGCCAAAGAACTTGATAAATTGCGTCAGGATGTCTTGTGATTCTGCCAGTTGAGTACTGAGAATGCGGTCAAAAGTGCCACGGATATTATTGAACAGCGAGTAAGATGAGATCAGCAGGATCACAAAGACCATGATATTCAGTCCCATGCGGCGGGCGATCATATCGTTGATCATGTCCATTACTGCTTCAGCAGAGCCAGGGATAAAGTTTGTAGCCACTACCTCACCGATCTTTTCCTTGAGATTCAGAAAGGGCAGATCAGGTGCGATCATCACAATAAATGTAATGAAGGGGATGAACCCCAGAATAGTCACATAGGACAAGCTGGCTGATTGCCTCAAGACTCCTTCGGTAGTGATGCGTTTATACAGAACCTTGAGGAAGCTGCTTACTTCGGTCATCATGATCTTTCTGCGCCGTGCAGACGAAAGATAAAGATATACTCTGTATGTATCTAGAATCATGATCCGCAGATAGGACATCAGCCACTTACGAAGCTTGGCAAAGATATTCTCACGGTCTTTTCTTTTTCCCACTCCTATTCCTCCCGCAAAGCCGTAACCGGATCAAGCCTGCCAGCGCGTACCGCAGGAGTGATCCCAAAGATCAAGCCCACGCCCACAGAAACAGCCAGTGCAATCCAGATCATTTGCACAGTAGCCAGTACATTTATCTTCAGATAATCTCCCACCAACCCTAATATGGCATATCCCAGAGCTATGCCCAAAACTCCACCCAGAGTGGTGATGAGCACGGTCTGAACCATGAATTGCAGGAAGATATCCAGCCGTCGGGCTCCGATTGCGAGCCTGACCCCGATCTCCCGGGTGCGCTCCTTGATGGAAGCCAGCATGATATTCATGATCACAATTCCACCTACCAGCAGGGAGATTACGGCAATCTGGATGAAAATAGCCGTAAAGATCAGGCTGTTTTGCTTCATGGTCTGCATTTCCTGCTGGGCAGAGCTGACCCTAAACAACTCTTTGCCGCTTTTCATATTCAGGATTATACTCTTCAGCTTGCTTTGCATTTTCAGTGCAGCTTCAGGGCTGGGAGCCAGAACATCCAGGCTGATGATTTTACTGCCGGGCGAAAGCTTGTTCATCATGGTCGAGATCGGCACATAGGAGCGAGTATTCATATACTCCAGGGCATTATCTCCAAAAGCCGTACCACCACCTTGATTTTGCCAGTATTTGCGGGTCATCACGCCGATCACGGTGAGCTGTTGACCTGCCAGGGTAATGCTTTGACCGATGGGGTCACGATTGCCAAAGAGGTCATTGGCAGTGCGGTGTCCCAGGACAATGACATTGTTGTTTTCGTTTACATCCACTTCCCGGAAAAACCTGCCTTTTGCCACACCCCAATCTTCTGCCAGAAGCATATCCGGCATCACACCCCAGACGTCTCCCCAGAAGCCTTTGCCTTTGTATACGACTTCGTTTCCATAGAGCAGTACTTGGGGATTGAAGGCCTTCGCCTCCGGAGTAAGCTCTTTTAGGGCACGAACCTCAGCAAGACTGAAGCTGGCATCACCACCCTGACGGAAGTCATAAGACCAGTTTCTGCCGATCTCAATCTTGTTCAATCCTCCCCGCTGCTTCATCCAGTCCATAGTGCTCTTATTCATGCCATTCACTATGGCCAGAACTACCATGATGCTCATCACACCCAGGATTATCCCGATCACGGTGACGATGCTGCGCACCTTACGCATGAGGATATCAGATATCCCGACAAAGAGAGATTCAGTCAGCGAGATCGCCATTATTGATCTTCCCGTCTTTGATCTTGATGATCCTATCGGCACGGGCTGCCACCGCTGGATCGTGGGTTACGATGATCACTGTATTCCCTGCTTTGTGCAGGTTGTTAAAGATCTCCAGGATGTCACCTCCGGCTTGTGAATCCAGGTGTCCGGTAGGTTCATCAGCCAACAGCACCGAGGGATCATTCACGATCGCCCGGGCAATGGCAACTCTCTGCCTTTGGCCTCCGGAGAGCTCCGCAGGCTTGTGTCTCAAGCGATCTGAAAGCCCCACGCTATCAAGGATTTCCTTGGCTTTGGCGAGGCGTTGACGGGGTTTCATCCCCGCATACATGAGGGGGAGCTCTACGTTCTTCAGGATATTCAGGTGGGGCAGGAGATTGAAGGATTGAAAGACAAAGCCGATCTTGCGATTGCGGATTCCCGCCAGCTCTGATTTGGGGAGTTTGCTGACCAATTCCTGATCCAGATAGTATTCACCCGCACTGGGGCTGTCCAGACAGCCGATGATATGCATCATCGTGCTTTTCCCGGAACCCGATGGCCCCATGATGGCTACGAACTCCCCTGCGGAGATACTGAGGTCTACTCCGTCCAGGGCACGCACCTGTACTTTGCCCAAATAGTAGTCTTTTACGAGGTTTCTGGTTTGTATTATTTCCATATCCATATTTTTCCACCTGACTAAGCCAAAGAAAGCATGAGAGCCAATGTGTCAATAAAAAAACATTGCCAGCTTGAGCCGCCTACAAAACTGTGGGCTCATGATTTCAGACATGAATACAGACCGGGAATTATATTCCTCCGAGCTCAAACAGATGCTGCGGGAATCCCTCCTACGCCATGTAGATGGACAGTTTTCCCAGCATCCGCAGGATCCCTATTTCTTCACCCGGGAATCCTATCCGATGCACACTCGAATCGACAATCTACCCCTGTATCCTGTTGAGATACCGGAAGTTCTGCTCACTTGGGCAAAGCTGGATCCCACGCTCTTGCGCCGCAAAGAAGACATCCTGGTTTTGGATCTGGAAACTACAGGTCTGGGACGGGGCGGCACTGTTGCCATCATGATTGGGCTGGGCTATTACGAAGGAGATGAATTCTTTGTGGAGCAAATCTTTCTGCCCGATCCCGATGCCGAAGAACACAGCTTCGACCGCCTGAGGGAACTGGTGGAAAGCCGTTCGCTGCTGATCACGTTCAATGGCAAAACTTTCGATGTACCCGTGCTGGAATCCCGCCTGCTGTATCACCAGATCTGGCTGAACCTGCGCAAAATGGAACATCTTGACCTTTTACATCTGGCTCGCAGGCTCTGGAAACGTAAGCTGCCCTCATGCGCTCTTGAGACTTTGGAATTCTACATATTGGGACATGTTCGCGATAAAGAACTGGATATCGAAGGTGGAGATATTCCCCAGACCTACTTCCATTTTCTTCTGACCGGAGAGGGCGAATTGATCCGCAAAGTATTTATCCACAATCATCACGACATCCTGCACACGGCTGCGCTGTTTACGCTGATCTGCGACAGCATCGCCTATCCTCCTCCTGCCGGGATGGACATCCGCATCGATTACCATGCTCTTGCCAGGCTCTATCAGAGCCAAAACTGCGAGGTCACGGCCAAACGCATCCTGGTGGATTTGCTGGCCAAAGGGCAGATCAGTGCAGATGTAGTCTATGATCTGGGCTTGGTCTATAAGAAAGATAAGGACTTGAGCAGTGCCGAGGAATGCTTTGCCATTGGGGCGGGGCTGGATTCTCCTCCTGCTTTACTGGAATATGTGAAACTCCTGGAAAAACGCAAGGCTTATACAGAAGCACTGGAAGCATGTGAACGCCTGATGCGGATCGAGCAGGGACGCTATCTGCTGAGTTCCAAGCGCATAGCTGATCTGCAGAAACGCCTGGAGCGGCTTCAAAGCAGATTAGATAAATAAAAAGCTGATGGACCGAATTGACTATATTTTGACCCCTCACCCCGGCCTTCTCCCACAAAAGGAGAGGGAGTCTTATGCCCCTCTCCCCTTTTGGGAGAGGGGTAGGGGTGAGGGGTACCTAAGACATTGTATTAATTATTGTTACGTTAAGATTCCCCGTTATGGCTTGCTTATTTTTTCTTCACCGGCACCCAGATCTCCATCACTGAATCCGGTTCTCCATATTTGAATCGTTCGTCGTACACTTCAAAATCATCCGCTGCCAGACGCTCATAATCGCTATTTGCCATCCAGTCGCGATAGATAGCGCTATATGTATCATGCAGGGTTTCGAGGCTGCCGTGGTGTTCAAATACTGCATATTCAGCGGCTGGAACTATCCTTTCCTCCAGTCCGGCGGGGATTTCATACGCATCGGAAACCTCAAATCCAGCCATATAGGTAAAGGGCGTATCAGCGTTCATTTCGTCCATGTCTTCATAGTAACATACTCCCAGAGCGGCTTTCATGGTCTTGGCGGCTGGGATTTTGGCACACACAGTTCGGTTGAAGGAATCCCAAAGAGCGGGAATGGTGTTGTTTCGCATTGTGCTGCGGCAGGTGATCCCCGCCACACGGAATTGGTCTTTGTGAATCATCTTGGGCTCTTGCATCTTTACTCCTTGTTTTGAGATCCGGATTCTGGGCTGGAAACTAACGCAGGGAAGCTTCTGCCGGCGAAGATTCCCGGGAGTGCAACCGCAGAAACTTTTGAAACTGCGGGTGAATGCGGCTTGAGATTCAAAGCAATAGTCCCTGGCGATCTGCAGTATCGATGCAGGACTGTTCAGCAATGCATGAGATGCCTCACTCAGCCTGCGTTTACGGATGTATTCACCCACGGTAAGGCCGATGATGGCATAGAACACTCTGTGAAAGTGCCAGGCAGAATAGTTCGCCACGGAGGCGATATCCTCCAGCAGCATTTCTTCCTTCAAGTGTACCTCAATGTAGCTAAGTGCCTTGTCAATCAAGTGCTTGCTTTCCATGCTCAGAAACCTCTTCAGTCTTGATAATTTTTGCTATACCCGGAGCCGGGAAGACTGTCAATAAAAATGTTAAAATTCTTTCAAATCGAGTGAGCATTCTGGTAGTACCTTGCATGGCATTGATTTAGGGCATGCAATATTAACGCCAATACATGAATGGTCAATGCTTTTCGCCTTGATTTCTAATCAATAGATCTACGGAGTTTTACCTCGTCTTCACCTCGAGATGATCTCGAGTACTCGAGGTGATCTCGAGGTGAAGACGAGATAATCTCTTGATCATCATGAGAGTGCACAATGAGTGGATGCTCTGTTATGAACTCCAATTTTGTACTATTGTCAGGAACACACAAAAGTCCGGAGGACGAAAGCCGCAAGATCGGCATACGCCCTGTCGTGCTCCACACTCAATACGTGCTTACACCCTCATCTGATCCAGGATTGATTCCCGTAGATCAGCCATTGACCGTTGTGCCATTTGAAATAGGAAATATCACCTACTGTTTCCGGCTCTGTCAAGACCAGCGTCTCGATCGAGGAAGTGAATGTATTGATCGAATGCACCACCGCCAGATCGTTTTGCACCTCTATATAGAGCACTTCGATATCCAGCAGGGCAAACCTGCCCATGTGCTCCATCCATTGGTTATTGAAGTTCCAGCTTACCATCCCTTTGTGCAGATAGTCCTGGTGCAGGCGATCCATGATTTTGAACATATCCTTGCGGTTGAAATCTTGCGAAAGATTGTAGAGCATTTCCCTGATTTCGGACTGGGCAATCTGATCCGGATCGCTCTTGTCACAGCTCACGCCAGCCAGCAGGAGCAATAGCAGAACTATCAGGATCAATATCCGAGAGGTCATGGTTTCAGGCTCAAAACCGCCAGGCATTCGATGTGCCAGGTATTGGGAAACATATCGAAACTCATCAGCCGGGTTACGTCATAGGCTGTGCTGAGCAACTTCAGATCGCGTTTCAGGGTCATGGGCGCACAGCTCAGGTAAAGGATTTGGGGGATTTTGGCTTCCAGAATTGCCTCCAGGGCAGATTTGTCCACGCCGCTGCGAGGTGGATCCAGGATCATGACATCAAACGATTCCTTTGCCAGCAGTGAGGGCAAAAGTTCCTCGAACCTGCCACAGTGGAAAGCAGCATTATTGATCCCGTTATCGGCTGCATTTTGTCCGGCATCCTGCACTGCTTCAGGCACTTCCTCCACTCCGCATACACTTTGCACTTCATTGGCAAGGCACAGCCCAATCGCCCCAATTCCGCAATAGGCATCCAGCACTCTGGCGTTGGGGGTCAGGCACGAGCGCATGGCAGCGGTGATGTTTTCCATGGTGCCGGTATTGATCTGCCAGAAGCTGCGATAGTGGATTCTAAAGCTCAGGTCGGACATACGGTCGAAGATGTGATCCACGCCATGCAGGATCTTTTCTTTCTCTCCCAGGATCACGTTTCCCCGTTCAGGATTGATGTTCTGGATAATGCCCTGGATTTGGGGGAACTCACTGGAGAGGCTTTTGGCAATCAATCCCGCAAAGGGCAGGCGTCCGCTCCGGGTGACCAGGATTAGCAGGATTTCACTGTGGTCTTTGTTGCTACGCAGTCCGATATGACGCAGCGTTCCAGTATGGGTCTGTTCGTTGTAGGGCTCCACTTTGGCTTTCTGACAGAGTTCCCAGGTTCTTTGGGCAATCTGGTCAAATATGGGAGGATGGTTCATACAGGCAGTATGAGTAACGATCTCATGCGACCAGGGAGCAAAGATGCCATAACCTTCATTGCCCATAGGCATATAGACTTTGTTGCGATAATGCCGGGGAAGGGGGGATGGAATGATCGGGGCGATGTTTTCCGGCGCAATGCTGCTTTGAAACAGCTCTTGCACCAAGGCATTCTTCCATGCAGTCTGCGTATCATAATCCACCATCAGCCAGTCACATCCGCCACAGAACGGCTCTTTGTCAAAGGCATCACATGGCACTTCCGTCACGCCCTCGCCACGACTATGGTAATGAGTCACTTTGGCAAAGGCATGGTCTTTCTTTTCAGTGGTGATAACGGCATCCACCACGTCCCCGGGAGCAGTATGGGGAATAAATACAGCCTTTCCATCCTGAAAGGCAATACCGCTGCCACCCATGGCCAGCTTTTCCACTTTGATCTGCATGAGGTGTTTCACATCAAATCCTTTAGCCTGGAGATGCGATTGGCTATCGGGGGATGGGTAGCGAAGATGGAGGTTTTCTTGCGGTTGTTGATCTTGGCCATGGCAAAGCTCTGGCCTTGAGGTTCGGGATAGTAAAAGCGGTCGATCTTTTCCAGAGCATGGATCATCTGGGCAGGATTGGTGAGTTCCGCAGCACCTTTATCGGCACGGTATTCACGATATCTGGAATAGTATGATGTGGGAATCATCGCCAGCAGCATCAGGACGTTTTGCAGCAGGATCACTACCATGTAATAGCCAAAATAGCCCAGGCCTCCCCGTCCCCGATTGTCCCGCATGGCCATATCCAAAGCAAAGGCTACGATTCTGGCCAGGAACATCACGAAGGTATTCACCAAGCCCATAATCAGGGTCATGGAAACCATGTCACCCTGGAGGATATGAGTCATTTCGTGACCCGCCACAGCGGCAATCTCATCCTCGGATAGAGCTTCCAGCATCGCACTGGAAAAAGCAATCAGGGATGAATTCTTCGATGCTCCGGTGGCAAAGGCATTCACGTCTTTGGAAGGATATATGCCCACTTCCGGCATTTTGATGCCTTTGTGGGCTGCCATGTCACGGATCGTATCATAGATCATCAGGGCTTTACCACTGGCGGCTTGGGGATTGATCAATTGGATCTTGTAGCTCATTTTGGCGACTTTCTTGCTGGCCAAAAGCGAGATAATGGAGCCTGTGAATCCAAACAGCACACAGATGATCAGCAGGCTGTACACCTGATCTTGTGGCAGCCTGACAAAGCTGAGGATGATGCTCAGCATTGTAATTACCAGAGCATTTAGCATCAGGAAGAAGGCTATGCGTTTCAGTCCGTTCATGCCTGTTGCCCTCCCTCTATGGTGTTCATGGTTTTATAAATCATTGTTTCTCCAGATATGCGATATTAATAACATGCCCAAAGTTTAATCAGCCTGTCCAGAAGGCAAGGAAAATCTTGTCCAGCTAACTACTTGCTTTTTCGTTGACATAAACTCCTGCCTCAAATGCCTTGTCTGGATGCACACCATTTTCTGGTAAAAGAGGAAGTATGCGCAAGAAATGGAAGATCGTCATTGGCATAGCAGGAGTGATCGTTTTGGGATCCATCGGGCTCAACCAGTGTAAAAAAGCAATGAATAAGGCTATCGGGGCTACGGCAGGAAATGCCCTAACCCATACTGTAGCCTATGGTGATATCTCCACCAAGATCGAAATCACAGGTGAAATCCAGCCCCAAACCGTAGTCTCTATCAAATCCCGGGTTAGTGGCAAGATCGTGAAATTCTATGCCAAAGAGAATGACCATGTGAAGATCGGACAGATCATTGCGGATATCGAGCCGGACTACAATCAGGCTAATACACTGTTCAACACCAAAGCCTCTTTGCGGATGGCCGAACTGCGGTTGAATAATGCCAGAAAAGACCTCGCCGACAAGACTCTGCTGCTGGAAAAGCAGTACATCTCCCAATCCGAATACGACACTGCCTCTGATGCCCTCAAATCAGCAGAAATCGAATTCGCGCAAGCCAGCAGCCAGTATGAAATGATCCGCGATCTGGATGTGCCCGGCACGGTTACTCATGTATATGCAACTGCCAGCGGAACCGTGATCGAGCGCAAGGTCAATGAGGGTGAGATGGTTACTTCCAGCATCAACGCCTATGGAGAGGGAACCGTGGTCATGAAAATCGCTGATCTTTCTCAGATGATCGTGAAATCCAATATCAATGAAGTGGATATCGGCAAGTTCGCATTGGGACAAAAAGCGGAGATCAAGCTGGATGCCCTGCCCTATAAACAGTACGAAGGCAGGATCGTCAAAATAGCCCCTATGGCGATCACGGAAAACAATGCCAAAGTCTTCCCCGTGGAGATCAGCATCAATGCCACCGGTGAAGTGGTAAAACCTGGCATGACAGCAGCAGTAAGCATCCTGGGCGAAACGCGTGAGCATGTTCTGGTAATACCCATTGCGGCAGTGTTTTCGGACGACCGCAACCAGGATGTGGTATATTTGGTACCTGCTCAGGATAAGACACCCAAGGATAAAGACAAAGCCAAGACCCCTCCTGCTGCATCAGTATCCACACCTATCCAGATGGGTGCCAACGACTACCAGATGGTGGAAGTGATCTCGGGACTCAAAGAAGGCGACGTGATCTCGCTGAGTGAACCACCCAAAGGCCCTGCCACGGGACTGATGATTCAATAACTATGGAGCAAAAACAAACATGATAGAAATCAAGAATTTGAGCCGCTTCTTCGGCAATCTCAAAGCCGTGGACGACATCAGCTTCACGATCGATGCTGGCAGCATTACCGGCTTTTTGGGCCCTAATGGAGCCGGTAAAACCACGACCATGCGAATGATGGTGGGGTTCCTGCAGCCTTCCAAAGGCGGAATCGAACTCGATGGCGTCAGTATTTTCGACGATCCCATCCACACTAGCGGTAAGATTGGCTACCTGCCCGAGCATAATCCGCTCTATGACGATATGATCGTGGTGGAAGCCCTGCGCTATATTGGCGATCTGCGAGGTTTGAAAGGGGACAGGTTTACCCAAAGGCAGGATTTTGTATTGCAGAATTGCGGACTCAAAGAGGTGCGCAATCAGAAAATAGGTACCCTCTCCAAAGGCTATCGTCAGAGAGTAGGCCTGGCACAGGCTATCTTGCACGATCCCGACATCTTGATCCTGGACGAACCTACCAGCGGGCTCGACCCCAACCAGATCATGGAGATCAGGGAATTGATCCGCAGCCTGGGCAGAGAGAAGACAGTGATCCTTTCCAGCCACATCATGCAGGAAGTGCAAGCCCTTTGCGACCGTGTCCTGATCATCAACAAAGGCAAGATCATCGTGGATGATGAGATCACCCGCCTCAGTTCATACCTTTCTGATTTCACCCTGCTGAATGTGGAAGTAGAAGGTGAAGCTGTGGATTTCTCTGTCTTCCTGGAAGAGCATCCCGATTGGGAATTGATCACTTGGGAGGCTGAGGCTCAGACGGGCAAACTCGCACTCAAGATACCCGCTGAGAGCGATGCCAGACAGCAATTAGCCCGATATATTGCCGATCATGGGTGGTTGGTGCTGAATATGTCCACAGAGCGTAAGAGCCTGGAGGAAATCTTCCACAATCTCACCACCGGTGAATTCACTTTGCCCGATAAAGAATCAGAATACCTCAGTGAAGATGATATAGAGTATTTCAACGAACTGGAACAAGCCCCCGAACCTGATGAAAACGAGCCGGAGGATAAGATCTGATGAATGCTATTCTGACCATCGCAAAAAAGGAATATCAGCTTGCCATGCGCTCGGTAACCACCTACATTGTGTTTACCCTCTTTCTGGTAATCACAGGCAGCTATTTTTCCACCACTATCTTCAAGATTGGCCTGGCAGAACTCAGGGGTATATATGGCTTTATGCATCTCCTGTTCATATTCTTTATTCCTGCCATTACCATGGGCAGCATAGCCAGAGAACGCAGTAGCGGCACCCTGGAACTGCTTTCCACCATGCCAATCCGGCTCTCACACATCGTATGGGGCAAGATCCTGGGCGCAATTATGCAGCTCAAGACCATGCTGATCTTTACCCTCATCTATCTGGTGATCATCGCCATCTTTGGCGAAGGGATCGATCTGGGAGCCATTCTTTTAGGCTTTGTAGGAGTCATACTTGCCGGTAGCGCATATATCGCCATTGGTGTCTTTGCCAGCAGCCTGCCTTCCAATCAAGTACTGGCTTTCATCCTGGGCTTTGCCATCTCAGCCGTGTTTTATGTAGTACGGTTTATCATGCCTTTGGTGCCTCTGCCCCTGGTTCGCTATGTCCAGATGTTCAGCTTTGAGTATCATCTGGAAAACTTCCTGAAAGGTGTGCTGGATACACGTGATTTGCTGTTTTTTGTTGCTGTGATAGTAGTTTTTGCCCTCCTGGCAGAATTCAACCTGCAATCCAAAAACCTGATGCAGGAGCGCTAAGATGAAGAAGAAAACCGGAAGCATCCTCAGCACCCTCACCATCAAGCTCGCCCTGGTGGTAGTAGTAATCCTGATCGGCACCTATCTCAAATTGCGCCTTGATTTCTCCCGTGACAAAGCCTTCAGCCTCAGCCCGGTCAGTAAAGAAGCAGTACGCACTCTGGAAGACAATTTCGTGGTGAAAGTGCTGTCCTCTCCTGAATTGCCCTCGGAATTGAGCTCTCTGAACCGCTATCTGAAAGACCTGCTTACTGAATACCAACTGGCTGGAAAAGGCAGGTTCAGATTTGAGTATGTGCGGGTTGCCAGCAAGGACGAACTCTTCACCATGGCGCACAAGAATGGCCTTAGCATCATCCGTTTCCAGATCTACGAGAACGATCAGATCACCACAAAAGAAGTGATCTTTGGTCTGGTATTTGAGTATCAGGGCAAGTTTGACGCCATCAACCTGCTGCCCAAGCAACAACCCAAGCTGGAGTATGAACTCACCCAGCGCATTCAGGCTTTGGCTGGGCATAGCCTACCCGAAATCAGCGTGTTCCGGGACAGCACTTATTTTGATTTCAGCACCGATATCTTCGAGGCTGCTCTCAAAGCCAATTTCAAAATCAAAGATGAATACCTGACAACCCCACTCAAGGATACCAAAGCCCTGCTCTTCACAGGAGTTGCCAGAAGCCTCACCGAAGAGCAGCTATACAACCTGGATCAATACCTGATGCGCGGAGGCAAGATCGTATTCCTGCAAGACCGCATCGATACCGACAGCCGCAACCTTTACCAGATCAGATCCAATGTAGTTGATCTCCTGGAGCATTATGGAGCCAGGCTTTCGGAAGATATTGTCCTGGATTATGTCTGCGATGTCCGTCAGGCGGGAATGGGCAATATGCTGCATTTCCCGATGTATCCCGTGGTTCGGGGCAGTGACCATCCCATCACCAGAAATGTAGAAAACGTAATCCTGTATCTGGCGAGCGGGATCAGTACTACCAAACGCGAAGGCATCAAGTTTGAACCTTTGATGATCACATCCATGAATTCAGGCTGGCTCAAAGCTCCTGAATTTGATCTCGATCCGGAGCTGTTCAGCAATCCCACTCCTGAGGACTTCCCTGAAAGCCCAATCGTGGTAGGAGCATTGCTCAAAGGCAGCTTCAAGAGCTTTTTCACAGGAAGTGAACTAGCCCAGGCAGATCCCAATTTCGTAGCTGAATCCCCCCAATCCGAACTCGTGGTCTTTGGCGATAAAGAACTTGTGGTCACTCCTGATAAGCAGGAATACAACGAGCGCGGCTTCATCGTACTCAACGCCATCGACTACCTGACTGAACGTCCTTCTATGATCTTCATCCGTTCCCGCCACCTCAGCTCTTCTGTGCTCAATATTCGCTACTACATGTATAAAAATGAGCTGGTTTGGGGCGATCAGGAACAAACAGAACAAAGAATTAAGACCACGATCAAGATCACTGCGATAGCCCTGCCACCGCTATTATTGATATTTATCGGGCTGTTCATGGCGCTCAGACGCAAACACATATTGAGGGAAGCACAATGAAGAATAAAAGAATCATCCTGCTCAGTGTCCTGATCGTTTTGCTCCTTGGATATCTGATCCTCAGACACTTCCGCAATGAGGAAAAGCTGGAGCCGATCTTCCGTATCGATCCCAATAAGGTCACTACCATCGAAGTATGGAACAATGAACACAACACCGCCCTTGCTAAGATTGAAGACGTCTGGAAGATCGTTCGTCCAGTTCAGTGGGATGCTGATACCCTGAGGGTAAACTCACTCTTCCGCGATGTCCTATCGGCAAAATACGCCACCACCGCCATGAGTCTGAGCGAGGATGCCGTTTCCCGCTACAATCTCGAAGATGACAAGGCCTTGCACCTCAGGATCACGGCTGGATCAAAGGTTGTACATGTTCTGTTCAGCAATATCGGCAATCCCTGGGATTACTTCCGCTATGAAGGCAGTTCCGATGTGTATCAGATCAAATACAAGGTAGTGCAGGATTTTGTCCCGGATCTCTACAACTGGCGTTCTCCCGTGATCGTCCAATACGAAGAGGATGAACTGCAAGCTATCCACACCAAATACAGCCAGAATGAATACACCTTGACCCGAAACGGAGCGATCTGGACCTACAAAGATGCCAGAGAAACATTTGATATCACATATTCCAATGTCGCCATGATGAAGATCGTGAATATCCTCCAAAACTTCAATACCTACGTCTTTTTCGACAACCAGGAAGAGCAGTACCGGGAGCTCTTCAACAATCCTGAATGCACGGTATTGCTAACCCTAACCAATGGTAAAAAGCAAGAACTCAGCTTTGCCAAACTGGACGACCAGCGCTATCTGATGATGGTTGATGGCGACAAACGGGTGTTCTTTGCCGTCAGTTTTGATGCGGCATTTCGCTTTATGCGCCATGCTGAAGTCTTCCGCAGGATTCAGGCATGATCCAGACCTCCAGGCACAAGCAGCTTAACGAGCAGCTTTTCAAAGAGATCATCGCAATCTGGCAACAGACTGGCATCACAAACACCGCCCGAGCCGATAGCTATGAGGCCATCCAGCACAATCTTGACCACACCGGCACTTTGATCCTTGCCACCTCTAATGGTACGGCAGTAGGAGCAGCCTGGGTGAACCACGACTTTCGCCGGCTCTACATTCACCACATGGGAGTCTTGCCGAATTATCAAAACCGGGGCATCGGCAAAGCCCTGCTGCAGGAAGCCCTTGCTATTGCCAGCGAAACAGGATATCAGGCCAAGCTGGAAGTGCATAACACCAATCAAGCCGCCCGTCACCTCTACAGCAGCATGGGATTTACCGATCTGGAAGGCTATATCACCATGATCAAGCGTGATGTCTGAGCGCACAGTATTCATCATCGGGGGTGGCCTCGCGGGTTGTGAAGCAGCCTTGCAGCTTGCCTCCAGGGGATATCAGGTGCACCTGTATGAGATGCGTCCCCTGCGGCAGACTGAGGCGCATGAGACTGATCTACTGGCTGAGCTTGTTTGCAGCAACAGCCTGAAATCCACCCGGCTCGATACGGCAGCCGGACTCCTGAAAGCCGAAATGCAAGCCCTGGGCAGCATGCTTTTGGGGATTGCAGAGGCTTGTGCCGTTCCTGCTGGCCATGCACTGGCAGTAGACCGCCAGAGCTTTGCCCAGGCCGTTACCCAAACCATCACCAATCACCCTCTTATTACCATCCACCGCGAGGAGCTTTCCGAACTGCCGGCAGGAAAGTGTATCCTCGCCACCGGGCCCCTTACCTCCGAAGCCATGATGCACCATCTGAAGAGCATCCTGGGCAACGAGCAACTCTTTTTCTTCGACGCCATCGCTCCCATCATCAGCACAGACAGCATCGACCTCAGCCGGGTCTATGCCAAAGCCCGCTATGATAAAGGCGAACCGGACTATCTGAATTGCGCTATTGAAAGGGAAGAATACTACCAGTTCGTCGATGCTCTGCTGGCTGGGGAAAAGCATGAGGCACATGAATTTGAGAATGCCTTTTTCAGCTCTGATAAATTCAATTTCTACGAGAATTGCATGCCCATCGAAGAGCTCGCCAGACGAGGTAAAGATACCCTCCGGCATGGCGTGATGCGTCCCATGGGACTCGAACTTCCCAGCACCGGACGTAAGGCTTTTGCAGTGTTGCAGCTACGGGCAGAAAATCTCGACCGCACTGCCTACAACCTCGTGGGCTGCCAGACCATGCTGCGTTATGGCGAGCAAAAGAGCATCTTCAGGCTTATTCCGGGCTTGCAGAATGCTGAATTTCTCCGCTATGGCTCCATCCACCGCAATGCCTATTTGAACGCACCCCGCGTTCTCAATGAGGATTTGTCCTTGAAAAGCCGTCCTGATGCCTATGTGGCAGGTCAGTTCAGCGGTGTAGAGGGGTACACGGAATGCATCGCCAGTGGATTGATCATTGCCCGGATCATCTCTGAAAACCTGCCTCTGCTGCCTCCTGAAACTATCCTGGGACAAATCTGGAGACGCCTGATTACCGAGAGCGACCAGCGATTTCAGCCTGTAAATGCGAATTTTGGCATCCTGCCCGCTCTGGATCAAAACATCCGGGATAAGAAACTGAAGAAACAGGAATTGAGCGATAGAGCGCTGCAGCATTTACATTCATTTTTGCTATAGTTGGCGTCTTACGAAGGAATGCCCGCCGGGAATTGCTACCATGTCCGGGGTTTATTAGTTAGGTCATCCAGGGAACGGTGGCTGAAGCCACCACCTTACGTCGCAAGCCCTTGCAGGGCCAGCATGGTAGTCTGTGAATAGATGATAGATTTTCTGAGGGTTACATCTCCTCAATAGAGAGTATATTCCATGGTTGTCTGTGAAAAGATGATAGATTCTCTGAAGTGATTGTTGTTATCGTACGGCGATTTATTCCCAAGAGATTGTGCTGGGATGATTGATTTCCTGAGTGCGGAGCGCGTCAGGGCGCATGCCCATAGCCCAGCAGTTTGACTACCGGGTATGTATGGTTAGGGACTGGAGTCCGGCCGGACGGCACCTTACATTCTGCTTTATTACTGTTTCCAAACCAGTACCGTCCTTCACTTCGTTCCGGACTCAATGGTAAGGGGAGACTCACCCAGGTTTCGAAATCCTGGGCTATGCCGACCTTGCGGCTATCGTCCTCCGGACTTTTCTGCGTTCCTGGCAATATTACAAAATCGGTGTTCAGAACAGAGCCACCACTCATTGTGCACTCTCATGATTAACAGGAGATTATCTCGTGTTCACCTCGAGATCACCTCGAGTACTCGAGGTGATCTCGAGATGATCCTGAAGTAAAACTCCGTAGATCAACAAAGTAAAAATGCCGGGTGTTTAGCCCGGCATTCAAGGGAGTAATCAGGTATTATTCAGGATAGACCAGGCTGCAATCCTGGCTTACTTTGATCCAGTAGGCTTTGCCTGGTTCCAGATTATTCAGGGTGTTGTTGCGGGTAGCACTACTCCAGGTTTGATCCAGATAGCGAACTTCTTCCACATAGCTTTGCACGCTACTCAGGGCAGTGCTGAGATTCAGCGCATCCTGGGGCTGGAAGCCAACATAGTTCCATCCCTGGGTTAAAGGAATGGGCGTAATGCTGCACTCGGTTCCCGGGATCACAAGAGTGCTGTTGCTGCTTACGTTTACCCAATAGCCCACCCCGGTTTCCAGAGTTTGGAGCGTATTGTAAACACTCGCAACCGCAGGATTGTAGCTGCGAGTGCGGCTCTTGACCTGCACGAGGCTGGGTACTCCGGCGAAGATATCTTCCACATTGGCAGAGACGGGAAGCGAATTGATACTGATCCAGTTCCAGCCACTTTGCAGAGGGATTTCCTGCTGATAGGGCAATTCTCCAAAGATCACACTTATCGGTGTCTTCTGGCTGGTGCTGACCACTACACCCGATACCACGATATCGTCGTATCCACTGGTAGAGATAGTGAGATCATAGGTACCCGGGCTCAGGAACCTGTAGAAATCACCTTTGGCGGGATTGGTGGTTACCACGGAGAGATTGTTGTCAAGACCATTTACGGTGATGGTGGCACTCAGCGGATTGCCATACACGTCGGTCACCATTCCGTGAATTCCCCTCAGGGCATATTCCAGATAAGTGAGCAGGGCATCATAGTTGTAGGTCCAGTAGTTCGGCAGAGTGGAAGCCTCAGGAAGCTTGGTGGCTGAAATCTCAATCGTGGTTTCGCGTCCATCGCCTGTGAAGTTCATCCAATCCTGACGGTTTCCGGTGGTTACGTACCAGGCTGCACCATTGGTGATGCCGTTGTTGTAATCATCCAGATATCCGGCGGGGCTATTGGCTTGGGCACTGGAAGCATAGGCCTGGGAGAGGGAGATGTACCAATCGTTGTCTGGATGCAGTGTATAGGTATAGTCCCAAGGATAGTTCACTACTTCCGCCCCACCATGGAAATTGGCAGAGAGGGCAAAGCGATTGGCCAGGGCGATATTCTTCATGATCGTGGTTTCAGGTTGGGAAGCATTACCATCTTCCTGATTGCCGTATTGATTGGGGAAATTGCGGTTTAGATCCACACCACCCGCATTGTTTCGAATGGCTCCATTAACGGTGCTGTTGCCACCGTTGTAAGTACCATCCGGATTACCATTGGGATTGATCCAGATTTCCAGATTATCCATCAGATTGGTAATTCTGGGATCGCTGCCATAGCCACCCAGCAGGGTATCGATCAAGCGCAGCATCAATACATAGCCCACGGTCTCGTCGCCATGCATGGTGGCGGTGTACATCACCAAAGGTTTCGCCGCTGTGCCCAGATTGTTGCTGATCCGGGCAAAGAGGATCTTGCGCCCGTTCACAGTATTGCCGGCATCGATGATCTGGCAATGCGTGGGATGGTTGAGCGCGAAATCGTTCATCATGGCTACATAGGCATCATAAGTGGGATAGCTGTCCCAGCTTTTGGCCTGGATGAAGTTGTCGCTCATTACGGCTTCGATCAAAGTGGAAGGATGTGGCAGCAGTTCGGGACTGAATCCCATCGGGCTGAAGGCATCCCATTGGCTTTGATTGGCATAGGCATACACATAGTTACCGCGTACGTTATCTATTGAGATATAGGTATTGAGTTCGTTCAGCCGGGTTTTGTCCTGCAGAAAGAATCGGAAATAATACTCGTTGGTTTTGACAGCGCCAAGGACGCTCATCAGGATCATCAGCAGGAGAGTGACAAAGATCAGCTTTTTCATTGGGTCACCCCGCTGCGCTTGGCTTTGATATAGTAGAACATCTTGTCCAGAGGACTGCTGATACTCCACTCGGGATCAGTGGTTGTACCCACCAGATTGAAAGGACCTCCCGGTGCAGATGATGCATAGATCTCATAGGTGGTTGCGTGCAACACGCTGTTCCAGATGATCTTGAGTCCCGTAGCGCTGCTCTGCATCCGCGGAACCGGACGATCAAGAGTAATGATCGATTCTGCAGCTATCAGCACGGGTTCTGTGACGCCAATCTCATCGCCAAAGTTGGCTGTTACGATCGTAAGTGATTCATAGATCATATCATTCTCATAGGAATAAACCTTGAAATTAATCTGTTCATTGGGATTGGCAAGGCTTACAATGATCGTCGCATGTGCGCTTTCCCGGGTCCATATCACTTCAGCGGTGCCACGGCATTCGCCGTCAACGAAAGCACCTACGTAGTCATTGGCTTTGGCAGGGATGTCATCCAACCGCACTTCGGCATAGATCGTGGCAGGATTGGTGGGATACTCTACAGGCGTCCAGGTGGGAACGTTGATGGGATTTACGGTTACCAGTGCGTCTGCATAGACGGTGTTTACTCCATCCGTGACGGCAAAGGTGAGGAGTTCGTTGCCAATCCAATTTGGCAATGTGGAGATGTTAACATGCATACCCTGCACATCAACGATCAGGTTTGTGTTTCCCGTCACATTGAGGCTCAGGACGTCGTCAGGATTGGGGTCGCTGGCATATTGGTTCATGCTGAAGGACAAGGATTCGTTCTTATCCATACTAAAGCTGCCAGGCCAGTCACTGATCACAGGAGGATAATTGGGATCGGTGGTAACGATCATCATTATCTCTACTGATGATACAGGAGTGACAGGATCGTTTGAAGTTACTTTCATGACAGCGGTGTATTCACCCAAATTCATATTGATCGCTGACAATGCCAGGCTGATATCCTGTGAGCTACCTCCTGCGATTGTCCCTGAGAGAGGGCTCCCTGAGAGCCATTCGATGGCTGGTGTATTCTGGGTCAGGGTGATCGTATCTTGAAGAGTGTGAGGTTCAGCACCCCAAATATCTCCATCCAGTTGATAGCCAATATCCTGGGGTCCTCGCACAGAGGAAGCAACAGCAACTACAATGGTGGCAGTTCCAGTTTGATTGCCTTGAATGACACCATATCCTGATGATGAGGTTTCACCATGCCAGTTGATCTCGGTACCATTTACAGTAGGAGTCATGGGAGCGGTGCCACCAGTGAAATCTGATACTGAAACAACACTGAATTCATCAGGAAGTCTCAGCCAGATATCTTTCAGCCATTCTGTATCCGTACTGGCATTGAAGACAGTCAGCGTCCAGGTGTTGTGATCTCCAGGAGTATAAGCTTGGGGATCGATGCTGAAGGTGCTACCCGCTATGCTACGGTCATCTGATTTGGTCTTGCTGATTTGGGAGCTTGCTGTATTTCGGGCAGATGGATCTTCGAAGGAAATTGTATATGTCAAGGCTCTGCTGCCAGTGTTGCTGATGGTCAGCAGTTCTGTTGTTTCCTGTCCGGATTCCAGCTCCACCCTCACGGATGTGGTGCTGAGACCAATGGCGGGGGGAACATAGGCGCTGCCTGTTACGGGAATGTTATAGACTGGATTCAAGGCGCAATTGCTGTTGATAGTGATATTGCCATTGTAAGCTTGGACAGCCGTAGGGACAAAGGTCACATTGTATGTGCGTTCCTGGCTCGGCTCAAGAGAAATGTTCAGTGTGTTTCTGTCCTCGCCATTCCTGGCTGCAGACAGAGCAATCTGATATCCAGCAGGAGTAGTAATCGTACCAGTAAGAGTCTCATCGCCATTGTTCCTGATCAGGAGTTGTTTGGTGCTGGTAGTATTCACGGGGATTTCACCATAGCTCAGGCTGGTGGGATTCACGCTGAGGAGCGGACCACTGGTGAGGGGTTGGAAGACCATTTTCACATTGGGACGGTTGGTAATGGTATCACTACCAGAAAAGATATCTGTTTGATTTGAACCGTCTGATCTGGCGAATCTGTAGCCACTAGTAACCGTAGTATACCTTACAGTACCGGATGTGTTATAGGCAGAGACCATATCAAAGGCTGTATCTATCACGAGATTATTTGTCCCATCCCAGAGATAGGGAGAGCTAAGAGTGAGCATGTCAAAGCCACCAGCTGTAGGAGCATACAGAACGTTAGAATACACTGTTTCCATATTGTTGATAGTTAGCCAGTTCGCTACATTGCTATCAGCAGTATGCTTCATCCTTACGATGAAACTGGGCAAAGCTTCAACGGGTGCAGTCACAACGTCGAAACCGATCTGGTTGATCTGGATTGGTCCAAAGATTCCTGCCGCATTCAGCTCCGCTGCCGTATAAACAGATTGACCATGTAGGCTTTTATACCAGATGTTGATGGGAGATGCTGTAGAAGTGCCTGTAGCTTCGGTACCATTGCCAAGGACTGCTTCGGTGGGCACAACTGCTGTGGGAGTGGCATTCACTGTGTTTGAAGGCGAAGACTCTCCGGTGGGACTGGCGTAAAGAGTGGTTACATAATAGCTGTATGTTACTTCATTAGTCACGCTGTTATCAGTGTAGTTCGTTTCTGTGACAGTGGTAAGGGCGGTGCCATTCCTGTAAACTTTGTAACCTGACATGAAACGCTGGTCATCACTCCTGCCTGCAGAAGCATTCCATGTAAGCTGAACAAAGCCATTGCCCGCTGCTGCTGTGAGATTTGTGGGAGCAGAAGCATTGGGCGTTGCGTTTACGGAGTTGGAAGGCTCAGAATCCCCTCCACTGTAATTGGCTACTACATAGTAGGTATAGGTAGTTCCATTGGTTACTGCAGTATCAGTATAAGTGAGACCGGTTTGAGTGGCAAGCAAGGTGCTGTTGCGATACAGCTTATACTGCTGAGGAGTCCCGCTGACGGGGGCTTGCCAGCTCAGGCTCACAGATTGGTGAGAAGCTATAGCGCTAAGGTTCTGCGGAGGGTTGAGGACTACACTGGATACTGAGGCTGGGAAAATGATATTGTCGATCCAGGCACAGTCACTGTTAGTACTTACACTCACGTCTTTGTAATATGTCCAGGCCAGTACTCTGGTGCCAGCTGCCAATTCATAAGAAGCCTGAGCCCAGTCCACAGTGCCAGACCATTGGCTCTGTTGAACACCATCTACGTAGAAGCGCAGATAATCATAACCGCTTTCAGATGAGACCTTGTACCAGAAGGATATCGTCCCAGGGCTGCTGAGGATGCGCGTGGTCTGCATAGTGGAAGTCTGACTATGCGTGATCGTACCGCTTTTTGCAGCATAGGTGCCGGCATAGGCTCCGCTGTTTACCACTGTCCAGGGAAGGTTGCCTGAGAAAGTCCAGGGGAAGCTGGTGAAATTGCCAGTTTCAAAATCCTCAAGAATCAAGCCGATGGATACCGCTTCATTCTTGCTGGCTGTATATGCTCCGGCTGTAGCTCCGAAGAGCAGATTGGCGATAGAGCCAACTGATACAGAAGAGTTCACGCTCAGAGTGAAACTGAGGTTGGTAGATCCTCCAGCGCTGATGGCACTGAAGTTCTGGCTGCCACTGATGATGGTGATGCCAGGAGTGGAAGAGCTAAGCGTGGCACTTCCAGATTCTGAAGCGGCTCCACCACTATTGGCAAGAGGTATGATGATCGTAGCAGTTTCACCGGGATCGAGCCTGCCATTGTTGTTACCAGTGGGATCCTGGACGGTGATATTGCCAAAAGCCAGGACAGGTGCAGAAATCGTAATTGAGAAGTTGCTGGTCCAGGTATCACTGCCACTTACCATAGTCAGTGTGAAACTGGCGACGGTGCCATTAGCCACACCATTGGCTATGTTGAAGGCGAAGGCATTGTTCGCACTGGCTGAGGAACCGGCTGCAATGGAGGCAAAGTATTCTGTACCATCGGTGATCGTAATGCCATTCGTGCTGCAGGTCAAAGTTGCAGTCACTGCGGTGGCTGCGGCAACTCCAACGTTGTTTATGGTTACATTGAAACGACCCGTTTCATTGGCTTCGGGATTGTTGTTATTGCTATCTGCATAGGTTGCAGAATCGAGCGTCAGATAGGGGCCACTGGCTGCGATCACAGCAATGCTCTCGATGCGGGTTATCTTTTGCGAGCGTGTGATCACAAGGGTAGCCGTTCCGGGAGAAGTGAAGGGTGTAATCGGCAAACTAAGGCTGCCGCTGGTACCGACGATACCCACTCCATACAGCACTCCATCCTTACTCAAGGCTACGCGGGATTGTGGTGCAGCAGTGACATTGATAGAGGTATTGCCGATCATGATGGAAGCTGGGAAAGTAGCAGTATTGGCGGTGGGAACGCCAAAATAGGGTTTCAATGAAGGATCGCCCATGATGGAATAGATTTCCCAATAGTAATTGGTTCTGCTGCTATTGCCCTGCGCCACGGCAAGATTGCCCATAACGACTGTTTCACCAGTGGTCTGAGCCCAATCTGTGACTGCTTCACTATGAGTGTGGAACATGGCGTCATAAGCACCCAGCTTGGTGGCATCGTAGGCAGGGGCGGAGCCTGTGGCTGTTCCTTTGGCGCCTACTGCCCACCAATAGTCCTCATCCCAATATGTGTTGTTTGTGCCGCCGATATAGGCCACACCGGCATTTTGTGAACGAATTACAGCTTCTCCAAAACAATTGGCGGTAGTGAATTGATTCGTCACACAGCAGTTACCTACTGCTACGAAAGGTTTATTCACATTGGTCATATTGGTAAGGTCGGTAACCGTCATGGTGGGATCAGCCCAGGAGGTGGTGCTGCCGTGGGCAGTATAGTTCATATAACCTCTGCCTTCATTGGCATTGGCAATGATCTGAGCGTCGGATGATCCTGAAGCGGGATAGAGATAAGTGTTTGATGTAATCCCATGCGCTGCATTGAAATACTCTGTGGTTCCATAGTTGATGGCGCCATTGCCATGAGTGGGGCCAAAGCCGCTATCCACTCCAGCGATCATGACGACCTGGCCCAGATAGCTAAGATCGGGCTGTAAGGTCTTTTCAAACATGAGGGTCTTGCTGATGACTCTGGTCAGTTCGGTAGTACTGGTCACAGAAAAGCGGCCATAGTACATCTCCGGCATGTAATCCGTGCCTTCAAGCCGGACATAGGTAAGATCTGTAGGGTGTGAAGCTGTAGCGCCAGTGGGTGCGATCACCGTGCCATTGCTGGTGCCTGTATCGCCCACGATCAGCATGTAGGTAGGAGCTGGATCATTAGCAGTGGCTGCACTCCAGAGACCCGAAATATAGCTCGAAATCGCTGTCTGGGTATTGGCAGTTTGGCCATCAGAACCGATGGTGCGGACGATCACATTGTAACCCTGCTGGATTTTCCAATCTATAAAAGTCTGCATTGTAGAAACGTAGGCAGTTGGTGTCAGGATGACCATCTTGGTAGGGTATCTTACCAGGCTGATACGGCTATCATTGTCCCAGTTAAAGATTGATTTGGCATAGAGTTGATCATATTCATAAGATGCGGTTTTTGCCAGAAGTTCACGAGTGGCAAACAGATCGGGATTGATAAAATCTACTTTGACATCGAGGTTTTTGACGATCTGCAGTTCACCAGTCACGGGATTGTAGCTCACAGGATAGAAATCCAAAGCCAGGAGACGAACTCCACGCATGATTCCTAGTTCATGGATCTCCACTGGTTCCCGATTCGTGAATGCATTTCTGGAATAAGCTGCTTGATGATAGGCAAAGGGCAGTTGTTCAGGATCAGCGGATTTCGATACAGGCTCCTGAGCCGGGATGATTCTATTTACGAGATTGCTCTTTTCAGGACTGTATTGCCCACGATCCTGGGAATTGATCGAGTAGCGCACTTCGGCGCCCAGGGGGGCATAAATCAGCTTTCTCAGCATGGGCAGCTTGGGCTCGCCCACTGTATTGCTGTGCGAAAATCCGGGAATGGAGATTTCATCAAAGCTGCCAGCCTTGGTTTGGATCTCCTTCAGCTCAAGTTTTTGAGCAGCAAAACTCACGTCAAAGCCATAATCGTTGCTGTTGCGGAGGATTGCATTATTGGAATTGGAAGATAAAAGAAGCTCTCTGGTGCTGGCCTGAAGGGGTAGACACAGCGTGAAAATCATGATAATTAAGATGGTTGCGGGTCCGAATAAAATCCGATTCATATTTACTCCATTGAAATATTTCAGTGCTATCAAGGAATGCAAGATACATTCCGAAAGTCTGATTTATCCAGCCCTTGGAGATATTGTGCGAATTTGCAACCCTCTATATGGGCGAAAGATTAACTCAGTTTTTATACAGGATCACCTCGAGATCACCTCGAGTACTCGAGGTGATCTCGAGATGATCCTAAGTTCAAAGTGGCTTCAAGAACTCTGCTCAAACCAGGTGCAAAAATGCTGGGAAGTGTCTGTAAAAGAAGCTAGCGATCAGTCGATCTTGATCCTGATCTCCCGGGCAATCCTGCGATCCAGCACATATCTGGCATCGCCCACAGCTACGATCACATTAGGTTCTTCCGCCACATTGCGAAACATGCTGATCCGGGCTCCCACATAGATGCCTCTTTCGATGGTGCGGATATCGTAGTTGCAATACACGGTGCCATGCATTCCCTCACTTACATCGGTCAGGGGGACACAATCTCCCCGTTGGCAGGGGCATTGCTTGCGGTTGCGAAAGAAATGCCGTCCCCAATGGTGGAGTCGGATGCGATTACGCCGATTTAACATTTGTCCGTCCAATCTGTTTTAGATTCCAATAGATAATCCCAAAGAATCCCACCGCGATCAGGATCCAATACCATGAAGCGGGATTGAATGCTGCAATCTGATAGAATAGGGTAGCTGTAATCCACGCCAGGAAAGTAAGATACACAAATGCAAAGACAGTCCATTTGGGTCCATGCTCCTTGAATAGCATGGTGAGCGCTGCTGCACAGGGAGAATAGAGCACTACAAACAGCAGAAAAGCCAGGGCTGAAGCGGTGCCGCCAAAGTGATCCCTGAGGTTGTGCTCCATGGCAAGTTCACTTCCTGCCGGACTCGTGTACAAGCCCTGCAAGGTACCCACAATGGCTTCTTTGGCAAAAAGCCCCGTGATCAAAGCCACCGATGCCGGCCAGTTATCCATCTTGATGCCCATCGGACTCAACAGGGGAGTAATCGTCTTGCCCCCCAGTTCCAGAACGCTCACTTTCTCAGCAGAGGGATTCAGGAAGCCGGGCACACTGATCACCTGCAGGATGTTGATCACCACGATCACGATCAGGATCGTCTTACCTGCCCGCAGGATAAAATCTTTGAGGCGATGCCAGGTATGCAGCAGGATGCCATTGAAGGTAGGCACGTGATATGGAGGCAGTTCCATCACAAAATTGCCAGGCTCAGTCCGGAAGATGGTCTTTTTCAGCAGCAGCCCCGTCAGCAGAGCCATTACAATCCCAAACAGATAAAGCCCGAAGATCACCAGATCAGCCCGGCGGGGAAAGAAGATCATCGCCATAAAGGTATAGACCGGCAGCTTGGCACCGCAGGACATAAATGAGGTGAGCAGTGAGGCAAAGACCCGATCCCGCGGGTTTTCCAGGGTGCGCGTTGCCATGATCGCCGGAACTGTACAGCCAAACCCCACCAATAGAGGAATGAAGGCTTTGCCGGGCAGACCGATCTTGCGCATGAACTTATCCGCAATAAAGGCTGCTCTGGCCATATAACCGCTATCTTCCAGAATGGATAAACTAATGTAGATGAAGAAGATTGGCGGAATGAAGCTGCCGATCGTGGCAATTCCGCCTCCCAAAGCATCACTCAGCAGATACTGCACCCAACCTGGCGCAGCGATCCAGGACAGCAGAGCCCCAAATTGGTCTATAAACAGCCATTCCAGGCTTCCTGCCACCAGATCAATAACGGGAGCGCTGGCTCTAACTGCAATGATGAATACCAGATACATCACAAAAAAGAACAGGGGCAAGCCCACTATCCCGGAGAGGGCAATTTTATCCACCGTATCCGAAAAAGTGAGTGAATCTGGTTTCTTGCGTTTCAGGACATCTTTGGTGAGACCCCGGATAAAGCCATAACGGTCGTCAGCGATTACATTCATCGAAGGTTGGCCGCGATGCTTTTCGATGGCTTTGATTTGCCGGGCAACAAATACCGATTCTTCCTCTGTGAGCCGGGCATGCATTTGTGCATCACCTTCGATCAGTTTGAGCGCATGCCAGCGGGCGTGCAAGACCTGAGCGTAGATCTGTCCGGGAAGGCTGGCGTCCGATACTGGCTTCTCAGCCATGATCTCTTTCCAGATCTCTTCCAGGTGTCTTTCCACCACCTCATCGTAATGGATCAAGGCCGGAATGCGGGGATTTTCGAGGTTCTGGGCGATCATTGTCATCAATGGGTCAGGATCAAAGCGCTTGTTCAGGATTACTGAGATTACATCGAATTCCAGATGCGAAGCCAGGTGGGGGATATCCACCTGCAAGCCGTTTCGTTCAGCAATATCTGGCATGGAAAGGCACATTAGCAGCGGTGCCCCAAGCTCCATCAATTGCACGGTGAGATACAGGTTGCGCTCCAGATTTGAGGTATCCACGATGTTTATGATCAAGTCCGGCTTGTCGTTCAGGATATAGTCCCGGGCTACCATTTCATCCGGTGTGCCTCCGGACAGGGAGTAGATTCCGGGTAGATCGATCACCTCATAGCGGATGCCTTTATGCTCGTAGTAACCGCTTTTATGTTCAACCGTCACTCCTGGCCAATTGCCTACGGTCTGGCGGGAGCCAGTCAAGGCATTGAACAAAGAGGTCTTACCCACATTGGGGTTTCCGGCCAGGGCTATTATCGGGTTGTGCTTACTTTTGCGAGTCATTCTCACCACTGCTGCATTTCCAGCATTGACCACTGAGGGAGCAATTTACTTCCTCGAGCTTGAAATTAAGCGTTTCTGCTTGTTTGCGAAAGCTCTCATATAGAGGCCCCAGATCAGTTTCAATTACTGCTCCGCAAGTCCGGCAAATCCAATGGACATGTTTGGGATGGCCAAAGATATGCTCGTAGCGATCTCTGCCAAAGCTGCGCAAGGCATGCTGAATCAATCCTGCCTCCACCAGCAGGGGAATGGTTCTGTAAACTGTGGCCAGCGAGATTCCGCTACCCTTCAGGAGGTCATACAACTGCTCAGTATCAAAGTGCTCGTGCAAAGAAAATGCAGCTTCCAGGATACTCCTGCGGCTGCGGGTAAGCTTTAGCCCCCGGGCTTCCAAGCTGTGCCTGAAGATATCGATGTGATCTTGCATGACGGCTCCTTTTCGTGCGAATGATTCTCAATAAAATAACATGAGCTTTCCTGTCAAGGGATTTATGCCCCTCTCACATCCCCCCGTTTTTTAAACAGGGAATGATAAGTATAAACCCTCACTGAAAACTTCAAATCCAATCACCAAAACTTCAAATCGGGGAAATCCGGTCATAACAGGGGTATTCGGGGCTGGTAGTTTTTATCACCGTTTCTTCAAATACCATCACCGTTTCTTCAAATCTGATCACTGAAAACTTCAAGCTTTTATCATACTTTCTTCAAATCACCATCACCATTTCTTCAAACTTTTATCACAGAAACTTCAAATGGGATTTCAGATAAAAAAACGTGGGAGACCCCAGCGCTGTGGGCAAAGTAGCAATGAACAATAGCTACACCATTGGCAATATGGAGCAAGACCCACTGGTGAATGACGACAAAACCGTGCTGGTAGTGCTTGAGGAAGGCGTATCTGAGGCAATGGAAGTCCTAGCCAGATGTGAAGAGATTAACATGAAATTCATGGAGCCCATGGATGATGATGACATGAACAGACTACTCTAAGAGCAGGGGAATATTCAGGACAAGCAGGATACGCCCTTTCTTCATTGATCGAATTATCTTATCATTGCGGATCACTGCGCGTTCTATCAGTAATTAATCTGCAATAATCGCGTGGTTCATCTATCCTTAGTTGTCTGTGCACTAAGCATAAAAACCCCGTTCCCAGAATATCCAACCATGAGCATTAACGTCATGGTATTGCTGGTTTCACTTGTATTAAAAACAAGCTGTAAACAGCCAACTTTCATAATTCAAATCGAACTATCTAGATTAGGTGTCACTTCGCCAATATCAGTTTGATAATCTGATCGTGGTGACGAGCTAATGCTTCATCTTTACCAAGTGTGCCATTATAGTATTTTGCCTGAAAATCTTCTGCTGCAAATAAAATTCTACCTTCTCTAACCAGGTTAAGCTGGGTTAAAACTATACTGTAGTGGGTATTTTCGCCGTAGCTTTCCAGAGTATTGGCATTCATGGTAAATGAGTTTGCAGATGGCTCGAGAAATGTCTCGAATTCGCTATAATGATCTTGCCCCAATGCTCCTGACTCAGCAGAAAAAGCTTGGTAGTGATTTACACCTTCTCTGGTCCAGGCAAACTCATATGTCTGCGTGGGATCGAATTCTTCTGGAAAGTCCACTTCACAAAAGTAAGGAATACGAATTTCCGTTGCAGCAACCTGACTACCGTTTTTCAGCAGTGCCATGGAATACAATTGGCCTTGCATAAACTCAAATTCTGCCGAAAAACTCCAATTTCCATCATCGTAATCATAACTACTCTCCAGGAGATAGACTGAACCGTCAATTTGCAAGGCCATTACATCGTCTTCTGTTAATACTGTTTGCTCTCCCAGCCATCTACAACTCACCGCATATGTGGTTAGATCCGCTTTGCCCAAGTTTTCCCATGCCCAAAAAAACACCATCCAGTCGGTATTATTCTGAGTTATGCTATCAAAAGGGTCAGTGATTATTGTGCCATTATAATTATCATCATCCCCGCATGCAGTAAATGCCACTGAGGATATCACCAGCAACACGATCATCATCAGAGTAGTAAAGCGCATCATTCCTCCAAACTATAGCTTCGGAACGCCTACCTACTACTTAGATTTTTGTCAACTAAATTGTTGTTATCTCACATCCCCCCGTTTTTTAATATAAAAGACCGTTGAACAATACTCCCGCTGAAACTGTGAGAGTGAATTCAAGTCCAGT
>DAOSEN010000011.1:5104-97957 GCA_035363155.1 Candidatus Cloacimonadota bacterium | reverse complement strand
TTATATGCAACACTTTTCTTAGTAGTGGGGATTCTACTGCATTAATTGGGATAAAAGAGCACCAGGCAGGAATCTCCTCCAAACTTGACTATCTCTCCACCGTATTTACTGCAAACCTTATACACAGTATCAAAAAACTGCATGAGAATGCCTGTGACGATCTCCACTCCGTAGTGTCCCTGACGGTGTGCTTCCTCAGTGATTCCTGTGAATCCGGAGACGTCCAGATACAGGGCTGCCCCTTGCGCCTGATGAACTATCGGCAGGGATTCTTGACCCGATAATTCGTACAGTCTTTGGATGATGGAGGGAGTTACTATCTTTGTTTTGGCTTGGATTTCTGCCTCTCTTCTATATGAGTTTGGGGAGTAATCTGAGGATGATCTTGCAGATATCTATCCAGCATCCCTCGGGTGCCAAAGAAACTGCGCACATAATAGAACCGGGAATATACGAATTCGCTGATGTAATCATCATAACTGAGATCTGGTGCCTGGATCGAGCCCAACCAGTCAAAGGGTCCGTAGGGATTGTCTGAATAATAGACCAAATAGTAATCTGCCTCTCTGGAAAGCTCTTCATAAGTAGCGATGACAGGCTGCCAACTGAGGTGGATCCAGTTCTGGTCTTTGATGATTGTCAAGCCCGCAGGAGGATCTGCCACCAAGGGTACTACTTCGATCAAATCTTCCATTATGATCTCATCGACCAGTGAACCACTCATCACTTTGAGCCGTACATCATATATACCTGGCTCCCAGAAATATTGCTGATGATCCCAGAAATTTCCATCAATAATGCCATCATTGCCGATATCCCATTCTACGATTGTATCGATATATCCATGCCCAGTGGAGAGATTGGTGAAAGAGACCGGAGTACCCTCAAACACAAGGGTTCGGCAGGGCATGAAGTCAGCCCTGTGCAAGTAGGGCCAGGCTCCGATGTCTGAAACAGAACCATCTATATCCAGAGGTTGAAAAGGATCACCAGCATCGATACAGGGACTGGTGTATTGCAGATAGAAGTTATCCTGCCAGGGATCGATAAACATGGGGTCGCTATTGATATTTCCTGCTCCGGGATAGATGCCTTCCATATAATTGATGTTGTTGTAATTGGCTTGCAATGTAACATCAGAACATACAAAAGGCTCATATCCATACCAGTGACCCCAGACGATGTTGTTTATGAAGTCAACTTCAGCCAGAGAAGCAGTTAAAGCCTTGGAATAGCCATAAATAGTGTTGTTGAGAATATACCATGGCCCCGTGAACAGGAGGTCAAAGGCACGGAAATTGAAGCCAGGATACTGCATCATAAATTCCTGCGTGAGATGAAACTCCTGCCACCTGATTGGCAGTGCCCCACTGAAAGATGAGGCTCGGATCCCAATCTCGCAGTTTTTGATCAAATTGCGAATCAGCAGGGTTTGATTTCCCTCAGCGATCAAGATGCCGACGCTCGCTCCTTCAACATAGCTCTGCTCAAGGATGCCCGCCACACCTTCACCCAGGAAAAAACCCACATTTTCATCACGGGTGCTCTGGGTGCTATTGCGCACCCGCACATTGGTAAGGGTAGGTGTGGAAACCGTCCGTGATTCTGTGGTGGTAATCTCCAAGCCCGTATGATAGCCCACAATGGAATCATTCTCCATCACGATATCGATCAGGTCGATCAGTTGAATGCCAGTTCTCAGGTTGCGAGAGCTTTGAGTGCTATTGCGTACTCTCACATTGGTGAGTGTAGGTGTGGATAAACGGGTGCTTTGCGCGCCACCATTGTAGCGAATGCCCAGATCATAGTCATCCACGATGCTGTCGTACATCCCCAGGATCACATTTCCGCTGATATCAAGCCCCACTGAGGTACTATTGCGTGAACTCTGAGTGCTGTTGCGCACTCGCACATTGGTAAGCGTGGGGGTCGATACCGCTCTTGTATCATCCGTACTGATGACCATGCCCTGACTGAAACCATCAAACTCACAATCATCCAGCGCTACCGAGGATACATTGCTGAATAGGGCTCCTGTGGACTCGCTGCGGATACTTTGGGTGCTATTGCGTACCCGCACATTGGTAAGCGTGGGAGTCTCCCGGGGCAGTGAGATAGCATCAGTATAGGCTATACCGGTTTGCACATCCTCAATCTCCACATCACTCAAGGCTGGAAATACATTTCCGGAGATCTGGATTCCGATTGTGCCAAAGCTGTCGGTTCTGATGCTTTGAGTGCTGTTACGCACCCGCACATTGGTGAGCGTGGGAGTAGTAGTGGTTGCCAGGCTGGTGTTTTCAAATCTGATGCCGGTATCGAAGTTATCCACTACCACATCGTCCATACTGAGATCGGCATCGCCTTTTACTGTGATTCCGGTTGATCTATCCTCATCAGTGCGAGAGCTTTGGGTGCTGTTGCGCACCCGCACATTGGTAAGCGTGGGAGTGCTGACTCTGGTACGGGATAGATTTTCCACTACCACGCCATTTCGATAGCTGATGATTTCCAGATTGCTAAGAGTGGGCGAGGCTTCTCCTTCGATAAGCAAGCCCGTTTCGCCAAGCTGATTCAAAGTATCCACAGTTGCGATCTGGGTATTGAGAATTGCAGGATTACCACTCGTAATCCGGATAGGTACCTCTGCGCCTCTGATGGTGCACCCGCTGAGGCTGGCGGCAAAGCTACCGCTAAACTGCAAACCTCCCCAAGTGGGATTACCCGTCGGAGGCCGGAAAGTAGTATTGGTAAAGCTTACGTTGGCTGCCACCATCACTGGTTCGTCGTTGAACACCACTATCTCCACCGGTTGAAGCCCACCGATATTCATGTCTGTATCAAAAGCAGCATCTCCAAAGAGATTGTAGGAGGGCTGATTCCAGTTTGCCACAGCGGATGTATTGTAAACTGCCGTACCCGCGAAAGTAAACATCGATGGCACTGTCTGAGTGGCTTCAGAGCCCATTCCGGCTTCAAGGTTACGCAGCGTAAGAGTCACTGTGTAGGTACCTGCCTGCATATAGGTGTGAACTGGATCTTTCTGCGTGCTGGTATTGCCATCACCAAAGTTCCAGAGCCACCAGTCCGGATTACCCAGAGTATTATCATAGAACTGCACTGCCTGCCCAGAATACTGATAGTAGGTATTTACCTGATCTCCGGGTACATCAGTAGCCACCTGGGGAGTGAAAAACTCCAATACTACCATGTCAAACTCAGCTTGAGCTACGGCTCTCATATAGTGGTCGTTTACCATGATTCTGAAGCGATTGGTGCCATACCAGTTTAGTGGTGCACTGAAAATGGCCGTCAGAGCACCCTGAACTCCTTGTTGATAATCAACCATAATCGTATTGGGAGCAGTTAGGTTGAACAGAGTGATGGACAGTTCTGCCTGGGGATTGTCCGGGTCATGGATGTACTGCCCGAAATTCACTGTGAAGTGAGAATTCCTGATGAAATGCAGAGCATCGGGGATGCTGAGGCGGGGAGCGTCATTCGTGGAATTGACTGTAACTGATACTGTCTGAGTAGTACTGGCTCCCCAGGGATCAGTAGCGATCAATTGAATCGTCTCTGTGCCATACCAGTCTTTGTTGGAATTCAGGATAAAATCATCCTCATCGATTTGTACGAATATGTTCTCACTGTTTATTGCAGAAAAGGTAAGAGGATCAGAATCCGGATCGGTAAATATCGAACCCAGGTAGTAAGGACCCCACTGTGTATCTTCATACATATCGTTTATTGTATCCAGAGGTGTTACTATCACAGGCGCAGTATTGGTTATTTCTACATAGGCTGTTTTCACGCGACTGCGCTGGACTCCAGTACTGGTGATGATGGTCAGTTTTACATCATAAGAGCCTGGAGCAGAAAATGTAAACATGGGGTTCTGTTCATAGCTGTCAACAATCCCGTCATTCTGAAAATCCCAGCGCCAACCAGTGATGGTGGCATAGGACATCTCGCCACTTAGCCGGGATAAATCCGTAAACCCCACCTGCATAGGTCCATGCCCACTTGTGGGATCACCCACAAAATCGACAAATATGGGCAGTGGCTCCACCAACAGACGGATCGGCAGTGAATAAAGCCCACTCATGGGATCATTATTCGTAATGGTAAGGTCGTAGGCATAGCCATCTTCTATGGGAGTCTCTGGAGGATTCGGTGCCAGTGTACTTGTGTCGAAGGATACAGACAAGGGAAAATTTACCCCATTTGGTACCATCCCACTAAGCGGAGCAACATTGAGCCAGTCCGGAAATGAGAATGGATCGATATCAAATGTTAACTCTCCAATCCCACTATTGCTGATTGTTACCGTTTCCATCCTGGTGCTTAGTTCGGACATGGTAACGTGCAAGGGGTCTGGCATGACATGGATCTCGGGATCTGCAATCCCATGCCCTATAAGCTCAATTATTCGCTGTTCAGATTGGGGAGCTCTGCCATCGTTCCAACCAATGGTAAGCACCAACGAACCTTCATGCAGCCCCCCTGCTGGTGGATGAAAAGTAACAGGAAACTCGGCTGATCCAGTTCCGGATAGTGGCAATTCGTAGGGCAAAGGAGGAATCGCTCCCAGAGAGAATGCAGCTTCACCCATGATCGAGGCTGCGGTGATTGAAGCTGGATTGGCACTTGCGTTTGTGACGTAGGTGGACGATGTAATTGACTGCCCAAGCTGAACATTACCATAATACAAGGTTTCTGGATCAATCTCGATAATCGGGCTAAGATCCCGCTTGATATCCACATTGTCGATGGCAAAGCTGGGGCGGTCCCCAGCGCCAATCTCATCTCTGGCGACCCAGCGGAGTTGGACTACAGGTTTGTTGTTGCAGGATGAAGGCAGAAAAATGGATCTGCTGGCAGTGTTTTGTGGGGTGGTTACTCCCGCTCCTATCTGCTGGATTTGTATATTGCTATATGCGGTATCGAGTAGGTTCTGGAAAAGCCCTGAGGTGCCAATCCTGTACTGCAGAATTACCTCATTGATCCTGGTATTCAGGGCGGAATCGTAGGGATTACGAATCGTCATGATGTCATATTTGACTCTGATACTGATGAGTCCTATCGTATTGATAGCTAAAACAGGGCTGATCACGTAGGTGCTGCTGTTTAGGAACCCGATTTTGCCATTGTAGTTGTGAACGCCACCCATATTGTTGCTGGCATCACTTGAGCCAAACAACCCCTGGTTTCCTATAGGGAGGGCAGTGTTGAAATTCGCCTGAGGAGCATCCGCCATCTGCCATCCAGCCCAACCGGCAGGATATACGGCAGAGATATGATCCAAAGCAGAAAAATCCTGCATATAGGGTAAGCCTTGCGCTAGTGGATGAGTAACTTGGGCATGGGCTAACGAAATCAAGGCCACAAAAAACATAAGACAAAAAATAAAGCGTTTCATTTTTACCTCCCTGGAGGTATTCTCTAGCTGTTTAGTAGTTATTATTCGATCATCAATCCATCACATCATATACTTTGACTAAGGTTCAATAATTTGCCACATCGAATTGGCTGTCAAGCTAAATCGGAGGTTCTGTTTCAAACATAAATTTATTGTATCTCAGCATTAGAATTGATCAAGCATAAGCTTAACTGAGTAGATCACCATCATCGCCAAATGGGATCATGCCTACATATACACAGCTAGATTATCTAATCAGATCATCACATGAATCTTTTAGCGATATCGTCAAACACAAGCTTGTCAAAAGGCTGTATCATTTGCTGTAGTTGGTTATCGCTTTGCATTGATCTTCTGATATCGAAGTAATATACTCCATCAAGTGGGCAGAGTTTGATCATATAGCCTTTGAATCTACCAGGAAGAAAAGTAGAACCAACACTGAACTTGTTGGCATCCTTAGTCTTCTTCCTCTGAACGTCATTAAGAATGATAGCTATATGGTAAAGTTCTGTTGATGTAAGTCGAGAGTATAGCAGTTTATCAATAAAGACTTTATCGATTCTGTCCTTGCTGGTAGTCTTTATCGCACCAATCACTTTTACATCGCCTAAAGAATCTCTAATAACCAGATCATGCTGATATTTCATCTTACAGAGAACTTGATTATTGTGGACGATCTGCAAATCAATTGATTCGGATTTCGATGAAATGTCTAGCTTGTTAAGAAACAATACTATCAGCTTTTCGAAGAGTGTTCCATTGATCTTTCTGGCCTTGTTTGATTGACCTACGGGCAAGGCATCCAGGGTAGAGCCAAGACTTTGCTGAACAGTGTATAGAATACTATTAACACATAACCTCCCCTCTTTAGTGGCTTTATAGGTTTTGTAGTTATCAATAATAGCCTTCAAGAGTGTCAGATTGGACTCAAACGACTCAATATCTAGAAACAACTCTGCATTTATCGGTCGTGTGATCTGATAGTTACCTTCTTTACCATACTGCATAAAGAAGTACTGATTCTCATTTTGAGCTATGATTCTAGCTTGAATATTCTTAGGGTCGGAGATAAATTCAAGATAGTGCTGACAATAATTAGTAAAATCTTCCAGGTGGTTGAATTGAGTTCTGTCAGTTGCAATATCTCTTAGCTGTGAAATCCTCATCTGATTGACATCCTTCTCTTTTGTGCTTTTCTATCAAAATCAATCCAGTAGTCTATAGGCTTATCTTCCACTTGTTTCAAGCGATTTACTGCCCACCCAAGATACTCAGCATTTGAATCACATCCGAGCCACTTTCTTTGAAGCTGTTCAGCACAAACAGCAGTAGTTCCTGAACCGAGAAATGGATCAAGAACTATATCCCCAGGATTGGATGATGCCAGGATCAGCTTTCTTACGAGTTCTTCTGGTTTCTGAGTAGGGTGAGGAGTTTTTTCATGCATGCCATTACAAGTTGTAGGTATTTCTATCACATCTTTAGCTTTTGACCCATCAGGATGGGGAGTCCAGTCATGCTTGTTCCCATTATTAGAGTACTGGCTACTTTGGGCTTGGGGGTGTTCAGGATACTTTAATGTGTGGGCATGATAGGGTGTTCTCACGAGATCAACATTGAATGTAAACTGGTTACTTTTTCTAAAATGTAATATGCTCTCATGGCTGCGACCCCAATCCCTCCCAAAATTTGCCTTGTTTTTATAATGCCAGATCAACCATTTAATGCTTCTAAAATACTGCATGCTAGGAGCTACCATCTCAGCTATAATCTCTGAAAAGCCACAAACATATAGAGTGCCAGTTACTTTCAAGATCCGCTGTACTTGCTCAATCCAATCCATACACCAGTTTATGTATGCATCGCTATTCTGAAATGTATCCCAAGCGGCTTTTTTAATGTTGTAGGGCGGATCTGCAAAGACCATGTCAATCGATTCATCAGGAACAGATTTCAGCCAGATCAGGGAGTCTCCTTGCCATAACTGACCATTCAAACTATGATAGTATGGAGTAACCAAATCACTTAAAAAGCTGCCTGTTCGAATATTGTTGTTTATGCTCTTAAAGAGGTCATCATTGGATTTTTGTCTGGCAACTTCAGGTGTCATTCAATGCTCCTTCTAGTACGTTAATGTTAGATAATTACGTGTAATAATTTCAAGGTTATATGTCAAGAAAATACGCATATCAAATCGGGAATTCTAACTTTCATTGAATTGTTCAACAACGTATGATTGAATTCATATAAGATTCCATCCTTTCTGTGTCGCAGACGCAGCCATTACGCCATCAATACGGATCGGGTGCGTAATCACTGCGTAATGACTGCGTGATTCAAATCCGAACGAGCCTTGGATATCCCATAAAACGGAAACCATAAAATCAAGACATGACTACCAGACTCCGGCAAGGGAGTTTCCGCTTGACTTGATGAGCTTTTACCGTTATCATGTCATAGTCTGTGTTTATTGCTGTTGAGAGGGATCAGGAGAAAAACATGATACGAAAATACCTGTGGATAATAGTGCCTTTGGTGGTCATCATTGGGGCCTGGCTGGTCTTGAAAAAGGGCAAAACTGCTGAGACCCCAACCCGCGGTGGTCAAGCAGGAGTTGCCGTCGTAACTGCTTTCAGCGAACCCCGTGATCTGGAAGAGACAGGCATCTTTACCGGCAACCTTCTGCCCAGGAGCAGCTATATAGTTGCGCCCAAAATCTCGGGACAACTCAGCCGTCTGCATGTAAATATCGGACAGATTGTTGGTAAAGGCCAGCTCTTAGCCGAATTGGATGACAGGCTGATCCGACAGGAGCTGGAAAAAGCCAAAGCTGCCGTGGAGATAGCTGAGGCAAACCTTGAACAAAGCTCCAATGCGCTACTTCTGGCTACTGAAGAACTGGAGAGAAATCGTATGCTCTTACAGAGGAGTTTCATATCTCAGACAGAGTTTGACGCTATCAATGCCCGCTTTATTGCGGAAAAATCCAAATCCAACATCGCTCAGGCGAGTTTAAACAGTGCAATTGCTGCTCAGAATTCAGCTCAATTGCAACTCTCTTTTACCAGAATCACAGCAGACTGGGCGGATTCAGCCACGCACCGTGTGATTGGCGAACGCTTTGCTGACGAAGGCAGTCAACTCACAGCCGGAAACCCCATCCTCAGCTTGATGGATATTAGTTCTGTAATCGCCCGCGTTGATGTGATCGAAAAAGATTACCAGCGGATCCGCATCGGTCAACCAGCCCGTCTGAAGCTCGACTCATATCCAGGTGAAATATTCCAGGGCAAGGTTTTACGCATAGCTCCGATGCTGAAAGAGAACACCCGTCAGGCCACAGTTGAAATTGATATCCCCAATCCCGGAACCCGGTTGAAGCCAGGTATGTTTGCGCGCGTAGAAATCGATTATCAGATCAGGAGGCAGGTGAATGCCGTACCTACCACAGCAATCACAAAAAGAGATGGCATCGAAGGCGTATTCGTAGTCGATCAGGATGATCGCACTGTGCAATTCGTTGCCGTGCAGACCGGAATCAAAAATCTTGATTATGTGGAAATTGTAAGCCCTGAGATCAATTCTGAGGTAGTTACTTTGGGGCATGACCTCTTGGAAGATGGCAGGAAAATCAGCACGGAACAAGACCTTAAGGTAGATAAGAAATGAACTTTGCAGAACATGCTGTTGCCCGTCCCGTCCTAACCTCTATGGTAGCTTTGATCGTGATCATACTCGGTGCGGTAGCCCTCTCCCGGCTGCCGGTTGATCTCATGCCGGATGTCACTTCTCCCACTATCAGTATCTCCACGTCCTATTCAAAGGCCAGTCCGCTTTCCATGGAAGAACTGGTTACACGACCCATTGAGGAAGCTGTAGCAGCGGTTCCTGGGGTACAGGAGATCAGCTCTCAATCATCCGAAGGCAGCAGCAATGTACAGGTAAACTTTGCCTGGGGCACAGATCTGGATGCGGCATCAAACGACATACGTGACCGTGTGGACAGAATAATATCACGTCTGCCTGATGGGGCGAGCCGACCCAGTTTACGAAAATTTGACATGGCTGCCGCTCCGGTCATTATGATTGGTGTAACCAGTGATCTGGATCCCATAGCGGTAAGAAGACTGATCGAGGATCAGGTCAGCTACCGTCTGGAGAGAGTAGATGGTGTCGCCAGCGTGAATATCTTCGGAGGACAAACCCGGGAAGTACACATAAACATAGATCCCACCAAACTAAAAGCTCTCAGGATTCCTCTGGATCAGGTAATCAGTCGTGTCCGCGCTGCCAACGTCAATCAACCAACTGGCACGCTGCTTCGGGGCAATCATCAGATAACGGTTCGCGTTCCAGGCGTGTTTGAAAACCTGGAGGAATTGCGCCAAACGATTATCCTGCAACGTGATGGTGCGTCCATATTCTTGAAAGACATTGCCGAGGTCGAGGACTCATCCTCCAAAATTACACGTTTGGTAAGGATAAATGGACGCCCAGGAATCCAAATCTCGGTAAATAAACAATCCGGCACCAATACTGTAAAAGTAGCCCAGGGTGTGTTAAAAGAGCTGGAAAACATCAATCGCAGTATTCCCCAGATCGAGGTGATCCCGTTGATGGACAGCTCTGTCTATATACGTCAATCGATCAATAACGTAACTTTTTCAGCCTTGATGGGTGGACTCCTGGCAGTATTGATTCTGCTGTTTTTCTTGAGAAGTGTAAAAAGCACGGCAGTAATAGCCACGGCAATACCGATCTCAGTGATGGCTACTTTTGGGCTGTTGTATTTCAATGGCTTTACGTTGAACCTCATGACCATAGGTGCATTAGCCCTGGGAATCGGTCAATTGCTGGATAACTCCATAGTGGTCATGGAGAATATCTTCCGACATCGGGAATTGGGGAAGGCAGCTCCTCTGGCGGCCGTAGATGGTGCCACCGAGGTGGGCTCACCCATTCTAGCCAGCACTCTTACATCTGTAGTAGTGTTTCTGCCATTGCTGTTTATGCGTGGTATGACCGGCATCATGTTTCAGCAACTGGCTGTGGTGGTTGTGTTTTCGCTGATCTGTTCACTGGTGACCGCCCTCACTCTGGTTCCCATGCTTTCCAGCAAGTACCTGCATGATGCCGGAAGTGTGAATAAGCGGGAAAATCTGATCTCAGCAAAAGTAGGCAGATTCCTGAAATGGATAGACAGCTCCTACGAAAGGATCTTGAAAAGAGCGTTAGATCACAAAATCCAGACCATAGCCTTTACACTGGTACTAATGGTAGGAGCAATACTCTTCTCTGGCCTGATCGATTCAGAACTGATGCCAGTCTCAGACGAAGGTGAAATCCGCGTGAATCTTGATCTGGAAGCTGGAACAAGGCTTGAGGTAGTGGACACCAAGATGCGTGAAATCGAAAAACGGTTGACAGGCATCCCCGAGATTACCAATCTTCTGACATCTGTAGGTGGAGGCGGCTGGGGACCCAGCTCTTCCAACACAGGATTTATCCGCATCAGTCTCACCAGAAAATCAGAACGTTCCCGCAGTGATGAAGATATTGCCGGAGAAATCAGGCGAAAACTTTCCAATCTCCCAGGAGTTAGAATCCGGGTGCGTGCCGTAACCAACAACCGCCTTACACGAGTATTGGGAGGAGGTGGTGGTCGCATTGAGATCCAGGTAAGAGGGCATGAGATTGATACTGCTTACACTCTGGCCGCAAGCATCAGGAAAGCTGTAGAATCTGTAGCTGGTATCACTGATGTGAATATCAGCCGAACTGCCGGAGCTCCGGAAGATCTCTTGATCATAGACAGAATCAAAGCTGCCGAACTGGGGCTGAGTATCCAACAAATCTCCTCAACTCTGGAAACCGTGCTCTCTGGTAACAACGCAGGTTACTTCATCGATCATGGCAAAGAGTATCCTATCGTAGTACAAGTGAAAGACTCAGACCGCCTGGCTCTGGATGAACTACTGAATATCAGCCTTACCAACAGTCAGGGAGTATCAATCGTCCTGCGCAACGTGATTACTGCTCAAAGCAGTGAAAGCGCCACTGTGATCGAAAGAGTGAATCAAGAGCGCATGATCGATGTCTCAGCTAATCTCAGCGGGAGAAATCTTTCTGCGGTGATCAGTGATATTCAAGCTAAACTGAACGACATACCAGTTCCTCCTGGATTTAGTGTTGATATCGTGGGAGACTACAAAGAGCAGCAGGAATCTTTCCGTGAATTGCTGATCGGGATAATCCTGGCTTTGGTACTGATCTTCATGGTAATGGCCAGCCAGTTTGAATCTTTGAAAGATCCCTTCATCGTGATGTTTTCGGTACCATTTGCATTCATTGGCGTGGTGATCATTTTACTCCTGACTGGCACAACATTCAACATCCAGTCATATATAGGCTTAATCATGCTCACTGGGATCGTGGTCAACAATGCCATTCTCCTGGTGGATACCACAAACAACCTGCGTCGCAAAGAAAATCTACCCCTACGTGAAGCTATCGAAACAGCAGGTAAGCGCAGACTCAGACCTATCCTGATGACAGCACTATCCACAGTACTGGGACTCACTCCTATGGCTATGGGATGGGGAGAAGGAGGAGAAACTCAGGCTCCTCTGGCACGAGCCGTGGTGGGTGGAATTCTGAGCGCTACATTGATCACGCTGGTGATCATTCCAGTAGTATACTCGCTGTTTGAGGGGGGAAAGCACTACTCCACCCAAATCACTTCAGAGTAAGGCATGCCAGCCTATGTTCTGAATTTTATTGACAGCAATCATGTGTGATAATAAAATGATATTTATGTAAGTAGACATTTTCATACGGCCTAAATTGCGTGATTCTGAGGAGGATCCATGCTGGAGTACGATGATCTGAAGGTTCATAGAACTTCTATCTCTGATAGTTCGGCAGATGTGTATTCGAATACACAGCAGAACAGGATAGAAGGAACAGCTTCAGGTCATCATGCAGCAGAGCAAACAGTAGCTTCAAGGGGAGAGATCAGTTTCTATTGGGATCAAATCAACCAGTTTGTATGGGATCTGGGAAAGCTGGAGTACAGCACTGATCTGGAAGTGTATATTCTGAAAAAACTCAAAGAGCTTACTGGAGCTACTGCTGCTGTAATGTCCTCCTATGACGAATACACCAAAACTTTGAATACAAAGCATGTCGAACTTGATACCTGGCTGGCAAACAAAGTCCTCAGCTTGTTGGACAAACCCATTAACCAAATCAAATCACCTGTAGACGATGCAACCTACGCTGAGATCTTCAATACAGAAATCGGGATGCGCAAAGACCTGTATGAATCGTCCTTTGGTGCCGTTAACCCCACTGTGAGCAAGGCGATCAGCAGCTTGCTGCAGGCTGATCGGTTCCTGGGGATTTCATTTATCAGCGATCAGCGCTTACTAGCCACTGCAATGATCGCCATGAAAGCTAATACTCCCGATCCCCCAAAAGAAATCCTGCGGGCTTTTTCACGGATCGCCTCTCTAGCGCTGAAGAGCCAAAGAGTCACAGATGCGCTCAAGGATAGCGAAGAACGTTACCGCCTCCTGATTGACACCATGCATGAAGGTGTGGTAATCGTGGACAATGACGATGTTATCCAGTTTGTAAATCCTATTGCTTGTGAGATTTATGGATATCCGCAGGATTACCTGATCGGCAAAGTAAGCTACCGGTTACTTGTTCATCCCGATGACTGGCATATTATTCACAATAAAAACACTTCCCGCCACACAGGGGTATCCGATTCTTACGTGGTGAGAGGAAACAAGCGAACCGGAGAACTGATCTGGTTGAGAATCAGCGGAGCCCCCATATACGACAAATTCGGAAAAGTCATAGGTTCCGTAGGCATTCTTTCTGATATCACCGAGATAAATGAAAGTGCTGAACGCCTGAGATTGCAAAATGCTTATCTGGATGACCTGATTGAAGGTGCTGCGGAAGCGATCGTGATCCTTGATAATGAAGATCGGGTACGCAGAATCAACCGCGAATTTACCAATATTTTTGAATACACTCCCGAGGAAGCATTCAAACAGCGGATCAATGATCTGATCGTTCCGGACGAGCTGAAAGATGAAGGCTGGAAAGCTACATCAGATGTAGCCAAGGGTGAGAAGATTCATTTTGAAACCAGACGCAAGACCAAATCCGGCAAGATCATCAACGTCTCCGTATTGGGAAATCCCATCATCTTTGAAGGTGAACAGGTAGGAGTATATGGCATCTATCGGGATATCACCAACAGAGTAAGATTGGAAGAGCAATTGTTGCAATCCCAGCGCCTGGATTCTATCGGACAGCTCGCTGGAGGCGTTGCTCACGATTTCAATAATATCCTGACCATCATTCTGGGCTATTCAGAACAGCTATCAGCTACCATGGGTGAACAGAGCCCCCATCATAAAGACATCCAGGAAATTATCAAAGCCGGTGAAAGAGCCATGAAGCTGACGAGTCAGCTATTGGCATTTGGGCGCAAGCAATTGATTCGTCCCGATGTCATAAATCTTAACAGCGTGATCTCAGACATGAGCAAAATGCTGAACCGCTTGATCACCGAGAATATCTTCATTCGCACCAAGCTGGCTGAAAATCTGGGATTCATCAAGGCAGACAGCAGCCAGGTAGAACAGATCCTGCTAAATCTGGTGGTTAATGCCCGAGACGCCATGCCTGATGGCGGTAAGATCGTGATCGAGACCGCAAACATCACCATCGAATCAGACCGCACCCAGAATAGTATTCCTAGTGGAAAGTACATACTGCTCAGCGTCAAAGATAATGGCAGCGGAATGAGCCCGGAAACTCTGAGCCGAATCTTTGAGCCCTTCTTTACTACCAAGGGCTTTGGGCGTAGCAGCGGATTGGGGCTGGCCACCGTGTATGGCATCGTAAAGCAAGCTGAAGGCTATATCGAGGTGGATAGTGAACCCACCAGGGGAACTACCTTCAGGATCTATCTGCCCCAGTGTATAAATTGCCCTGAATGCTCTGAAGCGCTCAAATCTCAAGTCGCCAAATCAGGACGGGGAGAGCATATCTTGATCGTGGAAGATGAGGAAGAACTGCGGAAACTGGTGCACAAGATCATCAGCAAACTAGGCTATACTGTTACTACCGCAAGAGATGCCTATGAAGCCCTGGCCAGGATTGATGACGAGGGTCTCAAGCCAGATCTGATCCTGTCCGATGTGATCATGCCAGGCTTGAATGGCAAGGAAATGGCAGATATCATCAGGAAGAACAACCCCCAGCAGAAAGTCCTCTTCATGTCTGGTTACAGTGAGGACATCATCGGCAAGCATGGGGTTCTGGAAAAAGACATAGCCTTTATCCCCAAACCCTTTACCCGCAAACAAATCGCTGATAAAATCGCTGAGCTGCTGCGTAGCTGATCTATGAGCTATCACGCTTTTGTGAACGAGATTGGTAGCTGGTGATGAACTACAGGATTTTTAGTCACGGAGTAGTAAAACAATCCCCTGGCCATTTTTCCTAGTCTAAGGATCTGGATTATAGATATCCTGAAGTTTGCACCTGCAAACAATTTCTCTCTATGGCTTTGTTCTCAGTGATATGGCCATGCTGATGGCTGTTATCACTAGCTTGAATCCATCAAAAAAAACCAGCAATAGCTGTGCCTCTGCCCAGAAAATTCTTGACTCAGCAGACTTGTGTTTCAGAAATTGTCCTACACAAATTAGGAAAGGAACTTATGGACAAGGATCGAGTTACAACTGATATAGAAACCGCCTTTAAGACCCAGGTGCAATCCGATCCCAAGCTCAGGAATGCATATTTGCTTGTCTATAGTGATAAGCTGGGAATCGACATGCTGCTTGCCGAGGGCAGATCGAACGATACTCTTATTCATGCTTTACAGCCAAATCATCTGGCTAGCGTGGGTAAGCTGTTTGCTGCTACTCTAATAGGGATATTATTTGATCAGGGCAAACTGGATTATCACGATCCCATCGCCAGATACCTGGACGCAGAACTGATGAAAGGACTGCATGTTTTCAAGGGGACAGATTATTCGCAGACAATCACGATAGCACAATTGCTCAAACAGACCACCGGATTAGCAGATGTTTTTTTCCCTTTGTTAAAACAAATGCGCAAGGGAAGTATGGACATCAATCCCCGAGATGCGATTTTGTGGGGAAAACACTATCTCAAACCAAAATTCCCACCAGGTAGCAGAAATCATTATGGAGATACAAACTATTATCTTATAGGATTAATCATTGAGAGTATTTGTGCGAAGCCTTATCATGAGGTAATGCACGAACTGATCTTTGATCCCCTGGGAATGGATCAGGCTTGGATTTTTGGATACTCCAAACCAGCAAAATCCCTGCTCTATCCGATGGCAAAGGTCAGGCTTGATGGGATTGATATCGATAGTATCCCTGAAATATACAGAATGGATTATGCCGGAGGAGGTGTTGTAGCCCCTCTACCTCAATACCTGGTCTTTTTCAAAGCACTGCTTGAGGGTAATATTGTCAAACCGGAAACTCTGCAATTGATGCTAACCGATTCTGTGCGAATGGGATTCCCCATGATCGGATTCGATTATGGATATTCGATCTGGAAGTTCAGACCCATCCCGCTGCTCTTACCCAATGAGTTCGTGTGCTGGGGATGTGTGGGAATCACAGGGGCTTTCCTATTCTACCATCCACCCACACAGGCTATTCTGATCGGTTGCTTCAACGACATGGCCTACAAAGCAAAAGCTCTGAGGTTCATGCTCAGCAAAGTGATCAAACCCCTGCTTTCATGCGAATAAACACCTGGAACTGCATTTACATGCAGCTTGTGTCAGGCCATTGATCGTAATATTGAATATCAAAGCAACCTTCCGCATCTCAAAAGATCAGATCAGCTTGGGAAAACAATGAGGTTTATGTGATAAGAATGTTTTTAAACAATTGGATCAGTTTCATGAAGGCACTACTACTCATCCTGATTCTAGGGGCTGGATTATCAAGCTTAATTGCCTTGACTACATCCCATCCAGCCGCTACTGGTGCATCAATCCAGATTCAGAATCCCTTTTTCATTAATATCGACCCCATGCAAAGGCTGCTCCTGATCAATTTCGAAAATGATCCAGACTCGGTGTACATAGGTTTTGAGCCTCAAGTTTTTGCGGATTCAATCAATGGATTTGGACATCTGATCATAGGCTGGCGAAAAGATGGATGGGTAGATGTGTATTGCCAGCCTGAACTACATCCCAATCCAGATAAATACGACATAGCGGGCAAAGGCCTGGCCCACATGATCAGCACAGATCTTGATCCCAGTTACTACGAAGTCGGAGAACGGGGCGTAAAAGCACATTACAGGTTCTATGATCTTTATGGCAGAGAGATCGAGCTGAAAATCATAGAATCACATCCTGCCAAACGCAAACCCTTTGGTTTGCTGGCTCCGATGGGGGCAACTGCGGCACAACCATCCAGCCTGCCCTTGATTCTCTTGCACGAGTTTTACTTTGTGCGTCAGAAACATACTGAATTCCAGATCAGAATAGGTGACAGGCTTCATAAACCCGATAAATTACCAATGCTGCTAGATATGAGAAAACAGTATTTTACCCGCTATAGTCCGGCTCCTTTAATAGCCAACCTCAATCCCGAATATGACGGATTCTTACCTCAAATCCATTGTACCATCGGCACTTCGGAACTTGATCATGATAACCAGCACATCAATATCATGTGGAAAGGCGATACTGCCTACCTAAAGAAGATCACTAGAATGAATGAGATCCACCCTATCGAGCTTACCTTCAATCCCCCCATTCCAGCTTTGGATAACATCAAATCCGGTTCTAAGCTAAAAGGTAAGTTTCAGATCTCAGCTCATATATCTACAGGGAAGATTTTGGGAGAGTATTCCTGCCTTTACGATGGCAACAAGGTTTGCATTTCCATGCAAGCCAAGAGGGGATGGAAACCCAAGCCAGACAAATTGTCGTTAAGATTCCTTTACACTGTCGCGGGAGTGTTCCGCACCTGGCCCAAAACATACAGATGGAATGCAGTGCTAACCCCGGATTCTGATGGAAACTGGCACATGGTATCAAAATGGGAAAGAACCAAATAGCAGCTGTTTTGCATGGCACTCTCAGTGATGCATATCCAAACTCCTTTGTATAGTCTCCACTCATTTGCATTACTCTGGCATTGCGGATTCTGTCCGTATTGACTCCGTAATGATAGCGTAATTGGTATAAGGAACTGAGGATCAAATGCGGATATCCTGCTAAAGGGATACAGACTACGCGATTTCTCAAAGCGGATACTATACATTAAAGACCGTTGCACATGCCTAAAACACAAAAAGGGATAAATCTATTCCCGCCCACCACCCTTTTGTATGGGGCGCTGCCCCATGCCCCGAGTTATCAGCGGTCTTCATAAGATAACAGCTCCAACAATCTCAGGGAGACCGTTGGAGCCGTATATCATCAGAGAAGAGGGTATTGAACCCCTTCAGAATTTGATCATTTGGTTTTTATTACTTTTCGTACCTGACTTTTTGTACCTTGAGTGGTCTTGATGAAATAAATCCCCGCACCGGCAATATGGTTGGAACTGGTTGTACCGTCCCATACCAGGCTTTGGTTCGGAGTGCACATAAACTGCTGGATCAACTGACCCCTCAGATTGTATATGCCAAGTTTTACAGGCTCAGGATTTTTGCTGCGAATATCGATATTCAAGCGATTTTTAAACGGAGCAGGATATGCTCTAATGCTGAGGCTGTTGACCGGAGTAATGGTATTATCGTCCGCAGAGACATAAGTATCCCAAGCGTAATTGGTTTTGATGCTATCTTCCCAGATCATGTCCATATCATTCAGGCTTGATTCTACTCTTTCGATCAGATTGTTGTTCCCATAATAAGTTAGCATTTGCCGGTCAGAAGGCTCCCAGGCATCCCCAGTCCAGGATTCGCTGAGAATCTGGATAAGATTATCTTGAGGATCGTAACTATAGGTATCACGGTTTGAGGGCACCCATACACGCTGGGCAAAGTCTTCAATCCAGAAATAGTTAGATTCCGTATCGATCATGCCGTAGAAATCGAAATTGGCATCGAAATAATAGGATAATGGTAGATACCGGGCGAGGTTGTTGATAAAGTCAGTTCCAGTTGTAGTATCGTTCGGATGATAGGTTCTGACCAGTTTGTTATCCAGTATCCAGTTCAAAGAATCTGCTGATGAGTATTCAGTTTCCTGAATCACTCTACCCATGTCGTCCCATTCGAACTCGATCTTGTTCCATTCTGGTGTCTCGGCGAAAAAGCCCATGAACCAGTTGTGAACAGTATACTCCGTCGCAGAATAGTATACGATCTGCACTTTGCTCCAAAGAACCCAGTCCATTATATCCCAATCCCACATCTCCATGGAAATGGAGGTCAATCTCATCTGATCGTCATACGTGACAAAGGTTCTGCCGAAGGGTGCTTCTTCTCCAGAAAAAATGCTGGTGATTTCTGAACTGGAGATGTATTCTGTGTTGCCAATGTAGGTATGGGAAATCTTGTAATTCAGATCCCAAACCTCGCTAAACCAATCCCAGTAGTAATTCCATATGTTGGTTATTCTACGGTGATTCTGGCTGTCATAATCCAGAGTAAATTTTTCTGCGGGTTCCCACCCTTCACCAGGTTCTGCATAGTAAACGATTTGTTCCTGCAAACGCCAGTTTTGTCTTCCAGGTTTTTGCCATGGTGAGTTTTTGGGGAGCTTATGAGGCGATTTAAAGCCACTCGCCAAAACAATCAGGGGGGCAAGCATCAGCAGTATTGCCAGAATTGATTTCTTCATTTTGTCCTCTCTTTTATTTTGGTGTTTTTCGTGAAAGCCTTATGGCTCTTCAAGTTGGGCTGATGCCAAAAATCTGAGCCCCCAATCTGGCGTCAACTGTTATTTTCATTACTGACCCCACACAGCCGATAGTTGCCACGATCTACTCAGCGATGACAGTGTCATCAAATCGCAAAATTAATGACGCATCTGCGATCCCTGCTAATAGGCTGTAAAACCATTGACATACAATGCATTAGCTGCGACATCAGTAGATCAATTGGATGAGCAAATCCAGCTTGAAGATCTGCAAATCGAAAATTCAACTTGACGTGAACAGGCTCCAAAAAAAGTGGGTATTATATTGGTAGACATTGTAATAAACATCTTAAGATTATCAGCAGGCATTAGCTCCCGCTATCTTGCTCGCCTAACCTGCACAAATTTGAGCAAGGGCTGATAATCATAATGAGGGCCACTGAGCGCTCAACAAACTAAAAACTTGTTAACGCCCATAAGGGAAAGGAGAACCTCATGAAAAGAATAGTGATTTTACTGGCGATAATGCTTGCCATAAGCTATGCTTTTACCACTACTAGAAATGAAGTAACCATAGGTGCAGGAGATCAACTTGCCAGTATTCCAGTCGATATGTACTGGAAAAACTCACTATATCAATGCCTGTATATGCAAAACGAACTTGGCATTGTATCTGGCACAATTCAGTCAATCACGTTCTACAATAGTTTTACATCAAATCTTCCCAACAAATCCACAAGAATCTGGCTGGGGACGACTCCAAATACCAGTCTTGCTGGTGGCTGGATTCCAAGTACTCAACTCCAATTGGTCTGGGATGGAAATGTGAGCTATCCTTCTGGCCAAAATCAGATTCAGATCGCATTTCAGACTCCATACTCATATCCCGGTGGGAACCTGGTTATGATGGTTCAAAGACCCATGGACGCAAACTATTATGCAGAGACCGATCTCTTTTTTGCTCAAGCAGGTGAAATAGGTAGATCTTTAAAAGCTCAAAGCGATAATACTACCTATAATCCTGCCATTCCTCCCACTAGTTTCAGTATCTCAGATATGTTTCCTAAAACTACTTTCACTTATGATGGCAGTTTGATCGAACATGATCTTGCTGCTCTCAGCATCACAGGAAGCAACATCCCTACGATGGATAGCAGCTCAGATTATGTGATTGTAGTAAGAAACAACGGTTTGCTCCCGCAAGCTGATTATACAATAAAACTAATGAAAACAGGTGGGATAGAATTGGGAAGCGTGGCTGGAACCCTAATTGAGTCAAATCAGGAAGTATCCTTCACGATTCCATGGAGCCCAGCTCAGATAGAAACATCCATGCTCTACGGAAAAGTCTTTCTGGACGGTGACCAGGTCCCTGCCAATGATACCAGCCCGGGAATAAATATCGCTGTTCAGGCTCCTGGAACTGTGGGAATCACAGTGGGGACAGGAACTGAAAACGCTCGCATCCCTGTTGATATGAATTGGTCGAGATCTTTGTTTCAAACCGTGTATTTAGCTTCTGAGATCGGTGCCACTGGATTGATAACAGGACTGATGTTCTACAATACATTCGAAGAAGATTTGCCCGCCAAACGAACAATGATCTGGCTTGCTTAAACAACCCGGACTAATCTGGCCGATGCTTGGGTGCCCAGCACTGAAATGAACCTCGTGTATGATGGATGGGTAGATTATCCTGCGGGACAAAATGAGATTTTGATCACTCTTCAGCAACCCTTCGCATTTAACGAGGGCAATCTACTGATGATGGTGCATCGACCAGTGGATTCTAACTTCTATTCGATGTTTAATACCTTCAAAAGCCAAACCGTTGGATCAAATCGCAGCCGGAACTCGTTCACCCATACTTCTCCTATAGATCCAGCAAATCCTCCAAATATCGTAACAGTTTCAGGTCAGTTTCCCAAGACTACCTTTATGATAGTATCTGCTGGATCAGGAACTCTTCAGGGAACGGTTTATGGCTTAAACAATGCACCTCTGGAGGGCGCATTGATCCAAGCAGGGAATACATCCACCACTAGCGAGCCTAATGGATTCTTCAGCCTGAGTCTTCCTGAAGGAGTGTATTCAGTATCCGCCTCGGCATCCGGTCATCACGATCAATTGCTACAAAACATCAACATCACTAGCAGCGAGATAACTACTCTGGATATACAGCTTCTTCCGGTTACGGCTTTTTTCCAGGATGGATTTGAAGATTATCCGGATTTTACGCTTCAGTTCTCACCCTGGACATTGATCGATATAGACCAGGCCCCAACATTCGGTATCTCAGGTGTAACATGGCCAAATAGAAACTCACCCATGGCCTTCATCATCTTCAATCCCAGCTCGACTACACCTCAGATCCATGATGCGCCACCCCACAGCGGCACAAAGTATGCCGCAAGTTTTGCTTCCTCTGCTTCCATGAACGACGATTGGTTGATCAGTCCCCCGATAATCGGAGGAGGAGAGCTGAAGTTTTATGCCAGATCATACATGGATACCTACGGTCTGGAAAGATTTCAGGTTTTGATATCAGATAGTGGTACTGATCCTGAGGATTTTACCATTATTTCCGGAACTGGTTATCTTGAAGCCCCTGACGCTTGGACTGAATATGTTTACAGTCTGGCTTCCTATCAGGATCAACAGATCCATGTTGCCATCCGCTGTATCTCCAGTGAAGCTTTCCTGTTTATGCTGGATGATTTCGCAGTAAGCGGAGCAAACGATGCTTTTGAAGAGGTCATCCCAGTGCAAGAATCTGCTCTTATGGGTAATTATCCAAACCCCTTTAATCCTCATACTAACATCCGATTCAGGATTGGGGCAACCAATACTGAGTATGATCTCAGCATATTCAACAGCCGTGGACAGAAAGTAAAAACCCTGCACAAGGGAATGCTTGATCCGGGAACCCATCTTCTCAATTGGAATGGTACAGATCAACAGGGGCTTCCGGTGTCCTCTGGAGTCTATTTTTACAAGCTCTCTGCTCCAGGCTTTTTGGAATCCCGAAAAATGCTGCTTTTGAAGTGATCCCAGTGTGATCAAACCCTTTCATTATGAAGCTCTGCTCATGGATCATACTGTCCTGAGGGCAGTATGATCCATTTTGCACAGGTCTCTGTACAGACTCTGGATAGATGAATAGGGAGTTCATATAGCAAAGACTATTCTCAAAGTGAGAAAAATAACTTGACGCCCGGTGTATCTTTCGATTATGTTTAAATGAGACCTGTTTAAGGTGTATCCACGAGATTGCAGACTAAGACTTATAGGTATTGTTAGGAGATTCATGCAAAGTGACAAGCCCTTTCTAAACTCCCGCTGGAGTGTGGTGTTTGGTGGTTTTCTGCTTGCCCTGATGGGTGGTTTATCATACTCATGGGGTGTGTTTGTAGAACCTCTGGAGAACCAGTTTGGATGGTCCAAATCAGCTTCCATGCTGCCGCTTTCCGTGTTTATGGTGGTCTTTGCCATTGTCATGATCCCGGTGGGTAAGCTGCAAGAAAAATATGGCACCCGCAGGATCATCGTGACCGGGGCTTTCATGTTTTTCCTTTCAAACTGTCTGAGTGCCCTGCTCAGGCATCTGCCCCACCACAGTTGGCTGGTGTTCAGCTATGGAATATTGGGAGGTATAGCCTGTGGACTCACCTATTCCTGTGTCGCGCCTTCGATCCGGCGCTGGTTTCCTGATTATCCAGGCCTGGCAGTATCTTTGGGAGTCATGGGGTTTGGGCTGGCATCGTTTGTGTTTGCGCCAATGAAAGCATACTTCATCATCCCCAGCATGGGTATTGATGGCACTTTCATAGTAATCGCCATCCTGACTTTCGTAGTCTGCATGATTGCCTCGCGCCTGGTAGTCTTTCCTACCGATGAGTGGTATATGCACATCTTTGGAGCAATGCACCTTCCTGATAAAACTGGCATGGTAAGAGCCAATCTGAGACCGGAGCAAATGATCCATCAGCAGCTTTTCTGGATGATCTGGGCTTCATTTCTCTTCAGTGTGTATGGTTCACTGCTGATCATCGGCATCCTGCCTTCCTATGGCGAAGAGGTGGTGAAGCTTAGTGGTACACAAGCCGCAATCCCGATTTCGCTATTTGCGCTGGTTAACGGCCTGAGCCGCCCCATATCAGGTTTTTTAAGCGACCGGATCGGGATTCCCAAAGTGATGATCGTGGTCTTTGCCCTGCAATCCATCGTCTTTCTGCTTTTTCCCTTCTATATGAAGAGCCTGGCGTCCCTAACTGCAGCGGCTGTGATCCTGGGACTGGGGATCGGGACATCGCTGGCACTTTATCCGGTGTTAACCTCAGAGTGCTTTGGCGTTGAGCATTTGGGGGTGAACTATGGCATTGTCTTCTCAGCCTATGGCTTTGGTGCAATTGCCATCCAGGGGGGAGCTTTTCTGCAGGAAAAAACCGGCAGTTATACTGCCCCCTTGCTAATCGCCGGATTTATGTCATTGCTCAGCACCATTGTGATGATCAATATCAGACGAAGATACAAGCTCGGCTAAGCCTTAGTGGATAAAACTATTGACACAAACCCTGCCTTGGATTTTGATGCACAAAATCCCACTAGAGTTAATACTAAGGAGCACATAGATGAAACAGGGAATTCATCCTAAATACGAGATTGCCAAAGTGACCTGCGCCTGTGGAAACACCTTTGAGACCCGCAGCACCAAAGGCAATATGCAAGTGGAAATTTGCAGTGTCTGCCATCCGTACTATACCGGCAAACAAAAGATCGTCGATACCGCCGGCCGGGTGGAGAAATTTAACAAGAAGTACAACCTCAAATCTGAGAAGTAGATACTTTTTCTCTCAATACGCCAGTCTGCCTTACCATATCGGAGAGGAGAGTGGCGTTTTTCTTTATCCTGAAGGAAACTAGATGAAAAAAGAAATCAATGTAGGCGGTCAGGCAGTCATTGAAGGTGTCATGATGCGCGGACCCGAACGTCTGGCTACGGCTATCCGCCGCAAAGACGGCACTATCGAGCTCAAGATCACACCTTTTGTGAGCATCACCCAAAGAGTCAGGTTTCTGGGCTTGCCCATTGTCCGGGGTTTTGTCTCTTTGATCGAGATGCTGATAATTGGAATCTCCACCCTTACATTCTCAGCTGATCGTTATGAATTGGATCTCAAAGCTGAAGAAGAAGCCAAGGGCAAAGTAGTGAAAGAAAAGAGCAAGCTGAATGCCAAAATCGAGGAAATCACCAGTTATATTATTGCTTTCGGCTTGGCGTTTCTTCTCTTTGGCATGCTCCCTTATCTGCTCTCGGACTGGCTCAAGCTCTCCAAGCAGGATTTTTACTTCAACCTCTTTGCCGGAAGCCTGAGGATAGTGTTTTTCGTGCTGTATGTATGGCTGATCTCGCTGCTCAGTGATGTGCGTCGCTTGTTCCAATACCATGGAGCAGAGCATAAAAATGTAAATGCCTACGAACACGATACACCCCTGAATATATCCCAAATTCAATCCTGGACTACTATCCACCCCAGATGTGGTACCAGCTTCATGTTCTTTGTCCTGTTGATCGGGATCCTGATCTTCTCGATTACGGATACGCTGGTATCAATTTTCCTGCTCAAAGGGCCACTGCCGGTTTGGCTGCGCCTGGGCTATCATTTCCTGATGATTCCCATCATCAGTGGTGTGTCCTATGAAGTGCTGAAGTTTTCAGGACGCAATTTAAACCATCCCCTGGTAAAGCTCATGACCATCCCTGGCATGGCTCTGCAACGCATTACCACCCAGCCCCCGGATGACCAGATGGTAGAAACGGCTCTGGTAGCCATGAAAGCAGCCCTGGATATGGACTACAGCGAGTACCAGGTCAGGGAGATCGGAGCTGAGTAATGATCCCCATTACAAAACTTGAACTACTATGTCAGGAATACAGTGAACTGGAGCAGCAGGTCTCGGATACATCCCTGATGAGCGATGCCCGCCGTTATCGGGATCTGATGCGCCGTTACAAAGAGCTGGGAGCTATCGTCTCCACCTGGCAAAAATACCAGAGTATAGAGCTCCAGATTGGTGAAGCCCGGCACATTATGGAGACGGAGAAAGATTCTGATCTGGTTAGCATGGCCAAAGAGGAAATCGAAACCCTCACAAGTGAACTGCAAAATACCGAGCTAATCCTCAAAGACCTCCTCATCCCCAACGATCCCAATGACGAGAAAAACGCCATCATAGAGATCAGAGCCGGTACCGGTGGTGAAGAAGCAGCCCTCTTTGTGGCGGATCTTTACCGCATGTACTCCTATTACGCGGAACAAAAAGGCTGGAAACAGCAGCTTCTGGATACCAACGATACGGGCTTGGGCGGCTTCAAAGAAATTATCTTTCTCCTCACAGGAGAAAACGTATATGGCCTGATGCGCTTTGAAAGTGGTGTGCACCGCGTTCAAAGGATTCCCGTTACCGAATCCAGCGGCCGGATCCATACCTCTGCCGTGTCTGTGGCAGTGCTGCCGGAAGCGGAAGATATCGATATTGAAATCTCGGACAACGACATCCGGGTGGATGTTTACCGCAGCAGCGGTCACGGCGGTCAAAGCGTGAATACCACCGATTCTGCCGTGCGCATTACGCATATTCCCACGGGAATTGTAGTCACCTGTCAGGACGAGAAGTCGCAGATCAAAAATAAAGCCAAAGCCATGAAGGTGCTGCGTAGCCGCTTACTGGATGCTGAAATCAGCCGCCAGGAGCAGGAGATATCCTCTTCCCGCAAAGCTCAGGTGAGCACCGGAGACCGCAGCGCCAAGATCCGAACCTACAACTTCCCCCAATCCCGGGTTACAGATCACCGCATCAACCTCACCAGCTACAATCTTGAGTCGTTTCTGGCAGGCAACATCGATGATTTTGTTCAGTCATTGCGAGTAGCACACCGCAATGAAAAGGTGAATGAGTGACATGATACTACTTCAGATTGTTCTGAATCTGGCTATTCTGTGTTGTTTTTTGTTATTGTCTTTTTTCTTCTCTGGCCTGGAGACAGGATTTGTATCCCTGGATTTGATCACTCTGGAGCAAGAAGCCAAACGCAGCAAATCCCGCGCTGCCTTGCTCCGGTTTGTCCGTTCTCCGGATAAGTTCCTGGGCACTACCCTGATCGGAAACAACATCGCCAATGCCCTTCTGGCCTCGATTTCCACCTATCTGGTGAATAGCATGCAGGGCTTTGCCTTCGATGCCAGATACACATCCCTGATCATAGGGACCATCGTCCTGATCTTTGGTGAGATCCTTCCTAAAGCTGTGTTCCGCGACAGTGCTGATGTCCTGGTGCACAGGCTCTATCCGGTCATCAGCTTCTTTTACTTCATCTTCAGACCCCTTGTTGCCGCGGTGGGTCTAATCAACCGTATGCTGCGCAAGACCTTGAACCTTGAAGATCAAGACCGTTACGACATCCTCACCAAGGACGATCTCTCATATCTGCTCTCTCAGACTTCTCCAGATCCTGAGACCTCCCCGCGAATGGAAATGATCGAGGATGCCCTGGATTTCAAGGAATTGGAAGCCAGAAATGTAATGGTTCCCCGCACGGATATCGTTGCCATACCTGATACAGCCACAGTCGATGAAGTACTGGAAATCGCCAGGGCTGAAGGTTTTACCCGCTACCCGGTGTATCGCAACAACATCGATGACATAGTGGGTGTCCTGATTATTTATGATATCCTTAAACAAGACTGCCCCAAAGACACCAAAGCCGGGGACATCATCCACGAGCCCTTTTTCGCTCCGGAAAGCATCGATCTTGACGTGCTCCTGAAAGATATGCAGAGCAATCGCCGTTCCATGGCCATCATCGTGGATTCCTATGGCGGTACCGCCGGAATCGTCACGATTGAAGACATCCTGGAAGAAATTGTGGGTGAAATCGAAGATGAATACGACGATGACGATGATGAAAAAGATGTGGAACAGATCAATCCCAATACCTGGATTGCCGCAGCAGATGTAGAGATCGACCGTCTGGCAGATGATTATGATATCCATTTACCCGAGGGCGATTATGAGACCGTGGCAGGATTGATCCTGGATCATCTGGAAAGAATCCCCCACCAGGGGCAGTTCATCACTATCGAGCCCTACCGGATTCAGGTGCTCCAAGCCACCGACAAGAAAATTGTAAAAGTAAAAATCCATAAAAAGACCCATGAGGAGAGAAAATGAAACTGATGGAATGCGTACCAAACTTCAGCGAAGGCAGAGATCATGCCGTCCTGGATGCCATTGCTGCCTCGATAAAAAGTGTAAAAAATGTATCTCTACTGGATGTTGATCCCGGTGCTGATACAAACCGAACTGTGTTTACCATGGCTGGCGGTCCCGAAGCCGTAGTGGAAGCAGCTTTCCAAGCCATCAAGAAGGCTGCGGAACTCATCGATATGAGCCGTCATCATGGCGAACATCCCCGTATGGGTGCCACGGACGTATGCCCCTTCATTCCGATTTCCGATATGAGCATGGATGAGTGTGCAGAGTATGCCCGCAAGCTGGGTAAGCGTGTGGGTGATGAACTGGGCATCCCGGTTTACCTATACGAACATGCCGCCAGCAAGCCTGAATGGCAAAACCTCGCTAATGTCCGCAGCGGTGAATATGAAGCCCTGGAAACCAAGGCCAAAGATCCCGCCTGGAAGCCAGATTTTGGCCCGCATACTTTCAATGCCAAAAGCGGTGCCACTGCCATCGGAGCCCGTGAATTTCTCATTGCTTACAATATCAACCTCAATACCCGCGATAAAAAGAAAGCCCATGACATCGCCCTTACCATCCGTGAAAGCGGTAAGCCCGCCCGTGATGCCAATGGCAAGCTGCTCAAGGATGAATCTGGCAACAAGATCACCATCCCGGGTCTCTTTCAAAACTGCAAGGCCGTGGGCTGGTATATCGATGCCTACAACCGCGCTCAGATCAGCATCAACCTCACAAATTACAAAGTAACCCCGGCTCATGTGGTACTGGATAAAGTGCGCGAACTCGCCGCAGAAATGGGTATCCAGGTGACTGGAAGCGAGCTTGTGGGACTGATCCCCAAAGCTGCCCTGCTGGAATCCGGAAAGCACTATCTTGCCAAGATGAACGAATCCACCGGAATCCCGGAACGCATGATCATGGAAACCGCCATCCAATCCATGGGCCTGGCAGAGCTTGCCCCCTTTGATCTGGATAAAAAGGTGATCGAATACACCATCGCCAGGACAGACAGCCTGGTGAATATGAAAGTGAACGACTTTTGTGATCTGCTTTCCACCGATGCCCCTGCCCCAGGTGGCGGCAGTGTGGCGGCCCTGTGTGCCGCGATGAGCGGAGCCCTATCCAGCATGGTTTCAAACCTCACCATCGATAAAAAAGGCTATGAAAGCGTACAGGACAAAGTGCGTGAATATGCACCCATTGGTCAACGCATCAAGGAAGCTGCCATGCATTGCATAGACAAGGATACCGATGCCTTCTACGCCATGATGGATGCCATGCGCCTGCCCAAAAAGACCGAGGCTGAGATTGCCCTGCGCAATGCCACAGTGGAAAAAGCCACCCAGGCTGCCATAAACGCTCCTCTGGAAACTCTCCAGCTATCCCTTGAGGCGATGCAACTGGCTCAGCAAGTAGCTCTGGTGGGAAATCTCAATGCTCTCTCCGATGCAGGAGTGGCTGCCCTCACTGCGCTCGCCGCTGCCAAAGCAGCCCATTACAATATCCTGATCAATATCTCCGGCATCACCGAAACCGCCTTCAAGGACAGAGTACTCGCCGAAGCAGCCGATCTCATCGCCAAATGTGAAGAGCTCGCCACTGCCATCGAAACTGGCGTCCGTTCCCGCATCTGAGTAATGCTGCTGTTTATCATTGGCTTTAGCGGAGCCGGTAAAAGCTCCCTAGCAGAAGATCTGTCCCGGCGCTGGAAAGTGCCAGCCTATGATCTGGACCGGATGTTTGAAACATCCGCCGGGATGACGATCTCAGACTTCACTGCGCAAAAGGGCTGGGAAGCCTTCCGTGCGCTGGAGAGCGAGCTGTTCATGGCTTTAGCACATGACCCTGAGCACCATAAGCCCGAACTCAGCGGCATCGTGGCCACCGGAGGAGGAATAGTACTAAATCCTGCCCACCGGGAAATCCTGGCCCGCAGCAGGGTGCTGTGGCTGTCTCCCCCCTGGGAGACTCTCCTGGAGCAGATTCATAAAGCTCCCTCTGCCCTGCTGAAAGATAAGACGGATGAGCAAATCCTGGCCTTGTATCAGGAGCGCCTGCCTCTGTATCGCAGTGTGATGAGCTGATTTCCAGCTACCTGATTGGTTAGCATGGCTTGCCAGTTACCAATACGCTATCATTACGCTATCAATCCGCACTTGATGCGTATTGACTGCGTATTGATGGCGTGGTCTGAGCGATGGATCATACTAGAAAACAAAAAAAGCGATGAACCAGTCACCGCTTTTCTATAAAAACACTTGCTTGAGCTTAGTTGCCCAGTTCTTTATCGAGTTCCATAAATGCTTGTGAGGCTTTGAACTGGTTGTAGAGGGCTTCCTCGTTTCTGATATTGTCCATGAGGGTTTTCTTCACTGTATCCTTGGGGATTTTCATCTGGATCCAGGTCTTGATGACTTTTTTGCCACCTTCTGTGAAAGACCTGGTCTCGATCAAACCAGCTTCGGCACCGTTGAAAGTCACATTGGCGACCGTCTTGATCACGCTGGAAGATAGAGCCAGGATTTGGGGATTTTCCACGCCAGCTTCCTCTTCATAGGTCTTCATCATACCTTTCACTTCCACTTCCACATATTGGGCAGCTTCAAACAGAGCGTTGTTTTTAGCTGTGCTCATGGAAATGGTTTCTCTCACATTTGTGGCCTGTCCATAGGTGCATACATAATCTGGAAGCTTTTGCTCTCCCCACCAGGCTGGACGGTACACAAGGTCACCATCAGGCTTGGGAAGTTTCTTGTTTGAGCCGCAAGCTGCGATAAACAGGGCAATGCTCAAGACCATGATGATAAATAATACTTTCTTCATAATTCCTCCATACGCCAATGCGCATTTGTATGAGTTTTGATTATTGGAACACCATATACGATTTCAATCCAGCATATCTGCTTCGGGATGAGTGTCAAGGGAAATATTCACACGCCCAACTTACGCTGCAAGCGTTGATGCTCTTCATAGCTGCTGCTGAACACATTGTTGCCCTGTCGGTCGGAGAAGAAATAGAGGTATTTGTGCTTCGCCGGATTGAGGGCAGCCTGGATGGATTCAATTCGGGGATTGCAGATCGGAGTGGGCGGCAAACCTGGATTCAGATAGGTATTGTAAGGAGAGGGAATCCCGGTATCATTGGTGGTCAGTACTTCCCTGCGGATCCCACGTTGCTCCAGGATATAATCTACCGTTGGGCAGCTTTGCAGCGCCATCCCCAACTTCAAGCGATTTTGAAACACACCCGCGATAATGCCGCGCTCATCATCGTTGCCTGCTTCTTTTTCAATGATCGAGGCCAGGATCAGTTTCTGGTAAAAATCACTGATTTCATGGGGATTGATCCCCGCCTGAGTGAGTTTGCGGAAGAACTCTGCGGTTTGGAGTCCCAGGATGCTGTCTGCTCCGCAATCGATGGGAAATTGGTACGTATCGGGATACAAAAAACCTTCCAGGGATTTCAGTTTCATTCCGGTTAGGCTGCGTACCAAAGCGGTATCTGTGGCAGCAGCATACAGGCTCTTATAATCCATCAGGCCGCTTTGCTCGATGCGTTTCAGCGTACGATACAAAGACCAGCCCTCAGGAAAGGTGATGCGGATGCTTTCGCTGCGACCATCCCAGAGCCGGGATACGGTCTGCCACAAGCTGGCCTTGCCACCAAACACATATACTCCGGGTTTGAGGTCACGATCTGCCTTCCGCAGCCTTGCCACCAGCCGGAATCCCGCTGCACTGGTGATTATGCTGGCTTGTTCCAGCTTGTTTGAGATCACCCGGGCATTATCCCCGGCATGGATTCGGACAATCTGTTCCTGCGATTCCCGTGGATAAAACACTTCTACTGCCATCCAGGTGAGGGCCAGAATCATCAGGCCAATAAGCGCGAGTACTATGTATCTGAGTATAGACAATTTTGCTCCAATGTGTATTACTATTGCTGTTCCAGATAGCTGGTCAGGATCATCGCCGCTGCCATGGCATCCACCATCTGACGGGATTCCTGCCAGGTTTTACCCATTTTCTTCAGTTCTGCTTCTGCTTCCTGAGAGCTGTAGCGTTCGTCCCAACCTTTTACTTCTAACGTTGTCTGGGTGGTCAGGGTATGTAAAAATTCCAGGGTCTCAGTGGTTTTGGGAGTATTGGTACCATCAATGGCGTAGGGGATGCCTACCAGGATCAGATCAGCACTGTGTTGTGTGGCAATCGCTAAGATCCGGGCACACACCTTTCCGATGCCTTCATTGGGGATCACGCTGTGAGCTTTGGCAAAGATCCTGAGCGGGTCACTGAGGGCAATTCCCACTCTTTTACTGCCAAAATCCACCGCCAGTATCCTGCCGCTCATAGAAAGGATTCATCTCTCCAGATTGCGATCGACCAGCGTCCATCGTCCTTGCGCAGATAAAACCTTGCCACTCCATTGGCTACATAGCTGGTATTCATGGAATTGTAGGATAAGATCAGATCAAAGCTGCAAGGAATGATGATCCAATTCTCATGTCCCACTTCCGGATCGGTCTGCCAATTCGCCTGAGGGGGGATCTGCAAGCGCAGGTCTATCATGTCCGCCACGGGATAAAGCCCATCAGAAGAGCCATAATAGAACATATTGCTGGTAAATTCGATCTCCTGATCATAGCCCCACCAGGAATCCTTGAATCCATCCCCATCGATATCCACACCAATCTGATTTACTTCGCTGGATAAAAGTTCAAAGCGGAAATCTGGATGCAGCAGGCTTTTGAAGATATTGATATTCTTCTCTTTATAGGCTCGTTCCAGGTTTTGCAATACTTCTTCCGGACTGCGGTTCAGGATAGCGTGGTTGGAATTATCTCTCAGCGGTGGCCGAAAGGGATTGTTGCAACCCACCATCAGCAGAAGCGGAAACAGCAGGAACAGCCTATAGATTCTCATGTTTCAACAGCCCCCAGGTGGGCTCTGGGCCAGAACGGTAATCATACCACTTGAAGATGTACCAATAGCCGTTTACTCTGCGATATTGAAGCTCTAGATTGCCTTTGGCCAGGATTCTGGTCTCGCCAGTTCCAGGCTTTCCAGTGAGCGTATAAGCCCGATAGAGCCTGGCCTCAGAGGAGCTGATCTCATCCGGAGTGTCCAGGGTTTGCCAATCCACTAAGATATCGCTGTAGCCCTGATGCAGGTTGAAGATCATGTCCTGTTCCTGTGCCTGAGTCCATTCCGGATTGATCCCATAATCGCTGAGATCCTGAGCTGCGAAGTAAAATCGATAATCCTGCATAAACAAAAAAGTATACTTCACCGCATTGCGGGAATCTTCATAAGCATACTCGATATTTTTGAACGCATCTGTCACTGAGGCAGCGAAATCATTCCACAATGGGTCCTTGAGAGGCTCCTCAGAATCCCTCAATTGAAATATATCGCAAGCACTTAAGGCAGCGAGCAGAATCAGGACAACGATAATCTTACGCATATTAGCACGATCCAATCCTCTGCAAACATGTCAAGCGGAAATTAGCAAGCTTCTGGCAGTCGCATGGCAGATAAAACCTTCGGATCAGGAAATGAGAATTTACTTGCCTATTTTGCGGGATTTCAAAATGCTGCCTGCCAGAAAGGAGTTTTGGATGTGTGGACGCTTCGCTCAAGTGATAAAGTATGATCAGCTCCAGAAAATGGAGCATGAACTGCGGCTCAAGATCACTTCTGAGCAGATCGAGATTTCGTATAATGTGGCACCTACAAACACCGTGATGGCGGTGGTGCCCAAAGGTGAGTTGCGCTATCCGGGATTCTTCCGTTGGGGCTTGATCCCATCCTGGATGAAAGAAATCCCCAAAAACGCTCTGATCAACATCCGCAAGGAAACCATCACCGAAAAACCCTCGTTCAAAGCTTCCTTTATCCGCCGGCGGGCAATCATCCCAGCCAATGGCTTTTTTGAATGGCGGGCTCAGGACAAGCAGCCTTTCTTCATTCGCGCCAGTGGCAGTGACCTCATCTATATGGCTGCCATTTATGACACATGGGAATCCGCCGATGGAAGCTATCTGCCATCTATCGGGATCATTACGCAGGAAGCCAATGCCTTCATGAGCAGCTTGCACCACCGCATGCCCGTAATCCTCCAGAAAGATCAGATCGATGCCTATCTGGACTATAGCAATCAGGATCCCAGGCTACTGATCCACCTGTTGCCGGATTTGCCGGAAGACTATCTCACTGCATATCCCGTGAGCCGTGATGTAAACAAAGTGGGAAACAACTCCCCCCATTTGATCGAACCTATGGACACAACCGAAGAAATCTTCATGTAAAGAAAGCTAACTATGCAAAGCAAAAAACACAATATCCTGGTAATTGATGATGACAAAGCGATGCTGGATTGTATCCGGCTGAGCATGACCTCATTCACAGAGTATCGCATCACCACTTGCAACAATCCCCTGGATGCCCTGGCAGTTCTGGCTGAAACAGACTTTGCCACTGTGATCACAGATATCGACATGCCCCAAATTTCCGGCCTGGAAGTGCTGAAAACTGTCTCCGAAAACTATCCCAATATCCCTGTTATCCTGATCACCGGTAGTAGCGAACCGGAGACCATGCGCAAAGCCATTCACCTGGGAGTATATGAGTTTCTCAAGAAGCCCTTTGAGATCAGCGACCTCCTGGTCTCAGTAAAACAAGGCGTGGAGAAAAACCAGCTCTTGATCCAGAACGAGGCCTACAAAAACCATTTGGAACTCATGGTGGAACAGCGTACCAAAGAGCTGTTTCAAGCCCAGCGCAAGCTCGAAATCAGCTATCTGAACACCATCCACTCCATGGTCAATGCCATGGAAGCCAACGACATCTATACCAGAGGCCATTCCGAACGGGTAACCGCGATCAGTATCGGACTGGGCAAAGCTCTGGAAATCAGCAGTGATGAACTGCAAAACCTCAGGATCGGCGCTTTGCTCCACGATCTGGGCAAGATCGGCATCATCAGCAATGTCCTGAACAAAGAGCAAAGCCTCACACAGAGTGAATACGATATCATCAAACAGCACCCCACCATAGGTGCTAAGATCATCAGTCCCATAGGCTTGCCTGAAGATGTGCACAATATCATCCTGCAACATCATGAATGGTTCAATGGAGCCGGATACCCCAATGGCTTCAGCGGAGAAAACATCAGTCTGATGGCTCGCATAGTCAGCGTGGCAGACAGCTTTGATGCCATGACCAGCAAACGCCCCTACCGCAGAAACCTGGAGTATGATTCAGCCTTTCAGGAAATAGCCAACAATCTTGAGGCTCAGTTTGATCCCCAAATCGGCAAGACCTTCATCGACAATCACAAGAAAATCCTGACCGTCTTGAACAGTCAGACAGCTATGGATGATCTGCTGCAAAAGCGGATGTAAGAGCATTTGCCTCTGTTATCATCCAAGTTTGTACCTACAGGACACCACCAGATCCTCTCCAGCACATCCCCAGCCGCGCTTGGGATGATCTTGAGTGAATCAGGAGATTAGCAACAAGCGTCCATAATCAACAAAGGCTTGAAATCTTACTGCATCCCCGCTTCCTGAATCTCAATGTAGCAATTGGCACTACGCTCCTACTAAGTTTATTCAGTTGTGTTTAAGTCAGGATCACCTCGAGATCACCTCGAGTACTCGAGGTGATCTCGAGATGAAGACGAGGTAAAGCTCACTTGGACAAACAAGTATGATCTCACCCGCAAAGCAGTGAATAATAACCTCGATACAAAACCGAAGGAACCACCTTAAACGCCTGAACAGCAGAGATGTCAGCCCTTAATCAGGAGCTCCTTTTGAGCTCTTTGCAGATAATCAACCAATACTTGCGAGGCCTTGGGGCCGATCCGGTAGCTGATGGAGTAAAGCGTAAAAATGGAATTGTCCTGCAGGAAGGTATAATAATCGTCTACGAGCCTGGTGATGAGCCACATCCCATACTTTGAGGGTACTACTTTGTCCGCATGGTTCACACTGGTCAGGATCTTCATATATTGCTCCAGGGAGGTTTGCATGGCATCATCAAAGCCAATTTGCTTCACCCGTTCATAATCCTCATAAGCAAAGGATCCGGGCTTATCCTGCCACCTTACCTTGTCCTTCAGATATTTGTCTTTGCTTGCTTGCCAGGCCTCTCTGAGGGCAGGATCGGAGACAATTTTCAGGCACTCGGCAAAGACTTTATCCCGGCTAGCCTGAAAACGGGGATTGGTGAGAAATTCCCTGATCGCAAGAGGATTTGGAGGTGGCCAGCCCTGATCTTCCTGCATGATTTGCAGGTCCCAGAGCCTTGGGGCATTGTACAGCAATGAGCCCGCCAGGCTGAACTGGAAGAAATTCTCCCGGACAAACCATTTGATGTAGTCCAGCTCGATGCTATAGGTTCTAAGCTCCTGCTGCAGTCCAGGAACTCCCTTCAGGACAGCATCCCAGTCATACAGATGCCGGCTGCTGAGTTCATCGACAAAGGCTCCATCATCCCAAAGGCTGAAATCACTGCGCAAAGCATCGGGGATTTGGGCATAGCTGAAATTGACTGTGGCCTCGAATGGAACAAAGCTGCTACGGGATATGCCCAGGGCACATCCCGCACAGATAAACACAAAAAGGTACAAGGCATAGCGCTTGAGCGTGCCCATAAGCTACCTCCTGTGGAAGATTTGATCAGCTAAACTTGATATTCAGTTTGATGAATTGGATGTGTTCCTTCAGCTTCATGGCCGCATCTTTGCCCATACGGTAGCAAAGCGATCTGAATTTGAAGGCTGAGGTGTCATTTGTCCAGTATAGCTTGTTGCCATCCTGACGCATGATACTCCACCAACCATTACCGGTATAAAGTGCTTTGGCGTTATAATCTGTGGCGTCGATCTCCTTGATGTAGAAGTCCAGAGCGCCAAGAATGGCATCTTTGTACTTTGCGGTTTTCACTTTTTGATAGTCCAGTCCATACTCACTTTTATCGTCATCATAGTAATCTTCCCAGCCCAGCCATTCCAGGCGTTGGGAGTTCCATTTTTCGACAGTCGGAGGATTGGTAACTTCTTTGGTGAGAGTGGTGAGGATTTGTTTGATCTTGGGCTCCATGTTTTTGTCCAGCAAGATGAGCCGGGCAGCATAAGCATTCAATAAATCATAACTGAAACCACTATCTCCCTTATCCAGGTTGATATAGTAGCTGCTGGGTTTCAATACCTTACAGATTCCCACCTGGCTAATGGTGAAGATGTTGTTTTCCATGATATCTCTGAGATCATCCAGGGAATAGCTGAATTTGTTAATTTCATATCCAGCCTGGATGTTTCGGGCGGCATAATCAAGCACTGCTGCCCAGGATACATAAGGAATCTTACCAAGGGATTCCACTGCTATCGCATCATCCCAATCATCGTACATAGGCACATCATCTGGTGCAACCCAGGGATACCAGGAAGCAGTGACTTCCAGAGTAATAGGTGCACTTTGAGTGAGACCCAAAAAACAAAATACGGCAATACCGAAACAGAGGATAAGGAAAGTATAGCGGCTACGGCTCATCTTTGATACTCCTTTGAGTACATGAATTTTGTCGTGAGTAATATAATGACCTCGTTCCAGCTGTCAAGAAAATAATGAGGAATATTTGTGATACTGCTCGCTAAGTGTGATCTGGCTTATAGTTCCAGTCAGATTGCTTTTCGTTTGAAATAACATAATCCCTGCACAGCCTGCCTTCACGAAGCTGTTGCAGAATCAGAATTCCAAAAAGTGCTTGACGATTAAATTGCATGAATTAAGTAAGTTATATACACGACTAAACCATACGGAGCGAGGATGAAAGACGATCAGGGCCTTGGTCTTTTCTTTGATTTTTTGGATATCGCCGCTGGAAATGAATCCAGCAAAGCACAGTTTAAGCTGAAAAGCGGTGAGCGCCGGGAAGTCTGTGTGCTCTTCGCTGACATCAAGAATGCCACTGCCTTAGGCAGCAAGCTTGATCCTGAAATGTTCAGTGCCAGAATCGATCCCCTCATGAAACGCTTTACAAAATGCATCAATTACTACGGCGGCTATGTGGACAAGTATATGGGGGATGGCATCATGGCGCTGTTTGGGGCGCGACGTGCCAGTGAACAGGATACTGAGCGTGCAGTCCTGGCTGGGCTCAAAATGATCGAGCAATTGGAGCTTTACAATCAAAAAATCCAGGGTGAAAACAGCACCGATCAGGTAGCCATCCAGATCCGCATCGGCATCAATACCGGCCTCGCGGTGGTTGGCAAAGTGGGTGAAGAACGGGAAGGTGATTTCACTGTAATCGGCTCCACGGTCAATCTGGCCCAACGCATGGAAGCCAATGCCCCGGTGAATCGCATCCTGCTTCCGGTGCATACCCGGCAGATTGTGGATCGGTTCTTTGAGTTTGAATATTACGGTTTGGTGCAGGCCAAGGGTTTTGACAAGCCTGTGGAATCCTACACGGTGCTGCGTCCCAGGCTCGAAACCGGACAGCGCTGGCTGCGCAGGAAATCGCTGTTTGTGGGACGTGATGCAGAGCTGGCAAAACTGACTGCAGCATTTTCCCATCTGGAGCATCACCTGCAAGGACTGGACGATCAGCATCCCGGGATATCGATCATCGGTATCAAGGGAGATGCAGGTTTGGGCAAGTCCAGATTGGTTTATGAGCTGCAACAAGCACATTTAGGCAGGATGACTTCCATCGCATGTGCGGCCTCGGGAATCCTGCCCAGTCCCTTTAATCTCTTCATCAATCTCTTGGAAAATGAATTCCATTTAAGCGCCAGTGAACCACTTGGCATCCGGCAGGAGAAGCTGGAGGCAGGATTCGATAAACTTTCCGTGCATCTGGATGATGCGGGCCTGGATATACTATCAGATGCTTTACCGCTGATTGGCATGCTGCTGCAAATCCCCTATCCGGATCCCAGAATCCGTCTCAGCGGCAATGAACTCTTCATTCATATCCGCATAGCCCTGCAAAGCTTGATTGAGATCATCCTGAAGACAAAGCTGGAACAGGGAAAGCCGGTCGTCCTGATCCTGGACGATCTGCATTGGCTGGATGAGAATTCTGCTACAGTATTGGGTACGATTCTGCAGCGGATCTTCCGGCAGGGAGCATTGGGCTTGCAGGACAAGATCCTGGTGCTCATGCAATACCGGCAGGATTACACTCCGCCTGAATCCATCTGTGGCTATGCCGGATTTGAGGAACTGGAGCTGAAACCCCTCGGCGATATTGAGATCAAGCGCCTCATCCGGCTCAATACCAAAGACCTCAATCTCCCCGATGAACTATTGGACAAGGTCGTAAAGCTCAGCAATGGCAACCCTTTCTATCTGGAAGAATGGTGCAGCTTTCTCTATGAACATCCCAGCCAGGATCTGGAGAATCTGCCTGTCCCGCCCAACCTGCATGCGCTCATCCTTTCCCGCCTGGATCTTCTGGAAACCTCCATCCGTCTATTGCTGCAGAAAGCAGCGGTGATCGGGCAGGAATTCTTTGTGGATATCCTTTCCTGGATCGAGGATAAGCTCTTTGATCCCATCGATGTCTCCACTACTCTGGCCAAGCTGGAGCATCAGGCCTTTATCCTCAAGCTCCTGGGCTTTGACTATTCGGCCTATTTATTCAAACATATCACTACCCGGGATGTGGCATATCATACTCTGCTGCTGGAAAATCGCAAGATCCTGCATCGCCTTTCCGCGGAAGCCATCGAAGCCCTATATCCCCAGCGTCAGGATGAATTTCTCTATCCCCTGGCAGAGCATTATCATCATGCCGATATCCCTGATAAGGCAATCTATTATCTGGAAAAAGCTGCTGCGGCCTGCAAAAAGAACTATTGCAACAAAGAAGCACTCAAATACTATCACAGGCTTTACACCTGGCTTACTCAGGATCCTGGGCAGAGGAAAGAGCCTGAGCAGCAGTTCTGTCCCCCACCCTCAATCGCTCGCGTCCTGATCAATATCGCCGAGATCAATTCCTTGATAGGCGAATGGGATGAAACTGAGACTACGCTGCAGGAAGCCTTTGTGGAAGCCAATCGCACTGCGGCACAAAAGGATATCTTTGATTGCCTCCGCTTAAGAGGCATCCTGGCCTTCCGCAAGGGCAAGATGGATCAAGCTCTGGCAGATTGGGAATCAGGATTGAGCACCGCTCAGGAGCTTGATAAAGCAGATTCTACCAACGAGACAAAACTGCTGCTCGCCATTGCGCATGGCAACCTGGGGATCTGGTATCAACATCACAAAAATACTGAACCTGCCCTGGAGCACCATCGCAAAAGCCTGGACTATGCCCGCACCACCAATAGCCAGATCCAGATCGCTAAAACCCTCTCCAATCTGGGCTTCTACTCTATAAATCTAGGAAACTACTCTGAAGCAGAGACGCTATTGAACCAGTGCCTGGAAATCTGCAGGGAAGAGCGGCTCCTGCAGCTTGAATCCATTGCCCTGGGCAATCTGGGCTATCTCTTTCATAAACAGGGAAAACTGGACAATGCCAGGCCCTATTTCGAACAGAAGTGGCTGCTCGTGGATAAGCTGGACGATATGGCCGAACGCATCAAAGTGCTGGGCAATATCGCTAACATCCACCGGGATAAAGGTGAGCACCGTGAAGCGCTGGAGTATTACCGCAGGGTGCTGGAGCTCAAAACACGGCTGGGCAATAAACATGAACTGGCCATTACACATTGTGCCATTGCTGATGAACTGGCTGAAATCGGTCAGATCCAGGAAGCCATCACCCAGATCGAACAAGCTATAGAGTATTCCATAGATAACCCCAAAAAACAGTGCGAATACATCTATTACCAAGCCACTTACCATCTCCAGGCTGGGGATTCAGAGCAGGCATTGAGCCAATGCCAAATGGCACTGGTGCTGGCTCAGGAAAGTGCAAGAACTCAGGTAGCAAACCTGTGTGAGGAACTAAAGATAAAACTAACTAAATAAAGATGCTCTTTCAAGGGAGGTTTTATGAAATTCATGCCAAGGCTGTTGCTGATAATCGTATTAGTTCTGATTGCCAGTGCCATGTACGCCCAATTTGCCGGGGGTAGTGGTACAGAAAGCGATCCATGGCTGGTAGAAACACGCTTGCAGCTGGAACAACTGAACAACTATCTGGGTGTAGGACATACTGATAAGTATTACCGTCAGATAGCTGACATTGATCTTGGTGCATCCCCCTGGAACCCGATTGGCAGGGTTACACCCTTTTACGGGCAGTATGATGGAGATGGATACAATATCAGCAATCTTAACATATCAGACTATCTATCAGGCCCATCAGGGTTGTTTGCTAAAATTACAAACTCAGACATTAAAAATGTATACCTTAATCAGGTGTCTCTGACTCTATCTTACGACTCATATCCTTCCTTTCAATCACCTGAAGCAATCGCGTCACTAGTGGGTTATGTTACAAATAGTGTAATCGACAACTGCCATGCTAATGGCCAGATAATTCTCAATTTTCAGAATACTGGCGCTCAACAGGTAGGAGGCCTTGTAAGTGTATTGGATGTGAATAGCAGTCTGATCAATTCATCCAGTCACTGTAGCATAGAAATATACTCATGGACTTATCTATATGAGCATTACATATTGATCCACAATATCGGAGGGCTGGTAGCAGACAATAAAGGCACAATACACAGAAGTCAATTCTCAAACTACGTATATACCACTGTATACAACAATTCAACCCCAGATGGTGGAGAATCAAGTTATGTGGGAGGTATAACCGGATACAATCAAGGCCTGATCTCCGAATCATTTTCGAGTGGCTCAGTGTACGGAAACTGGTATATAGGTGGGTTAGTTGGTTGGAATTCTGGAAACATCACCAAATCATTCTCTACCAGTTCTGTGAATGCCAGTGACAATTTTGGGGGACTGGCTGGCGTAAACTACTCCTCAGTTTACGACAGCTACGCCAGGGGAGATATCTTTGGCAACGAGTTTGGCCCATGGGGTATCGGAGTGAATGGAGGATTTGTAGGATCTGATAGTTGGAATTCTGCAGCAGTGATAACAAATGGATATTCTACCGGTACCTATGATGACAATGTAAATTATGGTCCCAACTCATACGGTTTTATAGGAGGTCCAAACGGGACTCTTAATGATTGCTATTATGATATTGAGCGATGGTACTATGCTTGGGAAAATGGCCCTGCAATGTTGAGAGATGCAGATGCTCGTTCTACTGCATCAATGACTTATCCATATCAGGATGAGTATCAGGAGGATCTCGAAACTTATGTTAACTGGGATTTCGACAATATCTGGGAACATGACTACAATCATGATATAAATGATGGCTATCCATACTTAAGATGGCAGGCATCCGCTCCTTATGCATATTTCAGGGCTGACGCAGCTCCCGATGTGGCCCCACTAACCATGCGGTTCAAAGATATGAGCAGGTCATTTATCCCTGGAGATTTATCATATCTGTGGGATTTTGGGGATGGGATCACATCAACTCAAACTAATCCTATCCATACTTTCTTAACTTCGGGACTGCATACTGTCTCGCTTACTGTATCCAACGTATTTGATTCCACTGCTACATTCACAAGAGAGGTTTTTGTCCCTTCCAACATCGCTGATTTTACTGCATCTATCACTAGTGGATATCTTCCTTTGTCTGTTCAATTTACAGATGTAACTCCACTAAATGTGACCGAATGGCAATGGGATTTTGATGACGACGGTGTCATCGACAGCTATGAGCAAAACCCTATTTGGACGTATATATTCCCTGGATCCTACACAGTAACCATGAACATCAGTACCGCCGACGCCAGCTATACTGAAACAAAAGAAACCTTAATCAATGTAGGATTGGATCCCTCTCTGACAAAATACGTACCCACCCAATACTCCACGATCCAGGCTGCCATCAACGCCGCTAATAATGGCGACTACATCATCGTAGCTGATGGCACTTACTTTGAAAACCTGCTGATCGAAGGCAAGAGCATCACCCTGGCCAGCTACTTCTTCATCGATGGAGATAGCACCCACATCGCCAATACCATCATCGATGGCAGCAATGCCCTGAACCCGGATCAAGCCAGTACCCTTACCATCCTGCCCGGTAGTGGCCGTCCTGAGACCAAGCCGCATGTGATTGGATTTACGATCCGCAACGGCAGCGGCCGCAGGATTATCCAGAATGTGGGTGGAACAATTGTTGAGAAGCGGGTAGGTGGTGGCATCTATATCCGCCAGTCAGAACCGGTCTTCAGCTACAACAAGATCGTAGACAACGATGCTGATGATGAAGGTGGAGGCAGCTATGCCTTCTACAGTGTACCCAATCTGGGTGGCATGGTGAATCCTTCCATCGGTCTCTTCAATCCGGGCATGAACCAGTTTCGCAACAACACTGCCGATATCGGGGCCGATATCTATATCGACGGAATCTTGAGGCGTGATCCGGTGAAGATTGGCAATTGCTCCTTCGAAGTGATGAGTGTAGCCGATACCACAGTGTCAAACTATTGGGTGAGTTCATCTTCAAGCGTGGATTTCACGGGCAGCAGCGGTAGAAATGCTGCCATCACCACGGATATCTATGTGGCTACCAATGGCAATGATCTAACCAATACCGGTACCAGTCCCTCCAGTCCCTTCAAGACCATCGACCATGCCTTATCCAGAATCTATGCCTCCGCGGAAAATCCCCTTACCATCCATTTGGCGTCCGGCACCTATTCACCCTCGCTCACAGGAGAGAAGTATCCCCTGCAGATGGTGAAGTATGCATCCTTGCAGGGAGCAGGAATCGAAGAGAGCTTTCTCGATGCGGAAGCCAGTGCAGATTTCCCCAGGAGAGTACTCAATCTGGACAAAGTGGAGGGTGTCAATATCTCCGATCTTACCATCATGAACGGCTTTGTGACCATGGTGAAAAACTACAATGGAGGCGGCATCGGGCTGATCAATTCCCAGGCCAATCTACAGAATATCCTGATTGCCGGTAATTCCTCTGCCGGCAATGGATCGGGCATCTACGCCCTCGGCTCTGAGCTCATCGCCACCAACCTCAGTCTGGATTACAATGCCTCCCTGGGCTCGGGAGGAGGTATGCACAGCATGCAATCCGATCTTCAGCTATCCCAGAGCCGAATCCTGAACAACTCGGCCAGCCGTAATGGAGCCGGGCTTTCCATTGATGGCGGGAGTGTCAGCATCGAAGGCTGCGAACTGAGCGCCAATCAAGCCACGGGATATCAAAGCAAGGGAGGCGGGATCAGCCTGGTCAATACCGAAGCAGCAACGATATCTGCCAACCTGATCAAAGCCAACAATGCCGATCTGGGGGGAGGACTCTATCTGCAAAACAACAGCAACATCCACTTCGACCGCAACAAAATCATCAACAACCTGGCCGATTTCAATGGTGGAGCCGCCTTCATCAATACCACCACCGGGCTTCTGACAAACAACCTGCTGGCCAACAACACCGCCAGCCAGAGAGGGGGTGCGATCTATTGCTACTCTTCCCCGGAGCTGATCAACAACACTATTGCCAACAACAAAGCAGCTCTCCAGGGTGGTGGACTCTATCTCAATGGGAGCTCGCCCCTGCATCTGAACAGCATCCTCTGGGGCAATGTGCAGGGAGCCACCAGCCTTCCCAATCAGGTGTACCTCTTTGGTGAGGATTCCGACCCGCAGTTTCGCTATTGCCTGATCGAGGGGGGTAGCGCAGGCTTTGGTCTCAGCCCGGGCATCAGCTATACAGGTATCTATGAGCACAATCTCAGCGGCGATCCAGGCTTTGCGGAACCCAGTGCTGGAGCCGGGTACTATTTTGAGGTAGGCGAAGCATCCTTCACATTACATGATGACTCCCCCTGCCTCGATAGTGGTGATCCGGATACAGATCCTGAGTTTTACCCCACTGATCTGGCTGGTAATCCCAGAGTAGATAACGGCCGTATCGACATGGGCGCCTATGAAAAGCAGCACTTCACAGGCCCCAGAATCTCAGCAGATCCAGCCATAGTGGACTTTGGCAGGGTCAATATCAATGGATCCCCCGCTACGCTGGAACTTGTCATCAGCAATACTGGAAATCAGGAACTCACCATTAGCAGCATCGCTCTGGAATCCCTCTCCGCCACTTTCGGTATTGAGACTGAACAGCGTACGCAGCTTATCGCTCCCGGAGCCTCCATTACAATCCTGTTGAGCTTTGCCCCAGCCACGGTTGGGCAATTCTCTACGAATCTAACACTAATCAGCAACGCATTGAATCAACCAGAGCTGACCATTCCCCTCACAGGCTACGGCATCGATGCCAGTACCTCATACCCTTCCAATGTCCAATTGCAGATCATAGGAAACCACGTTCATCTCTCCTGGAATCCCGTACTCTCCGATCCATTAGGCGATCCTTTTACTCCGGCTGGATATGTAGTCCTGTACAGTGAAAATGCTGACGTAGTAATTGATAACTACTTCTTCCTGGCTCTATGTGAAGAAACCCAGCATGTACATTATGATGTGGCCAGATTCCGCAATAAGATGTTCTATAGTATCGTGGCCATTGATCAGCAGACAAGGAATACATTGCAAAGTAGAGGCTGGCAGGATTCAAGCTTAATTGATTTGACCTGGCAAACCATCAAGGAGTTGCTTGGAACGCGAGATTGATAATCTAGAGGCCAGTCACATACTATTCCGGAAACCAATGCCTGGTGTTATTGGCAATCCTGACCAAAGTCAGCATCACCGGGACTTCCACAAGTACCCCTACAACTGTAGCCATAGCCACAGGCGAAGTGGTACCAAACAATGATATTGCCACAGCTACCGAGAGCTCAAAGAAGTTTGAAGCTCCGATCATTCCAGCTGGAGCGGCGATACAGTGTGCCAGCCTGATTTTACGGCTGGTAAGATAGGCAATAAAGAAGATCAGGAAGGTCTGGATGGAGAGTGGAATAGCAATCAGCAGAATATGCAAGGGGTTGGCCAGGATCACTTGACCCTGAAAGGCAAAGATTATGACCAGGGTAAGCAGCAATCCACCGATCGTCACATTATTGAATCTGGGAATAAAACTTTGAATGAAGTATTCCTCTCCCTTGCTCTTGATGACGTGGTTGCGGGTTAGCACACCACCTGCCAGGGGGATCACCACAAACAGCGCAACTGATAACAACAGGGTATCCCAGGGCACGCTAATGCCTCCAATCCCCAGCAGCAGTGCCACAATCGGCGTAAAGGCAACCAGGATAATCAGATCATTGGTGGCCACTTGCACTACCGTGTAAGCTGGACTTCCCTTGGTAAGATGACTCCAGACAAAGACCATTGCTGTACATGGTGCAGCTCCCAGGAGTATAGCTCCAGCCAGATAGTCCTTTGCCAAATCTGCCGGGATCAGGGCTTTGAAGATCACAAAGAAAAAGAACCAGGCCAGGGCATACATGGTGAAGGGTTTGATCAGCCAGTTCGTAACCCAGGTTACATATAGCCCCTTGGGATTCTTGCCCACGTTTTTGATGCTGGCAAAATCCACTTTCATCATCATGGGATAGATCATCAACCAGATCAGGATGGCGATGGGGATGGAAACTCTGGCATACTCAAACCGCCCCAGGAAGGCAGGGATCCCGGGGAAGTACTTCCCAATCAGGATTCCGGCAGCCATGCAAAGAACAACCCACAGGGTCAGATATTTCTCGAAGAAACTAATCCCGGGATCAGCTTTGTGTTTCATTTTTGCTCCAGATATCTATCCAGCATTTTTGTCAGTTCTGCCTTCGGATAAAAGCCCTCATGCCGGAAGAATTCCTTTTTGTTGGCATCCAAAAACACCTGAGTGGGCATCACTCTGATCCCATACTTGGGACCAATTTCTTTATCCACCTGAAGATCGTAAAAATCCACTTTGACTACTCCAGCATATTCTTCAGCTATCTCTTTCATGATCGGCTGCATCATCCGGCAAGGGATGCAGTTCACAGAGCCGATTTCCAGGAAATACACTTGATAGTCTTTGGGTTTGGCAGGCTCAGAGGGAGTTGGAGGAGTAGCTTTCACCTCTGGTTTTGAGGTTTCCGGGTTTGGTAAAGCTGTTGCCTTTTTCTCCGTTTCGGTCGAAGTTGTTTCTACAGTCTCAGGAGCAACTGCCTCCGTATAGACGGGCTCAGATTGCATTTCCTGAGATGCTTTATCTGTCTTAACATTACATGCTGCAAGAATAAACAGGATCATCAGAAGACTCAGATTCAACGCAGCTCTCATATCATAAGCCCTGTGTAGTTAACTGAACCATCAGGTCATCGATCAGACCCTGTTCATACGAGAAGTCTCCAGATTTGGTAATTCCCATCTCGGTCAGCACAATATGATCGTAGTTGGTAATTCCCTTGTTGTCAAACATAGTCTTCAAGCATCCTACAGGACACCCATCAATGAGCAGGTTCAGCTTACCTTCGGTTTTTGCTGCTTCGGTAAACCCACAGATATCAGCACCAACTCCAGTAGCGCAGCTCATCTGGTAGCGTCCTTCCCGGTGTAGCGCAATGGCAAGATCCATTGAGATTTTACCTGCATTACTTGCTCCTGCACAGGCATACACTTTTGCCGGAGCGTCATTGGAGGCACATGAGGATGTGCAACCACATTTACATTCTGCCATTTTCTTACTCCTTGCTTATTGCTGCTTTGATATCCGCCACTGCCAGTAGCTTTCCGGAGGATACCACTTTGTTGTCGATAACCAGGGCTGGAGTCATCATTACTCCATAGTCCATGATATCATTCAAATCAGTTACTTTCTCGATAGCTGCCTCAATACCGAGTTCATTCACAGCCAGGCGGGCATTCTCTTCCAATTTTTTGCATTTGGGGCATCCCGTGCCCAGGATTTTGATAATCATATTGAGCTCCTTATTTATTACAGGATAAGATACCAGCCTGCAGCAAAAACCAGGATACCACAAGCAATTCTAACGATTTTGGTGCCTTTTGAGTTTGCTGTCCATTTCAGATAAGACTGCACGGCTCCGGCAAAGGTACCAGCCAGGATGATCACCAGGCAGTGACCAATGATGTATGATAAAACCAGTCCGAGAGCAAAAAACAATTGCGTCCCTGCCGCGGAAAAGACAATCCCAAGTATCGGGGCCATAAAAGCGAAAGAGCAAGGGCCCAAGCCTATTCCCAACAGAAAACCCAATGACAGGGCAGACCATACACCCTTCCCACGCTTGCTGCTCATGTCGCCCCTGACAAAGCTGGGCATCTTGACAATATCCGCGATAAAGAAGGCAATAATCAGGAAAACAACCCCTACTGCAGGTTCTGCCCAAGCTCCCAGATTGCCAAGCATTCTACCCAGCAGCCCCGTAATCAGGCCAATGATGGCCATCATGGCTAGAATTCCCAGCGTAAAGAATGTAGAGAGCTTGAATGCCTTCCTCGCATTCAGATCTTTTTGCCCATCCAGGAAACCCACAATTAATGGGATGCTGGCCAGGTGGCAGGGACTGAGCAGGACACTCAATACTCCCCATAAAAAGGCGGCTAGCAAGGCTACGGCAGGAATGCCATAAAGCGCCATGGTCAGGCTTTCAAACCATTGCATTATCATGAAAAAAGCGCTCCAAACAGAACTCCGGTGAACGTGGACATTATTACCACCAAAGCGATGAAAGTGGTTGTCTTCCGAAAGCCCAGGACAGTATTGATCACTAGCATGCTGGGAAGAGATAAAGCAGGACCTGATAGCAGCAGTGCCAGAGCAGGACCCTTACCCATCCCGCTGCCCATGAGTCCTTGCAGGATCGGTACTTCGGTGAGGGTGGCGAAATACATGAAAGCACCAGAGATGGAGGCAAAGAAATTTGCCCAGAGCGAATTCCCTCCAACTGCTGTTGCAATCCAGCGGGAAGGCATCCAAGCTTCCTGGCCTGGACGTCCCAAAAGAGCGCCAGCTATCATCACTCCTAGAAACAGCAAGGGGATTATAAGCTTGGCAAAATCACAGGTAGAACCCAGCCAATCCCTAAGTTCGCCTTGTTCCATACTGAGAAACAGACTGAGCAGGACAATACCCGTTACAAAGGGGATGAGCGGCTGCATAGGAAACACCAATCCGGCAATAATCACACCCATAGTGATGGCCAGTACCTTCAGCATATGAAAACCGTAATAGAGGTTCAGGGTGAGTCCCAAAAGGAATGCCAGCGCAGCGGAAATGATCCATTTATAGCTGAAAGCCCAGACCACAAAGCCTGAAGCGGTAGCACTATTGGGTCTGGCCCAATTCAGGAAGATCAGGATCAGGATCATCAGGGTAAAATAGATAATGGTCTGCCAGATCGGACGGACTTCTTCCCCACCTTCAAAACCTGCTGCTTTTTCCTGCCGCATATTCTCTTCCTTGCGAAATAGAATATGCATGATCAATCCGATCACGATACTGAATACCACGGCACCTACAGCCCTGGCAATCCCAATCTGCAGTCCCAGAATCCTGGCCGTCATCACAATGGCCAGGACATTGATGGCAGGACCTGAATACAGAAATGCGATAGCTGGCCCCAATCCAGCCCCACGCTTGTAAATTCCGCTGAAGAGCGGCAGGATCGTGCAGGAACAAACTGCCAGAATGGCTCCAGAAACGGAAGCCACACCATAAGCAACAGCTTTCCGGGCTGCAGGTCCCAAATACTTCATCACACTCGCACTACTCACAAATACACTTACTGCTCCGGCAATGAACAAGGCCGGGATCAGGCAGAGCAGCACATGCAGCCGTGCATAATCCTGCAGCATATTGAAAGCTTCTGTGATTCCGCTTTGGAAACGGGCTGATTCAAAGGAGACAAAATATGCTGCCAGAAACACTGCAAGCATGATCCCGAGGATCTTGAGTTCTTTCAGGTTTACTTTCATCAGTTCTGCCCTTCTTGCTCCTTGATTTTCAGCACACAATTGTACATCTCCAAAACACACGGACATAGAAGCCGATAAATCATCTGATTGTTGTTTTTCGTAGCAGCTATGATCCCTGCGGCTTTCAGGATGGCCAGATGCCGGGAAATGGTGGAGATATCGATGCCCACCATCTCGGTGAGTTCACTCACATTCCGGGGCTCTTTATCCAATTCATCAATTATGAACAAACGGGTGGGATGCGCCAGGGCCTTCATCACCTCAGCCATGTATGTGTATCTTAGGGTTTTTGGCATGTTCTTACCTCATAATTCAAGGAGTATTTGTCCATTTTGCCAAATAGCCAGCTTTTAGTCAAGAACAAGTTTTGCCGATGGCTTTTTGTTACATTGGAAATAGATTATCGACCCTTGCAGATAGCATCAGATGCAAACTCCAGAATACTGGTGTTCAGACCATGCCTTAGGGATGTCCCTTGCTGGTTTTCTTAGTAAACAATGCAATAGATCGCTTGACCAAGTGATCTAAACATGTAGTTATCAGTGAGGGATTGTTATAACCTACCTACAGGCAATTACCCTGAAAAAGCCCTTTATCCATGGAACGGAAACATATTGCGTGGCTGTTGTTGTATGGAAACTATCATAGTCCCAACTATCAGGTGAAACAGAGTATAGCACTTTGTAATAAACGGCATTAGGCACAGGCTGCCATCTCAAAACCAATTGTGAGTCTATCATTGTCACACTTACTTCAGGCGTTGCCAAGCTGTTTACAATCGGCATAAAGTCTCCTTCATCAGCACCTATGTCGGGACTGCTGCCGCGAAAGTCTCCCTCAAAATCGTAGCTAAAACCGGCAATCGGAATGGCTCCTCCCTCAACCGCTGTAGGTATAGAGGGATTAATCTTTAGGTTAAAAGGACTAACACTGCTTACAAAGGGGACGTTTTCCGAAAATGAATTTTGATCTCTGGCACCGCTGATTGCCTGATAGCTATCCAGAGTGTTATAAATAATACTGCCGATCCGAACTACACCTCTTGTGGAATGATTTGGAAGAACGTAATAGATATTGCCGTCGCTTAGTAAAGATATCTCTGTAAGCCCTGTACTGGTTTTCCAGATACAAGCCGTAACAGCCGAACCGAGATAGCTGCTGATCTTGTTTACAAATATGTTGTTGCGAATATCGATGCCAGCGCCTCCGGTGATATACAAAGCGGCACTCTTAGTAGCACCATAACCTATGTCTGTGCCGGGATCTAACAGTATGCTATTGTGATAAACCTGGATGTTTGAACCACTTGCCAAGTGAATTCCGCTGATGTGTATGCTTTCGCTGCTGTTGGGATTGCTAAGGTCGCCAATCATGTTATTGTTTATTTTGTTTACGGATGCGCTGGATATATATACACCACATACCTTGGAACTTCGAGAACCGGTGTGACTAATGCCCATTACTTTATTTGCACTAATAGTATGGTTATGTGCACGGGCATATATTCCGTAGATATCTCCCACCGAAACTATGTCTCTTACCGTGTTGCCGTGCAAAGTATGGGTTCCCGAATCAAGGTATATACCATAGACATCAGTAAAGTTTGGAGCAGTTAGATTCGCAATACTGTTGTTTAGCATCAGCGAGCCACCGGACATATAAGATCCATACACAATGTTTTCCGAGCTTTGGCAATTCTGAATTGTGTTGCCGCTGAAAGTCGCGTTATTGCTATTCGAATATAGCCCGTAGAAGTATCTGCTTGTATTGCCGTTTTGGATGGTGTTTTCCGCTACATTGTAAACACCCGCTCCCCAACCGCAGTAGATGCCATACATATCCTGGGTGGACACCGAGTTTAAGGTAAGCGTATTACCCGTTATCTGCAAGGAAGCATTAAAGGCATAAATGCCATATTTCTGGCTGTTGGAGATAGTATTACCGATTATCCTGGCATTCTTTGTTTCCAGATAGGAATTGCTTCCGCCACTTATATATATCCCGTTAAACGCACCGGCAATTGTGTTATTGGCTATCAGCAAGCTGTCTGTTACGCCATCCACTAATATACCAAAGTTCTGCGTAGTTGAAGAAGGCAGGTTTATGTTGCAGTTGCTAATGTTAATGTTCTTTACTTCATTTGCCACACTACCCTGAATCCAGATGCCATATTGGGCAGTGCTGGAACTAAAGGCTATCCCCTCTATGCTTATGTAGTCTGAGCCTACCAGCTTTAAGCAGGCGCTACTGGAACCACCCGTAGCGTTTATAACCGGACTGAATCCCGGAGCAGGACTAATTGCAATGGGCTTGTCTGGATAACCTGTGGCAGTTATCGTGGGATAATTACCGGTGAAGCTATCTTGATTCAGATACACTTGCAATCCACCATCCCCCACACCCCGCAAGTTAAGGGCATCTATCGCCAAGTTTAGATCAGCATAATGCGCTCCCTGACCTCCAACCATTATAAAGCCTGATAAAGGCGGAGCAACGGTAGTGAAATTGCGCACGGGACCGCTGTTGTTATCGCCTATCATGTTGTACGGAGCTATTCGCCAGTAGTATTGAGTGGAGTATTGCAATTCCAGGTTTTGGCTATACACATAGCCGATGTCTGTGCCATTGTAAATATTAGTGGGCGGGTTATTGGTGCCCAAATACAGCTTGTAACCAGTAGTCCAACCGCCGTTGTCCTGCCATGAGATAGTGCTGGGATTGGCTACATTCTGAGCATTATTGGCGGGACCGGAAAGCTGTGGAAGCGCTGGTACAGCACTCACTGCTGGAGCTATGAATGTAAAGGTGGCACCCAGGGCGGGGTAAACAGACTGAGTAATTCTGCAATTATCGGTATTGGATGTACCTGCTTCAGAAGCATCCCAATTGCTATAGACCTTTCTGTTTATCCAGTTTGTGGCTGTGGTGGCAGGAGCAGAGCGCAATCCTACTTCGAATAGGCCCTCATATCCTGCTGTGGTAGTCATGCTACCATATTGGATCTCCACGATGTTTGTCCCTTCCAACAGCCTAATCTGAAAGTTATAGCTATCCGCAGCGCCAGCAGCACCATATTTCTTATAGTTCTTCCACTGCACCACGCAAACCCTGAAAGGTGCATTTCCATAGGTGTGAACTCGTATTTCTGAACCAGTTTGCGCTTGCAAGTCGGCAGCTAATCCAGCAATCCTGCTCACAGTGAAGGGTACTGCATGGCTCATAACAGAAGAAATCGGAGTGTAGCTACTGGTAGTGCGCATGTTTACCGCTGTTTCGGCTAATTGTGACTGACCCAGGGCAATCCAGCCGTTGGCAGATATACCCAGCCGATCAAATCTATAACCGCTGAGATAGAAGGAAAAACCAATCGGCAAACCTATCCCGGATGTTTCTGAACTTCCCTGCAACTGATTGGGATTTAGAAAGTTCTGGTTATCCGTGCTACTATTGCCTAATACTATGCCATCAGTTATCTCAGAATAATCCCACACAGAATAGCCAAATGTGTAACTACTCAAACTTGTCTGAGCCATCAAACTGAACACTGCAAACACTACTACAAACAAACTCATTATCAATTTCATTTTCACTCCCATCTCTACTTCAATTCTTCTATAAGGGTTTTGTTATGCCAAATCCCGATATTGATACCCTATGTTTTGTGTCAAATGAAATCATGCTGATTCTACTCTGATTGTATGAAAATATTCATAACCGAAAGAAACCCTCTATGACACTTCAAATCAGGTATTATCCCAGTTCCTTAACAACCTCCAGTACCCGGGAGATTCTGCATGGATATACATAATGAGAAGAATAGCAAGAAGATAGGCCAATAACACGCCTCCGCGCTCCTGTCATACAAGCTATAACCTGAGCTATTAAGCTACGTATAGGATTAGAGGCATTCTGTGATTGGACATTTTTTCGGAAATGGTTTCTAAGTTCTATGATGATAAATGGTATTAGATGATTGAGATAGTGTACTGGATGAGTGAGAATAATGGCGTCCCTGAGGCGATTCGAACGCCTGACCTTCACCTTCGGAGGGTGCCACTCTATCCAGCTGAGCTACAGGGACGCAAGGATGAAATGCAATTCCTGCTGAAGCCCTCTTTCTGTCAATGAGCTTTTATCGTTAACGACTCCAGCAGGGATTTCGGTACTTCCCGGTTCGAATTACGCTATCAATACGCAGGCAATACGCATCAAATCCGTAATTACAGCGTAATGGCAGCGTGTATGGAGGGGGAGTGCGCTGGATCGCATACGTCCTCGTTTGCTTCAGATCCGAAGGGGCACAAAAAAAGGCTGCTCCCGAAGGAACAGCCTTGATATTATGGATATATTAGTGCTTTTACGGATTGCGAACCGCAGAAACGCGGTAGAAGGCCTTGGCTGGTGTAGTGGCCGCAGAAATCCTGTAGCTGGTTTGGGTTGCGGGCACAGTCGCGGCCAGGGTTTCTGGTCTGGCTGTGAAATCAGGAGTGTCTCCGCAATAAATCAGGTAGCTATCAGGATTGCCGGTAGCAGCATCCCAGGTAAGCACTAGTTCATCCGTCAAATCGTCATAGATGATAGCGAGATTCAACGGAGTCGTGGGAGGCTCCGGCAGGATGATGCTAAAGATTCCGCTATATGCCCGATAGAATGGCTCTACGCTATCTGTAATGCGAATCTGGCAGTTAACAGATGGAGTATAAGGAATCGTCCAGGCATAGCTGTTGGCTCCCGTAGCAGTCGCCACAGTACCAATTGCCACCCAGTTTGCCCCGCCATCGATGGAGTAATCAAGATCAACGGTAGCACCTGTACCAGTGTAGTTCCAAAGGATATCCTGCTCGGAGTCGCTGAGCCAGGCTTCTCCACCATCAGGGGTTGTGATTTCCAGCGGAATCAGCACTTCCATGCTCACAGCGATCTCGAAGGTGGGATTGTCTGGATCATTGGAAGTTCCAGCCAGCAAGGCATCATAGCGTCCTGGAGTAAGACCACTGGCATCGAAACTGAGGCTGAGGACATCTTCTGCAGCAAAAGCCAGAATGCTGCCTGCATAATAGCTGCCGCCTTCGAGGTTGAGCCAGGCTGGGGCATCGGTGATGTCCAGAGCATATTCCAAGTCCATATTGCCGTTATTGACGATTGTGAGGAACTGCTCATCGGTGCCTCCAGGAGCAAGTTCCGTGTAGAACATGTTCTCGTTGTACCACAGCTCCGGCTGGCCGCCCTGTCCTGTGAGGCTGATGGTGATATCCTCACCTTCGGCATTGTGAGTGATAGTCAGATCGGCATCATATACTGCGAATTCTGTAGGAGTAAATGTCACAGTAAAGGTTTCACTCTCACCCGCGGCGATGATGAAAGGCTGGCCACTCCATCTTGAAAGATCTCTATTGAAGGTATTACCACGGCTAAGCTCCACTGTGAAGCCGTTCGGGGCTGTGATATTGCCAATCAGGGTGGCGGTGCCTGGGTTTGTGATCTGGAAGCTGTCCTCGGTACTGGTGTTTATCAGGATAGTGCCGAATTCTATGGTCAATGGATCAACGCTGATCCCGGGAGTGATGATACTGAAGCTATTGCTGATGGCCTCATAGTAGGGCTCTACGCTATCGGTGATCCGGATCAGACACTCCGTGGAAGGGCTGTAAGGAATCGTCCAGGCATGGCTGTTGGCTCCGGCAGCGGTCGCTACAGTGCCTATAGTCAGCCAGTTTGCACCTCCATCGATGGAGTAATCAAGATCCACCGTGGTTCCTGTACCAGAGTAGTTCCAAAGGATCTCCTGTGCGGAATTGCTGAGCCAGGCTTCGCCCCCACCTGGGGTGGTGATTGCCAGCGGAACCAGTACTTCCAGGTTCACTTCGATCTCGAAGGTGGGAATGTCCGGATCATTGGAAAGTCCGGTGATAATTGCATCGTAATTGCCAGGTGCAAGACCAGTGGCATCGAAGCTGAGGCTTAGGACATCGTCTGTAGCAGAAACCAGGATGAACCCCACGTATTCGCTACCACCTTCGATCTTCAGCCAGGCTGGAGCTTCGGCAATATCAAGCCTGTAATCCAGTACCATATTACCGAGGTTGGATATGGTCAAATCCTGCTCATCGGTCTGCCCGGGAACGAGTTCAGCATAGAACATGTCCTCGCTAATACCTATTTCAGGCTTTCCACCCTGTCCAGTAAGGCTGATGCTGACCTCTTCACCTTCGGCATTGTGGGTGATGATCAGATTGGCATCATATACTGCTAATTCTGCAGCAGTAAATGTCACCGTAAAAATCTCGCTCTCACCGGCGGCAATGCTATAAGGCAGAACATTGCGGCTGGGCAGGGATTTGCTGGCGGCATTACCACGGGTTAGCTCTACATTGAAGCCATAAGGAGTGGTGATATTGCCGCTCAGGGTCGCGGTGCCCGGGTTCGTGATCAGAAAGCTATCATCAGCGCTGGTGTTTATCAGGATAGTGCCATATTCCAGGGTCAAAGGATCAACGCTGATCCCGGGAGTGATGATACTGAAACCATTGCTGATAGTCTCATAGTATGGCTCCACGCTATCGGTGATGCGGATCAGACACACTGCAGAAGGGCTGTAAGGAATCGTCCAGGCATAGCTGTTGGCACCGGTAGCGGCTGCCACAGTTCCTATTGCCAGCCAGTTCTCTCCACCATCGATTGAGTAATCCAGATCCACCGTGGTTCCTGTACCAGAGTAGTTCCAAAGGATCTCCTGTGCGGAATTGCTGAGCCAGGCTTCTTCGCCTGTCGGTGATGTAATAACAATCGGATATCCCACATTCAAGGCAACATCGATCTGTGAGATGGGACTCTCGGCATCATTCGCGTAAATCACTAGATTGGCTTGATATGATCCCGGGGTAAGATTCAAAGCGGAAAACGATCCAACTATCAGCTGTTCTTCGTTACCTTCCAAAATACCTGAATATGGCTGAACGCTGAACCAATCCAAAGGTTCTTCGCTTGGATCAAGGGTAAAATCTCCTTCCAGAATATGCGGTTCTGCACCATAAACATCACCCAGGATTTGATAGGGAAGGGAAATAGGATAGCTATAGCTTTCTGGCATGGTTACATTCACTGTAGCGATAGCTGTCTCTCCTGGATGCACAACTCCCCAGTTTCCTGATAAACCTAACCACGTGATTGTTACTCCATTTCCTGATGTGAGATCGGGGATCATGTTCCCGGAAGAACCACCCACAAATTCTGTGGCACTATTGATAATCGTTCCTTGGGGGAAGGTCACTATCACACTCTTCAGCCATTCACTGTCATTGCTGACACAATTCACAGTAAACTGCCAATCCACAGTCGACCCGGGAGTGTATTCGTCTGCGCTTATGGTTAGAGTACTGCCGGTGATGTTACGGGTTGATGTTGCAACCTTGATCCGATCACGTGATCTCAATGCTTGAACGCCCATGACATAACGCAGATCTTTTGAGCCTATGTTTCCTATTGTGAAGTTCTGATTGGTCTCCTGCCCTGGCACTAAGGTTACTTCGAGTTCAGTGGCATTAAGAGTGATCGTGGGAGGTATGTAACCATCTCCTGTCACAGGAATCTCAACACTGCTGGTATTTACTGCATTGCTATTGATGACTACACTGCCGCTGTAGCTTACTGCAGCCGATGGGCTAAACACTAGAGAGAAATTTGCTGAAGTATTTTCGGCGATCTCAAAAGGCAGTACATTACGGTCACTTAATGGCAATTCGCTGCGTTGACTTATAATGAATCTATCCGGAGTAGTGATTGTTCCGATCAGAGGTGCAGTTCCGCTGTTGGTGATAGTAATCGTGCTAGTGTCACTGCTGCCTACTATGGTCTCCGGAAAGTCTATATTATTCGGTGTTACTGCAATGTATGGCTCATCAACGGCAATGGGTTGCAGAATGAGTTTTACATTGGGACGATATACTGAAGTAGTGTTTTGGGATCCAGATCCAGAGAAGACATTCGTTTGGTCTATGGTATCGCTTCTTGAATAGCGGTATCCGTTTGTAATACTTGTGTATTGCACTGTGCCCGTACTGGAATAACTACCGATCAAGCCATATGCTGTATCGATCAGGAGATTCTCCGTACCATTCCATAGGAAGGGAGTGGACAGGGTGTACATGTTGTATCCAGTTGCTGTGGGTCTATAGCTGAGATTCGAGTAAACCGTAACTAAATCCTGGCTATCTATCCACGAAGTCACGTCTGAAGCTGTAGTGTGCTTCATCCTCACAACGAAATTGGGCATATTTTTATCTGGTAAAGCAGTAATATTGAAGCCAAGCTCGGTGATATTGATAGGACCGAACACTCCCAGAGCATTGAGTTCGGCAGCAGTATATACAGCCTGGCCGTGTAAACTCTGATAAAACACATTAATCGGAGAAGCAATCGTGTTACCTGTTGATGCAGTACCACTGCCAACGATAACCTCCGTAAGCGCTGCGGGAGTAGCATTCACTGTGTTTGACGCAGCAGATTCCCCAGCAGGATCAGTGTATATGGTTGTAACGTAATAGCTGTAGGTGGTGCCATTGGTAACGCCTGTATCCTGATATGTGGTACCAGCGGTTGTAGTAAGAGCACTGCCATTGCGGTAGATCCGATAGCTGCTGATGGTACGGTCATCACCACGGCCGGTGGCCGCGGTCCAACTCAGGTTGACCACATTGTTGCCAGGTGTGGCGGTCAGGTTTGTGGGTGCAATGGCATTGGGTGTAGCAGCCACAGAGGTAGTGGCATCAGATTCCCCACCACTGTACACTGCCTTCAGGTAATAGCTGTAATTGGTGCCATTGGTCACCGCATAATCCATGTAAGTGAGGGTTGCTACAGTAGTGAGCAGAGTGCTGTTTCTAAAGATTTTGTAACCCGTGGGAGTGCCGCTGGCAGGAGCCTGCCAGGAGAGCAGCACGGATTGATGGCTGGGGCTGGCGGCAAGGTTTTGGGGTGGAGCTAAGAAAACCCCCGTCGGTGGGAAAGTGATATGATCCAGCCAGGCGCAGTCGCTGCCAGCAATTTCCGATCCATCTTTGGTGTACGCCCACTTAAAAGTGCGTGTACCAGCCGTAACAGGATATGTGCGCAGCGTCCAATCAATTGCTCCCGACCAAGATGCCTGCTCAACTCCATCGATGTAGAACCGCATGAAGTCATAATTGGATTCAGAGGAAACTTTATTGAAAAAGCTGATGTTCCCATTAGACGATACATTCAAAGTAAGGCTTAGTTCAGTAGTGCCATTATGCGAAATAGCACCGGACTTGGCTGCGTAGGTACCACTGTATTTTTCAGAACTTTGTACAGTCCAGGGTGTCGTGCTATGGATCCAAGGATATGATGAAAAATTGCCAGTCTCGAAGCCTTCGTCGGCTGGAGCCAGCAAGATCACATTGATACTGCTTTGACTGGTCTTATTCGTATTGTCTGTAGCAATAGCTTTGATTGTGTGGGTACCTGCTGCGTAACCAGTAGTATCCCAAGTCCAGGAATAGGGACTGGCATAGTCTGTATGCTTTAGCACATCATCAATGTAGAAAGCTACATTACTGATAGTTCCATCTGAATCAGTGGCAGTTACATTGATTGTAACACTACTATTGAGATTAATCACTGAGTTATCTACTGGAGAAGTGATTGTACAAACAGGCAGAGTTGGGTCTGCAGCCAACAAAGCTGCATAGGCATTGATTCTGCCAGTTCCCAGTTTGCCCGCGTAGGTAGGGTTAACTGCGTAGTGATTATCTGTAGTATTGCGTAGTATATTCTTGAGTTGTGTATTAGTAAGTGTATTTCCATTGCGGTAAGCGTAGGATATTACTAATGCTGCCACTCCGGAAGTGTGAGGACAAGCCATGGAAGTACCCTGTAGAAAGTTATATGTACTACCAGTATAAGTACTCAAAACACCCTGGCTGGTTACTGAGTCAGTTTCTCCACCAGGCGCAGATACATCAACCCAGGTATCATAATTCGAGTACCAGGCTTTTGTGTCATTGTGGGTAGTTGCTGCTACTGAAAAGGTTCCACTATAGCAGCCTGGATACCATTGCCCGCTGGATTCACTATTCCCTGCAGCATAGATTGTAATACCACCATCTAATACTGAGCCACCTCCATTGGCGTTGAAATAGTCTATTGCATCCAGTACGGGCTGATCATATACACCCACCTGGGTATAGCCCCAACTATTCTGTGAGATTGCTGCCCCATTATCAGCTGCATAAACTGGTGCCAGTTCAAAACCACCACTGGATGATGAAGTGAAAACTTGGGTGGACATCAGGCTTACACCCCGGGTTGTGTTGTTTCCACCAGCTACGCCAGCTACTCCAATCGAGTTATTTGTTTCTGCAGCTATCGTACCGGCTACATGAGTCCCATGATAATGACCGACTATTGTCGCGTTGTTTGCCACAAAATTGTACCCGTAGATATCGTCTATGTATCCATTGCCATCATCATCTATACCGTTTCCGGCAATTTCACCTGGATTGATCCACATATTTCCATTCAAGTCCGGATGATCAAATTGAATACCACCATCTTGAACTCCAACTATTACGTCTGGATGTCCCTTTTCGATGTTCCATGCCTCAGGAAGGTCAATATCGGTATCCACTGTCCCACCAGTCTGGCCTGTGTTGTTATAATGCCATTGCTCACCATATCTGGCGTCATTGGGTGTCCAGCGCAAGATCTCTTCGGTAAGGGCATTTACGGTTTCCGGATTAACGCTTAAGAGAGTTTTTTTGTATTCAGGCTCTGCCCACTGCACGATGTCTTTGATGTCTCTGTAAGACATGATGATATTGCGAATATCCTCATTTACATCGTAATGAAGCTCAAACCAGAGGTGGAGACCCCATTTCTGATGTCTGGGACTGAATTCTTTCGAATTTGCAGGACTGAAGAAGACTTTCTTGATCCTGACAACATTAAACTGCTGGTTTAACTCATCCAGAGATTCAATCCCAAATTGCTCAATGTAGCCATCATCATCTTGTAACCTGGCAGCATAATCGGAATAATCTGAATTTAGTTTGATCCGAATTTTCCCCTTTTCCATTGCATCATCGGGTACTTCATAGATATTAATGAAGGGACGTTCTCCAAACTTGACCTCTGTCGCATGTAAAAAACCGCAACAAGCAAGAAGGATGAAAATCAACATTAGACTTTGCTTAAACATAACGATACCTGTTCCTTTACCGGTGATTCCCGGAATTTGTGATTTGATATAAATATGGATCCCACGGGATCCCATAATTCACTGACCAGCATTAAGTAAACCATCTTGATATGAAGCTTACCCATGCGGCTCTGTTTCAAATACTAAGATCATAAGTGACACCTAAGCTGCTAGGAAAAATCAGTCAACACCTTTTTTACTCATATACCCCAATCATGTTCCTGCTTCATTCAAAAAGAAATGTATGCCTATCACCTGATAATTGTTATAATATCTCAGAGACGCAAAGCTTATCAGGACATGGTGTTTATCCTCATGACCTTAACGCAGAACTAATGATAGCCGAGAAAGTGTAGATTGCTAGATTAAACTAAGCTAAGGCGGTTGAACTAAGCTGCCTGAATCGGTTTTAGACAGGAGATAAAATATGTTTGAATTACCAGAAGTGATGGTTCTGGCCCGGCAGATGAACGAACTCGTGAAAGGCAAGCAGATAGCAGATGCTTCTTTGGGAAACAGCCCACATAAGTTTGCCTGGTACAATCGCAGCGACAGCGAATTCCGGAGCCTGGTCACAGGTAAAACAATTGGCCATAGCAAGGCTTTGGGCAGATGGATGGTAACCGATATAGGTACGGAGCACAGGATGGTTTTGGGAGAAACCGGAGGCAAGTTGCTATTGAACAAGCCCAATACTGCGCTTCCCCCTAAATACCATTTTCTCCTGAGATTCTCAGATGAAAGTTTTCTCACCCTCCAGATCCAGATGTGGGGTGCCATTGAGCTTTATGAAGCAGGTGCTGAACTGAACAGAGACTACATCCGTGGAATGGCGGTCACTCCGGCCGATCCAGGCTTTACCATGGACTATTTTCACGATCTCGTGGAGCAAGAACGCAGCAAGGGAAAGCGCAGCGTGAAAAGCCTGCTCACCCAGGAACAAACTATCCCGGGCTTGGGCAATTCCTGTGCTCAGGACATAATGTTTGCCAGCAGGTTGCATCCTAAGCGTGATCTGGCTGATCTCTCCCCGCGAGATATCGATACTTTGTATACAGCTATCCGTCAGATTGTTGAAGACATCTATACTGCAGGTGGCAGAAATGACGAAGTGGATTTGTTAGGAAACAGGGGTGGCTACATCAGGATAATGGATGCTTCTACTGCTGGAAAACCCTGCCCCCACTGCGGCACAATAATCCAAAAGATACAATACCTCGGAGGTGCTTGCTACTTCTGTCCTGCTTGTCAGAGATAGTTACCAAATCTCAGCCTCTACTTCATCTCATCATAAGCACTATACTGGCAATGTGTTATCAAGATCAACAATGCCACACAAACGTACCGCGATGGATTTTCTTATTGCCTTAGGCGCTTTTATTGCTTATCATGACTATACCCCCATGGGGTATATTAAGGAGAAATGATATGGCTGCATCCTGTCATGACCAGCGAAAAGCGCATCACAATGCTGACTTAAAAAAAAGCCTGATGAACCGGCTTAAACGGGTGGAAGGGCAGGTGCGCGGAGTTCAAAAGATGATTGAAGACGATGTATATTGCGATGATATCCTCACCCAAATATCTGCGATTCGCAGTGCCTTGGGCTCATTATCTAAAGAACTTTTTGAAGCCCATCTAAACTCCTGTATAGTGGAGCAGATCCAATCAGGATCACCTACTATCATAGATGAATTGAAGAAAACAATCGCCAAACTGGCAAAGAACTAACTAACACCAAGGAGATAAAACATGAAGAAAGCACTGTTTATAATAATCGCCAGCATCCTGTTAGTGCCCATTGTAGCACAGCATTGCGGTAGCTGCCCGTCCATGTCCATGGCAGAAGCCAAGAACCCCGCAACCGATAACAATGCCCCCGTACTTGCGCCCAAGAAATCCCTCAAGATATTTGATAACCATACGATCAGCTATAAATGGGACAAATCACCCAAGATCGGAACTCATATCCTCTACGTGACCATAAAAGACAAAAAGAATCGCATTTCTGATGACTTCACGGTTACCGCCAATGCCTACATGCCCTCCATGCGCGGGGCGCATGATACCGGGCATAAAGCCATGAAACTGAACAAACAAAAGCAGTATGCCATTCCAGTGTATTTCATGATGTTGGGAGATTGGGAGATTGAGCTTCAATTCAGCAAAGATGGCAAAGTTCGCAATACTGCCTTAGTGAGACTTGATCTCAAGTAGAATAAAATGAGAACCAGGCTAATCTCCCCAGCCAGATCGTCATCTGGCCGACATCTATTGCCAGGACTTGTGTGTCTGCTAATACTGATGGGCGGAACCAGCGTTCTCGGGGCTCAAAGCAGAATTATCTTCGCTGAGGCACAGCTTGCTGGAAGCTGGGAGAGCATTTCGGGAGATATAAGGCCATATACGATGCACCCCCATGAAGCTATGCAGAAGCCATCCCTGGGCTTTGACCTGATCCAGCGTTTTGGAAGTGATGGCAAGGATTGGGGCTTGATAGCCCTTCAAGCCCGGCTTGCTTATGACGAATCCAAAGAATCGAATCTTGAAGCCCAGCTCTACAATGCCTATATCAAACTCAAGACCAAGCCTTTGGATCTTTGGGCAGGACACAATAAACCCGCTTTGGGAATCTCCAAGACCTGGGACAACCATGCAGTACTGCTAATGGATAATACCATGACAGGCCTTGTTCTGGACCGCGATTGGGGAATTGGGCTCAGCATGGATCGAGGGATTCCTGAACTTGAAGTTTCTTTAACCACTGGCAGCGGAATGGCATTGTATCAAGATGAAAGCTGGTTGTTAGCAGCCAGAGCTGGGCTGGGCAATTTTGACCGGAGTAACCACAGCCTGGGTGTGAGTTTGGCTGCGGGCAATGTCTTCAAAACCATGGGCTACAATATCATGCACAACAAAGTACCCCATCAGTTAAAACTGGTGGGGATAGATTACAGCCGCAGAATCATGGCTTGGGAATTACGCTCTGAAGCTCTTTATGGCAGTTTTCATGAAGAGCCGGCCTACGCTTCCCTGATAAGATTAACGTGGATGCCATTACCCGAGGACAGGGCAGAACTCAGTCTGCAGGGTCAGCTATATGAAATCAAGGGAGCCAGAACAGATAACTATTCCTTCGGAGCTGGTTTCCGGATAACACCGGAGCTTACTCTTAGATCAACATACAATCGGCAGAGACAGGATCAGAGCCATACAGTGGCACTGCAGCTCTATTATTACAAGGCGCTTCCGTTTTAGGTGAAAAAATGAAAAGACTGTTACTAATTCTGGGTGTCGCCTTCTTTATGCTGCCTTTATGGGCGGCAGTAGGATGCGATCTGAACGATCCCGACAAGGATGTCGCCAGGTTGTTCCCAGGTTCGACCGGATACAAGACCAGCTACAAAAACATAAGCCGGGAGGGGGGCAAGAATTTGCTAACCAAGCTGGAGAATGCTCTCGGCGACAAATTCTCAGGACTATATGAATCAATCGACGTTCCCTATACATTGTATTCTGTCTATAGGGACAAGGTATTGATTGGATATATCCATGGAGTAAACCAAAAAGGAAAGTATGGAGGGCTTCAGATCTTCCTGAGCCTCGATACCAATGGTAAGATTATCAACATGTATTTTCAAAAAATCAGTTCCAGAAATACAAAACTCTTCAAAAGCGCATCCTTCACTGATCAGTTCAAAGGACTGAATCTCAGTGATTTTGCAGGATGGAACGTCGGTAAAGCTCAAAGCAGCGGAAAGCTGGCTTCAATCAAAAATCCTGCCCCAAATGACCCTGATTTTGCCGCAATCATGAGGGGATTAAAAAAGAACCTCGTCCTCATGCAGCATTTCACGGGTAAATAATAGATACGGAGACAATAATGCCAGGTATTACCTCAATAGCATATAAAAACTTGAGACGCAAGCGTACCCGCACAGCGCTGACCATTCTGGGCATAGCTCTTTCCACGTGGGTTTTGATCAGTCTCCTGGGCTTCAATCAGGGCTATGAGCGCTCGCTGAATTCAGATATTGATAATCTGGGCTTTCAAGTACTGCTCACTGCCAAGGGTTGCCCCTATGAAGCTGCCACACTAATGATGCAAGGCGGCAGCGGTTTGCGCTACATGCCAGAAAGTGTTTTGGATTCACTGAGAGCTTATCCTGAGGTGCAATCACTTACTCCGATGCTGATGCAGGCTGTCTTTGATCCCTCCGTGGGCGAAACAGGAGCCATCGCAGCATACAATGGAGTAGATCCTGCCACTTTCCCTGCCATGCGCAGCTATCTGGAATTTGCGCAGGGTGAATGGTTCAACGAAGATGGCGCCATGGAAGCTGTGATTGGTTTTGAAGCAGCCGAATTGGAACAACGGGAAGTTGGTGATGTTATCCTGATCCCGGACAAAGAAGTAGAACTTGTAGTAGTAGGAATTCTGAAACGTAGCGGCACTCAGGATGATGGCACCATCTTCGTCCCGTACAAAGCCCTGCAAAAGATCTTCGGGGTGGAAGACCAATTGACCAGCGTAGGAATCAAAGTGAGCAAGGAAACAGACGTCAATGCCTTCGAGGAAAAGCTCTATTCGCTGCCGGATGTACAGGTAGTATCCATGGCTCAGGTAAAATCCACAATCTCCAATCTGGTCTCCACTGCCCGCGTAATGGTAATGTCCATCGCCATTATAGCGATTCTGATCGCTATGGTAGGAGTGATGAATACAATCCTGATGTCTGTATTGGAGCGGTTCCAGGAGATTGGAATCATGAAATCAATGGGTGCATCTCAGGCACACATTTTCCGTCTGATCTGGAGTGAGACCGCAATCCTCTGCCTTCTGGGCGGAATCATAGGCGCCCTAGCCGCATTAGGGCTTTCTGCCTTTACTGAAGCCCTGATCCGCAATGTTTTGCCTTTCTCGCCCAAAGGATCTTTGATCCTGATTGATCTGAGCTTGGTGCTACGCTCTATCGCCATCATCGTGGGAATTGGTTTTCTAAGTGGTATTTATCCGGCCTGGAAAGCAGCACGGATCAGACCCATTGAGGCGATCCGCAATAGCGAGGGGGATCTATGAAAGTGATTACTGCTACAAATTTCAGCAAAACATTCAAACGCGGAACCGAAGCCATTCATGCTGTTGATAAAGTAAACGTGGAGATAACCAGTGGTGAATTCGTCTCCTTTGTTGGTCCTTCAGGCTCAGGAAAAACCACACTACTTCATCTTCTTGGATGCCTTGATACTCCCAGTGAAGGACATCTCAGTATTGATGGACAAATCGTATTTGGTAATAGTAAATCCCTGTCTGAAAAAGAAATGACTCATATACGACGCAAGGCTTTCGGGTATATCTTTCAAAAGTTCTATCTGATCCCCACCCTGACAGTGCAGGAAAATATCCTGTTGCCGTTTGCCTTCAATAAGGGCTCTTCCCAACCCTACGACATCAAAAAGATCGCAAGCGATTTGGGTTTGGAACACCGCCTCCGGCACCTGCCCAAGGAGATATCAGGGGGAGAAATGCAGCGCGTGGCTATCGCCAGGGCTCTGGTAAACAATCCCCGTATCATCCTGGCAGACGAGCCCACAGGAAATCTGGACAGTAAGCGCAGCGATGAAATTGCTGATATTCTCACAAATCTGAATCAACACGAAGGCAAAACGATAATCCTGGTTACCCATAATCCTGTGCTGGCAGCCAGAGCCAGCAGAGTGATTGAACTGGTGGATGGACGTATCTCGTAGGATTGATCAAGACTTCAGACATCTAAAAGCTGACCAGTGCTAGGAGTCTTGTAGTCTCCTGAGCACCTGTTACTTCTGTTCTGCATGTCAGAAGTAAAATACTTCCTGGATGAGTACAACCCAATACTACAATCTAAGGTTACGGCTCAATAACAATAAGTTCTCCACATCTGCAAGCATACTCACGGATTATTACTCAGTAATCCAGTAACAACATGGCTTCAGCACATGAAATTGCTATTGTTGGTAGGGATTTTTCAGATAAGCGTATATCTAAAACGAGAAACCTCCATCACCGGCTTAATCTCCATTAAGGGACAAAATCGCATCATACAAATGAGATCTGGGTATTTGTTGTTCACCTATGATCGATTTAGTCGAACAGACGACCATCACGATTACACTGCTGATGCAGTTGAAGTTGATCTGATTGTTATCAAATAGAGTGAAGGAAAGGCAAGTTGTATAGCTAGTTTAGCTACTCTAAATTTTTAGAGACAAAGAGATTATTTCCTGCTTGACAGCATTTATCCTCTGAGATAGGGCAAGATGCATCAAAACCAAGATTGGAGACAAGGAATGACAAAGCAAAAGAGTATAGAAAAAGCTCTGCTCTTTATCGAGGAGCATCTGAAGTGCAGGATTACCCTGGAGGACATTGCTGATGCGGCTAATCTCTCCCAGTGGTATTTCCATCGTTTATTCAGGGTACTAACCGGTTACTGTGTGAACGATTATCTGCGCAGACGCAGGATTTGCGAAGCCTCGCATGAACTGCTCTATGGTACCAAGCCGATCAAGCAACTCGCTACAGAGTATCAGTTTGAATCACAACAGGCTTTCACTCGTTCCTTCAGCAGCGTCGCAGGAATCAGCCCGGGAAGATTCCGGAAGTTGTTGGCTCCGCTTGTTCGGTTCCCAGCGCTTAGCCTGGACAAAACCTACAATTACCTTAGGAAAGGAGTAAAAATGACGAAACCAAGATTCGAAACCAAGCCATCATTCAAGGTTGTTGGCTTACATTGCACAGCTACCTCCAGTGAAACCCTGCACAAGCTCTGGGGCGAATTTATGCAGCGAGCTCATGAGATTCAGCATGTCACTGAGCCACACAAGGCCTATCAAGTGTGTGTTTTTGATGAATCTCAACCCGATAAAGACCTGTACACATTCATTGCTGGAATGGCCGTTAGTGAAACCACCGGAATCCCCCAGGGCATGATTGCTCACACCGTTCCGGAAGCCAACTTTGCGGTCTTTGAGCACCGTGGTCTGATGGACAAAATGCACCAGACCTATGAATATATCTTTGGGATCTGGCTGCAGGAGAATAGCTATGTAATGGCTGAAGCAGACTCTCTGGAGATATATGATGAGCGTTTCATTGTGGATAGCCCCGATTCAGTCTTCGAAATCTGGGTTCCAGTGAAGAAGGTCTAAGCAGCATGACAATGCTGGGCGGTGCACAGCCCAGCACTTTTGCACTTGACAGGAAACCTGCCTCTAAGATTTTGGAGCTTCATAAATTGTAAACAAAAGGTGGTGATTTGATTGCCGACAGTCGTAGCGAAAGAAAATGAGTCCTTCGATTATCTTTTAAAACGCTTCAAGAAGAAATGCGAGAAAGCCGCAATTCTTTCCGAGATAAAGAAAAATCAGGCCTACGAAAAGCCCAGCGTAAAGAAAAAACGCGAAGCTAATGCTGCTCGTCGCAAGATGCTGAAGATTCAGCGTCGGATGCAACGTTACATGAAATAGCCCACCGCCAGGTAAGGGCCTACACACATACTTAAAGCTACAGGGACATCACGTTCCCTGTATGCTTTTTTATAGCGGATTACAAAGGAGTTACTATGGGCGTGATAGATTGGATTATCCTCATTTTTCTGCTGGCTTTCACAGTTAATGGCTTCCGCGTGGGGTTTGCTTCGATGCTGATCCAACTGGCGGGATTCATTCTCTCTTTCTTCCTGATCGGGCACTACTATCCCCTTTTGGCCAGCCAGCTAATGATCAAGTATTCCTTTAGCAAACCCTTGGCCTCGATTATCGCAATCGTGCTGATCCTGGTTCTCCTGGTAGTTGTGCTGAGATTTGTCACCTGGGCGATCAATCGCTTCCTTAAAGCCATCTTTCTATCCTGGCTCAATCGCTCACTTGGAGCATTGGCAGGCTTTGCCAATGGCCTGCTCTGTGTCATCATTTTTACTGTAGTTCTGGACTATATGCCCAAGGTTTCGGAACCCCTCAAGGATGGTAGCCGGCACCGTGTTTATACCGCTGTAGAACAGCTCAAGGAAGACCTGTTTACCAAGCTGCAGCTCGAAAACCGGATCAAATTGATCAAAATGCCTACTGTGCTGCCCAAAGAAAAAATCGATTTATCGTCAGAATGACTTATACAAATCCAGATCTGGAATACGGCACCTTAATCTCCCATCTCGCCTCACAGTGTGAGAGCGATTTGGGCAAGTCTATCGCCAGGGTCTTATGCCCCCAAGACGACCTTGGTGAGATCCGTAATCAACAAGTCTTAATCAGCGAATTTCAAGAGCTCTGCGAACGAGGCTTCCGCTTTGCCTTTGATGAACTGAGCGATGTGATACCCTTGTTTGAAGATACCGCCTACAGCCTTTTTGCCTGGGAGGAATTCCGCCTGATCGCTACAGTGGCTACCCTGGCTACCATAGTGGCAGATCGAACCCCCAGCATTCAGGAATTTCCCAAGGCTTACCGGATCTTTCAAAGAATCCATTCTTTGCCCGATATCCCCAAACGCTTCAACCAGATATTTGATCCCGAAGGCGATGTGGTGGATAATGCCTCACCCGAGCTCGCCAGCATCCGCAAAAGGCTCTCCCAGCTTCGGGGACGCATCCAGAAAACGATGCAGAATATGCTTTCCGACTCCCGCATGGAAAACATTCTACAGGATAAGTATGTTACCCAGCGGGAAGATCGCTATGTGCTGCCCATCAAGGAAGCCAGCGCTCCACACGTGCAAGGCATTGTCCAGGGCCAGTCCTCCAGCCGTTCCACCGTCTTTATCGAACCTGCCGTAATTGTCCCCATGAACAATGAAATCCAGATCCTCAAACAGGATGAAAAGCAGGAAATCTATCGTATCTTCAGTGAATTTACTGCGTCTATCAAGAGCAGAAAACAAGAGATCCTGCAAAATCAGACTCTGTTAGCAAGGATGGATTTCCTCTTCGGCTGTGCCAGGCTCTGTAATGCACTAAAGGCCAAAGTGCCTGTGATGGTGGAGAGCCCCAGCTTGCATCTCAGCGGAGCCCGGCATCCCCTGCTGATCCTGCGTAGCATCAATACTCTAGGACCTCAGGGCTATCACAAGGTAATCCCCTTTGATCTGGAATTAGGAGCCACATATCGCCTGCTGGTTCTCAGTGGCCCCAATACTGGTGGCAAGACGGTTTTGATGAAAGCGGTGGGACTCATTACCCTGATGGCACTTTCCGGCTTACCGGTACCCGTGGATCAGGATAGCGAGATCGGGCTGTTTTCAGCCGTATTGGCTGATATCGGTGATGATCAATCCATAGAAAATGCCCTTTCCACCTTCTCTTCGCATCTGGACAAGATTCAAAAAATGCTGAATAATGCGGGACCTGGCGCTCTCATCCTGATCGATGAGATCGGTGCCGCCACCGATCCTCAGCAAGGTTCAGCTCTGGCGCAAGTGATCCTGGAGCGCTTTACGGAGCTGGGCGTAAAAGGCATTATCACCACCCACTACACTGCCCTGAAGGTCTTTGCCGAGTCCCATCCGGATTGTGTAAACGCCTCGATGCAGTTTGATCTCAAATCCCTGGTACCTACATACCGCTTTAGCATTGGCTTCCCTGGAGATAGCTTTGCCATCGAAGTCGCAGCCTCATTGGGCATGGCTCCGGAAATGATTGAGCGCGCTAAAAGCCTGGCTGGCAGCCAGAATCAGCAATTTACTACTCTACTGAAACGCATGCAGGAAGAGAAGAAGCAACTCGCCACTCAGGCCTATCAATATGAACTCAAAACCCGCAATCTCAGCGCCAGAATCCAGGATTTGGAAGATCGGGAGCTGGGATGGCAAAAAGAGCTCAAAGCCCGCCGCCAGAAACATCTCAAGGAATTGCAGACAGAACTGATCTCCTTCCAAAAGCTCTATAGCAAAGAACTCGCAGAGCTAAAAAGTGGAGATAAGGAAGAACGTAAACGGCTTTCGGAAAGAAAATTGCATGATCTAACTGTCCATGCGGCAGAGATCTCAGAAGCGCTCACTCAATCTGGAATTGAAGGGCGCAGCAGAATCAAAAACCCAAAAACCGGGATGAAGATATGGCTTGCCAGCTTTGAATCCGAAGCGATCATCACGGATATTGAAGGCGACAAGGTCACGGTTGATATGAATGGCATCAGTTTCAAGACAGAACTGGCGAATCTCTACAACCTGCCTTCACGCAATGAACCTGAAGCAGTTCATACTACATTGCGAACTCCGGCTGTCAGCAAAGTGCAGACTGAGCTGAAACTGCTGGGGCTCACCTTCGATGAAGCGATGCCCTTGATCGACGAATTTTTGGACAACGCAGCCCTGGCTGGGTTTCATACCCTGCGCATCGTGCATGGCAAAGGAACTGGAGCCTTGCGCAGTAAAGTACGGGATTATCTGCGCCGCAAGAAAAGTGTAGCCAGCATCGACACACCGCCCATGTATGAAGGTGGTAGCGGAGTCACGCTGGTAAAGATATAGGACGAATGGATAACAGCCTCATAGACCAGATCAGACAAGCCAATGACATCGTGGAAGTAGTGCAAAGCTACCTCCCGCTCAAGCATATTGGCTCAAATTGGCGTGGTATCTGTCCTTTTCACAATGACACCCGTCCCTCATTTTATGTAAGCCAACCCAAGCAAATCTATAAGTGCTTTGCCTGTGGCAAGGCCGGCAACGTCTTTAGCTTTGTCCAGGATTACGAGAAGATTACCTTCATCGAAGCTGCGAAAAAACTGGCGGGACGCGCCGGTATCCCCATCCCGGAACGGGAACGCACCACAGTAGTCTCCACCAAACGCCAGCAACTCCTGACCGTATATAAATCCGCCGGACTCTTTTTCAGCGAATCCCTCTTCAAGCATGGCGAGAGCGTCTTGGACTACCTAAAAGAGCGGCAGATCAGTCCCGAAACCGCCAAAGCCCTGGAGCTGGGCTATGCTCTGCCCTCCGAAAAAGCACTCTTGAACCACCTCATGAAAGAAGGTTATAGCGTCAGTTTGCTCAAAGAGAGCGGCCTGTTTGGCAATTATGGTGGTGCGCTTACTGATCTCTTCCGCGACCGGCTCATGTTCCCCATCCACAATACCACCTCTGAAGTGATCGCCTTTGGCGGACGCATCATGCAGGACAAGACCGAGGTGGGGAAATACATGAATTCCCCAGGCACCGAACTCTACACCAAGGGCAAGGAGCTTTACGGCCTGTTCAAAACCAAATACGATATCAGCAAAGCGGATTATTCACTAGTCTGCGAAGGCTATTTCGATTTCCTGCGGCTCTACGAAACTGGCTTCACAAATTGTGTAGCATCATTGGGTACAGCCCTTACCGAAGAGCAGATATATCTGCTGAACCGCTATTCCAGCCGCACCTATATGCTTTACGATGGCGATAGCGCTGGACTCAAAGCTGCCATCCGGGGTGGGTTGCTCTGTCTTGCCAAGGGCATGGAAGTAAGAATCATCGATTTGCCTGACAAAGACGATCCCGATACTTTCATCCTGAAACAAGGCAAAGCTGCGCTTCAGAGCTTGATCGATACCGCACCGAATCTGATTGGCTTTATGGCTGCCAGCAACAAACTTGAGCAAGCCGTGAAAGAACGGATCGAGATGCTCTTGGATGCCATCCGCCATATTCAGGACGCTGTACAGAGGGAACTGCTACTGAGGGAAGTCTCCGATGCCTTTGGAATCAGTGAATCTGCCCTGAAGACCAATCTCCGTCGCAGCAGCCGAACACCATCCCAGGAGACTGCTGTGGCTCCTCCTCCTTCGATAAATGGCGAAGCTGTGGATGAGCGAAATCTCTTGATTTTGGCCTTAAAAGACACTCAAAGCTATAAACTGCTTGCCACTGAACTCTCTGCGGATTATTTTAACAATAGGCTGTACCAGCGTTTGTTTAAACACATGCAGGAAAACATCTTGCCGGAAAACATCGGTGATGCCGCAGCCATGATGGATAGTATCGAAAATAATGAATTGAAAGAATGCCTGGCGGGGCTTCTTTTTGAGGATTTGCAGCTTATGAGCCTGGAAAACCTGGTGAATGACATTAAACTGCGGAAAACGCAGCGGGATCTGGAGGCACTTGACAAAGCCATTACAGAACACCCTGAAAACCTGGAACTCCTCAAACAGAAGTCAATTCTTTCCCGCAATTACCGGCGGATGACCAAAAAAGTGGTAAACAAAGTCCTCTATTAGGACGCTTTTAGCTGATAGGAGCATTGATGATTACTTACAACGAGTGTTTGAAAAAGCTGGTGGAGCTTGGTAAAGATTCCGGCTATATCACCTTCAAACAGATCAACGACATCCTACCCAATAGTCCCTTTTTCCTGGACAAGGTGGATGACATCATTTTCGACCTCTCCCAGGATGGGATCGAGATCATTGACGAGACCGAAAAGCGGATCACCAAAGGCGGAGCCGCCATCCGCAAGCCCGTCGCACCCAAGAAATTCAAGACCAAGCGCTTCTACGATGATCCCGTCCGCATGTATCTGAGGGAAATGGGCCGGGTACCGCTCCTGGATCGTGAAGGTGAAGTGCGAGTAGCCAAGAAGATCGAAACCTATCAGAAGATGATCAATCAAAATGTCTTCCAATCCGGCTCCACTCTGCGTGAGATGTACAACTTTCTGCATCGCTACCGTGAACGGCGCGTCCGCCTCGACCAGATTTTCAAGGTGGATATTGGCACCTGGATCGATAAAAACCAGGACGTCAAAATCATCGATCGGTTCAAGGATATCCTCAAAGAAAACGAAGTAACCCTGGATAAAATCGGCAGCATCCTCGATAATTGCGATTTTGACGATACCGGCACCGCCAGCCGCCAGGAAGAGATCGATGCCCTGCGTAACCTGGTGGTGGAAACCTTTATGTCGCTGTCCTACAACGATAAACTCATCAAACGCATGGTTTATCGCATCCGCAGCCTCGTGGAACGCATCGAAGAAAGCTTCAACAGCATCAATGAACTCACCCGCATCAAACGCTATACCATCGATGAGATCTGCACCTATGGCCGTCGGGCCAAGAAGAGCGATGAGGATTTTGAAGAAGTGCGCTCCGAAACCAGCATGGATCCCAATATCTTTGTGGAAACCCTGCGCAAGATCAAAAACGCCCGCCGCAAGATTCGCCGTGTGGAGCTGGAAACCAAGATGATCGGCAGCGAACTGGTCTTCCTCCTGCGTGAGATCGACCGCGCTGAACGCAACAAGGAAAAGGCTCAAAACGAGATGATCGAGGCCAACGTCCGCCTTGTGATCAGTATCGCCAAGCGTTACAACAACCGCGGCCTGGAATTTCTGGATCTCATTCAGGAAGGCAATACCGGACTCATGCGGGCTGTGGAAAAATACGACTATCGTAAAGGCTACAAATTCAGCACCTACGCCACCTGGTGGATCCGTCAGGCCATCACCCGTGCCATTGCCGACCAGGCGCGTACCATCCGCATCCCGGTGCACATGATCGAATCCATCAACAAGATCAACCGTACCAGCCGCCGCCTTATGCAAAAACTGGGACGCGACCCCTATCCGGAAGAAATCTCCGAAGTACTGGATATGCCCGTGGAAAAGATCAAAAATATCCTTTCCATCTCCAAAGAACCCGTCTCGCTGGATAAACCCATCGGCCACGATAGCGAAGACAGCATCCTGGGCGATTTCATCGAAGACCGCACCATCATTTCCCCGGAACGCCTGGCTGAACGCAGCCTCCTGAAAAAACAGGTGGATGAAGTCCTGAAAACCCTCACCACCCGCGAGGAACGTGTCATCCGCCTCCGCTTCGGCATCGACGATGGCTATCACCGCACTCTCGAGGAAGTGGGCAATATCTTCCAGGTGACCCGTGAACGAATACGCCAGATCGAGGATAAAGCCCTCAAAAAGCTGCGTCACCCCAGCCGCGCCGTGATCCTGCAGCAGTTCCTGGACAATTTTCACGTAAAATAGCTGCTGAGTCTCAGCAAGATATAATAAGTCATATAGAGCAGTCACTTAGGCTGCTCTTTTTATTGTTCTTGCACTTGTTACCCAGAGAGGGCAAAGAGAGCAGAGATCATTGAGAATGGAGTTTTACCACGCCGTCATTCCGACAGCAAGGAATGCAAAGCATTCAATGCGAGATCTGGAATCTCCTGAGGATAGCAAAGATCACCATAACACGTAACTCGTAACCAGTAATCCATAACTCATAACCCATAACCCGTAACGCATAACACACATCACACTCTATACACATCAAAGAACAAAAAAACATCCCTCTACTTGGTTACGGTTGACAAATCAGTTGACAAGCCAGATATTTTTTCATGTCAATGGCATAATTGTGGCATATCGCCATACTGGGATGTCGATTGTGATCACGAGATCGTTCTAATCTCTACTTCCAGCTATACCCAAGGACTTCCCACAGTTCTCTCATGACCCGCAGGGGTTGATTATGAGAGGATTATAGGATTATCAGCAAAGAATATAATCCAGAACCTACACTAACAGGTAGATTCGAGGGATAGCCGTGATGGGGAGACTCATCGCTCCTTCTCCCCTTGCCGGAGTCCCCAAAATGGAGTTTGCGGAGCTTTCGGGTGGATGCGGGAGAGGACTAAAATGAGGAGCTGTATGTGCTTACATCAACAAGGGATTATCATCATAAGATCATTGCCCTGGCAACTCCGATAACTACACCGATTTATCCCCATCTCCAAATGCGTTGATAATCTGTTTCATGTACATTCTAATCTTAGTTTGACTTTGCTTTCATCTCTTGAGCTTCTCGAATACCCGGGTGTTCTCGAAGTGAAAGTGACTTGAGACTCGATAAACAAGTGTGCATCAGAAGTGAACTGTGTCACTTCACTATGCTTTTTCTCTCAAGCTCAAGTGGGTCGAAATAGTCCTTGACTTGATATTCACTATCTGTCAGCCATATTTATAAGCTTGTTGATAACACAGTACACTATGATAATGTAGGTTAGAATAATCAGAAAATTTTTGTTGACAGCACAAAACAGATCTAGTAATTGTGAATATTGGAGATGCACATGGATTTCTTTGATCTACTGTTGGTTTTTAACGCAGAGTATCCTTTACAGCATGACAATGATCTGTCTTCAGCCATTAGAGGACTGTGGGGCAGAAGTCTAAAGAAGCTGTACTGCTTACAGAAGCAACTGGATTGCAGAGGTTGCAGCATGGAGAATTGCACCTACTATGTGCTATTCGAGAAGAAATTCAGCTCAGCAGAGCAATACCATCCATACATCATTCAAGCCCATTCTCAAGCTCCTAACCGGATCGAAGCCAAGTTTAAATTCTTTGGCTGGATATGCAACCACTACGAAAAAGTGATCTTCTCTCTGCTTAATCTTCACAACACCACTCTGATTAGAGGTGGCACTTCAAGCAAGATAAGCTTGCAACAAATATATGACGGGTTGGGGAACCTAATGTATTCTGGAGAAGATACCGGAATTACTCGCCCAAAACTTATCAAGCTCAGGTTCAAACCCCAGATAGCGGATGAAGTGGAACTGATCCTCAAGACTCCTTTGCGGCAGAAGAACCAGGGGCTGCTAATGGACAGATTTGCCTGGGAGCCTTTTGCCAAGAGCTTGATTCATAGGATACGCAGTCTTGATAACCACTTCAATAACAACAATCTTAACATACCTTTGGATATTGACATCAGTGGAGTAGAAATCCTACACAATGATACCTGCTGGAGTGAAAAAATCAGAGTGTCATTCCGTCAAAATGAAAAAATGAGTATTGGAGGTTTGATCGGATCTGTCAGATTAAGGGGAATATCTCCGGACATGATTGCGGTTTTGAAGCTTGCCCGCCATCTACACGCCGGCAAGCAATGCTCTTTCGGAAATGGTGAGATAAGCTTGAGAAATTTGTCAGATCAAAAAGATGCCCCTGCATAAATATGCATAGAGAGCAAATCAAAACCACAAACAGGAGGTTTAATGCATATTGACATAACGATCGAAACCCTTTCCACCTTGATTATCACCCTGGGCCTAAGGCCTCAGGAAGAGACTAACTACTAAATCAAACGGGAGTACCTCTATGAGCCTTACCATCCATCATGTTGTCTTTGCCGCCCTGATGCACGATATCGGTAAAGTAGTGCAAAGATCGGGAGCGGCAGACGTAAAAATGTATCTCTCCAAGTGCAGGAAAAATCCCCAAACCGGTGTCTTGGGTTACAAGCATGCAATGTGGACAGCGGATTTCTTATCTCGCCACCCGCTTGATCTCCCTGACCAAGAGTGGGATTCGATTGTAGAGCTTGCCGGTTCCCACCACTGTAAAGACTCTTGGAAGATGCACAATTACGATGTTTACCTGGATATGATTATGCAAGCAGATCATATATCATCCAGTTGGGATCGGGAAGATCCAGAGGAGGCCGCAAAGGATGCCCGGCGCTATCTGAAGGTGCCTCTATACTCAGTTTTTTCCCGGATGAATGCAACAGCGCAGCCGCAAAACCAGGCCAGCACGCATTGGACCTATCCTATCGCCAAACTCGGGGCGGACAGCGTGCATCCAAAACCTGACCAGGAGCTGAAAGATCAAAGTGTAGCCTACAGGGATCTACTGGACAGTTTTGAAAAGGAATATGCGTACCTATGTGATCACTTCAACGGGCTCTGTGACACACCGAGTTTTGTCACTGATTACTTTCCTCAATTCATCGATGCTGTAGATAGCCTCTTGCAGCGATATTTCTGGTGTGTCCCGGCAAACACCATGGAAGCATGTCCGGTGGGATCTTTGTACCATCATCTTCATAACAGCGCCACCATTGCTGGAGCCATGTTTGCCCGCCATGTCTGTGGTGATTCTGCACCAGAGCATCCGTTTATGATTATCTCGGCAGACCTGAATGGAATTCAAAACTATCTCTATGATCTAAACCCGGAAAACTCCACCAAGGCCAGCAAGCTTCTGCGTTCCCGCTCTTTCCAAATCCAAATGATCCTGGAAATGGCGGCTGAAAAGGTGATAACAGAATTGGGACTCAGCCGTATGAATGTGTTTTCTGCTCATGGCGGAAAATGGTTTTTGTTGGCTAATCATTCCCCTGACAACGAAAGTAAACTCTTGGAGATCAAACGCCAGCTTAATCAGGAAATGTTTGAAAGGTTTCTGGGATCGGTGAGTATAAACCTGGTGTGGGATACAAAGATTGGTCTGGCTGATCTGAATAAGCATCACTTCTGGTATACCATGCAGCTATGTTTTGATGGTATGGAACGGGAAAAACACGCCAAGTTCATTTCTTGTTTTCAAGAAGATGGGACATGGCGGCCAGATGACTTCGTGATCAGCGGTGAAGACATCTACAATGACCAAATCTGTGACTTTTGCAAGCGCCGCAACAGCGATTCCCAGTCCGTCGATTCATACCGTAGATACGAGAGCCCGGAAGATACTGATACAAAGATCTGTCAGCATTGCCTTCAGGAAGTACGTCTAGGCCAGAAGCTTGCCACTGCAAAGCATTTCCGAATCTGGCAAGGAGATCCCATCGAGGAAAGCTTTATCAGCTTTGGAGGGATGCACTTTGGTCAAGCTAAGCCTGGGGAATTGGAACACCCCCGCCCCGGCTCCCGCTACTTTACTATTGAGGAAGATGGGGCTACTCTTCAGTTTCCTATGCGGTATCTTGCCTCTCAAGTTCCAACACAGGATGATAGGGTCTGCACTTTTGAGAATATCGCTGAACAAGCTCAGGGCTTGAAAGCCAATGCCACCCTCAAAGGTGATGTGGATAACCTGGGCTATATTATGAGCAGATGCTGGCCCCGCAACGATGCTGGGGATCCTGTATACTCTATCACTGATTTCAGCACTCTCTCATTTATGATCGACTACTTCTTCAGTGCCAGTCTACCCAATCTGATCCGGGCTAAGTATCCAGACTCCATATACACTGTCTATTCAGGTGGGGACGACTTTTGTCTGGTGGGCGCATATGACAAGGTAATCGACTTTGCCAAGGAGCTGAACCAGCAGTTTTCCAGATTTTGTGCTCAGAATCCAGCCCTGCATTTCTCGGCAGCCATTACCCTTTCTCATCCCAAAGAGCCGGTAAAATTCGTTATAAACTCCACCAACGAGAGGCTTGATGATGCCAAACATGAACCCGGGAAAAACAGCTTGAATCTTTATGAGACAGTAGTACCTTGGTCTCAGGTTGCAAACCTGATGGAATTTTCTGATAACCTCTTGAAGTGGTTGGATAATGGCGAGATCACCTTGCAATTTCTCTACCGGCTACTAGCTTATCACCAAATGTATCTGGAAACCCGCAAGAACACCACTAACCTTCGAAATTACCTGTATGACTCACTCCTGAGCTACGATATCAAGAGAAACATCGAAAAGGAAAGAAATGGCCAGATCGCCAATCCTGAACTGGTTAACACTTTAAAAAACCTAACCGGCTTACAAGAGGGCAGCATGATGCAAAACCTGAGAATCCCTCTTTGCCACGCAATTTATAAACACAGAAAAAGATAAATGGAGGTTCCCATGTACGAAAGACAGAATGACAGAAGACCAGATTCTCAACCAAGAGAAAAGTTTGGACCCTTCTTTGATAAGGACGGCTCCCTAATTCTGGATTGGGTGGGGAAGAAAGCAGAAAAAACCAGCCGGGATATCTGCAGCGCAGAAAATGGACTTACAGCCACCGGCTTGAGGAATTTTTTCAACGAGTTTCTGAGAATCAAGGGCTTACCTGCTGAGCATAAAGAGGAAAAAATAGTGCTTGTTAAGCTACTAATAGCCAAAGTTAACTACAAGAAACTGAATAAAAAAGCCCCGGATATATTCGCCAGGTTTGTCACGGAATTGGTCGAGGAAATTGGAGACAGTCTGGATAGATTCGAGAAGGCCTGCATGATCATGGAAGCAATTGTGGGCTTTAACCCCAAAAAGTAAATCAGAGGAGATACAAAATGTTAAAATCTACTATCATCACCGGACAAATACTGCTCAAGAGCGGATTGCATATCGGCGGCAACAAAGACACCATGCAAATTGGTGGAATCGATAATCCTGTAGTAAAAAACCCCCTTACAAATCTTCCTTACATACCGGGATCATCCTTGAAGGGGAAAATGCGGTTCTTGTTGGAGCACTACTACGATCTTGTCTCAGACGGGAAAGTCACCAGAATCAATAGCACGGGCAAATTGGGCTGGAAGCACAACAAGGTCGCTGTTATTTTTGGGCATCTCGAACACAATGAAAGCACACCTACCAAACCCACAAGAGTTATCTTCTCAGATTCCAATATTATTGGTGCCATCGGAGACAATGGAGAATTGATAGATGACAAGGAATCTCTGAAAGAAAAGATGCTTTCCAGCTTTGTAGAAGCAAAAACTGAAGTTGCTATAAATAGGTTAACGGGCACAGCCCAAAATGGAGCTCTTCGTACGATCGAGCGTGTCCCCGCAGGAGTAGTGTTTGATCTTCATATAGTCCTGAAGGAATACGATGCTGAAGCAGACTCTGACCATTTGGAAATCCTGAAAAAAGGACTGAAGCTATTGGCAAATGATGCATTGGGCGGATCTGGTTCCAGAGGTAGCGGGAGGATTGAATTTCGGGATCTGCGTATCAATGGAGAGGAAGTGAATCTGGACGCCGTAACCTTGTAGGAGGTAATAGTGCACACCTATAAAATCACTTGGACCCCCCGGTCGCCGTTATCAACGCCACTGCAGAGCGACACCATCTTTGGGCATCTGTGTTGGGCGGTAACGTACCTCTGGGGTCAGGAAAGCTTGATCGCACTGCTGGGTAAGCTGCGAGAAAACCCATGTTTGGTTTTATCCTCAGCATTTCCCGCGGGTATGCTGCCTATCCCGGACATTCCGGTCAGAAACAAGTTGTTGGATCAGATAAAGATGAAACTGGGTTCAGATGAGGATCTACGGGGATGGATCAAACAGAACGCCCTTGAGCATCCCTCTGATCTTGATTACGCCATTGTCCAGAAGCAGATCAGGAAGGACAAATGGCTCGCTATAGCTGACTTGGCACAATCTGGCTTTGTGTATGATGTCCAGGTCTCTCTATTCAAACGAGCCTATAAGAAGATGCAGGATCTCCTGATGCAAAAAAGCAAACGCAGCCACGAATTGCCAAAAAGCAAAGACGAAGTGCGCAGCATTGAATTTCACAACATGATCGATCGCCAAACGGGCACTACCAGCGGCAGTGGAGAGCTCTTTGCCAGCCCAACCACTTTCTTTCACAACCGATGCTTCGAATCCTGGCTGAGTACTGATGTTTATGATCTCACCAAGTTGCAAGACCTCTTCAGCTATATCGCAGTGCACGGCTTTGGTAAGGATAAGAATACCGGGAAGGGCAGATTTGAGATCAAGGTGGATGAATTCTCGTGGCCTTCATGCCCCGGGTTCAATGCCTATCTGAACCTGTCCAATATGGTACCCGCTACCTCAGATAGCATTCTGGCGTCTTATCGAGGGCAAACCAAGTTTGGAAAGATTGGCGGGGACTTCGCCACCACAGCCACTCCCTTCAAGTATCCTGTGTTTGTAATCGAGCCCGGAGCCGTGTTTTTTGCCGGAGAAGGCCAGCAGCCTCCCCGAGGGAGTTTGTTGGACAAAATCCATCCCAATCCAGATATCGTACAAAACCTCTATTGCTACTCTCTACCCATTATGATCAAGGAGAGTTGAGATGAAAAGCAGAAACTACAAGTTCAAAATCCATCCGATCACGCCTTTCCATATCGGAAACGGAGACGTACACGATCCCTTGAATCTGGTGATCAAGGACAATATGGCATATTTTCTGAACCAATTGGAATACATCCGCTTTCTGCTGGCCAAAGATGCCAGGCTGCTGCAAGCCAAGCTCGCAGTTTCTGACATCAAGCAGATACAACAATACTTCCATGAGGCTTTTAATCCAGCCCAGAAGCAATGCTATTACTTCTCATATCCGGTTAGTGAAGCTATCTGCAAAGACTATGCAAAGAAAATGCAAAACTTACAGGCTGAAGGTTTTGTGCATGCTTTTATCCGCTCCCAATTGAGTAAACAGCCCTATATCCCAGGTAGTTCCATCAAAGGGGCTTTTCGCACTGCCATCCTGTCTCATTATCAGCACGAAAAACCTCAGGTCAGTCTCAGAAATACCGATAGGGATGATCGTAGGATTCAGGCGGAACACTTAAATTATTGGAACTACGATAGAAACAGAGACGACATACCTTCGGATCCGTTTAAGTTCATCAAATTTGCGGATACACCATGGTCCAATGAGTGGATGGGAATCTTCGAAATTGGTGTAACTGAGCCCCCAGCCGCTCTTGACCGGCAAGCCAATCCATTTTTCCGGGCTGGAGCCAGTCCTATGCGTAGAAAAGAGGCAACCCTGCCCATTCTGATGGAGATTGCACTATCAAAACCAGGTAGATTTATTGAGTCTGATCTCAGCATTGCTGTAACTGATACCAAGAATAGAGGGATTGCCAAGATACAGCCCAAAGGAGTGGATGATCTATCTCCACTGCTGGATATGGTAAGGCAATACTATCACGCTCAATTGGAAAAGGAAAGCACCTTCTACAGCAGATTGGATGGTAAAGCCAAGCAAAACTATGAAGTTATCACTAAAGCTCATGCCAGCCTGAAAGCCCATGAATGCATGATCAAGCTGGGACAGGGTTCCGGGCAAAACTATTGCTCTTATGCAGCTATGAACTACAATCCCAAGACCAGAAAGCTTTGCTATAATCTTCCCATGGGTTGGATGAAGCTAAGCTTTGATTTGGGAGGATAGGTGAAGAAAGCCCAAATCTTCGTTTCGACCCAGCAGAACACCGTAAATGTGTTTCCCTTGTTGATGGAAGAGTTTGGCCAATGCATGCCAGTGGTTGTCTCGTCCCAGGTAGCCTTGAACAACCACTGGACTGCAAACCTTGAGTTTGTTTTGAGGCACAAGGGATTAGATGTTATCCATCACCACCTCAGTGACATCGAGGAAGAAGATAGTCAATCCGTTGATGCAATCGTCAGGCTACTCAGTAGCTACGATGAAGTCTATTTCAACATCAGCGGAGGAAAGAAAAACCTGATCTTGCTCCTCTTGGATGCCTATCAGACCAGAAACAACCCCCAGGACAGGCTTATTTATGTGGATAACAGACCCACGGCCGTCAAAGTCTTCAGGGGCTACAAGTTGATTGCCAGCCATCCGGTACGTTTCACATTGCATTTGGAGGACGTCTTGAACCTCTATGGCTATACCAAGCTACAGACCCCGGCCAAAGATGTTGTAGCTCAGCCAGCGCCCTCAACCGATACCAGAATGTCGGCTCTTAACAAGTATTTTTTACAGGACCCGGTGTTTATCAGGTTTTTATACGCTTATTTCGGTAAACAGGCTACTGAGTTCGACGACAAAGCCAAGCTTAAAGACAAAATCTCACAGGTGCTGCGGGAGCACCGGCCCACCCTCGAACAGTGCAAAGTCTATATGGACAAGGATCATAAGCTGGGATACGAGACTCTGTTTCAGGATATCTACGCGCTTAAAGCGCAACTGCAAGCTGAAGGTAGAGCGGCTGAAAAGTATGAACTGAACAAGATCTGGAGAAAATGGACTCAACTTGCCAATGCGGATGAGATCTTTAGAAAACACTGGATCGAAGTTAAGAAGAAATTGATCAACATTCTCCAGGACATGATCCACCAGGACGATTGGATTCTGTTCACAGATCAGGATCAGATCAGGAATATTGTGAAAGCTTGCGATGCGATCACTGGCGAAACACATGAAATTCCTAATCTCCTTACCAAAAATGAGGCAGTCAAGCTGTTGCAATTAGGGAAGAAGCATGGTGACATGTTTGAAGCCATGTTCCGTGATCTGATACAGCGCACTTTGCCTGATAAACAGAGCAGGTTTGAAAGCAATGTCAAGGTATATCCCCTGGGCTATGATGATGCAGGGAATGCTTTCTATCAGGACTTTCAGGAAAGTCAAAACCTGGTCGAGTTTGATGCTGTATATGTCACTGACTATGGAACCCTTGTTTGTTTCGAATGCAAGACTTTCGGGTTTGGTGGGGATTTGGTCAAAGCCAAAGATCAATCCTCCCATCTTCATGGTGGAGTCTTCAGCCTAATTGTGCTTGTCACCCACTTACAAAAGCAACACCTGGATGATCCAGAAATGAAAGATGTATTACCGATAGCATTGATGGGACAATTGGAATCTGTAAAGAAATACAGGGTGGAAATCTGGTATTATGATGAAATAATCAAAAACCTAAGCCAGCTGTAAAAAAGCCAGAGCCACTTTGAATAATGAGGTGGCTCTGGCATGAGTTTCAGGAACTACTTCTTTACAACTTTTATCACTTCAAGCGCAGTGGCTGCTACTATCACGACTATCTTCAGTATTCTTATCATTTCTTTTACCTCCTTTTTTAGATTTGAATCTCCAAAACCTGTAGGGAGTTCTTCCGGTTGTGGGGTGAGGGCCCTACACCCCCACCCCGTTCGGAGTTGACTATTTGCTGTGGATTCTCCTGTGCTGAGCAGCAGATACCACGGTTAGATTTGAAGGTCGATTGTCAGTTTTTACGCCATTTACATGATGAACATGATTACCAGGTCGGATTGCTCCTCCCATTTTATTAGCTGCTACGGTGCGATGGGTAAACTTCCAGCCGGAGCCGGAGTTGTATTGGCGATAGCCGTTGTAAGATCTGAATTTTGCCATGATGGCCTCCTTTTTTTGTGTTTCTAATCATGTATATGAGGCTTTATGATCATGGTCTGACATAAAAGTTTATGTCCTGCTCTCCAATATTGTATCCAGGCTATAGACTTTGCGATACTTGGGGTGTTCAGCATTGTACTGATAATGGTATATGTCGATTGGCAAGAAATGCCCGATAGCTATCCCCAGGGCCATGCACAATGCTGTGGGTGCAGTTTGAAAGAGATGGATTCTTCTCCAGCTATGCCCTTTTCTGGCGTGGTTTAAGATTGAATTGATCTCCTGAGCCCAGGGCAGCCAGTTTTCATTCACATCCAGCACGCCTTGCTTATGCTTGGCTTGGATGATCAGAAAATTATCGAGCTTGAGATGCTCTTTACAGTATTCAGTGACATCCCCTTCCAGAACATGGCTGCCTAAGTACAGGATCAATGCCAATTCCCTGCTTTCGGGGCTGTTGACCTCCAGTTTCCCTGTCACCTTCTGGCATTCTTCCATGCTACATGACACATTCTTCAATTCTCTGGCGTTGTTCTGGCCGTATAAAGTGAAGACCGGTTTGTAAGTGGAATTGGAGAAATCAAGCTGTAAGATCTCAATCGCCCGTTTGAACCCGAAGATCGCTCCGATCCCAAACTGCAATGATCCGATCTGTCCCGCATAGAACCACAATGCTCGTTTGGGACTGAGCTTATCTTCCAGATTATCAAAACAGTCTCTTACTTTGGTTTGCAGATAGTCCTGCCAGTATGCTTGCTCAAATCTCAAGCCCTCTATGCTGTGGATAGCCAAATCATTAGATGTGATGCCATACCAGTCTTCCAGGTCCGCATAACTGAACCATTCGTAAGTTTCCTGCACCTTTGTTTCAATCAGACTCTGCCAGCGTTTGAGTTCATTTGGCGAACCACAATACTGCACTAATGGCAGAGGAATAATCTCACCATTGAGCCATTTGCTCAATGTGCTGCAATTGGCCACACGGTAGATCAGGCGCAAGCCCTGTGCCTTGCAGCATGCTGCCTTTTCTGGCAGACCTTCAGCCCTGGTGATCTGACCGTTTGGCTGGACAATCCCACTGAAGGCGATATTCACCCTGGGGTCTTCGCCCTTGTCCAGCAAGGCAGCCATGGCGGCCAATTGCCAGGAGCTTCCTTCAATAGCCGTATCAAAGCCAATCAAGCAACTCTTACCGCTGAGATTGCTCAAATGATCGCATTCGCTTGAACCTTGGCCGGTAAGCGCAATTGCCTTAAGCTTGACGCTTGGCAATATGTAAACTATTGCTCTGGCTATGGAAGCCCGGCCTGAAGGTTCCACTACCGGAAACAATGTAACTTTGGGAGGATGATCTGGGATTGTCGCCAGTGCATCAGGAGCGAATCCAGTCATATCGCTTAGTTCTTGTGTGAATAGCTTGTTTTTGGTCATCCAGATCAGCGCCGCAAGCCTCAAAGACGAATCCTGTGCGCTTTCAAACAGCCGTAGTACCAATTCTGCATCCGAGAACTCGACCCTCTCTTGCACTATGTACTGCAGTGCAGCATCTATCCTGCAACCATGTCCCTGATGCAAAGTTGTTAGTGCGGCTTCCCGGAAGGACGGCATTTGTTTATTCCTTGATGGTCTTCAGGTTGATGTCCAGGAATCTCTGTGCTTTCAGGGTAGAGACGGGCAGAAAGCTTGCCAAGATCAAGCTCTCCGGCAAAATCCCGCGAAACACCACGATATCTCCGCAGCGCACTTCCGCTTTCTGGGACACATAGCCCTGATCCGGGCTCAGAATCAATTCGTGCCGCTCATTCTTATGAAGAGTGTATTCTTTGGCAAAGTATACATTCTCATCCTGCTGTCTGCGTAGCACCTCAAACGCTCCTGCCACACCAATATCCGCTGCCGCCGCTGGTATCACCGCAGCTGCTTCCCGCTCATATTGCAAGGAGATCTGGGGAATCCACAGGGGTGCCGAAACTTGCCGGGATCGCAGCCCCAGAGTCTGCTCATGCTCCAAGATTCTGAAGAGATTATCTGGATGTTTGAGATCTGTGTTCTTTAGTGAGGCCTGAGCTCGAGATTGCTGAAGCTGAGCCTTGATTGCTATAAAGACTTCTTCATCCACTGCGGAGATAGGAATCCCCTCCCTCACCTCATCTGAGCTCAGGAGGAAGCTATTGTCCATCTCCAGTAAGTAGATGGAAGATCCTGCCCGAATCAACAGATCATATTCACTGGCAAAAGCCGTAAAAGGGCTGATCTTAAAGGCCTTGTACATGCCATTTGGCGCATCTTCCAGGATCAGGCACCAGATCTCATACTTACCTGCTTCCACCACGATGATGTTACCCTCGGCTTCAGTAAAAACCACCCTGTTGTCCTCAAAGCTGAAGTTTTCATCTTCGGGCAGATTGATTTCCTGCATTTCAGATTCGGGTATGTCCTCAACTCCGGACTTCAAGCTGGCAAGGTAAACTTCGTATAGCCGTTCTTTATTCATGTCGTTCATATTTTTCCTCCCGTGGTATGCGTATGCCCCATTTCCCTATATGTCCTCAACACAGGGCAGTTCTGACATAAATCTTGCAGATATTTCCAGATAAACAGCTTGCCTGCAGTTTCGCTGATCTCGTGTGTCTCCATCGTCTGCTTGAGTTTATCCCTGGTTCGCTTATGCAATTGATACACATTGTCCCTACTTTCATCTGCCAACCTGGCACTACCTGCTTTGCTACCTGACTCCAGGTCGTGGCACAGTACATTCAATTCCCGTTCCTGCCAGTTATCTTTAATCATCTGCTTCAAGAGTAGGGCCTGCTTTCTTTGGGATATGTTGTATTGTATCGTTTCCAGGGACTTATAGGTATTCTCTCCTCGAACGTCCACCCATGTTTGGGGATATTCATTGTGATTATTACCCATGGTCTCGCATAGGTCTGTCAAACACTTCAATAAGATTATACTGGTGGTTTTGAACAAGTAGCGGTGAAAATGCTCTGGTTCATACTCCATACGCTTTGATTCAAGTTTCGACTTGATCTCAAGCATTTTTTGCAAAAGTAATCCCATCAGGCAGTAGTTCAGATCATTAAAACTGTATTGTTGTTGCCGGGCGAGTTCCAGCACTAGCTTGAATTGCGCAACCCTTGCCTTTGAATGTAGACAGGTCCTCATCCACGCTTTAACCATGTCCAAGGTGGTCCTGTCTCTGTCCAAAACATCTGGATTACTCAGAGCGCGCCAAAATGCTTCAGCCAGATCAGAAAGACTGTGTTCATACATTTTTCCCATAATTCACCCCATTCTTTTGCTTGGGGCAAGCTGCCAGCTCTTCATTTTTTTGTCAAACCAAACCTTAAGCCGAGCATATTCATTCATGAGGCCACATCCACAAGATGTTCTTAAGATAAGCTGCTTTTCACGATTCATTAGTAATATTAACAAGGAGGTTATGACATGGCACAGTTCATTGACTTAGCAGAGTCCGTCGCAAGTACAAGCGAGTCTGAAGCAAACCCATTTCACGGTGTTCGATTGCGCTTTAACTCAGCCTTTCTCGCAGAAGATTTTGCTACGGCCGAGACTGTATGTTTGCAAGCGCTTGAGCTGGGTAAACTCTCTGATAATGAGATAGAAGAACTGCTCCGCTATCTGAGAATGTTGGGTAAGGGGCAATTTGCTCTGGATACCTTGAACAAGGCCTTGTCCCAAAGACCGGATTTGGAAAGGCTCCAGATGCTCAGGCTGGATTTGTTGCTGCAGCTTGGAAAACTTGATGAATATGAGCAGCTCGTCAAGCATGCATTGGAGCTTTTTCCCCATAACGATTCATTTTACCGGCAATACCATGACTTCTTGCAAGTCAATTCACGGGTCGAAGAGGCTGAAAGTGTTATCCAACAAGCCACTCAGCACGGAATAACCCTTTTTCAGCAAGCACACCAAGCTTCCCCTGATGAGCCTGAGGTTGATAATCCTGAAGTATCTGACGCATCACTACAAGGCTTCATGCAGCTGTTTGCCGGACGTGAAAATGCCTACGCCCGGCAATGGCTCAACGATCAGGGGCAAAGCGGCTATACTCTGGTAAATGAACCCTTAACCATGCAAGCACTCCGGAACCATATCCTGGGCAACTATACTTTGGGGATTTACCAACTGGATTCTCAAAGTAAAGTGGGGTGGATAGTTTTTGATTTGGATATTGGTAAAGAGCAGCAAATTGATCTCATCAATCCAGAGTTTATGAGCTGGGCCAACGCATTAATACTGGAAAAAACCCAAGAGATTGTCCAACTATTGGCCTTCCACCATATCCCCTGTTCTGTTGAAAACAGTGGTTACAAGGGTTACCATATCTGGGTTTTTCTGGAACAGCGGATCAGTGCCAGCCTTGCCAAAGCCTTCGCCGAGAGAATTGCCGCCCAGATTTCGCTGGAAGTGCTTCCTTTGCAATTGGAAATCTTCCCTAAACAGACTAAGCTAAAACAGGGCTATGGAAATCTGGTCAAATTGCCCTTTGGTATCCATCGGCGTTCCGGTAAGCTGAGCACTATGCTGGATACAGATCATAACCCTCTGTCTTTGGCAGATTTCCTGGTGCAAGTAAAAAAACTGGATTCTCAGACCTTCATTGCAGCCTTGAACAGCTTGGGATACATTAACTCCGAAACTCCAGAACCACCAATTAACCTGCAAATCCTCAATAATCCACCCGTAACCATTGATCCAGATCCAGAAGAAGACATTGAGTGGCTGTGCTTGAAACAGAACTGCTATGCTCTCAGCTGTATTGACAACCTGATCAAGACCAGAAGAAGTATCACCGGAGCGCAGAAGAACGCCTTGCGCTATACGGTAGGATATCTGAAAAACGGCCCCGCCATTGTGAACAAACTGCTTTCCCAATGTCACAATATCAGTACTGAAGACTACATGAAATCAGGCTTCAAGGGTAATGCCAGCGGTTGTGCAAAAATCCGCAATGCGCTTTCCTCCGAGATTGATGTCTCCATGTGTAACTGTTCTTTTGAAAGCACATCAGCCGCCTATCTGAATCCTTTATTACATCTTGCCAGCCTGGCTGTATCAAGCTCTCCTGTCGCCGATCTCAACGAGCTCAAACTAAAGGAATTGGTCGACAACTACTTGCGCCTTCTCAAAAACCACAAGGAGCTAACACACCAGTTGAACACCACAGAATCGCAGATAATGAAGGTTTTTGATTATACCGGAATTGACCATATTAATACCGACTACGGCGTTTTGTGTTTTGATCAGTCCAAACACGAACTTACCCTAAATCTTATGGTCTCACCAAAACCCGAACTATGAGGAGCAGATTATGTTGGGAGCATCAATTACACAAGCACTATCACTGAAGAACGAAGGCAACTATTCTGAAGCAGCAAGCCTGTTGGAATCTATCTTTACCCAGGATGATATGACCGTGGATCCTTACACTATCTCTTCTTTGGTATACTGCTACAGCAAAACCGATCAACACAATAAGATCATCGCTTTTCAAGAAACTCTCGAGAAAAATGGTGTTTGCAATGAGCAAGTAAAAATTGCTGCAGCCTGGGCGATTTATCATCTGCATTTCAAGAATCTGAAGCTTATGCCGGCTGAAACTGCCCTTGAACTGATCGAAAGAATCAAACAGCTCTTTCCTCAAATCCAAAGCCTGCACCCCTTGCCTTTGGCTGTGATGAAGTATATCTCATCTATAAACGATACATCCTCAGCTTTCAAATTGAACCTCTTGAACCTTGTTAATCCAGAGTTGCTAGATCCAAATCCAAAGCACTTTGCCGGGAAAGCTCAGCCTTTCAGCTCCGATAAAGAGTTGTTTCTAAATCACTATAGCAAAGCCCTGTTCTGCGAATCTGATTTTCAGAGGTGTGCCGATGTTTGTCAGCAAGCCCTCAGCTTGAATCTGACCCAGAAAATCTGGTTTGAACGCAGGTATGCCATGTGCCTGGCCAAGACCGGCAGGATGGAGGAAGCATTTGCTTTGTATCAGAAAATAGCTGCGCAAAAAGGCGAATGGTACATATACTACGAGACAGCCCTGGCCGCCTTCAGATTGCAGGATTTATCCAAGGCTGAGCTTTATGCACATCAGGCTCTTGCCGCCCCTGGGAAAATTGAAACGAAAATCCACCTTTGGGAGTTGCTGCGCGATATTATGCTCCACAACAATAGTTTCGAGCCTGCCACAGAATTACTGACTTTGATTGCGGCCATAAAACACCAGATGCATTGGACGATATCATCCGAACTACAAAAAGAGCTGGAATCCTACAATATCTCCCTGGAGCGGCTTCCCAGTTTCAAGGATATCCACAGGTCTATCCGATCGAAGCTATCTGATCAAACCGAATCCAAATCATCCAATCCTGGAACGATTTCAAAGCTCCTGCCAGGGGCTGTGGCTGGATTTATCACTTCGGGATCATTTTCTTACTATTTCCGATCCTCAGATTGTCATGGCTTTACACCCGTCTTAAATGCCCAAGTGAGCTTTGATTTGGTCGATAGCTTCGATATCAAAAAACAGCAGAAAACACAACGTGCGGTTCGTATAAGGCTGATAAGCTGATGGCTGTCGTATACATTGCAGATCAGGGAGCATCGGTTTCAAAGAAAGGAGACCGTCTCTATGTTTATAAAGGAGCAATGCTGCAGAAGTGGTTCCATACCAAAGACATTTCGTCACTTATCCTGGTAGGAAACATTACCTTGAGCTCCCAAACTCTCACATACCTGCTCAAACATAGGATAGATACGGTTTTCCTGACCTATTATGGCCGCTACAAAGGCAGGCTGATCAGTGAGTTTGGAAAAAACATCGCCCTCAGAATCTCACAGTTTACATACTTGGCAGAGCTGCCAAACCGGGAGGAATTGGCAGCACTTTACATCATCGGAAAACTGTGCAATATGCAAAAGCACCTTGCCATGCGCAAGAAGAAAAACGCTCATCCAGCCCTCGCAGATGCCATTCTCAAAAACTCGGCAATTTTAGAACGACTCCAGTCTGGCTCCATGGACCTTGCGGTGCTCAGGGGTTTTGAAGGTATTGCCAGCAAGAACTATTTTGCTGCATTCCCGTACCTCATTTTTCAATCCCAGTTTCCTTTCACAGGTAGAAATCGCAGACCCCCGAAGGACGAAGTAAACTCTTTACTGTCCCTGGGCTATACATTTCTGATGAACCAGGTTATGAGTGCCGCAAACATTTGCGGGCTTGATCCCTACTACGGTGCTCTGCATGATCTTTGTTACGGAAGGCAATCACTGGTTCTGGATATTATGGAAGAGTTTCGGCCCCTGGTCGACAATCTGATCATCACCCTGATCAATAGAAAGGAAATTCGCCCCGAACACTTTCGCTACAACCTGATCCCGGATGACGAATGCGAACCAGAGGACTTGGATCAGGATTCCCGTCTCTTACCGGTTTCCTTGACTCAGGATGGCATGAAAATCCTGATTACGGCTTTTTCGCGCATGGTCAACAGCAAGTTTCGCTGCACATCTCCGCAGGGTGAATGGCTCCTGAAAGACATTTTCGTGAATCAAATCCGCAAATTGATCAGGCACTTTGATCGTAAATCAACCTATGAGAGTTTCAGATGGCAGTAAACAAAAGCTTGTATCTGGTTTGCTTCGACATCGTCGAGAATAAATGCCGTTACAGAATAGTCAAAATCTTGCTGAAATATGGCTTCCGGGTGCAAAAAAGTGTCTTTGAATGCAGCCTGAACGATAAACAATTTCTTGACATGAAACATGAGATTGAAACTAAGATCAACTTCACACAGGATAGCGTGCGCTATTACCAGATCTGCAAAAAATGTGCCGGCACAATCCAGATCTCGGGCCTGGGCGTATTTATCGATGATGAGGAGCTGATAATTGTTTAATGTGATTTTTCCATGCCACAGAGGTGATCCATGACCCGCATTCTCCAGCCCCGTTGCTGGCTCAGTTTAGATAACCATCTGCGGGTGCTCATGTTATACAAACCTTCTGTGCCACCTGAGTCAAATTCACGGGGATTACTGCATCTCTCTGTCTATTCTGCAAATAGCCCATACCTCCTTGATATGATACCCATCCCCACTACCGGTTTTTCCCATCACGGATATTTTGGGCTGGACAAATTCTTCTCCTTTAACAGATTGGAAACGGCACTATAAGAATGCCATTGACCCGATTGAGGGGATTGAGAC
>DAOSEN010000011.1:0-5004 GCA_035363155.1 Candidatus Cloacimonadota bacterium | reverse complement strand
TATAAGAATGCCATTGACCCGATTGAGGGGATTGAGACCCTTCATTGTCAAGAGGTGAGAAATCAAGCAGGAACCCGTCAATATAAGAATGCCATTGACCCGATTGAGGGGATTGAGACTCTGGCTGTGCAGCTCTCGCCGCACTCCCAACATTCTCCAAAATAAGAATGCCATTGACCCGATTGAGGGGATTGAGACACAAGTAGCACATTGGCCATTGCGGTCGATACCACCGTCGTGGATAAGAATGCCATTGACCCGATTGAGGGGATTGAGACTCAAGCGCACATTCATCCACCAGCCAGTTCAAAAACTCATAAGAATGCCATTGACCCGATTGAGGGGATTGAGACATCAATTTCACTCTATACACTCGCGGCCTCAATGCCACCGATAAGAATGCCATTGACCCGATTGAGGGGATTGAGACTTTTCACTCTATGTGCTTGGATTAAAATCAGACCATATATAAGAATGCCATTGACCCGATTGAGGGGATTGAGACTATTTTGAATTATAAAAGGGATTATCCGAGCTCTTCTTATAAGAATGCCATTGACCCGATTGAGGGGATTGAGACATAACAGAGTCCAGTGGCACACTAATCAGATAGTATAAGAATGCCATTGACCCGATTGAGGGGATTGAGACTTAGTTGTCAATTTCGATGATGTCGGGGGCATTCACAAAATAAGAATGCCATTGACCCGATTGAGGGGATTGAGACCGGAGACTCCGACGAGATCCGACTTGGCAGCCCCTTAAACATTATAAGAATGCCATTGACCCGATTGAGGGGATTGAGACAGGTTGGCTATCGGTTATCTTGCTTGCAGAGAGATTGTAGATAAGAATGCCATTGACCCGATTGAGGGGATTGAGACCTTAAAAATCCCAGAAGTCTTCGTCGATTATCGTGTAGATACAATAAGAATGCCATTGACCCGATTGAGGGGATTGAGACACAATCTCTCCAGTTTTGATATAGTCTCCAGCTACATTCTTCACGATAAGAATGCCATTGACCCGATTGAGGGGATTGAGACTATTTTTTTCTGGAACGACGTAATCGCCTGGGCGGAGCAATAAGAATGCCATTGACCCGATTGAGGGGATTGAGACACAATCTCTCCAGTTTTGATATAGTCGCCAGCTACATTCATAAGAATGCCATTGACCCGATTGAGGGGATTGAGACTTTGATTGGATTTCCCATGAATTTTTTACACCATTGTTATTATAAGAATGCCATTGACCCGATTGAGGGGATTGAGACGATATTACTACCCCTGGGCGGGGATTCACCTAAACTCATAAGAATGCCATTGACCCGATTGAGGGGATTGAGACTTTCGACTCATAGCCAGATACATATGTGTCAAATGTATTAATAAGAATGCCATTGACCCGATTGAGGGGATTGAGACCCAGCTCTCTACCTCAGTGGTGGGACTGGGGATACCAAATAAGAATGCCATTGACCCGATTGAGGGGATTGAGACGTTGTGGAAATGTTTTCCACGCTCGAGATTTTCTTTAATAAGAATGCCATTGACCCGATTGAGGGGATTGAGACGATTCTTAAATGATTGAATATAATTTACTGTGTTGATAAGAATGCCATTGACCCGATTGAGGGGATTGAGACGTGATTTTTCTTGTTGATTTTCTTGTTGATTTTCTTGGTGATAAGAATGCCATTGACCCGATTGAGGGGATTGAGACACTACGGAGAGGCCTTCCACAATCTCTCCAGTTTTGATAAGAATGCCATTGACCCGATTGAGGGGATTGAGACACGGTGGAGTCGTTCCACCAACTCATGGCGGAAGTGTCTATATAAGAATGCCATTGACCCGATTGAGGGGATTGAGACGTATTTGCCTGACCTGGTGTACTCTACAATCTTTTCAATGTATAAGAATGCCATTGACCCGATTGAGGGGATTGAGACCATTTGTGCCTTGACAATGTCTACTATAAGAATCTTTAACATCATAAGAATGCCATTGACCCGATTGAGGGGATTGAGACTTTATAGTGTATCTTGAATGTCTTTTCGGATAACTTTTCATAAGAATGCCATTGACCCGATTGAGGGGATTGAGACTCTCTATTCCATACACATGCTCTGGAGTATTTTTTATAAGAATGCCATTGACCCGATTGAGGGGATTGAGACTTTAAGATGCCGCAAGAAGAAAACAGAGAAGACCTTGTTAGTATATAAGAATGCCATTGACCCGATTGAGGGGATTGAGACCTAAGTGCATTTAACAAAGTTACTGTTCTTTCTCCGTTCATAAGAATGCCATTGACCCGATTGAGGGGATTGAGACACAAACACAGTTCCAGACTCTTCGACTGGGAAGCGAAGTATAAGAATGCCATTGACCCGATTGAGGGGATTGAGACCTTTTGCAATCTTTTCTATTTCATTTTTAAAGTACTTAGTAGATAAGAATGCCATTGACCCGATTGAGGGGATTGAGACACGAGAGGAACCCCAATATCTGACCATCAGATATGCATACTCAATAAGAATGCCATTGACCCGATTGAGGGGATTGAGACTTAGTCGCTATAGGTTTTCACGAAGATTTCACCTCGTGAGTATAAGAATGCCATTGACCCGATTGAGGGGATTGAGACGAGCCAGCAATGGATTAACATTGAGGGCATATGATACATAAGAATGCCATTGACCCGATTGAGGGGATTGAGACGTAACCAGGTGCTTGCCGCTTTCAAAGTTTAAGGTTCTTACATAAGAATGCCATTGACCCGATTGAGGGGATTGAGACTTAGGATCGGGAACCAACATGATTGCATTGCTGTTATACAGAAATAAGAATGCCATTGACCCGATTGAGGGGATTGAGACATCCAGGGATTTTATATACTCCCTATATGTTTTACGAAATAAGAATGCCATTGACCCGATTGAGGGGATTGAGACTGACCTATTAGGCTCTTTATGTTGTTTGCGTCTACCTCGCATAAGAATGCCATTGACCCGATTGAGGGGATTGAGACCTGTTATACAGAAATGCTCTTGTATAACTATCAAATTCTAGATAAGAATGCCATTGACCCGATTGAGGGGATTGAGACATGTATTTCTTTCCTTTTATATCTACGTATAACCTGTCTATAAGAATGCCATTGACCCGATTGAGGGGATTGAGACTTCTCTGCTCTGTAGGCTTTCGCTTTTGGGTGCAGATTAATAAGAATGCCATTGACCCGATTGAGGGGATTGAGACTCAATACCAAATGTATCAAAGCAGAGCTGCTCTAAACCCATAAGAATGCCATTGACCCGATTGAGGGGATTGAGACGTAGCTGGCAGTTTTGCAGCTTCAAAGTATGCAGCCCAGCCAATAAGAATGCCATTGACCCGATTGAGGGGATTGAGACATAAAGGCTATCTGGGATTTCAACGCTTTTCATCTTCCAAATAAGAATGCCATTGACCCGATTGAGGGGATTGAGACTTTCAATGCTTACAGAGTCTTTGAGGTAAGTGTCTATAAGAATGCCATTGACCCGATTGAGGGGATTGAGACAATTTTTTAGACAAACTTCGTCTCCTTGATTGACAATAAGAATGCCATTGACCCGATTGAGGGGATTGAGACTTAATAGCGTGTGGTGTTAAATTGACTCTTTTCATCGTTCCATAAGAATGCCATTGACCCGATTGAGGGGATTGAGACTTTTTCTGGGATAAATAGCTGGTCAAACTCGACCTGGTGGGATAAGAATGCCATTGACCCGATTGAGGGGATTGAGACTGACCTGTCAAGACCTCTGAGAGCTTATACATTGCATGGAATAAGAATGCCATTGACCCGATTGAGGGGATTGAGACTTGTGCGTGGGGGTGGTGTAATACATAAGCCCGATACCATAAGAATGCCATTGACCCGATTGAGGGGATTGAGACTTTAACATTCGTTATGCTAAGGATTGCTTTCATGTTTTCTATAAGAATGCCATTGACCCGATTGAGGGGATTGAGACTGTCCGCGCAAGCATGAATGTGAAATTGCTGTTTTGATAAGAATGCCATTGACCCGATTGAGGGGATTGAGACCTAACAAGGTCAATCCCGTACTCACGGGAAATCTCTTGGATATAAGAATGCCATTGACCCGATTGAGGGGATTGAGACTCAACCCTTCTACGGGTTCATCAGTTTGCTTCCACCCAGACTATAAGAATGCCATTGACCCGATTGAGGGGATTGAGACTTTTTTGTTGTTTTTAATAAAAATTGGGCACCGACATAAGAATGCCATTGACCCGATTGAGGGGATTGAGACCCATAGGCAGAGCTAAAATCAAGCTGGACGTCTATGCCAAATAAGAATGCCATTGACCCGATTGAGGGGATTGAGACTTGTCTCGTAATAGCGTTTAGTACCAATCTCAGATATTATAAGAATGCCATTGACCCGATTGAGGGGATTGAGACGATGCCTCAGCATCAGCCTCAGCCTTTGCATCAGCCTCAGCCATAAGAATGCCATTGACCCGATTGAGGGGATTGAGACAAATACTCTGGTAAGTCAATGTCGCTTGGTACTTTCTCGTAGATAAGAATGCCATTGACCCGATTGAGGGGATATATTAATGTAGAATGTAGAATTGAGAGTGGGTGGAAGTCAGTTTATAGTGATCGGTGAACAGTGAACGGTGAACGGGAAACGTGAACAATGGACAGCGAACAGTGAACAATAAACGGTGAACAGGGAACGGTAAACGGGGAACGGGAAACGTGAACAGGGAATGTTTGAGGTGTCCTGAAGATTTGATTACTGAATCTGAAGGAATTTGTGTTAATTTGTGGACAGATCTATTTGACCCCCCTTATTTTGTTGGCGCTTCGGCGAGCGCTGGCACAAAGCTCCTCTGCCTCCATTTACTCTATCAATACACTATCAAAGATCGTTGCACATGAAAGTGGACAAAAAGTATATGTAAATAGTTCTTGACAA
>DAOSEN010000010.1:0-124592 GCA_035363155.1 Candidatus Cloacimonadota bacterium | reverse complement strand
AAAAATCAGTCCCAAAATAGAGACTGTGAAAACCCTACTGCATTATTTGGGTTAATAGGGTTTTACCTCGTCTTCCCTTCGAGATCGCCTCGAGTACTCGAGGCGATCTCGAAGGGAACACGAGGTTATCCTGACTTAATCTATTGACATTCAAACATTAGGGAAGCAGGTGAAAAATCACCTAAAGCGGATGGGGATATTACCTGAAGACAGCCTGAAAATCCTTTTAGTGAAAGCTCATATTCTGCTGCCATTCATGCAGATCCAGGGGGAGAATAGTACTGGCAACCCCTATCGAAGACAGGGCATTTTGCAGAGTTTCCAAGGCTGGGTATTCAGTGTGGAAGTGTCCCGCATCGATGATCGGAATCCGGCTCTCCAGAAAGCTGTGGTAGGAGATGTCTCCAGAGATCAACACATCAGCTTTGGCTTCGGCAAAACCAAGCACAGAGCCTCCCGCTCCTCCGCAGATGGCGATCCTGTGGATCGTTTCCGTGAGAGCTTTGCCAGCGTTCCAAAGTTTAACAGATGGTGCGTTTAAGTGGTTTTTTACATAGGTGGCCAGTTCCTGCAGATTCAGCGGTTGCTTCAGGGCGCAGATCAGCCCAATCGCACCTTCACTACTATCACCCAGGGCATCGATTATCTCCAGTTCCAAAGCTTCGGCCAGGGCATGATTCACGCCACCCAGGGCTGCATCGAAATTCGTGTGCAGTGAGATCAGAGACAGCCGGGCTTCGATCATCTTAAGCAGCAAAGGATTGGTGATGCTTTTCAGGGGTCTGAATATCAGCGGGTGGTGGCTGAGGATCAGATCATAGCCTTCGGAGATGGCATAATCCGCGGCATTGGAGGTGGCATCAAGGCTGATCAGCACTTTGTGCACCCTGCGGTTGGGGTCTCCGATCAAAAGGCCAACGTTGTCCCAGGATTGCGCCAGTTCCAATGGAGCCAGGCCTTGCAGATGTTCCAGAATGGTGCCAATGGTCATCGGTGTATCCTATTGATAGAGGAAGCGTTTGATCTTCTGCGTGGGGGTCTTTTCAAAGGGCTCTTTTTGCTCGATGATCTTGTGTACTTTGGAGAAAGACGCTACATTGGCATTGAGCCTGGTGCGAATCTCCAAAAGGTGTTTGGCAATGATCTGCTCGGCTTGAACGCTGCTCATCTTGGAGATATTGTGGTGTTTATCAAGGATTTCATAGTTCAGGAAGACTCTGGCAATGATATTGCCTCCGCTTTCATAGACGAGGGATTCCAGCACGATCTCTTCTTCATTGAGCTTGGCTTCCACTTCCTCGGCGTAGATATTGTCGCCATTGGGGCCGATGATCACGTTTTTGATCCTGCCTTTGATATAGAGATAGTTGTTTTTGGTGAGGACACCAAGGTCGCCGGTCTTGAAATAGCCATCGGGTGTAAAGGCTTCATCGGTGCGGGGTTTATCCTTGTAATAGCCTTTCATCACGGTATCGCCTTTGATCTGGATCTCACCAATCTGGGTCTTGGGATCGGGATTGTCGATGCGTACATCCAGGGTGGGCAGGACAGTTCCGGTGGAACGGAATTTCACTACTGCAGGTGCGCAGCCGGCAATCAGCGGCGAGGTTTCAGTGAGCCCATAACCAATGGCATAGGGGAAACCGGCTTCATAGAGGAAACGCTCCACATCGTGGGAAAGTAGAGCCCCGCCGATGCCATAGAAATGCAGGCAACCGCCGAAGGTCTTCATCAGTTTCTTGCCCGCCAGCTTGTGCAGGGCTTTGCGTAGGGGCGGCAGCTTGTAGGCCTCACGGAAGACGATATTGCCGGTGAGTTGCGGGTGAATCTGGAGCTTGAAGATTTTTTCAATGATCAGCGGAACGGTGAGGATCATGGTGGGTCTGATCTTCTGCATGGCAGGGATCAGGATTCTGGCTGTGGGCGGTTTATCCAGATAGTACACACAAGCGCCGGTCATCATCGGTATGATAAAACCGATCGTGCATTCATAGGTATGAGGCAGAGGCAAGACCGAAATGAGGCGGTCGTTTTCATCGACATTCTGGATATGTAAAGTGAGCCAGGCATCGATCACGAGGTTTTTGTGGGTAAGCATCACACCTTTGGAATTGCCTGTGGTGCCGGAAGTGTAGATAATGGCAGCCAGATCTTCTTCATGCACGTCTTCACTGAGCAGCCCTACGGCTTCCAGGGCTTTACGTCCCAGCCTGGAAATGGCAATGCCTTGCTCCTGAATGAATTCTGAGAGTTTATCTTTGGGAATATGGGGTTCAATCGGCAACATGGTATCCAAGCTAATCATCGCCGGAAAGGGATCAAGATCGCTGTAACCGATTTTATCGTATTGAGTAGTGGAGACAAATACTACTTTTGAACCGCTATGGCGCAGAATCTGGAGGATCTCATTGACATGGAAATCAACCAGGATGGGCACCACCACAGCCCCCATCGTGGTAATGGCAAGGTAGGCTACTCCCCAGTTTGGCATGTTTTGAGACAGGATCGCAACCCTATCCCCTTTCTGTACTCCCAGTTCAGTAAGAAGTTGAGAGGTTTCCCGAATCTGCTTCTCCAGCTCGGAATAAGTGATGGGTTCAGAATCTACCATCGAAAGTGCGGGACGATTCGGATGGGCAGCACAGGTGCGGCTGATCATTTCAGTAAGAGTGAAACGTTCAAGTTTTATCACAGACAACTCCTTGTCAGGCTCTATTCATATACAGGATAATCGATATCGGGGATAAATCAAATGTTATTCAATATAGTTTTCCCTGCCAGCCACCCGGTGGAGAATGCCATTTGGATGCTAAACCCGCCTGTAGGCAGGCTGTAAGCCAGGCTTTCGCCGGCTAAAAATAGTCCGGGGATGATTCGGGATTGCATGGTTTTGGCATTCACTTCTCTCAGAACTACACCTCCAAAATCAGACATTGCTGTGTTCAGGCTCTCGATTTCTGCAATCGTGAATGGAGCTCTTTGCAGCCAATTTATCAGGGCATGGCGCTGGGCTGCTTTAAGCTCTGCGGCTATTGTGGTGGGTGGTATATCAAGAATACTAAGGATAGCGGTGCCCAGGCTCTCAGCCAGATTACAGTGGTGTAAGACGCTGAGGATGCTCTTTTTGGGGGATTTGGTCATCATTCCGGGCAGGAGCTTATCCGCAGCTGGAAGAATCTCCAGATGGATAGTCTGACCCTTGTTCATCAGGTGGCTATTGTCCAGGATCAAAGGGCCGCTGAGTCCCTGATGAGTAAAGAGCAGATCACCCCTGCTGCTGTGTTTGCCAAGGTGCAGCCTGATATCTTTGAGCCCAAGTCCGGCACAAGCGCTGAAAGCATTTGGGGAAGGGAGGCTAATGCTGGCCAGGGCAGGTTTTGGCATCAGGATAGTATGCCCAAGATTCTTTGCCAAGTCATAGCCACTGCCATCACTTCCAGTTTGAGGCCAGGCTGCTCCGCCACTGCAGAGGATTAGGTGGCTGGCGGTTAGTTTCTCGCCAGTATCGGTCTGCAGTGTGAAGTTGTCATTGTCTTTTTGCATAGAGGTTACGGTAGTATCATAGCAAAACTGCGTCCCCAGGGCTAGAGCTTTATCTAATAGAGCATTGCGTACATCAGCCGCTTTCAGGCTGGTGGGAAAGACTTTACCGTCCTCCCTGCTGAAGCTGGGGCAGCCGGAGTCTTCCAAGAGCTGGATCAAGGCCTGGTTGTCAAAGGCATAAAGCGCTGGTTTCAACCAATTGGCATATTCTCCGCAGCGTTTGAGGAATTCAGCCTTGGGCAGGGCATTGGTAAAATTGCACTGCCCCTTTCCGGATAGCAACAGCTTCTTTCCGCACTGCGGATTGCGCTCCAGCAGCATAGCCTTTCCATTTAGCGCAAGAGCTGCTGCCAGGCCCGCCGGGCCTCCACCGATGATCAGGATCATTTCTTCAACATGGCTTTGCTAAAGATATGATCCGGGATTTTGAGATCAAATTCGATCTTGTCCACGAAGTACTCAGTACCCTTGCCGTCCTTGAGCTTATCCTTGAAGAGCATGTAGCGGGGGTACCATCTGCCACTTACGTTTTCCACGTTGGAGAGCTTCACAGTCTTCAGGAGTTTACCGCTTTTGGCATACCATTCCTCATAGAGCGGCACGTAGCGCTGCTTGTCCACATATGCTTTGCGGGTGTAATAGGCCACTTTGCCATGTTTTGCCGTAAGAGTCAGGATCCAGCAGTCTCGCTTATCATAGGTAATCTCTCCGGTGATGGCGGCATTGTAGTCCTTTTCCAGAGTGCTTTCTTCCATGAAGTCCTCGTAGGAGAGGTCACTGCCCATCACGGATTGCTTCAGCATGTTGCCGGAAATCTGAACTGTGCGGTCGGAGCCAGGATCGTAAATCCATAGATCACTGCCCAGTTTCAGCATCTTGGTGCCCTTTTCCCGCGGTGGAGATATGTATTCAGAATAGAAGCTATTGTTGCCTTTGGAGTAGTTGATCGATTCCACGGTGCGGGAAGAACGCTTGGAATGCACCACCATGCGGGTGGTGGATTTCACAGTATTGGAGATCATATTGCGGTCGATGGCTTTGATGATATCATCGGCTTTGGGTTTTTGGGCGGACAGACCCAGTGCACAAAGGATCAGGGCAAGAGTAAACAAGGCTTTCTTCATGTTTCCAATTCCTTAAAGAGTTGAGAGGTTTGTCGTTTGAAGATGGCAATCCCAGCCAAACCTGCGCCAAAGAGGGTGGACAGCACTCCGGGTACAAAGCTGGCGATGATCACACCCCAGGTTACGTCTGTATATATTATGTTTTCAAACATCATCGTCGAACTTCGGGTATAGGCGGTGACATCCATGCCGTTTGTGCCGATGATCAGGTCAATCACAAGCCCTAAAGCCAGGCCGATGATGGAACCCACCAGCCCCAGCACAAAGGCTTCATAGAGCAAGCTCCAATACACATGTGCCTTGCTTTCACCGATTGCGAGGCGGATGCCAAACTCGCCATAGCGCCGGATGCCATTCATTAAGCCGGAATTCCACAGGACTATACCCAGAATAAAGACAAATACCACACCAGTCCAATACATGGTTTGGGAAAAGATCCCCAGCAGGTAGCCCATGTTGTTTTGCTCCATCATGCTGAGCATCTGGGGGGAGAATTCATCGTCCTCATCCGAGTACTTCTGATTGAAGTCACTGGCAATACTCCGGGCTACTTTAGCATCAAATTCACCATTCTTGAAGTATGCCAGGATTTCTGATGCTCCACCCTCCAGATCAAGCATGGTTTGGATATCGGATAAATCTGCCACCACAGCGCCCCGATCCAAAGAAAAGACACCAAACTCCACCGCCCCTACCACCTTGAAGTTCTGCATGGACATGGAGCCAAAGACGGTAGCCCCAATCAGAGTGATTTGATCATCAAGCTTCAAGTCCAGCTTTTCAAAAGCCACATTACTGAGCAGGACTTCTCCAGGTTGCTGGGGCATTCTGCCTTTGATGATGGCTTTTTGCAGGTTCATTCTTTGGACTTCCTGGGGATTACCAAAGATATCAATGGCAAAACCCACCACTTCACCCTGGGCGCGGGTTTCACCCATATCATCAGGAACGTCCAGCAGGGCTCCAAAGCTGATCCTTTCCGCCCATTCCAATTGCGGGTACTGGGCTTTCCAGATCTCCAGATCATCCTCGATATCAATAAGCGCCAGATCAAAAGGCTTTTGCTGCAGCATTTCAGCATAGGCTCTGCTCACGACCTTCATGTGGCCAGTGTCAAAACGAGAGTTCTGCCGGATGAAGCTGTTTTCATATCCCTTCATAAAAGACAGGGAAAACACCATGATCATCACCCCTACCCCAACAATCAAAAGAGGAAAAAGCCAGCGATGCCGATCCCGGAAGATACCTTTAATCAGAAACTTATCCATATCAGTTCACCTTTCCCCGCAGGGCATCCACCGGATTCAATCTGGCAATCTTGCGGGTGGGCAGCCAGCTTACCACAGCGGTCAGCACAAACACAAACAGCAGGGTACCGCCGATTAAACCCAGAGGATAGCTGAAGTAGATGGGCTCACTGAAGCCCTGGATGCCAAAATCTTCGTATCCATCCGGAATCTGATAGCCGTATCTGGCAAAATACCAAAACAGCGGAAAGCCCAGCACCAGGCTCAGGACAGTGGCAAAAACCATATACAACACGCCTTCGAGGGTGAAGAGTAGAGCGATCTTCTCCTTTGTTACCCCCAAGGCAGCCAAAGTGCCAATCTCCTTGCGGCGTTTAAAGACTGCCAGGGCTTGAGTATCAAAGATCGCCAGCATCGCCAGGAAGAGCAACAAGCCATACATCATGAATTCCTGAACTCTTTCAGTTTCGCGGATTTGGTACAGGTCTGCGAAATACTCACTTTTGGGGATATTGCGAAAGTCTTCATTCTCGTAGCTGGCAAGGCTTTTATCTCCCAAAGCCAGATGAGTGGCAGCCCCTGGGGTATTCTTTATCGCTCTCAAATCCTCGATATTCACCCACACCGTATTCATATCAGCCGTGGGGACGGGGATCTGGATTACTTTCACCACTTCTGCATCGAGGGTATTGAAGGCACCTTCGGCATCTCTGATCCGGATCGTGAAGACATCTCCTTCCTGAAGCCGGGAAGACTTTGCCATCGAAGTGCCGATCACAGCAGGAATGAATGTACCTGCTTCGGCCTCAAGGTACTGCGAAGGAAACTTCAGCAGTTTCTGCCCGGTCGGGATACCCTTCACCATGCCTGATATCATCCTGCCCTGAGGATAGAAAGTAGCAGGAGAATACAGCACTGGAACCACTTCTCCAGCGCGTACTGCCTGATCCAGAGTAGAGGGTACCGGAGCATAGCTGTCGTCCCAACTGAAAGCATCAAAGGGATCATAGCTGCGTACTCTCAGCATGCCTTGAGCGAACACCCAGTCTTTCTGCTGGGTCTCTGCTGCCCGAATCCAACTGAAATACATAGCCTGCATCCAGATGATTCCGACCAGGACCACGCAGAGGATCATCATGTTGATCAGGCTACGCCAGCCATTGCCGAGGATATTTCTAAGCGCCAGACGCAAGATCATCGCTTACCACCTCACCATCAATCAGTTTCACAATCCTGTGCAGATATTTGATCACCTTATCATCATGCGTAGAGAAGATAAAGGACGTCCCAAGTTCCTGGTTCAAGCGCAGCATGGTGTCCAGGATATGGTGAGAATTCTCCGTATCCAGATTGGCGGTGGGTTCGTCGGCCAGCACCAATTCAGGCTTTTTCACCATGGCACGGGCAATTGCCACACGCTGACACTGTCCACCCGAAAGCTGTGCCGGGCGGCTTTTGATCTTATCAGTAAGCCCTACCCATTCTATGGCTTCTTTCACGGCTTTGTCACGTTCGGCAGCGTCCATATTCAAGAGCAGGAGCGGGAATTCGACATTTTCATAGACTGTATAAACTGGCAGGAGGTTGTAGGTCTGAAAGATGAACCCAATGTGCTCTGCCCGCAGTTTACTGGCCTCTTTCTGATTCAGCTTGTGCACGGGAAAGCCCAGCACCTCCACTTCACCTTGCGTAGGGGTGTCCAAAGAGCCCAAAACGTTTAGCAATGTGGTTTTGCCGCTACCGCTGGGACCCACGATTCCACAAAACTCGCCGGGTTGAAAGCTGAGATTGATGTTTTTTAGCGCCAGAAAGTCACCTTCACCGGTGGGGAAGGCTTTGGTCATCTGTTTGATGGTTGCGATGTCTGTCTTCATCATACCTTCTTTATATGTCGTAATTTATCTTGAGTCCAATGGAGGGACTATGCGAAAGCGCTTGGGGATATCCGCTGTCCAGGCCCAGAGCCAGTTCCAGCGACCAATAGTCCCAGGTGCGGCGCCAGATGGCAGCGTGGTTGCTATGCTCACTCTTCCAGTCGTAAAGAGTATAAAAACTCAGGTTATCCAGGAGCCCCAGGGGATAGGTAGCCATCAGGGCAGTGAAAGAACCTTGATTGTGCAGCTTGTCCAATGCACCAGATGCATTTGCCACGATCATCTGTTCCAGGGTGAGAGCCACGCCATTGCCAAGCCCCAGAGTGTAGTCTGCACCAAGTGTGGCAGCCACAGAATAGTCCGGTAAAAGGGGCAGGTCTGTAGCAAAATGTGATATCGAAGCCTCCATCCAGTTCCCAAGTGCCCAATCCAGCCGGTGATCGATCCCGAAGCGGTATTCAGTGCCATCATCCAACTGTCGTTGATGATAGCTAAGCCCGGATTCCCCAAGGGATGAAGGGACTTGCAAACGACCCCCGAATTCGATGCTTTGATCCTTGCCTGGCACGAACTCATTGCCTTTCAGCTTGTCGTCCGCCAGCATACCCCAGAGCCAGAGATTGGTGTTGTTCAGCCAGTTATGGCGAATGAGAGTGGCCTCTACTCCCACAGTTTCTTCACTTACATCGAGGGGATTGATCCGATCAAACCACTGCAGGGGACGCAGCATTTGGGCTGAACCGAAGCTAAGGCGCTGTAAGCCAACTCTTAATTCGCTCTGGAAATTGCTGAGTCGCAGCCAATAGCGATAGCTATCCAGGCTCAATCTGGCCTCACTGCTGCCCGTATCCCATTGCTTTACCGCTCTGGCAGTGAGGCTGTATTCGCCTTGCAGAGAGAACTCTCCGGGTAAATCCTGAACTGCCGAGAATTGCGGTTGCCAGAGCAGTTCCAGGCTTTGGCTTTCTTGGGAAAAATCCTGTCCTGCCCAAAGGTTGGTGTGGTTCTTTACAGACCAGTCAAAGGCCTGCAAGTAGCAGCAGAGCAGTAATACTACGATCAAAACTACGTGTTTCATCAGTCTTCCTTACGAGCCAGGAGCCCATTGACGATTAGTTCATTAATCTGGGTGATCAGCAGATCAGGTTTTTCATACAGGCTGTGCAATCCTTCTACGTTGAAGAGTTTATTGATTTCACTGAGGATTGGAAGGATGTAATCTATATCGATGCGGGGATTGATATTGCCTTTGCGCTGCTCGTTGATCACATACTCACGAAATTCCATCCAGGAACGCTTTGAGACATCGTCCAGATATTCACGCGCAGCAGGGAAGGACATGATGCCCATCAATAGTTCCTCACCCATTGTGCTGAGGTAGTCTTGTTTGATGATCGAAGCCCGGTCGAAGATTACCTTGATCCCCTGATCCGATTTCAGGACCTTGCGAATCTCAGCATAGAGTGCTTCGAATATAAGGCGGGTGATGAAGACAATGAGTTCGTCTTTACTGCTGAAGTACTTGTAAAAAGTAACTTTACTCACCTGTGCCCGGCGGCAGATTTCCTCCACGCTGACACGTTGAAAGCCGTGACGCTGGAAGAGCAGGTAAGCTGTCTCGATCAGTTTCTTATGTTTGGGTCGAAAACCTGGCGGGATAATCTCCTGAATCATGGCATCAGTCCTTACGTTTATGGATTAAGCTAACGTTTATGGTTCTATATTATGAATATCGTTTATTTTGTCAATACAATTCTACTTCGGGCTACAAAAAAACAAGTCTGACACATCAATACGCAAGAAGGAATTAGGCCGATAGGAACATCAGTATTGAAGGAACTAATAACAACAACATACGAGTTTAATGGAGAATCCAAACCAATTAGGAAATTTTGGATTTGACAAATCTATGCCATTATCCAATATGGATATTCATTGGTATTATGGCACATATACTGGTCTGGTGAACGCCGTCCAGATTGTGCAAAACCCACATAAAATCAGATAAAGAGGTATAAATGCATACTACCAGGGAGAACATCCAGAGATTACTGGAGAAAGAACAGAAGACCCGCATGATGGGTGGTGAGAAAGCCATCGAGAAACAAAAAGCGGGGGGTAAACTCACAGCCCGGGAACGGCTGGAATTGCTCTTTGATCCAGGTACATTCCGTGAACTGGATATGTTTGTAAGCCACCGTTGCGACAATTTTGGCATGGAGAAGATCGAGATCCCCTCCGATGGTGTAATCACCGGTCATGGCCTGGTCAATGGCCGTCCGCTCTTTGCCTTCTCTCAGGATTTCACCTCACGGGGTGGCTCGCTTGGAGAAATGCACGCTGCCAAGATCTGCAAAGTGATGGATATGTCCCTGAAAAGTGGAGTTCCGCTGGTAGGTATTCAGGATTCCGGTGGAGCCAGAATCCAGGAAGGTGTCGATGCGCTCAGGGGTTATGGCGATATCTTCTTTAGAAATTCCCGTGCCAGTGGTGTGGTGCCTCAGATCACCGCCATCATGGGACCCTGCGCTGGTGGGGCTGTGTATTCACCAGCCATGACGGATTTTGTCTTTATGGTAAAGAATACCAGCTTTATGTTTATCACCGGCCCGGATGTGATTCGGGCGGTCACAGGTGAGGAAACCACTCAGGAAGAATTAGGTGGCGCAATGGCGCACAACAGCAAAAGCGGTAATGCCCATTTTGCCTGTGACAGCGATGAAGACGCCATCGAGCAGATCAAAATCCTGCTCTCCTATCTGCCTTCCAACAATATGGAAGATGCACCCCTGCTGCCCACTCAGGACGATCCCTGGAGAGCCTGTCCCGAGCTGGATACAATCATTCCGGATAGCCCCAAGATGAGCTATGACATGCGTGACGTGATCCACAGTGTGGTGGATGATGGCATCTTCTTTGAGCCTCATTACTATTATGCTCAGAATATCATCGTGGGTTTTGGACGCCTGAATGGCCGCACTGTAGGGATCGTGGCAAATCAGCCCACGATTCTGGCTGGATGCCTGGATATCGACGCCAGCGACAAAGCCACGCGCTTCATCCGCTTCTGTGATGCCTTCAATATCCCCTTGGTAACCTTTGTGGATGTCCCGGGCTATTTGCCAGGTACGCATCAGGAGCATAGCGGCATCATCCGTCATGGAGCCAAGCTCCTGTGGTGTTATTCCGAAGCCACTGTGCCCAAGCTCACAGTGGTGACCCGCAAGGATTATGGTGGCAGCTATATCGCCATGAGTTCCAGACATTTGGGCGCAGACATGGTTTTTGCCTGGCCATCCTCAGAAATCGCCGTGATGGGTGCTCAGGGCGCTGCCAATGTGATCTTCCGCAAAGAGATCAGTTCCGCCGAAGACCCTGCTACCAAGCGCATCGAGATGATCCAGGACTATGAAGAGCAGTTCAACAATCCTTATGTAGCTGCCTCACGTGGCTATATCGATGCTGTGATCTTGCCTTCGGAGACCCGCAAGCGCCTCATCGATGCCCTGGAAATCCTGGCTACCAAGAGCGAAAGCCTGCCTCCCAAAAAGCATGGCAACATCCCCGCTTAGGACTCCAAGAATGAAAGACAAGCAAGAACTCGCCGCCATCTCAGCCGTGATGGCTTTGATAAATAGTGAAGCCACTTCCGGGGCCTATCGTGCCCCTGTGTATGGAACTCCCAGCGCTCCCTGGCCTGCCTATGGACGCTCGCTTACCATGCAATATCGTGATATCACCCAACGCAGAATCATAAAAAGAAGCAGATAAAAGGAGCTTTCAATGGATAAACATGGCATCCTCGAACTCACACAGATGCGGTATGAGCCCGACCGCCCCAAAGCCAGCAACCCAATCAAGATTCAAGACCTTAGTTTCAGGGATGGACATCAATCCCTCTTCGCCACCCGCGGCAGAACGGAAGACTTGCTGCACGTAGCCGAACTCATGGATCAGGTAGGTTTTTACTCCATGGAAGTATGGGGTGGAGCCACTTTTGATACCATGCACCGCTATCTGGGTGAAGACCCCTGGGAACGCATCAGAACCCTGAAGAAATACATCAAAAACACGCCCTTTTCCATGCTTCTAAGAGGTCAAAACCTTGTCGGCTACCAGAACTATGCCGATGATGTGGTGGAAACCTTTGTCCAGCGGGCTTGCGACAATGGCATAGATATCTTCAGGATCTTTGATGCCCTGAACGACTTCCGTAATTTCCAGACTGCCGTGAAGATCGTGAAAGCCAATGGCAAACACTTCCAGGGCACGATCTGCTACTCGCTCACCGAACAGCGCATGGGCGGAGAGATCTACAATATCGACTACTATGTAGCCAAAGCCAAACAGCTTCAGGAAATGGGTGCGGATACAATCTGCATCAAGGATATGGCAGGTCTGGTGGCTCCTTATGACGCCTTCAATCTGGTCAAAGCCCTCAAAGCCAACGTCAATGTACCCATCCATCTGCATACTCACTTCACCTCAGGAATGGGCGATCTGGCATTGTTCAAAGCCATCGAAGCCGGAGTGGATATCATCGATGTCTGCACCGGGCCCTATGCCTATCGCACCTCACATCCCGCGGTGGAGCCTTTGGTGATCTCGCTTTTGGGCACCAATCGGGATACTGGCTTTGATATCAAGCTGCTCAACAAAATCGGCAAAGAGATGGAAAAAGACATTCCCAAGTATCTGCAATTTGCCGATAATACAAAGTTTTCCATCATCGATACAGACGTGATCATCCATCAGACTCCTGGTGGCATGCTCTCCAATCTGGTCAATCAATTGCGCCAGATGGATGCTCTGGACAAGCTGGATGACGTGTTTGCCGAGATCCCCAAAGTGCGTAAAGAACTGGGACAGATTCCCCTGGTGACCCCTACCAGTCAAATCGTGGGGATTCAGGCGGTAAACAACGCCCTCTTTGATACCAAAGATGGTGAATATGCCCGCATCACGGAACAGGTGAAAGACCTTTGTTATGGCCTGTATGGCAAGACAACACTGCCCATCGATCCTGAAGTGCAAGCCAAAGCCCTGGTGGGCTATCCCAAAGGCGAAACACCTATTACCTGCCGTCCTGGAGACGTTATCCCTCCCGCTATGGAGCAGGTGAAAGCCGAGACTGCTGGCCTGGCCAAAGATATTGATGATCAACTGATCGTAGCATTATACAACCTCACTGGCAAGAAATTCCTCAAGATCAAATACGGGATAGAGCCCATGCCAGAAGATATGAAACCCACTACCATGGAAGATGTGAAGCGTGAAGCAGATCTAATCGCCAAAGCCAAAGCCGGCAAACTGGTGGAAAAACCAGAAGCTCCTGCTAAGCCGGAAGATGCCCGTAGCTTCGATGTCTTTGTGGATGGCACATATTACTTGGTGGAAGTGGCGGAGAAGGGCGGTACCCCTCGCGTGGTGAGCAGCCGTCCTGAGCCTGTAGCTGCTGCCAAACCTGCTCCCGCTCCTGTAAGCACTCCCAAGCCGGAGCCGGTCAAGAGCGCTCCTGCACCCATGCCTGTGATCAGCACTGAAGGCGGGGAAAGCATCACTGCTCCGATGCCGGGAATGCTGGTGAAGTATGAGAAGAAACCCGGAGATAAAGTATCTGTGGGTGAAACCGTGCTCGTGCTGGAAGCAATGAAGATGTACAACAACATTCCTTCCCCCGTGGAAGGCATCATGGGGGATACCCCTCTGGCAGCCGGAGCCAATGTAAGCAAAGGCGATATCCTGGCTGTAATCAAGCCAGCATAAGGAGATAGCAATGCAAACCAAAAGCCAGATCATGGACAGCGCTCAGATCCAGCGCAGTATTCAGCGCATGGCGCATGAGATTATCGAACAAAATCGCGGCCTGGAAAAGATACGCCTCGTGGGCATCCGTTCCCGTGGGGTCCCGATTGCCGAACGGCTTTCGAACTACCTGAAGCTGATCTCGAATCAGGAAACTCCTGTGGGAGTGCTGGATATCACTCTTTACCGCGATGATCTTTCCACGATTTCACATCAACCGGTAATCAAAGGCTCGCAATTGGATTTCGATATCGAGGACGCCATCGTGGTGCTTGTGGATGATGTTCTCTATACAGGCAGAACCGTGCGCGCCGCCATCGATGCCCTGATGGATTTTGGCAGACCTAAACAGATTCAACTGGCTGTCCTGATTGACCGCGGTCATCGTGAATTGCCGATCAAGGCAGATTATGTGGGCAAAAACGTCCCCACTTCCAAAGAAGAAATCATCAAGGTATGCCTCGAGGACATCGACGGAGAAGATAGTGTCAAAATCGTTCTGGCATAAGTATCAAAGCCGGGTTCAGAATAGCGGCAGCCTTGTCTGCGTGGGTCTTGATTCCCAGCTTGATAAGCTGCCCGAATGCGTATTGGGAGCAGCCAATCCCATCTGGGAGTTCAACCGCGCTATCATCGATGCCACTAGTGAATATGCTTGCGCCTACAAGCCCAATCTGGCCTTTTATCTGGCTGATGGAGTTCGCGGGCTGAAGGCCTTGTATGAGACCGTGAACTACATACCTGAAGAGATCCCTGTGATTCTGGATTGCAAGGTGGGCGATATTGGCTCCACGATGAGTGCTTATGTGCATGCTTTTTTTAAGGATCTGAAAGTGGATGCCATCACCCTCAATCCCCTGATGGGCAGTGATGTGATCAAGGCTCTGCTGGATTGCGATGATAGCTATGCTTTTGCCCTGGCCCTTACCTCCAATCCCAGTGCCCAGGACTTCTTCCAGAATGCCAATATGGCAGAAGAAATCTCCAATTGGCTCCTGCAATTCCCTCAGGAAAGGCTGGGTGCTGTGGTGGGCGCAACCCAGACGGCGGATTTGCAGTCCATGCGTACAGCCTTACCGGGACGAATCTTCCTGATTCCAGGCGTGGGTGCCCAGGGTGGGGATTTGCAAAGTGTATTGAAATACGCAGTGGATACTCCTCAGCAGCCCAATATCCTGATCAATAGCTCCCGGGGGATCATCTTTGCCTCATCCAGCGACTATTTTGCTGAACGAGCCGGCATGGAAGCCCGCGTCCTGTACGAACAGAGTAAAGTATTGTAACCTAATGGGAGTCCAGGCATTCTGGACTCCCTTTTTTATTTGCACCTGATCCAAGTAAACGAAAATTGGAGACAAAGATGAAGAGATTTTTGTGTGTGTTCTTTCTGATCCTATTAGGATTGAACCTGTCTGCTGGTAGCTATGACGAAATCCTGGGAGACATGTATGACACTGGCAAAGTAGACAAGATCAATGGCGTTACGGTGTGGGCTCCCAAGGGCATATTGGTCTCGGAAAGCCAGGCTTACGAATATGTGGCATGGATATCCGAGCTCTTCTTTTTCACCTGGGCCGGATGGGATACGCCGGCCAGTTCTTCCAGAGCCAGCCAGATCAATTCAGTGCAGGAAGTAGTGGGCTACTGGTATGATGCTGAAGATGAAGCCACCTACATGGTATCCATGCCCAGACAAGATATCGTGGAAAATTTTGACGATGAGAAATACTATGATTATGATACGGATGAGCTCTATGAAGAATTCGAGAAGTTCGTCTGGTATTATGGAGACGTGAGCACGTTCTAGGGCTAACTGGGCATGAACCTCTAAGAACCGGATCAGCCAGCATCCAGTCCCACGTAAACTCCTAATAGATATAAGAAAGCCCGGGACAATTCTACTTGTTCCGGGCTTGAATTTTATGGCTGGGATGGAAGGATTTGAACCCTCACGTACGGATCCAGAGTCCGCTGTCCTACCATTAGACGACATCCCAACAAATGAACTCAGTTGGCTGGGCAGGGAGGATTCGAACCCCCGTATGGCGGGACCAAAACCCGCTGCCTTACCGCTTGGCGACTGCCCAACTCAAAACTGGCGGAGAGGGAGGGATTCGAACCCTCGGTAGGCTTTTGACCTACACACGCTTAGCAGGCGTGCACCTTAAGCCAGCTCGGTCACCTCTCCTGGCTATTTATTAAATTCTTGGCTCACTACTATAAACTGGCGGAGGATGAGGGATTCGAACCCCCATGGGCAGAACCCGGCGGTTTTCAAGACCGCTGCCTTACCAATTAGGACTAATCCTCCATGCGGTTTAGCCCTTCAAATTCCGGGCTCTGTTTTTGTCAAGCGGAATTAGTTTTGGCCATGCAAAACCTACTGCCTGAGTCCCAGCGGGGGGCATTTTAGATGTGCATGCAGTGCGGAGCACGGCAGGGCGAATGCCCATAGCCCAGCAGTTTGACTGCTGGGTGTGACATAAACACATCCTCGAGTCCGGAGGACGGCAATTTATTAAAAAAACGGCGCTACAGGGAGCGCCGGTACAGCTACAATTTCACTCGGAAACCCAGCGAAGCATAGTGCACCGCGGCAAAGGTATATACTTCATCGATATCGGAGCCGCCTTCCAAAAACCGATATCCGGTGCGGAAGGAGACTTTGTCGTTCACATCGATATTCACGCCCAGATAGACGTCTTCAGCCCTGCCATAGGGAGAGCCCAGGCCCTCGGCATCCAGAATCAGTTCGATCTCATCGCTGAGCTTATAACCTGCAATCAGGCTCAAGAGAGGAACAAAGCCGGTATTGGTCTTGGTGGCTTTTTTACCTGTAGTCTCCAGGGCAATCTCGGCATCCCGGAGCTTGAGCGATGCGCCTACGGCTTTGATTATCATGTTTTCCTTGGGGAAAAAGTATCTGTAGCCAAGGCGATAGGAATCGAACCGATAGGTAGCGGATATCTGCTCACCAGCCAGAAAAGTCTCGTTTTGATACCTTATACTCCGATCAAAGCTGCCTTTGGGACTGATGGTCAGAGGTGCTGCCAATAGCGAAACCCGATGCCGGGGATGCACAAACCAATTCACCTGCAGACGGGTACCCAATACGGGCTTTGCGGATAAATCCTCAACCAGGGAAAACATATCGTGATTAGCGTCGTTGGGGATGCGGACGTCGTTGTAGCCCGGAAAGGCTATCGCCAGTTCTGTATCGATGCTGATATCTGCGCGGGCAGCCAAGCCAGCCACCAGAACAAGCATAATGTATATCATGATGAGATGTTTCATTTTTACCTCAAATGTGTTGTTTTTCTGAAAGTATAGGTAAAAAAACGCAGCAGGCAAGTCTGAATACCCACATCAGTGATAGGATATCCATTCTAAAGGATTCATGACGAGGGGTTTCAATATCTTTACATACATCCTGTATGAGGTATCCAACCACCAATTCCATACATGATTGATATACTGAGTTTTACTTCGTCTTCCCTTCGAGATGATCTCGAGTACTCGAGGTGATCTCGAGGTGAACATGGCTTAAACTCAAGCAAATCATATAAGAATGAATGAAGTTGATAGATAACTGATATCTGCTGGAGATTTCCTGATTCACTCAAGCTCATCCCCTGCGCGGTGTGGGTTGAGTTGGAGTGGATCAGGAGATATCACACTGATACTAGCCTGGTTAAACTTCCTCTTCGAACCTGTTCAGCAGGATTCTGCCGCAGTTTTCGCAAAACACGATCTTCTTGCGCAGTTGCAGCTCGATCCGCATTTGCTGGCGGATCACGAACCCGCAGCCGCCACAGGAGCCATCGCGGTTGTAGGCCACGGCTTGATTGCTTTTATGCTTGATCATGTTGCCATATTGCTTGATCAGGCTGGTGGGCAGAGTAACTGCCAGTTTATTGCGTTCGGCGCGGGTTTCTTCGATCTTGGATTCCAGGGAGGCGATTTGGGCTTTCAGGTCGCCTTCTTTCTCGCGTTTTTTGCTTTCGGCAAGTTCCAATGCTTTTTTGAGCCCGGCGATTTGCTCTTTGAATTCGTTTTCGGTATCCATCAGTTCCAGGAGTTGGGATTCGATATCGGAGATTTTGTCCTTGAGGTAAGAAATTTCACTGTTCAGGGCTTTGTATTCTTTATTAGTTTTGATCTCTGAGAGTTGGGTTCCATACTTCCAGCATTGATCCTGATGGGTCTTGATGTCGCCTTCCAGGGTGCGCTGCTTCTTGTTCAATTCAGCCCTTTCGGTCTCGGCGGCAAGGAGATCGGCAGTGGCCTGTTCCACGCCTTCGATCAGGCTGTTAAGTTGTTTGGGGAGCTCTTCCTGCAGGATTCTCAATCTGCCGATTTGATCGTCCAGTATTTGCATTTGCGCCAGGGTTCTCAATTGTTCTTCCATGCATTACTCCTTGAATAGCAGGCTGATGTCCAGCGATTGATATGAATGGGTGAGGGCTCCGCTGGAGATGAAATCCACTCCCGTCCTGGCATAGGCCAGGATATTGTCTTCGGTGATGCCACCGGATACTTCAAATTCCACTTTCTTTCCGTAGGCTTTCACAGCCGCCCGGATTTCCTTGAGGCTCATATTGTCCAGCATGATGCGGTCCACGCCGACGGTAAAGGCTTCCTTCACCTCTTCGGCATTGGTCACTTCCACTTCTACGCGGTAGGTAGTATTATGCTGTTTTACACGGTTTATGGCACTGGTGATCCCGCCTGCAGCGCGGATATGGTTTTCTTTGATCAGGATCATGTCAAAGAGTCCGGCGCGGTGATTGAATCCCCCGCCGATGCGCACTGCATGTTTCTCCAGGCTCCTAAGCAGGGGTGTGGTTTTGCGGGTGTCGAGCAGCTTGGTTTTGGTGCCTTCGATGAGCTTTACCATGCGGTTCGTCTTGGTGGCGATCCCGGAGAGGCGTTGCAAGAAGTTCAGAGCGGTGCGTTCACCCTGCAGAATACTGCTGGGTTTGCCTTCGATGCGCATGATTTCGTCACCTTTTACTACAGAATCGCCATCCTTGCGGTAAAGAGTGATTTTGAGATCTGGATCCACGGTCTTGAAGACCATTTTGGCGATCTCAGCCCCGGCGATCACGCCTTCGGCTTTAGCGATCATAAAAGCTGTGGCTATAGTGGGTTCCAGATCGAGGTATTTGGTGGTGATATCTCCAGAACCAAGATCTTCTTCCAGGCTCCTGCGGATTATTTCATCAAGAAACATAAGACCTCCAGGGTAAAAAAAAAGCATTTGCCGGACGCAAATGCTTTTCTACTATATTTCCATAGGGCTTGTTAAACTGACTTTTACTTCGGTAACACATATATTCTTTCTTTCCTCACCTGTTAGGTGACAATAGATTTCAGGGTATGCATTTCGTCAATAAAAAACGTGCACAGGAGCCCTGTACAAATTGTGCTTGACGGATACTCAAGGCTTGGATTAGAGAAACTAGAATATAGCAAAAACCATGAATAACATGACCAAATGGATGATAAATATGCGTAAACAACTGCTAATCATTGCACTTGTCCTGCTTTGTGTAGGGCTCAGCGCCCTCAGGATTGAACTGAGTGTAGATGCTGCCGCCTGGCAGGCAAAAAGCCCAAACTATCCGGTGCTACTCAATCCCGGAGAACCCATGCTGCCTTACTATCCGGTGCGGATTCTGCTGCCCTATGGAGAAATCTACGAAGGGGCAGAAATCTCCCTATCTAAGCATGCTACCGAATCCCGGGGCATATACATAGATTTTGCCAGAGCTCAACAGCCGATATCACTGGCACACCAGCCTCAGAGCACCACTCCTGATCCTGGGATCTATGCAAACAACCAGTTTTTCCCCGCTCAGGATTGGGACTTCCTGGGTACTCAATACTATCGTGGATACCAGATTGCGGTATTCAACGTATATCCCTTCAAATACAATCCAGTGACTGGCATGCTAAAAGCCAGCCAGAGCATCACGCTGGAAATCAACAGCCGTTTTGATGCCGCCGAAGCGGAGTATCAGGCCAGATTCGTAACCCGCTCTCAGGATACTCTGTCCCAGCTTGGTACCATGGTGGCAAATCCTGAATTGCAAAGCACGTATCAGAGCTCCAGCCTGTATCGCAATGTGATGCCAAGCCGCAATATAGATCTCTCAATTCCCAAGAAAATGATCATCATCACAGATGCCCAACGGGCTCCCTGGTTTGCTGAATATATTACCTGGAAAGAAAGCCACAATATCAGCACGGGACTGTTTCTTACCGATGAAATCTATGCCAATTACACTGGCGTGGACAATGCCGCCAAAGTCCGCAATTTTATCATCGATGCCTATAGCAACTGGGCAGATAGCAGCACTCCGCTGGAATATGTAATCCTGGGTGGAGATGATGAAGTGGTGCCGGAACGAGGAGTTTATGGCAGGGTAGGCAGCACAGTGGATAATGCCATGCCCTCCGACCTCTATTTCAGCAATCTGGATGGTACCTGGAATGCTAATAACAATCAGATTTATGGCGAACAGAGCGACAGTGTGGATTATCTTCCCGAAGTGCATATCGGCAGATTCCCGGCAGAAACATACATCGAATTTGACAATATCTTCCGCAAGACCAAATACTATGTGGACAACAGCACCTTCAGCAACAACATCGCCATTTTCTTCGGTGAAAACCTGAACAACAATCCCCTCACCTGGGGCGGAGACTACAAGGATGATGTGGCAATTCATCTGCCCAATGCTTATCAGTATTCCACCCAATATCAGAGAGACGGCACATATTCATCCTCAGGAGTATGGAACACCATCAATAGCGGCGTAAACGTGATGAACCACATGGGACATGCCAATGAAACCTATCTGATGGGACAGGGGCTGGGCACGATTCAAAGCCTCAGAAACACTGAGTATGGCTTCCTGTATTCTCAGGGATGCTATCCGGCTGCCTTTGACCAGCGTACATCTGGGGCTGGGGAATCCATCGGAGAGCATTTGCTCACCTCGATCGGTGCGCTCTTTGCCTTTATCGGCAATACCCGCTATGGCTGGTATATGCCAGGCGGTATCGATGGCGCTTCGCAATTCTACGATCGCCAGTATTTCATCGGATTGTATGAACAGAGTCAGACCCAACTGGGCAAAGCGCTTACATATTCGAGAGTGCAAAACCTCAATGCCGCCATGAGTAACGACGTGATGCGCTGGTGCTATTTTGAGGTAATCTTGTTTGGCGATCCTACGATCTCAGCCAAATTTCCGGATCAGGATTTGCCGATGCTAAGCCTCGAGGAATACTATTTTGACGATCCTGAAGGTGATGGCGATGGCATAATCAATCCGGGTGAATTGATCCGCTTTTATCCCACTGTCCGCAATGCCTCGGGCTGGGCGGACGCCACCAATGTCTCTATCCGCATCGAAGGTGTACCCACAGGCGTTACTGTCCTGGGTCCCTGTCCCATGATAGCCCAGATTCCCGCCGGAGCTACAAACCCCAGCGATGTGTATATCTCGATCCAGCTTCCTGAGATTATGGGCTATGGCACATTCAACATGAAAGTGGTGGTGGAATCGGCACATCCTGTCACAGGGCAAAGTACCGGCCTCAAAACCTATGATGTAAGCTTTGATATCACACTTCTGGATAGCCGCTTCCCCTGGGAATCACCTCATTCCGGCAAGTCTGCACCTCTGGTCGCCGATTTCAATGGAGACGGCAATTTGGATATCACATACACCGATATCTTTGGCAATGTGAATCTGATAGGCAATAGCGGAGTCTTATACAACAGCTTTGCCGCTCCCAGCCAACAGAACATCAATCGTAGTGGTGCCATGGGTCAGATTGACGGAGTAGGCGGTGATGATCTTGCCTTTGTAAGCAGGACTGGAAACATCTATGCGCTTACTTCCAGCGGAGAATTGATCTTCAATTATCAGGCGCCTACGGCGTTTGTGTTTAGCCCCATGATCGCTGACATCAATGGTGATGGCGTGAGTGAAGTAGTTGCCGGAGGTTTGGATGGCAAGATTTATGCCATTACTTCCAGCGGTGCGGATCTGGCAGGATTTCCCCTGCATTTGGGCAGTACCTTCCAGAGCGAACTGGCTGCTTGTGATCTGGATGACAATGGAGCCATGGAGATCATCTGTGGTCTGGCCAATGGTGAATTCAGAGTGGTCAAATCCGGTGGCTTGATCGAAACCAGCTACTCCCGCAACCTCGGTGCTGCAGTTACCGGATCACCAGTGGTGCTTTCCAACAACAGGATTGCTGTCGCTACTTCGCAAAAGCTATTCCTGATCGATACCGATGGCAGCATTGTCTTTGAAAAACCCCTGCCTGCTCAGGTAGCTGGAGGCCTTACTCTGGCTGATCTGAACCGGGATTACTCCCTGGATATCGTCTTTGTCCTGATCAGTGGCGAAGTATATGCAGTTTCTCAGCAGGGGCAGGATCTTCCCGGCTTCCCGGTTTCGACCAATGACAATTTCAATTGCCCGCCTCTGATCGCGGATATCGATAGTGATTCCCAATACGAAATAATCCTGCACAGCCAGTTGAATTCACTACACGTGTACAATCACGATGGCAGCATCGCCGAAGGCTTCCCCTTTGCCACCATCTATAATGGAGCGACCCCTGGGACTCTGGTGGATCTGGATAATAGTGGCTATTTCATGCTGGTAACCGGATACTCAAATGGCATCCTGGTTGCCAACCTGAGGCGTCCAGTCTCCGATCTTACTCCCTGGATCACTTATCGTGGCAATTCGATGCGCCATGGTGCTTATGCCACTACTGGCTTTGTCGCAAACGACAACCAGGTGCAAAGCCCCGCCCTCGATAAGCTGGGGCAGAATTTCCCCAATCCCTTCAATCCCAATACCAGGATTGCTTTTAGCACTGCCACAACAGGGAATGTGAGCCTGGAGATTTTCAACGCCAAAGGACAGAGAGTACGATCCCTGCACAAAGGAACCCTGAGCGCTGGAAATCATACCTTGAATTGGGATGGCAGGGATGATAGTGGAGTGCTTGTCTCCAGCGGTGTGTATCTGTACCGGATGAAGACCTCCGGCAGCATACAGACCAAGAAGATGCTGATGTTGAAGTGAGGTAAGGTAATTGCCGGATATCAAACAAAACATAGCATCCCTGAAGCAAGAGATTGAAACCCTGGCTACGGCTCTGGGCAGAAAAGATCCGATCACACTGCTGGCAGTAACCAAAACGCATCCTGTGGAACTCATCGAAGCTGCTCTGGCAGCAGGAATAGAGCACATTGCTGAAAACAAAGTTCAGGAAGCCATGCGTAAGCTGCCCATGATCGGGACAGCCTACAAGGGATTTCACTTTATCGGACATCTGCAAACCAATAAGATCAACCAGTTGCTTGCCCTCAAACCATATCTGATCCATAGCATAGATTCCGTGTATGTAGCAGAAAAGCTGCATCTGGCTCTGGGTAGAACCAACCGCACTCAGGACGTCCTGATTCAGGTGAATACCACCCGGGAAGAACAGAAAAGTGGTGTGACCTTTGAGAATGCCAGGGATACCATCTGGCAGATTGCAGCCTTCTCAACCCTGCGCATCAAAGGACTGATGACCATAGGCAAGCTGCATCCCAATCCTGAAACCAGCAGACCTTATTTCAAGATGCTGAAGGAACTCTTCGATGAGTTTCAGAATGAAGAGATTCCCGGGATGGAGATGAAACACCTCTCCATGGGGATGAGTCATGATTGGAAAATTGCCATTGAAGAAGGCTCAAACATGGTTCGCATTGGCAGCGCCATCTTTGGAGAACGATACTACGGAGACGATATATGATTGTGATCATTGCTGTACTGCTCATCATGCTGTCCTATATGTATGGCTGCTTTTCCACGGCCAGAATAGTAGCTAAGAGCGCTCGCTCGCTGAATATCTACAAGGTGGGCACCGGACTCTCCGATACAGAAAACATCTATACCAATATCAGTAAATCTCTGGGCATCCTCGTGGGTGCGCTGGATGTAGTAAAATCCTATGTGTATCTGCTGGTGGTGGAGTTTGCTCTGAGAGCTTTTTCAGCAAGGGTTTTCCCAGAACTGGAACCCCTTTACAGTCACAACATCATGCTGCTTTATGGGCTGGGCATGCTAGCTGGTCACTGTCTTCCCCTTACCAACAAGTTTCGTGGGGGTCGAGGTATCTTTACCTATATGGGTTTTGTCGCTTACTTTGCCTTTTTGCCGATGTTGATCACTACAATTCTGGCTTGGATTCTGGTCGTCAGATTCCGGCAAATACGCTTTGCTCAGTATCTGATCGTTATCCTTCCAGTTGTACTATTCCAAGCATTGTACTTTTTTATGCCGTCCGTTCGTTATGACCTGCCCCCATATTTTATCACGATAATGTGGGGTAATGCCCTGGTTATGGGGATACTGAACTTTCTGGTATCCAAACGTCTGGGAGAGATTTAGGAGCGCCTATGCCAAGCATTGTTCCGGTGACCAACAAAAAGCTGCTGAAGCAGTTTATTATGTTGCCTTTTGAGCTCTACAAGGGTGATCCCTGCTGGGTACCCCCTTTGATCAGCGATCAGCTCAAGTTTTTTGATCCCAAGCACAATCCTTACTACAAACACTCCGAAGTATGCCTGTTTCTGGCTGTCCAGGATGGCAAAGCCGTGGGTAGAATCAGTGCTCATTCCAATACCCAGCACAACCTGGAGCACAAGGAAAACATCGGTTTCTTTGGCTTCTACGAGTGTATAGAAGATCAGCGGGTGGCCGATCTACTCATTGATGCAGCTTATGAATGGAATCGTTACCGGGGCTTTACATCCATGCGCGGTCCCATGAATTTCTCCGTCAATCAGGAATGCGGACTGCTCATCGATGGCTTTGATTGTGCTCCTATGGTTATGATGCGTTATGACAAGCAGTATTATCAGAAACAACTTGAAGCTTCAGGACTCACAAAGACCATGGATCTCTATGCCTACTTGAGTGAACGCCGGGAAATGCCGGAACGCATAGATAGGGTAGCAGCCGCCATCGAACGGCGCACTGGAGTGAAAATCCGCTCGCTATCAAAAAACAAGAAGCAAAGACGTAAAGACATTGAGACAGTCTTTGAGATCTATACCAAAGCCTGGGAATACAATTGGGGCAACGTCCCCATGACCAAAGACGAATTTGAGTTTACCGTGGATGAACTGCTTCCCCTGGCAGATCCTGAATTGGTCTTTATCGCAGAAAAGGACGGTCATCCTGCCGGATTCTCACTGGCTTTGCCAAATTACAATGAAGTGCTGCAAGTCATGAAAGGCAGTTCCGGCCCTCTTGCCATGCTCAAGGCTGCGCTGGCCAAACGCAGGATTTCCAGTGCCAGAGTCGTCACAATGGGTGTGATCAAGGAGTTTCAGGGGCACGGCATAGATACTTTGTTCTATTATTATTCATATAAAAACGGCTTACCCAAGGGTTATTTCCGGGGTGAGTTTTCCTGGGTGTTGGAAAACAACACCATGATGATCCGAGTAGCCGAGATGCTCGATGCTAAAATCTACAAAACCTATAGACTATATGACAAAACCATCACCCGCTAAACCACAACTACTCTCCGCCATAGACATCATTACTCTGGTCTATTGCAGCTGGATCCTGCTCTACATGAGTCTGGGCATATCCCACGCCAAAGATGCATACCGGCACCTCCCCACTTACCTGGGAGTAATCATGATCGTGATCTTGATGGCCTGGTGGCACAGAACCCTCCAACCTGGCAGCAAAGCCCATCGAATCCTCAGCTTTGTGCGAGGCCTGTATCCGGTATCTCTGTTTGGCTACTTCTTTATCTCCAGTTACAGCGTGAACCAGATCATCTTTCACGATTGGCTGGATCCCTTTTTCATGGGGATAGACTTTAAGATCTTCGGATACTATCCTTCCCTGGACTGGGGGATCAAATTCAACCACTGGTTCACCAGCGAGCTCTTTCATTTTGCCTACTTCTGTTACTATCCCATGATCGGGGGCTTGCCGCTGTATCTGTATTTCAAGAAGCCCAAAGCCTTCAAAGAGCTGATCTTCAATCTCACTTTCACCTTTTACATGTGCTATTTCATCTTCTCGATCATCCCCGTGATCGGAGCCCGCTACTTTCCTGATGCGATGGAGATTACCCAAACCTACAGAGCTGGTTTGTTTACGCATATCATGGTCTTTATCTACCGCACCAGCACGCATCTGGGCGGAGCCTTCCCCTCTTCGCATGTTGCCATAGCTTTAGTTCTTACAGTTGCTGCCCTGAGGCATACAAAATATATGGGTTATGTCTTTGTGGTGATTTCCTTTTTCCTGGCTTTGGCTACAGTATATTGCCATTATCACTGGTTTATCGATGCCATTGCCGGAATCTTTGCCGGAGTGGGTGGTTATTACCTCGCAATTTGGGTTCATAAAAAACTCGCCGGAGCTATAGAATGAAGCTACTTTTTACAACTGCATTGATTCTGATTGGGCTGCACCTCTCAGCCCAGGCCCCTCTACCAATCACCTCCTATGATTATGCCATTCCGGAGAATAATGTCTCCGCCATAGCCATTGGGATGGGAGCCATGAATGTCACCAATACCGATGATCCCTTCGCTTCGTTCAGCAATCCTGCCCTCTTGGCAAATGGGGAAAGCACCCAGCTCTTTACCTCCTTCCGGCTCGCCAACGACAAAGATATCACCTTCTGGGAAGCAGCGCAGATCAGCAATTTCCTGAGGGACAAACAGTTTAAGTACTTCACTCTGGTTGCCAAGCAAGCTGCTTTCTCCTACCAACCTGTTGCCAAAGTAAACATCAGTGCCTGGAATGCTGCACAGGACAGCAGCAAGTATTTTGACTATCAGCTTGATAAAGTCCAGATCAGCCTTGGGGTTACAGATAAGAACTGGCCTGATCTCAGCGGAGGACTCAACCTCAAATACCTCAGCGGTAGATTGGTTTATCTGTCCGAGCGTAAAGTGGGCACCATGATGGTACGCGAAGCCTTTATCGATGATAAAGTAAAAGGCTTCAGCACGGATCTGGGGCTTACCTACAAAACCGGTGATGTGATCATGGGAGTCACAGCCTATGATCTGATTTCAAGATTGTGGTGGGAGAACTATCCTTCCAAATCCATCCAGCGCCGGATTGGCATAGGTTCGCAATATGGCACCGGCAGTTCCAAGGTAATGATGGGCGTCCAGAGTAAAATCTCCAAGACTCCGGATACCACCTATCATATTGGCTATGTGAATACCTTCAATTGGGATTCCACAGACTTCAGCGACAACAGCACCATCAAGCAAGGTCTGGATATCCGTGTAGGAGTATATAGCAAGGATTTTTACGGTACGGACAATATCAATTTCACCTTGGGCGGAGGCTATTACTACAAGCTCTTCCGCTTTGACTTTTCTTTGAACAACAGCGGTCTGCGCCTGGCCGACAGCGAATACCTCTTTGCTCTGGGAGCAGGATTCTAAGCCAGGGATATGTTCCAACTCTCTTTTCTGAATGCCGGACTCCTCTTCTTTGCCGCAGCCACAGTATTACCACTACTCATCTGGCTTCTGGCCAAGAAAAAACCACCCCGGGTGATGTTCTCATCCCTGCGCTTTATCAAACAAAGCCAGGAACAGGAAAAGAACCGTACTAAGATAACCAACATCATCCTGCTGATCATCAGGATGCTGATCATTCTACTGATTGCTCTGGCCGTAGCGCGCCCCATGCTGTCCTCTGCCAGACTTGGCAAATCCCATAAACACCCACCCACCGCAGTTGCGATCATCCTGGATACATCTTACAGTATGGACTATATGGAAGGCGGAAAGACTCTACTGGAAAAAGCCAAAGGCTATATCTCCGAGATCAATGCCCGAGCCCAGGATGCAGATCGCTTGATTCTGATTACCCGGGATAGAGATTGGAATGATCTGCATAGCCTGGTATATGCCAAAGAAATTCCTCTGGAGATCCTGACCGGAATTACCTACAGCTATGAACCCCTAAGCTGGGAGGATGCCCTCAATCTGGCTGAGCGTAAGCTGAGTGAAGCCCAGATGCCAAACCGTGAGATCTACCTGCTCAGCGATTTCATCAATGAGATCGTACAGCTAAAAAGCAGTATTCCAATTCTCACCATTCCGCTTACTACAGACGAGCCCCGCAGCAATATCTCCTTGTCCCAAGCGCGAATTTTGCCCCAATTGGTATCCCGCAGCAAAGTACACACGGCTCAGTTTGTGGTTACCAATCATGGTTCTGCCGATAGAGCCGATGTGCTGATCAAAGCAGTAATCAACGATATCAAGGTAGCGGAGAAATTTGTCTCTGTTCCTGCTCGCAGTTCGCTCACTGAGACCATTAGTTTTGATCTTACCCGGGAGGGTTGGCAGGGCGGTTATCTGGAAGTATTGGACGAGTATCTCACTGCCGACAACCGCAGCTATTTCGCTCTGGAATACTACCAATATCCCAAAGTTGCTGTGATTACCAACAGCAGCTTACCCCTGTATCTTTCCACAATCCTATCTGTCTATACAGGCGGCAGGGGGGTGCAAACCATCTCTTCGGCAGCCCTGAACCTGAGCATGCTGGAAGATTACAACCTCTTCATTTTTTACGATTTTGGCAGCTTGAATCCCAAGCTGAGAGAAGTCTTCAATACCCTCAAAACCAAAGAAATTGGCAGCCTGATCTGCCTGGGTAATGCTCTTCCGGGCGATACTAAGGCCATGCTGGAACAGAGCTTTGGCATTAGCATCAGTGGTTATAGCAGGCAAGCCCGCACCATCGACTACATCTCCGCTCAGCACAAGGTGAGTGCTCTGATTGCCGATAAACGCCTCAAATATCCCGTGATCGGCTCCTTCTGGGAAAGCCGGGGCAGCACCGCACCGCTGATCTCAGCCCAAAATAATGCTCTGGCCCTGATGAAGGATAATCAGGCTCTGTGGTTGTGGGATAGCAACAGCACAGACAATACATTCTTTATCGATCCCGCCTTCCCGGTCTTTGCTTATCGGCAGTTTACAGCCTTGCAAAGCTTTAATCTGCCCGATCAGGAATTGATACCAGGAGATGCCATCCGCGCCAGTGCCCTTGGGCTCCCAGATGGAAATACCATCAATCTTGCCAATGGCTTGTATTTTGCCAAAGACCCGGGGATCTACACCATCAATCCCGGCAACCAACGCCAGGGTATGGCTGCGGTAAACATCGACTACCAGGATAGCGACAGCGTTTTCACTAAACCCGGCGGAAAACACCGCGAACTGGGAAAAAACTGGCAGGATGAGATCTTTCTGGCGCGCCTTGGACGTGACCTGTGGAAAATCCTGCTAATCGCTGCCATTCTCCTCATGATCCTGGAGATCATCATCGTGAAACTCCAGGAAGCCAGAGGCAACCTCTAAGCACAAGGAGCCTGCCATGATACTCGAGACTATCAATAACTCAGATCAGATAAAAAAGCTCTCCAATGTGGATCTGTTAATCCTTGCCAGAGAAGTCCGGGAACGCATCGTGGAAGTCGTAGCGTCCACCGGAGGCCATATTGCCCCCAGCTTGGGAGCCGTGGATTTTACCATTGCCCTCTTAAGTGTATTCGATGCTATCCAGGATCGCATCGTCTGGGATGTAGGGCATCAAAGCTATGGCTGGAAGATCCTTACCGGACGCAACAACCGCTTTCCTACTCTGCGTCAGGCGGGTGGCATCAGCGGCTTTACAAACCGCGATGAAAGCCCTTGTGACGCTTTCAGCACTGGACACAGCAGTACTTCCATCTCAGCCGCTTTAGGTATCGCCGTTGGCCGTGATCTGCGAAAAGAAAAAGGGCACTGTATAGCCGTGATCGGGGATGGAGCGCTCACCGGAGGTATGAGCTTTGAAGCTTTGAACCATGCCGGACACCTCCAACCCGAGAGATTCATCGTAATCCTGAATGACAACGCCATGTCGATCTCCAAAAACGTGGGCGGCTTGCAAAAATACATGGCCCGCATGTATGCCTCCAAGGGTTATAATACTCTAAAGAAGCAGATTTGGGATTTCAGTAATTCCCTTCCTGCCAATGTCCGCCGCCGCTTCATCTATGGAGCTCAGAAGCTGGAAGAATCCATGCTGAACATCCTGGTGCCCAATATCATCTTCGAGGATCTGGGCTTCAAGTATGTAGGCCCCATCGATGGTCATGATATCCCGCATCTGATCTCAATCTTCAAACGAGTCAAGAACAACATGGTGGGTCCTGTCCTGATCCATGTAGTCACCCAAAAAGGCAAAGGCTATCCTCCCGCAGAGCAGGATGCCTCTTTGTTCCATGGCATCGGAGCCTTCGATGCCCAAAGCGGTAAAGCCCCTTGCAGTAGCAAACGCAGCTACAGCGAAGTCTTTGGTGACAATCTGTGTGCCCTGGCGGAAAAGAACTCCAGGATCGTGGCTATTACTGCCGCTATGAGTTCTGGCACCGGACTCGGCGGATTTGAACAGCAATACCCCGAACGCTGCTTTGATGTAGGCATCGCCGAACAGCATGCCGTGACCCTTGCCGCTGGAATGGCGACCAAGGGCATCAAACCTTTTGTAGCGATATATTCTACCTTCATGCAAAGAGCTTTGGATCAGGTGATCCACGATGTGGCGATGCCCAGATTGCCAGTAGTTTTCTGCCTCGACCGGGCCGGGATCGTGGGCGAGGATGGCGCTACCCATCAGGGTGCCTTTGACATCGCTTTTCTGCACTATATCCCCAATCTTGTGCTATTGGCACCATCCTGCCAGGAAGAGCTGTCCAATATGATGGCCTGGGCTGCCGATTACAATGAAGGACCTGTCGTAATCCGTTATCCCCGGGGAAATGCCCGTTGTCGCAACCTGGAACCCTTTGTGTTTGTGCCTGGAAAAGCTGAATTGATCCTGCCTGAAACGCCAGATAAAACCCACCAGTTTGCTTTGCTAGCCGCGGGTGATACCCTGGAACTGGCAGAGCAGTGCCGTGAAATCCTTTCCGCAAGATATGATCTGCACCCCGTGATCGTCAATCTGCGCAGCCTCAAACCCCTGGATCTGGATACTCTTCATGCCCTGGGCCAAAGCTGTTCCCACCTCTTCAGCTTCGAAAGCGGAAGCGTGAAAGGCGGGATCGGCGCTGAAATCGGCAGACTTCTGGCGGGGTCTCCAGCCAAGGTAATCAGCTTCGGCTATCCGGATGAGTTTATCCCGCATGGCGCTACGGCCTGGCTGAAAGAACAGATCGGTTTCACTCCCTCTGCCCTCACTGAGCAGATGATCAGCATCCTCAAACCATGAACCACCCCATTTGTGCGGTTATTACTGCACCTGGTTCAGCCGCAATAGCCGTGATCCGCATCAGCGGAACAGGCACACTGGGCATCGTGGCAGAATTCTTCCGTCCCTCATCCAAACTATTGCAGGCCAAGAGCCATCAGGCGGTCTTCGGCACATTTTACAACCTGGATCAGGAACCCCTGGATCAGGTCTTGTGCACGGTATTTCTTGCTCCCCACAGCTACACAGGTGATGAAACCGTGGAGCTCAGTTGTCACGGCAATCCCGATCTTACGGGACGCATTCTGGCCACCTTACTCAGCAAAGCGGAACTGGCGAAGCCGGGAGAGTTTACCCTGAGGGCATATCTAAATGGCAAGCTCGACCTGGTACAGGCTGAAGCAGTGAATGATCTGATCTCGGCACCTACCTCAAAATCCGAATCCGCTGCCCTGATGCAGCTTACAGGCCATCTGAGCCGGCATCTGGAAGGTTTACTAACCCAGATCAGGGATGCCCGGCTGCGCTGTGAACTGGCTATCGATTTCAGTGATCAGGATTTACCCCAGATCGATCTGGATCATCTTGACTCGATCATTAAGAAGCTTATCACTTCCGCTTCTGACTTGTATGCAGAGGGGCAAAATTCCATCAAGCTCCGGGAAGGGATCAGAATCTGCCTCGCTGGAGCTCCAAATGCCGGCAAATCCTCACTCTTCAATGCCTTTTTGAAGCATAACCGCGCCATTGTAACCCCTCATCCTGGCACTACTCGTGATTATCTGGAGGAGAGTTTTTCACTTTCTGGATATCCTATCGTGCTTTACGATACCGCGGGTCTGCGAACTACGGACAATATCATCGAGCAGGAAGGGATCAACCGTTCGGCCCAGCTCATGCGGGATTCCGACCTGATCCTGTATTTATATGATGATCCTGCGGAACTGGAGCAAGTAGATCCTGCACTCAAGGATAAATGTATCTTCGTGGCCGCTAAGGCTGATCTAAGAGATGCAGATTTTCAACCCACTCCAGGACACATTCCTTGTTCTGTGAATACCCCTGATGGACTTAAGGCTCTCAGCGCTGCCATCATTTCCCGTTTGAGCCTGCCCCAGCAGGTGTTCTACCGTCCCCTGATCACCAATGCCCGGCATCTGGCTGCGCTCAAGCGTGCCCTGGACGCCCTTATTCAGGCCGAAAAGCTCCTTAGTGATCAGGCAGGATTCGAATTCATCGCCTTTGAATTGATCACCGCTGCCAATGCCCTGGAAGATATCCTGGGAGTGGTATCCACCGACGATCTATTGGGTGAAATCTTTAGTAACTTCTGTATAGGGAAGTGATTTAGAGGATTTGTAAGGTATATCATTCAACACACAATGTTTATCTCCCGATAAATAATGACATAATCCATGCATAAACCACTGTCTATTATACCGTTTACACAAACCTTCCCCTTGCCGTCATGCCAGCGCAGGCTGGCATCTTCTCAGCCTCTGCATTAGTTCAGAGCTACCAGCCTGCGCTGGCATAACGGCAATAGCGAGGAGAGGGAGCAGAGGGTTGGGGTGAGGGGTGTTTTCTATGTTTATACCTGCTTGATTATCAATGGATTAAGTCAGGTTAACCTCGTCTTCACCTCGAGATCACCTCGAGTACTCGAGGTGATCTCGAGGTGAACGCGTAGTAAACCTCCGTTTATCAATCATGTACCCGCCATCAAGCAAATTGGTAGAATATGAGCTGGGATTGACCTGGAAAATCCGCTGAAACCATCAGAAACATTGTTGCTAACGCCCTGTAAACAGGTTATCTTGTCTTATTACATGGCATTTTGGCATTGACAAACCCGTGGCACAAATAAACATGTAAACACATGCAGGATAGCTGGTTGAATATTCGGCTGGCGTCCTCGCAATGGAGAATTATGAAAAAATCTATAAAACAAATCCAACTGGAAGAGCGAATCCTGAAGCTTTTGGAAGCCAATGCGCTGAAAACTGCGGAGATGCTCTTTGCCGATCCGGAGATTCAAGCTTTGCAGGAATATGCCAATATCGTCTCGATCAAGCGTTTAGGCTACAATGATCATGGCCCGGTGCATATGCGTAAGGCCACTTTGAATACGATCAAGATGTTCAAGCTACTGAATGAAGCCGGGATCGAAATGAATCTGGAAAAGGAAAAGGTAGGCAGCGCCGATGACTCCCTGGTGGGTGTGATCATGGCCTCCCTGCTGCACGATCTGGGTATGACAATCGCCCGGGACAGTCATGAATTTCTCAGCATCCAGATCGCTACACCCTTTATTGACAAGATCTTGACCTCGATCTATCCGAATGACCAGATGATGCAGGCGGCGATCCGCTCGATAGCCATAGAAGGCATCTTCGGGCACATGGCCACACACAAAATTCACTCGCTGGAGGCAGGACTGGTGCTGATCGGTGACGGCAGCGACATGGAAAAGGGCAGAGCCCGGATTCCCACCATGCTGTCTTCCCGCGTCCGGGTAGGAGATATTCACCGCACTTCAGCCTCAGCAATCCAGAAAGTGCGAATCCAAAAAGGCGAGGAAAAACCTATCTGTATCGAGGTTGATATGAATGCCTCGGTGGGGTTTTTCCAGATTGAGGAAGTCTTTTTCCCGAAAATCAATATCTCGCCGGTGAAGCCCTATATCGAGCTTTATGCCGGAGTGATAGATCGCGAAATGCTTCGCTATCTATAGATCTTTACAATAGTCCTCACAGGAGGAAAAGATGTCTGCTGTACCTCATGGGTACAGAGGAAAGTCCGGACACCTTGGGCAGGATACTTCCTAACGGGAAGCTGCAGCAATGCAGAGCCAGCTCCACAGAAACAAACCGCGCAGTACCTGAATGCTGACTTGTGTAGCACCAGGCAACATTCAGGTGCTGCGTAAGGGTGAAATGGTGGTGTAAGAGACCACCGGTACCAGTGGTGACATTGGTAGCCAGGAAAGCCTTATCCGGTGCAATGCCAAATAGGGAAGCAATGGTAGTGCCCATACCGCTTCCGGGTAGGCAGCTTGAGCTTTGGTGCGAACCAAAGCCTAGAGGAATAGACATCGCTTCCGGCTTGCCGGGAGTACAGAATCCGGCTTATTGACCTCCTGTGGGGAGTTTTTTACCACGAGAAGGCAGAGAAAGCAGAGGAAAAGTGGAAGGGTGGAAGGGTGGAAAGGTGAAACACGAGCTGAGCATAGTAGCGCTGGGTTTTAACCCGGCGATAAGCGAGCCCACCATACACTAAATCTACACTCTGCCGTCTTTCCAGAAGACCAGACAGTTCGCAGAACCGGAAAGGCTGTATGGAATCTCCCGAAACAACACTTACCAATAATGGAACGCATATAACAGGATGAGAGGGATTTACCGGGAATTATTAATTACCACAGAGGAAGCAGAGAAAGCAGAGACTAGAGAGGATTAAAGTAGAGAAACAGCTAACATTCCTATTTACGGATTTTACAGATTCTCCTGATTTAAACGGATTTATGACCAAACGTGTTAAACCAATACTATAAACTGCCTCTATGATCAGCTCGTGTTTCACCTTTCCACCCTTACACTTTTCCACTTCATAAATACTCTCTGCTTTCTCTGCCTTCTCTGTGGTAAAACATCCCAGATATAGCAAAGCCCCGGGAAATCCCGGGGCTTTTACTGTATCTAAGGGTTTATGATTATTTCATCATAATCATTTTCTTGGTGGAGCTGTATTTGCCGGCATTCATCTTGTAATAGTAAACACCGCTGGATACTGCACGACCATGATTATCGGTTCCGTTCCATACCAGAGCGTGGTTTCCGGAATCCTTCACACCATTGAACAGAGTCTTTACCAGCTGACCTTTGACGTTGTAGATCTCGATCGCTACTGGTGTAGCTTCTTTGAGGCTGAAGCGGATATTGGTCTCTGGATTGAAGGGGTTCGGATAGTTGCCCTGGAGGGCGGTTTCGATCACGGGGACTACATCGTTGGGATTACTGTCTGGTCCACCCATCACTGTTACATCGTCCACGAAGAAGATGAAGGCATCATCGGACAGGCACTGGATCCCAAGCCTGATCGGCACTCTGCCGTAGGAGCTGAGATCATAGGTGTATTCAGTCCATTCTACTGGAGCCTGGACGTAGTTTGCACCGCTGATGATGGTGAAGTTTGCCGGAGCTGTTCCGGTGGTGGAAACACCAACTTTGAAGCGTTCCAGTCCGTATGTGGAGACATAGGATCTGGCCCAGAATTTGAAGATTCCGCCGCCATTTACTTGCGGGGTAATCAGCCAGTCGTTGTTGGTAGGAGTAGTAGAGGCAAAGCTGGCTGCGTATTTAGCACCACCATGGGGTTCAGCGCCTGTTACAGCAGGTGTGGTGGCAGCAGGGTTGAAGACGATGTAAGCCATTGGGCTGCCGGAATTCGGGAAAGTGATCCCTTCGAATCCGTAGGTAGCACTTTGATCCACGTCAACCAATGTCCATGGCGCGAAAGTAAGCGAGAAATCAGCATAGCTTTCGAAACCATCCTGCAGCAGAATCTGGCTGGCAGGAAGCTGGAAGTTCAGTTGAGTGGTTTGTCCCGTTACTACTACCACGCCATTCTGGGTAACAGCAGAATAGGAAGGATGGCTGGCTGTAACACTGTGAGTACCGGAAGCCACAGTCATGCTGTAAGCGCCAGTGGTATTGGTGGTGGCAGTCACAGTACCATTGGTAACTGTGGCACCAGAGATACCCTGGTTCTGAGTATTGCGGACGAAACCGGCAATGGTTCCAATCTGGGTAGCTTTCTGCAGAGGATTGGAGAATGAGGCGTTGGACATAGCGCCACCGGTGTAGATGGCTTTCACTGCCCATTTGTAAGTGCCGTCTGGCAGAGGACCCCATCCTGCATCTTGATATGCAGTAGCGGTGATTGGGTTGGCAGTCAGGCTGGTCCAGGCGCCTTCATTGGTTTCCTGTCCCTGCAGCAGACGCCATACTCTGTAACCGGAAAGAGCGCGATCGCTGATCAGCACATCTTCCTGGATACCAGGATTGCTTACTGCAGCGCGGCTGGCGGGTCTATCCACACTGTGAATCTTAGGCATTTGGTTGGGATTGTATCTGGCAATGCTGCCACCGTTCAGACGCATGGTCTGAGTGGGGGTACCCACATGGATGTCATCGATGAACCATACATACCAGAGACCATCATTTGAAGGTGGATCTTCGGCATGCCAGGCTAGCATGATTTCCTGTCCGCTGTAAGCAGCCAGGTCGATCGTGATCGGAGTGGCATAGTAGTTCCATCCGCCGGTGAGGGTAGTGGCATCCCACAGAGTGGTCCACTCAGTACCACCGTTGGTGGAGACTTTTACATAATAGTGGTCACCATTGGTTGAGCCGAAATACACATAGCTCCAGAAGGTAAGGGTGGCATTGGGCAGGCAATTGAAGGCAGGGGTTTTCAGCCATTCATCCTGATGATCATAGCTCCACCACAGACCTGATTGGAAAGCACCACCATGAGGTGGAACTTCTGGAGTAAGAGCAACTGTTCCAATGCGGCACCAGGTGGGAAGTACACCACTAGAGCCAGCACCGGTATCGGTAATAACCTGAGTCCAATCTTCAGGAGGGAAGGTAGCGCCTTCGAAACCTTCGGTAAGTTCGGCACCGGCACCTGGAGCAAGCCAGGTCACGTTGACGTTGTTACCAGCCAGTTCAGCAACTACTCCAGCGGGAGGCAGAGTGATCTCGGTAAGTACGAAGTTTTGGGTAGTGGTCTGCAGACCAACGATTACCACGCCAGGTTGTGAAGCGGATTGGTATCCGGTCTTGGCAGCAGTTACAGTGTAGTTTCCGGCATATACGGCAAAGCTGTATGCACCGCTGGCGTTGGTGGTTCCGCTATAGGTGCCGGCAGTAACGGTAGCACCTTCGATCGGAAGGTTAGTTCCAAATTCGGTCACCGTACCAGCCAGGGTTCCCATCATGCCTTTGTGTATTTCATTCGAGAAGGCAGGAGCGGAAAGGACGTTGTTTGTATAGATGGCTTTTACAGCATATTTGTACACGCCGGAAGGCAGAGGTGCCCAGGCATTGTCAGCATAGCTGGTTTGGGCATAGCCATTGGGAGGGGTCAGGCGGGTCCAGTTCGCTTCGTTGCCTTGATCGGCAGCCAGGAGACGGTAGAGGTGATAACCGGTATGAACGCGGGTTTCCACGGTCTGTACTGGTCTGCTGTGCAGAGATCTGATCCCACTGGCAGCAATGGTGCCTTCGCTGATGCGTCTGGGTTCGGCTGTGATCGGAATCAGTTTCTGGCCCCGATCAGGTGCGCCGAAACCGGCATAACCCTGAATGTTCCAGTTGTAGTCCAAAGCCGGATTCAGTGCGGTAAGCGTGGTCCAGGCCTCTTGCCAGTACATCATATTGCCAAAGCCTTCGACAGCAGGACCTGCGTCGCAACCAGCCGGATAACCGGCAGTCACGTTGCAGCGATAACCAAACCATAGCTCTTCAGCACCAGTAATCGGGACCGGAGTATTGAGGAGTACGGTATTCCACTGATCCAGCACTGGGGTGAAGGGTTGATCCACTACCATGGTGGCAGGAGCTTCAGGAGTTCCGCCAGTCCAGACGCGGATTGAGAAGGTCCCAGCTTGAGCTGGCCAGACCTTCACAGCTTGAAGGCTGGTGCCGGCATAGTCGATAAGAGCACTGGCCGGGTAACGGATCGCAACATCAAAATCTGCTGCGCCACCGGTGCCGATGCTGTCATTGTTTTCGCCGCTGTCATAATTCAGCCATCCCTGGGTTCCGGCAACCGGAGCATTCCAGTTGATGACCACGTTTGAGAAGTCGACGGCTTCAGTAGCGACCACACCACTGGCAGGATAAGCGATTTCATTAACGATCAAATCACCCATTGCGACAGGAGTACCACCCACGACTACTTGGCCGGTGAGGGCAGCATAGCCGGTGGCAGTGATGGTGTAATCATAAGTATGGTTTGCATATACATTGGGGATATTGAACATACCCATGGCGTCCGTGGTGGTGGTATAGGGTTCATATCCGGTGAAATTGACTGTAGCCCCGGCAAGACCCACGGTAGGAGCATCGCTGCCTACCACTCTGCCGCTGACCGCTACCTGAGGCAGCAGAGCCAGAGCAAAGTTCTGGGTAGTGGCCTGATCTTCCACGATCGTGACAGGATGGCTTACTTCAGTATAACCATGTTTGGTGGCAGAAACGGTGTAGTTACCTTCAAACACGTAAGGGAAGTTGTAGGTTCCATCAGCCATGGTGGTATACGAAAGCGCAGTGCCACCCACAGTTACAGTGGCTCCAGGAAGCGGAGCACCATCCACGGTCACAGTTCCGTTCAGCGAGCCCATATCGTCCACGATCAGGAAGAACGTGGTCTTGGGGAAAGCTCCGGTAGGAGTGGTTCCGGTGGGAGGAGCGGCAGGATCGAAATCCGTACCATCGCTGTAAACGTTCAGGGTGCGGTTTGTGCCCACAGTCTGGGTTACAAACACGTCACTGCTGGAATAATAAACTGTATCCATGGGACGTTCAACCATCACCACCAGGTTTCCACCACCATAAGCATAAGGAGTGGTAAGAGTGATATTGATGGCATTCGATCCGGAAGGATAGTTCACGGTGCCGTTGAACACCTGGGTGAGCTGAGTGGAAGGAATCCAGCCATCAGCCAGGTTTGCAGCAGCAGTTTCACCCATCCAGATATTGGTGGGCATATTGGGCAGGTTGGTGGCGAAGTTGTTGTAGAACTGGATACCTTGAATCAAACCACCTATGTTCATTTCGCTGGCAGGATAGATGGTCTGGAACAGGCTGTTCTTGTAGAACATATTCACAGGCATACGGCCAGTAGCACCACCATTACCGATAGTAATGGCAACGATACCAGCAGTCTGAACAACAACATTCAGGTTTGGAGTCTGGTTGTTGGATTCCACCTGGTCACCAGCCAGAATCACTTTACCATAGATAGTGGCAGGACCGGCAGCAGCAGGAGTCCAGGGTACTATAACCTGCAGGATTTCTGAAGGTTGGATAGTAGGACCGGCTACACTACCCAATTCCACATTGGCAGCATTCATCAGTTTCACGGTATAAGTGGACTGAGGAGCGGTACCATTGTTTTTGATGGTAATGGTGTAGTTCGATGCTGTTCCAGCCGAAGGAGTCACGTTTCCTGAGATCGACATAGCGGCGATATCAGTGGTGACCATGGTGCTGGAATAGAAGAATGTGGTTTTGGGGAATCTGCCAGAAATCGTTGGAGTAGCAGGAGGATTGGCAGGATCGTAGGTATTACTGTCACTCTGGTTTTTCAGAGAGCGGTTGGTTCCTACGGTCTGGCAATAGAAATTGTCAGATGAACTGAAGTAACCTGTATCCATGGGACGGTTTACCATCATCACCAGGTTACCACCAAAGTAGTTGTAAGGAGTGGTAAGCGGGATATTAACGATGTTTTCGCCAGAAGGATAGCTCACTGTACCATCAAACACCAGCGTCAGCTGAGTGGAAGGAATGTAAGCTGTAAGTTCAGTCTGAGTGGTTTCACCCAACCAGATTTTGGTGGGCTTGTCAGGCAGGTTGGTTACGAAATTGTTGTAGAAAGAAAGACCGGTGATACTGCCAGTGGCGATATTCAGCTCAGAAGAAAGATAGATGGCTTGGAATAGAGAATTCTTCCAGTACATATCTACGGGCATGCGGTCGGTTTCATTACCAGCGCCTATTGTTACGGAGTTCACTCCGGCAGGTTGGACAACAACGTTAAATTGCGGACTTTGGTTGTTGTCTGCAATGGCATCGCCGGTTAAGACCACTTCACCATAGATGTAAGTGGGACCAGCAGTAGCAGGAGTCCAGTTGAATGTGAAATCATGAGTCTGATTTTGGGTAAGAGAAACACCAGGCTGGCTGGCGATTTCCACGTTACCTTCTTTCATCAGTTTCACAGTGTAAGTAGCCTGGGTGTTGGTGCCGTTGTTTTTTACAGTAACGATATAAGGTGAGGCGCTACCGGCACTGGGAGTGCTGTTTCCGGTTACGCTGAGACAGGCCATGTCATTGGCGATACCCTGGCCAGTGTAGTAGAATGTGGTTTTGGGGAATTGACCGGAAATGGTGGGAGTGGCGGGAGGAGCGGCAGGATCATAAGTCTCCGAGTCGCTTTGGTTGCTCAGAGCCCGGTTGGTTCCGATCGTTTGACAATAGAAATTGTCTGTCGAATCATAATAATCGGTATCCATAGGGCGGTTGACCATCATCACCAAAGTCCCGCCAGAGTACTGGAAGGGAGTGGTGAAATTGATGGTAATGGTGTTTTGACCCATGGGATAGTTTACGGTACCATCAAAGACCTGGGTGAGTTGGGTTGATGGTATGTAAGTTGCCAGGCTGGTCTGAGTAGTAGTACCCAGCCAGATCTTGGTAGGCATATTGGGAAGATCGGTGACGAAATTGTTGTAAAACGATACGCCAGTAATGCTTCCCGATACAATCATGAGCTCGTTCTGGAAATACAAGCCTTGGAAGAGTGAATTTTTCCAATACATGTCAACCGGTTTACGAGCCTGTTGGTCCCCGGCGCCGATGGTAACTTCGCTGGCATTCAGCGCAGATACAACCATGCCGAGAATGAATATCATCACGAGCAGTAATGATAAACGCTTCATAGGTTTCTCCTTTTAGGTTTGTTTTATGTAAAACCATCTATTCTCATTGCCTGATTTGCAGAACAGGCACCATACAAAGCCTCTCCGGGCCACTCACGGGGAGGGGATTTTACTTTCGAAAATGAACACACTATGATTCTGAGATACTTTTATCTCTTGCTTGGAATGCTAAAAACGGCTTGGGAATTCTGTCAAGCAGGAATTTGCAGGATGCGAATCACATTGTCATAATCAATCCTGATCCTGCCGCTATTACCCAGCTCACCGCTCAGGATTGCCCTGGCCAATGCATCTTCTATCTCTCTCTGGATCAAACGTTTGAGTGGTCTCGCCCCAAACTGCGGATCAAAGCCTGCCCGGGCTATGTAAGCTATCAGGGCTTCGCTAAACTCAAGATAGATCTCCCTGGCGGCCATGCGCTGCGCCAGAAGCTCAAGCTGCAAAACCACGATCTGACTGATCTGCTGCTCATCCAGGCGGTGAAAGAGAATGATGTCGTCCAGACGGTTGAGGAATTCCGGCCTGAAATAGTTCTGTAATAGCTTCATAAGCTGGGGACGGATGCTTTCCAACTCCCCCTGACAATCATAGATCTGTTGCGAACCGATATTGGATGTAAGGATGATCACGCTATGGCGAAAATCCACCGTACGTCCTTTGCCATCTGTCAGCCTGCCTTCGTCCAGGATTTGCAACAGCAGATTGAAGACGTCCGGGTGTGCTTTCTCGATTTCATCGAAGAGGATCACGCTGTAGGGTCTGCGCCGAATCGCTTCGGTAAGGTAACCGCCTTCCTCATAACCCACATAACCAGGAGGTGCACCGATCAGCCGGGATACGGAATGCCGCTCCATAAACTCACTCATATCCAGTCGCATGAGGGCTTTTTCTGTATCAAAGAGATAATTTGCCAGGGTCTTGGCGAGTTCGGTCTTGCCCACCCCTGTAGGCCCCAAAAAGATGAAGGAGCCGATGGGACGATTGGCATCCGAAAGCCCGCTGCGACTCCTGCGGATGGCATTGGACAGAGCAATAATACCTTCCTTCTGCCCCACTACCCGCTGTGCCAGGACATCCTCCAGATTGAGCAGCTTGTGCATCTCGCTTTGTGCCAGTTTGGAGACAGGGATCCCTGTCCACTTGGAGACCACTTCGGCGATCAAATCTTCATCCACCTGCTCTTTCAAAAGCGGTTCTCCTGTGCCTTCCCCATGCTTACTGGCTTCCTTGAGGGCTTGCAGTTCATTGATCCTGGTCGCCAGGATGCCATAGCGGATTTGTGCCGTCTTTTCCAGATTTCCTTCCCGTTCGGCTTTGTCTGCTTCAGCTTTGAGGTTATCGATTTCGGCTTTGAGGTTACCAATCTTCTCAATCTGCCCCTTCTCCTGTTCCCACTGCATTTTCAAGCGGTTGCGTTCCTCCGATAGTTGCGCCAGTTCTTGTTTAAGCTTTTCCAGACGTGATTGCGACATGGGGTTGTCCTCTTTGGCCAGAGACAGCTTTTCGATCTCCAATTGGCGGATGCGGCGCTCGATCTCATCGAGTTCAGCCGGCATGGAATCGATCTCCAGACGCAGCCTGGAACAAGCCTCATCGATCAAGTCAATCGCTTTGTCGGGCAGAAAGCGATCCGAGATGTAGCGATCCGACATACTTACTGCCGCCACGATCGCATTGTCAGTGATTTGCACGCCATGATGCACTTCGTATTTGTCCTTGATGCCACGCAGGATCGAAATCGTATCCTCTGCCGAAGGCTCCGCCACATATACTGGTTGAAATCTGCGCTCCAGAGCGGCGTCTTTTTCGATGTATTTGCGGTATTCATCGATGGTAGTAGCCCCGATGCAGTGTAAACTCCCGCGGGCCAGGGCTGGCTTCAGCATATTTGATGCATCCACCGCTCCTTCGGAGGCTCCGGCACCCACCACAGTATGAATCTCATCGATAAAGAGCAGGATTTGTCCCGCCGATTTTTCTACTTCCGCCAGCACGGCCTTGAGGCGTTCTTCAAATTCACCGCGGAATTTTGCACCGGCGATCAACGCTGCCATATCCAGCTCCAGCAGGTCTTTGCCTTTGAGGTTTTCAGGCACGTCCCGATTCACGATCCGATGCGCCAAACCTTCCACAATCGCCGTTTTTCCCACTCCCGGATCACCGATCAGGATGGGATTGTTCTTACGTCTGCGCGAAAGAATCTGCATCGTGCGACGAATCTCCTCGTCCCTGCCGATCACAGGATCCAGCCTGTCCATTCTCGCCAACCGGGTGAGGTTGCGGGCATATTTTTCCAGAGCCTGGTACTTTGCTTCGGGGTTTTGATCCGTAACCCGTTGATTTCCCCGCACTTCTTTGAGGGCAAGCAGGAGCTTATCAGGAGTGAGCCCCCGGCTCTTAAGGATCCCAGCAGCCTGTTTACCTTTGTGCAATAGCCCCATCAGGATATGCTCTCCGCTGATGTAATCGTCCCCGAGCTGATCAGCAGCCTTTTCCGCATCATGCAGGATATCCAGGATTTCCTGAGCCAGGTACACCTGAGCACCCTGAACCCGGGGAAGCCGGATGAGGGCATGATCAAGCTCCAGAGCCACTTCTGATTCAGATATCTCCAGCTTGGCTAGAATTGGATGGATGAGCGCTTCGGCTTGGTTTAGCATTGCTTTGGCAAGATGCAGATCATTGATCTCCTGATGTCCGTACTCCCCGGCAAGGCTTTGCATCGAGGAAACCAGTTCCTGAGACTTTATGGTTAAACGTTGTGTATTCATGAAATACCTCCTGTGTTTCATAGACAAGATAGAGGGAAGCGTAAAAGTGTCAAGAGGTATTTTAGCAGTCACATCTATAGACTGCTAATTCTATTATATTAATTAGCAGGATTATATCAGAAGCGGCTACCTGTATAGATAGACAGTATATTATAAAGCAAACCCACAGGAGAAACAGAGTATATACTATCCAATCATAATATTATCTTGACATAATAGTATCAATGGATAATGTGGCACAAAACTCATTGGAGGTACTCATGAGAGAGCTTACAAATGCAGAAGCAGCCTTGTTAGGACTGCTTGCGGAAGGACCCCGGCACCCCTATCAGATCGAAAAGGACGTTCAATACCGCGATATGCGATCCTGGACTGATCTCTCGATTTCCTCGATTTACAAGCTCCTGCGCCAGTTGGAAGTGGAGAGCCTGGTGGATCTATCCCGTGATCTGACCGACAACAACCGCATGCGCAAGGTCTACAGCATTACTGATCTGGGACAGAAAGCCCTGGAAAAGAAGATCTCTGCCCTACTCACAGAGGGGGAGCATGTGAAATGGCAAACAGATGTAGGGATCTATAACTTCGTGAATATTCCCAAGGCCAAACGTAGAGCCTTACTGGAGGCCTATATTGAGTCCCTGGAGGCACAGATCAAATGTTACCGTGATTTGGAAGAATTCATGAGCGGAGATGAATGTCCACCCTGGCATCGGGCTGTATCCAAACGTCCACAATATATCTATCAAGGCGAGATAGAATGGACCAAAGCCTTCATCGTGGAGCTGGAGGAGCACAACGAAATCTGAGCAGTGACGAGGGGTTAGTTCAGGATAATATGCCACTTTCACGCTGAAGCTTTGCGAACTACCCTCCTGCTTGAATTACGCTATCAATACGCTATCATTACGCACCAGAGGCGTATTGATAGCGTATTCACATAGCGATTCAAAGCAACAATCTGCTCACACAGGCTTACAAGTCTGTAATATTGCTCCCTTCAGTTCACTTCAGGCTGGTCAGGCATCCGAACCGTACGCCTTTGGTAGTCACTTTCAGGCTTGATACACCCAGGATATCCATCATCCTGAGGATAATCATGGCTCCTGCCAGGATAGTATCCGCCCGGGAAGCATCCATACCCGGCACTGCTTTGATCTCATCCAGGGACATGGAGCGGTAAAGGGAGATCTGGCGGAAGACTTCGCTGCGGGAGAGGATAAATCCCTCCAGAAGCTTGGGGTCATAATCCGGCATAGCTTGAGCCACAGCTGCACATGTTGCCACTACTCCACCTGTACCGATCAGGATCGGATTGTGGGGAGACTTGAATTTCATCAGACTGCTGATCTGATCTTCCAAGCCGTAGAAGCAGCTATTTGCCATGGGAAACTTCTTCAGGTACTTCGCAGCCAGTGCCACGGCTCCCAGGTTCACGATCTTGCATCTTTTGTACCTGCTGCCCTGCGCAAAGACAACTTCTGTACTGAGGCCACCGGTATCAAAAAATACGATCTTGCCCTTTAATTCAGATTCTGCTGTAGCTCCCAGAAAAGACATCTTTGCCTCTTCCTCGGCACTCAGTACCCGAAGGTCAAGACCAGTTTTGGCTTTGATGGCCTTGCCCAGGGCTTGGGGATCAGCTATTCTGCGAAGGGCTTCGGTTCCGATCAGGAAGGTCTGTTCAGCTTCCTGAAGCTGCTTTTGCGCCTGAATGATGGTCTCCAGGATGGTCTTTAGTCCTTCCGGTCCGAGTTCGCCAGCAGGACTTAAGAAAGCAGCAATCCGACAGGGGATTCTTTTGTCCAGCAAGGGTTTAATGCCTCGTTTTGGATCAGCCAACAGCACCTTACAAGAATTTGAACCCAATTCAATAACGGCTGTTTTCATCTTTTACCCCCAATAGGTTAGATACGTACATATTAGTCACAATTTGGGCTCAGGCAAGTAAAAAATCTGAAATATATTCAGAAAATCGAAGCTATTTTGTATGCCTTTGCAGATGTGGGGTTTAGAGAAACTAACCCTTATGAACGAAGTGAGGTGAATCACCCCATTCTGAGTATCCGATCTGCTCGCCAATCGCTGAGATCCTGCGTTCCAGGCAGCCCCGGCACAATGAGGCGTTTTCGTCCAGGCAGGGTTTCCCTTGATAGAGCTGATAGTTGGCGCGGTATTTGGTATCGGTGATATTGGGCATGATGATGTTCGCCCCTGCCAGCAGTCCCAATTCACGGCCATCGTCTTTCAGGGCTTGCAAAGCTGTGGTGGAAGCGATATTCACGTCTTTGAGCAGGAGCCGGCAGATGGCGATCATTTTCAGAGCCAGTTCCAGATGCTCTTCTTCCTTGTAATCCGTGGCATATTGATATAAAGGAGTTTCTTCATGGGGGATGTAGGGTCCCATGCCGATCATATCGATATCTTCGTCATAGAAGAATAGCACATCATCCGCCAGGTGTTCCAGGCTTTGAAACGGAAGGCCAATCATTACGCCTGTACCAGCCTGATAGCCAATATCTTTCATGGTTCTGAGGCAATTCAGCCGCTGCTGCCAATCATGATCGGCAGGATGAAGCTTTTTGTACAGTTCTGGATTTGAGGTCTCGATGCGCAGCAAATAGCGGTGCGCTCCGGCACTGTACCATCTCTGATAGGTTTCCCGGCTTTGCTCTCCCAGCGAAAGGGTAATCCCCAGTTTGCCGCCTGTCTTTTCCTTCAAAGTATAGAGTATATCCTCGATGAATTCGGTAAAAGCTTCATCAGAACGTTCCCCAGACTGGATGACTACTGAGCCGTAGTCTTGTTTGAAAGCCCAAAGTGCAGATTCCACCACTTCATCCTTGCATAGTGTGAAGCGCTGCACATGCGGATTGTCCTTGCGGATGCCGCAGTAATAGCAGTTTTTAACACAGTAATTGGAGAGTTCGATAATCCCGCGGAAATAGACTTTGGTGCCCACATATTGCTTTTTCACGGCATAGGCTTGTTGGAACAAATCCTGAATTTCCTGCTTATCGGTGAGAGCCAGTAGCCGCAGGATTTCCTGTTTAGCCGGTCTTGGGTTGTTCATAGATTTTCCTTTGTGTTTGTCTGATGGATGATACCTCCCGCCAGGACAAGATCGTCCCGATAAAAGACAATCCCCTGTCCGGGAGTGATGGAAAGCTGGGGTTCGTTAAACAAAACCTGCCAATTGCCGGAATCCAAACGCTTTACAGTGCATGGGGCCGGATTGTGTTGCAGGCGGATACGGGCAGAAGCGGTGAACTCATGGTCTGGTTCCGGGATCGAAAGCCAATTCAGGTTTTGCACCGTACAGTCCTCACCATAGAGCAGGCTCTGCGGGCCTACTACCAGACGGTTTGCGGCAGCATCGATGCGAATCACATAATAGGGCTCGATCTGCCCGGGAATGCCCAGATTGCGCCTCTGGCCAATCGTATAGAAGATCAGGCCTTTGTGCGTACCCAGGACTTTGCCACTGGTATCCACGATTTCACCTGCCTGAAAGGTGCCATCCGCAAAGAGGAGGCTGTAGTCATCAGACTCAAAGAAGTCCTGGCTTTCCTGCTTGGCAGCCAGATCTTCAAAGCCCAGATCCCGGGCCAGAGCCTTCACTTCTTCCTTGGTTTTTGCACCCAGGGGGAAGATCAGATTGCTTAGTTGCTCCTGCCGGAGAAAAGACAGGAAGTAGGATTGATCCTTGCTGGGATCGATTGCCTTGCGCAGTTCATAACGTCCGGAGGCAGGGTTGTGGCTGATCCTGGCATAATGTCCGGTGGCAAAGTAGTCAAAATCCAGCCCCATCGCCCGGGCTTTGGCTGGCAGATAGCCGAACTTCATGCGCTGGTTGCAGATCAGGCAGGGATTGGGAGTTTGTCCTGAGACATAGGTATCGCAAAAATACGATAGCACGTTATCCCGGTATTCATCCTGCAGACGGATGATGTGGTGGGGGATGCCAAGTTCTGCACACACCTTGGCAGCAGCCTCAAGATCGTCCTTTTCTCCAGGACCATAACAGCCGCTTTTGGTGGATTCTTTCAGATCTACCGAATCATCCCAAATGGACATAGTGATGCCAGATACATCAAAGCCCTGGTCGATTAATATCTTTGCCGTCATGGCGGAATCAACTCCACCGCTCAGGCCAACAAGTACGCGTTTCTTCATATTGATATCTTAACTATCCTCTTGATAAAGGCAAAGCGGAAACATAAACCCCGGAGTAAAAACCCCGGGGTTTGTTGTCTATATGCTTTGTTATCGCGCTATTCCATCAGCATCATTTTACGGGTGCTGGTGTAGCTACCGGCGGTAAGTCTATAGAGATAGATGCCACTGGAGAGAGGATTGCCTCTGTCGTCCTTGGCATCGAACACTACACGGTAATGACCGGTGAGCTGATCAATATTCACCAAAGATCTCACCATTTGTCCTCTGAGGTTGTAAACCTCAAGGCGGACATTGGCAGGTTCCTTGATGGAGTAACTGATAGTGGTTTCAGGGTTGAAGGGATTCGGGAAGTTTCCTGCCAGAGTAGTGGCAAGTACTGGAATCACATCATCTTCGTTTGCAGAAGGAGTCATGGAGAAGTTCAGAGTGGTATTCTGGTTCGGGGATACAGTAACTCCATTGATGGTCACAGGATGGAAGTTGTTGGCTGTGGCCGTAACAGAATATAGGCCAGCAGGAAGGATCAAGCTGTAGGCACCGGCTGCATTGGTGGTAGCGTTTACGCCACCGGCACTTACTGTAGCTCCGGCAATAGCCTGGTTGTTGGTGCGGCGCACGAATCCAACGATTGTACCATTTACCACTTCTTTGACCAGCGGATTGGACATGGCTGGTGCAGAAAGGACTCCGGCAGTATAGACTGCTTTCACAGCCCACTTGTAAGTTCCATTCGGCAGAGTGTTCCAGCCGGAATCGCTATGGTTCAGGGTGGTTACTGTTTCCGGGGTAATGGATATCCAGGTGGATTCATTGGCTTCCTGTCCTGCGATAAGACGCCAGATCTTGTATCCTACCAGCGCTCTGTCTGACACCCTGGAGGGCATTGTCATGGCTCTGGTGGCAGGTGTATAAGCAGCACCGGATCTGGTTGTGCCACGGGTGGGCTCATTGGGAGTGGAACTGGTATAACTTACATATTGGGTAGGTTCGCTTGAACGGCTGGTAAGGTCGCTACCGGCAAAGCGGATGCTGGTGACCATATTGCCAATATAGATATTGTCGATGAACCACACATACCACAGACCGTCGTTTGTTGGAGGATCCACAGCATGGAAAGCCAGCTTGATCGGCAGGCCGCTATAGCTGGCCAGATCTACGGTTACAGGGAAGGAATAGAAGTTGTCACTGGCAGGCAAGGTGGATGCATCCCAGAGGATATCCCAGGTGCTGCCACCATTGGTGCTTACTTTCACATAGTAATGGTCATCGTTGGTAGAGCCATAATGTGAATAAGTATCGAACTTCAGATATGCGCCGGGAGGGCAATTGAAGGATGGTGTCATAAGCCACTCATCCTGGTGCTCATAGCTCCACCACAATCCAGCTTGATTGCTGCCATCGGTAGGCGTTACGGGAGTTCCACTGATGGTAATGGCACCAAATTGGCACCAGGTGGGGAATACGCCCAGTGAGTTCGGAGCGCCATTATTGGTAACGGTACGGGTCCAATTGGTGGGCGGGAAGGCAGTACCTTCGAAGCTTTCCGTAATCTCGACAGCATTGGGATCAGGAGCGTTCCAGGTGAGATTTACGGCACTATAGGTGCCATTGACAGCCGCAACCACGGAATTCGGAGCATAAGCCACTTCGTTCACAGTGATGTTGCCCATGTTGTGATTGGTTCCAGCCACGTTGATTGTGCCGCTTGCACTCGCATATCCTGCTGCAGTGATCACATAGGAATAGCTCTGGTTGGCATAGACGTTGTTGATCAGGAAAGTACCGTTCCCGATCGAGGAGCCTGTATAATCAGCATATCCAGCCAAGTGGATGCTGGCTCCGGCAATGCCCACACCAGTATCGCTGGCCAGGATCGTACCGCTTACATTTACCATAGCCATCTGAGCCATGGTGATGTTCATAACTTCGGTTTCATCCTCAGCCAATACGATATTCTGGGTCTGAGACACATAACCATACTTGGAGAAGTTTACCACATAGTTCCCAGGCAAGACATTGGGTATTGTGAATTGACCCTGAGCATTGGTGGTAGCGCTGTAGGGCCGATTATCCACATTTACCTGTACACCTTGTAAGGGAGCACTTCCAGCCCCAAGAACGGTACCGGTGATGTGTCCAACTCCGCCAGGGATTACCACGAAGGTAGTCTTGGGGAATTGTCCGGAGAGCTGAGAAGCAGCCGCTGTAGGTGGGGCGGCAGGGTCATAGGTAACAGAATCGGAGTTTATCCTGCGGGTACGGTTGGTTCCCACTGTCTGGTTCTTGAAATAATCAGAAGAACTGAAGTACTGGGTATCCATGGGACGATACATCATCATCACCAGGTTTTGTCCATTCAGATACATATAAGGTTCCGGGAAGTTAATGCTAATCACGTTTTGTCCGGTAGGATAGGTAACGGTACCATCAAAGACCAGGGTAAGCTGTGTGGAAGGAATCCAATCTGTGGACAGATCTGGCAGTGTGGTTGTACCCAGCCAGATTTTTGTAGGCTTATCCGGTAGATTGGTTACGAAGCTGTTATAGAGCTTGATTCCGGTGATCATGCCAGTGAAGTTTGATAGCTCATTGGGATAGTATATAGTTTCAAACAGCGAGTTTTTGTAGAAAAAGTTCAGAGGCCAAAGGGCATTCTGATCTCCTGCTCCCACTGTGAGGTCGTTTACACCATTGCCTGTAAGAGCCACGGTGTGTACAGTGCGGCTTAGGTTCTGACGATCACCGATACCAATAGTGCGCAGGTTGCCCAGGTTGTCCGTAATGTTTACGGTAGCAGTCGTTACACCCAGAGAACCAGGAGTATAAGTAACCGTGAACGCAGCCGTAGCACCAGTAGTAAGTGATGCGGGTAGAGTAGGCAAGTTAGTAAGGCTGAAAGTAGCGCTGCCTGAGATCGTAATATTATTGATCCCCAGAGTTCCACCACCGATATTCATGATATTGAAGGTTTGGCTGCGGGATCCACCCAGATTCACATCACCAAAATCATGCGAGGCGGGGCTCACCATAAACATAGGATCATCACTGAGCGCTGTCATGGTGAAAGTAGTCATCGGGAATTGACCTGTTACAGTACCACCGGTGGGGGCAGCAGGATCGTAGACAACTGAATCGGAGAATATATTCCGGGCCCGGTTTGTACCCACGGTCTGGCATTTAAAAAAATCCGAAGAGCTAAAGTAGGCAGTATCCATCGGGCGATTGAACATCACTACCAGGTTGCCATTGGAATATGAGAATGGCGCCATCAGAGGGAAGGTGATGGTATTGGCACCGGCTGGATAAGCCAGAGATCCATCATAGACCAGAGTCAACTGCGTGGAAGGAATCCAGCCCCCTGAGAGATCAGCCTGGGTAGTGGTTCCCATCCAGATCTTGGTGGGTTTGCTGGTCAGAGTAGCTGTAGTAAACTGGTTGTAGATGGACATGGTGGTGATATTGCCATACATGCCGATTTCCCCAGGATAGTACAGGGTTTGGTAAAGGCTATTCTTGTAGAAGAAGTCCAGAGGCATGCGAGCGTTTTGATCACCAGCACCGACAGTAACTGTTATCACGCCAGCGGGCTGAACCATGATGGCCAATGGAGGCGTCTGATCATTGGCAGGATTGGCATCTCCAGCAAGGATTACCTTTCCATACAAACTCATTGCTCCCTGCTGGGTAGGTGTCCAGGAAAGGCTTACGTCAACCTGAGCACCAGGATTTACGGCTACGCCATTGGTAGAAGCCAATTCGACATTGTTACTATCATATAGCTTTACAGTGTATGTGCTTTGGGCAGCAGTGCCATTGTTGAATACTGTTACAGTGTAGTTCGTAGCGCTATTCACACTGGGTGTGCTATTACCGGAAAGCAAGGTCGCGGCCAGGTCATTAGGAGAGATCAGTTCCATTTCCACGGTATCAAGATAGATGGTCTGTCCGGTGGAATTGTTGGCATGCCTGATGGCTATGAATCTGCCCGTGCCAGTATATGCAGTAAGCGGGATCGAGTATTGAGCCCAGCTTGCTGTAAGGGTAATAGTTTGCAGTTCCACAAAAGTGGCAGCATCGGCAGGATTGGTCATCACACCAACCTTGACGGCGTAGGTAGTAGTGCCTTTACCCCAGAACTTGAGTCTGACTGTATTGGCAGGAACGTTTGTGGCCAAGGGTGGAGCGATTAGCATGGCAATGGTATTGGTATCCGTAGGATTGTACATAGCCACGCAGTTTGGAGTGCTTTGAGGTGAAGTAGTAACTGTTTTAACATAACCAGTAGTCACTGTAGCCTGGTAGATGGAACTCCATCCAACCGGCAAGGCTGGTACTGTGACTGTATCAAAACCCTGTTGGTAGGGAAGGGTATAGATAGTGGTATCCACACCATTTCCAGTCAGGTTGATCGTGTGCACCGTGCGATTATCGGTAACTGAAATAGTAGCAGTATGAGTTCCAGCAGCCGTAGGAGCATAGGTTACGCCAAAGTTCAGGGTCTGTCCGGTGGTCAGGCTTTGGGGCAGGGTAGGCACATTGACCAGGCTGAACATGGGGCTGCCACTAATGCTGATATTGCTAATCCCCAGACTGCCGCCTCCGGCATTTGCCACTGTAAATGTCTGGCTGGCTGAGGTTCCAAGGATCACATCGCCAAAATTTTTCGAGGCAGGATTGACGATGAACATCGGGTCGGGACTCAGCGGAGTCATGAACAATGTAGTCTTGGCGAATTGACCCCCAAGGGTACCACCTGTAGGTGCAGCAGGATCGTAAATCGTGGAATCCGAATAAACATTCCAGGCTCTGTTTGTACCTACAGTCTGGCATTTGAAGAAGTCCGAACTGCTATAATAGACTGTATCCATGGGACGCTGGAACATTACCACCAGGTTTCCACCTGTATAGGCAAAAGGCACTGTAAGCGGGAAAGTTATCGTATTCTCGCCTGCTGGATAGTTCATAGTGCCATCAAAGACCAGGGTCATCTGAGTGGAAGGAATCCAGCCTGCAGCCAGATTTTCTTGCGTGGTAGTGGTCATCCAGATCTTGGTGGGCATATTGGTGAGTGTGGCAGTTACAAACTGATTGTACAGAGCCAGCGCCGTAATCGTACCAAACATGCCAATCTCGGTGGAGTAGTACATGGTCTGGTTCAGGCTGTTCTTGTAATAGAAATCCAATGGCATACGGGCATTGGTGCCACCCTCGCCTATGGTCACCACATTCAAGCCAGCGGGTTGAACCGTAATGTTCAGGGTCGGGCTTTGATCGTTGGCAGGATTGGCATCGCCGGTAAGAATCACCTTGGCATACAGGGCTACAGGGCCTTCAACGGTCGGAGTCCAGGTGAAGGGAATATCTACTGTAGTCCCGGGTTGAATTGCTACACCAGGTGCTGAAGCCAATTCCACATTGTTGCCATTGTAAAGCTTTACGGTATAGTTGGTTTGAGCTGCTGAGCCCAGGTTTGAGACCCTAAGGGTATAAGTAGTCGCGGAATTCACGCTTGGGGTCGAATTGCCAGTCAATTGGGTGGCAGCAAGATCATTGGCGATAAAGTTCGGGCCAAATACATGATCGATATAGATCGCAGTAGTGGACGTGGTGGAACTGCTGGCAAAAGCCAGATAATAGCTGTTGCCGGCTATGGCACCAAGATTCACGGAGAAGCTGTTCCAGTTTGTATTCGTGGGAACTTCAATTATGTCACCCACATTCGTCCAGTTGGTCAGATCAGATGAGTATTGAATCTGGATCCTGCCATTACCAGTGGTGGCGGAAGTACGAACCCAGAAATCCAGGGTGGACTCTGGAGTAATCGTCACCATCGGAGTGATGAGCAGAGCCGGAGTCACCGGAGCAAGCTTGTAGGCACTGGCTGTACCATGGAAGGGAGTGGTGGTACTGCGGGTGTAAGTACCCGGATTTGCCCATCCGGAAGGAGGGAAAGCAGTGTCATCAAAGCTTTGGGCGATTTGTCCCCCACTGCCTGTTTTGAAGCTCCATACCGGGCAGTTTTCTGCCGGACCATTGGTATTGTAGGGAATCACTTTCCAGAAGTAAGTAGTCCCGGGCTGCAGATTGGCAGGAGCGAAGCTTGTGCCGGTTTGTCCCTGGCTTACCAGAGTGGTAGGAGGATTTGTAGTACCCAGATATACATCATAAGTGCTGGGCATGCCCCCACCGTTTTGCCAGATCAAAGTAGCATTGGTGAAAGCATAACCATTCAAGGCAGGGTAGATTGCCACAGCTGGATTGGGAGGTGTGAGCTGGGGTGTGGCAAATTGGATGTTGGGACGATTGTAGTACAAGGTACCTGTAGTAGTTGGGAAAGTGTTGTCAGCATATTTGTAAACAGCCCTGTATTCAGGAGTAGTGGTGGTATAGCGGTAGTTTGGATATCCGGAAACCCAATCACCATCCCAGTTTTCCCACAGGATTTCGATATTGCTGTTGCCATCCCAGGCAAAGGGAGCGCTGAACATAATGTAGTGCCAGCCTCCACCGTTGTAGGTATAATCTCCCTGATACACCTGGGTAAATTGGGTGTTGTCCGGGAAAGTATTATCGGCGGTAGCATAGACCCCCTGGTTGGTTTGGCGGATGTAAACACGCTGGTCGAGCATCGTGTAGTTTGCGGGAGTGTTTCCCACTTCATAACCTATTGCGATCAGGTTTGAAGCTCCGGTGAGCCCGGCTGCATTCATTTCCGCAGCAGTATAGATGGTCTTGGACCAGCCATAATCATAGAGCCCGTAATTGGGCACATAGTTCTGCGTAGTAGTACCTGTGCCAATTGTGAACACATCGGCAAGGGCAAAGCTTGCCAGAACCAGGAGCATGAGTAATACAATTAATCTCTTCATAGCCATATCTCCTTGATATGTTATTGTTTTTTCTATTCTGAGCGGAGCCAGAAAAACCAGCTCCAGCGTATATAGACTGCGTTTTCACGGCCCGAAATCTCTGCGTCATAGACAGCAAAGGAATCCCAAACCGGATTCGCTTCAAATATATGAGCAAAAAAACAGCCAAATCTGAGAAAACTATGCATTTCATATCCAAAACCTGTGTATCAATGGTTCAACACCTGCCATTATCAAGTCGTATTTTATACAGGATCACCTCGAGATCACCTCGAGTACTCGAGATGATCTCGAGGTGATCCTGACTTAAACTCTAGCAGATTTATCAAGTAAGAATGCAGTGCAGAAACAGCGCTGGGAGTCAATCGAATACGGGTATAGGGCATCATGATAAGCATGATTGTTAATGGAGAGTTGCAGGATCATACCTGGTTCACTCAAGGTCATCCCCTGCGTGGTGTGGGTTGTGCTGGAGTGGTTCAGGAGATATCTGTCAACTCCAAAAGGGTTTGCGACGTAAGGCGGTGGTTGAAACCACCGCCTTACGTAGCAAGCCCCTGCGGGGTTATCGGGTTTCCCACTAACAATGTGGCCTTATTCCTGTATGCCAGAACCTACACTTGACAGCAGATCGGAACACCGGTTTCAACCGGTCGGTACGCCGGATTTATCCGGTGAAGATGATGCATCTATCTGCCTGTGCCAGATGAATCTGGCACGATCGACCGAATGAATTCGGTGTTCCGAGTGGATGCGGAATTATCTGATGATAGGCCGAAGTCTTGGAGGGGCAACACACTATAGCTTGGTGGCGTGAGCCCCAAGAATGTGGAGACAATAATTGCATCTAATATACTGTCTACCCCTCACCCCAACCCTCTCCCACAAGGGGAGAGAGGGCACAAAAAAACGGCGCATCCGAAGATGCGCCTCATGACAAAAGACCTTTTCTCATTCCCAATCGTAATTATTGGGATTGGGTCGATACTCTCCGGTACTCAGCTTTTCAGCTCGGTTTACCAGATCCAGAAACTCCTTACGATAGCCCTCTTTATCACTTCCAAGACTTGCTTTGGCCATTTCCCTCACCATCTCCCAGGTGAGTGCAGCTTTGTGTTCGCTATCCTGGAGCAGCATACCATAGCCCACCACGGCATTGGCAAAGGTGAAGGTTTCGGAGACATCCTTGAGCCCCAGAGTTTTATTGTAAACCGGTGTTTCCAGGGGGATGCTCACATCGCTATCCGGCTTTTTATAGCGCATCTTTACTGTCATCACCTCTGGAGACTTGCGGGCTTCATCACTGATCTTGACATCCTGATACTTGAGCGTATCGAGTTCCGGCAGAGTTTCTTTGGAATTCGCCGGGATAATCTCATAGATGGCAGTAACTGTATGCCCTGCACCCAATTCGCCAGCATCTTTGGTATCGTCCTTGAAATCTTCAGTGCGCAGCATCCGGTTTTCATAGCCAATCAGGCGATAGGCTTTTACATGGGCAGGATTGAATTCCACTTGCAGCTTTACGTCTTTGGCGATTGTGAAGAGCGTGCTGCCCATTTCGGTAACCAGGACTTTTTTGGCTTCATTTATGTTATCGATATAGGCATAGTTGCCATTGCCCTTATCCGCGAGGGTTTCCATGCGGTTGTCCTTGTAGTTTCCCATTCCATATCCCAGAACGGTGAGGTATACGCCTTTGCTGCGATATTCGCTTACCAGGCCTTCCAGATCGGCAGTGGAGGATACACCCACGTTGAAATCGCCATCGGTGCAAAGGATGATGCGGTTGTTTCCACCCTTGATAAAGTTATCCAGAGCCGTTTTATAGGCCAGGCGGATGCCCGCGCCACCGGCTGTGGAACCACCCGCTTCGAGATCGTCGATGGCCTGAATGATTTTGCCTTTCTCAGCGCCATCGCTGCTAGGAAGAACCAATCCAGCGCTGCCTGCATAGACGGCTATGGCGATCTTATCGATAGGACGCAGGTTGGCCACCAGCATCTTCATGGATTCCTTTACCAGAGGCAGCTTTTGCGGGGTATTCATGCTGCCGGAGACATCGATCAAAAACACCAGATTGGATGCTGGTGCGGTCTTGAGATCAATAGCTCTGCCTTTGATCCCGATGTGAACCAGGTTACGCTTTTGGTTCCAGGGGTTTACACCCATTTCAGTATAGACGGAGAAAGGATGCTCGCCTTTGGGTTCCGGATAGTCGTAGCTGAAGTAATTGATCAGTTCCTCGATCCGGATGCTGTTTTTGGGAGGGAGCTGTCCCTGGTTCAGGTAGCGGCGCAGATTGGAATAGTTTGCCGTATCCACGTCGATGGAAAAGGTCGATAAGGGCTCAGCCAGAGGACTGTGGAAGATATTGGGATTGATGGCAGTGTATTCTTCTGTATTATTCGGAGGGATGTACATGCCCGGATATGGGGCTGCATAGGCTCCAGAACTGATACTCAACATATCACTTACCGCAAAGCCTCCGGCATAGGATTCGGCTTGCGCCGTAGCAGCGCTACCCGGACCAGCATCCCCCTTGGCTCTTTGAATGGGGAGCAGTCCCTCGTCTACTTTCAGGGTGACGTTGTGGATGGAGTTTTTGGCTGGGTTTACCTTCACTTCCGTGCTTGAAGTCTTGTAGCCTGTCAGCTTTACTACTATAGTGTATTTGCCTGGATTGAGCTGAATGAGTTTGTAAGCACCTTTGGCGTCGCTGCTGGTGGCGGCAATTCTCTGGGTGCCCAGAAAAGCTTCAATAGATGCATTTGCCAAGCCCTGCTTGGCATTGTCGCGAATGGTTCCACTGATCGAACCTGTGCCCTTGGGTTGGGCGATTATGGTTGTGAGCAGGCCTACAACCAGAATCAGAATCATGAATTTCTTGTTCATGGATTCCTCCTTATTATTCTCTCTGTCTTTCCATTTATGCTTCCCTTCAGATCACTGAGGGGATAGTAGTTAGCGAGCGTCCATACCATCATTATAACCCACATGTTGTCAATACCAACGCACATCGAAGTTTGTTTTGGGGACAAAATCAAAGAAATCCCATTGATAGGTGTTCATGCCCTCGGTAACTGATTCCTCGGGATTGCTGAAGGGCAGGGATTCAAGCTGCAGGATGGGATCGGCATGGAGAGTGTAGCTTACATAGCGCAGAGGCTTTCCCCAAGCCAAAGCTGAGAGCAGGATATAGCTGGCTGAATTACCATAAAGCCGTTGCGAATATCCGATATGCACGGTATCAAAGCTGAATTCGGGCAGAACAAGGTCAAACCAGAAGCCCTGCTCGTTCACGCTGGTGATCTGTAGGGGTTTATGGTCTGATCCCAGAGTCACGGAAATATCGTAGGCCATGCTCTGCAATGAATCAGATGGAATGGGAAAGAGGATCGCCTGACGGATGGGATCGGAACTGAAATTTACGAAACCATAATCTCCCTCCATACGCCACTTTCCCGGCTCCAGCCAGAATACCAGTTGCTCGGTCTCAAAGCTGGGTTTGGTGTCTGATTTGGGTTCTTCCACCAGCAGGGGATTGGCATTTAGCATCCCGGTCAGTAGTAGCATAGCGAGCAAAACATATCCTCTCATTTTATCTCCTTGGTTTGACCAGCCAGTGTCGATGGCTGATGCTTATTATATCAGCAAGTTCCATGCCAGTCCCTACACTCAGGCGTAAACACTGGCATGAGCAGTATTGGCATCCATGGTATATATGTCTGTCTGGCTGTGGTTTACTTATATGTTTTCTATAGAAAAACAGGCTTTTTTCCGCGGTTTGGGATGGTGGTGGCAGTGCTATTCCGGTGGTGAATATTGGCATAATCCTGCCACAATGAGGGATCAAGCGTGGTATATTTTACCACGCCCATAAGGATGGTTTGGGAATCATAGCCACTAATCAGCATTGGATCAGATCAATCTCCCTTATCAGTTTGGTGCAGAAGATAGTCCTGGTCTATTTCAGGTTGATGAATCTCGTAGTGGCAAGACTCTTGCCCTCATGGGTGAGCCGCAGTAAATACATGCCATTAGGCAGCTTGGGAGGTGTCCATGGCTGGGTCTGGAGATAGTCATAAGTGCCTATGTGCTTGCCTTTGAGATCGTAAAGCTCAAGGCTCATAGCTCCTTGAGTGAGACCATCGTATTTCACGTTCAAGGGCTGTCCTGCCACACACACGGAAGGGTTTACTTCCAGCTTGCCCACCACAGGGATGGCAACAGGATCATCAGCCGCCGTATGGTTCAGAATTGCAGTTAGATTATGCTCCTGCCCGGGCTCAACGAAGAAAGTGCTGTCCATCACGACCATCGTGAAGTTTGAGCCAGGTTGATAGACCAGTAACTGAAGCTTAATAGGAATATGCTCAAAGCTGAGCACGCCCGAGGCGTCGCTTGTCCCGGCGATGGTATATTGATTGAATATGTAAACCGGTACCCCTTCCACGGGGTTTTGGGCATAGTCATGGATTTGGATGTTGATCTGCCCCCGGGCGGGGAAATGGTAGTACTCCACGGTAGTATAATCAGGGCATTTTGCCCAGGCGCCGATGTCATGTCCACCTTCGGGATCATTGATTGAGTAGGGGGTCTGGACAGCGCTTTGATTCCCGGTAAGAGGTGTGAAATCATTGCTGATGTCAACACCCCAGTGCGCTTCCTCATGAATGTACTCCTGGTAAGTCATCCGCATGGTTCCGCCGAGAGGATTAGGAGCAAAGCCTGGCATCTCCAAGGCTGCATTGATGGTATAGGGGAATTCTACCTCATCCAGGTTCTCAGCAGGATAGTAATAGGTGCCTGTCCCATCGTAGAACTCCAGCGCTCCATCATATAAAGCATATTCAGCTTGATATCCAAATTGAATCATCATCTCCCCGGTATCATTGAACCAGAATTGCTGGATCATCCTGGGCGTCAGAGGATTGGCAAACATTGCCCCGGAAAGTAAGATAAGAACGGCTATGAACAAGTAGCTCTTCATGTTGTCTCCCTGGGTTGCTGGTAAGCAGCCTGATACTTATTTAATGTCTCAATAGCAAGCAAATTTTATTCCTGAATGTTATGTAAGTCGAGAGGTTGAGAAGTCGAGGGGTCTAGATGTAAGCATAAAGCGTTGATCGAAGCCGTGCTGAGCAAGTGGAAAAGTGTAAGAGTGAAAGAGTGTAACACGAACTGGACATCGAGGTATTTTGCGCTCAGAATAGAGGCATTTCGTGAGTTCGTGGGCAAAGAGAGAATCCGTGCGAATCCATTTCATCTGTTCCATCCGCGTTCCATTAGAATCTGCGCCATCTTCGGAATCTGCGTGCTCTCCGTCCTTCTTCAATATCCTGTATATCCCGTTTATCCAGTCATCTGCGTGCTATAATCGTAACCGTTATGAAGAACAGCTACATGGCAAAGAAGCTGTTACCGCTTTCCTTTTCCACGAGTCCTTTGAGCTCCAGATTGGTGAGGTGAGTAGCCAGCCGGCCGATCGGAAAGCCAGTGCTGAGGAGCAATTCATCAAAGCTCATGGCGCGCTGTTCACTCTTCAGCAGGTCATAGAGCTTCTGTTCATCTTCGCAAAGCTCTGGCATGATCACCATCTGGGCTGAGCTTTCCACGTCCAGTCCCAGATTAGCCAAAAGGTCATCACTGTTGGCGATCAGGGCAGCCCCATGTTTGATCAGGTGATTGGGGCCTTCGGCATTGATATTGTTGATATTGCCGGGGATGGCAAAGACCTCGCGGTTTTGTTCGATGGCATTCTTGGCCGTCAGCAATGCGCCACTGGTGATGGGACCTTCCACGATCAATACAGCCTGGGACAAAGCACTGATGATGCGGTTGCGGGCTGGGAAGTTCCAGCGCTCCACTTTGGTGCCAGGTTCGTACTCGCTGATCAGTGCCCCATTGGCGATGATCCTTTCCGCCAGTTCAAGGTTTGTGGAAGGGTAGATCGTCTCCAGCCCACTCGCCAGAACGGCAATGGTTCTGGTCCCCTTCTGCAATGCGGTATGGTGCGCTATGGTGTCGATCCCCATGGCCAGACCACTGAGGATAGTGACGCCTCGTTCACAAACGGGGCCGAGGACTTTCTTACAGATTTCCCGCCCATAAGCAGAGGTCTTTCGGGTGCCCACCACGGCCAGGCATGTGGCATCCAAAGCCATAGCCAAATCTCCCCGTACATAGAGCAGCAGGGGTGGGGCAAAGATCTCTTTCAAGGCAGCCGGATAGGCGGGCTCGGTAATGCTGAAACAACTGATATCATAGCGCTTCATGAGCTGAGCTATCTGTGGGAAATTCACTGGTAAAACCGCTGCCTTTAGGTGTTCCGCGGTGCTATGTTTCAATAGGCCCGAACGATATATGGGGTGTTCCGGCTCTCCTACGAACGCGGCTGGATCAGGAAAATCCTCCAGAATGCCCAGACAGGCCTTGTGGCTAAGCTCCGGCGCAGTTTTGAGGCAGAGCCAGGCTGGGTATTCCGCTGGGGTCATCTGGATTCCTGGATCTTCTTATATAGCGAATATATAAGGGTATCCAAGCCACTATTGCCCACGGAAGAGACGGCAATAATCTCCGTTTTGGTGGCCTTTCTGAATATAGCAGCAAGCTCTTCCAGGCGGGTTTCACGTTCCTCTTCCGCAATTGTATCGATCTTACTGATCACGATCTGGAAGGGCTTTTTGTCCATAAACGAATCATACATATAGAGTTCTGCCCTCAGGGTACGATACGCCAGCAGAGGATCAGGGCTGGCAATATCGATGAGAAAGAGCAGGACACTGGTGCGCTGGATATGGCGTAAGAATTGATGTCCCAGACCCTTACCGATGTGTGCACCTTCGATGATGCCAGGGATATCTGCCATCACAAAGCTTTGATAATCGCTTACTTTCACCACCCCCAACATCGGTTCCAGAGTTGTAAACTCATAGTCCGCAATCTTGGGACGGGCAGCCGAAAGTACCGATAGGAGAGTAGATTTCCCAGCATTGGGAAATCCCACGAGACCCACATCTGCCATCAGTTTGAGCACAAACTCCAGCTCGATTTCTTCAGTATGGCGTCCCGGAGTAGCATGCCGCGGGGCTTGATTGGTGGGCGTGGCGAAATTGCAATTGCCCTTGCCGCCATGACCGCCTTTGGCAATAATGATTTCTTCGTTGTGAGCAGTGATATCGGCAATCTTGAGCCGCTGTTCGCCGGAGATTTGAAATACTTCGGTACCCAAAGGCAGACGCAGGGTAAGATCTTCACCGGAATGACCCGTCTTGCGACCCCCCATACCGGGTTTTCCGTTGTCTGCTTTGAAACGTTTATTGAAGCGATAGTCGAGCAGGGTATTCACATTTGTGTCACCCCGGGCAACTATATTTCCGCCTCTACCCCCATCACCACCATCGGGACCGCCTTTGGGAACAAACTTCTCCCGCCGGAAGCTTACTGCCCCGTCGCCGCCATTTCCAGCCTTAACGCGGACGCGTGCAAAATCAATGAACATATGCTATTAAATATCCCTATTTTAAGATTATGAATTTTCTCGTGAGTTGAGAGCTATCCTGAGAAACTCTGAGCAGATACATCCCGCTGGGCATTCCCGCAGTATTCAAGCTCAATTCCAGTCCTTGGGGATCGCCATGGCCTTGATACAAAGTGGCAAGTTTTTGCCCTTTGAGATTATATACTTCTGCCTGCAGGGGACTGGCTGCCAGATTCTTCAGCATGATCGTAGCCTGCTGTCCAGCCCCAAGGGGATTGGGCATCATACAAGCAAGAGGCTGAACGACGGCTGTATCATCCTGATTGGCTGTCCCCAGATAGGCTGTGGTAGTCACCATATCGATGTTGTTGTCACTAAAAATGATCGTTGCGGTATCACCACTGCCGGGAGGCACGATGGTATCGAAAGCCACTGTTCCCGAAAAGTTCAGGCTTTGCGGCACCAGTGAATAGGCACCACTGCCATAATTCACCGTAGCAATGAGGGGAAAATCGTGATTGGCATCGGTATAGCCAATCTGTAAAAGCCCCGTCTGAGAGCTATAATTCCAGCCTATTTCCGGCAAGCTGTTCTGGGCATGATTGTAGAAATGCTTGTCAAAGCCCATCAGTACCGGAGTGCTGTAATCCCCAAGCCCAAACTGCGGCTGACCACCCACCAAAGCAGCGCTGAGGGTCATGCTGGAGATTGCCAGAGCATTGAAGTCATTGGGCCAGGGACCAAACTGCGGATCCGCCGTCAGCGTAGAGATATTGCAGGCCATGTGCAGCTTCCCACCACTTACCTGAGCCGTGATATCGCCGATGCGGGCAAAGGTGGGAATGCCCTGTGTGCTGAAGGTAAGCTTGTAAAGGCCACTGGAAAGCAGCACCGGAATCCCGCTGTAAACCATGGCAAATGCCACGGAATCCGTCATCGCTGACGTATTCACGATGGTGGTAATATAGGCATTGTAGCTGGTATAGGTATTCATCGTGGGAAAGCTGCCATAGACATTGGCCATAGCGCTGTAGAATTTGTTGTCAGTAGCGGCAAACCAGGTATCGGTGAGGTCGAGCTTGTTGGAATACACCATCATCGAATCCCCCGTGGCATCAGTGGCGATCCAACCCATTTTATCCAGAGTGGGTGGGAAGGTATCACTATCCAGATAGGCGGCATGCATAGCCACCGCTTCATATCCCATCATCTCATAATCCAGACGCAGGCGATATTTGAGGCTCTGACCATAGTTGTATGGTACCAGCGCTTCATAAGTAAGATCATTCAACTGGTATGGAGATACGGTAGTCCAGGCACCACCATCCACTGAATACAAACAGCTATTGGTTCCCAGCAGTTCTGGGGTAGTTTCATAACGCAGCACCAGCTTGCCTTCGGAAGTTCTGGCGCTATGGCGCAGATTGGCAAAGATATCAGGAATCTCCTGAGCACTCAGCATTGATATAGAAACAACAAGTAAAAAAAGCACGAAGCGTTTCATGCGATCCTCCATGGTTTATTTGATCTCTCCCGTCTCCAGGAGCTGTTTGAAGAAAGTCCAACTGGTTTGATTGGGCTCACTCCAGGTTTGCGGCGCATCGGAAAACTCCGGTTTATGCGCCATTACATAGTCTTTGATATGTTTTGGCAAGGCGGCAAAACCACCTTCCAGCTTGGTTCCACGGCATACAAAGAGCAGGTTTCCAGCCCGGTCGCCCATCTTCATAAAAGGCATCCAGGGACTGATCCGCGTCCAGGAAATATCGGCAGGAATGCTGAGTTTCCTGTCCAGATCATCTTTATCGACAAAAAACTGAAAAAACTCCGCGGCCTGATAGGTATCGCTTTGAGAGTATTCGGGATACTCCTTGCGAGGCAGAGGACTGGTATAGAAGGGGAAAATCTCCATGTGAAAAACCAGAGAATTGCCCAGATCTGTAGAGGGAAAGATCTGATGCACATAGGGCAGCATGGAGGGCTCGAAGCTCATATCCTGATTTACCGGATCGTTCCAGATATGCACTACCGGAATTGTAACCGAGGTAAGAGGATTGCGCCACTGCTCCAGGATTTCACCAGTGCGGTAATCCGTGAAAAACGCCGCTTCCCGGGTCAGCAATTGAAACCCGATTTCATCCTGAACTGTTCTGGATATGTTAAACCCCTCAAAGCCAAACAATTCCATGCGCTTTTCACCAGGAATATAGCTGTAAATCTTACCCGTCCAATGATATACGCTGGCGGCACCGCTGGCATCGCCCCGGACTTTCATAAATACATCCAGATACTCATCCGGACTGGATAAATCCACGGACTCCAGCCCCAAGGGCAGGCATAAGAGCAGCAAGACCAGCCACGGGATAATCTTCATTGAAACCTTCCTGATGATAAATATCTTCTCATAAATTACGATTATTGATAGCCATAGGATTGTGTCAAGGTTTTTGGCAGAATGCCCATCACCCTGTGGAAGATGAGGTTATTGCGAAAGCCACCAAAGAAATAGACCTCTGCATGGATTTACCTGTCAATTGGCAGCACCACAACGATGTTTAGAAGGCGGGAGAATGTGATTGAAGGATGATAAAGAGTTGACAAAATGGCAGCGATTCAGGGAAAGGTGATGAAATTTAATAAACTAATTGGAGTAAAGTATGAGCGAACACATCGCTGCCTGCTGCCTGGACTGTACCACCTGTGAAACATACCAGGCCCATCATGCCAATGACGCCGAGAAAAAACAGGATATCGCCGAACGCTGGAGTAAGCACTACGATGGTAATCTAACAGCTTCCGATATCGTCTGTGATGGCTGCATGAGCGACGGAGCCCGATTCATCTGGTGCAATAAATGTCCAATCCGCGATTGTGTAACCGGAAAGGGATTGACCAACTGCTCCGAATGCGAAATCGGAACTTGCGAGACCAATGCTTACCTATTCAAAGTAGCGCCGGAAGCCAAAGCCAATCTGGAGAAATTGCGGAGTAAGTAGGGAATTAGAACAACAAATCCTTATCAATCCAACATCGTGCCGCTTTTTGTGTTTTGGGCATGTGCGACGGTCTTTATAATCTTGTTTCAAGCCATCCGGAAAAGGTTGATGTATCTACATGGAGCTGTATACTTTACTGTTTCCATTCTTTTAGTTTCAACTTGTACAGATAATGAAGATACTGTTGATCATGAAACGTGTCATACCTCGTTCCGGTTTGATGAAAGCCATTTCTTTCTGCGATTTTGATGGATGCAAGGTTCTCCACATATATGACTGCACAAAGTTCCTCAATTTTCATACAGTTACGACCAAAACTGAGAACCATATTAAGTGCTTCACTCATGTACCCATAGCCCGTATATTCCTCTTTCAAGTCATATCCTATTTCTGCTTTTCTGCATTCATGATCCCAGGAATGATAACCAATTGTACCGATCTTGATCCCTTCATCTTTTAAAACCAGGATCCAGCGATGCTGATTTCGAGGCTCAGGAACTGAATAAAACTTAATCAGGTCAATGGCCTCATCGATAGAACTCAGCGGATCATAATCAAATAAATATTTGTTAACAAAGTCATTTGAGAACTGCTCATAAAGGAATCCAGCATCTTTGAGTGAGATGTTCTTGAGCAGTAATCTATCCGTCTCCAAGTCTGTAAAAAGCACATTATTCTCCTATTGTTGTCCACACAGTGCGTCATCTTGATTCTTTTGATAATGAAGGCTTGGATTCTGTCAATCGCAAAATCACTACCTCCAAGTCTGGATTATGCAACATTGGTAGAGTATAGGCAGACAATAGATTAAGTCAGGATAAACTCAGGTTCACCTCGAGATCACCTCGAGTACTCGAGGTGATCTCGAGGTGAAGGTGAGGTAAAGACAAGTAAATGTAGAGATTGCGAGATCAGTAGAAAAGTGTTCTGGAGTAGCGAAAAGATTTGATTGACAAAAAAAGGCGGTTTTTAGTGATTGCTCTTACTTATGTGTTCCGGAATAGCTCAGCGGTAGAGCGGGTGGCTGTTAACCACTAGGTCGGGGGTTCGAATCCCTCTTCCGGAGCCATTTTTTTTGCCCGGATTTTTAGGAGCTTTTTTTGTAGGGGTCTGGTAGTGCTGCGTTTTGGGCTGGGGATCAGAATTTTTCAATTCTTGGGGTTTACGCTACCAAGCTATGTTGTGTAGCCCCTCCTGGGCTCTGGGATCTATGTGTCACCTTACGAGGGGTTTCGCTGCGCTTCACACCCTCGCTATATTGTATCGCCCACAGGGCTCAGACTGCTGACAAAGCTCTCATATCTCATTCAAATCGTTTGACTCGTTGGCAAAGTCTTTTCCTCCGCCTTCTCTGTGGTAAAATATCAAAATCCAGTGAATCCACTCTATCCAGTTATCTGCGTTCTATAAAGGTTGTGCGTTACGAGTTGTAGGTTACGCGTTCCATAAAAATCCAATCCCCCTCAGCTTTCTCCGCTTTTTCTGTGGTAACATCAAAATCCTGTGAATCCATCCTATCCCGTCATCTGCGTTCTATCACTAAAGCAATTCTCACTCACAAAAAAAGGGCGGGATCGAAATCCCGCCCTGATATTAGTGGTTGTTTATTGGTTTAGAAATCCCGGGCTATTACCTGGTAGAATTTCTTGGTAGTTACACTGGGAATGTTCCAGGTAGTAGCGGGAGCATTTACCACGGCAGCCTGGGTGAATTCACCATCAGGAGTATCGCAATGCAGTACCTGATAGCTCACAGCGCCATCGACAGCAGTCCAGGAAAGCTGAATTTGCTCGCCCACCATGGCAATACTGAGCTCTGGAGTGTCAAGGTCGCCGCCGGCAATCTGAGTGCCAGTAACCTGGATATTGTCGAAACGGTTGTTTCCGGATTCGTTGCCAGCACCGGTTAGAATGAATCCCACCATGAAATTGGGATTATTATCTGCACCAGGAATATCTGAGAAATCCAGGGTTACGGTTCCCCAGGAAGAGGGAATTGTGCTTACATTGGTAAGCTCTACATTAGTTTCACCGCCATCGAGGCTATAGATCACCTGCTGGTTTGTGAAGCCAGTGGATGTGCGTTGGGTGACGTAGGTAATCACGATGTCTTCAAAACCAGTAGTTGGAATATCAAGCAGGAAGTATTCACCATTGTTGATATTTCCTACACCACCTCGGGGGACAAACGACCCACCATTCACCTCGCCATCGATTCCATTTACCGTAGTTCCCGTGTAGGAATAGGCCTGGGTGAAGGAATAGGTAAGGACACCGCTGCCATAAGTGGCATTGATGGGTTGAGTCCAGTTGGTATTTAAGCCCGGAACATTTTCATTGAAGTTCCAGTAGTGGATTCCAGCATATTCGGCAGGGATATTGATAGTGTAGGTTTGGCTTACTACGGCGCTGGGCTCGTAACCATCGGCATAAGCGATTGCTTTGATCATAGTGGTGGCTACCACTGGGATGGCATTTTCGTAGACAGTACCGGTTTCAGTGGTGGGAGTAGAACCATCCACAGTATAGCGGATTGTGGAGTTTTCCGTGCTGCAGCTCAGGCTTACATTGATAGCTGTAGTAAAAGTGCCGCCCATAGGATCAAAGACTGGTGCGGCAGTGTATTGTGGACCAGCGCCAAAGGTATGCACACCCAGATCGGCAAAGTATTCACTGGCTTGCACAATCCATTCGCTGTCATCGGCATCGGTTCCGGCAGAGCTGGTCCAGTTTGTATTGCCTTGAGTAACGGTAGATTTACGGATCAGGGTGTGGTCTTTGGTGCCGTTTGCTACTCCAGCAACTTCCCATCCGTCGCCAGGATCCACGCCTTGTACACCTACTGCATCAATCAGGGTGTCTCCGTAGAACAATCCCACCGCATCATCACCGTTGTGGCTGAGGCTTCCCGAGGTTTGGTTTGCCAGGGCCAGGATCGCTGCATCTGCAGTAGTATTGGCCAGCACATAAACGTTGTGATTAGCTAGAGTGCCAGTTAATACTATGGGTGATCCCCAGGCTCCGCCATTGGCTGCAACTTTTACGTTTAATTGAGTCATATCAACCGTGTCACCGGAAGCGTTGAAGATTTCGATGGCTTTGTTGTTGCCAACACTGCCTTCGATGTATTCGCTGATGAACAGGTTGGGAGTTACCACAGGTTCGGTCACGGATCCGCTACAGGTAACGGTTTTATCGGGGGTTACGCCAGTAGTGGCGATCACGATCTGTTCACTGTTGAAGTCACCAGCATCCAGATTGGCTTTGAGGCGTACGTAGATCGTGGTATTGCCCACAGTACCTTCGGTAGGGCTAAGGATGACAGGATTGGTGGGCAGGAAGCTTTCACCAGTTACAGTCGAAATCTCGTAATTGGTAGGAGGTGTAAGAGTAATGTTTCCTTCGAGATCGGTGCCACTCACGGTGAAGTTTTGCTCTGCAGAAGGACCTGAACCAGCCACATAGGTAAAGCCAGTAAGGGCTTCGGTGGAGACAGTAACAGTTGGAACTGCTGGGGCACTTGGGAACAGGTATTCCCAACCAGTAGCGACACGGATACCATCGATAATCAGGGCAGGAGCAGCAGAACTTGAACCCTGGCGCAGGGCAATTCTGCTAAGATTAGCGGGTTCAGTAGTGATTGGGTCAGTCGATACAAGCTGTGCCGCAGGTTCTGTAGTGGATATAGTGGGGTTGACCCACATACTAACTACATCGTTGTTGTCACCTTCCACAAAATCATACTTCAGTACCACCAGGTAAGTATTGCCATAGGAGTAGTCATAACCTGTACTTACAGCACTGGCAATGGCTCCACCATTGGAAAGCCCAAAGCGGAAGTTGTTTGAAGACGATTCCTTCTGGATGAATACTCTGCCACGGAAGAATAGAGTGTTGTAAGTCTCTGGGATGTAGTGGAAGATGTAATCACCAGTTGTTTGAGCGCTTGTTACGTTGACCAGGAATGAAGTATATACACTGCCAGAGTTCTGGGTGGCAAAGGTCCGGTTTACATCTTCACCAGTGGTTGTAAGTGAAGCGCTATTTCCAGTAATGGAAGGATAGCTGGTATAGGTGAGATTACTTGCTACCACTGGAATGTAGTTCGATGTTCCACTGTGGTTATTCCAGTTTCCTGTTTCGGTAAGCAGCAGACCAGCAGTGTAGGCGAAGTTTTCTTCCAGGAGCAAGCCTTCGGCGGCTTCTGTACTGGCTTCGATCACATTGGAATTTGCTCCTACACTTTCATTATACACAGCTCTGAGTCTGTAGAAATAAGTAGTTCCGGCATTCAGACCGGTGATCGGTAAGGAAGTGCCGGTTACCAACAGGGCTTCGTAGCCAGGTACGAAAGTGGCGAAGGTATTGGAGGTGGAGAGGTCAAACTCAAAATCCGTGATTCCCACGCTGGCATTCCAGTTTGCCGTGAAGCCTTCCATGCTGGGATCAGTAGCGTCCGTGGCCACTGGCACGGGGATGTCGTTGTCCAGGATGGCCAGTGAGAAGCTGCCATAGAATCCCGCGGTAGCACTATCTCCACCGCTGACATTACTCAGAGTGAAGATAAGGGTCTCGGTTCCTTCCAATAATGAATCATCAGTGATGGTGACAACTACTGTCTGAGGAGTGCTGCTGCCTGCAGGGAAGGTGAGATTGGCAGTGGTATAATTGCCGATATCGGCAGCATCGCCGGAAGTAAGAACGACCTGTGCTGTAGTGGCATTTGTAGCGCTGGGATTGAGGATTTCCACGCTGAGGCTTACAGTTCCATCGCCTTCATTGACCATGGCGCTGGCAGGATTGAATTGCACTACTGTATTGGCAGGCGCTCCACCCCAGATCGAAGTAATGTATTGGGGTTTATCGATAAAGAAGTTGCGGTTGCCCTGATATGTGTAGGCTTCGGCATTTCTGGCCAGTTCATCTGCATCCACAGGATCGGCTGTATTCCAATCCAGCATGGTTTCCAGCATATCTACACCATTCCATGAGAGTGGCATATCATAACGGACATGGAAATACAACATGGCACGGGCCAGATTTCCTTTGTGCGGATCAGCCGGTTCCCATACAGTTCTGCCGTCGGCATTGGTGCCGCGTTTGCTCACATATTGAGGATCGACAGAGAAAGTAGCAGAGACATTTGTAACTTCATCAAAAGGATAGTTGCTGCGAGAGGAATTGACCGAGCTATTGGTGATGAAGAGGTGATGCAGGTCAGCTTTTTTGACGCTTTCACTGGCAGTGCCATCAAACCAGCTCTGGGCATAGGTGTGTTCAGTATTGGGGTTTGTGCTGCCGTTGTATAAGCTGTTTACCGTCCAGGTTTCACCAGTGTATACGCATTTCACTACTCCACCGACGTTGTCCATATCCTGGAAGAGAACAAGTTTTGCGCCATCATAATTGGTATTGGTATTGGTGGGCAATAAATCCCTGAGGCCGCTCTTGAGGGCAGAGCCACTGAGGCCAGCCACAGGATTGTAGTAGCCGCCAAAAGGATCACTGGCCAGGGTTGTGGCAGTAATGGTATTGGAATTATCACTGGTTCCATAAACATTGTATGCTCTTACCCTATAGTAATAGGGAGTATTAGCAGCCAGGCCGCTAACCGTCTGGTTGGTGCCATTTACCGTGAGGTTGTTGTAACCCGCTACAAAGCTGGCAAAGGTATTTACTGTGGAAACATCCAGACGGTAGCTGGTGGCTCCGGAAGAAGCGTTCCAGTTTGCAATGAAGCTGTTTACACCAATTTCTGTAGCACTGGTGGCCACGGGAGCGGCAGGAGCTTCAGCAGCTTCCAGAGTCTGCACGGTGATTTCATTGGAATCGTCACTGGTGCCATAAGCATTGTAAGCGCGAACCACGTAGTTGTATGTAGTTTCTGGAGTCAGTCCGGAGATGGCTTTCTGGGTAACGTTTCCGGCATCATAGTTTTCATAACCGGTCACATAGGTCATGCTGCCCATAGTGTGAGAGCCGAGGTAATCAAGAGTGTTTACTGCGTATTGATTCCAGTCATCAAAACTGAAAGTTGTGGTTGGAGATGTTACAGTGGGTTTTCTAACCAGAGTCATATCTGCACCCCAGTTTGGAGTTACCTGGTTTACGATTCCAACCATGTCGATCTGTGTACCGTTGTGATACAATGCAACCGCATCATTACCATTGAAATTAACCACTTGGTGATTGATGCTTAGATCCACCATATCACCAGTAACGTAATCTCCTACTGTAGCACTGGTATAAGCGACCACATAGACGTCGTCGTTTGGAAGGGTTCCACTTAGAGCCAGTTCGCTGCCAAAATCTCCAGCACCATTGGTTTGTTTCTTAAGGGAATATGCGCTCAAATCAACAGGAGCCCCGGTGCCGTTATAGATTTCGATAGCTTTTCTGTAGCTGGTTCCTTCAATGTATTCGGAGATAATGAGATTGGTAGCCAGTGCAGCACCCGTGCTATAAACATCCAGGTAATATCCTGTTGCGCCAGAGGCGGCATTCCAGTTTGCCGTGAAGCCATCGGAAGCTACTCCGCTTGCGTCTGTAGCCACTGGAGCATCCGGAGGAGGAGGTGTGGTTACTGAGCCGCTAAGCGCTACTTCCTTCGGTGTGGCAGGATTGGAGGATATACTAACATTACCGGAATAGGAGTCAATCGCGAGGCCAGATACCAATCTAATATAAATGGGTGTATTGGCTACTACACCATCGACAGGGGTGAGCCGGATCACATCGACTGTGAATTCACCATCTGATTCCGTTGATGCTTCAAAATTAGCGGGAGGATATATCGACAGGTTTCTTTCCAAATCCGCACCGCTCACGGTAAAGCTTTGCTCCGCCGAAGGGCCGCTACCCAAAGCATAGGTAAAGCCACTCAGGCTGGGGGTAGAGACGGTAATAGTGGGGCTTCCGCTGACGTAAATATTGATATCGTCCACTTGCCAGCGAGTGGGTAGGTCAGTGGAATTGTACTTGAAGGCAAGAAATACATTTGTGCCGCTGATAGCCGACAAATCAAGTATTCCCGATGAAGTCGAAGCGGTAGGAGTGGAAGTATAAGGGCTGGTTGGATAATCAAAAGCAAGCTCTGTCCAGGTATATCCATTCGGATTTCCAACTCCAGGGTAGTTTGCAGAATAGAAAAGCTTGAGATAGTTGTTTGCATCATACTGACCATAAGTCGCAATCGTATTGAAAGTCATGCGCTCATTGGTGTAGTTATTGAAGTTGATCCCTGGTAATACCAGCCATTGCTCTGAGGCTGGGATGCCATATCCATTACAGGATGCACTTTCACCAAACAAATACCAGGAGTTGGTTCCAGTGATTCCTATGGTATATGTATCGGCAAATCCAGTGGCAAAATCCTGTGTATAGGGTATGGTAGTGGTGGATGGGTTTCTTACTGTATAATTCCGTTCTGGTGAAGTGGAACTATCCGAATCGTCATCGGCAGCATAAACCACATAATATACCGTTGTGCCATCTGCTTGAGCCGGGATGCTTGTTACAGTGGTATAAGTTGATCCACTTGCACTCATATTTATGGTATTGGGATAGGAACTAGTTGAGGTTCCCCATTTTAACTGAACAGTCTGTATTGCACTGTCATCAGTGACGGTGGCAGATACAGAAACTGATGTAGTGGATGTAACTCCTGAGAGAGGTGTTTGTATGATGTTGGTTATCTCTGGTGGAACATTTACTCCACCGATAATACCATAAGTTCCAGTGATCGTTATTGGTCCCTGAAGTCCAGCTGTACCACCTGTTGCTTCAGCATTGTACATGTAGTATCTAAATCCGCATGTCTCTGTTATGTCACTATAGGTAGTACCCATAGAAAGAACATTACCAGTCCAAGATAGATTCTCATCAGGATTGTTCAAAACACCACTATTGTTGGTCAGTCCAGAATTTAGCGATGTGTAATTATTAATCAGTGTAGCGTAGCTATCATTACTGCCGCGCCACTGGCTATCTCTTGTACCTGTGCCGCTACGTCCTAATCCAAAAGTAATTGATTCAACCGTAAACTTATATCCTGTGTTTGCTGATATTGTGAAGCCGATGTATTTCCCCATATCAATTGCGCCCAATGACCAGTTAGTTGCACGGAAGTTACCAGAGCTTAAGGATGTGTTTACACCTACCTTGTCAATAGTACCCATTGTAATACCCGGGTAGGTTGTACCGTTATAAGTAAAACTTGAGACATTGCCATTTGCACCAAAGGTGTAGGTCGCAGTAAATGCTGTCTGTCCCCAGACCATACCTGTCATCAGCAGGCTGAGTACAATCAAGAAAATAAGTTTCTTCATAATTCCTCCATGAATTATGGTTATTTGCTATTCAAGGTTATGGGGCTTTGATCGAAATGCCCCGTGATACTATAAATTCCAAGTTAATTCTTAATTCACACTATGCTGGTGGGATCAGCCCCTTACAAAGCCAAGGGCATATTCTCACTAATCGCATTAACTGGAAATGAGATAAATCCGTCAATGAAATTTTTCTTCATCATTGCTGCTGCAAGATCTGGTGTTTTTTTCCTTGACCATTTTACCCTGAATCCCAGTAAAGGTGTAGGAGATAGAATTATGGATCGTAATACCCTGCTCATAGCGCTGGCGCTGATCTGCAGCTTGCTACCCATGTTTGCCATGGTTGATGAAATTGATTACAGCATTCTGAACGCTCAGGAATTGGGACAAATCTCAGAAATGCTGCAGAGCCAGAACTTGGAGCTGGAACACCTGAAGTTCTACCGGGATTGGGACCCTTCCACCAGGTTCAAGAGTGCCTGGCATCTGAGTATTTTGCAGGATGCTCCGGAAAGCCTGGATAAACTAAGCGCTCTGCGGGAACTGCTGGGAGCAGAGGATCTGAGGCGCAAGCTCATCCACCTGGGGCAAATCTGCTGGGATTCTCCTGATCTGGTCTATGATTTTCAAACAGAACCCAGCCTGGATGTATCTGCTATGGCGCAGAAGATCAAAAAGCCCAAGGATATCTTCACCGCCACTGAACAGGTATGGGACATAGCGCAACGGTATCTGCAAGCGGCTTTTATCGATCTTACCCTGGCGCAGCAAGATAGCTTGTGTGCGTTCCTGATCCAGGCGATGACCGAAAGTGAAGACAGTGAGCAATACCAGGCGTATTTTACCCAGTTGGGTCTGCCCTGGCTGGAAGATATCCAGATGGATCAGATTACTCCCATGCTCAGTAAGGTTCGCTTTGACCATCTGCTCACCGCGGGACTTATCTGTCACGATTGGGCATTAGAACTCAAGGGTCTGAAGCTATCGTTCACAAACAAAAAGCCTATCCTCCATCACAGCAAATACGGGCTCATGGTGATCGGCAGTACAGGCTCGGACATATACCGTTCCAGCACTATCAAAGCTCTGAAAGACAAGCCTCTCTGCCTGGTGATCGATCCTGCTGGTAATGATATCTATGAGGTCTCCATCAGCACTTCCCGCCATAATCCTTTCTATCTGATCATTGACCATAGTGGTGATGATGTCTATCGCTCTGGCGCAGGGAAGCACCCCTCTATGTTCAGCCTGAGCGGGATAGGAATCTCTTGCGATCTCTCTGGCAATGATCTTTACGACCTGGGGGATTTTTCTTTCAGCAGCATCATGGGCATAAACTTGCATCAGGACTTAGGTGGTGACGACACCTACAAAGGCGGACTCTATGCCCAGGGTGCAGCCGCTGCCGGAATCGCCATCCTGCAAGATCAGGCTGGTAACGACAGCTATTCGGCCTACTGCATGTCCCAGGCTTTTGGTTCTACTTTGGGTGCAGGAGTTCTTTGCGATAATGCCGGGGCTGATACTTACTATCTGGGTGGCAAATACTTTCACGCACCTCTGATGCCCAATGACTACCGTACCATGGGACAGGGGATGGGTTTTGGTATGCGTCCGGATTATGCCGGAGGCTTGGGTTTGCTCTACGACAAATCTGGAAACGATAAATATATAGGCGGAGTTTATGCCCAGGGCGTAGGCTATTGGTATGCCACTGGAATCCTGATCGATGAAAGCGGCAATGACGTCTACAATGCTATTTACTACCCGCATGGTTCAGGAATTCACCTGGCCAGTGGCATTCTCTACGACCAAGCCGGCGATGATACCTATTACAGCCGCAATGGCCCCGGTCAGGGAGCTGGGCACGACTGGGCTTTTGGCATGCTTGTGGATGCGGGTGGCAATGATGCCTATTCCATTCATGGCGGCAATGGCCTGGGGCTCAGCAATTCGCTGGGAATCTTTATCGACAAAAGCGGAAATGATCGTTATGAGCGCAAAGAAGTGCAGAATTATGGCAGTGCCAATTTCAGCCGGGGTACTGGCGGGATCGGTATTTTCCTGGATACAGGTGGTAGCGATGCCTATCCGGACAGCTTGATGCGGGACAATCACAATTGGCAAAAAGGCACCTATGGATTTGGCAGGGATCTTGAACTGATTGAACAGACCGAAACTGCTCCAGCGGAAACTGCTGCCAGCCCTGATGATCCTGCCCCAGCGGATGATGAAGCTATCGACAAAATCTTTGCCGCAGCCGCGGAATGGGAAGTGGGCAGCGCTATCAACCGGGTGAAAGCAGCCCGCCAGATCCTGCTTTCCAGAGCATCAGAGGCAATTCCCTATATCCTGGAGCACAAGCTCAACGGCAATTCAGGTCTGGAATACCGGGCTCTGGAATTCATGGCCAAATCCAGTCCTGATTTCCTCAGCCAACTCTTTAACTACGTAAATGATCCCGATTCACTAAAGGCCAAGACTTCGATCAGTCTCCTGGCCACAATGGAGCAGCAGGAACTCATGCCCTATCTGCAGAGCCATCTTGAAGCCCAGCGCTATATCCCGGCTTGCATTTCCGCTTTGGGTTATTTCAAGAATCCCGAGAGTGTGGCACTGCTTACCAGCCTGAAACATCAGCCCAATGAACGGCTGCGTTTCCTGGTAGCCAGGGCTCTGTTGCAAATTGACAATGAAGAGGCCAAAGCAGCGCTGGAAGGCTTTGCGGAGGACAGATCATATTTAATCCAAAGCATGCTAAGAAACATACCAAAGGATGGAAAGTGACCGCTGAAAAACAACACTTTGAGACCTACTTGAAGAGCCTTGATCTTCAGGAAATCCCTCATATCATGGGAAGAATCGAGCATTACCACAAGCTTCTTTCCAACTCCAACCATCAGGTCAATCTGATATCCCGCAAGATGCCTCAAGCCAGCTACTGGACTCAGCATTTCCTTGACAGCCTGATAGTACTGGAATGTTTGTCCTTATCAGGACAGACGCTTTTGGACTTTGGCAGTGGAGGTGGTCTTCCGGGAATTCCGCTCAAGCTGACGGTTCCGGATTGCTCTCTGGTGCTTCTGGATTCGATCCAGAAAAAGACCCATATTCTTTCCGAGATGTGTGAAGCTCTGTCGCTCAGTGATACCAGCGTAGTCTGTTCCCGGCTGGAGGATTATGCGTTTGTAGCCCGTCGTCCCAGCTTCGATTTTATCCTGATGCGAGCCGTGGGAATGCAGGAGCGCTATCTGCCCCCGCTCAGGAGGCTCTTAAAACCTTCTGGCAAGGTGATAGCCTACAAATCGCACAATCTGGGCGATCTGGAAGGTATTCGCCATGAGGTGATTCTGGAAAAAGAGGATCCTTTTATCGGCTACCGCAGGATCGTGAGTATTGCCCATCGGGATCTGATGAGGCATTGACCCCACAGAACATAGAGGAGTAAACCCTTAAGATAATATGGCAAAGATAATAACGATAGTAAACCAAAAAGGTGGTGTGGGCAAGACCACTACCACTGTAAACCTTGCCGCAGCTCTGGCAGTATTGGAAAAACGCACCCTGCTGATCGATTTTGATCCCCAGGGTAATGCTTCCAGCGGTGTGGGGATTGATAAGGAAACGCTGAATTTGCAGGTGTATGATGCCCTGATCGGCCGTGTACCAATCCAGGATACCATCCTGCCTACTACCACGGAGAATCTTTTTTGCGTACCTGGCAATATCAATCTTACTGGTGCGGAGATCGAACTGGTACATGAATTTGCCCGTGAGCACAAGCTCAAAGAGGCGTTGCAGCCCATCCTGAATGATTACGACTATATCCTGGTGGATTGTCCACCTTCATTGGGCCTGCTTACTGTAAACGCCATGACTGCTTCCACGGATGTCCTGGTGCCCATTCAATGCGAGTATTACGCTTTGGAAGGAGTCAGCCAGCTCCTCACCACCATCCGCTTGATCCAGAAAAACCTGAATCCCTCCCTGAATATCATCGGAGTGCTGCTCACGATGTTTGACAAGCGGGTGAATCTTTCCATGCAGGTCGCCAAGGAAGTGCACCGCTATTTCAAGGAAAAGGTCTTCCGTACCGTAATCCCCCGCAATATCAAGCTCACCGAAGCCCCCAGCTTTGGTAAACCGATCTTTTTGTACGACATTCGTTCCCCTGGGGCAATGAGCTATTTGAATCTCGCCAATGAGATCCTGGAACGCTCCTGAGTGCGGAGGTAAGACATTATGAATGAACATCTTGGACGCGGTCTCTCAGCTCTGATCCCCAATCGGGATGAGCCCACTGCCACCCCAGCCGGGATTGGCACTTTGCCCATCGAAAAGATCAAGCCCAATCGCTATCAACCCCGCAAGACCTTCGATACAGAACGCTTGCGTGAGCTTTCTGAATCCATCCGTGAGAATGGCATCATCCAGCCCTTGATCGTTACCAAGAGCGAAGGCTCGGATTATGAACTGATCGCCGGAGAGCGGCGCCTGGAAGCTGCTAAACTGGCAGGACTGGACAGGGTTCCTGTGGTAATCCGTTCAGTCTCAAAGAAGGAGCAACTCCAGCTCGCCATCATCGAAAACGTACAGCGGGAAGATCTCAATCCTATCGAAGAATCCCTGGCATATCAGGCTCTGGCGGAGGATTTCTCGCTCACCCATGCCCAGATCGCTCAGGTGATGTCCAAAGACCGTGCCACGATCACCAATTCCATCCGCTTGCTGAAGCTCCCCCAAGACGTGCGTGACTATGTGGCTTCCGAAGTCCTGAGTCCGGGGCATGCCCGTGCTGTGCTTTCCGTTGAAGATGAATTGCAAATCCCTTTCGCAGAACATATCATCAAATACAAGTTCACTGTGCGCCAGGCCGAAGAAAAGGCCAGGACCTTCGCCGAATACCTGCAGAAGCAGGAGGAACCGGTCAAAAAGGCTGCGCTCTCCCGTCATCTGGAACAGGAGCTTTCCGGACTGCTGAAGCTCAAAGTAAAAGTCTCGGAGCATAAAGGCAAAGGAAAGATCACGCTGGAATACAAGAACCAGCAGGAGCTGGAACAACTCAAGAATCTACTGAACAAATTGAGGTAAGCATGAACAACGTAATCGTCACCGGCGGGGCCGGATTCATCGGAGCAAACTACATTCACCACCTTCTGGCCGATCCTGCTTTCACGGGAAAGGTCATGAATATCGACGTCCTCACCTATGCCGGAAACCTGCAATCCCTGGAAGACATCGAAGCCCGCTACGGTGGACGAAGATACTTCTTTGAGCAGGCGGATATCTGTGATGCTGCGGCCATCAACCGGATTATCAGCGAGTTTTACCCGGATACTATCGTGAATTTTGCCGCCGAGTCCCATGTGGATCGCTCCATTGATGGACCTTTGCAGTTTGTTCAGACCAATGTGATGGGCACAGCCATCCTGCTATCTGCTGCCTTGGAATACTATAAAAAGCTTGCTGATGCGGACAAAGCGGGCTTTCGCTTTCATCATGTATCCACCGATGAAGTCTATGGCTCCTTGGGTGAAACAGGGATGTTCACGGAAGACACGCACTACGATCCTTCTTCACCCTATTCTGCCTCCAAGGCATCCTCAGACCATCTGGTTCGAGCCTGGCAACGCACCTTTGGGCTGCCGGTATCGATCTCGAATTGCTCAAACAACTATGGAGCCTATCAATTCCCCGAAAAGCTGATTCCTCTGATGATCCTCAATTGCCTTGCTCACAAACCTCTGCCCGTCTATGGAAAGGGCTTGAATGTACGGGATTGGCTCTATGTGACGGATCATTGTGAAGCCATCAACACCATAGTCCGCCGCGGAAAGACCGGAGAAACCTACAATATCGGCGGCAACAACGAGATGAAAAACATCGATATTGTTACCACCATCTGCCATATCCTGGACGAACTGGAACCCTCATCCAGCCTCAATTCCTATACCGAACTGATTACCTACGTTACCGATCGCCCGGGACACGACCTTCGTTATGCCATAGATGCCACCAAAATCGCCACCGAACTGGGCTGGACTCCAGCCGAGACCTTTGCCACCGGTATCCGCAAAACTGTGGATTGGTATCTGCACAACCGCCAATGGTGGCAGAATATCCAGAACAAGACCTATCAGCAAGAACGCCTGGGCGTGATTAAAGGGTAAGATAGCTTCAGATTTGATTGACTGGAGTCCAGATTGTAGCATAGGCTTTTAGCCTGTTGTAATGCAGGGTTTTCGAACCCTGCGTCCTGGATCGTAAACGTCCTCGTTTACGGAGACCCGAAGGGGCTCAAATAATCTCGACCTGCGGTCTCGTCGACACGGGGACGTGTCGAATCCAAGAGTTAATCGCTCGTCAGAATCATCTAAAAAAGACGATAAATACCAGTAATAATTTTATCGACCAATCCCTCCTGCATTGAACTACGGAATCAATACGCACCCATTACGGATCAGGTGCGTATTGAGTACGTAATATCAGCGCAGAACAATGCTGCTGGAGTGAACCATGTGCTTCACTCCCTGGGGCTGCGAATATGCGCTGAAAGATCGAGGTGAACGGGCTCTGCTCAGTATTGAATGATGACTATATTGCTATCCGCCACGGCAGGTAACTGGGGTAATTCCTGGATGATCTCAACTTTGGGTTTGGGTGTGTACAGGGCTTCAATCTTGGGTGAATAAGCCACGATAAATCCGCCGAACACGATGGAGACCATGCTCATCAGCTTGATCAGGATGTTGATGCAGGGTCCGGCAGTATCTTTGAAGGGATCACCAACCGTATCGCCCACGATCGTAGCCTTATGCACAGCACTGCCACTGCCGCCCAAGGCACCGGTTTCCACATACTTTTTAGCGTTGTCCCAGGCCCCTCCGGCATTGTTCATCATCACCGCTGTCACAAATCCGGTGGTGAGTCCACCTATCAATACCCCTAAAACTCCGGCTACACCGAAGAGGAGTCCGATGACCACGGGAGTAAGGATCCCGATGATGGCAGGCAGGATCATCTCGCGTTGGGCACCGATCGTGGAAATCCTCACGCAGCGGGCGTAATCCGGCTTGGTTTTGCCTTGCAGAATGCCGGGCATGGTGGTAAACTGACGACGCACTTCTTTGACCATCATTCCGGCTGCTCTGCCCACGGCTTTGATAGTAAGCGCAGAAAATACGTAGGTTACCATCGCTCCCACGAATATTCCAAGTAAGAACTTGGGATTCAGGGGATTGATCTGGTAGTATTCGATGAAATTGATCAGGCTGGCCTTACCGGCATCCACTTTCTCCGTGAAATTGCCGTAATTGATGGTTAGATATTGGGTTTCGCCGATTTTATTGCCCAGCATCACAAAGCCATCCCGCACTTTTTCCAGATATGCAGCCAGCAGTGCCATCGCCGTAAGTGCCGCACTGCCAATGGCAAATCCTTTACCAATGGCGGCGGTGGTATTGCCCACGGCATCCAGATTGTCGGTGCGTTCCCGCACTTCTTTGGGCAGATATGCCATCTGCGCATTGCCTCCGGCATTGTCGGCAATAGGGCCAAAGGCATCCATGGCCAGGGTTACACCCAAAGTAGCCAGCATCCCTACGGCTCCAAAACCGATGCCATACAGCCCCAGTTCCACATTGCCAAAACCTCCGGAAACGGTAAAAGCGATCATAATTCCCATCACAATGATGATCACCGGAGCCGCAGTGGAGAGCATTCCCACACTGATGCCTTCCAGGATCACCGTGGCGGAGCCGTATTCACCTTGCTTGGCAATGTTTTTTGTCGCACTGTAGGAGTGCGAAGTCCAGAGTTCCGTAGTATGACCAATCAGGATTCCAGCAAGGAGCCCCACGAGGCTGGAGAAAAAGATCCCCAGATAATACTCGCCCAAAAGTGCTCTGGTGATGAAAAACGAGGCAATGGCAATCAGGATGGAGCTTACATATACGCTTTTATTCAAAGCCGCCATCAATTCCCGCATATGAGCATCCTCGCGGGTGGAGACGATAAAGATGCCAAAGATCGATAGCAGTGCTCCAATTCCTGCCAGAATGAGTGGAGCAGAGATGAAATTGAACATCATCTTGTAAACTGCCGGATTACTCGCTGAAAGCTGCAAGACAGCACTCATACCCAAGGCAGCAGTTGCCAGCACCGATCCGGCGTAGGATTCATAAAGGTCTGCGCCCATCCCGGCTACGTCTCCTACGTTGTCACCGACGTTATCTGCGATAGTGGCAGGATTGCGGGGATCGTCCTCGGGGATATCCGCTTCCACTTTGCCCACCAGATCAGCGCCAACGTCGGCAGCCTTGGTGTAGATGCCACCACCCAGGCGGGCAAACAAAGCCTGCGTGGAAGCTCCCATACCAAAGGATAGCATCACAACGGCTATTTTCTCCAGGGAATAACCAAAGGCATTCAAGATGTAAAACCAGGCCGACATATCAAGTAGCGCCAGTCCCACGACCGTTAAGCCCATCACCCCACCAGCCCGGAAGGCTACTTTAAGGCCTTTGTTCAAGCTTTCGCTACAGGCCTGAGCCGTGCGGCTGGACGCCATGGTGGCGGTATTCATGCCGATAAACCCGGCCAGGCCGCTCATGATACCGCCGCTGAGGAACCCCCAGGGGATCATTGGATCCAGTACTTTCAGGGCATAAGCCAGAAACAGAAATATCGCCAGGGCAACCACAAAAAAGATTCCCACGCCCTTGTATTGCTGCATCAAATATGCATAGGCACCTTCGCGCACATATCCTGCAATCTCCTGCATTCTGGCATTTCCGGGATTTTGGGCTTTTGCCCTGCGGTAAAAGAAATAGGCAAAGCAAAGCGCTGATATCGCACCAAAGGGTGCTAAATACCATATTATCGGCAAATTCGGCATTTCGACCTCCATCTGTCGGTAAGGGGGATAAATACGTGTATTGATTTGATTTACAACACGAATACTACTCTGATGATCGAGATATTTTTTGTCAATGCTTTTTATCGCTGCTCATTCGATGTCCTTGCGGATTTTTGGATACAACGATTAATTCCCACCCATACCTCCAAATCAATCTCAGGTATTGCACGGGGGGCAATTGTAGAGGACGTAAACAAGAATGAAAATAGTCTGAAGCGCTTTCAGAAATGTCCTTAGGCATCAGTCAGTTATCATGAAAAGAGACCACCTGGATTGAATCTCGCGGTAGAATGGAAGCGCTCAGGATATGATCTTTCTGAAGATATCCATGGCTGTAATCACTCCCTTGAGCAACCCGTTATCTACCACACTGATGTAGCGCTTCCTTTCCTGCATCATGATAAATACTGCTTCCACTACCGAAGCTGCGGGATGCAAATAAGTTTCATCTTTCCTCATGATGTCCTTCACGCGCACATCATCCTGGCGCTCAAAAAGCTTTTCCAGGGGCTCAAAACTATGCAGAAATTTCAAATCCTCGATCATCATTACATAATCCGGCACGCCCACTTTCAGGATATCCAGGATGTTTACTTCGCCCAAATACTTCCCAGTTTCATTAACGACGGGAAGCCCTGCCACCTGGTGGGAGTCCATCTCTGCGATGAGTTCTCTCATCGTGGCTTCAGGGTGGATTGCGTAGGGCTGCCAGGACATGATATCACTCACATAGAGTTCTTGATGAATATCCAGATCCAATCTCTGAAGTTGATTGAACAAAGCATTGGGGTCCTGAGCTTCGTGCAAACTTCGCATCGCTTCGGAATTGCCAGATAGCTTCAGCAGTGTACTGACCATGTTCAGGTATAGGTTTGAGCTCTTTTCATCGGTGATGATCAGGGTAAGCCAGGATACCTCTGTCCCACCAATATTCAGAGGATGCTGCAGGAAACACATTACCAGTACAATATCTTCAAAACCCTTCAGACGGATGTGGGGTATTGCCAGTCCAGAAGGTAAAGCCGTGGGAGCTTGCTTTTCCCGCTTCAGCACCAGCTCGAGAATTTCAGTTTTGTTAATGGGCAGTGTATGGTTATGCAGGATGCGCTCAATCATGTTTTCATAGACCTGCACAGGGCTCAAGTCTCGCTTTTCGAGGATGATGTAACGTGCACTAAGGAAGCTTGCCAGATGCATAAGATATCTCCTAAAAACAGTGTAAGGGGTGGTGCTTTGAGGAAGTCCTGAGGTTGTCGGATCTTGTTTGTAAATTCTTTATCCAGAGAGCCATCAGAAGTACCTCAGAAGAATATAGACAGTTGATACTGCCAGCGAACTCAAGGTATAGATCACACCCAGCCTGGTGAAATCCCAGAAACTGAGCTTGTAACCGTTCTTATGTGCAATACCTACCGAGACGATATTGGCAGAAGCACCGATCAGAGTGCCGTTACCACCCAGACATGCACCCAATGACAATGACCACCAGACGGGATCCATAGCGTGGCCGGAAAAATGAGTGCCGATATTCTGAATCATCGGGATCATGGTAGTAACAAAGGGGATATTATCGATAATCGCAGAGAAGACTCCGGATATCCACAAGACTATCATTGATGTGGTTTTCAAATCGTTATGTGAGAATGCTATAATATTATTGGATACCAGTGCGATAAAACCTGTCTGCTGCAAGGCTTCCACGATGATGAAGAGCCCGATAAAGAAGAAGATGGTGGACCAATCAATATCTTTGGTGAGCACATGATCGACCTTCTTCCGGTTGCTGAAGATGAGCAGAATCACCGCCGCCAGCATGGCAATGGTAGCTATCTTGAGTTGCAGCCGATCCTGAAGTATAAAGGCAGCCAGCATCAGAAACACTACCACCAGGCTCCGATACAGGAGCTTCCGGTTGGCGATCAGATTATCCTCCCGATAGCTCATCAGATTGGCTCTTGCCGTGTTGCTCACTTTCATCCCTTTGCGAAACAGCAACCAGGTGATCCCCAGACTCACGATCGTGATAATGATTATAACCGGAGAAAGATGATAGATAAAATCCATGAATGAATAGTGTGTAGCACTGCCAATCAGGATATTGGGCGGGTCACCGATCATCGTGGCGGTACCACCGATATTGGAGGCAATGGCCATTGTGATAATAAAAGGAACAGGGGTGATCTTGAGCTCATTGGCTATTAAGATGGAAATGGGCACCAATATCATTACTGTTGTTACGTTATCCAGAAAGGCTGAAATCACAGCAGTGACAGCAAACATCATCAGCATGATCCGCAAGGGCTGGGCTTTGGCAAGCTTGGCTGTTTTGATGGCGATCCACTGGAATACACCGGTTTCCCGCAGAATACCCATCACAATCATCATGCCTATCAGCAGGAAGATCACGTTCCAGTCAACAATCCGAAAGGCAGAATCCTGATCCACTATGCGGAGCACAATAATCAGAAAAGCTCCCAGTAGGGAGGCTGTGGTTTTATTGATCCACTCCGTCATGATCATGACGTATGTGAATCCAAAAATTACCAGGGCAAGAATCATCGCACCCATAATACTCTCATCTTTTTCAAGAAAAACACCGGTTTTAAAGTATAAAGCCCGATGTGGAACATCGGGTCATACGCCAATTCAAAACACAATCTTCGGCTCAGTGCCTATGCTGTTAACGCCATATATTACATTAAGTTAACAACGGCACAAGGGAAAACATGTTGCACTTTAGTTTTGCTTCAAAAGCGGTCAATAAATATCTCAAAACAAGTCATCAGGATAAACCCTGGTAAATGAGTGAGCTCAGTGAGTCTGAAAACCCAGGGTTCGATGCTATGTGCAAGTGTAAACCACAAATGTCCACCAAACGTAGAACTGATGTTCCTGTCATTTACCCATTCCCACCGTAAGGTAGCAGCACTTATTCAATCGATAAGAATCTGGATGCTTCGGTGATACAATACAACAGCAGAACTGGCTTGACAGAAAAGCTCAGGGTTTAAAGTGGGCAATGTGTGCTATAGGTGATGTGCAATACTGAATCGAGGTATAGCGGTGGAAACCCTATATTCAAAGGCCTTGTCGGAAAACCTGGCCCGTACCCGAGTGGTGGACATCACTTTGGATGATGACTCCCATTGGCTATTGTCATGTACTGAAAGCTACTATGGCATTCACAACCGGTGTAAAAATTTCTATGATGAATTCTTCCATCCCTACAGTAATCTGGAAGCCACAATAAACCTATTGCGGCAAGGGATTCTGAGTGATTTGTGGTTCTATGCCGGCTTGCCTGAGGCAGAACGCGCCCTAAAACTGATCTTGTCCTACTATCAAAAGCTGGCCGATCTATGCCAAAGCTTTGCACAGCAAAATCGGATACTGCAGGAAGCTCTGGAACTGATCACCCTGCTCTGCACCCATGACGGTGTTTCCGAAGTTATTTTTCAGGCTGCTTTTGAGATGCTGAGAAGCTGGCACAAGCAGTGGAGCAAGTGCTTTATCTTCAATAGCAAGTCGTTCCGCAAATGCCTCTTTGCACTATCTTCCCGCTTACCTGTAGATGCCTGTTCATTCCTGGCCTCAGTTTTGGGGCAGAATCTGGACTTTTGGCGTGAAAGCAATGATATTGTCTCCTGGCATCAGAAAGTAGCGGAGGAATGCAATTTCAGCGCCTCGGAGCTATCCCTGCTGGCAGGAGCAGAATACTACGACGGGTTACAATCTACTCTGGAAAACATGCACTCCCTGGAGCAGCTTGAGGACATTCCGGATTTCTCTGATCTTGCCGTATATCACCGTGAACTGACGGGAACATTCCAGCACCTGAAAGTAAGGGTGTATTACATCTTCTATCTGCTGGGCTCGCCAGGCATGTTGGAATATCATGAACATCTGCTCTGGGATTTGAATCGTCAACTTGCCGATCTTTATACCCGAATAAGTGAAGCCGAAGCCCTGGAAATTCTGGATTCGGTGCTCTATGAACTGGAGCAATACAAAGCGAAACACATGACCATCGTGCTGGATTGCCTGACCTCGATCGGCAAAACGATCATGCAGCATGGCAATTTGAGGCATATTCGCCATTTCCAGAAGCGTTTGCTTGGCTTTGGCTTCTCTACTCCAGGCAATATCAGGATCAATCAGGATTGGCAGCTTGAGGTCGATAAGACCCATATCAAGCATCTGCGCTTTCTCCTGAGTCTGATCTCGGACAACCTGCCCCTGAACAAGGACATCCTGGCGTTTCTGATCATTTCCCTCACTCAGGGTGGTGTCTTCATCTCCGATACAGACCTGTTTCAGAAGGACGTCTCCAACTTTCTGAATGCCGATATCCGCTCCCATTTCATCCAGGTAAAGCATTTGCTGCGGCTCTTTCCGGTATTCTTCAATGAAATCGGTGCTGAGGGTGAAATCCGCGATGCAAGCACTAGCCTGGACGAACTCAGCCACCGGCGCGATCGTCTCATCCATTTCTTTCGCAAGCAAGTGCATACCGAAAGCAACAACACCCATATCACTCTGGCGTGCCGCATTATGGAGTATTGGCAATGCCTGGATCCCAAAGTGCTGGAAGGCTTGATCCCCGAGGATGTGAACCTCTATGTACATGCCCCTGATGAGGCCACGATCAAACAGAGCGAAGTGCTGAATAGCTTCCTGACTGAGCATGATCTCAGCCTGGATTCCATGCTGGAGATGTCCTGGCAGCGGCTGCAAAATCTCTTTGCCCCAAAGGAGCAGGATCTATATCTGCAGCGGCTAAAGCTGCTGTGCTATTGCCATTATCTCTTGATGGACAAATACAACCTCGATCCTTATGATATCGTGAAGTTTCTCTCGCGCTACACCTGGTTTGATGCCAAAGAGCAAAACCGCCTGCGCAGCAGTCTGGTACGCAACGATTATGATAGCTCCATCCGCCAGATGCTGGGCTATATTGGCAAACTTTCCGCAGTGGCATTGGATCCCAAACCTAGCCAATATTGGGAAAACATCTATTTCAAAAGGCATATCGCCGCCGGCATTCCTTCCATGTATGGTGTGTACAAAGAGCCCAAACTAGAAGCTATTGGCTTGATCTTCCGGCTGGAAAACGTCGTTCGCCGTCTCTTTACCCGCAGTGTGGAACAATTGAACCTAAACTATATAAATGGCAAGACTCTGCGCCGTATCATCAGGATTCTGGAGCTCTACGACTATGCCATGGAGCAGGAATTGATCACCAATGATGCCTTCAGTACCGCTCTTTCGATGCTGCGTTCTGCTCAGCATCTGGCCAATCTCTCCCTGGACCAGTATCTGGATATGTTCAAGCTGCTGAAAGATAGCGTCAGCGAATTGATCAATGAATACTACTACCGGTTTTACGATAACGCCTTAAAGCAATTGACCGAGCACTCCCAAGCCACTGGTATTACCGAGATGTTTGCCGAGGAGTTTTACCGCAAGCTGCTTTCCGCCTCCTTCCTGGTGCAGGGGCTGGATAGCTTTATCACTCGCATCATTGAAGCTCTGGCGGAGATGAAGCAGCTCTTCAGCGTGAGTGATATCCCCCGCGTGATGTCCTACGATCCAGACCAGCTTTTCTACCATCTGGACACAAAGAATTCCCGGATCGAAAATCAAGTGCTGCTGGGCTCCAAGGGTTATTTCCTGAAGCGGATGCGGCAGTATGAATTCCCTGTTCCCGATGGCTTTGTGATTACCACGGAGCTATATCGGCAGCGGGATATCATCAATATGCATCCTGACATCTCCAGCGAGTTTGACACCTTGCTCTATAAACATCTGCAGCGGCTGGAACACAAGACCGGCCTGCGTTTGGGGGATCCTTCCCGTCCCTTGCTGATCTCTGTGCGCTCTGGTGCGCCTATGAGTTTGCCCGGAGCGATGGACACATTCCTGAATATCGGGCTCAATGATGAGATCACTCTGAACCTCTCCAAACGCAAGAATTATGGCTGGACAGCCTGGGATTGCTACCGTCGCCTGATCCAGAGCTGGGGCATGGCCTATGGCATTCCCCGGGATGAGTTTGACACTCTGATGATCAATTCCAAAAAGAAGTATCAGGTGCAGCTTAAGACCCAATTCACAGACGAGCAGATGCGCCTCATGGTGGAAGATTACAAAGCAGTGCTCAGTGCTCACCAGGTCTTTCTGGAGCCCGATCCCTTCCGCCAGATGTACAGCGCCATTTCTCATGTGCTGGATAGCTGGAATACAGACCGTGCCCAGCTCTACCGGCAAAAGCTCCATATCGCCAATGAATGGGGTACTGCAGTGATCATCCAGCGGATGGTGCTGGGCAATATCTCCCTGGATTCCGGCACCGGAGTGGTCTTTACCCATGCTGACTGGAGCAATGAACCCGGGATTTGCATGAATGGTGATTTTACCCTGTGTAGTCAGGGTGAGGACGTGGTGGCGGGCTTGGTGCACACTCTGCCCATTACCGAACAGCAACGCCAGAACAGCCTTGTAAGTACGGATACATCCCTGGAAAAGGATTTTCCCCTTATCTATCAAAGGCTCTACAAATATGCCCGGCATCTGATCGAAGACCGCAACTATCCGCATCAGGAGATCGAATTTACCTTTGAGGGTCATTACGATGAAGCCCTATATATCCTCCAGACCCGCAATCAGGTGATCCACAAAGCCCCGGAGTATAAGGTGCTGGACGTGGAGCAGGCCAAGCCATTCCATATCGGTTCCGGGATCGGAATCGGCAAGGGTGCGGTAAATGGGATTGTCGTAATCTCGGACAAAGATATCGCCAGATTCAAAGATACAGGGCAGGCCCTGATCCTGGTACGACCGGATACGGTGCCCGAGGATATGGAGCTGCTGTTTGAATGTCAGGCTTTGTTAACCTCCCGGGGTGGAGTAACTTCGCATGCAGCGGTGACAGCCACGCGGCTGGGCTTGATCGGAGTGGTGAATTGCCGGGATCTGGTGGTGGATGAAGCTGGCTCCGTATGCCGGATTGGGATCACAGACCTGGCTCCTGGTGACAGGCTGGCTATTGACGCCACCAGCGGCAACATATATCTGCATCACTATCCCCTGCAGAGTGTACAAAGTATATAACAACAAGAAGATATAAAAGGAGAACTCATGAACCTCAACCTGCGTAGTAAAAAACTGCTCGGCATCAATGGCCTGGGCAGGATCGGCAAGCTGCTGCTTTGGAATCAGATCCATCTGCGCCACTTTGATGGCATCGTCGTGAATTGCGGACGCAACATCGGCAAAGACCTGGATGACCTGATCCAGGTGATAGAATCCGACAGCACCTACGGCTCGATTCACAAGTTTCTCTATGGTATGGCGGGTAAGAAAGCTGACATCAAGGTGTTGGATTCACAAAAACCCATTCTGGAAATCGATGGGATCCCGATCAAAATCCTGCGTCAAGCCCGAGACCCCAAGGATATCAACTGGCTGGATGAAGGAGTGCGTATCGTGGTGGATTGCACGGGCAGTTTTCTGGATCCATCCCTGGCTGCTGAAGCTGGGAAATCATGTCTGCGTGGGCATTTGAATGCCGGAGCCCTAAAAGTGATCTGCAGCGCCCCTTTCAAGCTGAAATCCAGCTCCGAAACCCCTGCGGATGCCAAGACCCTGATCTTTGGCATCAACCATCTGGACTACAACAGTGCTGAGCATCACGTAATTTCTGCCGCTTCCTGCACTACCACCGGACTGTCCCACATGATCAAACCCTTGCTCGAAAACAAACATACAGCCCGCATCATGACCGCTTCCATGAGCACTATCCATGCCGCTACAAACACCCAATCCATCCTGGATTCAGTACCCAAGAGCGATGCCACAGACCTGCGCAAAACCCGCAGCGTGCTGAACAATATCATCCTTTCCACCACCGGAGTCACCAAAGCCTTGGAACAGGTAATGCCCACGGTGAAACACATTGGGTTTATGGCAGATAGCGTCCGGATCCCGATCAGTACAGTATCCCTGATCAATCTGAACGTCACTTTTATCACAGATCTCAATGACAAAGGCGAGCCCATGGTAAATCGCTCCCTGATCAATTCTGTGTACAAAGCAGCGGCAGAAGGCCCCCAAAAAGGTCTGCTCTTCGTCAGCGAGCGCCAGAATGTCTCCGCCGATCTGATCGGCACCATGGCAGCCGCCACTATCGAAGCTCATGAAACGCATACCCGTACCGGATTCATTGAGATTGCACCGGAACTGCTTGCCAGCCAGGGAATCCAGGCTACAGACCGCTTGCAACTTCCCGTCACCCATGCCAAAATCTTCGGCTGGTACGACAACGAACTGGGCTCCTATGTGAACTGCCTTTCCCGCCTCACAAACTACATCGAAGACAACACCTGATCATATATAAACAAAGGGCAGGCTACGCATAACTGGTAGCCTGCCCGGTTTTTTATTACTTATACAGTTTTTGCTTTGATATGTGCGGTGCGCTGATAGGCGCAGCCCCATCCAATATTGGGAGGTGGGGCCTATATGCAGTATTTGTAGATCCGGGTCTGGGCTCCGGTAGGTTCAAAGGCGTCTTCTATCCTTTCCCAACCGTATTTTTCATAATATCCATCGTGATCAGTACTGAGATACACATTCTCAAACCCCGCTTCGGCTGCCAGCTTGATCGCATGATCCAAAAGCCTCTTTCCCAAGGCTTTTCCTCGATAATCTGCCTCGATATAGTGGCAGGCATACCAGGGCCATAGATCATGACGACTGGTGAAGTCACTGATCAGCAAAGCCCCGCAGCCGATGATTCTGGCACCATCACACAATAGGAAGAAGTGGGGCAGCTTCTTCCCGTAATGCATTATCGCATCACTGTAAAAATTCAGGTTGCGCTCCGAACCCCATTTTCCGTGGATGTAGCGGATCGCGGCGTCTATGCCACCTTCATAATCCTGGGCTTCTATGATCTGTAATCTATTGGTATTCATAAATATCTCCTTTTGCTGGATAAACCAGCTTTCTTAGTATCCATGTTTCAGGACTTATACAGTTTTTTTGATATGTACCGGCGCTCGCCGTAGCGCCGAAGGTTCAATGACATGTACCGGAAATCACTGTAGCGCTGATAGGTGGGGCTGGGCAGGGATTATGTCATTTCATTTCTGAGCTATATCGTGCACCAAAGAAGGCCGCCAATTCAGAGGCAAGACTAAACTGACGGCAATCCTGATGTGCATCAGTGTTCAAAAGCTGCCGAAGCATCCCAATTCTTTTGCAGCTTTGCGCAGATATATTCAGGGCATTTGGTACAATCCGTGATCCCCCTTGCCTGGGCGCAGGGCTTGATCTCGCAGAGCTCGCGGCAATAGATTCCCATTCTTCCTCCACTTAAACATCCGTCGCAATTGATATCCTCTTTCTTGAAGGGATAGGCAAAGAGGCGGGACCATTTATCAGCAATTTGCTGCCTCAATTCGTCATCATCGGCGGTGGTGGCAAAGTACATGTCGCATTGGCCACAATTCAATCCACAAGGGGCAAATAATTGTTCAGACATCATATATCCTTATTGTTATAAGTCTTACAAATAGCTAATCTGCGGCTTTATCATCTGAAAAACCGACAATTCAAGCAAGTTCACAAATATCCAGCACTACAGATTCTGTAATGCTGCGTATCCTGTTCTGGTGGGCAGGCTGATTTCTGATACTTACCTATTGTCCGGCATCGGGTCTTCCTTGTGTAATCTTTGCCTCAAAGCTGGAAATATCCGTAATATCGTCAAGTGATTTTTTTAAGAGAGCCCTGAAGGGATAAAAGGGATACAGATATAGAGTATCAAGTGAAATTGCAAATAGTATCACTTTCGATGCAAATCGCTGTTTCAGGTGAGACCCCAGTATCACCCTTTTTGCAAATCGGTATCAAGGTTATTGCAAATCCAGTATCACCCTTTTTGCAAATCGGTATCAAGGTTATTGCAAATCCAGTATCAACCTTTTTGCATATCTAGTTTCATGGTTTTACAAATGCGAGGCCTAAACCCTGTTTGAGGAGATATATGGAGTTAATGGGTTTATTGACAATAGATTGGAAGAACAAACACTCAAACATCACCACTTGATCAACCTCTTTTTATTTCCCTGAAAGAAACCGCTGAGAATATTGAACATGGCATGCGCTAGACAGAGAAAATATACCAATATTGAGACAAGTACAGCATCTCTGAGTCACAAGAGAAACCGTCAAGTACTATGAGAATATTATAAAACAAGGATTTGTAAAGTGTCAGATCTACCCTATCAATTATCTGTATCTTCGAAAAACCTTGCCGTCCTTGTTCACAAGATTATAGTCGTCGCTTAGTTTTAAAATACTTGTGTCAAGCTCGTCAATTTCCCAAGTCAACTCCTCTGAACGATACGATGTTGGCCCCTTCTCACCACTGTAATTGTAATAGCTTGAGTATTCCAATGTTGCTTTGTGGTTATCCTTAATCAAATAACGACTAGAAGATCCCCCATAAATCTCGCTTGTTGAAAAGTTGTACGTATTGCCAATCCAGAATTTCTCTGCTTTGGCAATGTCTGCTTTGCGAGCGTTTGCCTTATTCTGATACTCCGTAACCTTTGTTGTGTTTCCCAGCAACGAGTAGTATTGGATCAAAGTATCAAAATCGCTAATGGAAAGGGATTTCTTGCTCTCCTGCAAATCAGATATTCTCTGGTTTACCAGTTTACTAAAGCCTGCCTTATCTCCGGCTTTTTGGTATAAATCCAGCAACTCGTCCTTTTCAATCTCTTTTAAATATGTATAATCTCCATATGTAAGTATGGCGAGGTTAACTTTGCTATCTCTAATCGCGTATTCTCTAAGAACAAGTAACTTACCGGATTTTTGGAAGTAGGTGTAAGCAGTGTCTGGAGACTGTGTATAAAGAGAATCCAAATATACTGAAACACGTCTTGAATTGCCGACTTCAAGATACAAATCTACTAGCAGGGCATAGTCTTTTGGTTTTGCTTTTTCTGCATTTTCCAGCGCTTTCCTATGATTCTTCGCTAGTTTGTAATACGATGCAGCATTGTGATAATCTAACCCTTTTTCATAACAAAGGGCAATCCGACCGAAATCTGTTCCGTTACTTCTTACTATCTGGTCCGCTGCCAATTTGAATATACCGACCCGCTGATCACATGATAAATCAGGATTCCCATCGATTTTCTTGATTACCTCTTCGATACTGCTGTTAACTAACGCATTAACCAAAGAATCAGTAAGGACAACAGTAGTTAAGCCCAGAATACCAGTAACTACCAGAAGCATCAATGCAATAAGCATGGATTTAATGCACAGGCATTGATCAATATGGTTTATAATCAACAGTCTAGTTTGAAATGGAGAACACATGTTCACTTACTCCTGAAATGTTTGAGTTCTGAATGTCTCTAATCCTCAATTTACACTGTTCACTGGTCATCTCAGGTACAATCCAAGAATATTCTCCAGAGCTGGAATCAACTGGTGTGGACTGGATAAATCTCCAACTCGCTCCATTATCATAACTGATCTCTATGGTAACTTGTGTAACTATGTTCTCGGATTTCCAACGTATCTTTTCTATTGAATTGGTTGTTAATCTCTCGTCTCCAGTGGGATATAGCAGGGTTATAGCTTTCTTTATAGAGAACTGCTTACTGACTGTAGTGATCTCCCATGGATTCAACAGCGCGTACTCCACAGGTATTGAGCCCGAAGATACTTCTACTCTCAAATAATCCAAAGCAGACATTTTAAGTAAGCACCTGTCACTGTTTATGGTCGGCACAACCCAGTTTATTGGTTGCTTAAAACGGTCTCCAGTTATAACTCCTGGCACAGGACCAATACTCTCCCACGAGGCCCCTCCATCAGAGGAAAAATGAAATTGAGCAAATCCACCAATGTATTGGATTTTATAATTGCTGCCCGAATAAAGGGTCTTACCTTCCATGGAATCTGTAAACTCATAATGCCTGACAACCTCGTACTTATATGTTGAGTTAAATGTAGGATCATACATGAGAGAGATTCTGATCTGTATCTCTTTGTTAGCTAAATCATAGGGAACATTCCAATTATAACTGTTTTGTTCAGTTGGCAGATCATCTATGATAAATGTATATGTCTTGCCATTGTCGACTGAATATTCAAGTTGGTAGGGACCTTCCATGTTTCTGCTTTTCCATGATACAAGGAATTCTTTACCCACTACTAAAGGCTGTTTTGCCTTTGAACGCTCAAAATGCTTGTCTTGGTAGGCTCTTTCGGCAGGATCGCTTAGTTTAAGAAATGGAAGATTGTCATAAGTACTTATAGTGCTAATGCTCGATTGCTCAGCATCAGAAACTCTTAGCAGGATTTTCTCATATGCTTCTTCCGGCATTGCCCATTTTACATTTATGTCATTTGTTTTTAAATTCTTTGACAGTTGTGACCAGGTTACGCCACCATCATATGATACATCGATGTTTACCAATTCAATTCCTTCAGAATCTACTTGAATTTTATGTGCGACACCTGCTCTGAGTGATGTGCCGGGTTTTGGGCTACGGATTGCCAGTCTGCATATCGAGTACTCATCGTAATTGATGTCAAAGATGCTTGAATTATTTGAATCTACTACTTTCAATAGACAGTGCTTTGATACTTGATCAGGAACAACCCATTGGTAGCTTGCATCTCTGGCATTTAAATCATTGGCGATCACACTCCAGTCCTTACCACCATTGAAACTTGCCTCAATATCAACGGAAACAAGTGATTCGGCATCCCATGATATTGAATAATTATTTCCAACAAGTAGCTTTTGACCTTTTAATGGAGCAGCAGTCAGCTTGATAGTAGGCTGTGGAGAAGCTGTTATGGAAAATGTTCTGTGTGATTCGGCATAATATCGAGATGGGCATTCAGCGGATTCAAGTCTGATTTTACATGAGGATGTTTCAATCGAAGGGATTGTAAAACTATAATAACCAATCTTACCTTGTATTGGTGATGAGTTGAGATTGATCCAGTTATTGCCGTTATCTACGGATAGTTTACACATTATACCTCCTATTGACTGGACAGAGCGCCAGGTTATTTTCGTCGTCGATTTTGCTTGCAACTTCTCTCCGCCATTAGGATAGATCAGTTCGATGCTGGGATGTTTGATTGAATAAATGCTTTTACTGGTAAACAGGTAAATATCATCATCAATTGCATTAATGTGAGCAAAATCACCCTTAACATCAGATAACGGGATCGTCCAAACCCATTTTCCGTCAGAACTTAACATAGTGATGAAACTAAACCCTGGGTCGCTGCTATATTGAAAATTTCCAAACACAGCGTTGTTATCTGCGAATCCATATAAGAAAATGTTACCAGTTTCATCAAAACACGCACCCCTTACATATTGATTTCCTTTTCCTCCCCCTTGTACTGCCCATTCATACGCACGGGTGCTATCTTGTTTTGTCGCAAAAATTTCATAGTCTAAACCCTCTGAGGAAAGCTTGTAGCTTCCAAATGAACGTACCTGTTTCTGGACTGTTCTATTGTATTCTATACCTAATTTTCCAATATTAACTACATTGCCAAAGCAATCTGTAATAGGAGGAGCGTCCTTATCCCAATTGTATACATTTCCCAACGCCAAGGTTAGATCCTTCCTGGAATTCATTCCAGATACACAGTATTTCATGTTCCAACCATAGATTTTTTCTAATTTTATAGTGTCATGAACTTTACTCTCAATCACCTTGTACCCATTCACATATGCTTCACCATTCTTGCCAAATGTGTATGCTGTATTCTTTACACTCAATCTCTCTTCGATTGTATCAATACTATGTGCCTGAGTCCATTTTCCCTTGCCGTCTATTTCTGCTATGTAGAGGTTAGCCCAGCCTTTTTTTCTCAGGGTTATAGCATCAAAAGATACAGCATCTGCAAATGTCCCAATGATGCCAACATCTTCATTATTATCGATTTGAGCGTCTATTACATAATGAGGAACTTGCTTTAACCATAACAAAAGACCTTTGCTGTCAAGTGCCAAGATAAAACCGTTTTCAATACTCGATTTTTCAATAATCAATCCTTCACTTTTTCCTCCAACCAGGATCAGTCTTTTAGATGAGTCCAAAAACATGTTAACGACATGAAAATTTCCCGCGTAGCTCTTCTCCCATAAAACAACGCCCAATTTGTTTGTCTTAACTACATACCAATGATCGTTGTTATCTTTTCTGACGATACTTTTCCCCATCTCAAATACGATCTGAGACGATTTGTCATTCATTTTGAAGTTTGATTTAGGCCGAATTAATAGGTACAGATTACCATCTGAATCGATAAGCGAGTGTTCAATACCCGCGGGACCATCGACACTAACTAATGGTTCAACTGTCTGAGCAGGGCACAGGCAATATACAAGCAAAAGTAATAACGCAAGGAATGACTGTTTCATTTTTTCCTCTTATTCAAGTTCAATTTATTCTAATCTAAGGCGGTTAACAAAGCTCCGTAAAACCGGTTTCGGCACTGTGTCATCAGCGCGGAGGCGGATATCCAGCCCGTTTATATTATCTTTGAACAGGATAGGATTCACGTCTTCACGGGAATGACCGGGAGCAGGGTAGTTGTGATGCGTTACATCTGACTTTGTCAACAACCAGTATCTCATTGTTTTACCAAGTATAGGATACTGTTTTGTCTGTTTATTAGATCTGTTGTCTGATTTCTCCCCAATCCATCACCTGCTCTTCCATTGATCTGGCTTTTGTACCCCAACTTCCACAATGAAAGACAGGAAAAACTTTGATCGTTAGATCCAAACCCTCAGGCCGGTAGTATAGTTGCTCATGGGTTTCGACTATCTCTCTCATAGACCTGCTGGTCTTAAGTTTCTTTCCAAGATCCTTAAACTTGGAATCATAGGATAGACTGCCGCCATCAAGCAACGCCCTGAGAGGCATACTGCCAAGAGTTACGATAGCCTGCGGTTTAATGATGTTAATCAACCGAACACAAAAGGGTTGGCAGTTTTTGAACCACCTGGGATCCACAGCTCCAGTAAATCCTTTATCACGGTAACATAGTACCGCGTTAGTGAAGAAGAGGCTTTTCTGGTTTATATGCAAATCCAATCCTAAAGCTTCACGACAGATATCTGCCAGATTGTTGTCAGTTTTGAATTTGTATTTTGGGATTTGTTTGTGGATACCGGTTAGTGATGGGTAGGTAGGATCAGTAGTCCACTTATCGTAGGATTCTGCATCTGGTTTCTCCCCCCAGTCCTGCCCGATTACTAAGATTTTAGCATTAAGGCTTCCCTGCCAATGCGACCAGAGATTGATCTGGGATCGGCACTTATCCTGAACAAGCCTTGTGCCCTGTGTTTTCTGGTCGATCATGCACTTTTCGCATTTACGAACCTCTTCTACCAATTCAGAGTATCTGCTTACTTTTGTGCTCATTTCTGTCTCCCTGTGATTAACTATAGTATGTTAACTCCATTAACTGTAAGCTGATTTGAGATGGTTCGCTTAAGAAAGTACATCCGCTTTGCTTTCAGATGCCCTCAAACAACTTGAGAAACAATGAGTTGGAGCTTACACCAACATTTGGGACTCAACTTGCTTTCTGCAGCCATAATGTTCATATCATCTCTCAGCTTTGAAATCTACCAGCGTTGATTTCAGGAGGGGGGGTACCTACTAAATCCCGGCTCTTTATAATCATAATACTAGATAACATGCCACAATTCCTGTTGAAGCTTCCCAGCTAACTTATTAGTTAGTCCATTTTTTCTAACTTGCTGAATTTTGTTCTAAATGCTAGGCTATTAATATCATCCAAAGGATTTTCGTATACACTCCATTGATAACTCTCTAAAGAAAACGTGCCAGTGAACTTGACAGTGTTTCCAGGTTTGAGATCTAGAGCAATATCAAACAAAGAAGAACCTTCCTTAATTGTGTGAGGTAATTTTTGTATGATCCTTGTTCTGTTTACTTTGAGGTCCTCGGAAGCTCCAGTTCCTACCCTTATATAGTGCCGCATAGTTTTCCCCTCATGGAGGCTGATTTCTAGTCCGATTTCGTTAGCATTAGGATAATATTGAACACTTTCAACCGTACCAATCCAATCTGTCATTTGATACCCATTACTAATAACGTTTTTCCTTTCCCTTACCAACTTGTACTTCTCAGCATCAGTATAGTCTAATTCATCCTTTTCCCATGCTTTCTTTAGAATCTCGATCAAACTCCTCTCTTTTTGAGGCATTAAATCTTCCCAGCTCGATGATTTTGTTACTTCGACATTCTCTTCGATAGTAGAGACAGTGTCTGCAGGCATGTTCGTGGCCATGGTATCTTGAACCTTTCCATTGCCATTATTGTTCTTTCTGCAACCAACCACAAACATGAAAGGTATCAATAGAATTAATAGTAATAAATCAGTTTTCATTTCTAACAACTCCTTATTCTTTTGAGTCACAAATGTTGGAGCAAGTCTCAACTCGTTGTTTTTCATCTTTGTTCCCACGTCAAGTACTTTTTCATAATGATCTCGCAGCGACTATGCACATGGTTTTGCGAAGACTCAGATATCCGTAGATTTCCAACGGTGATTACTTAGGGTTGCAGTGACCTGGTTACGACTATCAAAGGATTTCATCTCCTCTTCCAGAGGCTCTGGGCCTTCCATTTTGAGCTTCCAGACATCCATATCATCTTGCTGCTTTTGCTGCTTACGCAACTCGGCACAGTGTCTAATCAGTTCCTTGAGGATGCCACGCTTGATCTTGATGCCAACCTTGCCGACGTCTTTCTTAGTTAACACGCAGTAACCATATTGGTTAACGCCGATCACACCTGCCGAGGCCAAGGCTTCCAGATAGACGAAGACCCACTGGCGACTTCTCCCGAAGGCTTCGGCAATGCTTCTGATTGAGGTGAAGCTGCGTTTTTCGATCAGATTGAGAAGTGCCAGTGCTGCCTTGGGATCGAAGTTCCAGTGCGCCCGCAGCTGCTTATCCAGATTGGTGTTGAAGCGATTGCTGCGGGCATAGATGGGCTCTCGGTCGCTGATCAACTTGATGGTCTTATCTTTGATCATCTCAACCATAACAGGCTCCACATCATCGATATCCAGTCCCGTCATATTGGCGATTAACTCCGCATCGAAGGGCTTGTTATACTGGTTAACGAAGTTCAATACGAGTTCTCTGGTGGTCATAAGTCTCTCCCCAGATCGAGATCGGCTATGGATAGCTGGGGATTGGTAGCCTTGGCTCGCTCAATGATGTACATGATCTTCACAGCTTTACGAAGATTGCCTTCACAGTTGAAGTCGATCTTGGTTACCACTGACTCATCCACCGGTATCTCCATCACTTCTTTGGCAATCTTGCGGATATCGTCCTTGCCCACTTTCTTGAACTCGTAGAAGTAGTGGCAGCGGTCGAAGTAGTGACGATTGATGGCGGCTAACTTGTTCCGGGCATCCTGCATCCCGACCAGGATCACGATGGTTAGGGTAACATCCACGATGTCCCGGATGGCACCTAAGAGACGGTCATGCTTGAAGGCATAGTCGATCTCATCGATCACGATTACTGTCTCGGGATTGTCATCCAGGAGCTTCAGGCAGTACTTGAAGATGTTGTTGGTTGTACCACTGGGGATGTAATCCCCCAGTCCGAAGCGGCGGTAGAGAGCGGTCATCAGATCGACTGCGAAGGACTTGGGAGTGGTAGTCGATTCCAGCCTCATATAGATGTAGCCTCGCATGAAGGCGATACGGCTGGCATAAGTGGTCTTGCCCAGGCCGGGCTTGCCGTAGATCAGGCCCAAGCCTACCATCTCGGTCTTGGGTCGATTCATCAGGAACTGGATGCAGGCATCAGCCCTGACTACGTTCTTGATTTGCACGAGCTTGTTAGGTTTCATTTATCCTCCTTATTTAGATAATGCCGACTTTTTTCAGCATGCCGTAGAAGCTCTCGTCATCATCATCGTCCTGCACTTCAGGGTCAGGATCTGCTGTTGATGTCTCTTGTAGATTATCTGTATCAGTTATCTTGGTATCTGATTGGTCAGATCCGAAGTTCTGTTCTTCAGGGCTTATGAATTCTAGTTCTGGCAGTTCTTTGACCAACTCCTGCTCCATCGCCTCGATGCGGTCTTGGGGCTCAGGTTCAGGTGCGGTAATCATGCGGCCTTGTTGAAAGGTGGGATTGGGTCCGCTCAGGCTTTCCCGCACATAAGGTTCGAGGAGATTATCCACAGCTTCTTGATTATGCATTACGAAGTCTCTGGCATGCTGTTCGGTTAAGCGTTGCAGCTTCTTGATCTGGGTGTATTCCTTCTTGAGGGACTGATGCGAGATCGGATTGTCCTTATCGATGTGGATGAAAGGATGCTGGCTGCGCCTTAGCTCAGCCTGGCAGATGAAGTTGTCTTTCATGTCATAGACCAGTATCCACCTGGCTTCGGCATAATCGTATCTGATGATCACCGGCTTACCGATATTGTCCATCAAGGCGATGTGCCAGTAGAGTAGCTTGTTGAATACTATACCATCGTTTCTAACTGACTTGCGCTCGGTAGCCAGCATCATGAAGTTGAGTTTATCCGGCCTGAGCATCCGCTCTTCCGGCACCAGTGCTGAACTGAATACCTGCCAGGGTGTCTTGCCTTCCAGTCCGCCATGCTCGGTCTCGCCATAAATGTGCCTGATATAGAAGCCGATCATCTGCATTGCGTCCTGGATGGTGGGAGCCTCCCTTTTGTATAAGGCTTTTGCCCACTTCTCATTACGCATCAGGGTCGAGGGCTTGTTGGCTACGTTGGCTCCCCGGAAGCTGCTGATGAAGCGTTCGAACTGCTCCTGGAAGGTCCTGAAGAACCGCTCGATAACCTTGGCCTTGGCATTGTAGCTCTCCGCGAAGTGTGCCTCGATGCCCAACTTGGGGAACACACCCCCTAACTCAAGTTCCAAATCATGCCCTTCCCAGGACTCGTGGAATAGCTTGGCTCTGAAGGCCTTGCCATTATCGAGATAGACCGCTTCGGGCACGAAGGCGAAGGGCGGCCGGGTTTGCACCGTATTTCCCTCGTCATCAGTCTGCAGATACAAGTGCGAGGTGTTGAGGAAGGCATTGCGGAAGGCAGTCTGGATGTGCTGGCTATCCTCGGTAAAGGCAAGCGAGGCACCTACCGGGTATCTGGAAGCCCAGTCGAAGACCATGATCATGGTCATGCGTTGAGCTTTTCCAGTATGGGGATTGAGGATATCGAAGGCCAGGGTATGACCATCGGCTACCCAGACCTGACCCACTCGCAGAAGCCTGGCATCCCTATGGATAGTCTTTACTATGTGCTCTGCCACGTACTTGCTGCCCTTCCGGGTCTGCTCCCAAGTCGCCAGGTGGTTTTCCATCCACTCAGTGCACCATCTTCTTAAGGTGGGCTTGCTGGTGGGTGACTCAAAGTAACCCAGCCTGGCTTGAGCCTTGAGCATGTTGATGGCAGAACCGATGGTGATCTGGTTGGGATGCAGCAGAATGCTGAGCAGGACATTGGACTCGATCTCGGTCACCTTACGTTTATGGTTGATATTCCTGCCCTTATGCAGCAGTGCGAACATGTCCTGATTGGATTTGATATACTGGTCGATCCAGAGCCGCAGAGCCCGTTCTTTACGTTTACCCCTGAGCTTGAATAGATCTGGTGCCATGGTTCCGTTGTTGTATTCCTCAACTATCAGCTTCCACTCCTCGACTTTGGAGTGGCATAAAGCCAGTCTCCGAATCACGAGGTTACAGAAGTGGCCGAGAAGTCTGGCTTCTTTGTCATATCTCAAGGGAAGCTTTGCTCTGGGTGCCAGGTCAATGTAGTCGGGATTGAAGTCCTCAATTGCTACATCTGCCTGTAGAGATCTTTCAACTCTCATAACGAACTCTCCTCAATTCAAAACAAGCCAAGAAAGGAGGCTGCCAACGAAACCACTGTAACAGATTGATCGCTTTTTCTTCTGTCACAGTGCTCAAAGCCTTTGCTGATAAACTACGATGGTAATTTCCCATGTTCCGGACCACTGTGACAGATTTCCAAAAGCTGGGTATAATAGAGACCACTGTGACACTAAATCCGGCGTTTGTGCTGTCACAGTGCTCAAACCCGCTACTGATAAGCTTCTGCGGAATTCTCCGCCTTTCTGGAACCACTGTGACACCTGTCACAGTGCTCGGCGTGTCACAGTGGTCTGCCCTGATTAGCCTCTGCCTTAACTCGTATCTGGTCGCTTTCATAAGCGCCTCCCTTCAGTTATTGCTAGGCGCTACTCTACTGCATGGCAATATCTTGGGAAGTTCTTTCCGCTGATAAACGGGGAATTCTGGATAAATCTTCAGACAATTCTGCTTCCCCGGTACTTTACAATATAATGCCCAGGACACAACCATGAGAAAGCAGAATCTTACTGAACTAAATAAGCCCTAAAAAGCAGCCCATCTATCTGCCATAAATAGAGATAACCAGGTTTTCTGCATATAAGACTAGTGAACCCGTTTTATGGACCCTAATCAGACCTGGAGTTATTTACTGATGCGGGGAAACGCACTACTGGCGCAGCGAAAATAATGAGCTAATAGTTTTATGAAATTCGATGGTCTGAAAATACCCTGAAATGAGTCCAAATTTGCAAAAACACTGATACCGAAACGTCCAAAAACGTCCAAAGACCACTGTGACACAGTCTAAAGCCAGTCCTATTCATCTCACAATCCTATAAACAGTTACGACCACTGTGACAGGTGATACACATTTGCAAGTTTGGGTGATACTTTATAACAGATTATGTGTGTTTGCCCACATCTGGCACAATTTCCCGGACATTGGAGCATGTAACTAATTACAACTAATTACATAACAACCATCTATCATACCTCTGTCACAACGCCCCGAGACAGTAGGTTATGCAAGTAACTGCACAACAATCAGATAGTCTGTCAGATAGTTAACCTGTTACATTGAAATTCGAGTTTACTCCTGCTTTCAAATCGTTAATCATGTGTTTATCAAGCCTTAATCAAGTCTTAATTATTATGGCTTGATTAAGCCTTGATTAAGGGTAGATAAAGAAGTGGAAATGGGGAGGAAATGGTGATTTCCCTGTGATTTTCCTGATTTTGGTTGACAGTAATAGTGGGGATAAACAATGAAACTCTATGCAAAGAAAGCATTTAGCTTTTTCCAGCCTTACAGGTGACTAATAGTGCATAGTATCGAGCATTTCTCAAATGAGTTCACGAATACCAGACCGCTTGTGGTGATAGAGCTTAAAACCCAAACGTATACTGCATGTTAAGCTCTGAAAACTAGCCAATGTTACACGATCTTTACACGATCAGTCCATGGACAGTCCCCAGATCAGCTTCCTGCTCCGCCCAACAAGAAAGTCTCCTCAGGTTCTGGGCTACGGATAAGCAAATGATACCACGCCCATCCATGCCAGATTCCCCTGAATACCCCTTTTAGCTTGACACAAACCCCTGCTCTGATTCACTGTCAAAAAAGCTTTTAGGAGAAGAATCATGAAAAAAACGTTTATCATCTTAAGCATCCTGATGGCAGTCCTTTGCCTGAATGCTCAAACTGCCAAGCAAGAAGCCATCAGCAGCCTTGATGCCGCCAAAGCCCTGATCGCCAAAGACGATTTTGTAACTGCCAAACAAGAGATAAATTATGCCCTGGCCAAGCTCAGTGAAATTCAGGCTGAAACACTGATACTTTTCATTCCCAATGCCCCGGCAGGGTTTACTCAGGATGACAAAAACTCCCAATCCATGGGCGAAGCCGGAGCCATCCTGGGCAGCGCTCACAGCGTAACCGCCACAGGAAACTACAGTAAAGATGACATTTACGTAACTCTCACCATCACCGTGGGTGGCATGATGGGACAATCCGGTGGTCTGATGGGACTGGCCAGCATGTTCAGTGGCATGGTTCCCGGCTCCAAGACCATCAAGCTTGGCAGCTACACAGGTAATCAGCAGTTTGAAAAAGGCAATAAATCCGGCACCCTAACCATTCAAGTGGGAAAAAACACCACCGTCAATATCCAGGGTGAAGGCATCGACAATCCTGATATCCTCAAGACCTTTGCCGATTTGATCGATCTGCCCAAGCTGGAAAAGTCTTTTTAGATATTAGTAGAAAAAATACTACAAGCCAGGCTTGAAGCATATCCAGTTTTGTATTGACAAGTATTTAGATACAAGTAGATTAGTTTGATACAAACAGGAGGTTGTTATGCCACTGAAAAGAATCTATATTGCCTCGCTAATGGGCGTTCTGGCAGGTATTGTTTGTTGTTATTTAGCCACCAATGGGCAGCCCACTGCCATGAAGCTGATGGCCAATATCTTCACTGGACGGGTGCTGATCGGATTTGTGATCGGGATTAGTGCACTAAAGATGAATTGGGCTTTACATGGTGCCCTGATCGGCATGATCGTGAGTATTCCGGCATCATTTGGAGCCATGATGGGTGCCAGTGCCCAGTATGGTAAATGGGAGCTTTTCCTCATGACTCTGGTGATGGGGATTATCTATGGAATAGTGATCGAGCTCTTTACCAGTGTGTTTTTCAAGGCTAAGGTAGCGTAAAGGCTGCAGTAGAAGATCCCACTATTGACCACTTTGGAGTTCAGCCACAGGCTGGACCCTGAAGTGGTTTATTTGTCACACGTGATTGCGCAGCTTCAGCTCCATGGGATGGGGATGCAGGTACACCTGTCCGGCAAGATATTCCTTATCGTATTTTTTCACATAATGATTGATCAGGGTGATGGGCACGATCAGGGGAATGAGTCCTGCCTTGTATTGATCGATCAGTTCGATCAATTCCTGCTTTTCAGCAGAAGTGAGCTCGGCTTTGAAATAGCCCAGGATATGGAGCAGCACGTTTTGATGCTTGCTGGGAGTGGCGTGCCGGGCGCAGCCTGTGATTAGAAGCTTGAAGTACTCGCTGAGAACATCCTGAAGCTCACGTTTTGCCACTTCGGCGACCAGCTTTCCCAGCTTGCGGTAGTGCTCCGGAGCATGCGCCAGCATCAGATATTTATGGGCGGTGTGGAAGGCAATCAGGTCTTTGGATTTGGGTTTGCTATTCAGGAGATCATGCCAGCGCTGCATCACAAAGATGCGTTCGATGAAGTTTTCCCGCAGGACAGGATCATGCAAGCGCCCTTCTTCTTCCACGGGAAGCAGGGGAAAGGCATTCATGAATTCCCGGGCAAAGATGCCCACGCCTTTCTTGGCTGCAGCTCCACCCTTGTCCGGATAGACTTTTACCCTCTCCATGCCGCTGGATGGGGATTTGCTTTTGAAGACAAAGCCGCAAAGCTGTGCATTGGCCAGCAGCTCGATCTGCCTGGCGCAGAAATCCAGCATGCGCTGCGTGTGATCGATGCCTGTCTTGATGGTCACCAGCCGGGGATGGTCGATCTCTCCCTGGAGGTGCATGGCTTCCCGGGGAATGGGGAGTCCACAGCCAGCTTCGGGACAGACGGGCACGTAATCGGCATATTGGCCAAGGGTTTCCACCAGCCAGGAATCGTATTTGTGGCCGCCATCATAGCGCACTTTGTGCCCCAGGAGGCAGGACGAAATACCCAGTTTGATCTTATTCATGGTGCATCCTGATTAGAACATGGCTTTGAGGACTTCATCAAGCTCGGTATTGCCCAGGTAGTCCTGATAATTGGCTTTGATAAAGGTGGATTTCACATCCTCCAGGGTATGACGGATTCCGGAGAAGGCTTGTTCCAATTCGCCCAGGTCTTTGTGGCAGAAGAAATCTCCATAAATCTTCAGGTTGGTGATGAATCCACCCTCCACATTGAGGTAGAATTCAATGGTGCCGACAGCGGTTCTTGCTGCCTGTGCGAGTGTGTATTGCGGGCTCTTGCCAAAATTCCAGTCCCAGGTATCGTATTTGTTTTCCACGAGAGCCTGGATGGCGGCTTTGTCGGCATCGGTGAGATAATAATCCCTGCATTCCGGATACATGCTGCGCACCTTGGCGCGTACCAGCGGGATAAATTCCATGAGTTTCATGGGATACTTCATGTGATCGGTCACGTTTGTTACCCGGGCCCGGACTGATTTCACGGCTTTATCGGTGAATTTCAGGGGATTCACCTTGAGGGCTGCCACGAGGTTTTCCACATGCGAGGAAAAGAGGATGGTGCCGTGCTGGAGGGTTTTGCCATCTGCCACCAGTTTGGCATTGCCGGAAAACTTCAGTCCATTGATGGTGAGATCGTTGCGTCCCTGCAGGATGGCGGGAACTCCCAAGTCGTTGAGCACATCCAGCACCGGAGCTGTGTATCTGGCAAAGCCTTCACTGCTTTCGGCCATGCCTTTCATGATGAAGCTGAAATTCAGATTGCCCAGATCGTGAAACACCGTTCCGCCACCGGTCAGGCGCCGGACTACGGGGATGTTATGTTCCACCACCCAGTCATGATTTATCTCCGCCAGAGTGTTCTGAAAACGCCCCACGATGATGCAGGGGGAATTGATGTAGAGCAGGAAGCAATCTTCATCGATGTTGCTCAGGATATACTCCTCCATAGCGATATTGAAAGGAGCGTAGTTTGAAGGACTGAAGATATTTAGCATGGTTTAGAGCTTATCCACTTCTGCCAGTTCCTGACGGACAAAATCCACCAATTCACGGATGCGGGCTTCGGAGAAATCAAAGTCGATGCCGGCAGTCTGGTAAATCTCTTTTACAGACTTGCTATAGCCCAGTTCCATAAAGGCTTGATACTGCTGCAGAGCTTTGGCTTTGTTCTGCCGGTAGTTCATATAGATGGAGAGTGCGCCCAGCTGCGCCATCCCGTATTCGATATAGTAAAAAGGTACTTCAAAGATATGCAGTTGCTGCTTCCACATGTGGCGGCGCATGGCTTCCAGGCCGCTCCAATCCGTGAGGGTATTGAATCTTTGGGTGATCTGCAGATAGGCGTCGTTGTGCTCTTCACCTCTGGCCTCAGGATGCAGATAAACCCAATGTTGGAAGGCATCCACGGTCATGCACCAGGGCAGGAAGGACAGCGTGCCTTCCAATTGATCTCGTTTGGCTTTCTTGAGATCGCTGGTGGTGGGATAAAACTCATCCCAATAGTCCATGGTCAAAAGCTCCATGGTCATGGAAGCCAGTTCTGCCACTTCCGAGGGTGTTTCCAGATACTGAGCCCAGGGGATATTGCGCGTGGCGGCACTGTGCATGGCATGTCCGGATTCGTGCAGGAGGGTTACCACGTCGTTGTGCAGCTTTACGTGGTTCATAAAGATAAAGGAGCTGGCGAGGTTGTTGATGCTGGTATTGTAGCCTCCGGGAGCTTTACCTTTGCGGTTTTCCAGATCCAGCAGTCCTGTATTTTGCATCATTTCCAGTTGCCTGGCATAATCCGGATGCACTTTATTCAGCACTTTCAGGGATTTCTGGATGAACTCATCGGTAGTCTCAAACGGCTGGAGCTTGCGGCCATCCAGATCCACGCTAAGGTCCCAGGGACGCAGTTGCTTCAAACCCAGGCACTGGCGGCGATGTTCATCCTTTTCTTTCACAAAAGGAATCACCACTTTCTCCACCGCATCATGGAAGGCATAGAGCTCTTCCGGGGTATAGGAGAATCTGCCCATTTCCTGATGCTTGTAATCCCGGTAGTTAGAGAATCCGGCATTGAGGGCAAGCTGATGGCGCAGGGATTTCATTTCATCGTACAGCGCATCCAGTTCGGCGGCTTTATCCACGAAAAGACCCACTCTCAAGCGCCAGGCAGCTTCGCGTTTGCTGCGCTCAGGATCCTTCAGATATACTGCCAATTGGGCTACAGTCCTATCTTCTCCATCGAAAGGGGCACTCATCTGGGAGACGATGCCGCCGTATTTGTTGGCAAGTTCACTTTCCTGAACCATGAGCGGGATGTTCTCTTCCCGGTAGAGGCTGATTTCATTCACCATGATCTGATCCAGCAAGGCGAATTCAGCCTCCGGAAGCTCCTTGCGATAGGGGCTGTTGTAATAGATTTGCTTGATCTGGAATTGCTTTTCCTCGTTGGCAGCCTGGGCTTTGGCAAAATAATCGTTGTAAGCCTGTTCATAGGCATCATTATCAGCATTGAGCGTCATCCGCACATAGCGCCAGGAAAGCTCATCCGCCATGGCTTTGAGCAAGTCGGAATGGACTCTCAGGAGTTCCAGCAAGTCATCTTTATTGGCAGGTTTGCGCGAGGCAAGATCGTCAAAGCAGGCACTCACAGCATCGTAATCTGTGATATCAAGGCCGGCGGGGAGATACTTGAAAGTGATGGGATTGAGTTTTTCGCCAGTGTACAGCATTTATTTCTTTACCTTCTTTTGTAGTCTTTTGATCCGGATCACCAGGACGCCCAGGATTGCCACGGCAGCCAGAATATCGCGCACGGAAATCACGGGATAGAAGCGCACTTTATCGTTTTTGATGGTATAAATACCCAGGGGATCGGTCTTGATGCCACCGCCAACCCCGCCTCCGAAGCTATCCTCAGCGGATTTGTCTGCACAAGGTTCTGTGGGTTCAGCAGGTTCTTCACCGGGTGTGGCAGGTTCGGTTTTTTTGCATTTTACATTGGCAGGGCCTTTGCCGCCACCGCCCCCAAAACCAAAGGCGATTCTGGCCACGGGAATGATCGAAAGATCACCCACCTGAGCAGGATTGCCAAAGGAAACCTCTGCACCTGCTGATTGGCCTAACAAGTTGCGGATCTGTGATATAATGCTCTGGATGTTCATTTTTACCTCCTGTTTCGCATCATTTTTACATAAAAAAACGGTAAAATATCCTGTCAAGCTAAACAAATGCTTGAAAACAAATTCTGTTGACTAATTTCCGCACATTGCAATTATGAACCTATGCGTCACTTTTCGCTCCGATCCCTCGTTTTGCCAGCTCTGGCAGCACTAATCCTGCTGCTGGGTTCCTGCGCTCACAATAGCGCAAACGTATATCCTCTGGGCAGCGCATATCCCAAATATGAGAATCTCCAGAAAGACATCATGAATATCTGTGCGCTCAATCCCGACCTCGCCAGGTACCGCATCATTGGCTTTTCCGGAACCGAGGAAATCCCTCTGTTTGTTATGGAAATCGGCAAGGGGAAACGCAATATCCTGATCATCGGTCAACACCATGGCGATGAAGTCCTGGGCGTAGCTTTCAGCCTGCACTGGGCCCGGACACTGATGGAAGGCTATCCGCGGGATAAAAAGCTGAAGCGGCTTTTGGAAGAGAATACTATCTGCATCATCCCCACCATCAATCCCGAAGGACTGCGGATTGTAAGCTCGGGGCTGTTGCAATTCAAACGCAAGAACAATAGGGATACGGATCGAAACAAAAAGCTGGATCTGCGTACCGACGGAGTGGATTTGAACCGCAACTACCCCATCTTTTGGGATCTTGATCCGGATACCAATGTCCTCAGCCCATATTACAAAGGCACTGCTCCGGCGTCTGAGCCTGAAGTTCAGGCGGTGATGTCCCTGGCACAGCGGGTGGCTTTTGATCTGGCTATTTTCTACCATTCATCTGCATCGGGAGCATACAGCGAGAAGATCTACCTGCCTGCGGTAACAGAAAAGACCGAGCAGTTTCTGGCTCTGGAACGTCTTGCGGATTTCTATGCCCGCCAAGTTCCAAGAGATTACTACAAAGGCACATACAGTTTGCACTGGGGGGCAACCTCCCGCGTGGGCAATGCCCGCAACTATTTTTTCCACCGGCTCTCTGTACCTGCCATGCTGATCGAGATAGGAGGGATCAACCGCCAGGGGCGCAGCATTATCCATCCCGAAGACAGGCAGCAGCAGAAGATCATGCGCAAACACACCAAAGCGCTCATTAAGCTTCTAACAGAGGAGAAATTATGGACTTTCTGAATGAACTCAAAAACCCTGAATCTACGTTGGTAAAGACCTTGAATTCACTCTATGACGCTGTTTACGTGGTAAATCCAGCCCGCCAGATCCTGTTCTGGAACAAGGCAGCGGAGGACATGACTGGCTACAGAGCGGCCGAAGTTTTGGGAAAATCCTGCAAGGACGACATCCTGAACCATATCGATGAGAATGGCATCTTGCTCTGCAAAAGCTTTTGCCCACTACTGAGAGCCATGCAATGCGGGGGAAATGCCGTCGCCAAGGTGTATCCGATGAATAAAAGCGGTAAACGTTTCCCGGTGGAGACCCACGTGACCTCGGTTAAAGATGACAGCGGCAAAGTCGTAGCCGCCATCGAAGTATTCCGGGATATCACCCATCAGGAAGAATACCGCATCATGCAGGAGAAGTTTGACGCCCTGATCCGCAAATATGTATCCGAAGCCACATACAAGGACGTACGTAAACAAGCATCCGGGATCAGCGATGATAGTACCCGCATCCGTGATATCAGTGTGATGTACCTGGATGTGGTCAGCTTTACACCCTTTGCCGAATCTCATGAACCCAAAGCCGTAGTGAAGCTCCTGAACGATCTCTTTGGCGTATGCGATGTGATCACCCGGGAGAGTTTTGGCGATATCGACAAATTCATTGGCGATGCCATTATGGCGATCTTTACCGATGCCAATGATGCCGTTCGCAGTGCCCTAAAGATCTTCTCCGAGGGCTTGCCGGAGCTGAACAAACTCCGATTGGAAGAAGGGGAAGATACAATCTCGATCCGCATTGGGATCAATAGCGGCCTGGTCTTGCAAGGTGATGTGGGCACTCTGGATCGCAAAGATCTCACCGTGATCGGAGATACGGTAAATACCGCCGCCAGGATCGAGAAAATGGCGTTGCCAAACCGTCTGATGATCTCCGAAGCTACTCTCTCCAGGCTGGACAAGGATCTTTACCAGTGTTTCACTTTTCATCACAGTGTGGAGCTCAAAGGCAAAAGCGAACCGATCAAACTCTATATCTGTGAATAGGATATAGTAGTATTCTCTCCAGTTTATAAAGTTTACTCTTTGAAATCACAAGATCAAACGGGGTATGGGGCGGAGTCCAATTCAATATTGGGCGATGGGCTGGGCCTGGATTATGTCATTTCAGCCCCAAAGTAAGATTTGATAGCATTAAGCTCTTGCCACACCGGTAAAAACCCAATTTCGTAATGCATTGATAATGTCGTGTTTACTTCAGGTTCACCTCGAGATCACCTCGAGTACTCGAGGTGATCTCGAGATGAACGCGAGGTTATCATGATGTAATCTATTGACATTCAAGCAGGTGTGAGGTTGTTATTGGCAATTCTTCAAACAGCAATATCATATCTAATAAGTAGCATATATTGGAGACCACATGCAAAGACAGATCGGTATCGATGGAATGCATTGCGCATCATGCAGTTCAAACGTGGAAAAGGCACTTTCTGCCTTGCCCGGAGTAAAGCAGGCGCATGTAAATCTGGCCCTGGAAGAGGCCATGGTGGATTACGACGAGCGTAAGATAAAGCCCGAGGTGTTTGAAAAAACTATCACCAGCCTGGGTTTTAGCGTGCGTGAGAATCTCTTCATCGGCGATGACGAGCACATTCTGAGGATGCATCAGGCAAGGCGCCGCATGATCCTGGCCTGGGTAATCACCGCTTTGGTGATCGTGTTTATGCTGCCGCACATGGTGTTTAAGAGCACAATTTTGGGGCACAAAGCCGATGCCTGGGTGATGTTCTCTCTGTCTCTGATCGCCATGCTATTTCCGGCGCGGGGGGTGTACATCTCAGCCTTCAAATCTCTGCGCAGTGGCAATGCCAATATGGATGTACTGATCGCCCTGGGAACCATTGCCTCGATGGCGGTGAGTCCGCTCTCGGTGATCGTCAAAAGCATCTCAGTGCACGATTTTGCCGGGATTGCAGCGATGATTCTGGCTTTCCATCTGACGGGCAGATATCTGGAAAACAGGGCTCGGGGCAAAGCCAGTGAAGCCATTCGCAAGCTCATCAACCTCGGTGCCAAAACGGCGCTCATCCTCGAAGATGGCATACAGAAGGAAATCCCCATCCACAAGATCAAAGTGGGGGATGTTTTTATCGTGAAGCCCGGGGCTAAAGTCCCTACAGATGGCATCGTAGCGGCTGGAACCAGCTCTTTGGATGAATCCATTGCCACCGGCGAATCATTGCCGGTTACCCGCACTGTAGGGGATCCCATCCTGGGCGGCACGATCAATCTGGATGGTTATCTGGAGGCTACTGCCGTGAAAGTGGGCAATGAAACCTTTCTGGCTCAGGTGATCCGTATGGTGAGTGAAGCCCAGCATGCCAAGGTGCCGATCCAACTGCTGGCAGATCGCATCACGGCGATCTTTGTCCCTGTGATCCTGGTGCTGGCGCTCACGGTGTTTTTACTCTGGATGCTCCTGCCGGGTGTGATGGGCAGTATCGCTGCGGTGATCTCGGGAATCATCCCGCTGAGAATGCCGGCGGAAGGGATTGCAGCCGCACTGATGGCGGCAATCGCCACTTTGGTGATCGCCTGTCCCTGCGCTTTGGGTTTGGCAACTCCCACAGCCCTGATGGTGGGTAGCGGAATTGGTGCCATGAAAGGCATCCTGATCCGTAGTGGAGAGGCTTTGCAACGCATGAAAGACGTGGATACCATCGTCTTTGACAAAACCGGCACTCTTACAATCGGCAAGCCGGAACTGATCAGCATCCTCAGCCTGCAAGGCAAGGATCAGGACAATCTCCTCATCGCTCACAGCCTGGAAGCGCTGAGTGAGCACCCTCTTGCCAATGCCATCAATACAGCCGCCCGGGCTCAGGATCTGGTTCCACAGGAATGTGAGGAGTTTCTGAGTAGTGCCGGTCAGGGTGTATCTGCGGTGATAAATGGCAGCAAATACTATCTGGGCAGCCTGGAATGGCTGCAAAGCCTGGATATTGATAGCGCCATCCCCAGTCTGGATCCGGCTCTTGCCTATAGCGGCAAGATCTATCTGGCAGATGCTGCCAGGCTTTTGGCTGTGTTCTTTGTGGCCGATGCGATCAAGCCGGAAGCCCGGGAGATTGTCAGCCGCATTAAATCAGGCGGCATCACTCCCTATATGATCAGCGGCGACAATCAGGAGACTGCAGCAGCAATCGCCGCTTTATGCGGGATCGAGCAGGTGATGGCCAGGGTCATGCCCCAGGATAAAGCTCAAAAGATCAAGGAGTTGCAAGCCTCAGGACGGGTGGTGGCGATGGTGGGTGATGGCATCAATGACGCTATTGCTTTGAAGCAAGCAGATATCGGCATCGCGATGGGCAAGGGTACGGATATCGCCATTGAAGCAGCTGATATCACTCTTCTCAGGGGTGATCTGCAACTGATTCCCCTGGCTCTCAAGCTCTCGGTGGAAACCTTCCGCAAGATTCGCCAGAACCTCTTCTGGGCTTTCTTTTACAATCTCATCGCCATCCCGTTGGCAGCATTCGGGATCCTGCATCCCGTGGTGGCGGAAATTGCCATGGCAGTCAGTTCCCTCACTGTGGTTACCAATGCCAATCTCCTGAAACGCAGGGTGTAGGGAACACAGATGATGGGATGAAAGGGATTTACAGGATTTGGTTTGAACCACAGAGTAAAGCAGAGAGCACAGAAGTAGAGTAGAAGCGGCTTGTAGCCGCTTGTAGTGGAAAGGGAAACAAGCGCTGAACATAGGGTTCATAACGCATAACCACGATAGAACGCAGATGAAGGGATGATAGGGATTTACAGGATTTGGTTTGAACCACAGAGTAAAGCAGAGAGCACAGAAGTAGAGTAGAAGCGGCTTGTAGCCGCTTGTAGTGGAAAGGGAAACAAGCGCTGAACATAGGGTTCATAACGCATAACCACGATAGAACGCAGATGAAGGGATGATAGGGATTTACAGGATTTGGTTTGAACCACAGAGTAAAGCAGAGAGCACAGAAGTAGAGTAGAAGCGGCTTGTAGCCGCTTGTAGTGGAAAGGGAAACAAGCGCTGAACATAGGGTTCATAACGCATAACCACGATAGAACGCAGATGAAGGGATGATAGGGATTTACAGGATTTTCTGACACAAAGCCCTGGAGGGGCGACATCCCATAGCTTGGTGGCGTAAGCCCCAAGAATTATGCATGAACACGAGAGTAAGCCCTGGAGGGGCGACATGCCATAGCTTGGTGGCGTAAGCCCCAAGAATCATTTTTATGCCCATCACTAGCTGTTTGCGACCAGGAAATAGAGAAGTATCCAAGGAGATTCCAGATCACGCAGACAATGCTGCGCATTTTCTGCTGTCTGGAATGACGGCGCTGGGGGGATACGTAAAACGTACAACATGACTGATATCGCTGGGCTAAAGCCCAATGCTACTATGTTCAGATCATGTTCACCCTTCCACTTTCAAGCGGCTACAAGCCGCTTCCACTCTCTCAACCTCTCGACCCCTGGACAACATCCACTCCAAGATTGGTCTGCAACTTGCAACAGATACCTATCATGTTATCAGACAATCAAAAAGAACCCCTTGATCTGGAACCGGAAGTATTTCCTGCCAACCGGGTCACCCTCAGTCTGCGAAGTGGATTTGAGGGCAGCGTCCACAGCATCAGCCTGGCGCCCTGGCTGCTGGTGCTGGTGCTAGTCGTATTCTGCGGAATTGTGCTGTTTGGGCTGCTGAATGCCTTTGCCAATCCTGCCGGAAATGACGACCGCCTGATCCAATTGGAAGAAGAAAACCGTGCCTTGAAAGCCAAGCTGGAGCTCTATGCAGCAACGGTGGATTCGATCAATGCCCGGCTGGACAGCTTGAAACTGGAGACCAGTTCCGCTGCTCAGACGGATTATCCCTATTACAGTGGTGGGGCAGTATCAAACAGCAGTTTCAGCTTTGCCGCCAAAGAAAAACAGCAAATGGACGATATAGAAGGCAAGCTGATCACGATCCTGCGCAAGATGGGTATGGAATCTGTCCAAAGTGAATTGCAGCTTACCCCTGAGAATAGTGGCCCTATCGCCATTCCCTCCATATATCCCGCCTTTGGCAGGATCTCAGATGGCTGGGGCATGCGCGTCCATCCGATCACCAATGAACTGGAATTTCATTACGGCATAGATATCTCCAATCTCGCCGGAACCCCAATCTATGCCACTGCTGACGGCGCTGTGGTGGCGGCGGATTACGACAATGGCTATGGGAAACGTATCATTCTGGCACATAGTGGTGGGTATCATACCCTTTATGCTCACCTTTACAATCATCAGGTAAGGGTGGGAGATCTTGTCAACAAGGGTCAGATCATTGGTTTGATGGGCAGTACCGGGTTATCTACCGGTCCGCACCTGCATTATGAAGTCCATGTAAGTGGGCAGAAGGTAAATCCTGCCAATTACCTGAACCGCCTGGACGATCTTGAATACGCCCTCCGCTAAACCTCAGCCTGCAGCCTGGCTGATCACCAATCACGCACCAATGGACATAGCCTCATGCTATAGCTTTATCCCCACCACAGATGATGTAATTGCCGTGGATAAGGGCTTGGAAAAGGTGCATGAATTAGGGCTTGTGCCCAGGGTGATCATCGGTGATTTTGATTCACTAAATGAAGACCTGCTGCAAAGCTATACTGAAGTTCCCATAATCCGGCATCCCAGCGCAAAAAACGAGACTGATACGGAGCTTGCTCTGGCCTGGTGCCTTGCTCAGCAGATGTATGCGGAAGTAATCATCTGCAACGATCTCCAGGGCAGGTGGGATCACAGCCTGGCACTCTTGCAGAACTTGCTGTATGCCCATGAACAAGGCATCCCCTGCCGCATCGAAAGCAAGGATCAGGTCATTCGGATAATCTGTGGAAATGCCAGAATCAAAGGCAAGCCCGGCGACCTTCTGTCTTTGATTGCCCTCGGTAGTGAGGCGGTGTTTGCCCATAGCCGCGGCCTGCTGTATCCATTGGAGCATCTGGTGCTACAGCCCCAGCTCAGCCGTGGGATCAGCAACGAATTTACCGCTGCATCGGCAGAACTACAGCTTGAAAAAGGACTTGTCCTTTCCATTCAGACAATTTTGTAATTGACAAAAAACACTCCACCCTTATAATAAGACATCAAAAATCTGACGGGAGCAAAGCACATGACAGAACATCCAGATTTGTCCACACTCAGTTTCGAACAAGCTCTACAGCGGCTCGAAGAGATCGTGGAAGAGCTTTCAAGCAGTGAGCTTGACGTAGAGAACCTGGTGTCCAGGTATGAAGAGGGAGTGCACTATCTGGAGCTTTGTAGCTCAAAGCTCAATGATGCGGAAGCCAGGCTCAGGATTCTGAACGAAAAATTCCCGTCATTGGCAGAGGAGAACTGATGGACGTAAACGTATTCCTCAAGAAGGACATGAAAGAGAAACAGGAATTGGTCAATATCATCCTGGACCGCTACCTTCCCCGCAAAGACGAATACCCCAAAGAGATCCATAAGGCTCTGCGTTATAGCACCTTTGCCGGAGGAAAAAGACTCCGCCCCTACCTTTGTCTACTGGCTTACCAGATGTATCTGGAAGATGTAGAAAGCATCACCCCCGTGGCCGCAGCCATTGAGATGATCCATACCTATTCCCTGATTCACGATGATCTTCCCGATGTGGATGATGATGAATACCGTCGTGGCAAGAAATCCTGCCATGCCGTGTTTGGTGAAGGTGTAGCCCTCCTGGCTGGAGATTCGCTGCTGATCAATGCTTTTGAACTGATCACCTATGCCAATATCGATGAAGCCCTTAAGGTGCAGTTTGTTCAGGAATTGGGCCGGGAAGCAGGAATCAATGGCCTGGTAGCTGGGCAATGGGTGGATATCGTATCCGAAGGCAAGAAAGTGGACAAGAAGACCCTTACCTACATCCATGCCAACAAAACCGGCGGAATGATCAATATCGGCCTCCGCTTTGGAGCCCTCGCTGGAAAAGCCCCTGCCAAAGAGCTGGCCATCATCGAAGAATATGGCAAGAAGATTGGCCTGGTATATCAGATTATCGACGATATACTGGATATAGAAAGCACTTCAGAAAAGATGGGTAAGACCATTGGCAAGGATGAAACTGCCGGCAAAGCCACCTTCCCAGCTGTGTATGGCTTGGAAGCCAGCCGGGAAATGGCACGCAACCTCACCAGCGAAGCCCGGCAAACCATCGCCACCTTGGGAGATAAATCCCTGAAATTGCAGGTATTGGCAGAGTTTCTCCTGAATCGCAAATCATGATCGTCAAGCTCCAAAAACTCTCACCGCTGGCCATTATCCCGCAGCGCATGACTCCTCACGCCTCAGGCTTTGATCTCTTTGCCTGTCTGGAACAGCCGCTGACCATTGCCCCAGGACAAAGAACGGCTGTATCTACCGGCATCGCTCTGGAAATCCCCTCCGGATACGAAGGGCAGGTGCGCCCCCGCAGCGGTTTGGCACTCAAACTGGGACTTGGGGTAGTGAATAGCCCTGGAACCATTGATGCAGATTACCGTGGTGAAGTACGGGTGATCCTGATCAATATGGGCAACGAACCCGTGGAGATCAGCCCCCAAATGAGAATTGCCCAATTGGTATTTTGTCCGGTGGAATATCCTGAACTGCTGCTTACTGACACTCTCGAGGGCAGCCACAGGGATTCCGGAGGATTTGGCCATACCGGTCAATAGGGATAATACTATGCAAGACATAAAAGCTCAAATACAAGCTCTCAAGATCCAGCACAAAGCCTTGATCCTGGCTCATAACTATCAGGCTGTGGAGATTCAGGATATTGCTGACTACCGGGGGGATTCCCTGCAACTGGCCATGCTTTCTGCCCAGGTGAACAGTCCGGTCATCGTGTTTTGTGGGGTTCGTTTTATGGCAGAAACAGCAGCAATCCTGAACCCTGCCTCGAAAGTCCTGCTTCCTGTGCTTGATGCAGGCTGCCCCATGGCAGATATGATCACAGCAGAGCAATTGATAGCTTTCAAAGCGCAATATCCCGGAGCGATAGTGGTATGTTATGTAAACTCCACCGTGGAGATCAAAGCTCTCAGCGATATCTGCTGCACCTCTTCCAATGCCGTCAAGGTGATCCAAAGCATCCCGCAGGACAAAACCATCCTGTTTGTGCCGGATCGTAACCTGGGCTCCTGGGCTGGGCAACAGACCGGACGCCATGTAATCACCTGGGATGGCTATTGTCCCACCCATCAATGGGGTTTCAGGGCTGAAGACGTGCATGAACTCAGATTCCGCTATCCGGAGCACAAGCTCCTGGTGCATCCTGAATGCGACGGTTTGATCGTACAGGAAGCCGATGAAGTGCTGTCCACAGGTGGAATGATGAAGTATGTGGAGCAGCATGACAAGGTGATCCTCGCTACTGAAACAGGAATGGCGGATTATCTGTCTCACCTGTATCCCGGTAAAAGCATTATCCCGCTGAGCCCCAAAGCGGTCTGTAAAAACATGAAGAAAACCACTTTGGTGCATGTACTGGCGGCTCTGGAAAACCAGCAGCATCACATCCAGGTGGAAGCTGGAATCTCGGAACAGGCGAAGCACGCTATCGATAGAATGCTGGCTCTATCCTGAGGAAAGCAGGGTGGAGGACTCCCCGCTTGCCCTTAGTGAAGTAATCCTGCCCGTCCCAGGCAAGACCATCCTCCAGGATACAGTATCTCAAGGGGTAAGCCTTGCCAGCGAATTGCTTTACCATGCTGCCCTGCAGGAGTATCCTGATAAACCTCTCAAGGTGCTGGAGCTGGGCTCCGGCTGTGGGATTATCAGCATCATGTGCGCCCTGCACAGACCCTCCTGGCAGATCACAGGGATCGAAATCCAAAGCCCTCTGGTGGAACTCGCCATTGCCAATGCCAAACGCTGTGAGGTACCAGTGTCCTTTGTGCAGGGAGATCTCCGCACCAGCCAGGGCAAGTATGATCTGATCCTTAGCAATCCTCCCTGGATGAAAGCCCGGCAGGGGCTGCTATCCCCACATCAATCCCGCAATCTTAGCAAGTTTGAACAAAGCTGCACCATGGCTGATGTGCTGGAAACCCTCAGCAGGTGCCTGAAGCCTCAGGGAGAAGCGCTGTTGCTCTATCCGGAGTCCCGTCTGGCAGACTTGTATAGAGCCATAACAAAGACTTTTCTTGACATAAATATTGTCCATTCTCATTATGGTAAAAAGGCTTTTTTTGTAAGCAAACTACGACTACAGGAACAGTGATGAACGCTCGCTTTTACTTGATTATCGCACTGCTGGCGCTGCTTTATGGCGCTTGGGCATACCTCGCCCACATGCATGGCAGCAGCATGCAAAGCCGCTATGATGCCATAGCCCGGCTTCCGGTATATGCCTATGTGGCAGATACTACCAAGGTCGCACCGATCGTGGCCGAACTCAAAGCTATTCAATCCATCCAAACCGTGAGCCACGAAACCGGATGGCAGGCTGCTACTGAACTGATTACCGCATACAATCTTCCGCTTACGGAAAACAACATTGCCGATTACCAGTTTCCCGATGTGATTACCATCACCCTGAACCCCGTGGCAAAGGCGGTGACGGATAAAGCCAGGATTCTGGATGTTCTGCGCACCCACGTGCAGGAAACTGATCTGGACAGCCAAAGCGGTGCTTTCAGTGAAATCGTGAAGGAACTGGACAAAGTGAAGCAGCGCACCATTGCGTTTACCATCTATGCCGGAATCATGATGCTGCTGATCTTCATCTTTACCAGGCTCAGCTATGAATTGCATATCTATCTGAAACAAAAGCGCAAGCTGGTAAGCGTGGTGGACATCCTGCGGCACAACAAGCTGCACAGCGCCCATACCTGGATGATGCTAATCCTGCCTGTCATGCTGGTTTCAGCGATCTATTATGCAGGCTGGTATTTTGGTCAATGGCCAGATTATGCACCTTGGTGGAGTTTTGCCAGCATGGGAGGCTCAGCCCTGATTGCCACCTTAATCGTGCATTTCAGCCTGAGAGTTTATGAGCATGACAGCGCCATGCAGGAGAGCGAAGTGGTAGTAGTAACAGAGCCAAAGGAGGAGCAGGATGATACGCCGATTGATTCCTAATGCTCTGACGATCCTGAGATTTCTCTTAGTACCTGTCTTCATGTATTTCTTGTTTGTGAGCCAGAACAAGAATCAGGTTCTGATCAGCCTGATTATCTTTATCGTGGCTGCCCTTACAGACTATGTGGATGGAACCCTGGCCCGCAAATGGAATGTAGTGAGTGATTTTGGCAAGATCATGGATCCTCTGGCCGATAAATTCCTGGTTCTTACTGCGCTGGCAGGATTGTGCTGGCTTCCACCATACAATCTCAACAACGTCATTTTCTTTGTGGTTTTGGCCCGGGAAATCCTGATCTCAGTCCTCCGGGAAGTGCAACAGCGCCGGGGGATCGTGGTGGCTGCGGATAGCCTCGGAAAGCTGAAAACTGTGATGCAAATGATAGGCATCACCTTTGCCCTGGGCACCTGGGCACTGTTACCCAGGATTGGAAAGAACCTGTTTACAGCCGTCAATATCTGGTTCTGGCTGATAGTGGTAATTACCATAGCCAGTGGCTTCAATTACATCCGGGTCATGTACAAAAAGGGGGCATAATGCGCTGGATTGTACTTTTACTGCTCGTAATGAGCTTGTTGGGCTGCGGAAAAACGGCAGAATCTCCCAGTCGTTATGATTTTTATGACAACATGATAGACAATGGCAAACCACTGGCCCTGGGTGACGATCGTGACGTGTATCTATTTTGCGACGACACAAATTGGAAGACCCTGAAACCCTTTATCCAAAGCGGGATCGAGCGGGAACTAACCCTCGTCTATCCGGAAAGCTATTTTCACCTCATCAAAGCCGATATCAGCGAAGTGGCAAAATACTCCCAATACCGCAATCTGGTCTTTGTCGGCGATCTCAAGTCCAATGGCAAAGTCTCTCAACACATGGTGAGCACGGTTGCCAAAGATTTTATCGACAGAGTGCAGCAAAGTGGTGGCGATCTCTTTGTCGCCAAAAACTTTGCCAGCCGGGATCAGATAACTCTGTATCTAATGGGCAGCGATCCCTTGAATCTGGCGAAGATAGGGGCCTTGCAAAGCGATAATATCTTCAATCTGCTACTGCGCCGCTTCACCGAACGGCTGGGATATCAGACCTACCAGCAAAAGCTCATCCCCGCCAGGTTTTTCGAGCCCTATCCCTTTAGCCTGAAAATCCCGGATAACTACACACTGTTTTCAAACGACCGGAAGGGAAACTTCCTCAGCTTCCTCTACCGGGCACGTATGCAAGACCGTGAAATACCTGATAAATACATCTCCATCTACCATGAACCTATGCCTGAAAACCAGATTACCCACGAATGGCTGATGGAAAAACGCCAGACACTGGCCGATAAATACTTTGAGGGAGACAAGTTCGATCCTCAGTTTGTCCGCAAGGAAAATACCCGTCTGGCAGGCTATGATGCCTTCCGCATCGTGGGAGCCTGGACCAATGCCAAACATTTGATTGGTGGTGCCTTTCAATCCTATGCCTTCTGGCACAAGGGCACTGCCTATATCGTAGATAACAGCGTCTATTTCCCTGCCGGAGACAAGCTTCCCGTGCTGGTGGAACTCTACGTGATCTCTTCCACCCTGGAACTCAAAGAATAAACGGATAAACCTTGAAATCACCAGCTTTTGCAGCCTTGGGTCTGTTGCTGCTTATCAGCGCGTGCAGCACCGTGCCCAAGCCCCAGGAAACCCCTGATCCCTCCCGCCCCAATATCGCTTCCATATATTACAATCTGACGGCATCCTACCTGCATTATCAGGGAGATTACCTCAGTGCAGATCAGCTTTACAACCTCTCCCTCAGCCAGGATCCTGCCAGCCCGCAAATCCGTAAGCAAATCCTGATCAATTCCTGCTACATGTTTATGAACAACCTGATGAGCCCTGAGCAGATCACCGAGATTCTCGCCAATACCAGATCCACGATGCCTTTCGATGATGATATGCTGAAGGCTGCACATACGGTCTATGCAGAGCTTCGCGATCCCATTGGCGTAGCCTGGAGCCTGGATGAGCAGCTTTCTCGCTATCCATCTGCCCGTGCCTTTTTGCAGAAATTCATGTACCAGTATCTGGAGCTCAAAACCAAAGACGAAGCCTTGCTGAAAAAAGCCCTCAAGCTGAGTGGAGATGATCTGGAAGCCCGGCTTTTGACGGCTCAGATGTATGAACTGATTTCTGCCGACAAAGCGATACCCCTGGTGCAGGAGATCCTGAAGGGCTATGATTATCAGCCTGCTGAAGATTATCTGATCCGCCTCAATCTGCAAAAGCAGGATAGCAATAGCCTGAAGACCCAATTTGCTCAATATGTCTATCCCCGCGATGCTGCCAGGATGAAATCTTTCCTGGAGCTGGCAAATACCCATCGCCAATACAGCCTCACCGGAAGTTTGCAGGACGAACTTCTGGCCACCGGGGATGGTGAACTGGTGGTAGAATTGGCCTATGCCGGATACATGGGGAATGACCTGCGGCTTATGAACCGGATTGGGGAGTTTCTCACCAGCAAAACCCCGGAGCCCGGGCAGGATGGACTGCTGGCGCAATTGCTCCTGGCGTTTGCGCTGTTTGAACCTGAACTGGCAAATCCCGAGCAATATGCTGCTGCTGTGTATTCCACCACTCAAGCACTGGAAATCATGCAATACTATACTCTCCGGCTTGTATTGGAAGCCAATCTCAGCACTTCGATCACGGATGATGAACTTTATGGCCGATTTGCCGAATTGGTTTCCGAACGATACGGCTCAACCCTCCTGGGTAAATACCTGATCTATCAAGCTAATCACCGTGATGCAGATCAGACTGGCGTTGCCTCCGAAACCTATGCCTTTGCCCGCAGCCTGATAGATTCCGGCCGGGGTGATGAAAACGATTTTTCCCTGGTCTTGCACTATCTTTATACGGCAGAAGATACCCAGCAGCGCATAGCGATTCTGCGGATAGCTTTAGAGAGATTTCCAGGCAATGCCCTGTATCTGAACGACCTCGGCTATAGCCTTCTGGATGATCCGCAGCACTGGAATGAAGCAGACGAGCTGATCTCCCAAGCCCTCTTTCAGGAGCCGGATAATGCCTATTATCAGGATTCCATGCTCTGGCTCAATTACCTGAAGGGGGATTACGCCGCAGCTTCTCAATATGCCGATCTGCTATCCCTGCAAGCCGAACTCCCGGGAGAGATTTATTACCATCTGGGGATGCTCTACAGCGCCCAATCCAATAAGGAAAAAGCAACCGAATTTCTCAAGAAAGCCATATCCGATTCCAGTAGCCCGGAATATCAGAGCAAAGCCGCTTCCGCCCTGGAAAAACTGGGTAATTGACAGGCAGATGTTTAGATCGTCTTCAGTTCGCGTTCACCTCGAGATCACCTCGAGTACTCGAGGTGATCTCGAGGTGAACGCGAAGTAAACCTGACTTAATCTATTTTGTAATAAAGGGTTTACAGAGCAGCGCTGATTTTCTGGCGCAGCATGCGTTGCCGGAACTGGATTTCCTCTTTGGTGGGGTAGTTGCTGTAGTTTTTGGAGTGTCCACTCTCGGCGATAAAGGCGGTTCTGCCATCTCTCACATAGCTAAGCTGGCTGATCATTACGGTGTAATAGGTGTTGTCACCAAAGCTCTGGAGTGTATTGGCAGGCATCGTATGAGTAGTTACGTTTGAAGCCAGCATCACATCGTATTCGCTGAAGTCGCCCCCAGCGGAAGACCAACCGGAAAAATACTGGAGTTGGTTTGTGCCATCCTTGGTCCATCCTACAGTATGGCTTTGGGCGGGATCGAAGGTAGCAGGAAATACGGCATGGCACTGGAAGGGCATGCGAATGTCTTTTTTGGCTACTCTGGTTCCATTTTTCAAAAGTTCAACTGAATACACCTGGCCCGGAAGCAGGAATGCCTCCCCGTCGAAAACCCAGTTGCCACCCCAGAAAGAGCCTTCCAATGGATACGCTACATCGTTGATTATCATAGAGATTACGTCCGAAGAAGTAAGCCCGGTGGTAGCGCCCAGCCAGTTACAAGTAATGTAATAGATTGTTGAATCGGCTTTAGTAAAAATGGTGGAGTCCCAGAAGAATACATCCCAATCGGTATTGGCGGGGGTGATATCTTCAAAAGGATTGGTGATGTTGTCGTCATCTTTGCCGCAGGCAGTGATGGCAAGCATTGAACCCAATTAATGCAGTAGAATCCCCACTACTAAGAAAAGTGTTGCATATA
>DAOSEN010000009.1:0-142128 GCA_035363155.1 Candidatus Cloacimonadota bacterium | reverse complement strand
CCTTTTTCTTCATCGGGCGTTACCCAATTTACACCAACCTTTGAGACACTACCTAACAGTAAGCCTAGTGAACCAGATAATACTAACTATAAGGAGCGTATCATTGCTAATGATTACCTACAATACCTGAAAATATCGGTTGACGAATTGGGAAGGTTTCGAAAAGTATAATTCAGCAATGGTTTGTAGAGAAAAGAGTCCAATCCTCAGAACCTATACCATTGCCAGTATGGATGTTAGGAGAGATCATGAATGAGATGAATGACCGTTGGCTATCGGTGAAAGAGATATGCTCATACATGGGCGTAAGCAGTGACACTGTTTATCGGTGGGTAGAAACGCACGAAATGCCGGTTCATCGGATGGGGCGTTTGTTCAAATTCAAGATCTCGGAGATTGATGCATGGGTCAAGGCTGGCGGAGCAAGCCGCAAACTACAAAAGCACGATTCGCAATGACTGTTATCCTTAGCAAGCTATCTGCTTCTATACGATTATTATCCGGTTGTAGGACCAATGGGAGGGTTTACCGATGAACGTATTTGAGCTTAGAGAAAAGCTGATTGCTGATTACTGCTCTTTCGTTAAGGGCTTTATCACAATCAAAGACGATGCGATCAAAGAAATGGTCGCCAATGAGTTGAAAGATGGCTTACTCTGGCCCGATCCACTTATCCAGTTGAGTCCGTTTTTCGAGTCTGGTGAATCCATTGAAGAATTGATCAAGTCTAATATTCTGCATCCGCTATGCAAGCAAATATTCAGAATCAAGAGAGATGAATCTGACTTTGGTAAACAAATGCAGTTACATCGGCATCAGACAGAGGCTATCAAACGAGCAGCCCAAGGGCTCAACTACATACTTACCACAGGTACCGGCTCAGGAAAGAGCTTAGCATACATCATTCCCATAGTGAATCACATACTAAAGACGGGCAGCGGGAAAGGCATCAAAGCCATAATTGTCTATCCTATGAATGCTCTGGCAAATAGTCAGGAAAAAGAACTGAGTAAATTCGTTAATTGGGGTTTTAGCACCGATACAAAACCCGTTACTTTCAAGCGTTATACAGGCCAGGAGTCTGAGCAGGCAAAGCTGGAAATATGCTCTAATCCTCCAGACATACTATTGACCAATTACGTTATGCTGGAGCTTATCTTAACCCGACCCAACGAGACGCCTCTGGTTCATGCCTGCAAAAACCTCAAATACTTAGTCCTGGACGAACTGCATACCTACCGTGGTCGGCAAGGGGCTGATGTAGCAATGCTGATCAGAAGGACAATAGATGCCACAAAGGCTGAGAAAGTGATCTGCGTGGGAACCTCAGCCACCCTATCCAGTACTGGTGATCGCATGGAGCAAAATCGTGAAATCTCCAGAGTCGCCTCTTTGCTCTTCGGGAGCAAGGTTGAGCCGGAAAACGTAATCGGAGAGTCGCTTCAACGCTTGACCCAAGAGTTCGATTTTGATAACCCTGCAGTTATTTCTAAGCTCAGGGATTCAATAGATAGTTCTCTCAATGCCAATGATGCAAACATAGATGATATCAAACTAGATGCGTTTTTCTCATGGATAGAGACCACCTTCGGAGTAGAGACTGACCCGGTTACAGGCAGATTGTATCGATCATCGGCAAAGTGTATCTCCGGCAAGGATGGCGGGGCTGAGAAGCTCAGCAAACTTACGGGTATTTATCTATCAACCTGTAAAAGTGCGATCCAGCATGCTCTCATGTTAGGGTTTAAAACCATTAATCCGAGTAACGGATTTCCCGTCTTTGCCTTTAAGCTGCACCAGTTTATCAGCCGTGGAGATACTGTTTATGCATCCCTCGATGAGAATGACATCAGGCACCTGACAGTCCAGAGGCAATTGTTCGTTCCCAATAGCAACAAAGATAAGATACTGCTTCCAATGGCATTTTGCCGTCACTGCGGACAGGATTATTATACCGTCACCAAGGTCTTCGATGAGGAGAAGGAAGTTTGGCGGTTTGTCCCCAGAGAACTGAACGAACGAGTCTTTGATGAAGAGCAGGAAGCAGGATTTCTCTACGTAAATGATGCTGATAAATGGTCTGACAATGCAGCCGATAATGCTGAAAAAGTGCCCGAGGAATGGAAAGACCAAGATGGAAAGATCATGTACAATCGGAGAGAGTATCTGCCAAAACCTGTGCTGGTAACACCGGATGGGCAGATTAGAAACTCGGGCAGACAGATGCTCTTCCTTAATGCTCCTTTTCGTTTTTGCCCCAATTGTATGGTCTCATATGCTGCAAATCAAAGAAGTGACTTTGCCAAGCTATCTGCTCTAGGCACAGAAGGTAGAAGTACTGCCACTACCATTTTATCCCTATCGGCTGTAAGGCACATCCGTAACATGGAATTACCTCCTGAAGCTCGTAAACTTTTGAGTTTTACCGATAACAGGCAGGATGCATCCCTGCAGTCAGGTCATTTTAACGACTTTGTCCAGGTTGGATTACTTAGAGGAGCTGTGTATCATGCTTTGGCTGGCAAGAGCCCTGAAGGTGTCAGGCATAGCGAGCTAACCCAATTGGTCTTTGAAAGTTTGGGCTTACCTTTTGATGAGTATGCTTCCAATCCAGATGCCAGTAAGGGTGTAGCCAAGATAGAGACTGAACGAGCTCTGAGAAACGTCCTGGGATATCATCTGTATCGTGATTTGAAAAGAGGATGGAGGGTTACTGCCCCGAATCTTGAACAAACAGGTCTCTTAGAAATAGACTATCTTTCTATCAATGAACTGGCAGAAGACGTAGAGCAATGGTCTGGATGCCATCCTGCCCTGTCCTCAGCAAGTAGAGATAGCAGATTGAACGTATTGAAAGCTCTCTTGGATTGGATGAGAAGGGAGCTTGCCATCAAAGTTTCCTATCTTGATCAGCAAGATCAGGAAAGGATTTTACAGCAAAGCCAGCAACGTCTGATTCCACCTTGGGGTTTTGATGAAAATGAGCAGGCAAGACAGCTAACTCATGCTGCTATCTTGTATCCTCGGTCCCGCAGGAACGGCAAGGACTATGGAGGAGATGCCTTTCTCTCTACCCGGAGTGGTTTTGGTCAGTTCCTACGCCGTTCCAACACATTTAGCAATTACACACAAAAGCTATCATTGGATGATACCCAGCTTATCATCGAAAACCTAATAAACGGCTTAGTCACCTATGGCATAATTGAAAGAGTTAGAGAAGCCAAAGGAGATGATGATACCGATGGTTATCAATTAGTAGCAGATTCGATGGTCTGGAAAGCAGGTGATGGCAACAGTGCAGCACTTGACCCGATTCGGCAAACCTCTTCCTCTGATCAAGGACAGCCAGTGAATGATTATTTCAAAGAGTTCTATCAATTCATAGCTGCTTCCACAACCGGATTATATTCCAGAGAACATACTGCCCAGGTATCCTATGACGAACGAGAACGGCGTGAAGAGGGATTCAGAAAAGCTGATTTACCAATTCTTTACTGCTCCCCTACAATGGAATTGGGCATCGATATATCGCTACTAAATGTGGTTAACATGCGCAACGTTCCACCTACTCCTGCGAACTATGCTCAGCGTAGTGGTCGTGCGGGTAGAAGCGGTCAACCGGCTTTAGTATTTACCTATTGCTCTACAGGTAGTCCCCATGACCAATATTTCTTCAAACGTCCGGTTAATATGGTTTCAGGCGCAGTAGCGACCCCTCAGATTGATCTTGCCAATGAAGACATGCTCCATTCTCATCTCAATGCTATTTGGCTTTCTGAAGCTAAACTAAGCTTGGGAACTACACTTACTGAGGTGATTGACAACTCAGGTCAGCCGCCTTCGCTGGAACTGCTTCCGAAGATTAAAACTACCCTTAATGACTTCGCTATCAGGCAAAGAGCTTTAACCAGAGCAGCAAAGATCATCTCTTCTATCGAAGGGTCATTAACTGGCTCGATCTGGTACACTCCTGATTGGCTCAGCGATATGATGAACCAGTTACCTATGCAGTTTGAACAAGCCTGTGAACGCTGGCGAGGTCTTTACAAAGCTGCTCTAAGACAGCAGGAAGTGCAGAACAAAATCATTCTGGATGTTTCCCGTGGGCAATCGGACAAAGATCAGGCAAAACGGCTGAGACGAGAAGCAGAATCGCAACTCGACCTGCTTACATCTTCAAGTGGTGCCTTCCAATCTGATTTCTACAGCTATCGTTACTTTGCCAGTGAAGGTTTTCTGCCCGGTTACAATTTCCCCAGGCTGCCACTCTCTGCTTTTATCCCCGGTAGAAGGCTGAAAAGCGGTAAAGACGAATACCTCTCCCGACCGAGGTTCCTAGCTATAACAGAATTCGGACCCCGCTCTTTTGTCTATCACGAAGGTTCCAGATACATCATTCACCAAGTTATCATGCCTGCTCAGGATGACCAGAACAATGTTACAACCAGCGAAGCAAAGCTCTGCCCACAATGCGGATATTTACATACAGATGGAACCAAGGATTATATCTCTCAGTGCAATGTATGCGAACACTGTGGCAGCCAATTAGATGCTCCGATTCCTAACCTTTTCAGGCTCCAAAACGTGGTAGCCAAACGTAGGGATCAGATAAACTGCGATGAAGAAGAGCGTTTGAAGCTGGGTTTCGATATCCGCACTACCATACGTTATGCTGTACGATCAGGACGTTTGTCTTGTATAAGTGCCAAAATCATGCGTGGTGATGAATGTATGGGAACCATGACATATGGTGATTCTGCCATGATCTGGCGCATAAACATGGGGTATAGAAAACGTGTAAGTGGTGAACCTGAAGGTTTCTGGCTGGATACTGAGCGAGGTTATTGGGCAAAGCGACCGGATGAAGACAGTGATGATGATTCGCCAATGGGAAAATCCAAAATACTCGTTCGTCCTTTTGTGAGCGACACCAAGAACTGCTTGCTTTTTGAACCGGAGTTTCAGATAAGTGACACAATCTTGGCATCGCTACAAGCTGCTCTGAAAAATGCCATCCAGAGAGTGTTTGAACTGGAAGATAGTGAGCTATCAGTTGAGCCCCTACCTTCAAGAGATAACCGGAAGTCCATCCTGTTTTATGAATCCTCTGAAGGTGGAGCAGGCGTGCTGAAGCGTGTTATAGACTCTACAGGGTTTAAAAAAGTTATCAAGGAAGCCATAGATCTCTGCCACTATGATCCCATCTCATTTGAAGACCTGCTGAAAGCACCTCAAGCCAAAGAACCCTGCGAAGCTGCTTGCTACGATTGCCTGATGAGCTATTCGAACCAGACCGATCATGAATTGCTGGATCGTAAGGCAATAGTTGATATATTGATCAGTCTGCTCAGCTCAGACTTATCTCGCTCTTCCAGTGAGTTCTCTCGGGTGGAACATTATGAGAGATTAAAGAATCTAAACGGTTCCACTCTGGAAGTAAAATGGCTCGACTATGTTTATAATAATGGCTACAACCTGCCTACTCATGCGCAGGAACTCATAGAATCATGCCATACCCAACCGGATTATATCTATAAAGACAAATACGTTGCTATCTATATTGACGGACCAGTCCATGATTCTCAAGGACAATATGCAAAAGACAAAGAGATCGCAATGGCACTCGAAGACTTAGGCTGGCATGTTATCAGGTTTAGATATGATGATGACTGGCAATCGATAATCTCAATTTATGCCAACGTCTTCGGGGATAAGTAAAGTTATGATTTTCCACCATGCTTTCAATGTCGATACACTGTCACTACAATTAAAGTAAACCATAGGAGACTGAATGAGTAAAGAATCCAGCAGTAAAAATGGCTTCCTTAGTAATCCGGACAACATAGCTACCGTCCTAGGGTTAGTTGGGGTCGGAGCGATAGTCTGCAGTTTGTTTTTTAGAGGAATTTCTGTAAACAATATCCTTGATGCAGTGAAGGATATCATGGGATTGAGTATATCAGTAGGCATATACTGGCTGGCAAATAGAATTTACTTTTCCAAAAAGCCTCAGAGGGAGTTTCATGTAGTTTTTGAGGAGAAACTGCAAGAATGGGCTGAAAGTAACAGGTATTTGATAGAGCCTTTATGTCGTGAGGAAAAAGGGCGTCTGGATAAAGATGGGAAACTGGGAGATCATTACAGATATTATAAGATGGTAACAGACCATAGTCGATTGCTAGAAATGGCGGAAGCGATTAATGAGAGTGACCACAAGAAGGGTGTCTTCATCAAGCTTCCGTTTGAAAAGCAGGAAGACGGGTACGATAGTTTCAGGTTCTTTTTTACTAAGAGTGTATTTATTAATCCGGATAAGGGAGTTACTGAGCTCAAACCAATCATAGATAAAATTGCTCACCAGTTGTCTATTGTGTACTCGACTTCGATTGGTGGAATTTCCTTCATACCACGTAGTACAGAGATCTTGGTCGATATTTCTGGTGTCGACAAATCTTCTACCAATCAAGCAGAAACAGTAGAAAAACTGATCGATATGATCGGTTTTGTAATGATATTACATCTAGCTCAAGCATAATAATAGGTAGAGGGAGTAGTTTGTGATAGACGAAAACGCACTTATAGATTACTTGTTGGATATCAGCCGGTTGGCATCAACTGAATTGGTTATGATGAATGAACGGAAACCACATAGTCGTTTCATCATTCCCCAAAAAAGGAACGAATCATATCGGTTGAGCGAACAGGAATTCAGGGTAGCATGCATTAACGCCATCCAGAGACATATCTCACCCCATCTTGAGTTGTATTTTGCTGTTGAGACTCCAACATTTGAGACTCACATGATAAGTGGCACAACACCGATGTCAGCAAGATTTGATATCTCTCTATATGAAAGAATCAATGATAAATTCGATAGAGTAGCAGACATTGAATTCAAATCTCACAATGCCTCTAAAGAGAACATTTTCAAGGATCTCCACAAACTAGTTAAAGAGAATAATATCGGAGCCTGGTTTCACGTTTTGCAAAATTGTGATAGAGGAACTATCAAGTCCTTATTTGATAAATTCGCATTTTCGCTAGATTACCTGATCAACACAGGAGATTATAACTTAGCACCGAAAAGACAGATTTTCTTCGTCTTTCTAGTTGTTGATAGGAAACTCATGATCTCAAGGACATTGAATCCGGATCAGTTAGTTGATCCACAAATACATCTTGAGATTGACTATGATTCAATGCTAACTGCACAGAACAATCAGACAGTCAATGGTTGGCTGATTACTCGGTTTTAGGACTATGATCTGTTTGGGCTTTGTAAAACACTGGAATAATTTATGATAAGTCAGCATAATAGTAGCACAACTCCATCAACTGCACTCACAAAATACGCGGTTGGCTCCCTTGTGAGTACTCGTGGCAGAGAATGGATCGTTTTACCCGATTCTACAGATGAACTGCTAATCGTCAAGCCTCTTGGCGGAAGCGATGATGAAATAACAGGTATCCTCACTGCTTTAGAAGCAGTTAAACCAGCCTCATTCAATCTACCCGACCCTTCTCAACTGGGAGATTTCCAATCCTGCAGATTACTCCGGGATGCGCTCAGATTAGGATTTCGCAATAGTGCAGGACCTTTCAGATGCTTTGGCAGATTGGCAGTTGATCCCCGACCATACCAGTTAGTCCCCCTGATGATGGCTCTAAAGCTCGATCCTGTGCGTCTGCTGATTGCCGATGATGTGGGTATAGGTAAAACCATCGAAGCTTGCCTGATAGCTCGTGAACTCTTGGACAGAGGCGAAATCACTAGACTGTGTGTTCTCTGCCCTCCCCATCTTGCTGAACAGTGGCAATCTGAGCTGAGCACAAAGTTCCACATTGAGGCAGAATTGGTGCTAGGTAGCACGGTTCGCAGATTGGAGCGCAATTGCCGCGCCAATGAGTCGATATTTGAAGTTTATCCCTATACAGTGGTATCCATAGACTATATCAAAAGTGACCGCCACAAAGCTGAATTCCTGCGCACAGCTCCGGAACTGATTATCGTGGATGAAGCTCACACAGTCAGCTATGACGAGTCTGGAAACAGCAGCCGGCACTATCGCCATGATCTGGTAAAAAAGCTCAGCCAAAGCCCCAATCGCCACATGCTGTTGGTGACTGCAACACCCCATTCCGGCAACGAAAATGCTTTCCGCTCACTCTTGACTATCTTGAATAAAGAGATTTCAGAATTCCCTGCTGATCTCACCGGAGCACAGAACGAGCAGCGTCGCCGGACGATAGCCCAGTATTTTATCCAACGACGCAGGATTGATATCGAAAACTACCTGAAGGAAAAGACCGTATTCCCAACTCCTGAATCGAAGGAACTCCATTACAATCTCTCTGAGCCCTATCGTGATTTGTTTAGCAAAGCTCTTGATTATGCCCGGGAGATCGTCTGTGACAAAGCAGGCAGCCAACATCGCCAAAGAGTACGCTGGTGGTCTGCCCTGGCTCTTCTGCGTGCCCTTGCTTCCAGTCCTGCTGCAGCTGCTGCCACGATGCGCAATCGCAGTGCCACCCTGGAAACCGAAACAGTCCCCGAAGCTGATGAATTAGGTCGACGCCTGATCATGGATATTGATGATCATGATAGCACCGATGCCAGTGACATCCTGCCCGGAAGTGATTCAACCCCTGAAGCTGATGAGAATGCTCTCAGCCGCAGGAAACTGCTGGCTATGGCAAAGGAAGCGGCAGCCTTGTATGGAGATCACGATACCAAAATGCTTGGGCTGTTAAAACCGCTCAAAGACCTGCTAAAAGATGGCTTCAGCCCCATCATCTTCTGCCGTTTTATCCAGACAGCCGAGTACCTGGCTGAGCAGCTTAGACTGCGCCTGCCCAAATCAGTTCAGATCATGTCTATCACCGGGCTGCTGCCTCCCGAGGAGCGAGAAGGTAGGGTAAGCGAACTCTCAGAATTTCCCTCTCGTATTCTGGTCTGTACCGATTGTCTGTCTGAGGGTATCAACCTCCAGGATCATTTTGATGCTGTTATCCACTATGACCTCAGTTGGAACCCCACTCGTCACGAACAGCGTGAGGGGCGTGTAGATCGTTTTGGTCAGCCTCACTCAACTGTGCGCATGCTCACCTATTACGGCATGGATAATCAGATCGATGGCATAGTCCTGGACGTACTTCTCCGTAAGCACAAGCAGATCAAATCTTCTCTCGGCATCTCAGTACCTGTACCTGCGGACACCGAAGCAGTGGTGGAAGCGATCTTTGAAGGACTTCTCCTCCGGGAGCAATCTGGAAGAGGTGACCAGTTAATGATAACCGGGTTCGACGAGTTTTTTAAAGATGACAAAAAGAAGCTGCATGATGCTTGGGAGAATGCCAAAGACAAGGAAAAACGTAGCCAGACCATGTTTTCTCAGATGGGTCTTGCCTCCAGAGTCGATGAGATCAAGGCAGAGCTCGATTCCATCAGGGATTCCATCGGTTCTCAGCTGAACATCAAAGATTTCGTGAAACAAACCTTCGCCCGCTATCATGCTGTGATAAGAGAAGTAAAGAGCACTTATCACATAGACCTGAGTCCAGTTCCCACATTGGTCAAAGAAACCTGTGGCTACTTACCAGATAAAATCACGGTCAGTTTCGATCTTCCTGTTCAGGAAAAGGAAATATATCTCTCACGCACCCATCCCATAGTAGAAGGCTTGGCAGATTTGGTGATGAGCACAGCTTTGGATAGTGAGAATACCCACTCAATCGCCAGCCGTGCAGGAGTAATTCGCACTACATCAGTAGAGCGCAGAACAACCCTGTTGTTACTTAGATATCGCTTTCATATCAATCAGCCTTACGAAGATAAGATCTACCGCAGCTTGGTGGAGGATTCTCAGGTTGTGGCTTTTACGGGCTCACCTGAATCCCCTGTTTGGCTGACAGAACATGATGCTAAAGCTCTGCTGGATGCTATGCCTTCAGAAAATGTCCTGCCTCAGCAAGCTCAAGCCCAGATCGAGCGGGTTATAAATAATTATACCTCACTTCTGCCGATCATAAATAGCTTTGCCCAAAAGCGTTCCACAGAACTGCTGGCTTCTCACCTCAGAGTGCGCGATGCGGTTTTGTTAAAACGCTCTCATAAGCCAGATATCAAACCTGAACTGCCACCGGATGTGCTTGGCATATATGTTTATCTGCCTGGAGGCTTGAGTGAGTAGAAGAGTGGTAAGTAGTAAGTGGGGATGGAGTACTGACTCTGAAGCAAAACGCTTCAGAGTAACTTCAGAGTATGTTTTTGAGAGGTCACGAATGACCAACAACACTGTTATTGAGGCTCAAGGGATTTTGAATCTCACTTTTATGTCTGATATTATGGTGATAGAATGAGTACTCAGTCCTACCAAGATTTAGATGTTTGGAAAAGAGCTATGGCTCTTGCAGAAAAAGCTTACAGCATTACAAAACCATATCCTAAAGAGGAGATGTTTGGAATGACAAGTCAGATCAGACGTGCAGCTTCTTCTGTTCCCGCGAATATAGCAGAAGGCTGGGCACGGCACAATAGCAACGAGTTTGCCCATTTCCTCAGGATAGCTCATGGTAGCCTCAGGGAACTCGAAACTCATCTTATCCTTTCTGCCAGAATAAAATTATGTTCTAAAGAAGCCATTGTACCTCTTACAGAGGATATTGTAATAATCAGTAAACAGCTTTTATCGCTCATGCGACATCTCAAAGGTGAAAAACATGCCTAACCCCACTTACCACTCACCACTTACCACTTACTGGAAGTCCCATGTCTAAGCGCAGTAGTATTTTCAATACCATCCGCACCGAAGGTGCCATCCTGCCTGCTGAACTGCTTCAAAGGATTGTCAGTGGTGACACCACTCTGGAAGGTCTGAAATCGACAGACTACCACTTAAGTCCAAGCGAACGTCTGAACGAAGCTGCCACACGCTCCTGGAATCGTCTTATTGGTGTCTGGCAGACATATCGGGAAATCCTTAATCAATTACCTGAAGAATCCATAGGTACCACCGAGACCCGGGAACGCTGGCTTCTGCCTCTCTTTCAGGAGCTTGGATATGGCAGACTCCAGACCCAGAAATCCATTGAGATAGAAGACAAAACCTATCCCATCAGTCACAAGGCAGCCGAACCAGTTGCCATCCATCTGGTCAGCTTCAAATGGGATCTGGATAAACGTAATCCCATAGCCAAAGGAGAAACCAAACTTTCCCCGCATTCCCTGATGCAGGAGTTTCTAAACCGCAGTGAGGATCACCTCTGGGGTATCCTCTCCAATGGCCTCAAACTTCGCATCCTGCGTGACAATGTATCCCTAACCCGCGCTGCCTATGTGGAGTTCGATCTTCAGGCGATGATGGATGGAGTTGCTTACAGCGATTTCTTCTTGTTATATCTACTTTGCCATCAGTCCCGAGTAGAAGTAAAGACAGATGAAACAGGCAGAGCTCTGCCCCCTGAAACCTGCTGGCTGGAAAAGTGGTACAACGCTTCCATCAAAGACGGTGTCCGTGCCCTGGATGAGCTACGTAATAATGTCCAATCTGCCATCGAGTCCCTTGGCGCAGGTTTTCTCTCCCATCCCATCAATACTGACCTCAGGGATAAACTCCGCTCCGGCAACCTTAGCTTGCAGGACTATTATCATCAAGTACTGCTACAGGTCTATCGCCTGCTCTTCGTGTTTGTGGCAGAGGATAGGGACTTGCTTATACCGGGTGATGTTCCCGATAAGATAAAGCAGACTTTTCACAAGTATTATTCCACATATCGAATCAGGGAACTTGCCCGCAAGAAAAGAGGAACCCGGCACTGCGATCTCTGGCAGCAGCTAAATTTGCTTTTTACTAGCCTGTATGAAGGCAACACGGCACTCGGACTGCCAGCCTTGGGTTCATTCCTTTTTAGAGTAAGTGGTTTGGAAGTAAGCAGTAAGGTAGTAAGTGGTAAGTGGAAAAACAGTGGCAGCGAAGCTGATCCCCAACTTACTACTCACCACTCACTACTCACCGATTCTTCCACCCCTGATCTGGACTTCTGCTCCATTGCCAATAGTGATTTGCTCTCATCAGTCCGTTTTCTCTGCTATACTCAAAAGAACAATATCTTCCAACCCATTAACTATCGTAATCTAGGACCTGAAGAACTTGGCTCTGTATATGAATCTCTCCTGGAGATGCATCCTGAAATCAATCTGGAAGCAGGTTATTTCAAACTTAACGTTGTCTCCGGATCAGAACGTAAGACCACTGGAAGCTATTATACGCCTTCTTCTCTGGTTAACTGTCTGTTGGATTCTGCCTTGGAGCCTGTTATAGACAATGCTCTCAAGTCCGTATCCACCTCCGTCATTCCAGCGCAGGCTGGAATCCAGTCCCCAAAGGAACAAGCAATCCTTGCTCTCAAAATCTGCGACCCCGCTTGCGGAAGCGGACACTTCCTAATCGCCGCAGCTCATCGGCTTGCCAAGCGCTTGGCTTCTATCCGGGCTGGTGAAGATGAGCCCGCTCCTTCCGTAGTCCAGCATGCCCTCAGAGACGTGATCGGTCACTGCATCTATGGAGTGGATATAAACCCTATGAGTGTGGAACTCTGTAAAATCTCCCTCTGGATGGAAGCCCTCGAACCCGGCAAACCTCTTACCTTCCTGGATCATCATATCCAATGCGGTAATTCTCTCCTGGGCTGTACACCTGCCTTGCTTAAGAAAGGCATCCCCGATGCAGCCTTTACTCCCCTAACCGGAGATGATAAAGACTACTGCAGCAAATACAAAAAGCTCAACAAAGAAGAGAGGGATAAGGACGTCCTCGATATCTTCAGTGGCGACGAAAAGCCTTGGGAGCATCTGGGTAACCATGTGCCATACCAGATAAACCTGAATCAGATGGATGACACCAGTATCGAAAACCTGAAACGGAAGGAGGAAGCCTATGCAGAGATAATGCGCTCCTCAGGATACCTGAATAGCAAGTTTATCTACGATGCCTGGTGTGCTGCCTTTGTTTGGAAGAAAGCCCCCAGCGATACGCTTCCATATCCCATCACCCAACGCTTGCTGGATAATATAGATAGCAATCCCTACAGTGTAAACCCCGCTATCAGATCAGAAATCATGCGCTTGGCGGATGAATATAAGTTCTTTCACTGGCATATCGCCTTCCCTGATGTCTTTGTAGCAAAAATGCCTACCGAAATATCAGATCAAGATGTTACAGGTTGGACAAGTGGCTTTGATTGTATCCTAGGCAACCCACCTTGGGGTGCAAGTGTTTCAGATAAACAGAAGTTATTAATTCAGAATTCTTATCATACCACAGAAAAGGGCATTATTGATACTTTTTCTGTTTTTACGGAGCTTTCGGTTAAACGACTTGTAAGTAAAGGATATCTAGGATTAGTTCTTCCTGATGTGGTCTTGTTGAAGAATTATCCGAGTATTAGGCTGTATCTCCTACTTGAAACCACAATTATCGAAATCGCTAATTGGGGAAGAGCTTTTAAAAATGTGAATATTGATGTGTGTACTATTGTTTGTCAGAATTGTCAATTGAAGATAGCTAATAATCCAATACTAGCGATTCCATCAGTAATAAACGAAAATCCTCGATTGTCAACGGCAAATGCTATCACTCAAAGTACATTTTTATCCTTAAAGGATTATAAATTCAACCTAACACTTAATCATGAGTTGCTTGATAACATCAACAGTTTTCGCTCTAATGGTCGCTTTATCAAGGAACTTTTCATTGTTAGGGAAGGTGTTCATTCGGGCAATGTAAGGTCAAAACTTTTTCTTGATTCCCCTTTGGGAGATAAAACAAAGCCATTAATTGTCAGCGGAAGTGAAATCTCTCCCATGCAGGTTACTTGGGGTGGTCGATACATCCAACTTAATCCGGACTATTTCGATGCCAACATAGGCGAATACTACAATATAGGAAATGCATCTCTACACGAATCTCCTAAAATAATTGTTAGACGAACTGGAGATTTTATTCTTGCAGCTGTTGATAGTGTAGGTTACTATTGTTCCAATAACTACTTCCTATGCGTTCCGAAGCTAAGCATAGACTGGAATATAGTATTCTATATTTGTGCATACCTAAATTCAAGATTTGCGACTTGGTATTTCAGGACAATCCAGCCACGAACTGGGAAACTGTTTGCTGAGTTGAAGATTACACACCTTGAAGAAATACCCATCCTTTTTACTGATGATATCTGGGCCGAAGATACTGGTCGCAGATTCAGAATCATGTTAGATAAAACAACTGATAAGGAGTCAATGAAGATAGCATTGAATGAGTTCAATGATGAACTTGAACGTCGATTATCAGAACTATCACAAAATATTGTAAGCTTGATTCGGGAGGTCGAATGAGCACACTATTACCTACAATTAACGTAGCAGACTGGTCTGTTACGCAGTTCAAGGATTCATTTATGGAATCACTAACAGACACAGCAAAGTACGATGAGTTACGTCTATACTTCTATGCAATTTCATTATCAGGATGGAGATATGTTAGACAAGCTGTACTTCGATGGAAAAACAGCAAGGGTGGAAGAGTTGTAGTAGTCTATGTTGGGACTGATCATGGAATTACTGGGGCGGATGCCCTCGAAGAAATGATGAAAGACGACATTGAAATTAGAGTTCTCTTGCGATATAATGGTGTTTTTCATCCCAAAGTTGCTTGGTTTCTAAACAATGACCATCACAGTTTGGTTCTTGTTGGCAGTAACAATCTAACGGAAAGCGGTCTTCTTCAGAATATTGAATTTGCAACCATAACAGAATATGTCGGCATAAATGACGGCATGATCAAATGGCACGAGATAATACATGAAGCTAGTTCAACACTTGACGATGATCTATTATCTAGTTATACCTCTGAACTCAACAAGCATAATCGTGATTTAATGTCTCAGAATAAGGGCAATTTCGTTTGGAGCAGAAAATCTAAGTTAGGTAGGAGGCGATCTAAATCACAAACAATCCAGGATTACGGCATTCAAACTGGAAATCTAATCCTAGAAATCACTCCAAGAGAGACAGGTCCAAACGGAAATCAAATTCAAATCCCCATGGGTGTTGCTACCAAGTTTTTCCATCTGCCACTAACCAGCGACTCATCCATTACTGTTGATTTAAAGAACACAACTACTGATGAAACAAGAGCATTAACCATAACAAGATATAGTAATAAAACCGCTAGATTATCTATCTATGAACTTTCTTACAGGGACAGACCATGTGTCATGATATTAGATAAGATAGACTCTAATCATTATAACTTTGAAATCGTATCCGAAGTGACCAATCCTGATAAATATCACTCATTGATGCGACTATGCACCAATCAAAGGCGAGTTGGCTCACGTAGATGGGAGTTAGTAAAATAGATTATCAAATGGGCAATGGTCTGAGATCATGAAATCCTTCCCCATAGTCAAACACAAAGACGAAAAGGAATATGGCGAGTACCGCACCAAGCTCCGCATCCTGGAAATCTACGACCAAATGACCCACTGCCTTGCCACCAACACAGAATATCGCTCCACCCTGAATCCCCCTCCAGGTCCTCCCTGCGATGAAAACGGCAGCTTCATTCCTAAGGAGCAGTGGGATTCTAACAACTGGCCAAAGCATATACATAAAGGAAGTTGACAAATATGAAAGATGATAATGATTCACTATCGATAGCCCAAAAACTTGCATATACTACGGTTCGTCTAGAATGTATGAAAATAGACGGGAGCAAAAGTATTGGGACAGGGTTTTTCTATAAATGTGCAGAGGACGGAGATAGGCATGTCCCCGTGATTTTTACGAACAAACATGTTGTAAGGGGAGCATCTGTTGGTAGATTTCTTCTCAATCTCGAAGATAGTAATGGAAAGCCTATGATTGGTAATTCAGTACCAGTCGAACTAAACAATTTTGAATCACGGTGGTATTTTCATCCTGATGATAACATAGATCTTTGTGCGATGCCCATAGCACCACTAAAAAGGGAAGCAGAATCACTTGGAAAGACCCTGTATTACGTAATGATAGAAAAGCAATTAATTCCATCGCTTGAAATCCAAGAGAGTTTTGATCTTCTTGAAGAGATCATCATGGTGGGATACCCAATTGGTCTATGGGATCAAGTGAATAATCTCCCGATTTTTCGGAAAGGGATGACAGCTACACATGTAGCGTTAAACTGGAACGGAAAGAGAGAATTTGTTATAGACGCAGCATGCTTTCCAGGGTCTAGCGGAAGTCCAGTTTTTGCCTACAACAGGGGTGTTTATACTAACAAGAAGGGTCAAATTGTTATGGGATCACGCCTGTATTTGTTAGGTGTTCTTTGGGGTGGACCCATTTACGATGCTACAGGTGAGATTAAAGCTATACCAATACCAACATCAATAGGTGCACAAGTAGTAACAACCATCCCAACAAACTTAGGATTCGTCTTGAGCTCCACTGTTATTCAGGACATTGACACATACTACAGAAACCATTTGGAAGAACAAAAGAGAGGTCAAGATGGGGCTTAAATACGGAAGAAACGATCCTTGTCCATGTGGAAAGCTATTGAAATACAAGCATTGTTGTGCGGCAAAGGGCATAGACTTCTCAAAATTCACCAGGGAAGAGCATATTCGTCATCTGACATTAAGAGGGAAAAACCTATTGTTCCTTGATAACCTGTATAACATCCTGGACCTGCATAAGAATGGAACTAAGCTTAAAACATGGGATGACTTGATAGTTGAAGTAAAAAAAGCACTAACACCTAATGCGGTAAGAAGTATTCACCAGTGCATTCCGCAAATTTGGCCTGATAGAGATGACCATATACGATGCACAGAGTTAGAAAAAGAGAACTCTCCTGGTTTGTTTATCGGTAGTTACGTGTTTGATTCGACTTTATCTTTGGTTAATAAGTACGGTCTATACGAGAATAATATCATGATGATAGACCCCGTAAGTGATCATCGGACAATGGCTGACAAGTATAGTCCAGTAGCCCACCCTGAGATGCACTTGCTGGAGACTCTAAACACTGTTCTGATATGGATGGAGTTTGAGCCATGGATAAATAGTGGGTTTGTAGCGTTTACTAGAAATCCCGCAGAATTTGATTATAAAATGATGACAGAAACTCGAAAAATCACTGAGGATAGATATGATTCAGTGCCTGAATTGCGTGATGCAAAGGATAATGTTCTAGTCCCGTCAGAGGTCAAGGATAGATTCATGCAACATATGATGTTGCTTACACCAGATTCAACGACCTTAAAATATCTACGTGACGAAAAAATTGATGAAAGAGCAGCAATAGGATACATTAACCATTTGAGAATAACCAGCCCTTACTACATGGATGGAATAGGAGAAGGGCAGTTACTAAGATTCAATTCTGGGGCTAATTATGAACTTGGAAAACACCTAAGTAATATGATTAATGGTCATATTCTTACTGATTTACGAGTCAGATGGCTTGAGATGGAGTACGATCGGAAATCAAATGGAATTCAGAATTGCGACTGGGAAGTTTTTTCAAGGCACTTCCAGCAGGTACCACTTCCATATTTAAATGGTCTCCGCACGATTGATGTGATGCGGCTAAGAAATGACGGTCATTTAGATAGTATGAGGCGTTTTCTGAATAAACTTTGGCTGAGGTCTTCACCAGATTCTGCTACTGAACAGCATGTAATAGAACAACTATCACTTGAATTGGATGATGAAGTAGGGAAAGCCTCATATGAATGGAAGAACATAGATAAAAACCTAGCCAAATGGTTTGTTCCCAATATTCCAACATTGGGTATGCAATTGCTAGCTGGAACACCTTGGTGGATTACTGGAGTTACCGCAGCAGTTACTGGTACCGTAGCTGTTGCTGAATCTATAACCAAGCATAAGAACTTTCAAAAGAGCTATCCTGCCGGATTTTTCCTTGAGAAAAGATAGAGACAAATAATGATAAACAATAGTAGGTGAAAGTATGGCTCTAAAAAGCATTAACCTAACCGGAGAGCAGAAGAAAGTCCTCTTTCTTCCAGCGACCAATCCTATTCAGATCAAAGGAGTAGCTGGCAGCGGTAAGACCACCATAGCCATGTATCGGGCCAAGCATCTTCTGGCTACCTACAGCGATTTGTTCCGGGAGGCTGAGATCATGATATTTTCATATAACAACAGTCTCACCCAGTATATACAGAGCTTGCTTCCCTATGTGATCGGAGGATATCAGGAAACCACTGATGTCAGAAAGGCATCAAATAGGGGACTCAAAGTAAAGGTCTCTACCTTCCACAAGTGGTCATACAGCTTTCTGCGTAGCCATGGGGTATTCAATGAATATGCTCAGATGGAAAGATCAGAGCATAACGAAATACTGTCCCATGCGATTGCGGAAACCCGCAAGTCATTCCAGGGAGCAAGGATATTAGATAAACCTCTTAACTTCTTTGATGAAGAGATATCCTGGATCAAGGGTCAACTTATCAAGACACTCAATGACTATCTCTCCACAGCAAGAATTGGACGTGGAACGAAAGATAGGGTAGACAAGAATGATAAAGCGGTGATTTGGAACGTTTACGAAACATATCGATCGGAACAGATCTCCCGTAAGAAAATACACTTTGATGACCACGCCTCTTATTGCCTCAACTTAATTGAAAGGCGCAGCATCCAACCCGAATATACACATATCGTTGTAGACGAGGCACAGGATTTAAACAAGGCGCAGATCATGGTAATCAAGTCCCTAGTCAAGCCTTCCACCAACAGTCTGACCATTATAGCCGACACTGCCCAGAGAATATACAAAAGCGGATTCACTTGGACGGAAGTGGGCATAAACGTGAGAGGTGGGAGAACCCTTGAGTTCAAGAAAAACTACCGTAACACCAAAGAGATTGCCATGGCAGCCAATTCCTTGATGTCCCATGATTTGGAAGATGATGATTTGACTACGATGGATGTCGACAGCATCACCAGCCACGGAGACAAACCGGTATTGATCTTATACGGTGACGCTGAAGCTGCCAATCAAGCATTGCTTGAGAGAACTCGAGAGGCAAAGCGCAAAGGCGGATCAATTGTGGTGCTTCATCGCTACAGGAACAAGCTGGACTATTATGCGAAGCTTCTTAATGAGGGCGGTATTGCAACTGAGGTGATCAGATCGGACAATCTTGCAGATTTCGCTAGCAACACAGCTAAGTTATGCACTTTATCATCTGTTAAAGGACTTGAGTTTGACCACGTTCTTATTATGGAACTATCCAAAATGATCATTCCTTCCCCGGATGGCTATAGTCAGGATAATGACGAATATCACATCACAACTGAAAGGAAACTGCTGTACACAGCTATGACTAGGGCTCAGAAGTCATTATGCATGTTTGTTCCACAGGCTTATCCTAGCATGTTCATCGATGAGATCGACCGGCAATATCTCACAGTGGTCCGTTTAGGATAATGGTGTTTACAGAGAAAACAGACTCAGGGAAGTTCAAGCAAGAGATCAAGCTTAGGGGGATTACTAGGCTGATCCATTTTACTCCTACGATCAATCTCCTGGGGGTATATGAATCAGGGTTCCTCTACTCGAGGCAGGAACTTGAAGATCTTGATATCAATGCGACAGATATCCTCGATTATATTCAATTCAACGACCAGATTCGGTATGATGATAAGACCTATATAAATCTTTCTATTGAGCGACCAAACTCATACCTTTTCAAGCGCTTCATCGACAACACTAAGGATATACCCTATATTTCCTGGTGCGTGCTGAGCATAGACCCCAAGTACATTTATGAAAGGGGTACTCTTTTTTCGGTAACCAATGCGGCAAACAGGCACAATCAAAACACTGTGGGCATAACTGGGGATTTTCATAAGTTCCAGATGATGTTTGCCGATAGGTTGATTATTGTTTCGTCAAGAACAACCAGGCTTGTGGACAGAACAGGACTCTGCGATGCATATACAACTCATGAACAAGCCGAAGTGTTAGTTAATCAACCGATTCCCTTAGCAGATGTACTTGCAGTTTCATTTCCCATACAAGAGAAGCTTGTGGAGGCTAAGGCATCGTTAGCTGGCTATGATTGCAGTGTCTTTAGGATCGAAAGTGGATTGTTTTAGGAGTTTCAAATGTTAAATAGATATAAAGGTGCTATTATTCTTGCTGCCGCAGCTGACGCACTGGGTTGGATCACCGAGTTTGAAAGTGATACAAAGTTCCTTGTCTCCAAGTATGGAACAGACAGAATAACAGAGTTTGTGGACTGGGAAAAGAAGACCGGGGGTAAGTTTCTGGGGTATTCTGATTACATTGCCAAGGGTTCATATTCTGATGACACTCAACTGATGCTTTGTGTTTCCAGGTCTATTACACCTGATGGATCGGTCGATAATGAGTACTTCTCAAAAGTTGAGCTCAAGGACTGGCTTTTGTACGTTAGGGGTGGCGGCAAGACAATTAAAACCGCTGCAAGGAACCTGGAGAAAAGGGCACCCAAATGGAATAGCAATTTCTTCAAGACAAGCGAGGACGCTCTGGCATATTTTACTGCTGGCGCTAACGGAGCGGCCATGAGAATGCTACCCATCGTTCTATCCAATATAACTGATCGGGATAGAATGATCAAGGAGGTATTCAGGAACTCCATCGTAACTCATGGCCACCCCAGAGCAATAATTGGTGCTCTACTGTATTCTCTTTCAGTTGCATACTTCCTGAAAGCAGAGGACCTTCCGGACTACCCAAACGAGATCATAACCTACATAGCAAAAGAGTTGAAATCAGTAGCAACATTGATCGATCACTTAGAAGACATGGGATTGTCTGCTTGGCAGGACAAGTGGAACTCAAGCAAGAGTGGGGAATTCTGCCAGGTTTTTCAGGATACAGTTGAAGAAACCCTCGAACTACTACGATATGCGTATAAGTCCATAGCTGTTGAAACTAATGTTAGAGAGGTTTACAAGAGACTTGGAGCCCTGGAAAAAAATACAAGAGGTGCTGGCCATATTTCTGCTGTAGCTGCGTTATATATGGCTACCAGATACATATATGAATCACCCATCCAGGCTGTAATCGAATGTGCGAACATACTTGGCTCTGATACCGACACAATTGGATTAATGTGTGGGAGTATGATTGGCGGGTATATCGGTTTCGAGCAAGTACCAAAGCAACTCAGGAACGTGCAGGACTACCAGTACCTGCTTGAAAGTGCCGAAGCCCTGCATTCTCATAAAATTGATGCAATCAAGAGCCCTTATGCTAGGGGTAGCGTAAACATCGATCATAGGTCAGCTAAGCCCCTTGATCTCACAACATGGTCAGTTGATGATGAGATATATCTTCCCTCATTAGGTGTGGGAATAGTCTCATCGATTTCAGAACAAGCAACAATAACCGCCGGGAAATCAGTGCTCATATTGGAGGCTGACTTTGAAATCGGACAAAGCTGCAAATTTGCTAAAGTCATTGCTAAAGAAAAAGCAACCAAATTCGTAAAGCATCCTGGAGTATCACAGTGATTGTTAAATATGATCTTTCGGCTCAAGCCTGCTTTGATGGATATCATATGTGTATTCTTAAGAAGGAGGAGGCATAGCATGATTAGTGCTGAGGATTGGTTACTAAACGAAGACAAGCACTGCTGGGATGGAAGGCTATCTAGATTAAAATGGATAGCGGTGGAGTATCCAGATGTTGATATAGTGATTTTTCATGGTGGATTGAAGTCACAATATTTGTTTGAAGAAGCAAGGTATTGTTATGTCTATGCTCAGTATATTGCATCCACTTTATTGAGCCTTGCATTTATAGAGAATATATTAGCGAGTGTTTTGTATGCTTCTGGGGATAATGACACTCCTAAAGCGGGAATCTTCGAGTTGTTAGATAAAGCAAAGAATGGAGGTCTTATTTCAGACTCAGAATTTGATTTATTCGAAAAAGTAAGGAAGATCAGAAATCCAATCTCGCACTTCCGAAAACCGAGTGATAAGAAAAACATCGAATACCGAGGTGTTGAGAACGATAGCCATCCTTACGAATTGCTTGAATCTGATGCCCAAACAGCTTTGAAAGCAACGTTCAGATTAATCGCAAAATTCTCAATCTCCCAAGGAAAATGATGTATTGATGTATTATAGACTTGCGCAGCCTGTAAGGATGATCCTGTCTGATGATTTGCAAATCCCACTAAGTATTTGACAAATCTGTGTCACAACCTGTCAATCTGCTGTCATGATTTGACAAATTGCTGTCACTTCTAATGGGCTCTGGGTTCCGATGATTTGACAAAAGAGTGTCACAAACTGAGGGCATTTCCGCTGGTTTGTCAAGTGGGTGTCACGATTTGACATTTCAGGTGTCACTTCTTAGTAACCAAGTAGAGGAGAATTTTTTGGATGAGTAAATTTAGCGGATCAAGGCACTTTTTGCTTGACAGCATTGTACACTCTATTTACAGGTGCCATGTAAACTACATCATCAGGAGAGGGAGAAATGCCTGAAAAATTGTACCAGATGATGCACGACTTTGTTTCTAAACGGTTTGAAATGGTGCGTGTGCTTGAGCTTTTTAAAGACCAGCAGAGCAGCCATTTACTGGAGATCACGGGCAAATCCGGCTCGGGGAAATCCTATCTGATCAAACCGCTCAAGGAAGAGCTGCGGCAGAGCTATCCCAGGATCGAGTTCTTTACTCCACATCCCTTGTATCTGAATCATTTCCCGGAGATCATCCGTTTGATCACGGGTCTGCCCGAGGCGGAGCAAAGAGCCATGTACGACGAGCATTACAAAGCCTTCCGTACGGGCAAAAAATACGATTTCTTCTACTATTTCACTGAGCAGCTACTGGCGCGGGAGCTGCTGAAACCGATGCTGCTGATCATTGACGATTGCGACGTGCTGGATACATTTACGCGGGACTATCTACAATATTTGATTCAATATGCGGCGGATTGCGGGATTCAGATTCTGGCTTTTTCGCAGGCCCGGCTCTTTCCCTTCTCCACGGTTCTGCATCTCTCCAGCCTGAATGCCGAGGATTTGCAGAAGCTATTGAGCATCATCTTTCCCGATGCCAAGCTGAGCTATATCAGCGAAGGTGAAATCCTGCACAAGATATCCTCCGGGAATCTGATGATTCTGGAAAAGATCTTCTCAGAGATGCGCAAGAGTATGCCCAAAGGCGGCTTTGACCTGAGCCCGTATCTGGAAAAGACCTTTGATCCGCATGAGATCTATTACCAGACCCTGGCAGAGCTCAGCAGTACCCAGATGAATCTGCTGGTGGGCATGTATGTGATGGATGGAGCGGAGTGTGATGCCATCAGCCAGTGTCTGGGCAAGCCCAAAAACATCAAGGCGGATCAGGTTGCCCTGCAGGAAAAGGGTTTGCTCGCCATGATGGGTGGCAATTGCATCGTGCAAAAAAAGGGTGCTTTCAGCCGGTGGTTGAAGGAGCATCATGGTACTCTGGAACCGCAGATCTTTGCCCGGATTCTGGCCTATCTGGCGAAGCATGACCTGCATCCCCAGGTACAGGTACGGCTGAGTATCATGGCAGGACAGTACAATCAGGAGCTCTTCGGCGCTATCCTTGGCCTCCTGGAAAGCCTCAGCGATAGTGAAAATCAGATCGGCATCTATGAATATCTGCATGATACGGATAAATCTCCCCAGACCCAATTGCAGAGCTTGATGCGGATTGGCCTTTGCCATTCGGAGATCGCCCAAAAGGACAAAGCGGTGGATTGTTTCCGCCAATGCCTGCATATCTGCACGGAGAACAACTTTCCCGCGGAAGAAGTGGTATATCATCTGGCGAACAACCTCTTTGCCGTGAATTCGAACAATTTCGCCCTGGAGATCATCCGCAAATACTCTCCCGCCACCATCGATGGCTATTGGAAAGCCAGAATCCTGCTGCTGAAGGCAGATATCCAGGCTGAATCCGAAACTTTCAATGAAGCCTTTGAGACTCTGGATAGCGTGATGCAAGCCATGAGCGGGATTGATGATCAGCACCGGCGCTATCTGGTGCAGGCGGAAACCAAGAAAATCCGCGGGAAGATCCATTACTATATCAATGAATGGGATCAGGCGGAACAGGCCTTCCGGGAAGCGGAGACGATGTATTCGCTGGCGGGTGACCACACCGGACTGGCGGCGATTTACAACAATCTGGGCGTGCTATATATGTTTCAGGGATTTTGGGAGAAGAGCGAAGAGCATTTCCTGAAGAGTCTGAACCTGGAAAAGGAATATTACAACCTGAATGGCATCTCAGTATGCTACAACAATCTGGGTGGACTGATGGACGATAAAGGGGACGTGGATCGCTCCCTGTATTACCTGAATGAAGCCCTGAAGATTCAAAAGCTGCTCTCCGAGCCCTACAAGATCACCAATATCTACAACAACATCGGCGTCACCATGATGGATCATGGCGATTATGCCAAAGCTGAAGATGCGTTGAAGAAATCCCTGGAAACAGCCATAGAGTTCAATTTCTTCCGTAATACCATCGCCTCGCTGAACAACCTGGGAGCGTTGAGCTTCAAACGTGGGGATTGGAAAGGCTCCATTGCCTATTACGAACAGGCGATCAAGAAATCCGAGGATATCAGCTTTAGCGAAGGACTGCTGAGGTCTTATAACAACCTGGGTGAAGTGTATGAAAAGAGTGGTGAACTGAATCTCGCCTATGACCTCTATATCAAGGGCTTGGAGCTACTGCCTTCGGTGAGTGATGACTACATCAAGGCAGAGCTTTATGGCAATCTGGGCTCGGTGCTCACCAAGCTGCACAAATTCAAGGAAGCCTACCGCTATCTGGTGGAGAGCTTTGATTTCTTCAAGGCTCTGGGAGCCCGGGACAAGATCGTCGAGGGTTGTCAGAATCAGGCGTACTACTTCATCATGACCCACAATGTGGAGAGTGCGGATTATTACATCAGTGAAGCGATGAAGCTGGCTACAGAGCAGCAGAATGATTTTGAGATCGGCTGGACTCATTACCTGCGGGCTCTGCTGGAACGCAAGAATACAAATAACGCCCGCAAGTATCTGGATGAAGCCATCAAGCTCTTTGTGCATACGGCAAATCAATATGAGCTTTCGCTGGCGAATTATGAGCTGGCGGGAGTGCTTTTGGAACTGGAGGAGTGGGAGCAGGCCCTGCAGATCCTCAAAAACAACAAGAAGATCATTCAGCAATATGGCTCCATCAAGCTTTTGGAACAAAACGATATCCTGATGCAAAGGATCTCGCGGGAGTATTCATCCCAGCTTGAAGAGGTGAAGTTTGAAGAAAACCTGCTGAATCAATTCTACGAGATCACGCAGAAGCTGAATACGATCACCGATCTGGATACTATCATCGAGCATTCGCTGGATAGCCTGATCGAGATTTCTGAAGCTGATGGCGGAATGCTGTGTCTGCATAATAGCGGGGGCTTGCCGGATGCCTGGGAATACAAGATTTTCCGCAATTTCTCGCCCGAAGATAAGGAATATGATACCCTCATCAATCTCTGCTTCCGGGTACACAACGAAAACCAATTGGAGAATTACAAGCAGCCGCATTTTGCCGCAGACTACAATAATATCCTGCTGATTCCGCTGTCCATCCGCAAGAAATGCCTGGGAGCGGTATTGCTCTTCTGCGTGAGCGGTTCACACTATTTCTCCGAGCGTATCATCAATCTGCTCAATGCCCTGTGCAATCAGATCATTGTGATCATCGAAAACATCCGCAGTGCGAATCTGGAAAAGACTCATGCCACGATCCGGGAACAACTGCATACCGGCAACCTCTATGCCAATATCATCGGCAAAAGCCCGGAGATGCTGAAGATCTTTGAGATCATCGAAAAGGTGAAGGATACCCCCACCACGGTGCTGCTGGAAGGTCCCAGCGGTACGGGTAAGGAACTGATCGCCAGAGCCTTGCATTATAGCAGTAATCGCGCTAACAAGGCCTTTGTAGCCCAATATTGCGGAGCTTTGCCGGAGACCTTGCTGGAGAGTGAACTTTTTGGCCACGTAAAGGGGAGCTTCACTGGGGCTGCTTATGACAAGAAGGGTCTCTTCGAGATCGCTGATGGAGGTACATTCTTCCTGGATGAAATCGCCGACATCAGTCAATCCACACAAGCCAAGCTCTTGCGTTTCCTGCAGGAAGGTGAAGTAAAGCGCGTGGGGGCTACCAAGACCGAAAAGGTGAATGTGCGCGTGGTATGTGCCACCAATGTGCCGCTGCTGGACAAAGTGAACAAGGGTGATTTCCGCCTGGATCTGTATTACCGCCTCAATGTGATCCGCATCGTGGTCCCACCGCTCAAAATCCGTCCCGGGGATGTGCCTTTGCTGGCTATCCATTTCCTGGATAAATACAATAAACGCATGGAAAAGAGTGTGCTGGGCTTTACTTCGGAAGCCATGAAGATTCTGGAAAACTACGATTGGCCTGGCAATGTGCGCCAGCTCGAGAATGAGATCGAGCGGGCGGTTACCCTCACTGAAGCCAATAGTTTTATCACGCCTTCGGATTTCTCTGAGGAAGTATATCGCCATATCGAGCACAGCCAGACCATAGACCTGCTGAGCAGCAAAAAGAGCCTCAAGGAAGCTGTGGAGGATTTGGAGCGCAAGCTCATCCTGGATAGCATGGAGCGCTTTGGCTGGAATCAAACCCAGGCTGCCCGGGAATTGGGACTTTCACGCCAGGGACTGATCAAGAAGCTGCAACGCTACAATCTTTACAGGGATGAGGAATGAAGTTTTCCCAATCCCTGGAATTTATCGCCATAGATATCGAGACCACCGGGCTGTCTGAACAGCGCGATGAGATCATCGAGATTGCCGCTGTCCGCTTCAAGGATGGGCAGATCGGTGAGGTCTTCGATAGCTTCGTGCGTCCCATGGGGAAGGTACCAAAGTTCATCGAACACCTTACCCATATCAAAGCGGATGACCTGAAGAATGCGCCGGATCTGAAGACTGTGCTGGATCGCTTGCGCCAGTTTGTGGGCAATAGTGTGCTCCTGGGGCACAATGTGTCATTTGATCTGGGTTTCATCAATCAAGCCCTGCATCGCACCGGAAGCCTGTCCCTGCCCAATATCGCCTGGGATACTGCTGAGCTTTCTCGAATCTATCTTCCCTATACTTACGACCACAAGCTGGGCACACTGGTAAAGCACTTTGAGCTCAGTCTCACAAATGCCCACCGGGCTGATGCCGATGCTACAGCCACGGGACAGGTGTTGCTGGCTCTCGCGGATTATATCGTGGAGCATTTCAGCATGATCACCAATGCCCGGATCATGGAGCTGGTGAAACAAGCGCAATTGCAGCTCCCCCTGGCGCATTTCTTTGAGCAGGTGATACGCTATCAGAGAGCCAATGTGCTCTCCGGTGCGCCACCTGTGGCCCCCAAAAGCAGTCTGCACTCCTATATTGAGCATATCGTCCCGGCCGCCAGCGATCCCAGCATCGAAAGTGTATTCGCGGAGGATGGCATCTTCAGCCAGAAATTTACCGGATTCGAATATCGCTCCGGACAGATGGATATGGCCAGGTGCGTGGATGAAGCCTTCAAAAGAGAGGAGCATCTGGTGGTGGAAGCCGGAACCGGAGTGGGGAAGTCCTTTGCCTATCTGGTGCCGACGCTGGAATTTGCCCGGCGCAACAAAGCCAAGGTAGTGGTTTCCACAAACACCAAGAACCTCCAGGAACAGCTATTTTACAAGGATTTACCCCAGCTCAAACAGATGCTGTCCATCCCTTTCAAAGCCGTGCTGGTAAAGGGACGTGAAAACTACATCTGCGAACGCCGCTGGGAAGATCTGATGCTGCAGCAGGACAGGGAACTAAGCCCCTGGGATGCGCATGCCCTCTTGTATCTGATGGTCTGGAAATCCATGACCAATACCGGTGATATCTCTGAAAACTCCTCCTTTGACCGCAAACGCTTCAATATCACCTGGCGCAAGGTGTGCTCCGACCGCTTTATGTGCAGCAATCGCAAGTGCCATCACTACCGCAAATGCCACGTCATGAACCTACGTAAGCAGATCGAGGATTCCAGCGTGGTAGTGGCAAATCACTCTCTGCTTCTGGCAGATATGCAGATGGAAAACAGCACCCTGGGCGAATACAGCTATCTCATCATCGATGAAGCGCACAACCTGATGGGTTCGGCTGCCAAGCATCTGGGAGCGGATCTGTCCTATGCGGAAAGCATCAATCTCATCAATCAGGTGGGTGCCACGCACCGCAAGCAGAAGACGGGCTTTCTGGGTCAATTCTATCGTGCCTTGTCCAAGAGTGTGATCTCCGACCAGAAGAAGACACAAGTGACAGCAGAAGCGGAAAAGCTGGAATCCAGCCTTGAAGCCTTGCGTAAACCGCTATTAGATATGTTCAATCTGGCCTCCACGATGTGCAAGGATGCCGATAGTTTCAACAAACTGAGGATCAAGGACGTCTCTGAGGCTACTGTGCTCTTTGAACGGCTGAAGGAGATCAGTCTGCTGCTCAAGGATGCTGCGAAATCCTTGCAAGCGCTATACAACATCCTCAGTAGCTTTGATAGCAAGCAGGTGCCAGAATATGACAATCTGCTGGAAACCCTGGGTGGCTTGCGGATGCGCTATGCAGAGCTGGAAGGGGTGGTTCTCCTGCTGCTGTCTCCGGATCTGGACAATCATGCGATGTGGATCGAAAACAATCCCCGTCCCGACCGCAATATCCCCTCTGCTGTAATCAACTACGCCCCTGTGGAAGTGGGGGAGCATCTGAACCGCCTGCTCTACAAGCAAGTGCCCAGCATCGTCTTTACTTCCGCTACCCTGGCCCTGAGAGGCTCGTTCCGCTATTTCATGAATCAATCCGGGCTGAATCTTACTACAGACAAGCAGATCGTCCAGAAGGTAGTGGATTCTCCTTTTGATTATGACGTTCAAGCCCGGCTATTGATCACCAGTTTCCTGCCCGAGCCCAAGGACAAGTATTTTCAGAATCAAGCTCTGGCTTGCCTGGCCCAGGTCTTTGAGACTACCGATGTGGGCACTATGGCACTGTTCACCTCATATAAAGACCTGGACAGCGTCTATGAGCATGTGGCAGACGCCATGTATCATGCCCAGCGTCCCTTTTATGCCCAGGGCAAAGGTGGCAGCCGCCGCAGTATGCTGGAAGAATTCAAGCAGGCTAAGAATGCCGTTCTGCTGGGAACCTCCTCATTTTGGGAGGGCGTGGACGTGCAAGGTGAATCCCTTTCCCTGCTGATCCTCTACAAGCTTCCCTTCCAGGTGCCTTCCGAGCCGCTGGTGGAAGCTTATATCGAAAAGCTGGAGCGGGATCAGAAGGATTCTTTTATGCACTATATGCTTCCCAATGCCCTACTCAGGCTGAAGCAAGGCTTTGGCAGGCTGATCCGCAGTAAAACTGACCGGGGAGTGGTATTGATCATGGACAGCCGGGTCTCTCGCAAGAAATATGGCCAGTACTTCATGGATGTCCTGCCCGGGAAGAAACTGGAACTAAAAGATGAACACCATTTAATCGCGGAAATCACCCGCTTCTTCAATTTCTCATGATCGACAAACACTTTGCTCATCTCATGGAACAAGGCATCCTGCGCCTGGAAGAGCCTTTGGCGCTGCATACATCCTTCAAGATCGGGGGACCAGCCGAATTCTTTGCCCTGCCAGACACTCAAAAGGACTTCATCGACCTGCTGATCTACAGCATCAAGAACAACCTTCCCTACTTCATCATGGGCAGAGGCAGCAACCTCCTGGTCAGCGACCGTGGCTTGCGAGGGCTGGTGATCTGCACTGATAAACTCAATAAACTAACCCGGGACGAGAACTATATCAGCGCATTCTGCGGCGCCAAACTCAAGGATCTGAGTGACTTTGCCCGGGAGTCTGGACTCTCAGGACTGGAATTTGCCAGCGGTATCCCCGGCAGTGTGGGGGGTGCGGTGTTTATGAATGCCGGAGCTTATGGCGGGGAGATCAAGGATGTGCTGTATTGCAGCAAGTGCCTGAATCCCACTCTCGAGGCCTTGCAGAGCTCTAATCCCATCATTCATCTCAAAGCAGAGCAGCATGAATTTTCCTATCGTAACAGCGCCTTGCAGCACTTGGGCTTGATCCAGCTTAGTTCGGTTTTCAAGCTCAATCCGGATACGCCGGAGGCCATTAAAGCCCGTATGGCAGATCTGGATGAGCAACGCAATAGCAAGCAGCCCATGGATTTGCCCAGCGCTGGCAGTGTTTTCAAGCGTCCGGAGGGGTATTTCACTGGCAAACTGGTGGACGATTGCGGTCTGCGGGGTTTTCGCATCGGAGATGCTGCGGTATCAAACAAGCATTGCGGCTTTATCGTGAACCTTGGCAATGCCACAGCGAGCGAGGTATTGCAGGTCATCCGGCATGTGCAGGATACTGTTTTTGCGCGCTTTGGAGTGAGGCTCGAGACCGAAATCCGCATGGTAGGGGAGATGTGAAACCCAAGACCCAGGCCATTGTCCTGCCCTTGATCCTCCTGACCATCCTCATAATAGCATGGGAGATTGTAGCCCGAAAAGCCTTGATCGCCTTTTGGATCGTGCCTTCACCTTCAGCTGTGGTGAAGGTTTTCTTTATCCATCCGGGACTCATCTGGCAGCACCTATTGCCCACGCTACTGGCTTCTGTGGGGGGGCTAATGATCAGTATCCTTTTGGGCGTGTTTACGGCTATTCTGATGGACGTATCCCGTGCGTTCAAGCGCCTGATCTATCCCTACATGGTGATCTCACAGACAGTGCCTATCATAGCTATTGCACCACTGCTGATCATCTGGTTTGGCTATGGCATTTCCGCAAAAATCTTCACTGTGATCCTCATCTGTTTTTTTCCCATTGCCATGAACCTCTATGATGGCTTTCAACAAGTATCTGTGGATCATCAGAGGCTCTTCAAAGCCATGGGAGCCAGCGCCTGGAAGACATTCAGGCTGCTGAAATTTCCTGCGGCTCTACCGGGTTTTTTTACAGGAATGAAGCTGGCAGCTACCTATAGCGTGATGGGGGCTGTGATTGGCGAATGGCTGGGTGGAAGCGCAGGCCTTGGCATCTATATGACCCGGGCGACAAAGTCCTTCCAAACGGCGCATGTTTTTGCCGTGATCCTGGTGATAATTGCCCTTTCCATGCTGCTGTTTGGGATCGTTGCTATGCTCGAGCGCATTCTCCTGCGCTGGCGGTATCAACATCTGGATACCTATGAGGAGCCGGAGCAGACACATAGAAGAGCCTAGTCTTGCTTATCTCTGACTGAGCCAAATAATGCAAAAATAACTTGACAAAAAAGCACTGTTTAGAAAAATAGTTCACGTAGGTTACCTATCAAATCTTCCTTTGGGATTGTCTCCACCGGAGACGTGCCCACAGGCTGAGAAAAATCTCACACAACAGAATTGCAGGATCACTACGCCTGCCAAAAATGGAGGATTTATGTATCCAGATCAACACAAAATCGTCGCCAAACACATGGGCTTGTTGCCAGACTTCAATGAAATTCATGAGCAAGTGAAACGGAGGGAGAATATCGATGAGATTCTGGCTGACCCATCCATCCAAGCACCTGCTTTTAGCTGTCTTGAGTGTCAATTCTGCTACATTATCCAGGATCCTGATCCCGATGATGATTGGAGATTCACAGATGAGGCATGTTATTGCTCTCTGCTTCCCAAGGAGGAAGACTCTATCAAGTTCGAAAAGGAGCATCCTGAATACGCTACTAAATGGTACCCTTTCTACTTCATCGCTGTGGGTATGCGTCCATCCCAGATGTCTCCCTGGTTCTTAACTCCTGTAATCGATAAATGTCCTCTTAATGCTCCAGATCGCTTTCAAAGAGAGCCGATCCCGAAAGATTAGTCAATTTCGCTGATTGTGCCATAATGCTCCCTTGGGGTGGGGGATAAGTTCTTACATACCCTCACCCCGACACTTCAAATTGCATGTACTTGACCAAATCATGTAAACGCATGATCAACATTCACGGTTTTGAGTCTTCATCACGTAGGAGTTTTTCGTGAGATTCGTAAGTAGCAGTTATGAATACATTAGAGTGGTCTCGGATGACACATTCGATCATAAAATAATATTGACATCAATTGCCCAAACCAATAATTGCCCAAACTTCATAAATGGGATATGAATATGAAAAAGCTATTGATACTTGCATGTCTGATAATGGCAATTGGATTTGTCCTTGCCCAGCCTGAACGTACTCTCTCAGAGCTGATTACTCTGGCAAACAATGGAGATGCAGAAGCTCAATGCACTTTGGGCTACAAGTATTTCCATGGAGATGGAGTAACCCAAAACTACGCTGAGGCAGCCAAATGGTTGCTCAAATCAGCCAATCAAGGAAATGCCCTGGCTCAGTTTTCAATTGGTGCGTGCTATGAAGATGGTCTGGGGGTTACTCAATCCAATTCTGAAGCGCTCAAATGGTACCGTCTATCTGCGGAGCAGGGCAATGCCTATGGTCAGGGGCAATTGGGAAACTGCTACAGATATGGTGTTGGGGTTCCCGCAAACAATGCCGAAGCCGTGCAATGGTATCTGAAATCAGCTAATCAAGGCTGGACAGATGCGAAAGCCCAACTCGGTGTGTGCTATATGTACGGCGAGGGTGTGCAAACGAACGTCATTGAGGGGATCAAATGGCTCACTCAGGCAGCGAATGAGGGTAATGCCAGTGCTCAGTTCAATCTAGGCACCTGCTATCATGAAGGCAATGGGGTTGTCCAGAACTATCCTGAAGCGGCTAAATGGTACACTGAAGCTGCTAATCAAAACGATCCTGATGCTCTGAATAATCTGGCGATTTTATACATGGAGGGGCTGGGCGTAGTAGAAGATATTCCCCTTGCATGCTATCTCTTTACTTTGGCTGCTGAATTTGGCAATGAAAGTGCTGAAGAAAACCTCAAGCAGCTAAGGACCTGGATGACAGCCTCCGAACTAAGCAAAGCGGACAAACTACTACAGGATTATCGGAAACAGAAGCGCTAAGCTGGATTGATATACTGGGAGATTCATATCTGATTTGGCTCCTGTTCCAATTACGGAGGGAATACGCTATCATTACGCATCACATGCGTGATTTGTGCGTAATGAGAGCGTGATCCAGGGTTGCATGCTGCACTTTTGCTCACACCGCCTTTTGGATGTAAGGCATGGATCATTATTGATCATTTTGAGATGGAACTTACAGTCATATTCAAGTGTATTTTGCTTTTGAGAGATTGAAATTTTTTAACCCCTCACCCGAACCCTCTCCCACAAGGGGAGAGGGGGCTCTGAAAAGAATACGGGATCACCGGTTAGGGGGGGTAATCCGATGATCCCGCGTGTTTTGGTTCTACAGTGTATTTAGTGGATTTGGTGTGATCTGGGAGAGATCACAGCAAAATCCTGTGGCTTAAAGATCAATCCAGTGCTTTCAGGAAGCTGGGTACGTCGGTGCGCAGCGGTTGGAGCCGACTGGTTTCTTCGGCACTGGGTTTGGATATGGGTTTGGGATTGTTTGTAAGGTCGTTGCTATTCAGGATATCCAGGATGTCCTGAAGGTCCGATTCGGTTTCCTTCTTGGGAGGTTCGGGGGATTTATAAATGACTGTGGGTTTATGAGTATTAGTGGGGATTTTGGGGAAATCCACTACTTTCTCATCTTCCTGCTTATCAAGACCAGTAGCGATAATGGTGACGGCGATTTTCCCGGCCATGTCTTCTTTCAGGATTATACCCATGATGATATTGGCCTGTTTACCGGTTTCGCTCACGATCACATTGGCAATCTCGGAATATTCGCTCATCTTAATATCATGGCCGGCTGTAATGTTCAGGAGCAGAGACTGGCAGCCCTGGAGACTGATATCGGAAAGCAGGGGATTGTCGATAGCAGACCGGGCAGCCATGATAGCGCGGTTTTCGCCTTCTGCTGTACCGGTGCCCATCAGGGCAAAGCCCATATTCTGCATCACTGCTTTGACATCGGCAAAATCCACATTCATGTAACCGGGGATGGTGATGATGTCGCTAACGGCTTTGGCGGCTTCATACAGGACGTTGTCAGCCTGATGAAAAGCCTCGATCAAAGTAGCTCCCGAATAAATCTCAGCCAGTTTCTCATTGGGGATAACGATCAGGGTATCCACGTATTCACGCAGGTTCTTGATCCCATAATCTGCATTTGAGGCACGTTTGAACCCTTCGAAGGGGAAGGGTGAGGTAACTATCCCCAAGGTCAGGATGCCCATTTCCCGGGCAATTTTGGCAATCACAGGAGCTGCACCTGTGCCAGTTCCACCGCCCATGCCAGCAGCGATAAAGAGCATGTCCGCACCTTCCAGATGGGATTTGATCTCATCTTTGGATTCTTCGGCACTACGGGCGCCACATTCGGGATTGGCACCTGTACCAAGGCCCCGGGTGAGTTTTCTGCCAAGTTGCAGTTTCATATTGGCCTTGGATTTGGCCAGGTCGCTGGAATCCGTATTGGCTGCAATAAATTCCACTCCGAAGAGGTTATTATCGATCATGGCATTGATCGCATTGCCGCCTGCGCCACCTACTCCGATGACCTTGATGTTGGTTCCCAGTTGGGATGGTTTTTCGTCGAATTCAATCATTGGTTCCCCCTTACTTAAAATCCTGTAGTATTTTCTTTAATTTATCGATGAATTTATTGGTGCCCAAACTCCCCAGATTGAAGCTCCGGGTTTGGGGTTCGTGTTCAAAGCCTGATGCATAGTACAAGATTCCCACTGCCGTGGCAAAGGCGGGATCTTCCAGCCGGGAAATCATGCCATTCAGGCGGGAGAGGTTGGGTCGGGCCAGTTTGACCTGCAAGTTAAAAGCCTCAGAGATGGCGGTATCGATATTGAGGAGATTTGCAGATCCTCCGGTGATGATGATACCGGCAGTCACCAGTTCAGGCGTATAGTAATCCTTGGTTTTATTGTAACAGGTAGCCAGCATTTCTTCCACACGATGCTGAATCACGTGGCTTACCAGATATTGAGTGCGGGTTGTGCTGGCTCTTCCGCTAATGCCTTCCACCTCAAGCTCTACAGATTGATCGATTCCTGCGGCAATGGCGCTGCCATATTGGGTCTTGATGTATTCTGCGCTGGATAGCGTGGTTTTGAGGCCGATGGCAAGGTCTTCCGTGATGTTTTTACCCGCCATGGGGATCACGAGAATCTTCTCCAATGCCCCACGGTTGTAGATCGATATATCGCAGGTGCCACCACCGATATCCATCAGAATTGCTCCCAGGCGTCTTTCGTCATCGCTGAGCACAGAATGGCTGAGAGCTATATGATTCAAAACAAAATTATCTGGATGGATGTCGTAACCAGCTAGCTCGATGCACTTGGTCAGATTGCGCAAGGGAGTAAGCTCTGTTAGAATGGTCATGACCTTGGCGATCAGGTGAAATCCGTTCATATTCACAGGATTGTGGATGTCGTCCTGAGAATCGATGATATAATCATGTGGAATGCCATGCAGGATTTTATGGCGTTCATAACCTTTTTGGATTTTTACGCTGTTCTTGGCATCGGCAATTACCTGTTCCACGTGGCCCATCGTGATCTCGCCAGGTTCATTGGGGATCTCAGTCGGGATGGAAATCCTGCCATCGCCAAGCTGGATGCGAATATGCTCCCCAGTGATGTTTGTATAGATGTTGTCGGCATTTACATCAGCGGCGTTTTCAGCATCTGTAACAGCTCTGTTGATGCATTCAGAGAGGGCTTGAATGTCCTTCACTACCCCTTTCTCGATTCCAATGGAGGGGCTTTCGCCGATGCCCAGAATCTCGAAACGGTCGTTGGGAATCGTTTTGGCGATGATGCATCTGATATTGGTAGAGCCGATATCGAGAGCTGTGATAATACTACTTTTCATGGTCTCCTGCCTTTACCACTACCTGGTTGTCAAAACGCAAATCGACCAGGCTGCGGCGTGAGATATTGCCATTGTCCTGCACAAACTGGTAGCGTTTAAGCTGTTTGGCGAGGTTGTCCTCACAAGGGATGATTCTGGTGCCGTATCTGGCATCCACGATGTTGATTATATTGTCGATCATATAGTATTCTGAAATCACGGGCAAAAACTCCGGAGCTTCACGAGTAATCCTCTGGTGTAGAGCCAATACCTTCTGGACATTGGCTTTTGCGAGCTTGGTTCCTGGTTTGATTTGGGCATCAGTGAGGTAAGTGCTGAAGATGGGTAGGTCTTCTTTGTAAATGGCTGTATAATTTGCCAAGACAACGGCTTCTTCATCCACAGGGAATAGTGAACCATCGAGGCTTTTCACATAGAGGAGGCCAACCCGTTCATGTATCTCCAGTTTCAGAGTGCTGAGTAAATGCTTGCGTACCTTTACGTCTTTGATTCTGGATATCTTTCCCAAGTTTGCATTTACTTCCCTGGAAGAGACACCAAAGAGGTTCGTCCCTTTGTAGCGATCTACTCTGCTGAAGATGAGCGAATCCGGGACTACTGAGTTGCCGCTGATCTGGATCTGCGTGATATTGAAATGAGGCAAGTGGTTGAGGGCGTACCAGGCACCCAAGCCAATCGAAGCCACGAGTAGCATGGCAAAGAGGAAAAACAGATAATATCTGCTATTGCCACGGCGCTTACGTTCTCTCATTTCCTTACCTTATTATTTATCATTGAGTTAATAGCGTATGCACAGAATTCCAGAATTTGCATACAACCTCATAAGTTACTACTTTTTTTAGCTTTACCGATTATGTCAACACTTTTCTGCAACTCAGCGAGGATTTGTTCACCATATTGCCAGATATTGCCTGCTCCTATAGTAATCAGGATATCTCCCGGCTCCAGCAAGTCTATGGTAGCTTGCACGATATCTGTATTCTCCTGGATCATGTGTACATTATGATGCCCGCTTTGGATAGCCGCATCTGCGATCAGCTGGGATGAGACACCTGGGATGGGCAATTCCCGGGCTGGATAGATGGGGGCCAGAATCAGGCAGTCACAGCTAAAGAAAGCTTTGCCAAACTTCTCGTAGAGATCACGGGTACGTGAATAGAGATGAGGCTGGAAGAGGGCTACAATCCGGCGTTGTACACTATCTTTGAATCCTTCCAGAGTGGCTGCCACTTCGGTGGGATGATGAGCATAGTCATCATAGACTGTGATGCTTTGTGCTTCTCCCTTCAGCTCGAAGCGACGGAACACCCCACTGAATTTGGACATCCCGTCCTGAATGCTCTTAAAGGGGATATCGAGTTCCAAACCTATCGCCACAGCCAGCAGAGAATTCTGAATGTTGTGCTTCCCGGTCACATTCATGGAAATGCGGCCCAGGTTATAGGACTTGTAAGTAACGTCATAACTGGCAGCGAAATCTTTCATGATGATGTTTTTAGCTTGCACATCAGCCTGCCGGGAAAGGCCATAGGTAATGATCTTTTTGTTGATGTGGGGGAGGATGGCCTGCACACCTGGATCATCCAGACAAGCGATTACACAGCCAAAGAATGGAACTTTATTGGCATATTCTATAAAGGCACCTTTGATATCATCCAGATTCCGGTAGCAATCCAGATGATCCTCATCGACATTCGTGATGCCGGCTATGCAAGGAGTGAGCGAAAGAAAAGAATGATCGTATTCATCTGCTTCCACCACGATATGTTTGCCACTGCCCATGACATTATTGGAGCCAAAGTTTTTTACCTTACCACCCACAATAATGGTGGGATCCAGGCCAGCTGCTTCCAAAACCATGCCAGCCATTGAAGTAGTGGTAGTTTTGCCATGGGTGCCGGAGATCCCAATGGAGAAACTCATGCGGGTAATCTCGGCGAGCATTTCTGCTCTCCTGATGACCGGTATTTTCATAGCTTTGGCGGCAATAATCTCAGGATTATCGTCTTTCACGGCGGAGGACTTCACCACTACATCTGCGTCGGTGATGGTTTCAGGTTGATGCCCTTCGGTGATGCGAATTCCGATATCTTCCAAGTGGGCAGTCACATCGGTCTTTTTCATGTCTGATCCACTGATTTCCAGACCTTGATTGTGCAGGAACTCAGCGATTCCGCTCATTCCGATGCCGCCGATGCCGATGAAATGTATTTTTCTGGTTTTTCCTAACATTATCTGCTCCTTGTAAGATTCAAAATGTCGTCGATTATGAGACTGGTGGCATGATTAGGCGGTAATGCCATCAGCTTTTGCTTCATGGAAGCCAGATCCAGCGCTTCAATCGTGCTAAGCAGAGTGCTGCTATTCAGCTCGCTTTGTTTCAAGAGGTTTGCACATCTCTTCTGCTGCTGGGCAAGGGCATTAAAGTACTGGTGGTTTTCTGCTGCTGTGGGCAATGGGATCAGGATCGCAGGAAGTTGTGTAGCTTCAAGCTCGGCGATGGTCATAGCTCCAGCCCTGGTAATGGCAAGATCGGCAAGGTTCATCATTTGTTTCAATCCAGGATGGAAATCAAACATGAAGAGTCCAGGAGTTCCATTATGGATTTTGGTGAATTCCTGATATGTAGTACCACCTGTTTGCCAGATCACCTGCCAGCCGCTATCCAGCAGTTGCTTGAGGATAGATGATATCACTTTGTTTATAGCCAGAGATCCTTGAGATCCTCCTGTGATCAAAATTGTCTTTAAAGAGGGCTCGAGGCCTAAATCCTCATGTTTTATACTGGAGCTTTCAGAATTCTTCATTAGTGGGATGCCATGATTGGTAAGCTTCGCATTTTGGAGATATAGCCGGGTCTGTTCGAAGGATACAAACACACAGGTATGATAACGTGCCAGGCATCTGGTAGTAAGCCCTGGGTATGAATTGCTTTCATGCAGGTAGCAGGGAAGCTGGTTGATAAGGCCTGCAATGGCCACCGGGCCTGCTACAAAGCCGCCTGTAGTGATCACGGCATCAGCTTGGACATCTCTTAGTATCTTCCTGCATTTGATGATACTATGAAGCAGATGGTAGGGAAATACTAGGTTGTCCAGACTGATTTTGCGGTACAATTTCTGCACCCTGATAATGTTGAAAGGGAAACCAGCACTGTTTGCAAAGCGCTCTTCAATACTCCCTTTATTACCAATAAAGATACACTCATGACCCCGCTGCTTAAGTTCCTGAGCCAAAGCTATGGCAGGGACTACATGTCCCCCTGTGCCACCGGCTCCAAAGACAAATTTCACAGCTGTCTCCTTTGAGCGCTGATATTGAGGATTATGCCTACTGAGGCACTATCCATCAACAAAGCAGTTCCGCCATAACTGATGAAGGGCAATGTGTTTCCTGTAGGTGGCAGGATGGACATGGCCACCCCTGTATTGACCAGCACATTGCAAAACACGTTCATGGCGATCCCGACCCCCAGAAATCTTAGATATCTGTTGTCATTGGCATTACACACTTTCAGGGCTCTGAAGAAGAGCAGACAGTGCAATCCAAAGACAACAATCGCTCCCAGGAATCCCGCTTCTTCGCCTATGATAGTATAGATGTAATCTGTACGAGCTTCAGGTAAGTAGTAATGCTTAGCTCTTCCGCGGGCGATACCAGTGCCTATAAGTCCGCCACTGGTCAAGGCAGTGAGGCTCTCGCGCACCTGATAATCCCCATCGCCAGATTGGGATAGATCCCTTTCTTTGAAGAAGAGGCTGTACCGTTTGTAAGTATGGATCCGCTCCATTCTGAATTCTGCACCAAATTTAAGGATAGCAATGCCTCCTAATAACCCGATTACCAATACAAGTAGCAGGATTCTCTTTTTGATCCCAGCATAGGCCAGCATACCAAAAAGTGTCATGCCCCCAATGATCAGGGTAGAGAGGTGTCGTTCTGCGATAATCAAGCCGAATACAATACCTGTAAGGATGATCAACTCCGGAAAAGAGGAGAAAAAGGTTTTGGGTGTGGCTTGCAATAGCAAGTCGTTTTTCTTGTCCAACACATTGGCAAAGAGAAACACCAATGCAATTCTGGCGAAGAACGAAGGCTGGAAGCTGATGAACCCCAGGCTGATCTGGCGTGTGCCACCTTTTACCGTCGTGCCCATTACCAGCACCAGCAGGAGCATGGTAATGGCTATGTAAACCAACCAGGTATTGGCAAATCTCAGCTTTTCAAAATTGAAGAAATACAGGATCAAAACCGCAGAAAGTCCTGAAACCAGCAGAAAGAGCAGATGACGATAGAAATACGTCATCGAGCTTTGCACAGAGGTGATGTCCACCATCACAATCAGGCCAATCAGTGCGAGCAGCACATAACTGAGTAGAATAATCTTGTCGAAACCTATGATATAGGTTCCAAGCTTATTCTTTCTCACGCTTGATCTCCTGGACTATGCTCTTGAAGGTTTCGCCACGGTGTTCAAAATTTTGGAAATGGTCGAAGCTGGCGCAAGCAGGACTTAGAACAATGTTTTCCCCAGTATTTGCCTCTTCAAATGCAGTGCGGACACACTCAGCAAAATCATCGATACAGACCAAAGGCACCTTGCCCAACCAGGCCTGACGCATGAGGTCAGTGGTATCACCGGTGATATATACTTTGATAGCGTTCTTTTGCAGAGCTTCGGTCAGGACACTGAAATCCTCTCCCTTGTTTGAGCCACCCAGGATGATACGGATGGGTTTTTCAAAGGATTCTAGGGCACTTTTAACCGAATCAGTATTTGTTGCTTTAGAGTCGTTGTAGAAACATACTCCATTTACACTATCAACATACTCAAGCCGGTGGGGGAGAGCTTTGAAAGTCCTTACTGCGTCCAGGGCAGATTTCATATCCAAACCCAGGATCCTGGGTACTAAAAGTGAAGCAAGGGTATTCAAACGATTGTGAGGTCCTTTGATCGGGATTTCGTACATGGAGATCTGATCATTTCCTACAGCCAGAAACTTGTCAGTGAAATAGGCTTCCGCTTTGGCTGGAACGTCGGAATGAGTGAAATAATGAATCTGCGATTTGATCTGTGATACACGAGCAACGGATTCAGGCGAGTCAAGACAAACTATAGCGTGATCCTGAGGAGTTTGAAATCTGAAGATCTGTAGCTTACTGGCAGCATAATCGTCAAAGCTGTCGTATCTGTTCATATGATCCGGTGTGATATTCAGAAGCAGGGCAATGTGTGGGGCAAAGCTTTCGATCAAATCCAGTTGAAAACTGCTGATTTCCAATACGATATAGTCATATCCAGGCTCATGTATGGGGAAACCGCAGAAGGCATCGCCAATGTTTCCTGCGAGCAGGCTTTTCTTCCCCATGCTGACCAGGATGTGGTGAATCAAGCTGGCAGTAGTGCTTTTACCATTGGAACCTGTGACAGCTATCACCTTGCTATCCGGGGCTTTGACTTGCCAGCCAAATTCGATTTCTGAGATCAGCTTGATGCCTTTATCTCTGGCCTTTTTGATGATAGGAACGCTTAGTGGAATTCCCGGGCTGACTATCCAGGTATTACAGGACAATAGCTTGTCCGTATGTCCGCCAAACTCACATTCAAAGTCTTTCATCAGTTGAGCAGCCTGAGGGATTTTGTCCTTCCAGAGCAGTTCGCTGAGAAAGGCAGTGCCACCAAACTCCTTGATTTTGTACGCAGCAGCGATGCCACTACGTGCCATACCTAAGATACCGTATTTGATTGTGGGATCAAACATCATGTTTCCTTTTATGTTATCTTAATTTTATCGTACTCATTCCGATCGCCACCAGAAGCATGGTGACGATGTAGAAGCGGGTAACTATCTTGGTCTCGTGAATGCCCTTCAGCTCGAAATGGTGATGCAGCGGAGCACAGAGAAAAACACGCCGGCCCTCACCATATTTGCGTTTGGTGTGTTTGAACCAACCGCGTTGGAGAATCACGCTGCCAGTCTCAGCCACAAAGACCATGCCGATGATGGCCAAAAAGATCTGTTCTTTCAGCAGGATAGAGATCACCGCCATGATGCCACCCAAAGCCAGAGATCCTGTATCTCCCATAAAAACCTGGGCTGGGTAGCTATTGAACCACAGAAAACCAATCAAAGCTCCGATCAGGGCAGTAATAAAAACTACCAGTTCACCCGCATTGGCGATGTATTCCAGATTCAGATATTCTGCTGCAATAAAATTGCCCTTGAGATAGCTCATAATCCCCAGGCCCGCAGCAACAAAAGCGAGATTACCAGCCGCCAGACCATCCAGTCCATCTGTAAGATTCACGGCATTGGAGCTACCTGTAATCATCAGGATTACAAAGGGAATAAAGATAATACCCAATTCCAGATACATGCCCTTGAAGAAAGGAATCTGGAGGGCTGTAATCTGATCCTGGGGGGAAGCGCTATAATAGATAGCCAGAGCCAGGATCAGTCCAATGGATATCTGTCCCCAAAGCTTGTATTTGGGAATCAGACCTTTCTTGGCTTTCACAAAATTCTTCAGATAATCATCCAGAAAACCAAGTATCCCAAGCCATACTGTACTTAGATACATCATCAGAATCGCTGGATTGGAAAGGATGTTCCAGAAAAGCGAGCTAATCATCAGCGATACCAGGATGATCAAGCCCCCCATTGTAGGTGTTCCTTGTTTCAATCGATGCTTCTCAGGCATGTCTTCATCAATGCTTTCGACAGCTTTCTTGCTTCTCAACAGACGAATGAATGCTGGCCCTAAAAACAGAGAGATTAGGAGTGCCGTGATGAATGCTCCGATCGAGCGAAACGTAACGTAGCGCAGCACGTTGAACACAATGGAATAGCTTGCCAGAGGATACAAGATGTGGTACAGCATCAGTTTTCTCCTTTGAGTTTGGGCAGCAGTCTTTCCAGATGAATTCCATGGGAAGCCTTGATCAGGATCACACAGGGTTGGGTGGGGAGCTGGAATTCAGCCAGAAGGTCATCGATGGTTTTGTAATGCATCGATGCACATGAAGCACTTTGGTAGTACCTGGAAAGCTCTCCAATGGTGATCAGGCTGTCGCATTTCATTTCGGCAAGTATCGCCCCGATCATTTGGTGATACATAGTAGCCTGCTCGCCCAACTCCAGCATATCACCCAGATAAGCTATATGAGGCAATTCGGGATGCATGTCCCGCCAGGTTTCCAGAGCAGATTGCATGGAGACGGGATTGGCATTGTAGCAATCCACAATTACAAGCCTGTCGTCATAGGTTTCGATCTGCATTCTGTTTTCGATCCCCAGGGGGGTGTCAAGAGCAGCTTGAATTGCCTTGGGCTCTATACCCAATTCCAAGGCCAGAGCGATGGCAAAGGAAACATTGATGGTATAGTGTCTGGCCTGGTATGGAATAGACCATTTGCTATCACGCAGCATGAAGGTTTGCCCGGAATCATCCAGCGACCAGTCGGTAATCCGATAATCAGCACTTGGAGCATAGCCCACACTGATTCCCATCTGGGCATAGATCCCGAATCTGGCATCGTCGGCCGGATAGATCCGCTGAGCCAGGGGGCGATTGAACAGCGCGGTTTTCTCTTTGAAAACGCCTTCTTCGTCGCCAAAATACTCCAGATGTGAGGGGCCAATATTCAGGATAATGGCTGCATCCGGCAATACCGTATCTGCCATAGCTGCGATTTCTCCGAAGTGGTTTGTCCCCATCTCGAATACGGCATAGCGGTGTCGGGGTTCTATCCGAAGAATAGTCTTGCTCAGGCCGATGATGTTATTCTCGTTCTTGAGGGTTTTCAGGACAGGAGCCTGGGACATGAGAATCTGGCTGATGATTTCCTTGGTACTGGTTTTGCCGGTAGAGCCAGTGATGGCGATCTTGAAAATATCGAACATCTGCAGGTATTTCTTTAGAATCCTGCTCATGAACTCAGCAGGGTCAGCAGCCAATATCATGCGTTCATGCTGGATTAATGGGTTTGAGCCTATTGCCCGGCAAGAGGTGTCGGACAGTACATTCAGGATGAATTCATTGGCATCGAAGTTGTCACCTTTGAGGGCTATGAAGACAGAGTTTGGCTTGATTGACCTGGTGTCCGTACACAGATAGCGATATGATACTGGCTTGGTGTAGCCGGTATCAAAAGTATTCAGTTCAGCCAGGATTTGGATCATCAAAAGATCCAAAGGGAGAATCAATTCATCTTCTGCCTTTTCGAGCGTTGGAGAAAGCAGTGCTTCAGCCGCAAACAGATGATCATCAAAGTCATGACGAATGCCAGCAATCTCCTGATAAGTTTCGTGTCCCTTACCACAGATCAGGACTATATCACCAGGGCAGGCCAATCGAATGGCAGCCCGGATGGCCTCCTTCCGATCGCGTATAATCCACCATGGCAAGTAAATATCACTATCCTGCACAATCTCCCTGATGATCTGATCAGCACTTTCTGTTCGGGGATTGTCATCGGTCACGATCACGGCATCACTCTGGCTGAGAGCAGCTTTCAGCATCAAGGGACGTTTTCCCTTGTCCCGGTCTCCTCCGGCTCCGATGATGGTGATGATTCTATTGTGCGTGAGTTTGCGGCAGGCTGAGATCAGATTGCTGATGGCATCTGGAGTGTGGGCATAATCCACAAAAACCCCAAGCTGACGATTGTTGGGAACTGGTTCTATCCGTCCACATACAGGCTCGAGCTGAGTGCAAATATTCATGATCTGCTTAGGCTCAAAACCCATTACCTGAAGCGTGGAGACCGCTAAAGCCAGATTCTCCACATTGAAATCCCCAATCAAGCGGCTGCTGATACCTAGGGTATGGTCTTTGCTTTTCAGGGTAAATGAGCAGCCCTCGATACTGGTCTGAGGATCACAAATCCGGAAATCTGCATCTTCATGCTGAGCAGTAAAATGTCCACTGGATACGCCATAGATCCTGGCATTGAGAGCCACCATTCGTTGATGGATTTCGATGCCATACTTATCATTGAGATTCACTATACTGCATGCTGCATGCCTGGCAGCACCAGCGAAGAATGAATACTTGGTCTCAAAATACTCTTCCATGCTGCCATGAAAATCCAGATGCTCGCGAGTGAGATTGCTAAACAGGCAATAATCAAACTCCACTCCATAAACTCTATCCAGAGCCAGGGCGTGGGAAGAGACCTCCATGACCACATGGCTGACACCTTGTTCCACCATGGCGGCAAAGATCTCATTGAGTTGAATGATATCAGGCGTGGTATGAGATGTGGGGAAATCCTGCTTGCCAATCTTGTAACCCAAAGTGCCAATCCAGCCACAATTGTATCCCAATAGACCTAATGCCTGGAAGAGCATCAATGATGTAGTGGTCTTTCCATTGGTTCCAGTGATCCCGATCAAAGTGAACGAGCTTGAGGGATTTTTGAAGAAGACCCTGGCTGCCAGTGCCGCTGCTTTACGGCTATCATTCACTTGAATATAGGGTTTGTCACCGGTTAGTTCATTTTCTCCCACGATCAGAGTGGCTCCCCGGCTGAGGGCATTGTCTATAAAGTTATGTCCATCAAAGCTATTGCCTTTGATGGCGATGAATGTATCTCCATAAGAGACATCCCGGTTGTCAGTATGAGGTCTGCCCAATGTAAGATCTGGCTTGATGTTGCCCACTTTGATCAGTAGGTTATGCTGTTCCAGCAGCTTCAGATAGTTCTGAATCACAATGTAGCCTCCAGGAAACATACACTACCTTTGGTGACCTTGGATCCTGGGAGAATAGACTGTTTCCGGATAATCCCATTTCCCTGAATCTTCACAGATAATCCATGTTGTGCAGCAGTCTGCATGGCAGTTCGCAGAGTTTTACCTACCAGATTGGGCATGGTTCCCGATACTTCAGGACTGGGGGGATCACCTTTTTGCTTGCCCAGTTTCAGGGTGATGGGGTGTTTCTTATCCACAGATATACCTGGTTTGGGGAATTGATCCACCACCACAAAGGCACTGTCGGGACCTTCTACTTTGTAAAGGAAGCCATATTGATTCAAGGTGCGCTCAGCACTATAGATCGTCTGTCCAGTAAGATCAGGCATCAGCAGTGAACTCTGCATCAGGCGTTCATTGTAAGGCAGAATCTGGCAATCAGGCATGAAGAGGACGTTTTCCACGATCTTCTTGAATGTGGGTGCAGCACTCATTGAACCAAAGCGATAATAATGGGAAGGCTCATCATAAAACACCACGATAACCATCTGAGGGTTTTCCACCGGAAACATTCCCACAAATACAGCATTGTATTTGCCGCTGGAGTATCCGCGGGTTCCTTCCACATTCTTTTCTGCGGTTCCGGTCTTGCCGCCGATAGTGATATAATCCATCTTGATATGCCGGGCCGTACCATCGTCCACCACTTCCTGGATGTATGAGCGCATGGTATCGCAGGCAGCGCGGGATGAAACCTGCCTTAGCACTGTGGGCTCAGTGCTTTCGATAACCCTGCCTACATCATCTCTGATGCTATCTATTATATAAGGCTTCATCATCTTGCCGCCATTGGCCATGGCGCTGTAGGCAGCGGCAAGCTGAATAGCAGTTACAGAAATTGCCTGACCAAATGATACCGAATGCAGGGTATAGCCATCCCAGTTTTCCAGCTTGGAGAACAGACCACTGGATTCACCAAAGAGATTCAGGGCACTTTTCTGGCCAAAGCCCAGGGAGATGAATTCCTCGTACAATCGGGTCGAGCCGATTCGTTCTGCGATCTTGGCGATAGCTACGTTACTGGATTTGGCGATTACTCCGCGGGGATTGAGCTTACCATAATCGTGAGTATCAGAGATTACTCTGCGTCCGGCTTGATAGCGTCCCGTATCGAAGAGCTCAGTAGGCTTGATTAGCTTATGCTCCAAGGCTGGCAGCATCGTTAGAGGCTTCATGGTACTACCAGGCTCAAACATGAAGCTGGCAGGGATATTGGATTTTACCCGAACCAGACTGGGATCCTCTGCTTTGTCTGTATTAGCTACTCCTGCCAGGGCAATGATTCTGCCGGTGTGGGGATCCATTACCACGGCTCCACCATGCAGCGCTTCATATTTTTCCACACCCTCATACAGGGCATTTTCCACGATCTCCTGGATCTTGCTATCTATGGTAAGATTTATATTCCTGCCATTCAGGGGCTTCTTCTCATGCAAATCAGGATATGGTACCCTATCGCCATTGGCATCCAGCACTACCTCTCGCCAACCGTATTCACCGGACAGCATTCTATCGTAGGTCGCCTCGATTCCGCAGATACCAGCGAGTTTATACAGGGATTTACTTTCTGTCATAGGATCAAAGCCACTGGATTCTTCTTTCACAGAGCCAATCAGGCGGGCGGCCAGGATCCCATTGGAATAGATGCGTTTCATAGAGGCAAAGCTATGCAGCAGGCCTGGCAGCTCTTTCTCGTTCATATCCCGGATGATCTTATCCAATTCTGCTTCACTGATTTTGTTTGTGATCTGGATAGAGCTGAGCTTATTACCCAGGTTCAAACGCCTGAGCACCTGATCCCTGGAAATGGAGCTATGGGTGGAGATTACATCTGCTACCTGGTTAAAAGCCTCATCCTGGCTGATACTGCGGCGAGAAGCCCAAGTAGTAAGAGTTTTGCGGTCGATATCCACCTGATAGAAGCTGATGCTGCTAACCAGAAGATTGCCATTGATGTCGTGGATCGCTCCCCGCCGGGGGATGAGGATTTCTTTGCGGGGGATGTAGCGAACCCGTCTCAAGTGGGCAAAATTGAAGGGATCCAGAATTTGGATGCTAAAGAGGTAAACGCTCCAAATCAGAGCGGCTAACCCAAAGACCGAAACCAACAGATAGTAGCGGGAGCGCATCGTTTAGTCAAGCATGATCTGTATGTTCTTGGCTTCAGCTTTCGATGCGATCAGGTCAATGATGCAATATCCGCTTTTCTCCTGTTTCGGTGATGGTTCATGCACGTAGATGATCTTACCCTGTTCCTGTTCAGGGATAAATTGGCTCAGCTCCAGCCTTACCAAAGATGCGATATGGCGTCCGCTTTTCAGATCATCCAGTTCTACCAGCAGCTCAGTATTGATGTTTTTCTCGGCATTGTAGGTCTTCTCAATATTGGAAAGCCGCTTGGTGTAGGATACTACCTTGTTGTTGTTGAAAAAATTCAAGAATCCGCATACTGCAGATAAGATGACGAGGCAAATGATCCTTCCTCTCATGGTTGTTCCCCCTATATCTTTTCCGCGGCCCGGAGCTTGGCGCTGCGGGAGCGGACGTTGTCTTTCAATTCCTGGTCGCTGGCCGTGATGGGCCGTGATGTGAGGAGCCGGAGTTGCTGCTGGTGCTGGCACACGCAAGTGATGATGGATGGCGGACAGATGCATCCCTTCGCGGTTTCCCGGAAGGTGTTCTTTACGATGCGATCTTCAAGGGAATGGTAGCTGAGCACCACAATCCTGCCGCCTGGAGCTAGTATGTTGATAGCATCTTTTAGAGCAGATTGCAGACATGCCAATTCATCATTTACGTAGATTCGCAGAGCCTGAAACACCCGAACTTTGGTTTTCAGTGACTCTTTGCTGCCTGTGCCGGCTACAGATTCGATAATCCTGGCAAGATCTGAAGTGCTGGCGATTTCTTTTTCTTCGCGGGCTTTTTCAATTGCTCTGGCGATTCTGCCTGCAGCAAGCTCTTCTCCGTATTCCTTGAAGATTCTGCTCAGTTCTCTGGTACTCAGAGTATTTAGAGCTTCCCGGGCCGAGAGCTCAAGATCCCTATCCATCCGCATATCAAGCGGAGCGGGTTTGTCAAAGCTGAAGCCACGCTGGGCATTGTCCAATTGATGAGATGAAACTCCCAAATCAAAGAGGATGCCATCGATCTGCTTCACCTTATGGTAAGCAAGCTGAGTTCTAAGGTGTTTGAAATTTGCCTTGATCAAGGTAGCCTTTCCTGCCTCAAGATGGCCACTTGCTTCCTGAAGAGCCTGTTCATCCTGATCAAAGGCATACAAACTGATGCCTGGCTGTTGGCTTAGCATTGCCAGCGAGTGTCCTCCACCGCCCAAAGTGGCATCCACGTATGTCTTTCCGGATCTGAGATTCAGATGCATAAGACACTCTGATACCATCACGGGCTGGTGGAATGCACTCACAATTGATAATCCTCACTGGTGAATTGCTGCCTGTGGCTTTCCAGTTTATTGGCCCGGACTTTGGCATAGATTTCCGGATTCCACAGTGAGATGTAATGTCCCTCGCCCTTGATAATTACGCTATCTGTAATGCCCACTTCCTGCAAAAGGAGGTCGTGGATTCTCACTCTGCCTGGACCCTCAAGCTCTTGTTCCATCATGGCAAAATCGATCAATTGGGTACGCAGCATCCTGGCTCTTTCTGGGCCTTCTTTAAGGCGTTCCAGGGTGCTTTTCCAGGTGTCCAGAGGATAGATGGCGATGGTATTATTGGGGCCCATTGTCACTACTACACTGCGACAGGCCTCATCCGCCAGCTTCTTCTTGAAGCAGGCTGGTATGATCACCCGTTGCTTGTGCACTGAGTTTTCAAAAATCCCTAAAAATTCACCAGACATTATGACGACCTTTTTCCCTTGTTTCATTCACTTCTATGGCAAACCTCATCAAATCAGGGCTTGCTTTATTGTCAGATATGAGATTTTATGATTTTTTCTGAGACAATCTGATATCTAGTGAGTCCTATATGACACCGCATTGTTCTTGTCAAGTAGAAAATGCACTTTTTTACAGGTTTTTTCATTTTTCTTCAAAATAAAAGGGAAAGAGCTTGATATTAGTGGCAGTTTAGAAACGTCATCCTGACAATTTGCCCTTCAGGGATTGACAAAGAAGTGGTTAGGCACACAGATTCCGCAGATGACGCGGAATGAATTTGCCACGAGTTAACCGAGTTACATTAATGTAGGCGTGACCCTAACCCATGAGAAACGCCATCGTAAATATTACCCTTCGAGATCAATGAGAAAAGCCCGGAGTCTTACCCCGGGCTTTTCGTAAGGTTATTTGATGCCACTTAAATAATTCTCCTGCTCCTCTCAAACACCACCCATGCCAGGCTGGGGAGGAGCAGGGGAGGAGTAGAGAAACAGGGCTGGTAAGTAACTATCTGCTACTTATATACAGGTACCCAGATTTGTACGCTATTGTCATCGGATTCAGGATTGTAGTCGCAGCCATAGACTTCGAAGACCTCCTGCATTTTGGGTTTCAGGGTAGTGGTTTGCATCCATTCTCCGAAGATATAGCCGTAGAGCGCACCAATTCCGTCAATGGGGCCTGTGTGAGTGAAGACGGCATAATCCGAAGCAGCTATCTTTCTGCTTACGAAGCCTGCAGGGATGCTGGTGGCATCAGTTACTTCCACGGCCGCCATGTAGCCATAGCCTTCATTGGTCTCAGGATTGTAGTCTTTGGTGTAGAAATTGATGCCATAATAGGGACTGGGCACCTGGTTTTTGATCTGCTCCTGTTCGGCAGTAAAACGCGTCCAAAGCTCCATCATCTTATTGTTATCCATAGAATTCAGGAGTTCCAGACCTACTACCGTGAAGCTGTCTTTTCTATCCACAAATACTTCAGTGCTGTCGGCACCTGCTTGGGCAAATAGCATGCCACTTGAAATCATCACAATCAATACAATCAATAGGGCTTTCATGATCTTCTCCTTGCGTTTGAGCATTGATGCAGGCAATTATTTTGATCACATGCCATTAGTCAAGCAGATTTATGCCACACGGGTACCAGAGTATCCGCTTATGTTTCTGCTCTGGAATTGGTGATTTTTATAGCCTCTTGAATGTCAATAGATTGGCTCGTCTTGAATTCAGGATCACCTCGAGATCACCTCGAGTACTCGAGGTGATCTCGAAGGGAACACGAAGTAAAACTATGATTATCAATGCATAACGATAAAGCAAGAACAATGTTTTTTTGCAGGACGCCTCCTTAAAGTAGCAGCGGCTTGTAGCCGCTGGGCACAAGCATCTTGTATATGCTTGTATACAAATAAGATGCAGCTACAAGCTGCACCCACTCCATAGGTTTTTTGTAGCCCGAAGGCGCTCTAGGCAGGAATATGCAGGGTGTCTGGGAAAAATGACCATTGACAGATTCTCCGATGAACGTAAAGTGGAAAAAAATACTCTATCTGGAAGCAGGTAAGGGAAATGGACTTATTCGCTCAACAAGAGAGCCGGGAATACTATGAGGAGGTGATAGATTTCATCACCACGACGGCTCGTAATAGCTTCCAATACATAAATATAGCCAAAGACGCCATCAATCTCGCCTTGTTCCGGATTCTCAAAGCTAATGATCTCCACGGGACTACTATTGAACAACTGGAAGCCATATTTCCCAAAATTGTGGAAGAAGTATTTGCCAAGTATCAAAACATTTCGTTTCATTATTGTTTGAGAAGAACCCGCGATCCGGAACTCTCCAAAGATATTGCCCAGGAGACGATATACCTCCTCCTGGCCTCGCAGCAGGAAGTGCAGGAAGTAGTCCTGTGGGTGAAACAGGTGTCCCACAATCTGCTCTGTAAGCATTATCAAGCCAAGAAAGAGGAGCAATCTCTATACCAGGAACTTTGCCAGGAAGCATCAGTAATCCAACAGATGGCTGATAATAACCTGAATCTGAAACTGGAAGAACATGTAAACATAATCCCCAAGTCAGTAGTGGAGAGCCCGGTAGGCAGAGAATTCATAAGGATCCAAAGCTATGAGACTTTGGCAGACTATGCAGATGCTGAGGGCATCAATTATGAAGCAGCAAAAACCAAGAGCAGAAGATTGCTCCGTGATCTGAAAGCGATGCTGCTATTGGCTTTGGGCTGGGAGACCAGTCCCGACATTCTGGATTTTTATCAATATAGGTCGATCCAGCAGTTTCTCCGCCTGATCCTTAAACCCGGCAGCAGATTCGTAAGGAAGAAACTACTGCTGCAAGTCAAAGAAGTAATGGATGGTGTGGCCAGGATCGATGATTGGGGCATTACCATGGTAGAAAAAGAAAGGTTTCGGCTCTATATCTTTCACCGTACTGCCGACGATACCCCGATTCTGGCAACTTTTTCATTGCTGCTTGATGAACGTAACCACATCAGCGTGGAAAATTGTAAAAAAAATCAAATTACTGCATCTCACATAATTCCGGCTAACGTGCAGATACCCAAAGAGATGGGTCGTGCTCTCTGGCCTTATGAAAAAATTATTTCTCTCGTAAACGAAAAAAAACGCTAAACTGCAGCCGCCAAAACTCGATTTTTGACACTCCTATATATACACACTATAAATAGGAGTATTAAAATGAAGAAAATCGTAATCCTCGTATCAATGGCAGTACTGATGATGAACCTCTATTGTGGAGAGTTCATAATCGATCCCAACCTCCGCCTTCCAGTTTACACGGGCTCAATTAATGATCCCTGCCTCAGAATCGTCTATGAAGATGCCAATGGTGAATACATCCTGGTCGAATTTGAAGGAGTCCTATACGTATTCTACCTGTAACAGGTAGAGGAAATGCTGGAATCATGAGCCTGTACCCTGGCTGGATGAAGCTTTTACTTGTAGGTACCAGTGTCATGTCAAGGATGGGGTGGTGTCGATCCGATGCCACGGCGTATTGTTTCCTCTCTTTGCATACGCCCTGCGGCTTCTGCCCATTCACGGAATCCGCTGCTCAAACAATTTGTGCGACAATATTCACCTGGCATGACACTGGTTTGGTTTGAAGCAATGGATTGCAGTGCTGGATTCTCAGGATGGTCTCTCATTGCCATGAGTCTCCGGTATTCGCAGGTAGTACATGATGCTGTGCCCAATGTGCCTGTATACGCTGCTGAAAGCATCAGAGCTGACGGTACCCCGTGGGAAAAGCGCATGTATCCTGCTCAAACGAATTCTACTCAGCAAAGATTTCCGGGCCAGGGAATCCACCTGAACGAGCAATTAACATGGAGTTGGACCCTATGATCAATTTAACCTCACATCACAAATTCCTCTTAGCCGAACCGGAAGAAACGGATATGTATTTCGATTTATCTGGCATTCAGAGCCGGTTGTTTTCAAAGCCGGAACATAGCCTCTCAGAAACCATTGAGATGCCAGATCCTGATAATGATACTGGGCATCAAATCCCCATTCTGTCCTGTACACCAAATCCTTTCCAGCAAAGCCTGAGCATCGAATACTCAGGTTTTCCAGCCAGAGGTGGAAGCATCGAAATCTTCAATACCGAGGGCTATCTAGTCAGGGGATTTCAGATCTCTGATTATGCTCATGGGACTGTTGAATGGGATGGCATGGACGAGTCTGGCGAACCTCAACCCGCTGGCATCTATTTCATCCGGATCAAGACAGGTAAAGGCTTTTGCAGTAGCCAACTACTGGTAAAGGGGTAATATAGCTTTTGTATGAAATGGCATAATCCATGCTCCGTTTGATTATGCCATTACAAAGTAGTAACTGCATAAGCTCTCAACGATCCCTATCCCTACATCTGCCTGGTAACAAGCAGTACAGGCGGAGCTTTGCTGGATTAAGCAGATGTTTCGTGGCGTTCTTCCCTGTCCTCTGTGAATAGGGGTAGTACATTTTCCGCTCTTGACAAGTCCAAGCCCGCGGAAAAACTGCCTTACAGGATGGAAAGAAAATGAATACCACAGGATTATCAGATCAGGAGATTGTTGCCTTGGTGGATTGCAACAATTTTTACGTATCATGTGAACGGGTATTCAATCCCAAGTTGAGGAACATCCCTGTTGCTGTGCTTTCCAACAACGACGGGTGTTTGGTCTCGCGCAGTGCGGAGATCAAGGCTCTGAAGATTCCCATGGGGGCACCTGGATTCAAGTATGAAGCCATGATCAAGCAGCATGGGGGAGTGCTGCTTTCCTCAAATTATGCACTTTATGGCGACATGAGTGCCAGAGTCATGAATGTACTGGCAAATTTCTCCCCCAATGTGGAAGTGTATTCCATCGATGAAGCTTTCCTGGGGCTCACGGGGTTCAGAATCCACAATCTGGACGAGATGGGCATCAAGATCAAGCAAACTGTGGAGAAATGGACGGGCATACCTGTATCTGTAGGCATCTCGCGTACCAAAACGCTTGCCAAAATCGCCAACCACCATGCCAAGCGGATATCGGCTTTCAAAGGTTCTCTCTGCCTTTTGGATGAGCACCGGATCGCTAAAGCCCTGGAACTGGTGCCTGTGGGCGATATCTGGGGGATCGGCAGGCAATATGATAAGTTCCTGCGTCAAAATGGAATTAGTACTGCCTTGCAGCTCAGGGATGCCCCAGATAAGTTTGTGGATCACTATCTTACATCAATAGGGCACAAGACTGTTCTGGAACTGCGTGGCTTCTCCTGTATCGAGCTGGACGAGGCTCCTTCCACCAAGAAGAGCATTGTTACATCAAAATCCTTTGGTAAGCAGGTGAATGATCCAGAAGAACTGCGTGAAGCGGTATCCACCTATATCACCCGGAGTGCGGAAAAGCTGAGAGCCCAGAAATGTGTGGCAGGACATCTGATGGTATTCCTCTCTACCAATCGTTTCAAAGAAGGACCGCAATACAACAATTCCATCTCAACTACCCTGTTTCCTCCCACTGCTTATACAGCGGATATGATCAAGATAGGGCTGGAGCTGCTTGATGAGCTGTATCTGCCAGGTTTCGAGTATAAAAAGGCGGGAGTGATGCTGGCTGATATCATCCGCGAAGAAGATGTTCCCCTTAGCTTTATAGAGCCGAATTATCTGGATGACCGGCGTAAACACCTGATGCAGGCTGTGGATAGACTCAATAAACGCCATGGCCGTGATACTGTGTATTATGCCAGTAGTGGAATTCAAAACGACTGGGAGATGCGCCGGGCCAGGTTGAGCCCCAGTTATACCACAAATTGGAAAGACCTTCCGAAGGTGAAATAGTGAGTTTTACATTAGTAACGCCTGCTCAAGCAACCCTTAAGATTCAGCGCAGTGAGTTTATCGCCTTTCTATATCCCGTAGAGTCAGCTCCCCAGATTCAGGAACTTCTGAAACAGCACAATCAGGAATATGCTAATGCCACGCACAATTGTTATGCCTGGATTCTGGGCTTGAAACAGGAAACCCGCTACTATGCTGATGCTGGGGAACCTGGAGGAACAGCAGGAAAACCAATCCTGAATGCTCTGTTGAGGCATGATCTTACCAATGTATTAGCGATTGTAACCCGCTATTTTGGCGGGATCAAATTGGGAGTAAAAGGTTTGATCGATGCCTATGGTGCCGCCTGTGAAGCCGCGATCGAGGTAGCAGAGGTCATTCCGGCTGTTTGTTATCATGCCTTTCACATTGATTGTGAGTATAGCCTGCAGCAGACCCTGAAACATCAGCTTGACAGTTTGAACGGTATCCTGGAAGATATCCTGTATGAGAGTCGAATTACGATGAAAGTGCAGATACCTGAGCAGGAAGCTGAGAACTTTCGGGAGCTTTTGGCTGGTTTGAGCCAAAGCGGTAAACTAAGCTATAAGGACGATAAGAAATGAAAGTATGGATTCTGGTAATCATAATGATATTAGGGGGAGTAGTGTCCGCTAAAACTCAATTTGTGATCTCCGATGGGATGAAAAGTGTTGATCTGAAGGATTTTGCCAGAGATCTGCAAAGCTATGATCTGATCTTTTTTGGAGAAGATCATCTGGACAAGGATCTGCATGATCTACAGGCTGAACTACTTGGCCTTTTGATTGAGGGCTCAAGACCGCTGAGCTTGAGCTTCGAAATGTGGGAACGTGATACTCAGGAAGTACTGGATCAGTATCTGGCTGGCAAGATTGATGCGGAAGCATTCAAGGAGAAATCCAGAGCCTGGACAAACTTTGATGACTACCTGCCCCTTGTCGATTTTGCTGCCAGGCATGGCCTCCCAGCCCTGGCTGCCAATGTCCCGCGAGTCATTGCTTCTCGAGTCGCACGAGAAGGTTTGGATTTCATCGATGCACTGCCCAGTGCTGAACGAGCATGGGCAGCCAGGCAGATAACAACACCTGATGATGCCTACAAGGCAAACTTCTATGCCCAAATGCAAGAAATGGGTGGGCATGCCATGCCAGAAGCCAGCTTGTGGCGCTACTATCAATCGCAGTGTTTGAAAGACGATACCATGGCAGAGAGCATAGTGAAAGCGATCGTTGCCAACCCCGAAGCTCTAGTTATCCATTTCAATGGTTATTTTCACAGCAATTCCTACTTGGGAACGGTATCAAGAGTGATGCAGGCCTTACCCAGGCTCAGGATTGCCGTGATCAGTCCGGTCTATGCGGAGGACTGGGATCAAGCAGAGCTTACTAAAGAGCATTATGGTCTGGGCAGTCATCTGCTGCTGCTCAATCCCTATGAGGAGGAATCATGATTCGCAAGTCGATCCATGCCGGAACTTTCTATCCCCGGTTTACAGAGCAGGTGGAAAAGATGTTTGAGATCTGGGAGCGCGATTTCAATACAATCAGCATGGAGAAAGTGGTTCGCACTCTGGGTTTGGTAGTTCCGCATGCCGGATATATGTATTCGGGACATTGTACAGCCATGGGCTTTTCCAGTATTCTTGGAGAAAAGGTGGATAGCTTCATCATCCTGCATCCTTCTCATCATGGCAGTCATTTTGATTTTTCCGTATCACCCTATCTGGAATACGAGACACCCTTAGGCAGCCTGGAACTGGATCGGGAGCTATATGAAACTATCAGTTTCTACGCCAACCAGCAAGTGGCACTGCAATATCATCAGGAGGAGCATTCGCTGGAGATTCAATTGCCCTTCATCCGTCGGTATTTTCCCACTGCCAGGATCTGTCCGGTGATGATTGGCAACCAGATTCCCACGGTGGCGAGAAGGCTGGGGGATATCCTCTATGATGTGCTTTCCCGCTCCAAGCAGAAAGTGATGGTGCTGGTATCGACAGATCTATCACATTATCACTCAGCCCACAAAGCTGAGGAGATGGATTCATTGGTGGCCAGGCATTTCAAAGACCTGAATCCTGAAGGGCTCTGGAATGATTATGAGGAAGGAGTTCTGGAAGCCTGTGGTATCGGCGGGATCATGGCCCTACTCTATCTGGCGGGGAAATATACAAGCAAGACGGCGAAGATCGTCAATTACACTCATTCCGGGAAGATTGCAGGAAACAACTCTCAGGTAGTGGGATATCTAGCTGCCAAGATCGCTATTTAGTCCTGTGATCCCATTAACCAGTGGTGAGATAGTTTCATACAGGAGATGTAGATATGCTGAACGAGACCCAAAAACAAGTACTGCTTGATCTGGCCTGGGCTGCCATTCAGGCTCATCTGGATAAAACAAGGATCACTTTGCCGGATGATCCGGACTTCTGGATCAAGCGGGGCATTTTTGTTAGCTTGCACAAGGAAGGACGACTTCGAGGCTGCATTGGCTACATTAAACCCTACAAATCCATTGTCCAGTCCGTAGCTGAGATGGCAGTAGCAGCGGCATTTGATGATCCCCGCTTTTCACCCTTGAAGGCTGAAGAAGTGAGTTTGCTCGAGATTGAGATTTCCATATTAGGTGAGCTAATGCTTATCAAGGGTCCGGATGATGTGATAATCGGCAGAGACGGCTTGTACATCAGCCATCCCTGGGGGAGTGGCTTGCTTTTGCCTCAGGTAGCCACAGAATGGAGGTGGGATGCAGATACATTTGTACGTGAAGTGTGCCGCAAAGCAGGCTTGCCTCCTGAGGCCTGGCGGGATGCTCAAGCCCGGCTCTTTAGATTCGAAGCAGAAGTGTTCTAGATAGGATTTTTTGATTGACAAAATAGGGCTCTCAGCCTTTTTGGCAACTTACATGGTTTTGAGCGGGAATAGCTCAGTGGTAGAGCGCAACCTTGCCAAGGTTGATGTCGCGGGTTCGAGCCCCGTTTCCCGCTCCAGTTCTTTAAGGCGACATAGCCAAGTGGTAAGGCAGAGGTCTGCAAAATCTCCATCCCCGGTTCAAATCCGGGTGTCGCCTCCATTTGCTTGCCTCAGGCAAGCTCTCAATAAACCGAAGTCAGCTTCGGGCATAAGATGCCGGAGTGGTGGAACAGGTAGACACAAGGGACTTAAAATCCCTCGGGTGCAAGCCCGTGCCGGTTCAAGTCCGGCCTCTGGTACCAGTTTTAGCGGGAATAGCTCAGTGGTAGAGCGCAACCTTGCCAAGGTTGATGTCGCGGGTTCGAGCCCCGTTTCCCGCTCCATTTTTTTATGATGAAAAAAGCGATAATATTCGATCTCGATGGCACTCTGATAGATTCCATGCAGCTTTGGCGCAATGTGGATCAGGAATTTCTCGTATCCCGGGGAGTTGCAGTCCCGGCTGACCTTTTTGACCACCTGCCGCATGGCAATAGCTTTATCCATACTGCGCAATACTTCAAAGATCGTTTCTCACTTCTTGAGAGTGTCGAGGAGATCATGCAAATCTGGACTGATATGGTCTCCAAACACTACAGCACTGATATTGCCCTGAAACCTGGTGCTCAGGAATTGATCCTTAAACTGCACCAAACTGGATACAGGATTGGTCTCGGAACCAGCAATTCTTATGAACTGGCAGAGAAAGCTTTATCCCTGAATGGCATCTGGACGTACTTCCAGGCTGTAACCACGGGAGACATGCATCTGATGGGCAAGCCATATCCCGATATCTATCTGCATTGTGCCAAACAGCTTGAAGTGCTTCCAGAGGACTGTATTGTGGTGGAAGACACTCTGGCTGGGGTTCAGGCAGGTAGTGCAGCAGGCATGACAGTGATCGGCATTTACGATGCCGATAGTGAAGATCAGCACGACCGCATGAAAGCAGTTGTTCATGCCTTTTGCAGGGATTATGCTGAGCTGGACGGAATCTTGTGGCAGCTTCTGGATCGATAAGAAGGAAACAATGAATTTATACGTAATCATAGGTGCATACGGAAGCGGAAAGAGCGAGTATAGCGTAAGCCTTGCCAGGAAGCTCAAAGCAGAGGGTCAGGATGTAGTTTTGGTCGATATGGACGTCGTAAACCCTTATTTCCGCAGCCGGGACGTGCGTGACCAGTTTGCGGAAGAAGGCATCGAAGTGATAGCCCCGGATGGAGAATTCTCCCATGCCGATTTACCCATGATTTCACCCCGCATTAAAGGAGCAATCGAAAACCTGACCAGGACTGTAGTACTGGATGTAGGTGGCGATCCTGCTGGTTGCCGGACTCTGGGCAGGTTTGTTGACAGCATCAAATCGCGTGGCTATCGTATGCAACTGGTGGTAAACACCCTGCGTCCATTTACCGGGACTGTTCCAGACATTCTGGCCACAATCCACGCTCTGGAAAGCGCATCACACCTGAAGATATCAGAGCTTATCTGTAATACAAATCTCATGGAAGACACCCAGACTGATCTGGTGCAGGAAGGCATCAGGATCGTAAATGAAGTAAGTCTACAAAGTGGAATTCATTTCGAGGTGTACCTTGTCCTTGATACTTATGAAGATATTGTGCCGGATGGCATCATGAACAAAAGCCGCCAGGTAATGCAATACACGCTGATAAAGCCTTGGGAAAAACTTCACATGAGAGGCATTTGATCCAGACCCAGGCTGCTTTGCAGGTTTAGGGAGAGATGATAGGATTTTCTAAAGGCTAGAGATCAAGACCCATTGAGAAGAAGAAATCTCTGCCCGCGGCGGGAAATCCGTACTCACTTAGATAGTTTGCATCCAGGATGTTTTCAATGCCCATGCTCAGATTGAACTTGCCCCATTTACGGCTGAGCGACAGATCATGGTTGTGATACGCTGGGAGGACATGAAATACACCAGCATCATCGGCAGATTTGCACACATCCTGCCATCTTGAAACCAGGGAGAGATTGATCTGGAAGGGAAGCATGAAGTGATTTGCAAAGCTAAGCTTATGGGCAGGTGTCTCGCTCAACACATAATCTGAATCATAACCGATCAGAGCATAATCAACACCGCTTTGCCACCATTGGGCAGGTTTTCCGACAATGCTCAGTTCCAGCCCATAACTGTCCATTTTGTAGATATTTGTATATACCTGATTGTTCAGGTCTATGATGTTTCTACCCCGATTGTAAAACAGGGATGCTATAGTGCCCAGAGCCCAGGGAGTTCCCCAATTACGTTGATTTCCCAGTTCTGTCTTAAGGGCGTGGGCGTTTTTTAGGTTGGGATTTCCGCTATCGGAGGAGAAGAGCTGCCTCATGGTGGGCATGGCTGTGTTGAGTCCTATGCTCAGGCTTGTTTTTCCCCAAGCTGGATGATCGTAATAGAGACCAGCAGCAGGTTCGTAGAAAAATCTGAGCTTGGAATTCAGACTGCTGTGGTATCCAGAAACTGAGATGCTACCCGTGAAACCCAGAACCTCATTCAGCTTTGATTCCAATTGTGAGAACAGCGAGTTTGTCAGTACCCAATTGGGGGTCCAATCCTGATAGCCCCCGGTATCCTTACGAGTAACATGTTTGAATTCGCTCCTCAGTCCCATAGTAATGTTTGAATTACGATGCTGAAGCTGCAATTGAGGGTTTAGCCCCAGAGTATAGCTGCGCATGATCGAGCTGAGATCCAAGGATGTATGTGCGGCATCCCGATAGCGGTCAAAAGTATCTCCCGCTCTGTCATAATAGACTGAAGAGCTGAAAGTTGAGGCTTCAGATATGATTTTCTGCATTGCTAAACTGGCTGAAGCACGATGCCAGTCCCGAAACACCCTGTAATCCGGGATATGTATGGATGATGCGACTTGCTTATTGGGGATGTACCGGAAATCAAAATTCAGTCCTACATCAGTGAAATTGGGCAGCTTCAGATCCAGCTTGGCGCTGCTATTGTATGCTGTATAGCCGCTATGGTTTCTCACACCACCATTTTCAAAAGGAGTGTTTTCAAATGCCCGTGAAAGCACCAAGCCCTCGCTATTTTGCCGGGATACAGATATTGTATAGCCAATATCCTGAAACTCATGACTGCTGCTAAGTTCGATGAGATTGTTGTTATTACGTTTAAAGCTGGTTTTCAGACCAAACCAACTATCTTGGGCTGGAGCTTTTGTGATCAGGTTTACTACTCCCCCCATCGCACCAGAACCATATAAGGCAGAATTGGGTCCTTTGATGATGATGATTTGATCGATCCCGCTGAGGGCGAGCTTACTGAGATCGACATTGCCGAAATACCCCTTACTCAGAGGTCTTCCATCGACCAGGATCTGAATATCGCTGCGATAGAAGCCCCTGATCCGGAGAGTGCTTTCATCCTTGGTCCCCAGGGTGGAGCTCAATCCTGGGGTGCCAGTCAGCAAGTGGTGCAGATCAAAGGCATTCCTGCCACCGGATTCGGCAGCAGGAATGCTTTGCACCATGCTCACAGCAGATTCGCTGCGATCAGCAATTACCCTGATCGGGTGCAGAAAATAGGTCTTCAGGCTATCCGGCGGGGCAGCAGCATCCAAGCTAACTGCTACCAGACAAAGACTCAGTAACAGGAAGCGAGAGATCAGTCAAGCTCCATTATTGTGGCTTCATAAGAAGTAAAGCTTGTGGGAACCGGCACCTCAAGATTCGCATGCTGTTTATCTGCCAAAAGGTATTGATGATTAACATTTGTGGCTTCTGAGGAGACTCTCAGCTTGGCGAGTTTCTTGAATTTCTTCTGCCCGCTGGTCATACTATCGTTCAGAGTGGGGAAGGTGGTTACTTCGCTAGAGAGCAGATAATAACCATCGGCGATTTGTTCCGGTGTATAATCTCTGGAGTAACCATCAACAGCGATGAGAGTGACACTGGCATAGCCTGAGTAAGTTGCCAGCAGGTCTGAGAGCTTGATGGCATCTTCCGGAGCTCCAGACCAGTTGTCCACACAATGGGGCTGTAAACCCCTGAGTTCCACCATAACACTGTCTTTGGCGGCAGATAATAGATCAACTTTGCGATACAGCCTGAACAAACCGGTATTTGTAACCTTGAAAGCGCCTGGCAGATCAGCATATGGGAAGTAAGTGCGATTGCCACTGCTGGGGTTGGGAACGATATAGCCATCCTTGAATGTAGGCCAGGCCAAATCATAGCCAGCGTTGCTGCTGAGCCGGGGACTCCATTGATTAGCATCAGCGCTGACAATCTCTATGGCAAACAGAGAGCGAAAGTCATCAGTAGCTGTTGCTGCCGTATCGATCAGGGGATTGGTGATGGCGGTAGTAACAAACTGTTCGAGTTTGTAGCCATAAACGTTTGTGTCGTTGGGATTGTCGTCTTTTTCACTGCATGCGGCGATAAACAACAGCAGGAGCACGGACATCAAAACCATCAGTTTTTTCATGTGTAAAAACCTCCATGTGGTTTGGAGGCAGACGGCTCTTGAGATTTACCGTCAGCCTTTTCAAAAGGAAGGCAGGGCCGTTTCCAACCATACCCTATCGGTATCCATGCGTGCTGCTATGGCAGTTTAGCGATCTGGATACTCGGCTGAAGCCAACTTTTGCGAAGTTAGTTTGTTTGTCAATCCTGGAGTTTGTCCCGGCCCTCGCTGTAACGCCGAAAAGAGATCGACTACAGAGTGAAACAGAGAACACGGAGGGTCGAGAGGTCGAGGGGTCGAGATGTCGAGAGGTGGTAGTAAAGCGGAGATCGAAGGCAAAAATGATAAAGTGGATGGGTGGAAAGGTGAAACACGAATTGAACATAGAGGATATTCGTTAATCCGTTGGCAAAATTCAATCTGCGTAATCAGCGGCATCTGCGTGCCTATTCTCTCCCCTTCGAATTACGCTATTATTACGCACTCAATACGCATCAGACGCGTAATGATTGCGCAATAACAGTGTATTTGTGTTTGGATATTGGATTAGGCCAGCAAAGAGAAACAGCTATAGATATCGTCCGGAACCCGGGCTGGTTTGCCATCCCGAACATGTACCACATGGATATGGGCTTGAAAGCATAGATCCTCTGAAGAATCATAAATCTCCTGCAACCAGTGGGATCGCACCCGATTGAGCTCCAGGATCATGCTCCGGACTTCCACAATATCGTCCAGGACGGCAGCTTTGATGAAGTCCATCTCCACCCTGCGAACGTACATATGCCAGCCGAGTTTCATTAGCTTGTCGATTGGCATTTTGATGTCTTGCATGGCTTCACTGCGTGCGGATTCCAGGATATGGAGGTAATTGGCATTGTTGAGATGACCGTAAATATCGCATTCATAGCCATAAATACGTTGTTGAAAGTGCTTGATCATAGGAATACCTCACGGGCGATTTTGACGATCTCCTGGGGAGTATCGACCAGATAATCAGGATCATGACTTACGAGTAAGTCTTTGGTATGAAATCCCCAGCTTACAGCTATCACTTTGATCCCACAATGATGAGCGGCATCGATATCGCGTACTTCATCGCCGATGTAGATCACTTGCTTTTTGAGGAGATTGTGTTTCTTCAGTTGATGTTTGATGCTGCGGTGTTTTTTCAGGATGCCAGAGGTGCCTTCCACCCAGTCGAAGTATTGCAAATCCCATATTCTAAGGAATTTGTTCACATTATCTTTGGTATTGGATGTGAGCAGAGCCATATTGATTCCCAGTTTCTTGAGATCCAGGAGCATATCATGAATCCCCTCAAAGGGGTGAATTTCATGGAGTAAATGACGGTATTCATTTAGTCCTCTGGAAATCATATGAGGAATCTGCCACAAAGGAATTCTGAGCTCTTTGAGGGCTTTAGCCAGAGTCATGGAACGCAGATGCTGGATTTCGTCATGAGTCATGGGGGAGCGTCCCATCTCCATTGCCAGATTGTTGGCAATTTTTAGTCCCAAATCCAAAGAATCGGCCAGAGTGCCGTCGAAATCGAAGAGCATCAGAGGGTTCATTTGTTTCTGCACCTGAGGATGTAATTGTAGGCTGTGCGTTTAGGGATTCCCCATCTGAGCGCTACCTGTTCTGCCAGAATCTTGGCGCTTAGCTCTGGATGAGTCTCAATCAATAAATCGGCATCAGGATGAGGAAATTCTTTAGCTTGCTGGATGGCGGCATCGATCACAATCACGAATTCACCTTTTGCAGTGATCTGATCATCTGCCAGGATATCGCTGAGACTTCCGCGAACACATTCCTCATGGAGCTTGCTAAGTTCCCGGCAAACCGCCACCTGACGGTCGCCAATGATATCATGAAGTTCCTTAAGGGTTTTCTGCAGCTTGTGCACACTCTCATAGAGTATCGTAAGGTATGGATATGTAGCGATCTGAGACAGAACTTCCCGCCGGGCTTTGGGCTTATCCGGCAGAAAGCCTAGAAATTGGAAGCAGGGATGCCGAAAGCCACTGATACAAAAAGCTGGGATTATTGCAGTAGCGCCAGGCAAAGCAGTAACCGGGTATCCTGCCGCAATCGCTCGGGAGACAAATTCCTGAGCGGGATCAGAGATGCAGGGAGTGCCTGCATCGGAGACGATACAGAGGTCTTTGCCTTCATTAAGATGGTCCAAGAGTGCCTGTTCGCGGCTCCGTTCATTGAATTTGTGAAAGCTGATCAGCTTTGGTGCTTTGATCTGGTAATGGGAGAGGAGAAAGCCGGTTTTGCGGGTATCCTCGCAAGCAATCAGGCTGGTGCTTTTGAGTGTATCCAGCGCACGAAGGGTGATATCACCGAGATTCCCGATGGGGACAGGAACCAGAAATATCACCCCTTTACGCTTCATATATTGTTATAGACTGATATGGATCAGATCAATCCCAGTTCTTTGCCGATTTTCTTGAAAGCGGCGATTGTGGTATCCAGATCTTCCTTGTTATGAGCAGCAGAAAGCTGTACTCTTATCCTGGCCTTGCCTTTGGGAACCACAGGATAAACAAAGCCGATCACATACACGCCTTCAGAGAGCAGCATGTCAGCCATTTTCATAGCCAGAGGTTCATCATACAGCATCACAGGAACGATGGCAGTATTGCCTTGAACTATATCAAATCCGGCAGCGATCATCTCTTTGCGGAAGTATTCGGCATTGCTCCATACTTTATCCCGCAATTCAGTGGATGAGCTGAGGAGTTCGATCACCTTCAAAGTAGCTCCTACGATGGCTGGGGCCAGAGTGTTTGAGAACAGATAGGGACGGCTGCGTTGACGCAGCAGTTCGATGATCTCTTTACGGCCGCTGGTGCATCCACCATTGCCACCGCCCATGGCTTTACCAAATGTAGTGGTGATGATGTCGATGCGATCAGTGACGCCAAATTGTTCGGGAGTTCCACGTCCGCTAGCTCCGATGTAGCCAGTAGCATGGCTGTCATCAACCATGACCAGGGCGTCATATTTATCAGCCAGATCGCAAATCTGATCCAATTTGGCCATATCCCCATCCATAGAGAAGACGCCATCGGTGCAGATCAGGCGGTACTTCATGTCTTGGGAATCTTTCAAAGCATCTTCCAGTTCCTGCATATTGGAGTGTTTGTAGCGGTACCGTTTGGCTTTGCAGAGCCTTACACCATCAATGATGGAAGCATGGTTAAGCTCGTCCGAAATCAAAGCACTGTCTTCGCCCAGGAGTGGTTCAAAAACTCCGCCATTTGCGTCAAAGCAAGCAGCATAAAGGATGGTATCCTCGGTGCCAAGGAATTTGGATACAGCTTCTTCAAGCTGTTTGTGGATTTCCTGAGTTCCGCAGATAAAGCGAACTGAAGCCAATCCATAACCCCAGGTATTCATGATTTCCTGGGCTGCTTTGATCACTTCGGGGTGATTGCCCAGACCCAAGTAGTTGTTGGCGCAGAAATTGAGGGCAGTAGTGCCTCCAGCAACGCGAATCTTTGCTCCCTGTGGGGTGCTGAGGATGCGTTCCTTCTTGTAAAGTCCTTGAGTTTTGAGCTCTTCAAACAGGTTTTGCAGGTCTGTTTTCATCTTGTTGTAAGCCATGGTGTCTCCCTTTTTGAGAATAGTATTTTACGTCACAGAAATTTGGGTACACAGATTCAGTCAATAAAAATCATAGAGTCCTGAGAGAATCATGTAAATAGGGAAAAAATGTAAAGTGACAACGAAAACTGCAAATTGTGCAGCGAAAATTGCAAACTGTCGCATCGTAGCTCATCCTTACTCATCTTTTCCCAGACCACTTTAGGTAGTTTGTGACAGGATTTTTGCAAATCAGATCACCAAAAACTTCAAATTCTGACAGGAATTCTGCATATCGATTAATGAGCAGAATTGGTTTGATGATTAGGATCATCCAGGTTTAAAGATTTTGGGGTTGACAACAGGAAGCATGAGCCGACATTGGTCAGTTGAGGATGAGATGAACACCGAGAATGAAGAACTCAAGAAGAGACTCGACGACGCTCTCAAGCGGATCAGCGATCTGGAGACCGAGAACTCCAGACTGAGAGATTTGGTTTCGAATGTAACCCATCCATCAGAACCGAATACTGAAACCTCTATTCCAACCGAGACCCCACACAAGTATATCACCAACGATACACATTCAGTAAAGGCTACTTCTACAGATACCCCAATCAACAATCAATCCAGTCCAGAGAACAAGGTTCAGCTCTTTCGCAGCTTGTTTCAGGGAAGAGAGGATGTGTTCGCAATCAGATGGATTGGCAAAGACAATAGATCCGGATACTCACCAGCCTGCTTCAATGATTGGAAACATGATGTATGCGGTAAGTACAAGAAAATCCCTTGTGCGAGCTGTGAGAATAGAAAGCTTATCCCACTTGATGATAAGCAGATCTACAGGCACCTAAGTGGTGAGATCATTATTGGCATCTACCCCTTGCTTGAAGATGATATGTGCAATTTTCTGGCTATAGATTTTGATAAGAAGGGCTGGCGGGACGATGTGAGGGCGATGGTCGATGCCTGCCACCAATATCATGTACCTGGTTTTGTTGAGATATCCAGATCAGGGAACGGTGCCCATCTGTGGTTCTTCTTTGATGAAAAGATATCTGCAGCTATGGCCCGTAGATTGGGAACTGCGCTGCTTACAAATGCTATGGAGAAACACCATCAAATCGGCTTTGATTCATTTGACCGCATGTTTCCCAACCAAGATACTATGCCCAAAGGAGGATTTGGGAATCTGATTGCCTTGCCCTTGCAGAAGAAAGCGCGGGAGAGTGGGCATAGTGAGTTTGTAGATCACCAGTTGAAGAGGATTGAAGATCAGTGGAGCTTCCTGTCACAAGCGGAAAGACTCAGTAAACACAGGATCAACGCAATTCTATCAGAACTACCCGCTGGTCACGGATTAATGGGATTATCTCAAATAGCTACATCTGAAGTAGATGAAACCATGCCCTGGGAAGCGAAACATGCCCAACCTGAGGAGGTTAAAGATTTACCATCTCAGATTCAGATTGTCTTGAGCAATATGATCTACATTGAGAAAGCTGGACTTCGTCAGAAGCTAATGTCCAATATCATCAGGCTTGCAGCCTTTCAGAATCCAGAATTTTACCGATCTCAAGCCATGAGAATGCCAATCTACAATATACCCAGGGTTATCAATCTATCCTCTGAAACTGATGAATACCTCGTAATCCCAAGAGGGTGTTTAGAAGATCTCACAAGGCTTCTATCAAATTTGGGCATTTCGCAGATTCAGAAAGATTTGAGATTTTCGGGAGAACTCGTCAATGCTACTTTCGTTGGAAAACTAAGCAGTGAACAACTCCTTGCGGGGACTGCAATGCTCAAGCACGAAAATGGCATTCTCTCAGCAACCACGGCATTCGGTAAGACAGTTGTGGCAATATGGATGATTGCTCAAAGGCAGACTAACACTCTAATCATAGTGCACCGCAGGCAGTTGATGAATCAGTGGGTAGAGCGGCTAAAGTGTTTTCTGCAAGAACCGGATATAGGGCAAATAGGCGGGGGCATAGATAAAAGAACCGGTAAAATTGATGTTGCCATTATTCAGAGTCTTACCCACAAACACGCAGTTAAAGAGCTCGTTAAGGATTATGGCATGGTGATAGTGGATGAGTGTCACCATATCTCTGCTTTTAGCTTTGAACAAGTTCTCAAGTCTGTGCAGGCAAAATATGTATATGGACTTACGGCAACTCCAATCCGCCAAGATGGCCATCATCCAATTGTCTACATGCAATGCGGCCCTATCCGGTATAAAGTAGATGCCAAGCCTCAAGTTCTGCAACGGTCTTTCACACATAAGGTAGTGACTCGCCAGACAAACTTCTCAATAATCAAGGGTAGCGAGGATGCCGAGATCAAGATCACAGACGTCTATCAAGCTTTGGTGGAGGATACTAAGCGAAATGACATGATTCTGGATGACATTATTGCGGCAATCGTGGCCGGTAGAAGTCCACTTGTTTTAACGGAGAGAACTGCTCATGTGGAGTTCTTTGCTCAGAAACTCGCAGGGTTCTCCAAGCATGTAATCGCACTTCGGGGTGGTATGGGTAGAAAACAGCTGAAAGCGGTAATTGATAAGCTCCATTCCATACCGGATGAAGATGAAAGGGTGATTATCGCAACTGGAAAGTATGCCGGAGAGGGCTTTGATGACAGCAGACTGGATACCTTGTTTCTTACATTGCCTATATCCTGGAAAGGAGTATTGCAACAATATGCTGGTAGGCTACACAGGGCTCATGATAACAAAACAGAGGTAGTGATCTACGATTATGTCGACATGAACGAACCCATGCTTGCAAACATGTATAGAAAACGAGTGAAGGGGTACGAGGGGATGGGTTATGCTATCAGCAGCAAGTAAGAGCTTTTTGGGTTGGAATTGTGTCCCTACTCTGCCATCCAGCCATCTGGCAAGAAAAGAGGGGTAGAAAGCCACTGATTATCTTGTCTAACAATGCCGATAGCTCCGGAAGTATCTGTGATAATGTTTGGAAACGCATTTAATCCAAGTGTTTTCGGATCGCTTTCAATCGCACTCTTTAGAAATTCGAATCGTTTTGTTATTGCTTCCCGATATGAATATGGAAGTGATCTGTCCTCTATGAGTAACAAATCCACACTATCTGAATAGACTTTACTTCGCTTTGATTCTATGGCAGACAAAATGATAGATACCCATTGTTTTTCAGCGTACCACCCATACATTCCTGTACCTTGCAAACCATCTCCTTTGTTTACAAGGTTTTTCCGCATTTCTCCCTTGTTTGGCTTTTCGAGAGTAAACATGTCATTAGATACTTCTGCCATTTCGACATCGTCGTTGGCTTTGGATAACTGATGCTTGAGAGCTTCATTTTTCATCGTAGTTGCACGAGTGATCTCGATCAGCATTACCTCTCCACTGCTAAGGACTACCTCAAAATCTGGCTCTTCGCGTTTCACTAAGGTATATGGATAGCTTAAGAATTCTGGTATGCTATTCATAAACAAGTTTTTCTTCAGGGTATTCAATAGGCACTGCCATTCAATGAGGTTACTGTTTGTTCTGATGCTATAGTAACCAAAAACTCTTTGGTGATGATACTTCAAGTCTTTAGGATTACTTATTAGTACTTCTTGTGGTATATCCTTCATTATCATGCTTTTCGCTGTACTTACGATTACTGCTGTTGCAAGTCAGCAATTTTAGCATAGACTCTATCAGTCGTTAGCTGCTCTCCATTATACACAAGCCTTGCCGCTTGTTCTAGTAATATCGATCTGGCTTCAACAAATCGAGCGAAATCCTGCTCAATTTGCGCTTTAGTTTCCTGGCTATCAAAGTCAGAATAGTCCACACTAAGCTCTTGAATCGGAATCAAATGACTTCGCAATCTTCTATCTCTTTCAATTTCTCCAAGATCGCAATTCTCAGATCTTTCCAACAAATATTGCATAGGGTTTTTATCAGAGATTGTACGATTCGTTCTCCAGGAGATCAATGCACAATTAACCGAACTGAAAACCTTGCTGTTTGGCACATCTGCCTTGCCAAGTAATGCTGCGGGGAACAAGTGATGATACTCTCTGTTATGGACGCTTTGTTTGGTGGCAGGCGTATTGTCTGCGATATCATAAGCTCCACATTTTATCTGCAAAGCCAAGAGGCCTCTGCCTAATATTGTTCTGTTTTTTGCCCAAGCTGCATCACTAATGATCTCTTTCACTGGCGCAGGATACTCATGTTCGTTAAAGATAGGGATATCTTTGTACTCTCCTTTATCAAGAAGGTAATCCCGTATCTTGCGGAAATCTGATAAAGAATTCGTGGTAGTTGCCTTCTCATACCTGTCTGTAAGAAATGCTCTCCATAGGTATTTTTTGAGGAGATACCTGGCATTGCCAAGTTGATCTGCATTCGTTGGAAGGTATTTAGTAAGCGCTGCAAGTACAGGCAATGCTGTGTATGATGGGAGTCTCTTCTCATCGTATATATGCTCTTCTTCCAGTAGATCTACCATTTTTGTAAAGCAACTCACTAAATCGTCCCACTCAGACACTAACTGCCTATAATTGATGTTTACATAACCAGCCTGGCTTGGAATGATATCTTGTAACAAAGCCACAGTGTCTAAAACCAGATCTGGCAGATCAGCATAATCTTTTGCCTTAGGGACTTTAATGGCCAGTGAATCCACCAATTCATGCAATGACGTTTCAGCCGCATCTTCAACCAAGGCAACCACAATATCATAAGCAGTTAGTTTAACAGAACTGGTATTTAGCTTGATGAACACATCCAAGGCAACATGTTTTTTTGTGGTGGACGGAAGCTCTAAATATGGCAGATTGAAATGTTTGATTCTCTCACGCAGTGCATCGATCAGATCATCAAGAAACTCCCTCATTTCAATATCCTCAGGTGCTGCTGCTTTGAGCCACGCTTTCTTCTCTTTGGAGATATCATCGGGACGTAGTAAATGAACTGGGATCAATCCCCTTTCCCAACATTCTTTGGCATCATTGACCCATATAGGATATCTACTGCCTTTTTTCTCGTAGATTGCTTGAGCTACAACTTCAATCTCATTGGACTCAAGATAATCAGATGGATTGACATTGAAATCGATGGTTGATTTATCTATTGAAACGAGAAACGTCCGGTTATCATAAAGATTATAAAGGCTTTTCCACATTGCTGTTAAGCGTTGTTGCCCATCCAACAACTGCTCTGTAACGTTTCTTCCATCTTGTGGGGTCCCGGCTAAGTATTTGCTTCTAAACTGCTCAGGTCCATCAACTCTTAAAATGAGAGCTGCCCCTGTAGGTAATCCTCTTAACATTGATCGTAGTATGTTTGATACTTCGTTGTGAGTCCATGCTTCAAATCTCTGGAATCTGGGTAGGGTTAACTGTCCTAATTCGATTAGGTTAAACCATTTGTATAAAGGTCGGTTGTATGCTTGCATATTGTAGTCCTTAGTTGTCTCTTTCCCTTAATTACTAACTATTATCCTCAATAAGTAAGTCCAATGCTCTATCCTGATAGTACAATGGGTATTTATCCATGATTAGAGTCAATAACTCTTTATTCTTCCTTAAAGTTCTGATTATCTTCCCCCGATTCGTAGAATGAACATTGAGAGACGATTGTACATCCTGAGCAATGACTCTGTCAGATAGCCCCATTTCGCATAGAATAACTGAAGACTCAGTGGGTAGTCCGTATTTTAAACGTTTCTGAAAACACTTGAGTCTTCTTGCCAGCTCCCCTCTTTCATCTCGAATGTTAAGATCAACAAATTCTATCAAAGCACTGACTAACATCGAACCCTCGTAAGCAAGTGTTCCTTCGCAGAAATCGATAATATGATATATATTCAGTTTCCTTCGCCTTTTCGTTTTAGCCTTATGACTCTTAACAATTTTTAATAAGTCAAAGAATGGCTTGCCATCTAACCATCCCTGCCCAACCTCAACTAGCACATCTGGCTGATCAATTTTTCTGAACAAACCGAATTTATTATGATCGGATAGTAATGGCCAGATAAGGTTAAGAATTTGCGAATCATCTTCAGTCATTAGCAAACGATCTGAGTTTGTTTGAACCCATTTTTCAATCGTGTGCGAGTCATGAACACCATAAAGAGTTCTGCTGTATATTTTGCGGCGAACTGGATCAGTTACGTTTTCTGCGATGTACACAGTGAGGATAGTAAACAATTCGCGTAACCGATTCTTATCATTGTCATCTGCTATAGAAAAAGCAAGGGTACTTTCAGCAATATGAATGGCTTCAGCTACAGATAATCCGTTTTCAAACTCATCCCATTGCGATAATAGAAAACTCTCAACTGAATTGACTATGTTGATCTTTTCTGCTATCTGTCGTTCGATTTCATCTTGAGTGAGTCCAGAATCTCTATATGTTTCTTCAATCTGTGATGATAGCATGGATACATTATCAGGATCTTTCAGATAAAAGGTTACGAAATCTAGAGGCTCAATATTCAGAATATTCAGAATATCATCACTCTTATTAGGTTTGATGAAAGACAATAACATGCTCGTACATGGTTCTGAATTTAGTGGTTCAAGAAATATCTTCATCTGTGCCCATCGCCATTTATCCTTAAGTACTTTCCGTCTATCATAAACAATTGGATCAGCAAACAGGATACTGCCTTCGGTATGCATACCAGATCGTCCTGCACGTCCTATTAGATTATGAAAGTCCCGAACTTTTATCGGGTCTATACCTTGGTAAACACTTGTGACAATTAGGTATCGAATGGGGAGATTGACCCCCTGAGCTAAGGTGGAAGTGCAAACTACAAACCGAATAAGATCATCTCGCATCGCATTCTCTACAGCTAAACGAATACCATGTGGGATGTTACCATGATGAGAGAATATTCCGAATCTTGCGCTTTGCGTAGCTGAGGCATCTTCTCCAAGATTCACACTGTATAGATGTGCCAGCCGCTTGACTTCGCTTTTGTCGGAAAAATCTTGGGGAGAATCGAATGGAATCCCTCTATCAATATAATCCACTGCCTTATCACAAATTGAAGCTGCTGTGTCCTTTCGACCACAAAATACTGCAATGCTGCCATTGGCAATGAGCTTTAATCCGAGATATAATGCAATAGACTGACCATCTGTTCTATCAGGGAAAAAGCGGTCTTTTCTTTCTCTCTCTTTCCTGCCAAGATTGTAACTCTCGATTACTCTGGGTACGAAGAATTCACCTTGCTCTGGATTCTGGCCGTCCACGTACTCAATTCTCCCCAAAGTATCTAACCAGCTTGCAAATCCAACTGACCTAAATGTAGGAATAAGGGATGTACCTTCGACTACATTGGGTTCTCCGTTCAGCCATTCACCAACGGCTTCGGCATTGCTAATGACTGCTGAGATGAGTACTTTTTGAGCATCATTTGCGATCATTGATTTCAACGAAGTCAGAAGCAATTCATAAGTGATACCTCGTGTTCCATTGTCAAACTGGTGCCCTTCATCGAAAACCAATAACCCGATATGGGATGCTAGATCAGGAGCATGCCGCAGAACATAAAGAAGTTTCTCTGGTGTTACCACTAGAATCTGATGGGAATAAAGAAGATCCAGTAAGTTGTAGTCAGTTTGAAAGACATCGGATAGTTCATCAATGCCAATTGCTTCATCTCGGAATGCTTCTGTTAAGCAATTCTTGATTTCGTGACAAAGAGCTCTAAATGGGGCAATAATTACAGCCATCTTAGTTCTACCTGCCAGAAATGCGCTTCGGACAATCAGCTCAACTGCCTTAGTTTTACCTGCACTGGTCGGCATTTGAATGATAGTTGATTTACCCTTGAGAACATCAGCTATACCCAAGAGATGTTGAGCTGGCCAAAGTTCTTTGATGAATGACTCCTTTTGAAGGGTTGGACGCCAAGATTGGAGAGATAATCCAGAATACTTCGGAAGCGATTTCCATGCAGAATTCTCCAGTTTCTTTTTAAGAACTGAACATAAAACATCACCAAATAGAAGCTGACGAGGGGTGCCATACTCATAAACAGCATGTCTTAAGATCATTGATGCAGAGATAATCTCATCTTCGGCTGAACCATCTTCGTAGAATTGTAACATGAATTGAGACATATCATCCACAAACTTCCCAAATTGCCCTTCCGATCCTTCAAAGTAGTAGCTCAGATCTGATTGTAATAGCCAGAGTAGCAGGTCTTCCAAACCTTCTCCACCCAAATCTGGACAATCACAATTAATGCTCTTTGCTAATACTGAAGAACTTCCGGGATGATCACAAAGATAGTAAGAAGCTGAACCTAATAGCACAAGATAAGGATCAAGAGATTTGTTCAGTTTTGTTAGCATGTAGGAATCAAAAAAATGGGCAGAGAAAAGCAGGTTTTCTTTCATTTGATTGATCTCTGCGCGATCAACTGCTCCCCGATTTATTGCAGCTGAAAGATCGCCTAGTATCCCAATTGAGCTTGTGAAGAGCTTCGCTGGATCCTGTGTCAGCCTGATATGATGCTCTTCTGGCACAAAGTACTCGAACATCTTTGCCTTTGACCTTGTTATACTAAGCAATGTTCGGGATCTATGTTCAAGCTTCATCTGCAGCTCTTCTATATAGTTCGTTAACCAAACCCATCATGCTCTTACCCTTTATGACTAATAGAGTTAACCTGTCTATTTTGGGATGTGGTATAAGTACTTTAGATTTCTTTGACTTTGGAACTGACATACAATCTGATGTAGTCAACTCACTTACTTTATAAAAGTTTTCGGAGATTATTGCTGCAGCTCCAAAGATATCTACATAGGGTATATCTACTGGGTTTTGAAACCTATCAATTTTACCTGCTTGATCAATGTTACTACTTTCTAATAGTCTTTGTTTGATATAGTTCAGGGATTCATCAATCCTAATGTTATCCTTAGCAGAATCATTAATAGCGTCCTGTAACCGGTTAATTTTAGAAGCAGAGAACATAGTTTTTACCTCAAAAATCACCATTACATCTTTTTTTGATATCTTGTTATCTTCTTCAAATCTAAAGCCTATGATATCGCTACCCTTTGGTGATTCATCTCTAATCACTTTAGATGACCATCGAACCCTAGGTACCCAAAACCCTAAGAGCCATTCCAGATAGTCGGCTACTAAGATTTCCCCAAAATCTCCAGCACGTATTCCATGTCCTAGATTGGACACACTACTAGGAAACTTGATAGTATGTAAATAATCGGATCGCGAGAGTCTTCCACGCAGTAAATCGATCTGAGAATCGAGACAATAGTGGCTTCTAAAATGCTTAGCCCATTGCGAAAGCACCTTGTCGTCATTTTGGTGGCAGAACTCCCAAACTTCAATGGCCTTACCATCAGCTGTTCTAAGAGATTCGCCAGTTTTCCTAAACCAATCAACATGTGGAGGCTTAGTCATATCAAATCTCACTATTACGTATCATTTATGATTACCACCCCCTACTCAAACTCACTCATATCAAACTTGAGTGTGTTGCAGTTCTCTTTGATTGTGCGCTGTATAGCTTCATCGAAACCTTCGAGACAGTCTGCTTCGATTTCTATTTTAATGCTGGCTGTCACAGTTGGGCTATTTATCAGATGTAAAACAATCTCTTCCACAATCGTAGCAAAGTCTGCTTTGGCTCGAGTTGGCTTCAGATTTACTCGACCATAAAAGCGCTTCTTGTTTTGTACGGGTTTGGGTGTAGGAGGTGTTGTTCCGCCACTTCCGCCTCTAGGAGGAGTAGCACCACCACCTGTTGTATCCCCAGTACCAGTTCCACCTGTCCCTGGTTCAGTTGGGGGCTCATCTGGAGGATCAGCGATAACCGTCTTTTGAGACTGATATTCTGCTGCCCATAAGGGATCGATAAGTAGCAGAGAGCTATCAAAGACAGGAGTCATTGGCTTCCCATAAGAGAAACCAACATACTCATCGCCATCCTTACCATATGCTAAGCCAAAGAAGTCTCTGCTTTCGGCTCCGGAATTGATCGCATTCGAGAAGGTATTTTCATTCTTGAGCCTGGGCAGATACAGATAACAACAGGTGCTATGCCATATATCCTTAGCTCTCACTTCCTTCACATCGTCTTTCCAGAACCATCGTTTTAGCAGGTTGTGCAGATGAATCGGTGCCCACCCAGTGATCAGATGCTCGTTTTCCTTGAGAATCCGTTCAATCTCTTCCACAATATTAGGCACACTCGGATTGATGCTGAATGGCTCAAATTTATCTCCGGGGACCTTATCCTGCTCTGGTACTAATATCCATTTGTATGTTTCTTTTACAATGCGGTCTAATGACTTCTTAGCATCCTCAAATCCAGCCTTAGCCTGTCTGGTTTGATATAGATCGAGATTGAGCTTCAAGGTTTGAATATCTTTGAGAATAGAGTCCCATGCCAGCAAAGTAAGGACCTGATCTTTTAGCCTGCCTATTACATCCCCATCTGCAGCCAGAAAGATAAGCCGATTCTGTTTCAGTCTCGGCTGTTCACCTCTGGTTGTGAGTATTTTCTTAGCTCCATCGCTATTTGGAGTGCCCACTATGGCAAAACTGCCTCCAGAACGCAGATAATAGGCATCAGGTGGCAAGATAACCAGCCGAAGCGAATAATCATCCGGAATGTCATCAGAACGCGTAAAAATGTGGATTCCGTCGAAACAGCCATTGGACAGCAAGCGCTGAAGCTGGTCTTTGATTACCGGTACGACATCGTCTTTATCATTAAAACGTCGTTTGCGGTCTTCCATCTCTCGTCTGAGATTAGGACGGGTATCAAACCAAAACAATTTGTTATCAGCATTACTCAGGTAATGCAGCTTATCCACCAGTCTATTCATGGCGTCTTTAAAGATTCCGATCACCTGATCGGGTTGAACACTGCCAAGCAGGATTCTATTGTACTCTATGCCACGTATAGTCCTGACAGAGTGCATAGCCACAGTATGGGGAGCACTGCCAAAGAAGATGGTTCGTGCCAGTTTCTTGCAAGCCTGTAACTGACCAAACCTGGCTTCAATCTTCTCAATATGGGCAGTTTCGGAGCGAGAGCCATCAATATCCCTCTCCAGGACAGGGTCCCAACCTTGGGGTAGATAGTATATCGTTTCATTGCGCACGTCAGCATCATACAAAGGCAGATTGCCTGGCATGATAAGTGGGTCTTTGTTATCGTCTATCCAGAGCTTGTGAATTACCTTTGCCATTAGTTTCAGTACTCCACGGGTCCTCTGGAAGTTATCCAAAGACGACCAGTCTTCATAGAGACGGTCGAAGATCTCCGGATGGATGGGGTATGCTTGTTTCAAACGTTCATAGTAATGCGCTTCCTGGGTTTCATTGGGGAAGTCGTTCTTATTGGCTATGTAATAGTCTGCAAAGGTTCGACAGGTCTCTTCCATTGAAGCTTGATCTGTAATATTGGCAAATAGTCTGCGACGGACTATTTCAAAAGCTTCTTCAGCAGCTACTGGTTTCCACAAAGCCTGGATGCGTCCAAAGAAATGCTCCAGCGTTCTGAGAACATTGATTCCATTCTGGCTTCCGGCTTCCCGATTGGAGTCTGGCAAGGAAATCAACATCAGAGCATTAGGCACTGCCTTCAAAGCTTCAGTTAAGGCTTGGATAAACGAGATATTGGAGTCATAGCTACCACCCGTAAAGGTCTTTCCAGGTTCAAATTGACGGATATAAGCCACCAATTCATCCACCAGAATCACACAAGGTGCATAAGCCCTAAGTAACGTTGTCAAATCCTCCTTGCCAGGAGAGGTTCCGCTTAGGTCTGCTTGCTTTACCTGTTCATAGCCATTTGCACCACCCAATTGCCAGGCAAGTTCGCCCCACAGAGTATTAACGGTAATACCATCTCGCGACCTTGGACTTCCGGGAGAGAGTTGATTGCCATCAATAACCACAGCTTTTGCTTTGGGCAAAGAAGTAACACCGGCTTTATCAATGATTGGCGGTATTCCCTGCAATTCAGATAAGGGCGTTTCTCCCTTAGCAAGATGATAAACAGCCAGCATGGTATGCGTTTTACCACCCCCAAAAGCAGTCTGCAATTGGATAACAGGATCACCACCATTGCCGCTAAGACGCTGGATTACTGAATCTAATAGTAACCTCATCCCTTCTGTGATAAAGGTTCTTTGAAAGAACATCACCGGATTTTGATATTCTTCACCGGCATCTCCGGTATGCACCCGTGAAAGGTCTGCAGCAAATTCTGATTGTTTGAAAGTGCCTCTCAGCACGTCCTGATGCGGAATTGCGATGTCTCGCCACGCTTTTATCATCTTATCTCCTGATTCTTATGCAGAGTTCTTATGTTCGCAAGCTTATTCATATCAATGAGTTTACCATGCTTGGCAAACAACTCGGAAACTGCTCGGAAGCCTATCCCTTCCGAGTTCATTCCTGAAAGCAAAGTTTTGCCTTCTTCATGGGCAGTAGTGTTACTGATCCACATGTTTTTCATTATTAACGTGCCAGTATCCAGTTTTCCTAGATCCCATCCTACTGATTACCCCTGTCTTCTTAAGTAGATTTAAATGTCTCGCAACTGTAGCCCGATAAACACCAAGCTTTTCACCTATTTCTTCATAAGTTGCTGCTGGATTAGAGGTGATTTCTCTTAGAATGTCTTTTTGAATAGCAGTCAGTTTTATAGTCTCATTTATAGTCTCATTTATAGTCTCACCATCAGGTGCACTTATAGTCTCAATTGTAGTTTCATCCCGATTCATGGTGATCTTCAGGCAATCCTCATCTGTGGCAAACTCCGGCTCTTTACCTGTGATGGCCTTCACCTGGGGGATTACTTTAGTGCGGATACCCATGCCACGTTCTTCTACATAATTATACTCTCGCATCACTTCCATGATCAGAGCATTCCGGGCATAGCGGTGTCCTGTCTTCATTTTCTCGATGGTCATCGACCCAGGCAAAGCACCCGGACTGATGATCTCCAGACGATTGGAAAAAATGCGCAGTTCGATATCAGTAGAACGTGTCCAGTCCCTATGAGCAAGAGCATTCAGGATCAGTTCCCGAATTGCCTCCATGGGATATAATATCTTGCTTGGTCGCCGGAAACCCTTATCTATCGAATCTCCTTCAATGGCGATGTAAGGATGAATGGTATGAGCCAGCTTTTCCACCAAACCATCATCAACAATGGTTCGGACTCCATCATCGTCAAACACCCATCTGGCGAGCATAGGGCCATCTAAAACTACATCCAATAGAGCACGATACTGCAAATCGAGCGAATCAAATGCCATTACCCGCAGTCCTGCTTGTTTTAGATAGCGTCTGGGCTTTACTCCAAATAGGGTGATTCCTGCCACTGTGCACTGTATTTTATCGCCTGTCACTTCTGTCAAAAACCCCATCTGGAGCAGGAGTTCTGTCCATTGATCTTTGCTTTTTGGTATCTCCGGTTCACCCCTAAACACCAGATAGTTTTCTAGTCGTGCCAGATCCAGGCTTGATAGTGAGGTTCTGGGTACCGGCATGCTTTCCACTTTTAGCAAACCACCACTGGCAAGAAGCCGAACAAGCTGTTCTCTGGTGGCTATTCTGGTGGTATTCCCATGCCTTAGAAAGACGTCTTCCCGGTCATTGTGCCGAACTACATAGGGCTTGGAATCGCCTTCTGCAATGGTTATAAGTGCTATTGTGATCTCAGGACTTATGCGTATCTCTTGGTAGGATGGGCTAATTCTGGGATGAATATGGCGACTGCATACGCAGTCCATCAGCCATTCCTGAAGCTTGGAACGCTTGATCCCACTAATTGTGCCATCGTCTTCCACCCCGAGGATGATAGTGCCACCTTTCTGATTGGCAAAGGCTACTATCTCCTTGGCGAGCTGCTCTGGCTTTAGTGAATCTCTTTTAAATTCCAAAGTTCCACTTTCGCCTTGAGTGATTAGCTTTAGTATTTGGTTTTTGGTCATCTAAAACTCAGCCTCAATCTGATCACCTTGTATGCCTTTATCCTGAGCTTGTTTTTCGATGGAAAGCCAGGCTGTGACCAGGTCGTTGTAGGGTCGGGCATCTTCTGCCCAACCTTGTCGTTCACATAGGGTATATAGCAAAAAGGCAAGCTGACGCGCAGTAGCAGCTAACTCAGGAACAGCAGATGCTATCTCTGCTGCAGCGGATTCTCCACTGCTCTGATGCGCCCGGATGAGCTGATGCAATACTTCCCAGACGGGAGTTCTGTCATCTTTTAGCGGATTCCAGTCCGTAGGATACTCAGATGGGCGATAAAGACGCACTTTGCCACTGCCGGCCATCAAAACTCCACTGTCCCGAACACCCTCTACCGAAAGACCTTTTGCCTTGGCAAGCACTTCAGCTTCACCATATACACCTTCTTTCCATCCATATTCACTGAACCACTGGAGGCAGAAGCGGGTATCATTATCCCAATCGCCTTCCCGCTCTTTGAAATACTCATCCAGAGCTTTATTGATGAGAATAAGTGCAGTATGTACAGTCATGGGACTGCCGTCAGATTCTAAGATTGCTTTGTATTTTGAATACACAGCCATACCGGGTCCGATGGCTGATTGAGCTAAATCTACCGGAGCTACAGGACTGGATGTTTCGCTTCCATTTATCATTGTTTCTAATGCTTCGGGGATAGCCTTAGTTAACTCTTGTAAGAATTCTTTACGACTGACCATTTCTGCATTTAATGCACGTTTTCGGCAAACCAGTATTATGCTGGAAGATAGCATATTACTACCTATTCCACTAACCTTGTTGGCAAGCTCTGTTCGCATTGGCCAGGTACCTACAATGGCAAACTCAGATTTGATAACCGCTTCCAGGAATGCTAACCATCCCGTAGATATGCTTCCGACCTCTGAAGTCTCTGATTGTTTAAATGCGTAGTAAATTGTAACCGGGAAGGCTGCGTTTGATTGTTGGGATATCCGGCTCATTGCCTTCATCATGCCATTCAAGAAGAACAATTCTGCATCCTTCTTGGATTTATGGCGATACTGCGATGCTACCAGTTCATCGTCTTTTGGGGTTGCAATGGTCTGGAATAGCTCTGGGAAAATTGGTTTCAACGCTCTCTTTTGAAACACGTAGAAGAAATCTGATAAATCAGCGTACATGATATTGTCGTAATATGGAGGATCAGTAGAAACAATCTTGTTAGCTGAAATGCTCTGAGATGTAGCGTCGGAGACTACTGCTTTACAATTCTTATGCGTGGGCAGTTTTTGTATCGCCTTACACACCCAATCTAGCATAGATAACCAGTTCCCTGTGGAATCACTTAGGATATTCACTTCAGCATAATCCCATACCATAGCTAGAGCTTGCCTTCCAAAAGCACTCCTTACCCCGTCTCTAGTGCAATCCCAAGTTGAGAGAACTGAACTCTGGATTGACAGTTTACCTACACAGAAATGCAAATAGGTTCGTATGGCCTCTTGATATATGGCTTTATCTTCTTTTATATCATTTGCTTCAATAGCTGCCTTAAAAACATCATCAATTATTGTGGTGATTGACTCTAATGCATACATCTGTCTATTGCTGAACAAATCGCCATAGGTGCACAATCCATAGAGGGGAACTTGATCAGCGCTTTTCCCTACTAATGCTTGTTCTGGTCTCCAAGTTGGAACTGCGGATTTTGCTATATTTTCCTGATGCTCGTCTGGAGAGAGATATACTCTACAGCTCTTTCCTTCAGCAACAATAGCCATCAGCTTAGAGCAAATTCTGCCTGCTTGCCCTTCAGCCTTAATATACTTACCATCAATGGGAGTATTTGAGAGGAGGCATGTGAAGTTTGACGATCTACCGGCTGCCTTAGTCCCTTTCTTTATTGTTTCAATATCATCCGGCATGCCAACCCGGACTTTAAACTCATAATTATCGCAGTCGATTATTGGCTCAATCCAGGCTTCTTTCCCCTTTTTATCAGACAGCAGGAAGGTAGAAGTCAGGGGAACGTCCACGTGAGAATATAATGGGTTTGGGCTCTTTACTGTTCTTGCCCAAATATAGGCTATTACTGTCAGTTCTTTCCCCCGATATTGTGCGAGATCAGGCCTTTCTGCTATCATCTCTTCGGTGATTTTGATGGGTGGATACAGGTGTCCGATGCGCTTAAAAGCTTCCTGCCGTACCCAATGCCCATAACGGCGCACATCTTCTGCCAGCCCCGTTACTCCATCCCATGTGTATTGTCCTGTATCAAGTTGTTTTTCATTTTCTGGAACAGGACCAATAGGTCTTCTGCCCACAAACTTGGGTGGGATTTCGATCATCGCTTTATTGATAAGCACAGCAACGGGATTGAGATCGCTTGCCCATGCTTCCAAGCCTAATCTCTGAGCTTCCAGCGGGATTGAACCACCCCCGGCAAAGGGATCATGAAAGGCAGGAAGTTTGTCAGGATTAAAAAAATATGATGCTTCAGGATGGTCTTTATTCAGTTCACAGGTTACCTTCCAACTCTTGCGAATCTCGGCGCGGGCTTCATTCAGGACAGCTTCATTATTGGTGTTTTCCCACTTCACCAGCTTGCGGATGATCTCAAAGAGACGTTCCCGTTCCCGATTTGCATCTGCTTTCCTCTTGTAGCCAATCTGCAGCTCTTCATCCCAACCCGGGTCATTAACTAACTGAGCAAAGAGCACTGCTCTTGCAGCAGCCAGGGGACGCCTTGCCCAATATAAATGCAAAGTGGAGGGATGTCCATGCCGGATAGACTTTTCACGGACACAGGCTTCGTTTATTTCCTTGAGAGGGAGCGCTACTTCAATCAGCTTCTTGGGGGCGTTAATCTTCATTATCTTCTCTTTTTGGCTCATCTGAAATGTACCATCCTAACTCCAAATCCTGGACAATCTGTAAGGCTGTAGGTAAGGCCAATTCTATATCTTTCTGATCGAGAAATCCACCTAACCGTAGGAAATTACGACAAAAGTGATTGTCATCGACAAGAGCTAATCTTACCTTGTAAAAAAAGCTAAACCATCTTCGTTCTACCATCTTTTCGAATGGTTCAAAGATTTGTATCTGATCATCACAATACTCACGATTGTAACGTTCTTCAATGGCATTCATTACCTCATAAGGGCCATCAGTAAAGAATCTATCGTATTCTTTCAGTTGTTTTATCTGTTCATTGTACTTGCTTACTAATGATGCGGATTTCAGGTAACGCTCTTGACAATCTGAAAACAATCTTCTGATTCCATCAAGCCTGTTCTTGTCTTGAATGCTCTTCAAATAATCATTCATTATTCCTGCTTAAGCAATTCTGCTTTATCTATCAAGCTCTCGATATCAAGATTGATACTGGTTACTGCCCAATCCGGTTCCTGAGTAAAGGGATTACGGATATAATGTGGTCCTTCAAAACTATCACCATCTATAACGACAATCGCCAGGATGAATTTATCTGCCTGATTCAAACCATAGAGCACTTCATTGCGGGTAACGGTAATCGTGGATTGTCCCTTGGCTCTACCTTTCACTTCGATGTGCCTGGTCTCAGGTAAGCGACCATCTTTCATTGGTGGAATACTGGTGATATCCCAACCACAACTGTTGCTTGATACATCGATGACTTCACATCCAAGAGACTTCTCATATTCCATCACTGCCTTCATGGCTATCTGCTCAATCCGGCTACGAGCTTCGGCATCGGCAGACCAATTAGGTTCACCTTTTAGTTGAGCAATCAAGCCTGCAGGGATCACCAAAGCACCACCAATGATATGAGGTGTCTCTGATACGATATGGCGCATTTCCTTCAGTTCTTTGCTTCTGGATTCCAGCCGATGCGTAAGTTCGTCTATGGTTCGATTTACATTGTCTATATTAATCCTGGTTTGCTTCCCGGCTGCCAGATCATCCTGAAGTTTGATCTTGCGATCTGACCAGTAGTTTATCTCTTTGATCAGCCTTTGATGCACAGCAGTCAAGGTCTTGTCAACATGCCGTTCCCTGCGGCTTTGCACTTCACTATAGTGTTCGGGAGCAAGCTGTGCAGTGGCATAGGCAAGAGCTTCCTTTTCTAAGTTTTCGGACAGCCATTCTGAAGATAGGATGCCTTTGATGAGATTAAAATCACTATCTGTAATGGGTTCAAGATCGAGATGGGGAGCCCAACCGGAATTGCTGACAACACCTTCGGGAGTAATTTCTACAAATTGCATCCGGCGGGAAACGCATCTATCCCGATTATAACCTTCTTTGATAGCATGGTCAATTATAATCAGTGCTTTGGGTACTATGCCATCATCATTGGGATCGAGCATCACAGAGCCTTGTTTCAGTTTGTTACGATGCGCTTCCAACATCAAATCTGTCACTGCCATCATGAGTGGATGCCCTGGATGGATAAAACTTGCCATTGCAGATTCCCGGGTTTTTAACCTAACGAACTGTTTATCAAAGCAAATACGTTCGTACTTAGTAGTTACAGGATTCATATTGCGTCTGTTTCTGCCTGATATCTGTCTATCTCTTTCACGTATATTGGCAGGGACATAAGTGATTTCCCATCTGCCGGATTCACGTGCACGCAGTTCACCAGAGAGTTGCTCAAAGGCTTTACTGAAGAAGGCTCGGATAAAATAGGGTTGCAGCTTTCTGGCTTCGGCTTTTTCCATCTCTTCTTTTACGGCAAAGAGACGTTTCTCGTCTATCACTTCCTCACACAAGGCATTACGATTGAGGATGTTTTTGATATGTTCTGTATCGAGAGCACCTTCCACTACTTCAAAGAGCTTGGCTCGGACGATTGGGTCATCACCATAACGAATGGCTTCTATGAGCAAGTCCCGCAGGCTTTTTTCTTCAAACACGTCACCCAGGATATCGAATACTCTACCACCCAGAGCTTGCCTTTGGATTTCCAGTTTGTTAAAGAGATTCAGGAATACATCGCCTTCCCGGGTTTCCATAGCCACCATGTTCCAGAGATGGCAAACTTCCTGCTGACCAATACGATGGATACGCCCAAAGCGTTGTTCGATGCGATTGGGATTCCAAGGCAGATCATAATTGACCATCAGATTGGCATTTTGGAGGTTCACACCTTCGCCAGCTGCATCAGTAGCCAAGAGTATGCTCACTCTTGGATCGTTACGGAATAGCTCTTGAGCTTTGCGCCGCTCCTCACGCTTGATGCCACCGTGGATAATGATAACAGCATCCGGATTACCTATCAAATCGTTTAATCGGTTATGAAGATAGTTTAGTGTGTCCCTGTGCTCAGTAAAGATAATGAGTTTGCGGTAGCGACCGCTCTTCTCTCGCATATGTGGATTGTTCTCAAAGAGGTTGGAAAGCTCTTCCCACTTGCGGTCAAGACCGGAATCCCTTAGTTCTTTAGCTTGTTTGGTAAGTCTGGTCAGGATGATGATTTCATTCTCAAATTCTTGGATGGTTTGGGCAGAGGTAGCTCTATCGACCAATTCCTCTTCCATGTTTTCTTGCTCTTCGCTATTAAGATCATCCAGGTCTTCTGGGACATCAAAATCATCTGCTTTGCGAATCAGTTCACCTCGCAGGATGAGCTTTTCCTCTTCCAGCCTGCGGGTGAGCTTTTCCATACGGCGTTTTAGTGATTGGTATATAGCTTCCGGGCTCGATGCTAAACGACGTTGCAGAATGGTGAGGGCAAAGCCAATGGTATTCCTTTGCTTGCCTTCCAGTCGATCTGCTTTGTTCATCTCTTCACGGACGTATTCTGTTACAGCCAAGTAAAGCTCAGCTTCCAGATCAGATAACTTGTACGAGACTGAGTAGGCTTTACGTTCCGGGAAAAGATGAGTGCCATCGAATTTGAGCAGTTCTTCTTTTACCATCCTCCGCATCAGGTCCGAAATATCTATGGATTGGGCACTATCACGAGTTTTGCCATAGAAGCGGTCAGAATCGAGCAGGGCCAGGAAGGTTTGAAAGTCCTCGTCTTTACCTTTGTGAGGAGTTGCAGTCATCAACAGGAAATGCCGGGTAATGCTACCCACATCTTCAGCAAGTTTATAGCGTTTGGTCTTCTTAAGTTCGTTGCCAAACCAGGATGCAGAACACTTGTGAGCTTCATCTATCACTACCAAGTCCCAATATGTGAGTTTCAGCTTCTCCATCAGCTCTTCATCACGAGAAACCATATCTATCCGGGCAATCAGGTAATCGAAATCTTCAAAGGGGTTTCCACTATGAGATTGAGCTTCCATATCACGAGAGAAGATGAAGAAGTCCAGCCCGAATTTCTCATACATTTCATCTTGCCACTGCTCCACTAAAGAACCGGGAGCGATAATCAAAATGCGCTTGGCATCGGCTCGCATAATCAGTTCACGCATATACAAGCCTGCCATGATAGTCTTTCCAGCACCTGGATCATCAGCAAGGATGTAGCGCAAGGGTTGTCTGGGAAGCATGGATTCATATACCGCGGTAATTTGATGAGGTAAGGGTTCAATGTTGGAAGTATGGACAGCCATCATGGGGTCAAAGAGATAGGCGAGATTGATTCTACATGCCTCGACAGCCAGCTTAAAATCCGCACCTGGCGCATCAAAAGACCAGGGGCGACCGGATACTGCCAGAGAGAGATTCATCTCGTCAGTGCGGTAAATCAGGCGTTCTAACAATGCCCCATCGTTTTTCTTGTAGTAAACTGTGAGCGCATTAGGTCCGATGGGTTCACTCGTCACGATGCGAACCACTTCACCAGGTTCCAAGCCCTGGATCAGAGCCCCAGCCTTTATGTCTTCTAATCTGATCATACCTATTCCCAATAGTATCTTAACTGCTTCCTAATCGCACTTTTCAGGCTTGAGAAACAACCCCTCCAAAGATACAAATCGAATCAGTTTTTTGATAAATCCAAACCTATTATCAAAATACTGTACAGGCTCTGGCTGTCAATGAGAAAAGCAGGATTCCCTAGAATGAACTGGCACTTGGCATAGACAAGTAAAAAAAATCCCAAGACTAGTTCACTTCAAAACTACTGATGTAATCTCAAGAGTGCCATGTCGAGAGCAGTTCGATAGGTCGATACTACATGGGAGGTGGTTTATACCTGATGAATTCTAAAATTCTATTGATGATGGTGCACGATAAATGCACCATCATCTAATGTTTGTAGGTAACTTGCAACTAAAGAATGTAATATACATAAACCGAAATAAGTTATCTAAAAGATTTCTTATTCTTTTGATAACAAAGACCATATTTTGTTCCCCATAGGTTCAACCATCCCTCTTTTACTTGCTGATGTGATGATGTTTTGTTTATCACAGCGGGATGCACGGCATTGCGAACACCATCTCCATTAAAACCAGTCCATCGTAATTTATTAGCTTCACCACAGCAGATGATTATCTTCGCTTTCCTTAGTATTGGCTCATTTACGCCATACGCTTCATTTATGTAACTTTTATGATTCCCTTTTCGCAATGCCCCCCCAAGATAGTGATAAGAGATGTTAAGAAAGGCTATTCCCCTTTTTGTTGCTAAGTGTTCAAAAAATGTGGATGGACAACCATACTTCCCTTTTGGGATATCATTCTCTTCGTAGCCTAAGGCGTTTAATACATAGCGTCCCGAACAGTTGTGTTTAAATAACTCACCCCATGTGTCCTTACAAAAAGGGATGCCTACAGGATCACCTGGATAGGGGTCTTTGCCTAAGATTAACAACTCGATCGTTTCTGCTTCATTAAGGATTTTTAAGTAATTATCAGGTAATGGATAAGCTTTGCCAATTACAGCTTCAGCCATAATATCCTCCTACAATTGGGGTCTATGTTCATTATTCCACCTCGGACATTTGCACAAACTTTCAAGAAATACATCTGTCACCAATATCTACACTATATATAATACGCCTCAACTGCTCCATGTCAACCATGAGGAAAGTTTTGTTTCCTTTGTCCCATAGTTACCATTGCATAGAGACAATGTTGTATCTTACACAAATAGTCGATGACCTCCACTCCTATTCAAACTCCGGAGTTGACCCAATATACCTTTCTGGACTTTTCTGCCGATTTTGGGCACGTTTTGGCGGGAAACAACCACATATATGAAGCCTCTTAGGTCTACGACTTCTATCGATGCCAATGCCTCCAGATAGATATAGACCCACTGTCTGGATTTACCTAATGCCTGAGCTATCTCTCGGATGGACTTGTATCTGCCATGCTCCAGGATGTCTAAAAGCTTATGAGCATCTGTTATGCTGAAAGTCCAGCCCTTGTAGTGCTGATAACCGATCCTTGCTTGGTAGCGGTTGGCTCGGACGTAAATCGGAGGAGTATCTTCTATCAGCTTGATAGCCTGGCTTTGAAGCAGTTCGGGCAGTAGCTTTTCTACAGCTTCCGTGCTAACACTAGTCAGCTTGGAGATAAGTTCTGCATTAAACAGGCGATCATACTGACTGATGAAGTTGAGGATCAGTTCTTGTTCCGTCATTCTGACCTCAATCATCCAGATCTGCTTGCGAGACTATTTCCAGGTTCTTGTATCTGCCTATCTCTTCCACTGAACGGATAAGCTTCATGGCTTTACGGACATTACCGCAGGAATGGCAGTGGACATATTCCACAATATCAGGATGGAACTTGATCTCCAGAATCTCACTACATAACTGGGCGATGTCCTTCTTGGGTAGGTCTTGGAACTCATAGCAGAAATTGCATCTGTCAAAGTAATACTCATTGATCTGATTGAGCCTATCTTTGGCATTCTGCATTCCGACCAGGATCACGATTGCGGTGGTCACATCCACAATATCCCTGATTGCACCTAATAGCTGGGGATGCCGGAAGGCATAGTCTATCTCATCCACCACGATTATCGTATCCTTGTGATCCTCCAAAACAGTTATACACATCATGAAAAGGTCATTAGCTGTACCGTAGGGGATGTACTCGCCCATGCCAAATCTCTTGTATAGGGCTAATAGTAGCTTGGATGCAAAGGCCTTGGGAGTGGTGGTTGCCTCCAGCCTGAGATAGAGATAACCTTGGCTGAAGGCGATTCTACTGGCATAAGTGGTCTTTCCCAGTCCTGGTCTGCCATACAGCAAGCCAAGTCCCACCATCTCCAGCTTGGGTCGGGTTAGCAGGTATTCAATGCATTTGTCTGCGGCGATTACGTTCTGAGTCCTAACTAGTGATCCCTGTTTCATGATGACCTCCTAATTGGTTATCCCGATAAGTTTGAGGAGTTCTGCTCTGGATAGGTGTGCGAAAGGTGTCTGCCCATTCTTGGCCTCCTCTTGTGCTTGCCTTTCCTCTGGCAGTTCTTCTGTGTGGATGATCGTTTGCGTTGGATCATTATCTTCAACTTCTATACTTGCTTCATCCGTCGTCGCAGTCGCAGTTCCATCGTTTGCTGATGCTTCTTGTTCTGCCAGGGCTCTTTGTTGAGCTTTGTAGTACTCTCTAGCCGTTGGACTGAAGCCTATCGCAAACTCCAATGCTGGTTTATCGTCACCTGATTGGTACTCAAGTCCGATGCGGTCGAATGATTCTTTGATTTCCTTGAGGATTATCCTATCCCTCTCCTGCTCTGCCAGTCTCTCTTTCTCCTTGGGATCAAGCTGTTCCCGCTCTTCAGGACTCAGCTTATCTGGATGCTTTGGAAGCCTCATCATTGCCTTTCTGGTCATCTCTTCGATGATCTCATCGCTATCCTTGGGTGGTGCTTCCAGCATGGGTGGACAATGGAAGATTGCTCTGGCACCTTGATCCTCCAACTTTTCTTGCTTGGCTGTGGAGTTCTTGAGTAGGGCATCAACAGCTTTCTGTGAGTTGATTACCCATTTCTTGGCACTGCGTTCTTTCTCCCGCCTGAGGCCCTTGATTTCATTGTATTCTTTACTGAACTCCTTATGCGAGACAGCCTTATCCATCGATACCTCAATGAACGGATGCTGCGCCTTGCGGAGTGCTGCCTGGCAGATGAAGACATCGTTCTTGTCATAGACCACTATCCATCTGGCATCACTGTAATCGTATCTGATGATGCAAGGCTGTCCCACATGATTCACCAGCTCCCGGTGCCAATAGACCTTCTTATCCAGCCTGATGCCTTCTGCGCGGATGTTCTTGCGCTCCATCGCCATCATCAGGAAGTTGAGCCTGGAGATCTCGATTTGATACTTTGCCTCTATCCTGGCAGCACTGAAGACCTCATAAGGAGTTCGTCGGTTCAGCGAAGTATGTGGAGTCTCGCCATAACAGAAGCGCACATAGAAGGCGATCATCTGCATCGTCTCTTCGATGGTCGGAGGCTTGCCGGTATAAAGCTTCTTTGCCCACTTCTCATTACGGCTCAAAGTAGATGGCTTATCATCCACCGATGCTCCTCTGAAGGTGGTAATGAACCGCTCAAACTGCTCCTGGAAGGTCTTGAAGAACCGCTCGATGATCTTGGCCTTGGCATTGTAACTCTCGGCGAACCGTACTCCGATATTGAGCCGAGGGAAGATGCCACCCAGTTCCTTGTTCAGGTCGTGCTCTTCCCACCGCTCATGAAAGAGCTTGGCTCGGAAGGCTTTGCCGTTATCCAGATAGACATATTCAGGTATCACTGCCATGGTTCCGCTGTTGTTATCGGCGATCTGAGCGCAGTTGATGAAGCCATTGCGGAAGGCGGTCAGGATATGCTGGCTATCTTCGGTGAAGGCGAGGGAGGCTCCCACCGGATATCGGCTTGCCCAGTCCATCACCATGATCATCGTCATACGTTGGGCTCTGCCGGTCTGGGGATTGAGGATATCGAAGGAGAGGGTATGTCCATCTGCCACCCAGACCTGTCCTACTTCCAGAGTGCTATCATCTCGCTTAATGCTCTTAATGACATTCTCAGAAACATACTTGCTGCCATCCCTCGCTTGATGCCACTCTGCCGGATGCCTGGCTGCCCATTCCTCGCACCAGCGTCTGAGTGTCCGTTCATTGGCCTGGGATTCGATAATCCCGTTTCTGGCCATCTGTTTGAGGTTAACGATGGCAGAGCCGATCTTGATCCGATTGGGGTTGAGCAGCAGGTGCAGCAGATACTGCTGTTCCTGATAGCTGATCTTGCGTTCTTTGTACTTGCCCTTGCTCTTATGGATCAGGGCATACATATCCAGATTGGTCTCGTGGTAAACGCGCAGCCACTCCCGCAGAGCCCGCTCTTTTCGAGGTCCTTTGAGATTGTAGAGTTCCGGCACCAGTCTCTTGCCATTGTAGTCACTGGTGATCCGTTTCCAGGCTAATACTTTGGAATCCGCTCCGTACAGTCTGCGAATCGCTTCCTGGCAGAATCGCCCATAGAGTTGAGCCTCTTCCTTGAACATTAGCTTCTCTTCTATTATTGGAGCAAGATCAAGAAACTCAGCCGAGAAGTCGACTACGATATCACTGTCTTTGGCTTCATGGATCAGAGCGAGCTTGCGTTCGAACTCCTGATAGTCCTCTAAAGTCTCATAGACTGTCTCCGACTCCAGATCGTCTTCTGAACTATCATCTTTGGCCTTGGCATTGTATTGCTGGCGGTAGGCGAGCAGGAAGCTATAATCGACAGGCGCATCACCTTCACTACTAACTCCAGTCCTGACCTCGGGGGACACTTTACATCTGCCTCCGCTTTTGATCTCCAGCTTCAGTCCCTGGCTTTCCATCAGTTCCTGCAGTTCATTCAGCTTTCTGCGATACTCTCTCAGGAACTCCGCAGTCGGTCTGCCGCTATAAGGAAACATCAGAACCTCCCGTTTTCTGGCTTACCTTCGCAGCCAGATCTTTACCATTCTCATAATAGACCAGAAAGACACTGGGGTAGCTATGCTCGCCCAGATCGATCGTTTCCTCAAAGTACATCTCCGGTTTGCGCAGGCTATCTCTGAATCGGTCATATTCCGCCTGAATGATCTCTTCGGTCGCCAGCACAAAGGTCTTGATCGTGGCACCGTTCTTGGTCGGTATCTGATGCTTAAGAGAACTTAGCTTCCCGGCATCCACCATCCGTCTGATCGTCTTCAGATTCTTGTTCAGCAGCATGGCCACCCTATCTATGGGTAACCAGATCAAATCCACATTCATGTCCATGTCCAAACCCTTTAAATACTGCGACCCACTTGGACATTTCAGTCGGGAATCTTGAAAAATGCGCTCAAGCGCTTGGACATTTTGGCCTCTCATCATAGTTATCAATGAGTTAAGCCTCATGCCTACCCCAGCTTGGACAGGGGTACCCGCTTGGACATTGCCCTGGTTCGCCCGATTCCGCACTTCCGCTTGGCAGCGTTTCTTGCTAGTCATTCTACACCTCTCTTATGTATGTAGTAGGGTGCTAAGAACCACAAGCGCAGAACCTTGGGAAGTCCTTTCTGCGAGTTTGCCAGCTTTCTTACGCATTCTCCGGCAATACGTTATAATCCACCTGGGTCACACTATAATCTTTAGTATTGACTCCAAACCACCTTGCAGCAGAATGGCATCTGGAACTAATCTTGCAGCCATGCGGATATAGTCAATAGCAAAGTTACTATATGGAGATCACGATGAATAAACCGACTATCGGACACCGCCTTAGCTTGGTGATAAAGGCCATGCGCCTCAAGGATTACCAGTTTGCCACTAAGTATGGCATCTCCCGTGCCTCACTTTCCCGCTACAAACTAAACGAGAGATATCCCGATCCGGAGTTCTTAGAAGCACTCTCCAAAGATCAGATCAATATCCACTGGCTCTTTACGGGAAGCGGTTCTATGTATGCCAAGGATGAGTTCCAAGAGCTTATCCAGTCCAATCAGGCACCTACAAGCCCAACTAATCTAGATGTCTCAAACCCCACCATAATCTCTCCAATCCTGCATCCTATCACCAATCATGACTTCGATCCCAATAGATCTATCACCTTTCCCATAGTGGGTGAAATAGCTGCCGGACCTCCGATGGAGATCAAAGATGAGTGGAGTCAGGTGGGTCAGATTCAGTTACCAGCCTCATTCCTGCCCGGCAACCCCAGGCAATACACTGTCTTTCAAGTAAATGGCAAGAGCATGGAGCCTGTGATCCAGCATCAGGACATCGTAGTCATCAAGAGCGATTTAAGCTGGGAAAATGCTGACGGTAAAATTGCAGTTGTAAGGACTGACGATGGTCTCACCATCAAGAAGGTGCAGATCGACCACCGCAGACAACAGATTATCCTCCAACCATTTAATATAGACTACCCGGTTCTTGTTTTAGACTCTGATTGGAATTACGGAGCTTTCCTGATCGGCACAATCGCACTCCAATTGCGGTTTTTCTAATTTCAAAGTTCCGATTTCCCAACTGCTCTTTCCAAAGCCTGTCCAAACGCCTCGCTAATTTGCAGTAATCCTGTCAGCAAACAGTCCAAATACGTCCAAATCAGCGCTTGGACATTTCCATAACCAGTCCATCGTATCTCGACACCAATCAAAGCCTTATCCCCACTTTCCCCTTGTGTCACAACTTGCAGCTTTGGGTGTCAGTTTACAAAAAAGACTTGACACATTATTAATAACCGTAATGATTACTTTCATGATGAATAAATGTTTGAATTGCCAGTATAACTTGTTAATGTTTAGCAAAATCGGTGGATTAAGAACCGTGGCTGAATCTCATTTTTGGGGATTTTTGGACCCCCAAGGCTTACCATCCAAAAACTCTCGAGGGCGTCTTACCACACACTGTGGGCTGAGACGATATCATTTTTAGTAAAACATAGGAGTAGTATATGAAAAAGGCATTTCTGGTTTTTATTGTCCTGATCTCTTTGGGACTATTGGCTGCAGTTTCACTTCCTCACCTCAATCTGGATTTTGCACCCATAACTCCGGAACTGGTAAGGGAAGTTGCCCTGAGAAACGGTATGATCAGAGGGTATTCATGGGCACCAGGTACCCCAACTCTATTGCCCAACAGCACAGGAATAGATGAGAATATCCCTGGAGCGGAATCATATCTGGACTACGATTTTGGTCCATATGTTTCTGTGGATGGTGGTACTGATCTTAGTACCCTGACACTTGGATGGAGCCAATCCACCAATCTTACAGTGACCAGACCTGATCCCGCCTTCCCGTTTATCTTGAGGTTTACACCCCGGGTAAACTGGTTTGGGGATGCTCCGGTGTGGCTATCGATTTTCCAAGTGGTGGATGGTGTATTTACCAATCCAGTCTCGATTGGGATCACGATCAGGGTAAAGAATGTTCCCACTCCGCCAACTTTTCATTTTCCCAATATTAGTAGTCCTGGGGCTGTTGGTTCTGGATACATATATGAGAGAACCGAAGGTTTTGCCCCCTGGACAGTTGATTTTTCAAATATCGTTCAATACTATGATGGAACGGGATTCAATCTCTTTCTCTATCCCACTGAGTTTCCCGAGCCGATTCTGGCCGAACAGAGGAACACAGCGAATGGCCCCATCGTAAATGGTGGAAAAATAGTTACTTTCCGGCTCAATCCAGACCATCCACGCTATCCGAATTATTACGGTACTTACCGTTTTGGTGCTACAGCAGTGGACAATCATTCTTCTGGTGCTTTCCGCTCAACTACTTTCGATATCAGAGTGGCAAACATCAATGATGCTCCTGAGATTACATTGTTTTCACCGGATGCTTATGTAGTCCTGGATCAGGATGACAGCCAGAGCTTTTCGGTAAATGCAATTGATGTAGACTTGGAGCCGCTCACTTATCAATGGGTTTACGAATACACCCTGAATGGCATTGTCTATACTGAGACGATGCAAACTACTGGTCCGACTTTAGCGGGAACGGACTCATTTACTCATATCTTCAATATTCCCGGGATTCACACGATTACATGTAACGTAATAGATGCTGCAGGCCTGATGGATACTCAGGTATGGCAGGTGGAAGTACACCCCGAGGGTCCTCAGTTTGATCCTGAAGGCTTAGTTGAGCATCCTTTCAGCCAATCAGTTACTAACCTTACATTTGGGACTGAAGGCGTGGTGATTTCTGCGCCTGGTATTGATCCCACCGGACTAGTGATCTATTATACTGCCACATCTACGGATCCTCTGGTACCAAGCTATCCTGTTCCTCAGGTTTACACGGGACCCATTCCGATCCCGATACCTCCACAGAATTATACTTATACTATCACAGCATGGTACACGCATCCGGATTACCCTGAATCACAGCATGTGACCAGGGTGTATAGAATGACAGGTAAGGTTGCCACTCCAGTATTTGTGGAGCCCACTGGTATTATTCGTTCCAATGATCCCTATCCGGTACACATCACTTGTTCCATGGGTGATTGTGATGCATTTTATTACAGCTATGATGGAGGTCCATGGACACTCTATACTGGCGTAATAATGATCCCAGCGCATACCGTGGCAAGCCTTAGGGCTTATGCGGTGAAGGCAGGATGGATAGATAGCGATCCCTCAGGGGAATATGTGTACGATGTCAGGAGATTTGTAGTTTTTCCTGCTCCGAACATGATAACCTATCCTGATCCTGATATCGACGGGAATTATTGTGTGTGCATAAACGACAGCGTAGCCGTCACGTTTGATGCTATTGCCACTGATCCTGCCGCAGCAACAATCTATTACCAGGTGCAAACTGGCATCAATATGGGCGGAGAAGCGATTGATCCCTATAACTATCCTGCGCCTATACATGTATATGATCCCCTCAATCCTCCAGATTTGGCGATCTACCATACCAGTACAATAGTCTGGTGGGCGCAATTTACTGATCCAGATCCTGATTATCTGATCAGTGACATACATCGATATCCGATTCCAGTAAAAAACCGCACCAGATTAACTTACTGGGGAGGTGGCAACGACTCAGTTTTCAATCCTCCAGCGGGAACCTATACCACACCTATTGACGTATTTATAAATACAACCACAGTTCCTGCCAATGCCACAATCTGGTACACTATTGATGGAGGAGCACCTCAGCCTTATTTGGGCGGTGCAATCCATGTGGATGAATCAACAGTGCTTGTGGCTTATGCAAGTCCGATGCCTCCACTTACTACTTTGGAGAGCTTGCATCAGACAGCTGCTTACAACATTACCGGGACATTGCCTGCTCCACTTATTTCACCAGCAGGATTCCCGGATGTTCAGATGTATGAAGATCCCATTTCGGTTACCATGACTATGCCTGTAGGCAATCCCTTCTGGGCTGGTGCGACGATTCGTTATACGATCAATGGTGACGAACCCACCATAGCTTCAACCGAATATTTGGGTCCTATCCCATTGAACCAGGGACATTGGCAAGTAAGAGCACGTGCTTTCCTGACCGACTGGGTGGAGAGCTCTGTTGCACATACTGAATACTTTGTGAAGTTCCTCCCTGCTGTGACCTACGCCCCTGAAGTTACGACTCATTACAATGACATTATTGTTGAAATGTATTCTTACGATGGTGCTCAAATCCGCTATACGACCAATGGAGATGACCCTACAGCCGGATCTCCTATGTATGGAGCACCCATTCCATTGGCAATTGATCCCGCAGGACCATATACCCGTACGTATCGAGCAAGTGCATTTTTGCCGGGTTGGGTAACCAGCGATCCTTCAGAAATCACCTATACAATGGTCCCCACAGTTGCCAATCCCAATTTCTTCCCTGTGGCAGTAACTCATGATGTTCCAATCACCGTAACCATAGATACAGCCACTCCTGGCGCAACCATATGGTACACTTTGGATGGCAGCGAACCAGGCCCGGGAAATCCCAGCAGTATGATCTATACAGATCCTGGTTTTGTGCTGGGCACCTCTTCTATAGTGCGTGCCATAGCAGTAAAAGAGGGGTTCCGTTCATCAGAGATCGTACGTCAGGAATATGTGATCGGGAGCAGTATCAGTGCTTTGATCTTTACTCCTGCTGCAGGAACATATACGAGCCCCCAAAACGTATCGATCATAGCCAGTCCTCCCAATGCTGAGATCTGGTATACTACCGATACTACTGACCCGGAAGCAGGGGTTAATGGAACCCTCTATGCAGGCCCCATAAACTTGCTGAATGACACTCAGACCCTCATCAAGGCTGTCGCTGTATTGCCAAGTTGGCAACCCAGCACGGGGCAGGCGTTTTACACTATCACTGGTAAACTGGATAGCCCTCTCATCGATCCCGCAGGTGGACAATACACTTTGGGTACGAATGTTGATGTCACTATCTCAGTTGCTGACGGCGATATCAGCTACACAATCAACAACGGTCCGGTCATTGTAGCATCTTCACCTGTCACAATGACGATCAACAGCAATACTACAATCATAGCCAAAGCGGTGAAGGCTGATTGGATCGATTCAGATCCAGTAACTGCCATATACACTTTCAACCCAGCTTTAAATCCGCCTCTTATCTCGCCTGTCTCCGGCACATACTATGACCCGGTGCAGGTAGTGATCTATTCCACAAACCCGGGATCTGAGATTTACTATACCCTCGATCCCGATCCAACAGTAATTCCAAACATTCTCTATACTCATGGAATGGTTGGCTTTACCTTGAATGGTTCTGGCATTGTGCGTGCCATCAGCAGAAAAGCTGATTGGCTTGATTCAAGTCAGGCTCAGGCAAACTATATCCTTAAATCCCCTGTGCCAGTCTTCACCCCTCCTGCCGGATCATATGCTGAAGCACAGAATGTAACCATCAATGGTACGGGTCTGTTTGACATTTGGTACACTACAGATGGCTCTGTTCCCGGTCCTGGGAATCCGAATGCTGTGCTCTATGATACTCCAATCCCCGTAAATGCATACACACGTTTCAGAGCAGTTGCCATTCGGGAAAACTGGCAGAATTCAGAAGTAGTGGAAGCTATCTATGTTATCAATGGACAGCTTACTGCTCCAGTTTTCTCGCTCACAGGTGGCACATATATGGAGCCTGTTTCCCTCAGCATTACGGCAAGTCCGGCTGGAGCACAGATCTATTACTGGCTCAATGGTTCTGTGGCAGACAGTACTCTGTACACAGTGCCAATACTGATAGAGGAGAACACTCAGGTCAGAGCGAGATCATATCTTGCCAATTGGATACCTTCGAACAACGCTGTAGCAGATTATTTCCTGAAAGTCAAGCCTATCTCGGGAACCCCTGCTCCAGCGGTTTATTACGCTCCAACCTCGGTTGTATTGAGTACTCTTACGCCTGCTGCCAGTATTTACTATACACTGGATGGAACCCTGCCCACTTTGGGTTCTACCCTGTTCACAGATCCAATCCCGATAAATGAAAGCACCCGGATTCGGGCCATTGCTTACAAGAACGGTTTGGATTGGCTACCTTCAGATTTGTATGATCAAAACTATGTGATCAGCCAACAAGTGGCGGCTCCTGAGTTTGATCCTGTAGGTGGTGTATTTACTTATGCACCTGTGAATGTGGGGATTACTACAAGCACTCCTGATGCCACGATCTGGTACTCCATTGGTGGAGGAGCCTGGACAGAATATACAACAGAACTTCAAATTCCGGAAGGTAGCACTGTGGTGCGCGCCTATGCGCAGAAAGCTACATGGGCAGATTCACCTATAGTAACAATGAACTATCTGGTGATTGTTCCTACTGTGGAAACGGTTAGCTTTAACCCTCCCGGCGGAACATACAATACGCCGCAATCGGTAACGATTAGCACATCAACCGCTGGTGCTCAGATTTATTACACTCTTGGTGCTGGTGATCCTGATATCCTTTATAATGGTGATCCACTCATAGTATCTGACAACACAACCATTCGGGCGAAAGCGGTACTGGCGGGTCATCACGATTCTGCAATAAATCAGGCAAGTTACATCATCTCGCCGCTTACCGTACTCAGTCCTGTTCTTACTCCTGAGGCGGGAGTGTATTATCAAGCCGTGACGGTGAGAATGTATCCCCGCACTGCCGGATCTACCATCCTGTACCGTTTGGGTGACGGAGCCCCGGAACTTGAGTATGATCCCCTGAATCCTCCTGTGGTTACTAACACGACACTGGTTAGAGCCAAAGCTGTAAAAGCTGAAATGCTGGATAGTGAAGAAGTAAGTGCGCTTTATACTATCACGGGCAGCGTTCAGATTCCTGCAGGGATTATTGATCCAGCTCCGGGAATCTACAATCAGCCAGTACAGATTAGCCTGAATCCAGGTACAATCCCAGCTGATGCAGCTATTTACTATACTCTAAATGGAGAAAATCCAGTAAATGCAGTCTCAGCTACGAACTTCCTGTATGTTGGGCCATTCATGATCAGTCCTGTGGATAACCCCATCGTAACTGTGAAAGTAAGAGCTTTCAAAGATCAATGGCAACCTTCTGATATTGCTACCGCTACATATACCTTCCAGGCTGCTGCACCTGTATTTAATCCAGCATCCGGGAATTCCATTGATCCTATCAATGTAACTATCTCAAGTATCACACCAGGTGTTCAGATTAGATACACCATAAATGGAAATGATCCTAACGAGAGTTCTACACTCTATGTAGATGGTATTACTGTCCCAGCTGATAGCTACTACTTCATAAAAGCTGTTGCTTACAAAGACAACTGGCTTCCTTCTGCCTTAACAGCAGCCAGCTACAATGTAACCGGTTCTGTTGCCAATGTAAGCTTCAATCCTCCCGGAGGCATTTACACGAATGCCTTGAACGTTGTACTGTCCACAACCACTGTGGGTGGGACCATTCACTATACAACCGATGGCAGCGAACCAGATGAGACTTCGCCCGTATACACAGTGCCTGTATATATCCCACTTGGTACACCAAACTTCATTATCAAAGCCAAAGCATATCGGGCGGGCTGGGATCCCAGTGCAACCAGCACTGCCACTTATACAGTGACTGGTCAGGTTAGCATGGGTATAATCAATCCTGTACAGGGTACTTATGCAAATGCCGTGATGATTAGCATCGGAAATGCTACACCTGCAGACGCGAGTATCTACTACACAACCGATGGTACAGAACCTACTCAAGTATCTGATTTGTATAATGGCGCTTTTATCTTCAATGCTGTAGATAATCCTGTAAGAACGATCAAAGCCAAAGCCTTCAAGAATGATTGGCTGCCTTCCTCGACATTAACCAGCAGCTACACATTCCAGGCTGAAGCTCCACTGTTCAATCCGCCTTCCGGTTCTTATGGATCAGCCCAGGAAATTGTGCTGACCACTGGAACAACGGGAGCTACAATATACTACACAACTGATGGTAGTGAACCCACCCAAGCCTCAACTCTCTACACTGGTTTGATAACAGTGACTGAAAACAGCACAATAAGAGCCCGGGCTTACAATGATCCATATCTGCCATCTCCAATAGTAAATGCAACCTATGGCATAGGCACAAATCTGCAAGTGGTTGCCATGCCAATCTTCAATATCCCATCCGGTGTATATCAGACTCCGCAAAGCGTGATCATCAGTACTACTACTGCAAACGCTACGATTTATTACACTACGGATGGATCAGAGCCGACTGTTGCATCTGCTCAGTTCGATCCTATGAATCCCATTGTCGTCGGTTTGCACAGCAGTGTAACGATCAGAGCAATGGCAGCGCGCGATGGATGGATTCCCAGCCAGATTGCTACAGCTACCTATACTGTTACCGGTCAGGTTGCACCTGTAACCTTCAATCCCCCTGCCGGTACTTATACTGCAGCTCAACAGGTGGCACTGAGTTCAGCCACAATGGGTGCCTTCTTCCGCTATACTACCAATGGCAGTGAACCGGATGAATCCTCAGCCTTGTATAGCACTCCAATTCTGATATCAGTGAATACCACTCTAAAAGCCAGGGCTTATCTGGCAGACTGGGCTCCCAGCGAGACCAGTACTGCAGTATATACAATGTATGGCAGCACTGCTTTCAATCAACCGCTTCTGAGTCCCCAACCCGGTAACTACAACACACCCCAAATGGTAACAATTGCTGATCCCATACCTGCCGGAGCTGCGGTGTACTACACATTGGATGGCAGTATTCCCACTCCTGCAACTGGCATTTTATATACTGGTCCGTTTTGGGTGGATGGCAATGCGACCGTTAGCGTGATAGCCTGGATCGATGGTTGGGATAGTCCAGTGTATAGCGGGAACTATGCCTTCTTTACTTCTGATCCTGTTTACGCACCTATTCCCGGATACTATGCGGATCCAGTAACCGTTACAATCACCAGTGCCACACCTGGCACCACAATCTATTATACTATGGATGGCAGCCAGCCGACTCTGGAATCCAACATCTACACTGAAGGGATACTGATCAATGATGATACTACCTTTAAAGCTGTAGCGCTGAAGGATGGTTATACAAATTCAAACGTGATTACTGGTATCTATGGTATTGGTGGTGAAGTGATTCCTACTGTGGGAAGCCCGGTGTTCGATCCCATTGCTGGCACCTACACCACAGCCCAATCGGTAACAATCAGCTCTTCTACACCTGGAGCAATCATCCGCTATACAGTAAACGGCGGCATCCCTACCGAAACCATTGGCACCATCTATACCGATCCTATCGAATTGCCAATCAATACATACACTGTGATCCGGGCAATAGCTTATATGGAAAGCGGCTATTATGCCAGTCCCGTGGTTACATCCATTTACAACATAACCGGTAAAGTGAGTGAGGTGATCTTCACTCCTCCTGCCGGAACATATCAGAGCGCTCAGTTGGTTCAGCTCTCCAGCAATACTCCTGGTGCTTATTTCCGCTACACACTGGATGGAAGTGAGCCTACTATGGCTTCTACACTCTATACGGGCTCAATTCCCGTTCCTTTGAACTCCACGCTTACTATCAAGGCCAAAGGCTACAAAGATGGATGGGAAACCAGCGATACCGGAATAGCTGTTTACAATACCACAGGCGTTACTGCATTTAACCAGCCTGTATTCACTCCAGCACCTGGAGTGTTCAATGGTCCGATCAATGTAGTGATCGCTGCTCCGATCCCAGCAAATGCGAATGTATTCTTTAGCCTGGATGGCAGCTATCCTACGATACCATATACTGGTGCCATTCCGATTAATGCCAATAGCATCATTCGGGCAATCGCAGTATTGGATACCTGGACTACGGGAGAAGCCAGTGGCAGCTATACATTCAATGTAGCGTCACCTGTCTTTGCACCGCCAGCCGGTTACTACGAGACAGCTCAGAATGTAGTGCTCACCAGTAGCACACCAGGAGCTACAATCATTTATACTACCGATGGAACCATTCCCTCATCAACTAATGGATCTGTGTATAACAGCCCCATCGTAGTTAGTGTGAATCAGACCATTCGTGCTTACGCCTTCCTGGCTGGATACAATGATTCTCCTCTGGTTGCAGCAGCCTATACAATAGGTCAGTTCATCCCAGTGGTGGCAAATCCTGTCTTTAGCCCAACCTCCACCACATCCTTCAACGAAATAGTTGTAAGCATTTCCTCACCTACTCCTGGTGCTCAGATCCGTTATACCACGGATAGCAGCGATCCTGGGCCGGAATATGGAATACTATACACTGGGCCTATTACTGTGCCCCTGAATACCAATATGTTTATCAAGGCGATAGCTTTCCGTGAGGGTTGGACTTCCAGTGCTATCGTTGCTGAGAACTATATGGTTACAGGCACTGTACAGGCAGTCACATTCAATCCTCCGGGCGGGACCTATTCTGAGGCTCAAGCTGTAGTGCTCAGTACCTTGACCGAAGGTGCAACGATCCGTTATACTACTGATGGTACAGAGCCCACTGCGGCCTCCATGATCTATACTCTGCCGATCAATGTACCACTGAATACAGTAAACTACACTATCAAGGCCAGGGCGTTTAGAAGCGGATGGCAAAGCTCAGTAACTGCTACTGCAATCTATACTGTCACAGGTCAGGTTGCTTTCAACCAGCCTGCGTTCATTCCTGCTGGTGGCACTTATGGAGATCCCCTGCTGGTTAGCATTGCGGCTCCAATTCCTGCAGATGCCTCAGTGTATTATACTACGAATGGCACAATCCCTTCACCGCTGAATGGCAACCTGTACACCGGTCCCTTTGCAGTGAATGAAGCGCTTACCGTGAAAGCCATTGCTGTGAAAAACTCCTGGATATCTTCAGCAGTACAGTCAGCTGAATACACCTTCAGAACCGCCGTCCCTGCCTTCAATCCTCCAGGAGGATGGTATGCTAGCGCACAAAATGTAGTACTGAGCTCCACAACAGCAGGTGCTACAATTCGATATACAACCAATGGAACGATTCCAACGGCTGAAAATGGATTCGTCTATTCGAACCCAATACCTGTTAGCGTCAACCAGGTCATTAGAGCCTATGCCATGAAAGATGGATATCTGGATTCGGAAGTGATCAGCCATACATATGCCATAGGCAGTTATGTCCCTGTGGTTGCCACTCCAGTATTCAGTATCAACAGCGGAACCTATCCTACTGTCCAAAATGTGGGTATCAGTGTTTCCACTGCCGGGGCTACCATCAGATATACTACAGATGGCAGTGATCCCAGCGACACTTACGGCACCATCTATACTGGCACACCCATCACCATCCCTCTGGATACTACGATGACGATCAAAGCCATCGCTTACAGACCGGAATGGCAAAACAGCCAGATTAGCGTGGGCAACTACATCATTACTGGTACTGTCGCTCACGTAGTATTCACACCTCCAGCAGGAACATATGCCACAGCTCAGAATGTAGTACTTACTTCCGCAACCGTAGGTGCTTATTTCCGCTACACTACAGATGGCAGTGAACCTAATGCTGGTTCAACCCTGTACACAACTGCAATCAATGTGCCCTTGAACAGCACGCTTACGATCAAGGCCAAAGCTTACAAAACTGACTGGATAACAAGTGATACTGGCACTGCGATCTACAACATCACTGGCCAGGTTATTATACCTGAGCCTGTGTTCAGTCTGGCTTCTGGTACTTATACCACAGCCCAGACGGTCTCGGTTGCCAATCCTATCCCGAATGATGCGATCGTGAGATATACCACAGATGGTAGCGATCCCACTTCCAGTTCTGCGATCATGCCGCCAGCTCTGAGTCTGCCCCTGGCTACACTTACTACATTGAAAGTAAGAGCTTTCAAAGCAGATTGGACAGACAGCCCAGTCTATACTGCGACATACAATGTAACAGGTCAGGTAGTTCTGCCTGTGAATATGTTTGATCCTCCCTCGGGAACCTATCAGAATCCTCAAGTGGTTCACCTGGTGGGCAATACTGTTCCCAGTGGTGCGGTGTTGCGCTATACCCTAAATGGTGGCGAACCGAATGAGTTATCTCCTGCTTACAGCCTAGAAACTGGTATTCCAGTGAATGGCTCTGCAGTTCTGAGAGTGAAGGGCTTCCTCCCAGGTTGGGTGGCTAGCACGACCAGTATGGCTACTTATGTCATCACAGGTCAGGTAGTTATCAATTCACCTGTGTTCAACCCTGCTCCTGGTACCTATACTACTGCTCAGGCGATTACGATCAGCAATACTTCTCCGGGTGGAGCGGTAGTTCGCTATACTACAGATGGCAGTGAACCAGATGCTACTTCCCCTGTATTCCCGCAACCACTGAATTTGCCTCTGGATTCAAATACAACTATTAAAGTCAAAGCCTTCCTGGATGACTGGACTCCATCAGCCACGCACACTGCTGTTTATATGATTACCGGACAGGTGACCATGACAGCTCCAGTGTTCACACCAACGCCTGATGTCTATACAGATCCGATCAGTGTCACGATCAATGAGATCACTAACCCTGCCAATGCTCAGATTCGTTACACTCTGGATGGCAGCGATCCCAATGAAGGCTCTGCATTGTACACCGGACCCATCGCCATCGGGGCAAATCAAGCTGTTACCGTTCGTGCCCGTGCCTTCCTGAACCAATGGATACCGAGTGTGATTCACACAGCATCCTACAATGTAACGGGTCAGGCCGGAATCGTCGGTGTGGTATTTACACCCGATCCAGCAGTGGTTTACACTTCGGCCCAGACTGTTGTGATCAATACCATCACCAATCCTCCTGGTGCAGCTATTCACTTCACAACCGATGGCACTGAGCCGGGTGCAGGTTCACCAGTGTATTCCGGTCAACCCATCCAACTTGGACTCAGCAGTATCACGACCATCAAAGCCAAGGTGATAGCTGCAGGTTGGACAAACAGCCCTACCTACACTGCAGTATATACAATCACTGGTCAGGTTAGCCTGGCTGGAGTCGGCTTGGTCCCTGCTCCAGGGATTTATCAAACCACTCAATCAATAAATGTAACAGGACTGCCCGTGCCAAACGATGCAGTGCTGAGATACACTACTGATGGTACAGATCCCATCGAAACTTCTGAGCTCTTCACAGGATTGAATCCAGACTTGAACAGCACTCTGAATCTTAAGATTCGAGGTTTCAAGACGGATTGGATACCCAGCCTTGTGCTTTCTGGATTCTACCAGTTCACAGGTCAGGTAGCTCTGGGTACTCCAATGTTTACTCCTGTTCCAGGTACATACCAGACTGCTCAAATGGTGCAGCTCAATACAGCCACTGTCCCTGCTGGTGCTACCTTGCGCTACACTCTGGATGGCAGCGTGCCCAGCCTGGACTCTCCTGCCTATACTGCTCCTATTAATGTGCCACTAAATACCCTTACTACAATCACGGTAAGAGGCTTCCTGGAGAACTGGACCCCCAGTGATCCAGTGAGTGGAATCTATAATATCACGGGTGCTGTAGCTATAGCAGCTCCAGTGTTCACTCCTCCTGCCGGGATTTACACCAGCAGCCAGACAGTGACATTGGGTATGCCAGTTCCTGCTACGGCTACTATCCGCTATACCACTGATGGCTCCGAGCCTGATGAGAACTCTGCGATTTATGATAGTGGGATCGTACTGCCTCTGGCAACTACTACCACACTGAAAGCCAGAGCGTTCCTTGCAGATTGGACATCCAGCCCCACCTATACGGCTGTTTATCAGATTACTGGTCAAGTGGTGTTACCAGCTGTTGTATTCGATCCCATTCCGGGTATCTATACACAAGCTGTTAATGTAACCATCAATACTGCTACTTTGCCAGCTGATGCCGTAGTTCACTATACTGTGGATGGCTCCGATCCCAATCCCGCTTCCCTGATCTATAGTGCTCCGATCCCAATCAATGGTGGTACTGTCACTATCAGAGTACGTGCCTTCAAGGATAACTGGATCCCCAGCGAGATTGCCATGGGCACTTACAATGTAACTGGCCAGGTGGTGATTACAGCTCCTGTATTCAGCCTGGAGAGTGGGATCTACACCACTGCCCAGACTGTTAGTGTAAACCAGATTTCTGTGCCAACCGGTGCAACGATCCGTTACACTACCGATGGCACAGATCCCACAGAGACCTCACCTGTATATTCTTCTGCCTTCAGTATTCCTCTGAATAGCAGTCTTAACCTCAAGGTGAGAGCATACCTGGCAGATTGGATTCCCAGTCCTGTATATAGTGCTTCCTACACTGTTACTGGTACTGTGGCAATAGCTACCCCGGTATTCAGCGTAGCTTCAGGCACTTATACCACAGCTCAATCTGTTAGTGTAAACCTGGTGACCATTCCTAACGGTGCTACAATCCGCTATACCTTTAGCACGGATGGCAGCATTCCGGCTGATCCCACTGAAACCTCACCTGTATACACAACAGCGTTTAGCGTGCCACTAAATAGCACAATGAACGTGAAAGTTCGTGCTTTCCTCACGGATTGGGTACCCAGTCCAGTGTATAGCGCAGCTTATACTGTAACAGGTCAGATCAGCCTGCCCACACCGATGTTCACACCTGCAGCAGGTACTTACCAAACTGCTCAGACGGTATTCCTGAATACCGCGACTACTCCTGCAGGAACTACATTGCGCTATACTACCAATGGCGCTGATCCTACCGAAGCCTCACCGGCATACTCTGCTGCAAGCGGCATTCCGTTGCCATTGTACAGCGGTGTAACGGTGATCAAGGTTCAGGCTTACAAACAAGATTGGATTCCCAGCCCGGTAGTGAGCGCTACATACAATATCACAGGCCAGTTGATATTCAATACTCCAATCTTTACTCCTACGGCTGGTACCTATACAACTGCCCAGACGATCGAGATCAATGGAGTGAATACCACTGATGCCCAGATTCGTTATACCACTGATGGCACGGATCCTACTCAGACATCCACGCTCTATACGGGGCCATTTACCCTGAATCAACTCAATATGGTGCACACTGTAAAAGCCAGAGCCTTCAAGACCGATTGGACATCCAGTGCTATCGCAACTGCGGTTTACAATCTCACTGGCCAGGCGGCTATAGAAGGAGTGGTATTCAATCCTGCTCCGAATCCTGCTCCTGCCAATACCTATACAACTCCGCAAAGCGTGACGATCAGCACAACCACTACACCAGCCGGTGCAGTGGTCAGATATACCACCGATGGCACGGTTCCCACCGTAACTTCTCCAGTGTATGCTGGTCCTATCGAAGTTGGGTTGAATACTACCATGACCATTCGGGCCAGGGCTTTTGCCAATGACTGGACCCCCAGTGAAGTATACTCCGGTGTTTACCGTGTTACTGGTACCGTGCTCTTCAATACCGCCACTGTATTCTCACCAGCGGCTGGAACATACACCAGTGCCCAGGTGATTACTGTGAGTGGAAATACTACTCCGGCTGGCGCCGCAGTACATTATACTACCGATGGCAGCGAGCCGTCTCTGGCATCGCCGGTGTATACCGCAGGTATTCCCTTACCATTGGATTCCACTACCACCATCAAGATCAAAGGCTTCGCCGAGGGTTGGATTTCCAGCCAGACTTATGAAGCCACATACAATATCACAGGAATGGTTAGTTTCACGGGTGATTACTTCACTCCTCCTGCTGGCACCTATACCAGTGCGCAGGATGTGCAGATTACCGCAATCGTCTATCCTGGAGCAGCCACCATTCACTATACTACTGATGGAACCGATCCAGATCAGACCTCACCGATTTATTCAGGTGCGATCAATATCCCGCTGAATACCCCCAATCTGTTGATCAAAGCCAGAGCATACACCACAGACTGGATTCCCAGTCCAATCATCAGTGCTGAGTACAAGATCACAGGTCAGGTAGCATTGGCAGCAGATCTTCTCAGCCCGGTTCCAGGTACTTACACAAGTGCGCAGACAGTGACAGTCAATCCTCCAGTCCTGCCCACCGATGCGGTAATCCGTTACACCATCGATGGTAGCGAACCCACATCACAAAGCCCTGCATATACCAATCCGATCAATATTCCTCTTGCCACTCAGATCACTCTGAAGCTGAAGGGCTTTGCTGTTGATTGGATTGCTTCTGAGACAGTGACCGCAGTTTACAACGTCACTGGCCAGGTAGCAAGCCCTGAGTTCAACTATCCCAGTGGCATGTATATCAACGAATTGCAAGTAGTGATCACTACCGAAACTGAAGGTGCTGAGATTCGCTATACGACAGATGGTGAAGAGCCTACCGCAAGCTCGGAGCTCTATACTGGTCCGGTTGTAGTTCCTATACTTACCAACAACCGTCTGATCAGAGCCAAAGCCTTCAAAACCGATTGGATAACCAGTGCTGAGACCAGTGCTGTTTATTCCGTGATTACTCTGCCCTACAATGTAAGACTGATAATGTATGAAGGATATGTGCGGATTCTCTGGAATTCCGACATCCAGTCCCGTGGTCTTGATGGATTCTATGTGTATAGAATGGAAGGCAACAATCCAGCTGTGAAACTGAATCCTGCTCCTACTTTGCAAACCATCGGACCGGATTACTACTGGGATGATTACACGGTGAGCAACTTCACTACCTACCATTATTACGTAACAGCGGTATACGATGGAGTGGAGAGCAACATCAGCTCTACGGTTTCGGTTGAGTTCCAGGCACAGGAATTGGAGATTACCAATTCTTCCAGGGTTTACCCGAACCCCGCAGAGAATTCCACAACCATCCAACTACGGCTCTCCCGCAATGACAACGTCCAAATCAGCGTAAGCATCTTCGACTTCGCTGGAAAAAAGGTACGCACGCTAACCAGCAACAATCCTAATACAAACTTCGTAGAAATTCCCTGGGATCTGAAGAATGACAGCGGGACCAAGGTGGCTCGCGGGACATACTTCGCCAGGGTGGTTGCTAAAGACAGCGCCAAACGTACTGAAAAAGTAATCAAGATCTCGGTAAAATAAGGAGGCAAAGATGAAAACGATGAACAAACAAACCGTGACTAAGCTCGTTGCCCTGATCGCTCTGATGATTCTTACACTCCCTGTTTTTGCCGGGGACATCAATAATTCTGCCGCCGCCTATATCCGGATGGGTATAGGCGCGCGGATCATTGCCATGGGTGAAGCTGGCACAGCTACAGCCAATGATGTTACAGCAGCTTATTGGAATCCAGCCGGTCTCACAGATCTGAAAGACATCGAGTTTTCCACAAACTACGCTCTAAATATGGGCTTCGACCGCACCTATCAGAACGCTGCTCTAGCCAAACGCTTCGGGTTTGGCGTGTTAGCCTTCAACTGGGTCAATGCTGGAGTTAGCGATATTGATGGCTACGATGCTTCAGCCAATCCAACTGGTATCTTTAGTGATGCTGAGCACAATCTGGCTGTCAGTTATGCAAACAAACTGAAACGCCTCAGCTACGGTGTTACACCCAAGCTGTACCTTTCCAGTATCGATGGAGAAACAAAGTCCGGATTTGGCCTTGATCTTGGGGCAAAATACGACATCAGCCAGTATTTTGAAGCCGGGCTGATGATTCGTGATTTGGCTGGTTCTTTGGCCAGTGACAGGATTCCCTATCAAGTGCAGGCTGGGGTTACTGCCTATCCCCTGATGGGCGTAACCGTCGCCGCTGATCTACACTATGAACAATCTGAGAATCCCTACCTCATCTTCGGAGCAGAGTATTGGACTACCGTGGGTCGCGATCCTGAAGCTGATTCGAAGCTATCGGTGATCAACGTAAGTGAAAAAAGCACCTGGGCAGACATCTTCTCCCATTTCCAAACCGGTCTGAGAGTAGGATTCAACCAAAACCGCTTTTCAGCTGGAGCAGGGATCAAATTCCGTAACTTCCAGATTGATTATGCTTATCGTATCGGTAACCATGATACCTTCAATGATGATCACCTCCTGGGCTTGATCCTTAGATTCTGAGGATAGGGGAGATTCCATGGCTATGATTAGAATCAAACCAATCCTGCTGATGCTACTGCTTATTCTGAGTATAGCAGGCTTGTTTGCAGCTTTAGGCTTGCAAGGCGAGCGCTATGCCATCAGCGGGATTGAATACTACCAGCGAGGAGATTATCGTTCTGCCATCAATGATTTCCTGGCGGCAGACCGCTCCGCTAGTGGCAAAGTGCCAAATTATCACTTCTGGCTGGGTAGGTTGTACATTGCCCAGGGAGATACTCTCAATGCCCTTGAATGGTTAAACCGATATCTGGCATCCGAAGATAACGAATTCAGGCAGGATAGCCAAAACTACCTCAAAATTATCAATCGTCAGGATAGGATCTTTGAAAAGGTTGGGCTGCGGCAGATGGCATCCTATCTGCAGAGCCGGAATTCCGATTATGGTGCTGTGGTGACTCCCGATGGCAAGTATCTCTATTATACTTCCTTGAGCCCAACCCGCACCGACAAGGAAAACATCTGGAGAAGCGAACGTCTCGCCACAGGATGGGGCAGGCCTTATCCTGTGGAAGAACTGAATACGGACAAAAATGAAGCCATTGGCTCCTTTTCCCTGGATGGGAAAACTGCCTATATCTTCGGAAACTACAAGCGTGGGCAGATCGATGGCGATATCTTCAAATCAACTTATGTTGGTGGAAGATGGTCCACGCCCCAGGCTATTGATGAAGTCAATTCTCCCCAGGTGGAAGCACATCCTTTCGTATATCAGGACACGCTGATGTTCTTTACTTCTTCCCGTGACGGTGGCTTTGGTGAATTTGATATTTATGTGAGTGAATACCTTGATGGTAAATGGGGTGAACCCATAAATCTTGGTCCACAGATCAATACTTCCGGTAGCGAACAAACTCCATTTCTGGATTACGATGGCCGTACTCTGTTTTTTGCCTCGGATCGTCATCCCGGATTCGGAGGATATGATCTGTTCAAAGCAGTGAAAATCGGCGATTCCTGGCAGGATTGGTCAATCCCGGAAAACCTGGGCTTACCGCTCAATTCTATCCGTAATGACCGTTATTTCTTCCATACCAGGGATTCCAATGAAGCTCTGATTGCTTCCGATAGAAGAGCCGATGGGTTCGAAAAAATGCTGAATCTGTCTCTGGTATATTCTTCACCCCCAAGCTACATTGTTCAGGATCCTGAGACAGGTGAGCAAGTCACGGTAGTGATAACCCCTGAAGGTGATTACAAAGAGGGAGAAGAGCCAGTTACGGAAGAGCCTGTAGTCGTTAAAGTGCCTGAATATGTCACAGTCTCAGGCAGGCTTACCGATGAAGATGGCAACCCCCTCCAGGGCACCATCGAGTTTACATCCATCATCGATGATATGGTTTATCGTGACGTGGCTTTTACAGATGAAAATGGAAACTTCACGATTGATTTGAACAAAGCTGATAAGTACAACGTTGTAGTGAACATGGAAGGATATCTTGTCCATGCGCAGGAGCTGATCCCAGGCGACCAGGATAAACTATCTCTGGAAATCACCATGAAGTCTCTGGTCGTGGACAAGGTCTTTGTCTTCCAAAACATCCACTTCAATTTCGATAGTGCAGTACTGAAGAAGGAAAGCTTTGCTGTTTTGGATGAAATCGTAGTTACGCTGCTTACCAATCCCAGGCTCCAACTGGAAATTTCAGGCCATACCTGCGATATTGGCACAAAAGCCTATAATCTCAGCCTGTCAGAACGCAGAGCCCAATCTGTATTTGACTATCTGGTTCTGAAAGGCGTAGAACCGGAGAGGTTAACTCACACGGGATTCGGGGAAGGTCAGCCGCTTAATGGAAATAAAAACCTGGAACAGCGTAAGCTGAACCGCAGAGTGGAGTTTAAAGTAACCAGATAAAAAAGCTCAAACCATTGTATGAAAAGCCCGGTTTCCAATAGCCGGGCTTTTCTGAGTAAATGAAAGTAATGTAACGATCAGCTTGAAATGGTATAATCCCATACCCCGTTTGATTATGTCATTTTAAAGATGAATCCTGGCCAGAAGATCATTATGAGGTGAGTTAAAATGGATAATCGAGACTATTGTGAAGCGAATCGGGCAGCCTGGAACGCTGCTATGCCGTACCACCAGAAAGCAAAATCAAGGGCCTGGGATCAAGCCTTTTCCGATCCGGATTTCATCTGCCAGCAAGAACCAGAGCTTAGCCTGCTCCAGGAGCAGGGCATCGCAAGTAGGGACATCGTGCATCTGTGCTGCAACAACGGGATAGAACTGATGTCTCTGTGTAGATTGGGTGCGGGCAGATGCGTTGGTTTTGATATCAGTGACAATGCTATTCTTGATGCAAAGTCCAGGTCGGCACGGTTTGGAATCTCGTGTGAGTTTTACCAAAGTAACGTTTATGATGTCCCGCACGAATTCCATGCATGCTTTGATCTTGTTTATTTCACGATTGGGGCTTTATGCTGGCTGCCAGATTTAGTGGGCCTGTTCAAGGTCGCAAGCATGCTGTTACGTCCTGGCGGCAAGATTTTTATCTATGATCAGCATCCCTTCACTACTGTTCTGCCTTGGGATGTATCGGATGCGAGCCACAAACCTGTGCTTGAACACAGCTATTTCGTTGATGAGTGCTGCGTCTCCGATGAAGGTCTCGATTACTATGGAAACGTCCCCTACCATGGTCCCACAACTTATGAATTCACTCATAAGCTCTCAGATATCATGGGAGCGCTGCTTGAGAACCAGTTCAGAATTACTCTCTTCAGGGAATATGATCATGATATAAGCTGTGGTTTGGCTTGGGTCAGGGAGACAGGACTGAAGCTGCCCCTGAGCTACATTCTATGCGCTGAAAAAGGATAGACATATATTTCTTTCATAAATGTATAGTTTTCGCCTCATGCTCCGATGATCTAAGTGATTTAAACCTGTATAATTCAGTAAGGATTGAGTCAGGTTCACCTCGAGATCACCTCGAGTACTCGAGATTATCTCGAGGTGAACTTGAAGTAAAACCAAGTCATTCAAAACAGTGCTGGATGAGAGCCAATTCTGGCATGGCAAGTTGTTAATATCTCACCACTACTCCATTCGTGCACCTCTCCCACACAAGCCCTACGGCGCTTGGGATGTGTGGGAGTGGATCACGGACTCCTGACCTGATGATAAGCATCCTCCACTTGGTTTGATAGAGAACTATCAGGATAATGGTTTGAAATATCCCCAAAAGCCTTATTAGAGCGCTTTAGGGGAGCAATCTGACCGGTTTTCTGGGGTCTCAAATTTAGCAATTCAGGTGCTATAAAAATCCCCACTATATCTGATATTCGTAACTGTATGCATAATAAAGAGATATAAATGCGATTAAAACAAAGAAAGTTCTTGACAGATACGCTTTATCATTTTATCTGGCAACAAGATATGAGATATTTCTGCTTGGTCTTGGGAGCAAGCTCTCCCTGGCGGCGAAATATAAGTGTAAATACTTAGGAGATAATAGATTATGCCAGAAAGCACCTACACTGCCAGTAACATCAAGGTTCTCAAGGGACTGGAAGCTGTTCGTAAACGCCCTGCCATGTATATTGGCGGCACCAGCGAAAGAGGCTTGCATCACCTTGTCTATGAAGTAGTTGACAATTCTATCGACGAAGCCCTGGCAGGGTTTTGCGATCTTATCAAGGTCACAATTACTGCCGATGGATGCGTCGAAGTAGATGATAATGGACGTGGAATCCCTGTCGATATTCAGAAAGATATGGGCATCCCTGCCGTACAAGTAGTTCTTACTGTCTTGCATGCCGGGGGGAAATTTGACCAGCAGAGCTACAAAGTATCCGGCGGCTTGCACGGCGTTGGCGTCTCTGTGGTTAATGCTCTTTCTGAGTTTCTCGAAGTGAGGATCCACAAAAATGGCAACGAATACTTCATGCGGCTTGAAAAAGGCATTCCAGTTACAGAACTGCAGATATTGGGAAAGTCCAATCGCCGGGGTACGATTGTCACCTTCCGTCCCGATGCCAGCATCTTTGAGACCACCGAATTCAGCTTTGATTACCTCACCACCAGGCTCAGAGAACTCGCCTTTTTGAACAAGGGTGTCCGGATTATCCTGATCGACGAAAGATCATCCCGCATGCACGATTTCAAGTACGATGGCGGGATTATCAGCTTTGTGGAGTACCTGAACCAGAACAAGAAACCTCTGATACCCAAGCCGATACACATCTACTCTGACCGCGAAGGCATGGAGTTTGAGGTAGCTGTGCAGTACAATGAGGGTTATCAGGAGAATATCTTCAGTTTTGCCAACAACATCAATACTATCGAAGGCGGAACCCACCTGTCCGGCTTTAAGAGCGGTCTTACCAGGGCTGTGAATACCTACATTAAAAATGGTGATCTGCTCAAGAATGAAAAGGTTAGCCCCTCTGGTGAGGATATCCGTGAAGGTCTTACTGCTGTAGTATCTGTGAAGATATCTAACCCCCAATTTGAAGGCCAGACCAAGACCAAGCTCCAGAATTCCGATGTGGAAGGCATTGTAAACTCAGCGGTTTACGAAAAGCTCATGGTCTATTTTGAAGAGCATCCTACCGAGGCGAAAAATATATCCATGAAGAGCGTTATGGCAGCCCGGAGCCGCGAAGCAGCCCGCAAAGCCAGAGAGCTTACCCGCCGTAAATCAGTATTGGAAAGCGGTTCATTACCCGGGAAACTGGCAGATTGTACGATCAACGATCCAGAGAAAACAGAGCTTTTCCTGGTAGAGGGAGATTCCGCCGGTGGTAGCGCTAAACAAGGGCGCGACCGTTCTTTCCAGGCTATTCTGCCCTTGTGGGGCAAGATGCTCAATACCGAAAAAGCCAGAGTGGATAAGGTACTGAATAACGAAAAGATCCAGCCCATCATCCTGGCTCTGGGAGCTGGAATCGGTCAGGATTTTGATGTGAGTAAAATCCGTTATCATAAAGTGATCATCATGGCTGACGCCGACGTGGACGGTGCGCATATCAGCACGCTTTTGATGACTTTCTTCTACCGTTACATGAGGCCTTTGATCGAAGAAGGTCACCTGTACATAGCGATGCCGCCTCTCTTCCTGGTGCGCAAGGGCAAGCAAAAACGTTATGTGTTCAACGAAGCCGAACGGGATCAAGCCATTGTGGAATATGGAGAAAAAGGCGTGATCGTACAACGCTACAAAGGTCTGGGTGAAATGAATGCGGAGCAGCTTTGGGAGACCACCATGGATCCCGCGTACCGCAAAATGATAGCTGTGCGAATGGATGATGCCATCGAAGCCGACCGTATGTTTACCATCCTGATGGGCGATGAAGTGGAACCCCGCAGAGAATTCATCCAAACCAACGCCAGATACGTGAAAAACCTTGATATTTAATGGAGATATAGATGTCTGATACTACCAATTTAATCCCTACCCAAATCGAAGACCATCTCAAACAGGCTTATCTGGATTATTCCATGAGCGTGATTGTTGCACGTGCTTTGCCAGATATCCGGGATGGACTCAAACCATCTCAGCGCCGCATTATCTTTGCGATGCACGAGCTCAATCTCAGTCCCGGCGGCCATTTCCGTAAATGTGCCAAGATCGCCGGTGACACTTCTGGAAACTACCATCCCCACGGTGAGCAGGTAGTTTATCCTACTCTGGTGCGCCTGGCCCAACCCTGGAATATGCGTTACCAACTCATCGACGGTCAGGGTAACTTTGGCTCTATCGATGGTGATCCACCTGCAGCCATGCGTTATACGGAAGCCAGGATGCAAAAGATTACTATGGAGATGCTGAGTGAACTGGAAAAAGACACTGTAGATTACAAAAGTAACTACGATGAAACCCGCAAAGAACCCACCGTCTTTCCCAGCCGCATCCCCAATCTGCTGGTTAATGGTTCATCCGGTATAGCCGTGGGTATGGCTACAAACATGCCCCCACACAATATCGGTGAGATTTGCGATGCCATGATCGCCCTGATCGACCAGCCGGAACTCGAACCTCTGGATCTACTCCAATACATCAAGGGTCCTGATTTCCCCACTGGCGGTTACGTACTGGGAGTGGATGGGATCCGGGATTACTTCGAGACTGGCCGTGGCCGTTTGATCATTCGCGGTGAAGTAGAAATCGAGACCCAATCCAATGATGCAGAATGGATTATTATCCGCTCCATCCCTTATCAGGTAACCACTTCGCTCTTGATCGAGAGAATGGTGGAACTGGTAAAAGATAAGAAGATCGAAGGGATCAGCGATATTCGCGATGAATCAGGCCGTGACGGAATGCGTGTCGTGATCCAGGTCAAGCGAAATCATGATGCTCAGGTGGTTCGCAATCTGCTGTACAAATACACTCAGTTACAGACGACCTTTGGCGTGATAAACCTCTGCCTGATTGATGGCGTACCTCAGGTAGTGAACATGAAAGACATGATCACAAACTTCATCGAATTCCGCCATGACGTAATCTTGCGTCGTACCCAATTTGAGCTGCGCAATGCTGAAGAACGCCTGCACATCCTCGAAGGTTACCGCATAGCATTGGATCATCTGGATGAAGTGATCGCCACCATACGCGCATCTCAGACCCCTCCAGAGGCAAATCTTGCCTTGCAGGAGAAGTTTGGTCTTTCCGAAATCCAGGCCAAGGCAATCCTGGATATGAGACTCCAACGTCTTACCGGACTGGAAAGAGAGAAGATCGAAGAAGAATACCGCGAACTGCTGAAAACTATTGCTTACCTGCGTGAATTGGTGGCTCACCGTGAACTCAGGATGAATGTGATCAAAGACGAAACCGCAGAGCTCAGAGATAAATTCAGCGACGCCCGCCGTACCACGATCATCGAAGCCTATGGAAGCGGATTCAATATGGAAGATTTGATCGCAGATGATATGATGGTGGTTACCATCACTCACGATGGATACGTAAAACGCCTTCCTGTAGATACATACAAGGTTCAGGGGAGAGGTGGCAAGGGACTGAATGCCTCAAATCTCAAAGAAGACGATTTTATCCAATATCTCTTTGTAGCCAGCGCTCATTCCTATATCCTTCTGTTTACGGATCATGGTATGTGCCATTGGCTCAAGGTTTATGAAATCCCCGAGGCCAGCCGAACCGCCCGAGGCAAGGCAATAGTAAACCTGGTGAAATTCTCCGAGGGCGAGAAGATCAAGGCTTTCGTAACTCTGAAAACCTTCCATCCCGAGCAGAACATCATCATGTGCACCAAGCGTGGCCTGGTGAAGAAATCTGCCCTTACTGCATTCTCACGTCCACGTAGTAACGGCATCCGAGCCATCAAACTGATGGATGGTGACGAACTCATCGATGCCAGAATATCCGAAGGTACGGACGATATCCTGCTGGCTACCCGCAATGGCTATTGCAACCGGTTCAGCGAAAAAGATATCCGTGCCATGGGACGCTTTACCAAAGGCGTGAAAGGAATCGGATTGCGGGAAAGTGACTATGTGATCTCCATGGCTTTGGCTACAGCAGCCCATATGCTCGAAAATGGCGAACCGAATTCCTCCACCATCCTCGCCGTGAGTGAAAATGGCTTTGGGAAACGGACTACCATCTCCAGCTACCCTACTACCAAACGTGGCTCCAAGGGAGTTATCACCCTGAAAACCACTAAACGTAATGGCTTCCTGGCATCACTGATGCTGGTTACGGATGACGATGATCTGATGATCATTACCAACGATGGAATGATCATTCGTCAGAAAGTAGCCGATATCTCCACAATCAGCAGAAATACACAGGGGATCAAGCTCATCAATCTTGGCGCTGCCGACAGTGTTCGCGATATCACTTGCGTACCCCCGGAAAACCCTGATGATGAAGCCCTGGATAAAGAAGTGGAAGTGCTCAAGAGCCAACCCAAATTGGATTTGGGAGCCATTCTTCCTCCGGAAACCGAGGATGAGATCTCAGATATCGAAGAGGATGAAAACGATGAGGAATCTACGGACCTGGAAGATTAACGCTGGTATGGCTTTCCTGCTGCTTTTTGCCGCAGGATGTGCCATCAAGCAATATCACCCTGTTCCCGGAACTCACGCGATTGAAAATCGCTTCTCAATAATCAGGACGGACAGCTTAACCATAGCTGTCCGTCCTCAAGCTTATGTGGGCAGCTTCAAAAACGCCAATAGCAGTTTTTTCCCTGTCTTTTTCCGGGTCAGAAATACTAGTGGAGTAAAGCAAAACCTGAGCTCCAAAAACTTCATGATCCTGGCTGGGGCAAAGCAATATGACTATATCCCCCTGGATTATCTTTTGGGCACTGTGACATCCAGACTGCTTTTGGATGAGTACCAATCACCTTTCTCTACCGATAGCGGGGTTCAGCAGCTCAACCGGGACAAACAGGAGGAGCAGTATCTGGAATTGTTATCTGCCTACTTCAGTTTTGGCGATATCCTGCCCGGCGGCATGAAAGAGGGATATTTGTTCTATGATCGGGCAGTGGGCTCCCACAAGACGATCTTGATCGATATTCTGGGACGGGAAACGGTTTTCGTCAAAGAGTAGATTTGTTCCGACGATACTCGTACAGGCGCTAGCTGTAGCGCTGCAAGATATCATCCACGAAGGGTATTGAGGATTATGGGATCGCAGATGACTGGGTGATATGGATTTACGGGATTCTCTTGCCAACGGATCGAACGAATATGAACAAAGAAACTGCCCCACATTCCCCTTGTGGGCTATACAATTCGCATTTATATAAGTAACCCATTACTAAGAAAGACTTTCTTCCCTGATTTAATTACGCTATCAATACGCACTCAATACGGATCAGATCCGTTATGGCTGCGTATTGATTGAGTAGCTGGAATAGATTAGGTCATTTCAATCTGTAAGTTACTTCTTCTTCTCCGCTCCGCTGATGACCGCAGAAACCAGGTTGTTGGGATCAAACTGCTTCAGGATGATGTTGATTCCCGAAGTAATCGGCACCGCCAGAATCATACCCACTATGCCCCAAACCCAGCCCCAGAATATCAATGCAATCAGCACAGTAATGGGGCTCAGATTGAGATTGTCACCTTGAATCTTGGGTTCCAGCACATTGCCAAACAGCATTTGGGTGCTTATTATCAACAAACTGAAACTGATGGTCCGAAAGTCCACACCGCTCTGTAAGGTGCAGATTATGATCGGAATACCGCTGGCAATGATACTGCCTACATTGGGGATGAAATTCAAGACAAACAGCAGGATTCCACAAATCAGGACGAAATCCACACCATACAGGGACATCAGGATCATTCCCACGATAGCCGTGGCTAAACTGATGATGGATTTGGTAGTAAGGTATTTCTGCAATTGGACTTGAATATTGGCGATAGTGGAAATGGTATTGGCATGATCCTCTTTAACCAGTACCTTCTGCAGACGCTTGGTCAGCATTCCACTCTCGGCGATCATGAACATCAAAAATACAATGATCAGGAAGATATTCCAGCCAATACTGAGAGTAGTTGTCATGATCCCGGAGATCGTTTTGGAGATCGAGAAACTACCTGGAGACAGTAATTGGCTCATGTCCAAGCCAGGGATTTTTTCCATGGCAATGTCCATGGTCATGGCAAGATTGTTAAACCAAACTGAAAACTCATTGAATAGGGATGTCATCTGATCTTGATAGCGTGGCAGGCCAGTGATCAGATTGTTTGTGGCAAGACCCAGGATGATAGTAATGATCGCCATGATCGACGCCATGATTACCAGCATGATCAGCACGATGAGATACACATGGAGATTCTTTTTGCGCAGGAATGCCGTGAGCGGCGCAAAGACAAAATTCAGAAATGCTGCCAATACCAGGGGGATAAAGATCGCCTTCAATGATTTCAAGATGATAACGATGACAGGGATGGCGATGATGGTAAGCAGGATCCTGATCCAGCGTGATTCCTTGGGATTCTCAATCATTGGCACTCCTTAGTTTTGGCTTATGAATCACTGGTTTATTGTCTTGATACTGTGAATGCATCAAGGGCGCCCGATGGCATAGTAACTGAAGCCCAATTCCCGCACCTGGCGGGGATCGTATTGATTGCGTCCATCGTAGATTACCGGTTGTTTCATCATGGACTTCATGCGGCTGAAATCCGGATAGCGGAACTGCCGCCATTCGGTAATCAGCAGCATCGCATCGGCATCCATCAAGGCTTCATACTCGTTTGCACACAGGGTAATGGCAGGATTATCCCCCAAGACCTTACGTGCTTCAGGCATGGCTACCGGATCGTAAGCTTTGATCCTGGCTCCCAGGCTGAGTAAGGATTTGATGATGATCAGGGCAGGGGCTTCACGCATGTCGTCTGTTTGGGGTTTGAATGCCAGTCCCCAGATTGCGAAGGTCTTGCTATGCAGATCATTGCCGAAGTGCTTTTTCACTTTTGAGATCAGGATGGATTTTTGGGTGTTGTTTACGGATTCCACAGCTTTCAGGATCTCAGAATCATAGCCTACCTGCCGCGCCATATGGATCAGGGCTTTGATATCTTTGGGGAAGCAGCTTCCGCCATAGCCGACACCGGGGTAGATAAATTTGTATCCAATCCTGGTATCACTGCCGATCCCGTTCCGCACTTCTTCCACATCGGCTTGATAGGCATCGCATAGACGGGAGATTTCGTTGATAAAGGAGATCTTGGTGGCGAGTAGCGCATTGGCTGCATACTTGGTCATTTCGGCTGAGCGCAGGCTCATTACCAGGACTCTATCATGCGTGCGGCAAAAAGGTGCATACAGGGTTCTCATGATCTGGGCTGCTTTCTCGCTGGAGGTTCCAATCACTACACGGTCGGGACGCATGAAATCATCGACGGCTGCACCTTCTTTGAGGAATTCCGGATTGGAAACTATATCAAAGCTGAAATCCACTCCTCGGGCATCCAGTACAGCTTGAATGTGAGCTCTTACGAGGTCTCCCGTTCCAACTGGAACTGTGGATTTATCTACGATCACCTTGTATTCGTTCATGAATCCGGCGATTTCTTCTGCAGCAGTCAATACATGCGATAGGTCAGCGCTGCCATCTTCATCCGGTGGAGTTCCAACTGCGATAAAGATAATCAAAGATTCTTCTACTGTGCTGCGGAGATCAGTCCTGAACTGCAGTCTTCCTGCTTCCATATTGCGCAACACCATGCTCTCCAGCCCAGGTTCATAGATCGGGATAATCCCTTGTTTGATCTGCTCGATCTTGGCTTCGTCTTTGTCCACGCAGATCACGTTGCTGCCCATATCGGCAAAGCATGCTCCGCTGGTGAGGCCTACATAACCGGTACCAATTACAGCCAGTTTCATATATTTGCTTCCTTCATAGTTTGAAAATAGTGGATTACATGTGATATTCCCATCGCAAGTGTGTACTTAGGCTCCCAACCCAGTTCTCGCTTTGCTTTGTCACAATTGAGCAGCGATCTTTGCAGATCACCCTTGCGAGCTGGGGCCTGATGAGGGATAGTGTTTATCTTTAGTTGCCTGCATATCTCATGGTATAGGGCAGAGGTAGTGGTTTCTGTCATTGTACCTATATTGAAGGCCTGGTTATCGCCTTTGTAAAGTGCCAAAATATTCACCTGTACCACATCCTCCACGAATACGTAATCACGAATCATGCCCTCGGGATTGTCCGCATAGGCACAAATAGTGGGTGTCTCACCTGCCAGGAGTTTCTCTACAAAGATTGCTACCACGCCTGCTTCGCCATGTGAAACCTGACGTGGACCATAGACATTTGCATATCTCAGAGTGGTGTATTTCAATCCATACTGCTGATGGTAAAAATGCAGGTAATACTCCCCAACCAGCTTGTTGATGCCATACATTGAAAGGGGGCTTGGGGCATAGGTTTCGGGGGTGGGGTACTGCTCAGCTTCACCGTACATTGCTCCGCCGGAAGAGATATAGATGAATTTCTGCACTCGGGTTCGAACGCTGCATTCCAATACGTTGATCAGCCCTTTTACATTGATTTCGGCATCTTTGAGAGGGTCTTCAATGGACAGAGGAACAGAGATTTGAGCAGCATGGTGATCCACAATATCCGGTCTTTCCTGCTCAAACACGTCCTTCAGGGCTTCATCGCAGATATCCATTTCGTAGAATCTGGCTTTGGGATTGAGGTTTTGCCGGTATCCAGTGCTGAGATTGTCCACCACCACTACTTCGTGGCCAGCATCGATCAGTGCATCACATAGATTTGAACCTATGAATCCGGCTCCACCGGTAACCAGTATCTTCACTTCTCCTCCACTACTTCATACTCGCCCAATATCTTTACATATTTGGGATCAACCTTCACCATCACAGCTTGTCTGAGGATATTCACCTGAAGGCGTACTTCATGAAGCTTGTCATGGCTTTCCACTATTCCAGTGGTTCCCTTCAGTGGTCCATCGGTAATCGTTACCTCCAGCCCTTTGGAGAGCCAGATACAGGGTTCAAAAGCAGCGTCTTTGGTCTTTCCGAAACAAATCCTCGAGAGTTCGTCCACCAGCTCTTGCTGCTGGGTTACCTTAATGAAACTGACAGTCAATCCCGAACTGGCAACATGCTGTTTATTCTGAGGGTTCAGGATCAGGAAGATGTATCCTGGAAACATTGGTAACGTGGTAGCTACCTTACGGCGTTGGTAAACCTTCTCCCGCTTGAGCTGGGGCAGATAATAGTGGATCCTTTCGCGGAGGGCAAAATCAGCCAACTTCTTCTCACAGCGGGGTTTGGCATGTACTACCACCCACCTGTAATCACCTTCGGGAACTATCAGCTCTCCGAAGAGCTCGTTGATAACCACCGGTTTATGCGTAGCCAAATTCGCTCCGATCAGTACCTGTAGTGCTCAGGCTTGTATGGGCCTTCGATGGAGACACCTATGTAGGCAGCCTGTTTCTTGGACAGATGCGTCAGCTGCACACCAAGCTTATCCAGGTGCAACCTTGCCACTTCCTCATCCAGAGCCTTGGGGAGTGTATATACTCCGATCTCATGCTGGTTCTGCCATAGATCCATCTGGGCCAGAACTTGATTTGTGAAGGAGCAGCTCATCACGAAAGAGGGGTGCCCTGTGGCATTGCCAAGATTCACCAGACGCCCTTCGGAGAGCAGAATGATAGCTTTATCATTGGGGAGATGGATCAGGTCTACCTGAGGTTTGATGTTTTCCCTGCGTACTCCATCCAGTTCATAGAGCTTGTTTACCTGGATTTCATTGTCGAAGTGGCCGATATTGCAGACAATGGCAAAGGCTTTCATCTTGAGGATATGATCTACCCGGATCACATCACAATTGCCGGTAGCAGTTACAAATATATCTGCCTCTTCTACCATGTTGTCCAGAGTATTTACTTCATAGCCTTCCATCGCAGCTTGTAGGGCGCAGATCGGATCGATCTCGCTAACTACTACTCTGGCTCCAAAGCCACGCATGGATTGTGCGCAACCTTTACCTACATCGCCATAACCGCAAACCATAACGGTTTTCCCTGCTACCATGATGTCGGTACCACGTTTGATGCCATCCGCCAGAGACTCACGGCAGCCGTAGAGGTTGTCGAATTTGCTCTTGGTCACAGAATCATTCACATTGATGGCAGGGAAGAGCAGTTCTCCCCTTTCCAGCATTTGATAGAGGCGATGCACACCAGTGGTAGTTTCTTCGCTTACACCCTTAAGATGAGCAACTACCTTGTGCCAATAACCCGGCATATCATCAAGGTGGCTGATCAGGAGTGCTTCCACGATCCTCATTTCTTCCACTTCGGAGCTTACCACTGGCAGGATGCCTGTGGCCATGTACTGCTGTTCCAGGGCATATCCTGTGTGGATCATAAGGGTGGCGTCTCCACCATCATCTACGATCAGATCCAGCTTTCCTTCCGGCCAGGTGAGGGCTTGCAAAGTGCACCACCAGTATTCCTGAAGGTTTTCACCCTTCCAGGCATATACTGGGATTCCTGCTTTGGCAATGGCTGCTGCGGCATGATCCTGAGTGCTGAAGATATTGCAGCTTGCCCATCTTACCGAAGCTCCAAGTTCTACCAGGGTTTCGATCAAGACTGCAGTCTGTACTGTCATGTGCAGGCTTCCGGTGATGTTGGCTCCGCTGAGGGGCTTTTCACCACGATAGCGTTCTCTGAGGGCAATCAGTCCTGGCATTTCAATTTCCGCCAGGTCAATCTCCATCCTGCCGAAATCAGCGAGGTTGATATCTGCTACTTTGTATTCCATTTGGATCCTCAAATTTGGGGCGCAATCTCGTATAAAAACTGCGCCCCTATTATGTTGTTATGGTCTTGGGATATGACCAATTCTTAGCTTATCTGCGGAATCTGTCTCTTCCGCCACCACCACTACGGTTGTCCCTGTCGTTACGACGGAAATTGTCCCTTGGGGGTTGGGGGCGGTCTTTCGGAGCATTGGGATCTGGTTCAGGATTGCCAGCCACACCTTTCATGGTGAGTGAGAGCTTGCCTTTATCCATACCCAAAGACTTCACATGGACGATATCGCCGAGTTTTACCATATCTTCAGGGTGGCCGATGCGGGAAGTATGCATTTGCGAAACATGCACCATTCCTTCTTTGGCTCCACCGAGGATTTTTACAAACACGCCATAGGGCTCGATTCTGGTGACAGGGCCTTCAAATTCCTCACCGATCTCAGGATCGATGGCGATGCCTTTGATGATGGCTTTGGCTTTATCGATGGAATCTTTATCCGGGGAAAGGATGCGCACAGTACCGTCATCCTGGATATCGATAGCCACCTGACAGCTTTCGATGATGGATTTTATCATCTTGCCAGAGGGTCCTATGATTTCGCCGATCTTCTCGGTAGGCACTTTAAAGCTTTCAATGCGTGGGGCATATCTGGCCAGCTCAGTTCTGGGTTCAGCAAGGCACTCCGCCATGATATCCAGGATCTGGAATCTGGCTTTCTGTGCTTTCTCAAGGGCGATGCGCATGATATCTTTGGTGATCCCTTCGATCTTGATATCCATCTGCATGGCAGTTATTCCAGCTCTGGTGCCGGCACACTTGAAATCCATGTCGCCCAGGTGATCTTCCAGTCCCATGATATCGGTGAGAACCACAAAGCGGTCTCCTTCCATGATCAGGCCATTGGCAATTCCAGCTACAGGAGCTTTGATCGGTACACCACCAGCCATCATAGCCAGACAGCCGCTGCAGATCGAAGCCATCGATGAGGAACCATTGGATTCCAGGGTATCAGCCACGATGCGCATGGTGTAGGGGAATATCTCCTGATTGGGAATCACAGCCTTGAGAGCACGTTCGGCCAGGTTGCCATGCCCAAGTTCGCGTCTGCCTGTGGGTCCCATTCTGCCAGCTTCACCCACACTGTAGGGGGGGAAGTTGTAATGCAAGTAAAAGCTTTTCTTATACTCTTCTTCTAGAGCGTCGATGATCTGCTCATCGCTGCCACCGCCAAGGGTTACAGTACCCAGGGATTGAGTTTCCCCACGGGTAAAGAGGGCAGAACCATGGGCTCTGGGCAGGATATCGATCTCACAAGTGATATCACGGATATCATCCAGACCGCGGCCATCAACACGATGGTGCTTATCGAGAATGGAAGCCCTTACATAGCGGCGAATCAATTCATGATATGCCTCTTTGTACAGCTTTTCCTTATCAGCATAGGCTTCTTCACCATCTTCTTCTTTATGCCTGGCAAGCATATCAGCTTCCACGGCATCAAAGGCATCCTGTCGTTCCTGTTTGCCAAAGATCACGGCTGCTTCAGCGATGCGGGCTCCAAACTCAGCTTCCATTCCACTAAGGATCTCTTCTGGAATGCCTAATAGCTTCACTTCCACCTTTTCTTTGCCACAGGCTGCTACAAACTCATCCTGCAAGGCGCAAAGCTCTTTGATGGCTGCATGGCCGGTATAGACACCATCCAGCATCGTTTCCTCGCTGAGTTCCTGGGCGGCAGATTCGATCATTACTACAGAAGTAGCCGAACCGGCTACGGTAAGATTCAGCAGGCTGCTGTCCTTCATTTGGCTCAGCAGGGGATTCACCACCAATTGGTTGTCGATATATCCAACTGTTACTCCGGCAATCGGGCCATGGAAGGGGATATCAGAAATCGACAGTGCCAAGGACGCTGCAAAGACTCCGAGGACGGAGTGGTCGTTCTCTCCATCATAGGAAAGCACATTCAAGACTACATGTACTTGATTGCGAAATCCTTCGGGAAACAAAGGACGGATGGAGCGGTCGATCACCCTGGCTTGCAGAGTGGCATCGGTGGAGGGTTTGGATTCACGTTTGAAGAATCCCCCGGGGATCTTGCCCGAGGCATACATCTTTTCGATATAATCTACTGTGAGCGGAAAGAAATCCTGATTCTCAGCGGCATCTTTACTCATAGTAGCTGTTACGAGGACGGCAGTTTCACCATATTGTACATAGACGCTGCCATTGGCTTGTTTGGCCATTTTACCTGTTTCGACGATTAGTTTCCGCCCTTGAAAATCTATTTCGCGGCGGGTGATATTGAAGTTATGCATATCTTCTCCTTTATTTGGCCGGGGAGAACAAGCAATAGGCGAAAGAGTGGCTGCTAACCCTTTTGCTTATTGCTAATTCCTCCCCCGGCATGCATTTTTGTGTCTTAAAAAGCGAGAAAGTGGCTCCTGCGATATGGCCGGATATCCACTTTCCCATTACTACTAATATCTTGGCTGAGAGATTACTTTCTGATGCCAAGCGCCTTGATCAAATCGCGATAACGGGTGATATCCTTCCGTTTCAGATAATCAAGTAAGCGCCTGCGCTGCCCGATCAGCTTCAAGAGTCCCCTGCGGGTCGAGAAATCTTTCTCGTGAACCTTCAGATGTTCAGTGATGTCTTTAATGCGCTTGGTGAGCATTGCGACCTGAACTTCCGGGGAACCAGTGTCTGATTCATGGAGTTTAAACTCTGCCATGATAGCCGTTTTAGCCTCAGGGTTTAAAGGCATTCATCCTCCAGATGAATTTGGGTTTTTTCAAGCTTTAGCCTGATGATGGGTACCTCTTGGTACCGTGATAAACATAATAATCCATAGATTATGCCGCCAGAATTTTCCAGAGGCCATATCTGTCCAGTATTTTCCTGATAATGCCCATACTTATGATCAAATGGTGGAGGTGGCGGGGATCGAACCCGCGTCCAAAAAGCAGCGCCATAGCGAATCTACATGCTTAGTTATCTTTAAGTCTCAGCTCATCCAGCAAAGATAATCAGACCCGGATGAGCCCAGCCGATAGTCTTAGGCGGGATCCATCAGCAGTCAATCCCACAGCAGCCATTCTGTTACGACGCCCAAGCCATCCCCGATGGCACGGGATGGTTGAACGTTAGCGCCACTAGGCGGCTAAGAGTAAGTTGTCGTTTGCAGTTAATTTTTTGCGCTACTTGATAACGGAGTGGATAGCATCTCCGGCATGCATCTCTACCACACTGGCTCCCTGTCGAAACCATTTCACCCCCTATATGCTTGTAAAAGAACTGAATGACAAGATATTCCAGATGCGCTTGCTGTCAAGCGGAGATATCAAGTAGGCGGGAGAATCGACTGAACCAAATCCTGCTTCATGCCTTGTAAATACTGGCGAGATAGACCCCAAGCCTCTCTAGGACATCCCTTGCCGCGCGTGGGTTGTGCAGGGGAGAACTTGCTCATGTTCAAGACAGGTTAGCTTGTAAGAGCCTACGTCCCCAGTCCTGTTACCCTTCCCAATCCTTATATAGCAATGCCTTCATAATCTGAATTTTACCTCGTCTTCCCTTCGAGATCGCCTCGAGTACTCGAGGCGATCTCGAGGCGATCCTGAGTTAAACCTAAGTGCACAAACCAGATGGCAGGCAGGATGCTTTGATGATTTTTGGGTGATTTCAATAATGGATAGTGGATAGGAGATTCTGAGCTGGATTGCATTATCGAAATGCATAAATGCAATTGCACGGCGAAATTGTACTCAAATATCTATTGCAGGAAGTAGCAAGAGGCTAGTAACCTTATTATATACAAGCTGTTACGGTGCTCAGGACTTGCTGCTGCATTTATGGCTCGTTGTTTGCGTACAAAGTAGTCATGAAACATCCAAAGCGGCAAAGTATCAAAATCAGTGAGGTTATCGAAGTGATTTCCAATCCCGAGACCGGTTCGGGATATTGGGGCTATGTGATTGCCTTTCCCGATGGCAGTTTCGAGAATATTGTAGTAGATTTCACGAGAGAGACACATGATTCATCTTACAATCAAGTCTCTTCAGAGTATCAGAAGGCTTTTCATAAGTTCAAAGCTAAACCCCAAAGCTGGTCATAATCCGATACTCCCCAACTCATAACTCACTAAGCAACCCCGGAGGGTTATGCTCCAGAGTTTTCCAAGTAAGTCCTTCTCCATAACATAACGTTTCGGGATAGCGCTGATGTCCGGTTGTTCATATATCTCCCCTGGCCTTTCGGAATGATTCTTGCTTTGATATCTGAATACCAACGGGAGGATAAATGAGAACACTGATTTTATTGATAATACTATCGAGCTTCTGCTTACTGAATGCAGCAGCACTGGAACGGTTTCAGGATATTGGCAGCGGAATCAATGCCCGCATGGAAAACCTCCGCCAGGTCCCTTTTTCACCAGAAGTACAAGATCCTGATACAGAGGATGAATTTCCCAATACTCCTGTGATATCCAAGACCATGGCGTTCCCATACCATGATGCTACCTTGCAGATCAATCAAATGGTTTGGCGGGTCTTCGACCGGCAGGGAAACTACCAGTCTACGCGTTCCCAGGTAGCAGAAAATGCTCTTACCATCGCCCATCCTTTCACTTTCCGTGAAATGCGTGGTGTTACCCTCAAGATTCAGACCCAGATTGAGACGGAGCAGGAAATCCTTACTCTGGATGTACTGGATTTCAATCTGCAGGGCTCAAACCCTGTTAGTATTCCTACAGAGCTTTCTCCAGCCTTCATCGACGCTTATAAAGCCCTGGCTGATAACTGGGACAATAGCTACTTGCGCCAGTTGCCTCTGGCCCGCCCCAAAATGCTAATCATCAGTCACAGCCAATTGGGGCCTTACCAGACTGAATACATCAAATGGAAAAGATCCCTGGGGATGGACGTATATGTGATCAACAAGTCCGAAGCCGGTAACTCCATTCAGGAAATCCGCAATACGATCCTCAATCACTATCAGCAGTATAAATGCGACTATCTATTCCTTTGGGGGGATACAGTGGGTACTTATACAATTCCTACAAACTTCTATCCCTCTCCCGAATATGCCGAAAACGATGCTGACGACCAGTATTATGCCCTTCTGGAAGGGGATGATTACTTCCCTGAAATGCTGGTGGGCAGATTCTCTTTCAATGCTGTGAGTGAGTTTCTGGTAATGGCATCTAAAACCATCAAATATGAACGTGAACCTTTTATGACCGATACCAACTGGATGAAGCGCGGCCTCGTTGTAGCAGGTAACTATGCCGAAGGCGGATTGCGCCCCATCACTCCAGTGCAAATGAGCCGCTGGCTCCGTGACAAGATGCTCGCCAAAGGCTATGCTCAGGTCGATAGCGTTTTCTATCCACCCAGCTATCCAGGCACCACTTCCATCACTTCCGCCATCAATCAAGGCGTGCAAATGATCAGCTATCGCGGCTGGGGAGATGCCAATGGCTGGCATTATCCTTCCTTCCACAATCCTGATCTGGATGCCACCTTCAATGGTGCCATGATGCCGATCGTCTTCTCCATCGTGTGTAATACCGGAGATTTTGCCAATAGCGTGAATCCATCCTTTGGTGAGAAATGGATGCGCATGGGCACTACAGCAAATCTGGGTGGATGTGTTGCTTTTGTGGGTCCCTCTGATCTGCATACCAAGACCAGGCTCAACAATTCTATCTCCAGTGGTGCTTTCCGCTCCATCCTTGATTATGGTGTACGTGGCTTCGGAGCCAGCGTCCTGATGGGCAAGATTGAGCTGTACAAGAATTTCCCCAATGATATCGCTCCCGGCCAGTACGTGCCATTCTACTATCATGTCTATAACCTGCTTTCTGATCCATCCCTCAATATGTGGGTACTGGAGCCTAATACAATTTCTGAGTCTATTATCGAAGGCGGACTCAGCTTCTCCCAGGCCACCAGCCATATCCGCATCAATGCTCCAGCCCTCAATGGCGCAATGGTCTCTGGCACCAAAGACGGAATCAATTTCTCCTATGCCAGGGTAACCAATAACTACGCTATCCTGCCTGTAGATCCAAATCAAACAGGTGATCTTACCATTACTGTATCCAAGCCGAACAACGTGCCTTTGATGCGTACTCTCACGGTTAATAACAATGCCCCGCTTGGCATTACTGGTAATAGCCTCGCTGGAAGTGTGCTGAATGCATCAGGAACCTTGAATGCAGAGTTCACGCTGAAAAACTTCTCTGAGCAGAATCTCGCCGATATCACAGCTACTTTACAAACACCAGAGGGGATTACCATTACTCCTGCCAACCCCGTGATGTTTGATCTGATGGCTGGAGCCACTCACAACCTCACTTTCCAGATCCAGGCGGATCACACCATTCATCCCAGTGATGTGCTTACCTTTAGTCTCGTAACCACCAATCCTGGCTCCACACATTTGTTCCAGCTCAATGGCGGAGGCCCCAGGATTTCCGTATGGAACCACAGCGGTACTCTTACATTAGGTCAGACCAATCAGATCACTTTCACTGCTGCCAATATCGGCTCGGCTGCGATGACCAATGCCCAGGTGCAAGCCTATTCGCTTACTGAAGCTGCGACTGTATCCTCCACTCCGGTCACGATCGGGGCATTTGGGGTGCAGCAGGACGTCACTTTCACGATTCCTGTTACCATCGCCGCCAATGCCTGGGAAGGGCGTAACATTCCGCTCAAATTCATCTTCACGGACACCAACGGCTATGAATGGATGTCCCTATATTCTGCTACGGCAGGATCTCCCAGCAGCAACGATCCCACCGGTCCCTGTGAATATGGCTATTATGCCTATGACAATACCGATACGGATTATGCCATGGCTCCGGTTTACGAATGGGTGGAAACCGATCCGCTCCTGGGGGGGCAAGCCAATGTGTGGTTGATCATGGATGATGGCTCCAAGACCGTTCCATTGCCGTTTACATTCAGATTCTATGGACGTGATTACGATTCCGTGACGATCTGCTCCAACGGCTGGATTTCCTTTATTCCCACCACCATGGAGGATTTTTACAATTACTACATCCCCGCTGCCCTTGGTCCTTATGCGATGGTTGCAGGCTACTGGGACGATCTGAAAGGCTTGTATACAAATTTCAACAATCCTGAAGAGACTCCGGTCTTTGCCGATATGAGGGTTCTCTATTGGCACGACGTGGCAAATAACCGCTACATCATCCAATGGAATGAAGCCTACAATCAATACACCATCCAGGCCGGACCCAACGCTTCCCTGGAAAAATTTCAGATCATCCTCTATCCCAAGACTGATGCTGATGGCGACATCGTGATCCAATACCACACTGTGGATAATCCTGGTCTCACCACAAACTTCTGTACTGTGGGTATCGAGGATCACAATCAATTGGTGGGCCTCACCTATACCCACGGGAATGTGTATCCCGCTACAGCAGCAACTCTGGCGGCAGGACGGGCGATCAAATTCACCACAGTCGCACCTGATAACTACGTATCCAACGATGATCCTCTGGCGCCTGTGCCAGTTACAAATCTACGGAACTTCCCCAATCCCTTCAATCCCTCCACCACGATCAGCTTTGAGGCCAAAAACGCTGGTCTGGCCAGCCTGGAGATTTTCAATCTGAAAGGGCAAATAGTGCGTAGATTGTTCGATGGAGCCGTGGATCAGGGTGTGAACAGCATCGTCTGGAATGGCAATGATGATGCGGGAAAACCAGTTGCCACTGGTGTGTATCTCTATCGTCTGAATATAGCAGGCCGCAGCTATTCCCGCAAAATGCTGATGCTGAAATAATCCTGAATATTCTACCCCTGTTTGATAAAGCTGAGACGGCACGATGCCGTCTCAGTGCTTTTATCAATATGATTTCGCGACGACAGTGAAATGCAGACCCAAAGACTGATCTTGATAACCCGCAGCGATACGCTCCGCTTTCCATTACGCTATCATTACGCTATCAATACGGATGAGATTCGTATTGATAGCGTAATGATAGCGTATTTGAGTTAGGAAGCAGTGCAGAAAGCAAATATGGCTGGGATCTGATCTACTTTTCCATTTAATCTTTGAGACAAAATCTATTGCTCGGTCATAGAGAAACTCAATGCTTACAAAAGTCCATGTAGGGTAATTTGGAGCAGTACATTGAATCTTAACAGCACCTTAGCTTAAACCCTCCTTAGGCAGCCGTGATCACACTGCCCTCCATACTGAAGCTCAGTTAAAGCCCATCCATGCTATTGATATGAGGGGAATTGTCTATCGATTTGCAGGCATTAATCAATGAGCATTATACGCCTGTGCTAATGATTGTTATGCTGGCGGTAATAAGGCAAGCAATATGAGGTATCAATAATGTAATATTCTCAAACTGCATTACTGAAGCATGGCAATAATAAACCTGTGGATATCCTATAACTAATTGCAGAGTAATGTTGTAGGTAAATGATAATAATGCTCTGAATAGCTAGATATCACGAAATATGGAGATTATGAAAAAAAGACTTGACGGCTATTGTTAGTTGCGGTTTATTGCAATCGTGAAACAGCTCCGATCGCTAATGAGATTTAATCTTGCGACCGAAGCCAGTGAAATGAAGAACCGTTGAGGAACATAAGTTGTTGTTAAATTACAAAAATAGCACCTCGCAAAGAGGAGGAATTATGAACAAGAAGGTCTTGTTTATTGTCATAGCATTGTTGTGGGCAATGATTTCAGTAGGGCTGTATGCCCAGACCACAACTCTTAGTGTAGATACTCAGGTAGCAGCCGGGAATGTATCTCAGGGTTCTGTAAAACATTCTATCTATCATTTTCATCTCAGACAGAACAACACTGGCACAGTAAATCTGACCGGCATTAGTTTTTCCACTTCTGGCACCTATACAGCCAGCGATGTGGTCAGATTTCAACTCTGGTCCAATACCTCAGATGCCTTGAGCTCTGCCACACAAATCGGATCTGACATAACTACCGATCTTGGCACTGGAGATCACATTTTGGGTTCTCTAACCCAGCTACTTTCACGTAATGCCACCCGTTATTTCTGGATCACAGCGGATTTTGCCTTTGGTGCCACTACGGGCAGGACTTTGAATGTCTCGGCCTGGACAACTACCAACTTCACTGTGAGTAGTGGGACAAAATCAGGCTCCGCTACTGCTTCAGGAAACCAGACCATTACTGCGTTTGCATCATTATCATCAGATTATTTCCGCAGCCTCACCACCGGAAACTGGGGAACAGCAAACACCTGGGAATCGTCTCACGATGGCAGCAATTGGGCTACTGCTACATTGTCACCTTCCAGTACTGCAAATACCATCACAATCCGCAATTCACACACTGTCACCGTTGCCGCTGGTGTATCTGTCGATCAGGTAACTGTAGATAGCGGGGGACAGGTAAACGTAAATAGTGGCATCACGCTTACGATAGCCAATGGGACTGGGACTGATATGACAGTAAATGGGACCTTGCGTAGCGCTGGAACCATCACTACTACTGGCACTCTGGCTTTTGGGAGTGGGGGTGTGTATCAACATAACTTCACAACCACAGTCGGTACAGTACCCACTGCTACCTGGAATGCCAATTCCACATGTGAGATAGTCGGCTATACCAGCTATAGTGGTGATATGAATCTGAGGGAGCAGAGTTTCGGCAATTTCACCTGGAACTGTCCCAGCCAGACCGCCAATGTATCTGCAAATGAGACTCTGGATATAGTCAACGGTACCCTTAAAATAATCTCTACCGGAACCGGCAGTTTTATACTTGGAAACGGTACTAATATAACCGATGTTAATGGTAATCTGGAGATCTCGGGTGGAACCTTAAACATGAATAATAAAAGCAGTGGCGGCGCTCAAAACCTTACGATAAACCTTGCGGGTAGTTTTACTATGACTGGCGGGACGTTGACAAAAACGGCCACTGACGCCAGAGGATACGGAGTAATAGTGTTTGATGGAGCCAGTAATCAAGTTCTAACAAAGAGCTCTGGAACAATCAGTAATGCCATAAACTTTACCGTAAACAGCGGAGCCATACTTGAGTTTGCTACAGCTACTACAGTGTTAGATGGTTCTTCCGGAACATTCACTGCCGCCAGTGGTTCCACGATGATCATCAAACATGCCGGAGGTATTGCCAGTACAGGAGCTACAGGTTGTGTCCGTACCACCGGAACCCGTTCATTCAGTACGGGAGCGAACTACACCTATAGTGGCAGTACAGCCCAGGTAACTGGCGCTGGACTCACTGGAGCCAATAACCTTGTCTTTGCCAATACGGCGGGCACTACATTGTCTGCGGCAGTAGCTACCATTACCACCAGTTGTACAATTCAGACTGGATGCTCGCTTGCAACCAGTAATTACAATATGGCATTTCAGGGGAACTTCATCAACAACGGTACGTTCACGGCAGGGAGCTCCGGCATCACCATAGGAGCAGGTACAGCCACACAGAGTATAGCCGGGTTTACTACTACCGGAACTGTGAGCATGACCAAATCCGGAGGAACAGCTACTTTCACCGGAAATGCCAACGGCGGTGGATTAACTATCAATGGCACAGGCGGTACCTTGAATCTGGGGACTGGCCTCACTCATACCTTCACCGGAACCTGGACAAGAACCAATGGAACATTGGAGGGTGGCTCCAGTACCCTCAGGCTGGGTGGCGCTTTGAGCGGAACCGGAGGAACCTTCACAGCCGGCACCGGAACGGTGAATTACTTCGCCTCTGGCACACAGACCATTGCTGCGGTTACCTACAACAATCTTACTCTATCTGGCACCAGTGCCAAAACGATTACAGGGGCTACGGTGAATGGAGTGTTCTCATTAGAAGGGACAGCTACAACCGCCGGAACAGTGCTTACTTACGGAGCTGCATCTTCTTTGCGCTACAACGGATCTGGAATTCAGACTGTGGGCATTGAGTGGCCTTCCACTTTCACCAGACCAATTACGATTGACAATCCTAATGGAGTAACCCTGAATGCCTCAAAGGTTGCCTATTCCGGCACTCTGACCAACAATGGCACTCTGAACTGCTTGAGCTATCAGTTATCAGGAACAGTCGCCAATCATGGCACTATCACTGCCGCCAGAACCGATTTTATCCTCAGTGGAACCCTTACCAACCACACAGGCTCTACGATTGATTACACTACACCTTTAACCATACCTGCCAGCACGGGTTATTATAATCTGACTCTTAGTGCTTCGGGCACCTATCTCCTGGGTGGTGATGTTACAGGTATCAATGTGCTTACTTTGACCTCAGCCACTACCTATCTGCATCCCAGCGGAAATACCTTGGGTTACACTACCCTGGCAGGTTTGGGAAGCATTATCTCTGATGCTCTGATTACCCTTGCCTCGGATAATCCTGCGGTTGTCGCTGGTGGAATGACGGCAGGAAGCACAAACAATATCTTCTATGCTTTCTCCACCGCAGTAAACACCAGCTCTGCCACTCTGAACTCGGTTACCTTCACTACCGCCGGAACCGCGCTTCAAACTAATGATCTGACCAATTTCAAGCTTTGGTACAATACCTCAAATGTGTTTTCCGGAGCATCACAGCTTGGTTCTACAATGACAACCGGCTTGAGCGCTGGCAGCCATACTTTTAGTGGACTCAGCCAGGTTATTGCAGATGGTGCCACAGGCTATTACTGGATTACGGCAGATCTGGCATCTGGTGCTACATCCGGGAGAACCTTACAGGTTACTCCTGCAATCACGACAGCGAACTTGACTTTTGCATCCGGGACTAAGACTGGTACTGCTTATGCCGGTGGATTACAGACTATCAGCAATCTATTCTGCGCTACTACTGATTATGCTGTTCCCGCCATGAATGTAGCGATCAGCCAGACCAAAGTCCCTATTTATCGATTCACTCTTGCCAATGTAACTGCCAGTTCGGTTAATTTTACCGGATTATCGTTTATCACAGGTGGCTCGTATGTCGCAACCGATATTAATAAATATCAGTTGTGGACAAACACTACTGACAATCTGGCCAGTGCAGTCCAGGTCGGATCAAATCTCACCACTGGCCTGGCGGTCGGGTCGCATTCCTTTGCTTCATTCACCCAAGCTTTGTCTGCCAGCTCCACCCGCTACTTCTGGATCACCACAGATTTCACAGCCAGCGCAGTAGTTGACAACGTAATTGGGGTGGCTGCCCTTACAGCTTCGAACATTACTCTTTCTTCCGGCTCTCTTTCAGTGACCGCTTATTCAGGAGGTGCACAGAGGATAATTGACGCTGAGGTTACACTAAGATCAGCCAATCCTGCCCTGCCTGCCTTGAATGTAGGTCAGGAGACCACCAAATACCCGATCTACCGGTTCACGGTATCCACCAATGAGCCTCTTGGATCTGTAAATCTGACCGCAGCCTCCTTTACTACCGCCGGGACTTACCAGAGTACAGATGTTAGCAAATTCCAGTTGTGGACCAGCACTACCGATCAGCTTGACGATGCTGTGCAGGTGGGTTCGGATATTACTGCTTCACTGGGAACAGGCTCTCATTCCTTCAGCGGATTTTCTCAAGCCATTACTGCTGGATCCACGAGATTCTTCTGGATAACGGCAGACATACCCCTGGCGGCTGTTGCAGGACGCACTATCAATGTATCTGCCATGACTACTGCTAATATTACCGTATCAACTGGCACCAAAGGCGGAACTGCCTATGCCAGCAGCTCTCAGACCATTACATCCAAAGGCTGGAACTACACAAAGAGACAGCCCATTGCCCAACTCAGCGGGGCTGGAACAGGATACCAGATAAAATACATTGTTAATTACGGAAATGGGACGGACAGCGGACAGACGGTATATCTGAATGGCAATTGCCGTACCGATTTTGGCGATGTGCGCTTTTACAATGGATCCACTGAACTCAAATATTGGATGGAATCAATGACTTCCAGCAGTACAGCAACCTTCTGGGTAAAACTGGCTGGAGACCTGAGTGCGGGGAATGTAACTGTCGATATCAACTATGGTAATGCCACCGCACTATCCACATCCAATGGTGCTGGCACATTCATGGTATTTGATGATTTTAGCAGTGATCTATCCAAATGGATTAAATACAAATACATCAATGGAAGCTCTATCTCTATTCCTTCCGGGCAAAGCTATGCCAGATTTGCTGGTGGTATTCCCTCTGATACATATGGTCATTCTGTAGCAGGCTCCTACCCCGGCTACAGTGGTTTCCAAAACAATGTAGTAGAATACCGTTACCGGGTAGGGGATGATGCTATCTGCGAAGTGAGCCTTAGAAGTAAGTTTGAATACAGCACGGGAACTGTGGTGGCAGGACAGGGTTATAAAGCCCGTAGTGACCAGCGTGACGGAGAAGGGCAATCCATTCACAAACCACCCTTCTACGGCTGGCAATTTGTGGGCGGAACAGGCGATGGGATTATTCCAGTGATCGATCAATGGTATAGAGGTACTTTCTCAGCTTTTGGTAATGAACTGAAATTCTACCGCGATGGCACTTTGTTGAGATCGACGACAGATACCCAGTTCCCCAATGCAGGTGAAATAACCCTGCAAAACCACTATGGCTTGGCAACGGGCTCATATACTGATTATGACTGGGTTTTCGTCAGGAAGAATGCCGGAGCTGATCCCACCTACAGTGCCTGGATGTATCCAAATCACTACTACCGTACAGTTTCATCCGGAGATTGGGATGATCAAGATATCTGGGAATCCTCACCAGATAACTCAAATTGGTCACCCGCAACTATGGCTCCCGATGAGCTTTCCCTGGGTATCCTGATCCTGGATACTCATACTGTAACCGTCACTGCAAATGTCACTGCTGACCAGTTGGTTGTTGATTCCGGCGGGAAATTGGTAATAAATGATGGCATCATCTTCGATGTAAATGATGGAACGGGAACCGATGTTACCGTAAACGGCACTATTGCTACCTTGGGTAATGGTATCTTATCCGGTAGTGGTTCATTCACTTTGGGTGCGGACGCTAATCTGGAAACTCAAAACTCGGGAGGTGTATCTACTACTGCTTCCACCGGTTGTATTCAGGTGACAGGATTATTGACCCTGGATGAAACCGCAAATTATACTTTCAATGGCACCTCTGCCCAGGTTACAGGTAATGCCATTGATACAGCGAATGACATCACCTTGAACAATGCAGCCGGTCTTACTTTCACAAACACCATTACTATCAATGGAATCCTGTACCAAACTGACGGGGATATTTCCAACACCGATGCCGACTATGTGGATGGCTATGAATCTCAATCCTACAACCATCTGCGCTTCCCGGAAACTGGATACACCATCAATGGATGGTCTATAGACATGACTAATCCCAGCCTCTATCCAAACAGGATAAATCGCCAATGGGTTTTTTCCGGGAGCTTTACCAATGATAAAGTTGTTACTTTCTATTGGACAAATACAGATGACTCGGATTATCCTTGGACTATTGGTAACCAACCCGCTGTATATCAAGGTGCTACCAAGCTGACCACTACCAGTTGGTCTGATGCAAACCCAAGGCAGATAACTGTGACCCTCAGCGGCAGCTTTGATTCCAAGGGCACATATACGATCGGTAGAGAAGACGATGGAACCCTGCCAGTAGAGCTTTCATCCTTTACAGCGGTTCCCTATCAAACGCTTAGTATTATGTTGAGATGGGTAACCCAGACCGAGACCAATGTCTCCGGATTCAGGATTTATCGTGGTACTGATACTGAGCTTGAATTTGCGACAATGCTGGATGTCTTTGTGCCTGCCACCAATACTTCGCAAACCCAGTATTACATCTATTATGATCGGGAAATCTTCGAATCAGGCTCCTATTACTACTGGCTGGAAAACGTTGATTATGATGGTACTTCGGTTTATCATGGTCCTGTCAACGTAGTATTGGATGTACCTGAATCTGTTCCCACTGTGCCAATCGTGGCTGGGATTCAAAAAGTCTATCCCAATCCTTTCAACCCTTCCACGACGATCAGTTATGGCGTTAAAAATAACGAGTTAGTCAAGATCGAGATCTTCAATGCTAAAGGTCAGAAAATCAGGGAGCTTATCAATGGCTTGAAACAAGCTGGCAATTACAAGGCAATCTGGGATGGTCTCTCAGATGATCACACTCCAGCACCCACAGGGATGTATGTGATCCGCCTAAAAACAGATGGTAAGTCCTATATGCGGAAGATCCTACTATTAAAATAACCCACAGAATTCGACTCAATCAAGCCCCGGATCTCCGGGGCTTGTCTTATTGTACTGGTATTTTCAGAATGAATGTCAATCAAGATACTGGCGTGAATGGACGTGAATAGCTAACTACTTTTCTTACATTGCGTTTCATTATTTATCCTCACTTTGACTGTCAACCAAAATCAGGAAAGACCAAGGAAAGACCAAGATTTTCTCCTCGTTCCTGAGTGTTAATCAAGCCTTTATCTACCCTTAATCAAGTCTTAATAATTATGGCTTGATTAAGGCTTGATTAAGAGTAGATAGTCACTAAGAGATGAGGAGAAAACTTTCCTTGACAAAAACACACCCCGATAAACTCTAATAAATCAAACTAAACGAGGAGGTGAAGTAATGAAGAAAGCTTTATTACTCACATTGTTAGTGGCAGCACTTCTGTTTACAGGATGCTCGATGAATACTGCCAAAATGGAAAAGTCTGCGCTCAATACCACGATCCAGCTCGATAAGAGTCAGTATGAGATCATTGGTGATGTGACTGGCAAAGCGGAGATTACTCAGATTCTTTTTTTTGTTATGGGTGTAAAGCCCAACTACGGTGAACTCAGTGGAACTATCAGGTTTGGTTTCCAATCCTACAATACCGCTGAAGCTATGGCTATTTATGATGCTATCGAAAATTCACAGGGTGCAGATGCTATCATTGCTCCCAAATTTAAAACTCAAACCACCATGTTTTTCCCCTTCTACTCGAAGCAAACCGTGGAAGTAACTGGCAAAGCCATCAAGCTGAAATAATCAGTATTTTTTGGCAGATTATCGAGGTGGAGCCCGACGTGGTTCCACCTCGTTTTTTTACGCTGAGCTTGACAGAATACTACTTCGAGAAGTTGTGATCGCAGCCTGTCTTTGCAGGAAGATTAAAATATCAGGATCGATAATGCGTATTAAGAATATACTTGCCCTGCTGATCACGATCTGGCTGCTATCTGGTGTAGCTGGATGCGGCAGTACAGATGAACTAACTCCTTTTACAGATGAGTATGGGAATCTTGAGTTTGGAACCGAGGAAACTCTCGATATAGTGACTTGGAATCTTAAAGTATTCCCACTAAACTCACAGACGATTTCCCATCTGGTCAGCATCATCCCCCAGATGAAAGTAGATATCATTGCCTTTCAGGAGATCATGGATGCCAGTGCTTTCTATGATCTGGCCAATCAAATTCCCTATTACAATGCTTATATTTACAGTGCCACTACCAGCTACAGACTCGCATATTTGTACGATACAAGAACTATAACTGTAAATCAGGATTACACACTCTTCACAGGGCAGACAAACCCTTTCCCCAGAGCCCCTTATGTCCTGGATGTCAACTTTGCGGGACAGAACTATCTGGTGATCAACAACCATTTCAAAGCTCTTGGTGACAACTTCATTGATGAAACCGATGAGGATGATGAAGAGATGCGCCGTCGCCTGGCCAGCGAGATGCTGGAAGCACACATCAGTCAGAATATGTCCAATGAATGGGTGGTAGTGTTGGGAGACCTCAACGATCAAATCCATGAGCCTGTGGAGACCAATGTATTCATGGCTTTTCTCAGCAAGCCCGAAGATTATCTCTTTACTACTATGCCGATTGCCCTGAATCCTACTATCTACACTGTATCCTACCCGGGTTACAATAGTCAGATCGACCATATCCTGATCACCAATGAGCTCTTCGATGATTTTGATGCTGCCGGAAACGTCTGCCGGGTCATAAGAGTTGAGAACTATTTTGGGGGCTTGAATGGATATTATACTCAGTTGTCTGATCACAGACCCGTGGGGATCAGGCTCAAAAAGCCTGAATGATCAAGCCCATTCACGAGAATTATAGTATTTTTCTCAAATCAATATCGATCTATAAAACAATGCCTTATCTCCATGAATTGCCCCCGAGAGATAAAATCAGTGAAAAATAGTGTTTGACAAAAAATGAGCCCCCAAGAATTTGGCTAAGCTCTGCGTTTGAGCTTGATACTCCAGCGTGGATGCAGAAGTTCTTTTACAAGTTTATAGAGTGCTATAGAGGTTTATGCGAGCCATACAATTGTCAATACAATCATTTTAAGTAATGATGGAGAGTTTGATCCTGGCTCAGGACGAACGCTGGC
>DAOSEN010000008.1:0-146422 GCA_035363155.1 Candidatus Cloacimonadota bacterium | reverse complement strand
ACATGCGATTTGAAAAAACGGTGATACGATTTGAAAAAATGCTTGATACATTGTACAGGGGTATTATAGACCTTCACTGAAAACTTCAAATTTCATCACCAAAGCTTCAAATGTCCAAGTCCAAAAGATGATGAGCCATACGAGTTGGATGTTCTAACAATGCTAACTTCTTTCTGATCAATATATTGTTTTTATAGCATTGGATTCGGCAAAACTATAGGGAATGTCCAAGTGCTTCAATAAATGGTGGTAGATTTGAAGTTTTGGTGATAAACTGGGTTGCTTGATATGGGAAAGTCCAAGACCAACAAAACATTTGTGCATGTCATATCTTACTTTACTGTAATGTAATGTAATGTAATGTGATATCATCTGTTGTCCAGGTGAGAACGATTTGAAGTTTTTGGAGAGGTTTATACCTGTATTTACGAACTATCACTCAGGCTGTTGACAAAGCCAACAACTATCCCATTTGACTCCATGAAACGAACGATCACCAACGTGGCAACAGCGGTTTATCAGTTATCAATATGCAAGAATTAGAGAAACCGAGCCTTATGTGTGCTGTGCTATCCAGAACAATACAGTGTGTTGTCAAATACTTCTAAATATATGTAATTACTGTCGAACAGCTACCACCTTGTAAAAACCTCGCGAACTACCTGGTGCTAAATAGTGCCAATAATCTGTTAATGTGGTTTCAGCGATTTTAGTATATACTCCGGACGGATTGTTGCAGAAATAAACATAGTATAGAATAACATTGATATCCATACCCGAGTCGGTTTGAGTTACTGGATCCCACCTTAGAGAAATGCTATTGTCAGGATAATGTGTGATTACAAGATTAACAGGTGGTAGTGGATTTGCTATGGGACGATATCCAAGTTTGGCAATTCCATTGTAACCACCTACGTAAACATTGTTCATCGCATCAAGACAGAGTGCCTTACTAAACAACATGAAATCTAACCCTATCTCAGATACTCTTTTTACCCAACTTAAGTTACCGTATGGATCGTATTTGGCTAAGAAATAGCCATCTGGTCCGTAGGTTATGTTGCCAAAGACAGCGCCAGCCCCGGTAGCACACCCTAGATATACATTATTGTTTGTGTCCGTTGTTATACCAGTCACATATTCACTAATCAGTGATACACTTCCATAATCATAGCCTCCAACTTGCTTAGTCCATATCAGGTTTCCATCTCCACTGTATTTAATTAGAAGTATATCGCGCGATCCATATGCATTGTATGTCTGACCTCCAACCGATCCCTGAATATAGAAATTACTTGCTACAAAAACATTGCCTGCGTAATCGCAGGTTATTTTCTGGAAACTTGCTTCAGGGCAGTTTTCTTGCTTTGCCCACAACCAATCGCCATTGCTATTTAGCTTTGCAATATATATAGTTCCGTATGAATTCAGGGTGAAAGGACCAATGTTAATATAGTAGTCATAATTCCCGGTAATGTAAATATCATTAGTGGGCGAAACTGCTACATCTTCAACTTCAATGTTAATACTACTTTTTACACTTCGAATCCACTCACAAGTGCCGCTTGAATCCAGCTTTGCAACAAACCCCATTGATCTATTGTGGGTATCAGTTAAACTCTGATCATCAATATGGATATTGGGTGAATAACGACCGCTAACATAAACATTGTTTTGAGAATCTATATCGCAGCTAAATACAACCGCTTCAAAGTCGCTAAAAATCTGCTTGATCCAAACAATCTCCCCATTTTGATTCAGCTTAACAACTAGTGAGTTAGCTATGGCTGCACCATCGTTATAATAAACCCCACCAAAGCTGACTGGACCACTAAAATTGATAGCACATACAATGTTATTCGAATCATCAGTTACTATGCCAGATGATCCATAACAACTAAAAGGTCCATCCCCGTACTTAATTGCCCACAACCAGTTTCCATTTGTATCGATCTTGGCTATGCAAATGTTTTCAAGACCATCAACAGGTGATATTATGGTATTTCCAAAGCTTGTGGTTTGATTAACAGACCCTATCACATATGAACTCCCATTGGCATCTGTACCCATACTCCAAAACAGATTTTGGGTACCGATTTGGCTGTGTACTCTCGACCACTGCCAATCTACTGATTCCGGCACTGTGGAAAGTGTGACCAACAAGTTATCTATCACCCAATGATTCAGAGAGTTAAGGTCTCCCTCCACCACCCATGCTAAGTAAGTGACCGCGGAGTTCGATGGCACTGCAACCAAAATGTCCTGATTATTTAGGTTTGCGCCACCGGAGTTTATGCACCAGCCTAAATCGAACCAATCTACTCTGTTGTCAGATTTTTGAAGTTTAAGACTCAAACCCTGCCCTATTGTAGCCCAGCTTGTTTTAAATCTTAGTAAAAAAGCACTTTGTCCAAGAGTTGTCAAGCCTGGGGATATAAGTCGGTATGTGCCTGTGGCATTAATTCCCTCAGCTCGCATTTCTCCAACTGAACCTCCAGCTACATTCGCTGATGAATGCGACCATATCATTTTTGGCGTTGTACCTGAATATGTCTGGGTGAAAACGACATCATTCGCAGTAGTGAAGTTGTTCGCATAAGGGAAAGAGAGATTGTTGTATTCTCTTGTAGTGAAGCTTGAGATTGCATTTTGGGTAGATTCACCTGCAGAATTAAAAGCTACAACTTTCCAATAGTAGGTAGTCCCATACATCAAGTTCTGCTGCGGAGTGTAAGTTAGGCTGGTTAAAGTATCTACACATGTGGCAGGAGGATTCAGATAATCCAGATATAGTTTGTAACCGTAAGGAATGCCACCTTGTGTTGTTGGAGCTTGCCAAGATAAACTGCTATTAACTTGTATATTCTGGGCACCGTTTGCAGGTGATACAAGCGTCACGGCTAAGGGCAATGCAGGTGTCATCATTGGTCCGACAATGTTGTCTATGTAGATTCTTCCTGAAATTCCGGTGGATGCTACTCTGAAACCCAGATACCAGTTACCTCCATAAAGCATCCCCAGAGGTACCGTGAACAACCTCCAGCCCCAAGCTTCCGGGATTAAGATCGCATCACTTATAGTATTCCACGTAACCCTGTCTGCTGAATATACAATCTCTAAAACTGCCGCTTGGCTGTTACCAGTTGTATATGCGTAAAACTCTAAAGTATCATTGGCTTGGATACTCAAACTCGGTGTTGAGAGTAAACTTTGGTAGCTATTCGATAGTTGACAGCTTGCACTGTAATCTGATTGATAATAAACAGCAGAAAAGCCCCCCGAAGACTGCCAACCTGCTGGCGGGAAACTGCTAGTAGCGAAACTCTCCGACAATTGATCGGTTAATGCAATCCTAAACCTACCGGTAGTTGAATCAGATCCAGTACCGTGTTCATTGGAAGCTACTATTTTCCAGAAATACTCATTACCCGAGATGTCGTTAGTTATACGCTTACTTTCGCTGGTGCCCTCATAAATCAAGTCAGCTTCAGTGAATGTTCCAGTTTGGTTTAGATACACCTTGTAAGTGGTTGCCGGGATTCCCTCAACAGCTTTCTTCCAGGCTAGTAATGGGTGCAATGGAACTGTTTGTTGATCCTTAGGATATACAATAGCTGCAGCATAAGGAGGAGCAGACTGCCTAAGCTCAAAAACAACATTATCTATAAAAACAGATCGCGTATTGTTTGCATTTTGTACTCTAAAGGCAAATCGTCGGCCAGATACCGCATACTGACTGATATCAATACAATACCAACTATAGTAACCAAGCACGGTTTTGCTTGCAATGATGGTGAACTGGTACCCTGAGGGAGTGTAGTCCATAGAATAAATGTCAAGAGTTTGGGAATTAACTGCACTTCTGGCGTAAAACTTCAAGTATATTTCTTCAAGATCTACACCCAGGGGCGGACTGATTAAATAGCTGGTACTAGTGCCGGAAACTGCTTGGTTCCATATGTTAACACAATTCGGCTCTGAAAAGGGTGTTTCGCTTACAAGCAGCACCGATGGTTGATTAGCCGTATTGGTAGAGCTTGTATAATGACTCCATCCCAAGGGAAGATTTGGCATTGATGTTGAATCGAAGTTTTCGGAATGAGGGAAATTGTGAATTGTTGTATCATAACACTGGCCCAACAGTGAGATCTGAATGGGTAGAGAATCTCCAGTAATATGTAAATTTCCGTTAGAAAACCCTGCGCTAAGCGGGAAATAAGCCAATTGAAGATCTATTTGTTGCCCTGGCTGAAGTGTTAATGGCATGGTGTGCTGTGACGTAACGCAAAAATCAGCATTATCTAACTGAAGCTCGTTTATTGTGATGGGAACTGCACTATAGTTTGTGATTGTAATCATCCTGTTTGAAGGAGTATAAATCTCTGTTTCTCCGAAGTCTATTGAATTCAAGGTTGTGTGCAGTTGCGTTGAGAATGAAGCCTCTCTGATAGTAATGTCATCCACAACTATGGATGTTGTGGTAGCAGCGGATGTTACAATCCCGTTGAGACCTAAGTAGACAATTCCTGAAGCATTAGCCGTAAAGTACCCTGCAAATCTCTGGTAATCACCATTCCCTACTGCTGTTTGAGGGACTACTACGGTGGTAAAATCTCCAATTGCTGTTCCGCTACCAATGGAAACACCTATCGTTGTATAACTGCTAGCTGCCTTATCCTGCCGCGCCCAAAACTCCACAATATATGCTGTTCCAGCGCTGACTTCCATCGGTCTGATCAACCAGGCATTTGATGGTCTACCTAGGCGAACATTGACATTCCCTGTCCTGGGGGTTCTGTTATACAGAGTAGAAGTATTGCCCCACCAAGATGTGTTTGTACCAGATGCCAATACTCGAACCCAATGTAGAATAGGCCCATCGTTGGTTGTAGAAATCTCAAAACTCTCAAAGAGTGGATAACTATCGATAAGAGGTGGTGCTGCGGTTTCGAAGCTCCAAACAGGACATTCTACGGCAGAACCACTAGGGTTATATGGTACAACTCGCCAATAATATTGAGTATTGTAGTCGAATTGCGCCGAGTCATTCCACTGGGTTTCCATGCCAACATCTATCCCATTAGTGTAGTTCGTTGGGGGGTTATCAGTTCCTATGTAAAGCCTATATCCGGTAACATAACCTCCACCATATGACCATTGCAAGCCCAAAGTCGTATTGAAGTCTGTTTGCATTTGCTGTGGGAACACGATGTTCGCCGGTTGTGGAGGTGATGATAAGCTCGGAGGAGTAAAAGTAAACACCCTGCGTTGTCCATTTTCCGTGCTGTGTAGCGCACTAATGTAGCTATTGGCTGTTAATGTCATGCTAAACATTCCATTAGAGACTACTGGTTGTGCATTCACAAGATTTACTGACAATGCTTGTGCTGAGTACTCTGAACTGGAGAGATAAATAGACCTGCTTATGTTAGAAGCACTAGTATTGTACATGCTGCCATACACATACTTGATCACATTGCTGCTCTCATACAACCATATCTGGAAGTTGCAGTAGTTTGCAGGGGCATAAGAATTTGGAGCAGTCCTTATATCAACAAACTCTACAACTAGCATACGATTGGGGGTGGCACCTACCACTTTGTAGCGAATCCACCCGGTCCCAATAAGGGAATTATCCCCTCCCAGAATTGCCAGAATATGCCGGTTAGACCCTATAGCAGTAGCAGTAGCAGTAATTCTTGTGGTACCTAGCTGTAACTGCCCATTAGAATTAACAGAGAAACTGGTATGGTCAATCAGACCAAACTTGAATGGGAAGCCTATGGGGATGACATTCGAAGCAGAATCGTCTCTGTATGTTCCCGGAGAGAAAATATAAGTGCTCCCACTGCTGATATCTTCCAAGCTCCCAATCGATTCAACAGCATGGGTGTATTGCGAAAGCAGTTGCGCCTCTAATAACCCCCAACTAAATAAAACAAGAATTAACAATACTAATTCGTTCTTCATAATGTATCTTTCCGCTCATCTATTGTACAAACTGTTACTTTATATAGCATTGCTACAATACAGCAGGCTTTCGATAATCCAAATCGTGTCAAGTGATTTCTTTCACTCTGTTGCAAAAATGGAGTCTGAACGACAATTACAATGTATCAAGCATTTTTTCAAATCGTATCACCGTTTTTTCAAATCGCATGTTTTTACATCTCCCAGTATCACCATTTTTTCAAATGGAGTATCACGCTTTTTTCAAATGATCTAAGCACATCTACAACATAAGATATTCGGTTTTTTTAAATGGCAAGCACAGATTTACATAAAATGCCTATCGAGCTTAGCCAGCTTCTTCAAACAATCACTTTCTTTGTCCTCGTCTTTGGTTTCAAGCCAGATTCCTTACGCATTTTTCCCAGTATGCCGGGTTGAATGAATGTGCCCAACTTCAGGATTACCTCTCTTGATAAGACTTTGTACCAGTTGTCATTGATACCCACTATGCCAATAGATGCCAGTGCTTCCAGATAAACAAAGACCAGTTGTTAGCTCTTCCCATAGGCATTGGCTATCTCTCTGCCTTGTAACCCAATACGACCAATGTGACAGATGCTACTCGTTTGTAAGTTTGGGTGAGAACTTATATCTATGGAATCTGTGTGTCCCTGAATTATGCTTGACAGATTACCCCCCCCTATAAGTATTTCAAGCAGAAAGAATCTGCTGGAAATAACTTAGGCACTCCAAGAGGTAATACTATGAAAGCCCTTACGATGTTGTTATGCTCGTTATGTTTCTTATCCTGTTTTGCCATGATCTTACCTGAATCCAGGATCCCCGTAAAGACAGATGATAACATGTTAACTGGGTTTGTCCGAATCGATCCTGATGACAAACAACCAGAAACTGAAAGCACCCGGGTCTGGCTCTGGCAGGATGCGTCCGATCTGATCGTGCACTTTGAAGCAGAAAGCAGTACCGGCTTCACCAAAGGCTCACTCACAGTACGGGACGATGGCACAAGCTCTGATTTCCTGCGAGTGCAGCTCGTCACCATTCCTGATGCGTACTATGCGTATTACTACGTAGCATATCCTTTGGGCAATCTTCAGGACGGCGTACGTAATACTTCAATGGATGTCGATAATAGCTGGAATAGCCACTACAGCTACAGTAGTGACTTTGATGACAATATCTGGAGAGTAACGATGCGGATCCCGCTGGATGAATTACGTTTTGCTCAGCAGCAGCCCTATCGCTGGAAGATCATCCTCACCAGATTTATCAACTCCACCCAGGAATACTACTCCTTCCCCTATGCCAATACCAATATGGGCAAGAACTACTTCCTCGATGCCCAGGACATAATCCTGGAAACACCGGTGAAACACAAACTGGATGTCTCACTAAGACCATATCTGGTGAAAAGCTATGATCTTATCGCCAAAACCTCCAGCTTTGATCCCGGGCATCTGGGGTTGGATCTTGCCCTTAGTCCAGGTCAGCGGACTCGCATCAAGATCTCTCTCAATCCTGATTTTTCCGATATCCCCATGGATAGCGCCCAAGATTATTACAATAGCAAATACCCTCCCTATTATGATGAGAACAGGTTTTTCTTCACCGAGGATATCGATGCTTTTGGCGTGGATTATGATCTTTTCTACTCCCGCAATATTGTTCAGCCCCGCCTGGCCTTCAAAGCCACTGGTAATACCAAAGACATGAATTGGGGAGTATTGGGTGCTTTTGACAAAGAGATCAGGGATGGGGATGATATCATCAATCCTGGGGATTACTATCAGGTACTGGCCCTGAATCCCAATCTGAGGCATTTCCAATCCTACAATTCCCTTACCAGCCGCATGAACCGGGGCTACTACAACCACGTCTTCAGCAACTCCAGTCAGTGGGAATTTCTGCCCCATATCTATGCGGTGGCAGCGGTAAACCTCTCCACTCGCAAGCATACTGATGAAGGCATGAAAGATCCAGAGCAAGGATATCGGCTGGGCTGCTCCATCAAAGCCGATCCCGGCAATTATGATGCGTCACTGGGCTATTACCGCATGTCCAAAGATCTGGCTTATGATGCGGGATATTTATACGAAACGGATTTCGATCGCCTGGGAGGAGCTTTGAACTGGAGCAAATCCTATACACATCCTTTAGTCCGCTATATGAGCTATGGACTTTGGGGCAATTCCTACCGTTTTAATCTCACCAGTGATCCGTATCAGTTGTATGATACAGGATTTTCTGCCAATATGAATCTGACCAGCCGCTTAAATTTCATGATCAATGGAAACTATACCCGGGATGTTGACTTGAATAATGATCTGCACAATACTTATAATGCCATGGTGGGCTGCACCTGGAACAAGCTCAAGAACTTCCGCATCTTTGGGGGTTATTCCAGTGGTGAAACGCTTGTATATTCTCTTAGTAAGGTTTATTCCATCCAGCGCATCAACACAAATTCCTGGTGGGGCATCCAGCAAAACCTCTCCCTCAGCTTTGTAGGCAGTTGGATGAAATATGGATATCCTGAGGATAACCTCATAAACGGAATTCCTCTGCACCTGGATAATAACTATATGGTCATCAACGCCGCAGTGGAATACACTCCTCAGACCACATTCAAGATCACTCTGGGCAGTGGCTTGAGCACGTACGAGCAAGCAAACCAAAGTGCTGATCTGGGCTATTATGGCAACCTGAGCTATGAGTTCAAGCCAGAGTGGTTTCTATACTTGGGTTTCAAGTCTTCACAAGTGCAGGTAGAACCATCCACCTACAGCGATCCCCTGGGGCATTTTCGCAAAAAGCTGGCCAGTGCCTATGCCAAGGTGAGTGTGACGATTTGAGTAGCAGAGTTCGCTGGAATGACGGCGATGTGTAGGCTCGGATAGCCTCTGTCAAGGCTGTGGCAAGCAGAAGCTAACCACCCCACTATTCGGTCCGTTGGCATTATAATCCGTGAAATCCTTTTCATCGTTTCAATCCGCGTTCTATTGTAATCTGCGACATCTGCGGAATCTGCGTGCCTGCCGACTTTCATTAAAACCAGTCCAATCTGCATTCTATTAGCCCTCTGCGTGCTCTCCCAATCGAATTACGCTATCAATACGCACCCATTACGCATCAGGTCCGTAATGATAGCGCAATGATAGAATAGTGGGAGTGAGAGCGAAAGGACGAGAAGTTGCCCCCTCGCCGTCATTCCGTCAGGCGGTTCGTAGAACTGGATGGCCTGTCCGGAATCTCCTGAACGGTGCAGAGGCTAAGGAGATTCCAGCCTGCGCTGGAAAGACGGCAGGAGCAGGATCGGGAAGCTTCAGCTTTCCGAGGGCAGCAGAGCTGCCCAGAAATCTGCCATAGCTGTGGTATAAAGATTACAATCTAAACGTCAGGATGACGTTTCCACATTGCACTCCGGCATTCGCTCCGTCGAGATAACACGTTGGCAGAAAATCCCTGTGAATCAGTAGAATCCGTAGAATCCATATAATCCGTAAAGAAAGTCGAGTGGTCGAGAGGTCGAAAAGTCCCCCCATTCGGCCAATAGGTAAACTCGTTGGCACAAATATCCGTGCAATTCCGTTCAATCCGTTGGCTCAAAATTCCGTGTACTTCCCTTCCATTCATTCAATCCGCGTTCCATTAGAATCTGTGCCATCTGGGGAATCTGTGTGCCAAAAACAAAAAACCCCCGGAGCTCATCACCCCAGGGGTCTGTATTTTTCCTAAGCCTTAGTTCTATTTCATCATTACAGCTTTGCGAATGAAGCTGTCTTTTCCGGCTTGCATCTGAATGTAGTAGATACCTGTTGGTACGGCTCTGCCATTGTTGTCCGTGCCATTCCAGACCAGATTCCAGGTTCCGGCATCTTTCACACCCAGAGCCATATTGCGCACCATCTGACCACGGCTGTTGTAGATTTTGAATTCCACATCAGAGCTCTTAGCCAGGCCGAAGCTGATATTGGCGGAAGGATTGAAAGGATTCGGGTAAATGCTCTTCAGTTCTGTCACTTGGGGTATGTTGGGAGTAGGATTCTCACCAGTTTCATAAACCAGAGTAACCGGACCATGGAAGGATTCGGAGCCATCCATATCGTTCACATTCAGCCAGTAATAGTAAGTCCCTTCGCTGAAAAGCTCGGAATCGCTATATCTGTAAACCTGAGTCTGTGAAGTATTTGTTGCAGGGATCAGGCTGCTAACCAGGGCAGCCTCACTAAGCTGATCTGTGGTGCCACGATAAATGTAGAAACCATTCACGCCAGTCTCAGTCTGGGTAACCCAGGTGAGAACGGCAGCATTGTAGGCATTCATGGCTACTGTAAACGAAGACAGCTCAACGGGAAGGGTGGGATCTTCATTTGACAGGAGGATATACAAAGGTTCGCCTTTCACTGGAGCATCCACTTCAATCTCAAATCCACCACTTACTGGTGTTGCCAGGTTCCAACCGGCACCCTGGCTGTAAGCACAGTAATAGGCGTCACTGAGAATGGTAACAGTCCAGGGACCAGCACCCAGCAAATCCAGGATCAGGCTGTCATATGTACCCTCAGCTACATCGCCATTAGGCCAGGCTGGAAGTGTGCCCGTACCATTGTTGGCATTACCATTGGTGACTGTGACGGTGATAGCACCAATCTCTACCTCTGCGTTCTCGGGATAGTCGTAGTTATCAGTTGTAACACTGATTTCGTTTGAATTTCCACTGGTCTGAGAGTAAGCATCGTAAGCACGAACAACATAGTAGTAGGTAGTGGCAGGATCAAGCCCGGTTACTTCGTAAGTCAGGACATTCGATACGTTACGGTTTTCATATCCAGTAACATAAGTTTTGGTAGTACCTCCACTGAAGGTATGGGACCCGAGGTAGGTAGCAGTGTCTTGGTCATACATATCCCATTCTGTGCCCAGAGTTTCAAATGCTGAAGTATCGTCTGCTAGATATCCAGAAGGATTTACCGATACTCCCTCGATAACTGTAGACTTACGAACCAGTGTTTTATTCACTGTTGTTAAGCCACCTGCAGCCGTCCATGCTGCGCCAGGATCCTGCCCAATCATTCCAAAGATATCGACAGAGGCGGATGTATCCGTTCTATACAACTCTATAGCATCGTCTCCATTGAAATTAACAACTCCACCATTCACAGTGTAATCTGCAACGGAGGTAAAGACAGTCGTGGCTAAGCTGTGGGCTGCGACAAAAACATCGCCATCGGCTAGTGTGCCAGTGAGATTGTAAAAAGCACTAGGAGATGAAGCACCATTACTATACAAGTTGATCCGATAATTGGTCAAATCAACAGTCGCTCCAGTTCCATTGAAAATCTCTAAGGCTTTATTATTGCCTCCACCTTCAATGTACTCAGAGATGAACAAATCAGTCGCATTGGTGCCAGCGGTTTTGGTATAGACATCCAATCTATAGCCCGTAGCGCTTGAGACTGTGTTCCAATTTGCTGTGAAGCTGGTCTCATCGGTATTAGTGGCAGCAGTAGCGGCAGGTGCGTTGGGTGCAGGAGGTGTAGTGACAGATCCGCTGCAAGTCACAGTCTTGTCTGTTGCACCTGAGGATGAGGCAGTAATGGTCTCGTTATTGTAAGATCCAATGGATAAGCCGGATTTGAGCCTCACATACACTGTCTGTTCAGAAACAGTCCCACCAGAATGAGTGAAAGTGAGAGGAGTGGTGTAGCCACTGCCACTGGTCTTGGATATTTCATAGTTAGTTGGAGCTGATATGCTAATGTTCTGTGTAAGATTTGTACCGCTAACAGTGAATGTTTGCTCCGCCGAAGGACCACTGCCGTGGAGATATGTAAAATTGGATAAGGTGGATGGGTTAACAGTAATATTTGGAGTTGCTGCATATTGAGTAACTTGAATATCATCAAGATACAGGCTGTTTCCAGTACGATCATAGGCGACAAATTGTAAAACTATGTTACTATTAGAGTCATTCACATTGATAGTATACTGTACTGGAGTTGTAGATATTGGTTTGGGATAAGTAGCAATGTCAGAGAAGGCTCCACCACCAACACTCTTCCGCACTTTCATCGAGATTTGTGAGCTAGCAGCACTACCTTTCATCCAGAAACTCAGAGTGCCAACATTGTTTAATGATGGTAACTGCAAGTATTTGTTGGTAGCATTAAACCCAGCTCCATTAACACCAGTTAAATTGCCAATGTTAGCGGTTGTATTGAAATACACATCACCGCTCCATCCTGAAGGGAAGCTGGTAGAAGAAAATCCTTCCTGTATTAGGTAGGTTTGTCCCCAAGCCAAACTGATCATCAGTAGGCTAAGCATAAATAAGAAAACTAGTTTTTTCATAATTCCTCCCTGAATTATGGGTAATACATTTATATACATATTATTTCACTTCCGGTGCCAGCATAGGGAATCCCCATAATCTGGCAAGTTATTTTTTCTTAACATTCGCATGTTGCCAAGCTGCCGCTTTACACCCTTGCAATATAGCCATTTAGGATGCCATGCAAGTATCCGACGTTCCAGGCAATAGCATCATCATTGCTTTCGTTGCAAATTAGACTTTTAGTAGCGTCGGGTTTCAACCCGGCGATCAGGATAGGATAAATCATCCATATTGTGAGAATCCCCACCTCTCCGGATGCGGCGCATTCGGAGAGGTGGGGATGAAAAACAATCATTTGGCGGGGAATCCCGTAACCGCCGGGTTAAAACCCGTCGCTACTAATCCGCGTTTGTTATGTATCCTTTGATCACCGGCGATCAGGGGATGATAAATATTCATATGGGGGGAATGCCGTATGCGCCGGGTTTAAACCCGTCGCTACTAATCCGTGACACGATACATTCATACCCCGGGTTCAAACCCGTCGGTCCTATGATTCTGACTTCAAATTATGCTTGGAAAGAAATCTCTGAAATTCCTCGTTTGCCGTCATCTGGCGATGATGATCCTGTTGATTGCGAATATATGCCATTACTACATCCAGCATGCTATGCGATACCGAAAACGCAGCATATCCAGCCTGCCAGGAGAACTTTCGGGGAAAGACATGGTTTTGATTTGCGAGGTAACTGGATTTACCCTTAAAAGCCTTTGCCAAAACAGCCACGGATACATCCGGAGACATGCTGACCAGGATATGCACATGATCTTCCATGCCATTTAATGCAATGATCTTACATCCTTGCTCATTGGCGAGTTCGTGCAATGCGGTAAAAAGCCAATCCTTGATGTTTTTCTTAAGTTCATTATCACGGTCTTTCACAGTAAAGACAAAATGGACATAGAGTTGCGTGAAACTATTCGACATCAGGCAAATCTACTTACTTAGAGTCAGCTTGCGAACATGCCTTGTTTCTCCGATCTGCAGAATAGCCCAATACACGCCTGAAGGGCAGGATTCCCCCTTTGTGTCCTTGCCATCCCACTGAAGGGTTTGCTCAATCCCTGGTTCTCCCAGAATTTCATAGCCTTGTACCCTTTGCCCCCGAAGGTTATAGATGTTCAGCACAATCGGTGATGACTCCGCTGTGAACTTCATGAGGATAGAATTACCGAAAGGATTGGGATAGATTCTGGTGAAACCTTGAAGAACAGGAGCAGTATTCGAATCATCAAAACTGGGATTATAGTGCTGCACTACAGGACCAAAAGTCTCGGATGAACCAGTGATTTCAGCTACCTCAAGCCAGTAACAATAGGTTCCTGGAGTGGTCAGATCATGATCATCAAATGAGTATTGCCTTGGTTGAGAGCTATTGCCCGCCGGAATCAAGGGACTGATGATCCGGGCTGAATGTGGTTCTGAATCCTCTCCTCGCAGGATATGGTAGCCCAGGAGATTGGTTTCGGATTCTGTTGCCCAGCGTAACCGCACAAAATCCAAATTGATCTGAGCTGCTGTAAATGAAGTTAGCTGCACCGGAAGGGTATTTTCAATCGTCTGGGTAGTCAACCAGTCCGAATACAGGCTGTATCCATCGTTATTGAATGACCTTACTCGATAAGAGAAAATGGCCGCAGATGATAGACCCTGTACCTGAACAATGTTTGAAGATGCATTATAGGGATAGTATCCCGCTACAGAGGAGCCAAGCCCTCCCTGGACAGACACTACATCAATGTATGCATTGCCGCTGGATCTTGTCTCCATCAGGAACCGCAGGTAATTGCTTCCAGTCAGGCTGGGGGTGATGGTTATCTCCCGATATGAGTTGATGATATCGCCAGAATTGTTTCCATTGGCAGTCAGTGTTTTATGTGTGGTCCAGGTAGATAAATCTGATGAGCTTTGAATCTTGATGGTGAAACTGGAGGAATTTCCAGAGGCGCGGGTCCAGAATACAATTCTCTCAGGAGAACTCAGTATTGGAGTTTGGACGTATCCGCCCGAGATGTTCATAACCACCAGATTACTGCCATCAACTGTCAAAGTCGGAAATGTGTACACGATCGCCCCACTCGCAGACCAGCCATTGGGAAAATCAGACGAACCTTCGAAACCAGTACTTAACACAGTGGAGGAAGCACCCTCACGCACTTCCAGATCATAGCCATCCGCACCCAGGACCGACGACCAGTTTGCAGTGAAACTATCATGGGTCACATTTGTTGCGGGTAGTAGTGCCGGCACCGGAGGAACAGCGCCCAGAAGATGAAGCGAAACAAATAGAAAACAAGCTGTCAGGATGGCATACAAACTGCTTTTCATAAACTCCTCATTTAGATTAATCTCCAACAGATTTTACTGATCTTACGGATAAAAGAATGCGTCAGTATAGATTTGGTACACGCTTCCATTCAAGCCTTTCTGCTCCAAAGTTTATTACAATGCCCAATTTCAAAGTAGAGAGCTTCAGATAATTCACTACTTGGGCAATGTAGATGCTCTGAATTGACTCAGATGCCTTTAGTTCAAGTATGATCTTGCCATAACAAACAAAATCTACCTTGTAAGTCTTCTGCAATTTCAAGTCTTTGTACAATACAGGAAGCTCTTTCTCCCGTTGATATTCAATACCTCTGAGGCTAAACTCCCGCTCTAAAGCTTCAGCATAAACAGCCTCTAAACATCCACAGCCGATAATATTATGCACTTCCATGCAGGCTGCGATAATCTCTTGAGTAAGCTCTTTATACAGTAACTCCATACCAGGCTACATTCCACCGCTAAACCTGATATTGAAATATATCCGTTCCATCAGTACCATCCGTTGGTAAAGACTAGTTTGATCTCGCCCGTTTAACCAGGATATTCCACACGCTTTTCCAGAAATATTTCCAGTCTGTGGCAAAGGGATGCTCCAGTTTTTGCAGCAGGTAGCGGCGTTCGGATTCTACGATTTCTTCGAAACTGGTAGGCATATCAGCATAGAAGGGCGGCAGAAGACCCGGCTTTACTTTCAGCCTGAGCTCTTGCATATCTGGAGGATAAAGGCTGAAATAGTGCTCGCTGAGTGCTCTTACTCCCACCAGCGAAAGCTCTCCGGCGAAGAAATTCAGAAACTGTGGTAGTTCATCGATCCAGAGCTTACGCATGATCTTGCCCCAGGATGTAATGCGGAAATCATCCCGGAATTTGCCACCTTCCTGCAGGTCGTTGGTTTGGTAAACATAGTCCTGAAGGTACTCGCTATAGGGGTGCATGGTACGGAATTTCTTTACATATATGGTTTTGCCGGCAAATCCTTTGCGCTTCAAACGAATCAAGGGACCGTAGGTTGGATTTGTATCATCCCGGGGAGGACGACTTTTACGCAGAATAAAATGCATGTGGCCATTCAGTTCTTTCTTATTGATCAGATCAAATCCGCAGAAATAGAATCTACCCAGGATCTCAGTCTCCGATAGAGCCCGGTTTTTACCTTTGGTTATGGCAAAATACCAGCCTTGAATGATAGGCAGCTTGGGGCATACACGCTGAAACAAGAAATCAAAGAGATAGAGCACACTGCCAAGATATGGAGTGAAATGCTTGTAAAACGCTTCTTTGCGCTCTGTGATAGTTTCACCCTGGCAGATGAATACTCCACCCGTGGGCAGCATTTCGTTTACTCTGATCAGGTAATAGTTGAATCGTCTGAAGTCATTGATCCGGTGCAGATTGATAAAAATATGTCGGCTTTCTGAAGCTTCATTCTGAATATTGAAGTAGGTCTCACTATTCAGCACCAGGGTTTTTGACTTGCTGAAGCGAGTGAGATCCAGAAAGTCATTCAGGAAGTCAAAGAGCTCGGTATTGCCACTGAGATACTGCTGCCACAAAGGTACAAGAATACTGTCGGATTCAACAGCTTGAGAAAAGGGTGGAACGTAGGCTTCTGTAGAAATCAGTGGGATTTCCCGGCTTTCATCAAGAAAAAACTTTGGGCTTTGTGATTCTTCAAGGGCTTTGGAATGCGTAACCAGACGGGTGGCAGCAAAAGGTTTGTTTTCCTTGTGAAAACGGAGTGCATAGTAGACCCCGATAAACAGGAAGAGTTCTATCGCCACTACTCCAAGAATAGTCCCAAATACAATATATCGGGAATAATAGAACTTTTTGAATACATACATGCTCACAAAGAGAACTGCAATCGCTACTACATCGCATTTGAAGATGCGTCTCAGCAATTCCGTACCGTTGGTGATTGTCTTGAAGGAGTACTTCAATCCCCACATACCTGAACCAATCCAGATAATGGTGAAGGGGATAAGTGAGCGCCAATACTTGGCAATAAGCACCCTGGTTCCAGTTCTGATCTTGGCTACAAAAAGAAACGCGAACACCACGATCAGGATGTCCGCGATAAAGAGTCCCCATTTACTAAGTTTGTATTTCATTATCTATTCACCACGCAGATTACGCTGATGGCGCTGATTTATTGAGATTAATGTCAGCATCATGAGGGTCTTGAAGCTTAGGATTTTCTATATTGTTAACTATTCGCTTTATATTGGTCACAATTTTATCGGTATTGAAGTTTATCAAGAACCCTAGTGGTTTTCTTGTGAGTTTTAAATAGCTGATTAGCTGTTTGTGGTGCACTGGCAAAAGAGTTTCAACTGATTTCAATTCCAGTATCACTTGATCATTTACTAAAAAGTCCATTCTTTGTTGCAGACCCAAGTCAGATCCCTTGTATAACACCTCAAATGCTATCTGTCGTTCTACCTTTAAACCCCGGTGTTTCATCTCAATTGCTAATGCACTTTCATACACTGCTTCAAGCATTCCAGGTCCCAATTCGTTGTACACATCAAAAATTGCACCGCGTATCTGGTAACTTATCTCATTCAAAGTCATTTTCGATTTCAAATCTGAGTTATCTGCGAAATCTGTGTGCTACATGAAGAAGCCTATCGTCCTAGCCAGGCCTTCTTTGAAGTCCACCCGGACCTGATATCCCAATACTGCTTTTGCCTTATCTATTGCTGCCAGTGAGTGCTTCACATCACCTGCACGGTCGGGCTCGAACCTGGGTTCAATGTGTTTACCCAGGATCTCATTGATCATCTGCACAAGTTCGATCAGAGTATAGCGTTCCCCACAGGCTATGTTGATCACCTCACCTGCAGCATGAGGTGCTGTACAGGCCTGAATGTTTGCCCATACGTTGTTCTCCACAAATGTGAAGTCTCGGGATTGGCTGCCATCGCCATAAATCACGGGCTCTTTATCAGCCATGATCAACTTGATGAATTTGGGGATCACAGCACTATACTGACTGGTGGGATCCTGGTTTGGGCCAAACACGTTGAAGTAACGTAGCGCAACAGTCTCAAGCCCGTAGATTTGTGAGAAAATCTGGCAGTACCGCTCCTGAGCATATTTGGTGAGAGCATAGGGTGACAGCGGATTTACGGGCATGGTCTCCACTTTGGGCAGGCTTTCGCTATTGCCGTAGATCGATGATGACGATGCGCATACCACTCGCTTCACGCCAAATTCTTTGGCTGCTTCCAGTATATTCAACATCCCAAGGATGTTTACATCATTGGAAGTAATGGGATCATTGATCGAGCGTGGCACTGAAGGCAATGCCCCCTGATGCAAAATGTAATCCACCTCTTTTACTGCTGCCCTTACGATATGAAAACTCCGCAGATCACCTTCGATCATGGTTAGGTTTTCATTCTTCATTAGGGGCAGGATGTTCTCGCGTTTTCCCGTAGCAAAATTATCCAATACTCTTACTTCATGCCCTTGGGTTAGTAAGACTGATACGATGTTTGAGCCTATAAAGCCGGCTCCGCCTGTTACTAAGTAATTCATTTTCCCTTTCTATTTGTTAACCTAATCCTAAAATCCATATTCCAGTTTTCGCCTTTCCATAATTCGCTGAAACTCAGATTCAGTATAGTTCTTTCTGAGTTGCTCAGAGATGTCTTTTTTCACTGTTGCGGGAATTCCTGCTGCGAATACAAATGGAGGGATGGATTTTGTTACAATGCTTCCTGCCGCTATAATTGATCCTTCGCCAATGGTGACTCCCGGCAAGATGTCGACGCTTATGGCTATCCAAACATTGTTCTCGATTATGACTGGAGCTACGAATGACTCACTGACTTGAGAATGATATTCCATTGCCTTTGAGTGAGTTAGAATGAAATTGTTGCCTGAGATTGCTGTTCCGCTTCCTATAGAAACAAAATATGGATAGACATCATCAATAGTAATCATCGGGCCAATGTGAACGTTGTATCCTATGACCACTCCACGCATTCTTTGCAGCTTAACTCGAATGCCACTGAGAGGCATAATGCGAGCGATAACCTGTAACCAATGATCTTTTGTTCTGGCCCATAGGAACCTAATGTGTGCGAAGGGTCCGGTGTATCCATGTTCACGCGTTGTGTGCGGAAGAGCTTTAAAAAAAGGTCTTTCTATATGGTTTGGGAGAATTTGCTTTTCTACCTTTAAATAGGCTTTCATGCTACAAATCACCCTTCTGTACTAGCTTAGCCACATAGTCTTTCATGGTGATCAAACGGTAGTCTTTCTGGCAATAGAACAGAATCAAAGACTCATATATCGGCAGAGCTCTCTCACCCAAGTTTTTGGCTTTTAGCTTTGCTCTTAACAGATCTCTAAGTAAGAACGAGAAGAGGTTCTTTGATCTGCGTGTTATTGTGCGAGGCATGTCGCTTTCATCGATCAACTCATTTGGATGTATAACGAATATTATCGGTTTACCATTGATTTGAGTCTCATAGTGTAGAAGCCTCTGCTGAAGCTTCGTGAAATTGGGCATCATCCGCATTGTCGTTCCCGCGAATGGAATTAGCGTAGCTGAAAGAGGTAATTCTATCAACTCGCTTTGCCCTTTTTTATAAATGTCATTCCTGTTAACGCGATAAGGTAAGCGAGGAGCACTAAGAAAGCTCATCTTCTGTTTCGATCCAAATGACAAAAAGAAGTCAAAGCGTTGAGAAGCGATCGAACTATCGACATGAAATCCTGTTTCGATAAGAGCTGAAGCTGTGTTTGGCGATACCCTCAAAGCTGGAGCCCGAAATGATATGACTTCCTGTCCACTAATATCCTCTAAAAGCTTTTTTGAGTAGTCCAGGTGCCTCACCTGCTTGTCGTATGGCATCACATCAAAGCCATTTTCTTTTATATGAGATTTTCCGTGAGAGCCCACTTCGTGCCCTCCGGCAACAGCCATTTTTACGACCTCAGGATAGAGCTTTGCCATGTACCCTGTATAGAAGAAGGTGGACTTTACGTTGTGCTTGGCATACAAATCCAGAAGTCGTGGCATACCCTCTTTCATCACCTTCTCTCCGGTTTCATCCCGCAAATCGTTAAACCATATGGATGTAGTCTCAACGTCATTGCTTAGTAATGCAAACTTCATATCTAGCTTTATCTCCTTCTATATGGAACAATGCATTCCTATAAACCCTAAACAGCTATTTGCTTGGCTCTTTTACTCATTCTAATGTTTCGGTAGTATTTTTTGTAACTCCCATGAACCATAACGAACAATTTGGCAAGCAACCAATGTGGAAGATTCCCGGCCCATAACTCGGGGTGGATTGTTATCATGATGTGATCCGGCAAGCTATTGATGTTGCATAAAATGTCCTTTGTAGTTCGGAATCTGAAGTTAAAATCAGAGACAACTTTGTCCCGAACGGCAATTCCACCTCCGTCCCATCTCTGAGTCGTATCAGACATATATAGGACTCGATTGAAATCAAGACTGATATATGGCTCTCCTATCAATCCGAAATCTGCAAGTTGATAGTGTTTCCACAATTCTCTATTATCATATGGAGAACCTGAGCTGCCATGCATACAAATAGTCTTTACCGGATAGAGTTTTCTAAACAGACTCAGATGTTTTCCAAACTCAGATATTGATTCAACCATATCGCCATTGTTTCTTGATAAATCCTCGTAATGATACCCAATCTCGTGGTTTAGTTTTGCAATCTTGAGGATAACATCAGGACGAAAGCTGTGTCTGGTGGTCCTGAAGTAATATGTTCCTGAGACACCCAGATTATGCTCAAGCTCTGCCAAGGGTAGTGCAGCACTAGCGAATATGTCGATATCATGCCTCAGTATCACAGATTTGGATAATGGCTTGGACAGGTAATCTATAAAACTCAGAAACTGATAACCTTGCTCAAGTAGGCTTAGTATCAGTAGTCTATATATTTGGTAGGAAAAGTCGTTCAAGTTCCTCTCGTTTGTTATAATTCTACTGCTCATGCAGGTGATACTTTGCGCAATAACTCAGATCCCATACACAATAAATCAACATTGATCACCAACACAATCCCACATAGTTACCGTTACTAGTCCTACTGTCAATCCTTACAAGGTCAAGGATTTTTTTATCGCTGTGTTGATCTACCAATGAGATTAACAAGGGACTTTTTTGGCTTATAACGATTGTATCTGATTGCGTAAACACATCTTGCAATGAATCAACTAACATATCCGACAAGTAAGGAATATAGCTTTGAATGTACTCTCTATTGGCTCCAATCAGCAATGACAAACTAACGTTCTCATCATAAACTCTAACTTGATATCCCTGTTGATGAAGCTCTTGTAGTAAGTCCACCATCGGTGAATATCTCAGATCATCAGTTCCCTGCTTAAAGCTAATACCCACCAATCCGATATTCTTCCCAACTGATTTCTCAATAATTAAGCTAAGGGCTATTTGCTTTTGATACTCGTTACTTGGGTGAACAGAAGATAGTACGTAAGCCTGCAATTCTTTAGATTCTGAAAGATTGACCAACGCTCCCAGATCTTTAGGTAAACATGAACCCCCGTAGGCAAAGCCGGGTTTAAAATAGTAATCTGAAATGTTCAGTTGACGGTCCATGCAAAAAACATCCATGACTTTGTGGGAATCAATTTTCAGTTTTTTGCATACATTACCAACCTCATTAGCGAAAGTGACTTTAAGTGCATGGTAAGAGTTGTTTACGTACTTGATTATTTCTGCAACACCAACCTCTGTCTCAGCTACATCGGCTTTTATATCCTTATAAATTTCCTTCATGATATTAAGGGCTCTCTGGCTTTCTGATCCAAGAACCGTGACGGGTGGATTGAAGTAGTCTTTTACTGCCGAACCCTCCCGCAGGAATTCTGGATTGGACACAACACCGAAATCTTCATTGGCAGTTTTTCCAGAAGCATCAGCAAGGATTTGGCTTACTCTTCTGTTCGTTCCCGGCATTACAGTGCTGCGTATGGCAATTGTATGAAACCCTGCTTTTGAACGCAAAGCCTTTCCAATTTGTGCAGCACAATGATAAAGGAAATCAAGATTCAAGCTACCGTCCTCGGAACTGGGGGTTCCAACACAAATGATTGATACATCAGTCTGATCTACACTCAGACTGGAATCTAAGCTAGCCCTGATGTTTCCTGCTGCACTATGATCAGCGATTAGCTTATCTATATCCTTCTCCACAATAGTAGGCTTACCATCATTGATTAGATCGACTTTAAATCCACTAACGTCCACTCCAATTACCTCATGCCCTAGCTCTGCAAGGCAACCCAAACTGACACAGCCTACGTAACCTAACCCAAAGATTGAAATTCGCACACTATCTCCTATCGTAATTATTAATTGTTGACACAATGAGATCATTCACGTCGATCCAGGATTCCAACAAGCCACGCCTATATGCTTCTTGATCGTGAATGAGTTTGTTTGAGAAAACCACATCCATATCTGGCTCACTCTTAACCCAGAAAAGCAATCCAAACTCTTGGATATATCTATTGGCTATCATGTCCCTGAACCCACAGTAAATGCTCACAACGCCTAGCATAGCGCCTTCTCTCGCCATGCTGTCTCCAGATGAAATCACATACCGGGAAAAGTACATCAATGAGTGAATATCATCTACTGGCTCTTGCAGTATTGTCCAGTTCTCTGGATATTGCTCCTGAGTTGATTTATCTTCCAAGGAAAGAATGACTTTTAACTGCAAACTATCTATAGTTTGTTGGTACTTGCAGATAAGACCAGATTCATGACCCATGTAGTTTACTGTCTTGTTACTCACTTCTCGCAAAAAAATATAGCTGCCAGGCGTCAAGCCGTAAGCTTGCGGAATTGATGAATCAGGTTTGTAGTAAGCTGGAGACAGATAAGCCCATTCTTTCAAACTATGAACAAACTGAAGGTTCTTCCATTTCCGGGAGATGTGGGTAACTTGATAGTCTGGAAACACAATCAATTTGTCAGAAGTAATAATCTCCAGAAAGATAGTGAGTTTCCTTTCAATGTCATCATCAAACTGAATGTGTTTTCTTCCAAGAAACTTCAGAGCTAGACCCAACGGAACTCCGCCATTTATCCCAAGATCAATACGATTCATAATAATAAATCTCATAAATTCCAGCAACCGCAAGAAGTTGGCGTGGACCAATATCGAGTATAAGGATCCTCTATGTTCTCCTACTTGAACTAATGTAAACTTACTCAACTCCCTTCTCATGATAACAGGAAGCTTACCTCGATTTAAATATGAAACGAAGACTGTATGCTTCAACGCTAGACGCTCAATAGCAATCTTCAAAAAATTGAGTTGTGCTGGATGCCCAATATCGATTATTAGATTCATAAGTTTTACAACGCTTCCTCAATACCACTTAGTAATCAACGACCACTAGTTGGGACAGTAAATTGCCTTCTTAACAATGAAAACAATCGCTCAGCAGACATGAACATCAGCTTGCTAGGATAGTAATAGAATCTGCCGTAACTAACAAATTCCCCCCCAAACTGTTTCTTCCAATCCCTTACTCCATAAGGTTTGTTCGGATGACCAGCTCCCATCCAATCAAAAGTCTCGAAACCTTTATTTTTTGCCCATATAAGTGCGGACCAAAACAACAAATCATTAGGTCTTTGTTTGAAGTAAGATTCTCTACTACCTCCCAATAAGCCGTACACTGTTTTTTTGCTTTTCAATACTAGCAAGGCCCCGACAATCGATTCACCTAGCACAAGACTCACCACATCAAATGAATCATGGCTCATATCGTAAATCGAAGTAACATACTCATTGCTTAACAAAGGAAGACGAGCTCTGCTATAGATTTCCTGCAAAATGGGATATAGTTCAATCCTGGCATCTGGATAGTTCTGATGAAACTCAAAACCTTCTTTGATTGCCTTCTTGATCTCTCTCCTTCTACTTGGACTCACATCTTTCCATAGACTTTCTTCATCTTTTGTAAGATCTACCAATATGTTTAGATGCGGTTCAAGGTAAAACCCCTTGCTCAGATAAATGTCGGCTTTGTTACCAATATCATAGTGGTTCCTGATCTCTAGATAGATTGATTTGAAGCGAGCTTTCTTCTTAAGAAAATCAAGCAGCAAGCTTAAGCTCTCATCGTCATCGTAAATAGGGGTGTTCATCAATACTATTCTTCTGGTAAACGGCGCTAAAACTCCCCTAAGAACCGACTGATAAAAAGCTAGCAACAAACCAGTTATCCTGCCAAATTCATCAATGCAGAACAAAGCAAATGGCTCCAACTCTGGAGTTTTTTCATAGACATCGAACATTGCTTTGGTATTAAAAACCGTCCCATATGGATGGCGATCAACGTATGCAGCCCAATCAGCTACTCCAATTTGATTGTGATTCACGACTCTTAATATCACCGAACAACACCCATATAAACTCTAAACAATTTGTCACAGACTGATTCTGAATCTAGTCCTAACTCCAGAAGACGTTGTCGACCGCGGGACAACCCTCGGAAAGAAATGGCCATCAATAAGGACTTAGAAAGCTTTGAAGCATCTGCGTTATCAACAAAACTTCCTTCCACTTGCGACAGAAGCCACTTAACATCTCCCACATCTGTGGATACGATGGACAAGTTACATGCCATGGCTTCCTTAACAACATTAGGTGAACCCTCCCAATTTGAAGTTAACAGAAGCACGTTGGCAGCATTGAGATAAGTTGGAATATCTTCATGTTTCACGTTATGGACTACCTTCAGCACAACATTATGAAGCCCAGGATGGGACATTACCATCTGTGCCAGGGCAAAATTCTTCTCTGCTCTCTTTGGATCAGCGGCAAATAATACAATATTTTCTTTGACCCCCCATCCTAGTCTAGATCTGCAATCAATTTGATCAAGGGGCCTAAAAGTCTCAATATCAACACCATTGGGAATCACGTGTACATCCCTAAGTCCACTCTTAGTTTTCATATCTTCAGATTTGACAATCGTGGCATCCCATTGATGTAGAGCAAAATAGCGGATTATCTTTCTCCAGAAGCCTGAGCTGATAACATCACTGCCCATCAAAGATGTTACAACCGGTCTTCTTGTAGATAGAGATGCCAGTATTCCGCAAAAGGAATAGTGAGCATGAACAACATCTGGCTTGTGTTGATTCAGCTTTGTTCTAATTGATGGAATATTAGCCAGATACCCCAGAATCCCCTTACCAATTATTGGAATAATCACGGTATCTAAGCCATACCTCACCAAGGAGTCGTATTGAGCTTGAACTATGGCATTTACGCCATTATTGCCGCTACAAATAAATGCTACTTTCATTCTGACTACGCTCTATGAAATCCGACACAGAGTTTACGTATTCTCTTTCTAAACAAGGCTTTTCGGTTAATTTCATCCAGGTTCCATTATGCTTTATGTAGCAATGAGGAGATTTCTCAAGAGTGCTGGTTCCGAAATATATAAACTGAAACTCAATAACAATCACTTGATCTTCTGCAATTGCCAGATCCAGCGAGATGATTGGCACTCCGAAGAAATTTTTAATTCTTTCAGCATTCTCGAGTATCAATTCGTTTACATTCTCATCAAAAGAAAACAGGCCACTTCCGCTTGCTCGAAAATCTCTCGGCCGATTGTTTCTCCTCAGTACATAGTATTTATCCCCATATACCAGTACCTTCCAGTCATTCTGTAATCTTGGAACGAAATTCTGAATGATGTATTTCTCCCTGAACCTTGATTCACGTATATATCCTTTATGACGAATGGCTCTTGCGATATCCCAAAGTTCTCTCCGTATGCATTGTGACTTTGAAGTCTTATGTAGAACTTGCATGATTTCCTGCTCTTTTGTAACAAGCCTTACACCCTTACTTCCACATCCTGCTGCGGATTTCACAACAAACGGCAATTCTCTGATTTTTGCCCTATTGAGGGCTTCCTCCGCTGTTCCAAACCATTCGGAACCCAATTGATAGTCCTTGGGGAGCATCAAGGATCTTAGCATTTCCATGAATACTTTGTTGTTATTGGCTCTCAGATACCGATATGCTGGTATGGTTCTGGCTCCAATTAGCTCTAATCCCAATACAACATCTTCAATGAAACTTTTGTAACGATACCTGCAATCTTCTTGAGAAGTATAGATTACATAACTCCCCTTCCCTTTACGAAAAACTTCTGGATCAGACATTTGGACAAAATTCAGTATGATATTCTTCTCTAAAAACAACTTTCGGAGGAGCGATTTGTCCATACCAGATCGATACGGGTCATCAAAGCTCTTAGATCCGAAACGTCCTTGATAATCTACAAGCGCAAGTAGTTCCATGATCATCTCCTATAGAAATGATATGAGTAAGATTTTTTATGATTCATGCAGTATTCTATTACTTCTTCAAGATACTCGCCAAACAGAGGTCCACAACTCATTTGTTGGTTTATTATCCCCACGTAGAGGTTATTAACTTCGAGCAGTCTTGTCTTGCCGGATGAATCAACAGCAAAATCAAATCCTAAAAGACGATGATGGGGAAAGTAAGGAGAAATCTGTTTTGCTAGTCTTACCATATCTGCATAGTTGGGAACTAATGCGCGATGCAATGATAGTTTCTCTCCCTCCCAAGTATGCTTGTCACCCAATCTCCCGATATAGAAGCTATTAGTAATCCCAGACAAGCCCACACCCATAGTGAAGCCTCCCTGAGAACTACTATCAACAATACTCCCTGCTCTTCCGAATCTTATATACCCGTTTAGGGGATTCACTTCATCGTTTGTTATTGATCGATAAACGTATAGCCTAAGGGTGTTTAAAGAAGTCTGATTGAATCTACAAAACCAGTCATGTTGCTCCATTCTGACTTGTAGAATTGAGTTCCCGCTGTTAAAGCGTTCAAGATATGATAAAACCTCTCTTACCGTCACAACCTTGCCATGTAGCATAAAACCACTACCTGACTTCTCTAGAATCGCTACATTAGAGCCACCCCCAGTTTCTACAGACGGTTTTAGTACTAGATGTTCGTATGGTATACGCTGAAGCAAGCCAATAGCAGCATCTAAACTCATTTGTTGATAATCGGCATCGTAGAAACTACCGTATTGAACTCGAAGAACAGCTTCCGGAAACAGATTTGCATGCTTAGTAAGATATCTCTCAAAGAAGTTTTTATCATTATAAGCATGGGCTAATGATCTATTGTTCAATACAGGTTCAATCCTGGTGTAATGAACTTCTTCCGGGACATATTTGCACGATTCGATCCCTGAAACCTCTATCATCGCGCGTAGAAAGTCCAATGAGACATTTTTTTTTAGCCGTTTCCATAGATCCAAATGCTGTTGTTCTATTTCTGATCTACATCTTGTAGCTTTAGTAACTTTGCATATTTGACGAAGCTTTCCTCTTGAGTTTAGAGATAATTTCTTGTCATGCATACATGCTATTACTGATTTAACTGCTGAGTTCATTTGTTTCCCCAATAATTAGTACTAATATGTAATCCAAGATGTCAAATCAGCTTGTTGTCCTGTAAAAAATATACTAGATTAAGGCCAAGCTTGGCTCTGCTACTTACCATTCGAAACTTATCGTATTCCAATCCTGGTAGAAGATCACTTAGTTTGGACTCCATCCCTCTTATAAAGGAATTCTTACTCGAAAGCTGGTTTAGATAATCTGATCTGTGATACGGTCTCATTAGTGAGTGGATGGGATACTTGATTCCAAATGGGATTTTTTGCCATATTGAAGTAGAAATCCTGGATATTAGCGGTTCTCCTTCGAAGAAACTAAAGCCGTATGCGTTTGGAAATCGCGCTGCTTCCGGAGATACCAGGCGCAACATTGCGAGATGAAAATCAAAAGATCCATGTAAATATGGTATCGCTAGAAATGATGGTTCAGCTAGCTGAATGTCGAGATAAGGACTCACGCAGAACCCAATTTTGTTCTCAATGTTTGTCTGAATGGAACGATAAGAGACTGATACTACATATCGGTTATACTCTTTGAAACTATAGAGATTAAGTCTATGACTAGATAAGACAGGTTTCAGCTTCTCAACTAATCTATCTACGAGCTGCTGATACTCCCATGAGCGTATATGTCCTCCTGCAAATCGGAAGATCATTTCCCACCTAACCCATGAATCCAATCCAATCGTAGATTCTAGGGGTAGTTTCTCCATATTTCTATACTGCTCTCCCCCAAAACCAATCATGCGCAAGTATGGATACTTCAGGATGCTCTCCCGGTAACTCTGTGTACAATATGGTTCATCCCAATAGCAGCCTGGACGAATTACCCCATCACAGAATCTGTAAGCTTGTTCAAAACTACTCTTTAACTCATCCTCATCCAAATCCAAAGGTTCAATTACGCGATTGGAGCTAATTGGCTTTTGAAAGTGGCTAGCAAAGTCCATGGCATACTTATAATCTGGATTACCGTAGATAGCCTTCCTGTAATGCGTATGGAACGTAATTGAGTATTCTTTATCTAGTAAAGAACCTGCTATATACCTGCTGTCCAATCCTCCGGTTAAGCCAATATCTATTGGAGCATTACCTGAGAACCTACTCCACGAGTCACCCAGCGTTTTAAAATAATTCTTTGTTATCGCAACCTGCTGTTCTACAGCTTCAATGTAGGATCTGGGTTCAGAGTACTTCTTGGATTCTCCGGTTAGGGTTTTTATACCAGGGATAGTATCTGTTAAACTGTGAAGCTTTATTTGTTTAACAATTGTATCATGTCCAATAATGCACCCTGTATTTAAAAGCTCGAGTGCAGTAGGATGGCAAAAATCGGGTGTATTATCTAACAATTTGGTTAACAGGTAAAAACTGGACGCATAGATTGGGGATTCTACTATCTTGTACAGCTTAAAAACTTCTGCCCCATCACGAATAACATACAGCGCATCCCCAACCTGAGCAATTATGAAAAAAGTGCCATAGAATTCACTCAAGTCAAGATTTCCTCCTTGCAAGTCCAAGAGTATCTCTTCAAATGAATCCCTATAGAAGGACCCCTTGTAGCAAAAAGTCCCACAGGCAGCGATACAATGTTTATCTGTCAACAACCAATTGCTAACTTCGGGCAGGCTTTTTTCGAAAACAGCCACATGCCATTCTCCAAATTCTAACTGCTTGCCTGCGGAGAATCCATTTTTACATGCAATGCTGTTAATCCGGCTCAATGATAGGTCTATTTGCTTATGATGGATTAATATTCCAGCCATTTATCAACATGCATCCAGACTAGTTGCGTTTCTGCGCAACAAATGATTTCTCTGGGTGTGTCATGCTCTGCGAGATAGGAATACCAAATGACACCCCCTTATTGTGTGTTACCAATTCGCTTGGCATACTCCAATATTCGAACTTTAAGACTTCCATCCTTCTTAACAAAGCACCCATAAACATAAATAGTATCGTGCGAAAAGTAAGCGACCCTATCCCTCCAGATATGGATGCAAACAGGGACGTAACATAGAGTGACCAGAATACCGCATGTGAGACTTGGTAGTCTTTGTAATGAACCCTCATTGCCACACGCCTTTTCTTTCTAACCAATTCAATATAGATTTTCATATATAAAAGTAAACCCACGATCCCCGTGCTAAATAGAATGACATTAAAATCTACATGCAACATCCTGCTGCCGAATGCCCGTCCACCGTATAACCCTGATGTGAAGAACGCTTCTAATCCAAATAGAGATCTAGCTGGATCTTCAAAGCTAAAAACCTGGTTCCATACCATAGGGGTTTCCAAGTATCTCATTTCAGTATCAAGCGCCCCTTCTTCAAATCTTGATGATCTTGCCTCATATTGCAAGCCGATGACACCCGAAAACTGAGATAAGGCTAAATAAAGAATCGGGATAACTAGAACCAAATATCTGAGAGATTTCATGAGCTTGCCCCAAGATACAAAAAAAACAGCATACCCAAGCACAACACCACCCACAGCAGCCCTTTTAAAGGATATACCAATGAGAATCAGCAAAGCAATCATCATGATGTGAAACATCAGTCTTCTAATTCTACTCTTCTCATAGTAATAAAAAAGCGGGGCTAGCAACACTACAAATGTATATGTGAACCAACTTGTAGTTGTAGAAAGCTCCACGTCTCTTGAATAAGCTCTTCGGCCAAAACCCAGAATATCAGCTAGGCCGTAGCTAAGAATCAGAAGTAATACTGCATAGAACAGTGATTTGCACAATCTTGAGAAAACTAAGTCGCTATTGATAAACGAGTAACCAACAACAAAACTTAACATTGAAAAGAAGACTTTGCTGGAGTAATTTAGAGAGTATATCGTATTGCTCGAAGTAAAAATCAGTACACTCACATATATGCAAAACCACCAGATCGATCGAACAACTCTATCCTCAAAATTAGTTTTTAACAAAAACCAACCCATTAATAACGCAGACATGAGACCACGGTAAATGGCGAGACTCTCACTCTTACTACCAAAATAACTACTGACAAAATCCCATGCAATTTGGATGGGAATGTAGAGCATCACCAGATTGATAAAGCGATAATCTATAGGGGTGACCGTTTTTGTTCGAATACTCACAGGTTTCTTAGTGACTCCCGCTTACCTGTTTCGTGATCCAAGTAAATAATCCCTGCATCTTCTTACGTTCAACATTAGTACTGAATAAACTATGAATATGTATTGAATGATGGATTCTCTGATCTTATGCGTATACAAATACCGAAACAGCTGGTTCTGCAAAGTAGTCGTTCTAAAGCTATCCACACATTCTGAGATGTCAGCGAACTTACTTCTGTTTGCAGACACGATGGGCATATTACGCTCCAGAAAGTCATGGATCACTTCTTCTTTCAGCTCAGTCATGCAATAATAATCTATGAAAGCCAGCCTGTAATCCAGCATGAATCTTTTGTATGATACACTGCCACTCTCGCGGGGGACATGTGAAACAGAGTGTTTGTTCCATCTGTAAACACCTACCACTTCATCCATATGCTCTACTTTGGCTAGCTTTGCCGCCACCAACCAATATGAAGAATCCCGTTGAAATCTCCGAAGGCTTTCGTTTCCTCGAATTATCTCGACCGCCTTTAATAACACAGAACTGCGATACATTACCGTCAACGAAATAATGTGATTCACTTTTAACAAGTCTTTAAAAACGTCTCCACTGGGGATATTTTTTCTTTTTTTGGTTTTTGCCGACTTGAAGCGGCTATTGTGCACCATATATATGCTAGCCTCAGCATGCACAATTCCATAATCCGGATGTGCTTCCAGGAATTCGGCTTGCTTTTGCAGTTTGAGCGGATCCGTCCAATAATCATCACCCTCACAAATAGCTGTGTATTTGCCATCAATCAAGTCTATGAATGCTTTCCTTCGCAGATTCTTGTCGGGCTTGGAAAATGAGTTTTCAGTTTGATAATAAGCCGTAATGACGCCAGGATGCTTTTGCTCGTATTCCCTGATAATCTCAGCAGTCTTATCCGTGGAAGCGTCGTCATGAATCAAAACCTGGACAGGAAAAGTCGTTTTCTGGTTTAGAATGCCTTCAATGCAATCCCGAATACAGTCCTCCTGCATATAGGTCATAGTTCGGGTAGTCACCAGTGGTTTTGTACCCATTGGCCACTTGTGTTCAGTAATGCGCATGGGTTTGTCTAGAGGAACATAACTCTTTTCTTGAATTCCGCTCAATCTTCCTCCATCAGATCATCCAATGATTGCACAAGCTGTCCTGGGTTCCACAATACAGCAAAGTCGCATACAAACCACCCTGATTCCACTTGCCCTTTGAGGCCCAATCTTGATAAAACTGGCTAAGGCTGTAGTGTTGCCGCCCAGCCCAAGTGGGCCAACCTTACAGGCATTCAAGCGATAAGTAAACAATCGCTCCAGATCACTTTGCCTGGCATAATCCGCATAAGCCATGGCTTCCAGCATTAGCGCACTTGCTTCATAGTGTGAGCGTCCGATGCCGATTGCCGGAGCACAGGGGGTGCATCCCAAGAGAGTTGCGGATTCTCCCGCCCAATTTAGTACTTCGTCCATTAAGTCATCAATGTTATGCTTATGAAACACTCTGAAGGTTTTACCTCGGATCTCCGGACCTCCACCTTGCATCAGGACATGAATCTTGATGTTGTCACCCGGAATACCTTTAATAAAGATGGGTGCAGAAACCAAAGCGGAGGGATCTTCATCAAGACCTGCAGATTGCTCAATTCTCTGAATATCATCACCTAACACAGCCATAGGTCTGCCTGGTAATAAGCGTAATCCTTGAGCCAATCCGGCGTGAATGGCATCCATCATATCAGCACTGATAGATTTGCCCTTGCCCAATTCGATAAAGATATGCGGCGTTCCTGTGTCATCACAGAGGGGACGTTTCTCTTTTTCAGCAATCTGGGCATTCTTAACGATCTGCTCCAATACCCACTTTGCGTTGGGATTGTCTTCTTTGGCAATGTAATCTTCCAGCTTCTTGAAATGTGCATCAGTGTACACAGTAGAAGCTTTTACAACGGTCTCGGCAACCTTCTTAATTGTTACACTAGTATTCATCAATCACCCCTTGCCACAATTCCCGGAATCCAGGCTTTTGCCATTGGCTGCTACGATAATCACCGGAAAGTCTTTTACCTCCAAGAGATGAAGGGCTTCCATACCCAATTCCGGAAATGCTAACACCCTTTGCGAAACTATGGTACTGGTAAGCAAGGCTGATAAGGGAGGAGTGACGGCAAAGACCGCTCCATACTTCCCCAATTTCGTGATGGTTTCATCTTTGAGTCTTCCTTTACCGATGTGCATCTTGACCCCGGCTATGGAAAGCTCTACCATCGTTGATTCAATATCATGCTTATTGCTGGAAGTAGGACCAATACCGGCTCCGCTAACTGCTGTGTGAAATATTGCTGCACCTTCCAAATCGATACCGTGCTCTGCAAGCTTATCTTCGCGAATCAGCTCGACCAACCGGGGAAGAGCGGCATCTCTGCCGGTTATTATCGAACCGTTGAGATACATTTTGCTTCCCAATGCCATGACGCTTCGCCCAGAATGCGTTTCTTTGAAAACTGTATCTGTCATATCTGCTCCATATGGTACAAATCTCTATTGAATATCGATACTCCACTCACATCAACAACATCAATATTGTCAATAATTGCTCGAATCTTAGCTTGCAAGTTCGTTATTGTATTACTCTTAACAACAAATACGCCAACTCGATTATTGCTTGTAAGCTCTTCTCCTATCATAGTTCCACTTTCTTTGTATGTATCAATGTACTCAAGATTATATAATGAATCAGTCTCTTGCCTCAAGACTATCCTGGCGAATATGCCAGATCGAGTATAAATAAAGTTTTCGGCATAATACATATTCGGTCTGGAAAATGATACTTCAACTTTATTCATTTCCCAAGAATCAATAGCTGAAGAAAGTATGTCAAAACCAGTAAGTTTTTTAATTATGCGAAAACTTTCTCCACCCCCAATTCGTGGAGCCAACTCAATAACGAATATTTCTTCACCTTTTACTATAGCTTGCAGCATTAACGGAGTGTTCTTTAGGTTGAAAGCCTGTGCTATTTTCATAACGATAGAGCTAAGACTGGGCAGCAAGTCCTCAAATCCCGGCATAGGCCAATAGCACCCATATATTTGCTGTGTCTGATTAAGCTCATGAATTTTCCGCCTTTCCTTAACCATTGCTATATAAACTTCTTCGTCCGCAACAAAACAGTCTACACCAACTTCTACGCCTTCAATGAACTCTTCAACAATAACATCACCTGATCGACTTGCACTTCGTGCTAAGTCGATGGCTTTATTTAACATGTTTATTCCATTTACACGAGAGATCCCCTTTGAACTATTACTATCTACCGGTTTCACAATCAACGGATATCTAAGTGAATCTATGCTGGAAGAAACCTCTTCCCCAAGTATTACACACTTGGCGGTTGGAATTCCATTTTCCGTCATAATTCTCTTCATACTCGCTTTATTAGTGACATTAAGTGCGGTAGTGTAGCTATATGGTCGAGGCAACCCAAGCTTTTCGGCAACATAACAAGCCGTCGCATTCGCTTGATCAATGCATGTACTTATTACCAAGCTTGTCTTTCTCTCCGTGGCAAGCCGAAGAACATCATCCCTCTCTAAAGTGCTTATCTGCACGTGCTCATCCGCATGGGCTCTGGCCGGAGGATTAGGCAAGAAATCAGCCAAGACCACATAATATGATCTTGCTTTTAATTTTCTGATCAATTCAATATGGGGGACGGTGCCTCCCAATACTATCGCCGTTTTCCGGGTATTCCCATTAATCATTGTTTTCTCGTACCATTTCTTGCACCAACATTGTTTTATTCTGTTTATGGTCCACATGCAATGCTGGTAAACCACCCCTTATCCCCTTATGGATACGAATATCGAAGAATTTGGATTTTTGTGAATGCTCAAGCTTGTCAATTGATTGCGCAATCTCCTGTTTACTATTCAAGTAGGTTTTACTAGTTGCATACCCACAGGCTGTAGCCACAGTAGTAAAATCTGTAACATATCCTGAAGACATCTGCCCCCCTACAGATTCATGCGCCCCATTGTTAAGGACAATGTGCCATAGATTTCCTGGAGACGCTTTTCCAATGATAGACATCCCCCCCATATGCATTATGGCCGCAGCGTCGCCATCTAGGCACACTATTGTGCGACTTGGTTTTGCCAAGGCAAGACCAAGAGCGATTTGCGAAGCATGACCCATTGAACCAACCATCAGGAAATCCCTATTGTGCGGCTCACCTCGCTTTTCTCTTTGAGCATGCAATTCTCTGGTAATCCTCCCGGTAGAAGCCACATAAATAGCATCAGCCGGCATTATGTCTAATATCGTGCTAATCGCCTCTTCTCTGCTTAGAGGTAGGTCTCTGCTAGGTTTTAAGCCACTATCCTTCTCTCCCCGCTCAAGCACCCGCTTCTTTACGATTAAAGCAACAGGACTACTGGATTCTTTGGCTGTATTATAGGCTAGTTTTGTCTTATGAAACGCATCTTCCTGGTCATCATCCAAAATGAAGTAGGGTATCTCCAAGTTCTTTAAAGTGATTGGTGTCAGCGCGCCCTGAACCTTATGCTGAACATGATCTTTGATTGCCGGATCCCCTCTCCACCCGATTAGCAATATCATTGGAATCGCATACACCTCCTGGTGTGTTAAAGAAATGAGAGGATTCATGGCATTCCCCAAGCCGGAATTCTGCATATAAACCAGAGGGATCCCACCAGTCGCAAGATGATAGCCGCATGCTATCGCTATTGCATTACCTTCATTTGCGGCTATAATGTGTCTCATGGGATCCAAGTTCTCCTCTATATAGCAACAAAAATCATTCAACAATGAGTCCGGCACTCCCGTGATGAAATCGACACCCAAACTCGCAATGTACCCACAATACTCCGCGATATTAAGCATGTTTACTCCTTATCGTAGATATTAATCGTCCCTATGGCCTCAAGGAAGTCTTCAAATCTATTGTTCAAATCCCACACTGCTGAAGCTACTTTCTTAGCCAATCTTCTCTCCAGCCCGGCGTAATCCGTCAGGGAGTAGAACTTCTCCTCCAATTGAGCATCATTTAGTGGATTTTCAGGTTCGCCAAGAGGATAATCAACACGGACTTCATGCTTAACCCCGGAACCAAGCAAAACATTTACTATTGCGCTCCTTTTATCTGGGACCAAGGAAGATAACTCTGAGCTTCCAGCTATATGGACATTGCGAGAAACTCTGAGAATTTCATCATCCACTAGAGTATTGTCATTGTAAGCAGCGTTTGTTGCACTTCCCACAACTGCTGCAAGAGCAACACTGAACGGGATGCTCATCTTTGCCGATGATACATCTTTAACAATATGATGATCATGCTTTCCGATTACGCTTGCATAGGTTTCAATATCAATTCTCTTTATTTCTGATGGCAGAAAGCAGTTCTTCTTTTTTATCAGTAGAACTGCTTCGATCGCTGGGTGTGCATGCCGGCATGCAGCATAAGGTTTAAAGTAGATACTGCTTATCCAATAACTTGCACTACTATTTCCTGCCAGAATAAGCTCATCCAATGAATCAGACATCATGTATAAAAACCCACTACTTCCGCTCAATACATCATCAGGTGCCGAAAATCCCGCATGTGCAACAGCTGCACAATAAACCCCCAGTGAAGCTGCCTTACCTGAATTAAAGGGTTTTAAGAGAGACCCACCTTCAATAGCTTTCAAGGATCCTCCGGAAGAAATAGATGCAGCAGAAATTGCATCATACATTTGACTTTCATTGAATCCCAGCATGGCTGAGATACCAGCAGCAGCCCCGACCGCACCACAGGTGGACGTAGGGTGAAATCCTTTAGAATAATGTCCTGGCTGCATTGCATATGAGAGCCTAATGGCTGCCTCGTATCCCACAATAATGCCATTAAGAAAACTCTTTCCGGTGATTTGATCGTGGCTTGCAAATGCCATCAGGGAAGAAATTATCGGGGAGGCGAGATGAATCATACCATACCTGATACCATCGTCAAGTTCAAGAACATGTGAACTCATGCCATTTAGCAATGCTGCCGTTTCTTTTGATGTTTTGACTTGCAAACCGATAAGCTGAGCATCACCTTTAGGACTACCAAGAAAATCGAATACTTTTATAATTCTATCACCTATATCATTGAGGCCTGCAATGGTAACACCTGTATAATCCAACAAGCACCTCTTTGCTTGATGAACGACGTTATCCGGATGTTTTTCTTGGCTTAACTTGTATAAGTCATTCGCAAATAGTCTGCTGATATTTGGCTTCATTTAAATGAATCTCTGCTTTGAAATATTGAGGACTTTCCGCCCTTATTGCTTCCCACGCTTCCTGGAACTTATTCTGCAATTCCTCAGGAATCTCGCTTATTGATAATGATCTCAAATTCTGTTCCAGTTGAGTAAGCTTGGAGGCACCCACGATTATGGAATCATTGAAGGATGAGCTTAACATTGAACTGTTAACCAGCCAAGCCAGTGCCGCATCAGCAGCACTTAGTCCGCACTTCACCGCTGAATCAGCAATTGAGTTTGCGGTTGCCAGCATATCCTCATTCCAATAACGCTCCAGGTAGGAACTCCTCAGTGCAAATCGTCCCTCTTTAGGTAGTTCTTTATGATTCCCATACTTGCCGGTAAGCAATCCCCCTGCAAGCGGGTTAAATGCATAGATGCTAACACCATAATAGCGTGCAGCCGGAATCAACTCTGATTCGATGTTCCTGCTCAGAGCATTATAAAGACCTTGATATACGCAGGGCTTTGGCCATTCTTCCCGGTCACATATATGCCAAATATCACTAAGCATCCAAGCGGGATAGTTGCTTATGCCCAATCGTCTAAACTTACCTTGTGCATATAGCTCAGCACAAGCCTCAAGTGTATTTTCAATGGGCGTGTTGTAATCCGGCATATGCAGATAGAAAATATCCACATAATCTAGCTGCATGCTTTCAAGGGATCCCATTAGTTGCAGCTTAACTGCTTCTTTATCAAGCCTCCCAGTGATCCTAGGATTTGCTTTTGTGGATATTATATACTCTTCCCTATTGAAATTATGGAGGATCTTCCCCAGCAGCTTTTCGGTAGCACCATCATTATAAACATAAGCCGAGTCTATCTCATTATATCCGGATTCAAAGTAAAGTTGCAACATCTCAAGAGCTTCTTCGAGGCCAACTTGTTGGCCAAAAGTCATTGTACCAAGAACGCAGTTTAATCTACTGTTCATTTACTTTTTCCTTGGAGAAAAGACCGCCTGGGGATAATATTGATTGATCACTCTCTGCACCAGGGCCACTTGTTTTGCACGTTTTCTGGCATCTGCTTCAGTGGATTCCCAGCTGTGAGTTTTTGCTACCGAGCCCCCGGTTTTCAGATATATGGGAGCGGCAACACGAACCATCTCGGGGACTTCATAATGGCGAATAAATCCTCCCGAAGATTCCGGGTTCTCGGTGTGCACATCGATCGGTATGCTGATAGCCTGTCTGATGGCACCCAACATTTGCAGCTGGATATCGCGGATAGGATTGACTGAATCTGCTCCGTTTAGCTCGAGTAATCTAGCTGAGCAGGGATTGCCGTGACCACAATGAGCGGAAATCTTAAATTTACAATCTTCAGGAATCACACCTTGTGCTCTCATCTCGTTAAGCAGCCACAAGCTACCTTCATCGTAAATTAGGAAGCCTCGACAGCCAAGCTTTGCAGCTCTTTTAACGTCTTCAACGGCCCTGACAATCTGTTCCTGCCCTCTCAGTCGATATCCCATGCGCTGGCCTTCGGGAGTGTGGACAGATGCACTTGTGTCGTAGGTTGCGCGGGGACCGATGGCCAGAATCAGGTCAACCTTCCAGTCTTGAGCCAGCTCTACCATTTGCGAGATTTCGCTATCAGATAAAAGCATGATTCCCTTGGTTTGGGTTACGCGGTGTAAATGTAACCCTAAAGAGTCAATCTCCTGTAACAGTGCCTTCATCGTTGCGGGTCCTTGAATTCCGGGCACTTCAAACCGATATTGCCCGCCATCTGAAAAGCGCTTGTCAGAATCTGGCAAGTCGTAGGCATCGCCCGCAGGCATGCCGATTTTGGTCAAAAAGTCTCTTGTTTCTTTCATGGTGTCACCTCAGCATCTCTTTAGGATTATCAATCTATCGAGAACAAATCCTGATAAGCAGCATCGTTCTCGATCACACCGTATGCTTTGGCCTTATATGCAATTTTTTGTGCCCAGCTGCGATGTGGGTTTATCTCATTCATTTTATTTGACCTTGCGCTCTTAATCACGCCCCCATCAGTATTCAGAATCTGCATTGCATCCTCATATTCTTCTTTGGTTACTGCCTGCATTGCGTTGACGTACTTCAGGTGCGAGGGATGGATAATTGTTTTACCGACAAAGCCATTTGCCTTGTCTAAAATAACTTCTCTTAGAAGGCCGTCAATAGCCGGATTAACAATGCGATTTCTTTTCAATAGCGATGTGTGTATATCTGCTTCAACCGCAGGTCTTACTACGTCCTTATCGTCGGTTAAGAAATACTCCCACACGGGTGCTGAAATCACATAATCGTCTTCAGTACGAAGCAAGAAATTCAATATGTCAGAAAGGCAATCACGCACCATCAGAATATCGTATATGGAATAATCCATACCTCTCCGAACTCCAAAGTTTGAAGAAAAGTCTGTCGCTCCCACTCGAATATTAAGAATTGTATCGCGGTATGGCTTTAACATGTTTTTTATACCGGTTAGCTCATAGGTTCGGGTTTCTTTCATGGCAATTTCGCGACTTTCGAGGATCGGTAGTCCATAGATCTGACAATCATCAAAAACATTAATCTCCGCGAGATGACCCAAGTATTGATAGCCATTATTGGTGCTGAACTTCGGGAACACAAACCCGGTAATCAGTTTTAGCTGATTTTTTCTTATTCGTTTGGTAAAGCGAATAAACTGCTCAGGGTTTCTTACTCGAATCATGATAAGAGGGATATCATCAATGCTGAGCTTGCCATTCTTAACTGCATCACTTAGCGATTCAAGGAGATTTAGCACATTATCTTCTGCCTTGGATAGATCCTTTTCGTCGATTGCATCTTCAAGACACATGACCATAGAGGTTAGACCACCCATACTATGGGTGACTATCTTATTGCAAATGTCTTTTGTGCCCGGCATATACAGTGTGGCTCCTAAACAATATTGTAACAGTTCACGATTAGTGTTTCTGCTGAAATGCATGGGCTCAATAACGAACTTGAAACTCGGATTATAAATATGATGCTTCATCTCTTACCTCGATAAATCACTGAATACCAGCTGATGGGTTTATAGATAGGCGCCTTGGCATATAATCAATACTGTATTGGACATTAGACCCGGGATAGTCTGAATCGAACAAATGCATCATTAAATCACTAGCAGTATAGTAATTATTCGGATAGTGTTGATTAGATATTACCCCAATGCCTTGAGTGGCAGATGAACCACCGATGATATTCTTTCCGTATAGACTAATGTACAAACCAGATCCTAAGAAATTGTTCGATTCTATCGTAGGAGAACAATACTGATACACTTGGTAGCTTACCCAAGATTTGTTAAGTTCGATATCCGTGCTGTTCGCATAGAAACTATTGAGGGTTACACTAGGATCAGCTGCGCAAATCGATAAGCCAAAGACATTGCGATCAAAGCAGTTGTTGTTGATAGTGCTTGCTCCATACAAGCTTCTGACTCCGATTCTGTTGTTGACGATATAATTGTTGTTTGCGTTGACCATTGCTTCACTAATGAATAATCCCTCGCCATTACCCAAGAAGATGCTGCTTTGAATTGTACCGTCCGCTTGGGTTAATAATCCTATGGTATTATTGCCTCTCACAACCATGTTTTCGGCATTAAACATTCCAGTTCCTGCTGTGACTCCACTTGCTGTCATCACTCTGACTATTGAGTTTTTTAGAGTACCACCACCTTGGAATCTGATCCCATCAACACCGTGATCTATGACAAGATGGCTTAGCACAGGCTCCTGATCGTTCGAAAACATGACACGATTAAATGGCTCAATGCTTGTTTTCATTGTAGTGCTATACAATCCATCGCTGCTGCTGATGCGTGTAATTGTGCTTATGCTCGAATCATAATGTAAATCACCGTGGAAGTTTAATGATCGCCCGGGAGCAATAAATAGTTTAGCTCCACTAAATCTACAATCAGCTAAAACTGAAGTGTCTTCGGCAACGATGTATGATCTATCTGGGAGAAACTCGAGATAGCCCTGTTCTACTGTGTTTAGATATCTAGTTGGATTAAGAGTTGCTTCTCCAGTAATCCGATCACCCTGCTGTTTTGATCTATCATCTATTAAGATATTATACTCATAGCGCAATCCCCACCCGTCTCTTATAATTGCTAAATTGTAGCGACCATAGGGTATACTACTAAACGAATAGCTCCCGATAGCATCAGTAGTAACCACTTTCACAGGATTCTGCAATCTATGATCAAACTCAGTTTCCTGGCTGATCTGCACTCCGATCTGAGGGTACTGCTGATTGATCCGCACAATAGTTGTATCCAAAACAGCCAGTTCGTACAAGGCAACAGTGACACCTGAGAAATCGACAGGATCGAGGGAGGGATCATCAGTGTCGTTTACTAGGATGACTCGACCGGAGAGAGAGCCGTTTTTTGGTTTAGTGGACGAGGTGCAACTCATCATCGCGAAAGCGAGGAGAATGTAGAATGTAAAATGTAGGATGTAGAATGGACGGATTAATGTAGAATGTAGAATGTGGAATGTATAATTCATCATGGTCACCTCGAGTTTTGGTTTGAGGTTTTTATTATAGATGTAAGTATCCTAATCAGCTCATCAGTTTCTTTTAGCAATGCTTGAGCTTCATTAATGTAGTTAGATTTGAGCAGCAATTGAAGCCAATACTCGGTTTCGTGAATTTCTTCTAGGGAGATATTCATTTTTGCTATAAACTCTCTCTTCGACTGTGAAACGCTTGCCTCGCATACATTTGCTCCAACTGAGGTGCCAGACCGCAAGACTTGTTTAGAGAGCACGTACTCTTTCTTTTCATTTACCAAGAACTGATTCAGTTCTATGATTGACAAAGCATAGCCAAAGCTCTTATCTACTATGAGGTTCTGTTTTGCCAAATCAGCTCCCACTTCCCATTCATTCTACACTATACATTCTAAATTCTACATCTGCTTAAGCTTGTTCGCGTACAAGCTTAAGCAGATACTCCCCATATCCGCTCTTACGAATTGGTTCTGCCAGTTTGCAGAGCTGTTCTTTATCTATGAAGCTCTTGCGATATGCGATTTCCTCAATACAGGAAATTTTGAGCCCTTGGCGATTTTGGATTACTTCTACGTATTGAGATGCTTGCATCAGAGATTCAAAGGTGCCGGTATCCAGCCATGCAGTCCCACGGCCAATTTCCATAACGCTCAACTTGCCTTGTTCCAGATAGACCCTGTTTACATCAGTGATCTCATATTCGCCGCGGGCTGAGGGCTTGATCTCGTGAGCGATCTTGATCACGCTGTTGTCATAATAGTAAAGCCCGGGCACCGCAAAATGGGATTTCGGTTGCTTTGGCTTTTCCTCAATGCTGATAGCTTTTTTATGCTCATCAAACTCAACTACACCGTAGCGCTCGGGATCATGGACTGGATAGGCAGTAATAATCGCTCCATCAGGATTTGTACATCTCTGTAGGCGTTTGGCAAGATCTGAGCCATAGAAAATGTTATCCCCAAGGATCAAACAAACACTATCGGTATCTACGAAGTCTGATCCAATTACAAACGCTTGTGCAAGCCCATTCGGTACTTCCTGTATTTTGTAGCTAAATCTCATCCCCAGTTGTGAGCCATCCCCCAGCAGCTTTATAAATCCAATCTGATCCTCCGGGGTGGTGATGATCAGCACTTCACGTATACCTGATAGCATAAGGGTCGATAGAGGGTAATAAATCATCGGTTTATCGTAAACAGGCATAAGTTGTTTACTAACTGATATGGTTAAGGGGTGAAGCCGTGTGCCGGAACCACCGGCAAGTATAATTCCTTTCATGTCGCGCCTTTGTTTTGTTTATTTTTTGGAGCTGTTCCAATGCATGCGCATCAACATTCTGCCGAAAACGTTGTCACAGTTTTAATGGTTTAGAACAGATATCTGGGATACTATCTATCTATTGGACAATCTGAGAAACTCGTCTATCAATACAGCCTGGTCTATGTTTTGTTGATAATGCGTATCGCCCTTGGTCTCTATCTGATGATAAAAGTTCATAAGCATGTTTTTAAAATGGTTGTCCTCGGGTAAGCTGATGATGTCCTTTTTACTACCTTGTTCGATAGTAACCTCAGGTTTAAACCCAGGTGGAGCAGTAAAAATTCTGTTTGTATAAAGCCTTCCTTCACTACCCCAAAGATCTAGGCTGCACTGGTAGTGGTTTTCAAAGCCAAAAGCAATTTCAGAAAAAAGATCACCATGCTTTTGTTTGAGAAAGCCACCGCCCCAAGTATCTACTCCTTTTTTTGCGTCAACATGCAAACAAGCAGAGGTAACAGATACTGCATTCCCCAGAAAAATCTGAGATATCTTGATTGGATATACGCCTGCATCCAGCAGTGAGCCCCCACCCAGTTCCTTGCAATATCTTATATTGCTCGGGTCCGGGAATGGTGGGAATCCGAAAGAACTACGAATACATCTTAAGTCACCGATTATGCCTTCCTGCAATTTGTCCATGATCCAATTCAACTGACTGTGGAAGCGAAACTGGAAGGTCTCAAGTAGCACCAATGATCGGGATTTTGCAAAATCATTCAAAGCTCTGACGGCTTCTGCATTTGTCGCAAGTGGCTTCTCCACAAGTACATGTAATCCCCGGTTGAGAGCTTTTTGGATCCACTCTTCATGAAGTGAATTGGGCAAAGGGATGTATATTGCGTCAATACCAGAAATATCCAGGATGCTTTCATATGGTGAATAAGCAGTAGTGTGATACTTGAAAGCACACTGAGATGCCTTGTCATGAGATCTGCTGGCTATTCCAACCAGCTTAAAGTATTCTGGTAGTTCCAGAATGTTGGGCAAAACAAATCTCTCTGCAAACGAGGAACAACCAAGAACTCCAATGTTTACCATTATTTATGTATCCCTTCAGTTAATGTCTAAATCTTCTTATCTTGTCAATGATGAACTCTACCTCGTTATCACTGAGATTTGGATGAAGCGGAATACATAGAGATGTTTTATTGAGCTCTTCCGTATTCGGTAGTACTGATTTGCTTTTATAAAGAGGAATCATGTGCAACGGATGAAATCTTAGAGTAGTATAAATCCCATTTCCCAGAAGGTAATGAGCTAATTCGTCTCTGTTATCGGTTCTTATTGCATAAGTAAAATACGAGTGCTTTTCCCAAATCGCCGGGTTTGGTGGTGTTACAATCCAATCCATGCCAGTCAGATTCTCCTGGTAAATGTTGAATATTCTCTCTCGTCTTTGTTGCAACTCATCAATTTTTCTGAGTTGACCCAAAGCAATGGCCGCACTGACATTGCTGGGTAACATCTTGATGAAGGGTTCCAGTATGTTGTACTCCCACCATCTTGTTTTATGCCCAGCATCAAGCATTGAGTTTTCAAAACCAGATTTGCCTATCCCGCAATATCTGAGCACCTTTGCCCGGTCGTACATTTCTTTTTTCCTAAATGAAATCCCACCACCTTCGGAAGTTGCAAGATTTTTTGTGGCGTTAAAACTAAAAATACCCACATCAGAAATACCACCACATGGTTTCCCCTTATACTTGGATACTACTGCATGGGCTGCGTCTTCTATTACTGGATATCCCAACTCAATTATTGGGTCCAGATCTACCGGCTTACCCGCGTAATGAACCACCATAATTGCACCGGTATTCTTTGTAATACAAGGTTCAATATGTTCCTTAGTAACATTCATGGTTTCTAAATCGACATCTGCAAAGACTGGAATATGCCCAGCCAGTAGCACCGCTTGTCCAGCAGATACCCATGTCAGTGCCGGCAGGATGATCTCAGACTGGGGAGGTAGGTCTAATAGCTTGATTGAAAGATACAGTGCATTGGAGCCACTATCAACCATTAAAAAATTTTCAATTTTATTGTGCTTTTGAAACTCTGATTCAAACTGCTCAACCATCTTTCCCAAGCCCAACCATTGGGAATCCAAAACGTCGCAAACTAAGTCCTTTTCTTCCTGTCCTACTTTGCATCCAAATACTGATATCACCAATATCTCCTTTATAAAACTGCTAACAAACTGCGAACATGAGGATTTATCAAGTTATCCATATGCAGCAACCTCTTTAGTGTGCTCACCGAGACCCACCGAAAGTCATCATTAATCTCGATATTGTTTTCATCATCAATCTCTACAATCATGTATTTTACTCTTTTGAGGTAAAACCTACCGCCATCTTCGGGCATCCATTGAGAATAGATGCACTTGAGATCAGGATTACTATTATCAAAAAATTCTGTAAATCTTGGCCTCTTCCCTCCATGGGCTTGATTGAGATTACTGTAAGTGACTTGTAAGCTTGGTGAAATCAAAACTCTTTCATAATTCCCGGGTTCGAATTTGGCTTCAATTAAATACTGGTGGATTCCCTCCCTTTTTCGGCGGATGAAGCCCGCAACGCTACTTTCTGTGCCTTGATCTACCATGGGTTGTTTCCAGCCCTTTCCGCTCTCCCGGTTGTCAGTTTTTACATCAACTCCAATTACCTTAAAAAAGCCTCCACTCTCGTGCTTAATATCGCCACCTTGATCCGAGAAGTACCATGCACCAGTCATTACCTCATTCAAGCCAATTTGTTCGACGATTGCAGAGCAGTGCTCTTTCTTTTGTAAAATCCAGGCTAAAACATCCTGATACTCTGTGTCGTTTCTATAGATGTTTTCCAATAGCGCTGATAAAGTATCTTGATGGTATGTAACTCCAGCCGAGTCCAATGTATCTCGGATTCTTTCTATCAGATGAGTATCCATTTGTTTAAATCATCTCCTCCATAAACCCTTCTGCAAAAATGACCATTGAAGGCATATTCTACAAGGATATCTGTACGGCCAGCGAACTTGTTAGAAAAATAAGTGAAGCAGCGCCATGTCTAAAGTCTGGATGCTGCAATCAAGATTCTGTTACTCTCTTCGTTGCTACAAATTGGAATAGAAACTCTTCAATTCCATCATATTTATAATCATATTGATGGGTATCCCCCGGATGCCAGGCAGGATTTCGATAGTTCATAATGTACGCTATCTCAGACAGGCCATAATAGCCGTGCGGATATTTGGAAGGAAAGCTCACGGTAAAAGGTGTTTCATCTGCATTGATGGGTATCGTAATCAGATCCTCAAGTTGGATAACGGTATTCAACTCGCTCTGTGAGATTAGCTGTGGATATATTACGAGTAGCGCATTCCCATACAAAGTTGTAACTGTGTCATATTTGAATGGGTGAATATGAAACCCCTTGAACATGCCTTTATATACTGTAGAGTAATAGACTTGCTGGAAGTATTCTTTTTCTCTTCCATGATAAATCTCATCATTTCTGTTTAATATATCACATAAGAACCCGTTCTCTCTTCCATTAACGTCTCGTGTGATTATCTTCTTGCAGTGCTTGATTCTGATCCAATCCGGCATTTGTGGCATTACCTGACCTCCTGGTGTTGTTTAAGCATTAAATTAAAAGTTTATTGCATTGGTAATTGTAATTCTATAATCTTCATTAGGCCCGCTATCTGACTTACAAATGAGTGAATTGTGTTCACGATATAATCATCCCCGGTAGGTTGACCAGCACATTCCCCACTTGCGAGATCAGTGAATATAGCAAGGTGATTCTTCTATCACTGGTAAGTGCCAAGTGAATATGGAAATCTATTCGTTCCGAAACTCATAGATTACTAAAGATGTAGAACACGTATCGCTTATTTGTTTGACCTAAGCTATACCTTGAGTTTTGTTCTGGCGAGTTGCTCGATCAGTAAACTCTTAATCTCTTTATAGTCAGACAATCTTCCATACTCACCGAGTAAAACAACCAGGATTAGAGCAACGATGGTCTTAATCGTCAGTGAAAGATATAGATTCGTTGTCAGGAAATTCCCTGCAATAAATGCAACAAACATAACAAAACCGTTTTCTAATAGCGCAGGAAAGATATCCTTAAGTTGATCCCATGTAGAATAGCTAATAAGCTTGGCAGAATACATGGAATTGATCAGATAGGCTATGAACGAATTGAACACCATGCCCCATAACAAAACAATCATTCCAAATTTAATCCCTATAACAATAACCGGGATCACCATAATTTTCTTGTAAATCGCTACTTTCAGGAAGAGATCGGCTCTGTCCAAAGCTTTCATCATGTTTAGATTGATGGCATGCAAAGGATACAAAGATCCTGCAAGGCACATGATCTGAAGATATGGAATCGCCTCCGACCACTTATCACCAACCAGTAGAAGAATAACCTCTTTGGAACAAATCAGTAAACCAAGCATGACCAGACTAGTTATGTAGTATGTAAGTCTGATTAGTTTATGATAACCAGTACGCATCTTTGCTTTGTCGTTTGATAAACTCGCAAGAACGGGATATGATACCCTTTGTACAGTAGAGGTAATGTTTGTGGCTGGGAGATTCTTAAACTGCATGGCCCGCGTGTATAAGCCCAGTTGTGTAAGAGAGAAAGTTTTACCTATGATCATCTGATAGATGTTTTTGTAAATAGTGTCTATTAAGCTTACAGTCAAGAGCTTCATGCCAAAACTGAACATTTCTTTGAAGGAAGCCGCGCTATAGAGAAACTTAGGCCGCCATGTGGAATGAAAACGCAACAACAGGACTCTATGCAGATTTGTTATCAAGGTTTTGATGGCCAAGCTCCAATAACCAAAACCCATATACGCAAATACTATCCCGATGACTCCACCGGAAATTGAGCTGATCACAGAAATCTTGGCTTGGGTTTTAAAATCCAGTTTCTTTGTAAGGATTACAGTCTCGATCAGCCCAAATGAGTTCACGATGAGATTGAGAGCCATTATTTTGGTAAGCAGGCTTAGCTCTGGCTTATCGTAGAATTTAGCTATATACCCAGAACCGGCAAATAGGACAAAAAAGGTAACAACGCCAAAGACGATATTGGCATAGAACATCGTATTGTAATCTAAGTCTGTACACTGCTGTTTCCGAATCAGTGATTGAGACAGACCGCTATCAACTATGGTCTGAGATACAGCAAGAAAAACCGTTATCAGCCCCACAATACCATAATCTGTGGGAGATAATATTCTCGCTAGCACGATCCCGATGACAAAAAGCACCAAGTTATTGGAAACTTTCTCTATAAAGCTCCAGGACATTCCTGCTAACGTTTTGGCTTTTAAACTCAATTTTCTATCATATCCCCAGATTGTTTATGTGTAAAGTTAACTGTTTTCCTTAACATAGCTTCGCCCCCTCGCTTATGCATCGCATCGCGAGTAGGACTTATGGAAAGATTTCTACACTTTGATCAAGTAAAGACAAAGAAAAGAATTGCCAGAACTGCACCCTGACCATTCTCTGGGTACAAAAATCCCTCCAAAACCGCAGTGTTTTTCTGCTGGATCGGAGGGTATTCCTTGGGGCAATTTGCCCCTAAATGATCATGGTACAAAGCAGTTCTGAACATCTATATCTTAAACTCACTCATTCAGTTTTTTTCTAGTTGTCAAGATGTGGGCTGCATAAAAGATGTCAATGCTTTTTTCCCGTTGATGGACAATCTGCATTGGGGAAACTATTCCAAAGAACTGAGTAACTCATTATAACTGAATTTGTCAGCATATTCTCCATGAACTTGATCAAGACAACTGCATTCCGCTGCATATTAACTCATGATCTTACACCTTGATGAATCCTACATGATCCCAATCAGATCAGCCAGATAGTACTTCCAGTACCTAGTCCAGATTGTCCAACACCACAAAGCTGACATTTATTCTCAACCTTTTACAAATACGCCCCCACTACGCATCTCATCCGTAATGGGTGCGTATTGATAGCGTAATTGGAAGCAGGGGGAGGAAAACAAGAGCCAGGCAATACTCTGGACTAGCCCGAAAAATGCTTGACTTTCAGATAATCATTATTTTACTGACCTGAAAAGACTTTGGCGGTATTGGAACACTATGGTATCTATCCTTATAGACTATAAACTGCAACGCTTTACGCGAGAGATAAAGTACAGCTTGGGATTCATCTTTCAGAGCCTGGGATATGGGTTCAGGTTTATCACCGATGTAGAAGAGCTGAAGCCCAACGACATCTTTCTAATCTATGGCTTCACCGAACCCGCCGAAGCTGACCTGAAAGCGATTGCGGCGCATTGCATCGCCTTTTTCATCCAATGCGATCCGGATCTGTATGAGCCCAAAGCCTACAATCCGGAAAGAATCAGCCGTAGTCTCAAAGAAATCAAGCTGCTCTTCAAAATCCCCGTGATCGCCTCCAAACCCTTTCACCATCCAGCGGAAAACTACACCGAAACCGGGATCCATGCCGGAAAGATCAATTTTGACCTCGTGGGCAATGTCTTCTTTCACCTCAGCCGCAAAGAGCACGATCTCCATCCCCAGGGGCAGGAAGACGCTCCCTTGCCGGATGAAGCCAGCGCTTTCTTTGGCTCCCGAGAAGTGCCGATCGTGGATAGTCTCTTGTGGCTTCTGGATTCGATGATCAAAGAGCATGCCCGCAGCAAAAAGATCCCCCTGGCGCAAAAGCTGTATTGGCCACAGGGACAGGAAGCCGCGGTAATCCTGAGCCACACAGTGGATGATCTGCAAAAGTGGGATTTATCTTCACTGGTGCTTTCCATCGCTGATGATTTCACGCTGTTTTTCACCTTCAAATGGCGGCAACTCCTGCATATCCTCTGGGGCAAGCTTCAATATCTCTTTACAAATTATGAGCTCTACTGGAATTTTGAAGAATTCCGGCGTCTGGAGCGGGAAAACAATTTCCGTAGCACCTACTACCTTGCCACCGAAAGGAGCATGGAAATAGACTACAGCCTGGATGACACAGATCTGCAGGAAGAGCTCCGCCAGATCATGTCCGATGGCAGTGAAGTGGGGCTACTGATCACCAACGACAAGCTCAACCGGGATGACATGATGACCCGCAAACAGATCCTGCTGCACTTGGTAAATGCGGATCAGATCGGAATCCGGCACCTGGGCTATCCGTATTATCCCAAGCTCAAGGAGCTGCATCAAAAGCTGAATCCGGCTTTCAGCCAAACCACTGCCTTCAAGGAAGTTCCGGGCTTTTTTAGTGCCTGCTCCCTGCCCTTCCACCCCTATCAGAATGGCAAGGTGGATTATCTGGAACTGCCCACCCTGTATCGGGATCAGCATCTGAAGGTTACCAAGCACAAATATCTCTCCCTGGACGATGCCAAGCAGCAGATCAAGAAATTTTTCCAGATCACACTGCGCACCCATGGCGTTTTCTCCACGGATTTTTCCATGGCCTCCTTTTGCGATATCCACTATTGTCAAAAGCTCTATCCCTATATCCTGGCACTGGTTAAGACCGCTCCCACGTGGGTTACCACAGCCCGGGAACTCGCCACCTGGTGGACCAAACGCAGCAAAGTCACGATCGAAGAGGATGAATATGAGATCAGCCTCTATTTTCCTGAGGAGATCGAGCATTTTGGCATCCAGGTGATCAGTGACCGAAAAATCAAAGAAATCACGGGAATTCCCGCCAAGCAGGATGGCAATCTGGTGCGCTTTGCCAATGTCAAAGCCGAATCAATCGCTGTGATCCGCTTTGTGCAACCCTCATGAAGCGAAAAATCCTGCATCTTCAGCTCTTACCCCTGATGAGCGGAGTGCAGCGCTTTTCTCTGCTGCTGCTGGAAGGTTTGCCGGCAGATGAATATGAGATATATGTAGCGTGTAAGCCGGGAGGGGAATTTGTGGACGCGGTGCAAAACCGGGGTTGGAACTACATCCCACTGCCGCTATTGCGCCATCCGATTGGGGTACTGGATCTCTTCGCTTTTCTGCATTTGATCCTGGTTTGCAAAAAACACAAGTTCGATATCGTGCACACAAATTCTTCCAAGACCGGGCTTTTGGGCAGGATTGCCGCCCGCATCGCCGGAACTCCATTAATAATCCACACCAATCATGGGGCGTCATTTTTGCCACATCAGCATCCTCTGATTTATCGTCTGTATATGCATCTGGATAAGCTGGCAAGCCACTTTTGCGACTACGTAACCTTTGTGAATCATAGCGAACGGGAAAACTACCTGCGCCTGGGCCTGGTCAAGCCGGAACAAGCGGTCACGATCTATAATGCGATCAAGTCGAGGGGTCGAGAGGTCGAGGGGTCGAGTAGTCTGGAAGTCGAGGAGTCTGGTAGTCTGGTAGTCGAGGGGTCGAGGGGTTCGGATGCTGCGAAAGGGCAATCGCTGACTATTGGCAGCACTCTGCGTTTTTCGGATCAGAAAAATGTAATCGCTTTGACCACCTATGCCTGCAAGGCTTGTGATCTAAATCCAGGACTCAGATTCATCCTGCTGGGCGATGGGGAGCACTATGAACTGTGCAAAGCCATTGTGGCCTCTCACCACATGACTGAGCGCATCTTGCTGCCGGGCTGGGATTCTGAGGTAGAGCCCTGGCTGAATCTTTTTGACGTTTTCATCCTGTATTCCCGCTGGGAAGCCTTGCCTTTCAGCATTATCGAAGCCATGCATGCCGGCTTGCCGGTGATCGGTTCCAGCATCCCCTCGATCATGGAACTGGTCTCTGAAGACGTGGGCTGGCTGGTGCCTTTGGACGATGAAGCTGCATTTCTGGCTACCCTGCAGGCAGTAGCCAATGATCCCGCCACGATCCTCAAGAAAGGGCAAAAGGCCAGGGAAAAGGTGCAACTGCTCTGTGACTACGACACGATGGTGAAGGCGTATCGGAGCTTGTATGAAGGCTAATGGAATGCAGATGACGGGAAGTAGTGACCGTCATTCCAGCCCTTGCCGTTATTCTATTATTCGCCGTCATTCCAGCGAAGACCGTCGTTTTTTTATTCGCCGTCATTCCAGCGAAGGCTGGAATCTCATGGGATGGTGCTACTTTCAGGAGATTCCAGCCTTCGCTGGAATGACGGTAAACGCTGGAATGACGGTAAACGCTGGAATGACGGTAAAAGCTGGAATGACGGTAACCGCTGGAATCTCCAACAATAAATATCCTCTAATCAAACCATGAAAAAATTCTACGTTTACATCCTGGCCAGTAAAAAAGACGGAGTCCTCTACACAGGCATCACCAACAGCCTGAGCCGCAGAATGCATGAACATTCATCTCATGCTGGCTGTGCTTTTACTAGGAAGTACAATGTATCGATCCTTGTCTATTATGAAATCCACGATACTTTCGATACAGCAGTGGTCAGGGAAAAGCAGATAAAAACCTGGCAACGGGCTTGGAAAATAAGATTGATTGAAGAACACAATCCAGAGTGGAAAGACTTGTCAATAGGAGTAATGCTTGATTAACATGGATAAGATACGATTGGGAATGGCTGAATTGGGAAATCATGAGTGTTCAGGAGATTCCAACTCCAGCTTACGAATAATACCGTCATGCCAGCGACCGGGGTCTCCGACAGACAACTTGTTGGCTGTTGGGGTGGGAAGGCTGGCATCTCAGGGGATAGTGGAACTTTCAGGAGATTCCAGCCTTCGCTGGAATGACGGCTTGTGTTTGACTGACGGTAAACGCTGGAATGACGGTAAACGCTGGACTGACGGCAAGCGCTGGAATGACAGCGTACGCTGTAAAAACAGCTTCAGCAGTCCTGTCAATCCCTTCAATCCCGTCATCTGCGTTCTATAGAATATGTTATACTACATCATAATCATCTCCATCCTGATCCATCTTGCCACCCACGTGCTGATCCCTTTAAACATCCGTTTTTCCACCAGGCACGGAATCGTAGCCCTGCCCACCGAACGTCGCATTCATAAACACGCCACACCCGAAGGCGGAGGGCTATCCTTTGCCTTGCCGGTGATCCTTGCCCAACTGCTATGGGGCTGGTATTTACGCGGTGAAGATACAGGACGCATGCTCATCCAACTGGCGATTGCAGGCCTTATCGCGCTGACCTTAGGTTTGATCGACGACAAGTATGAAAGCCGGGTTCGCTACAAGATCTTCTGGCAGCTTGGCCTGGGGATCCTGATGTATTTCGTGGGCTATCGGGTGCTGTATCTCACCAATCCATTGGGGCCAGACTTCATATTGGGCTGGATGGCGTTTCCGGTCACAGTACTTTGGTATGTGATCGTGATCAATGCTATAAACCTGATCGATGGCATGGATGGCCTGGCGGCAGGAATCAGCTTGATCGTATCAATTGTGCTGCTGATCGTGGGCATCAAAGAATCAAACCTGATGGTGATCAGCCTGGCAGCCTTTTTATGCAGTGGTGTTCTGGCTTTTCTCAGATACAATTTCTTCCCGGCCCGCATCTTTCTGGGTGAAACCGGAGCGCAATTCATAGCGCTCAATATTGCCGCTATCTCCACAGCCGGAGCAGAACAATTCAAAGGCATTACTTCCATGACCTTGATGATCCCCCTGGCGGCACTTGGCATCCCCATCCTGGATGTGATGCTGGCCATATTCCGAAGGATCAGGGTAGGTAGCATCTTCAAAGCAGATAAAGCCCACATCCATCATACCATGCTGGCCTTTGGCCTTTCCCAACGAACAATATCGATTATTGTATATTTTATCACTGTGCTGTTTGGACTCATCGCCATCGGCTTCTCGTTCACAGACAAAAAAGTGCTGTTTTCGCTACTCCTGATCCTCCTGGCCATGGTAGTGGTGATCGCATATCTCTTGATGCGCTGGAGCCAGAAGAAATGAGAAATGAGCCCTGCGATAATGGACATCATACGGAGAAAACCGCAATGAAATATAGCTTGATTTTGATCATCCTGATGTGCTCAGGTTTGCTTTTGGGGCAAAACTGGGGAATTCATACCAATACAAACCATGTCTTTGACCTGAGCGAAACCAATGATGGGATCATCTTCTCGTCCTGGGGCGGAGTGGTAAAGCTGACGGGAAACCTGAACGGTGATCTTGCTCAAATGCAGCAAAGTAAACACTGGACTACTGGCGACGGCTTGTCCTCAAACGATATCCGCAGCCTGGGAGAGATCGATTTTTCCAGTAGCCTGTGGTTTGGCTCCAGCGACGACGGCATCAGCATTATCAGCCCGCAGGGGATTCAAACGCTGAATACAGGATTGGGACTGCCCAGCAATAGGGTAAACCGCATTATCGAGCTGGATACACAGGTCATGGTAGCTACATCACAGGGCTTGGCGGTATTCTACTATCTGCCCGGGGTGAATTTCCCCCTCATGCTCCAACGCTACAATACCCTGAATACCGGAGGGGGGCTTTCTGATAACAACATAGTAGATATGGTGCTGGCCCCAAACAATATCCTCTATCTGGCTACTCCCACTGCCGTAAATTATGTTCCTCTGGACTCCCTGGAAATCAATAGCGCCTGGGGAAGTCTCACAGCTTTCTCGCCAGTCCTGATCAGCAGCCAGATGTTTCTTTCGGTAAATAGTGAAAATATCGCTATCGCTTCTGCCGGAAGAGTATACAGGCATTCCATCGATCCTGACGTATCAGGCTGGACTACCTACAGCCCCATTAACGGTCTGCTTAATCAGACCATTTCCTCCGTGCATCTTTCACCTACAAATGAACTCCTGGTGGCTTATGGAACCTGGAACGAAAACCTGATGAGCTATTCCCGCAATGTGGATACCTTGCTTACCAGAATCGATACCCAGGGCGTGGTAACTCACTGGGGTGTGGATGAAGCGGGCTTGGGCTTCAATACCATCTCGCGCATGGTCTATCTAAACGGGAAACTGTATCTTTGCTCCTGGGGAGATGGTATTTACAAATGGGATGGCGGATCCTGGCAAAACTACTATCCGGATAGCATTGGATTCCCCAAAATCACCGCCAGTGCTGTGGATTTGGACTATAGCCTGTGGTTTTCCAGCGGCAATATTGGAGATCAACCCGTACGCAAAAGCACGCTGGGAGTCAGTAAATATGCTGACGGGAAATGGACAACCTACAATGTGTACAATAGCCCCATTCATTCTGACAACATCCTGGCTCTGGCTGTGGATAGCCGCAACCGAAAATGGTTTGGGGCCTGGGATGCAACTTATAGCCCCTCCACCTGGATGAGTGCCCTTACAGTTTATGATGAGACGGAGAATAGCTGGAAACGCTTTACCAGATGGGGCATCAGCACCTGGGATTTTGATAACCAGAGCTGGGGACCCTGGGCTGCTGGTTCACCCCGATTGATCACCAATACGATTGGCGGGATCTATCGTGACCAAAATGACAATATGTTCGTAATGTGCTACGATGGCGGGGTAACTGTCCTGGCTCCGGATGATACCTATATCACCGAATTTCGCGTACCCAATACCAATTTCCAACGGGTGCTGAATGCCTATCACAATGGCCGCCAGTATTTTATCGGCACAGAGTACGCCAGTGGACTCTCCATTTGGAACCATAATTCCCTGCCTGTAACAGGAGGAGAACATTGGCTCCCCTCCTCATCGATCCCTCCGGAACTGCGTTCAGGATCCATCTATGGAGTGGTAAGCGTAGATACACCTTACGAAGGCTGGCAGCATTGGATTGCCTCAGGCGCAGGGCTGTTCATGTGGAACGAGACAAACTGGTATCGCTATGATACTATCATCAAACGCTTTCGCTACAATTTCAACACCTCTGAATGGGTGAACGACATCCTGTATTATGCCGATGAGGAAAGACTATTCGCCAGTGTAAGAACCACTCCATATTCAATCTATGCCGATCCCTTCGGCAAGATCTGGATTGGTAGCGTGGACAATGGCCTCAGCATGTATGATCCTGCCCGGGAAAGGTTTACAAACTACTATCAGGGAAATTCACCCCTGCTCTCAAACAAGATTATATCCCTGGGCTACGATCCTGTGGGTGGACGCCTCCTGATCGGGACTCCAGATGGACTCAATACCCTGCGCATCGGTAGAACCGTGAAACCAATCGCACCCATGAACGATCTTACTGCCTACCCAAATCCCTTCCGCCCCACGGGAGCCAATACTGTCCAGATCGTGAACCAACCCAGCGACAGCATGCCTCAGGGCACGGCAAAATGCAATATCTATTCAGCTTCGGGCACCCTTGTCGCCAAACTCACTGAGAACGCTTTTTCCCGCTTTGCCTGGGATGGTAAAAGCCTTTCCGGCAAGCTGGTTTCCTCCGGCATCTACTTCTTTGTGGTTACCGATGCAGCAGGCAACAGCAAACAGGGGAAAATCGCGGTAATCAATTGAGAATAGAGAATTGAGTATTGAGAATTTATCTTTAGTCGGCGATTTAGAGCTACCCAAGAATGGGGTAATCATTGTAGATGAGAAGCTCCTCCAGTATTATAAGGAAGTCTTTAGGGCCTCAGATCTGCCTATTCTGAAACTCAAAGCCGGAGAAGAGCACAAAAGCATTGAATCTGTAAGCAAAATCTACGAGTTTCTCACCAGATACAATGCCACCAGAACCGACTCTGTACACGTCTTTGGAGGGGGAACTATCCTTGATGTGGCAGCTTATGCAGTATCTACTTTCAAGCGGGGACTGAAGCTCTGGCTGCATCCCAGCACACTATTGGCCATGGTCGATGCCGCCATTGGGGGAAAAACAGGATACAACTACTTGCAGCACAAAAACCTGATCGGCAGCTTCTATCCTGCAGAGCGCATACAGATTTATCCTGGGTTTCTCGATACTCTCCCGATGGCAGAACGCCGCCAGGGATTGGCTGAAATGCTGAAGCTATACTTAATCGTCCCAACTTTGAAGAAACCTGTCTTTGCTGAGGATTTAATGCCTTCCTCTGAACTTATCTTCATGTATGCCAAAGCCAAGATGCGGATCTGTATCAAGGATCCTCATGACCATGGTCTTCGACAGCATCTGAATCTGGGGCATAGCTTCGGGCATGCTCTGGAAAGCAGTTCTGGCTACAAAATCGCCCATGGTGATGCCGTGATTTGGGGGATTGGACAAGCGGCAGACCTGAGCCTGAAATTGGGTAGGATAGAAGCCTCTGTCCACCGGAGAATCAAGCAAATCCTGAGCCTCTACCCCATGCCTGATCAGGCACTTGAATTCATCAATGGGATCGATCCCCAAGCCATATTCGATTACATGCAGCAGGACAAGAAAAACACTCTTCAGCAACGCCTGATCCTCTTAAGTGGATACCGCAAAGTGGATATCGTATCTATCGATAGAAAAGTGCTTGGATGACCTGTCTTTTGCAATATCTATCTCAACCTGCATAGAACCTGCTTATCTGACAATAGATTATGTCAGGATAAACACAGGTTGATCTCGAGATCGCCTCGAGTACTCGAGGTGATCTCGAGGTGAAGACAAGGTAAACCTCTATCAACCAAAAGAGTGCAAATAGGGCAAGTAGCATTGCCCTCTCCCCTTGCGGGAGAGGGTTGGGTGAGGGGTATAAGAGATTATCAGATTGCCAGATAAACACCATCAAATCAATGGGGTTTACACCTCGAAGGCATATTTGTGTCGCCCTCAGGGGCTTATCATTTAGTTACGGGTTATACGTAAAGCGTTCCGAGTTAAGCACTATATGTAAGTTTGGAGATTCTAGACAGGCATGCCGGTTTTTACGAACAGCCTGAACTGCTGGAAAAGCGGCGTAGGTGTATCTCGTTGTCCAGCACTTGTTACACTTTTCCACTCTTCCACCTTTACACTCCATTCCCTCTGTGCTCTCTGCTTTCTCAGCTTTCTCTGTGGTTAAAAAAAACCTGTTCATCCCTTCTATCCCGTCACCGGCGTTCTATTATCATGAGATTCCTGTTTTCGCATCCCTAAAACGCCGTCATGCCAGCGACCGGGGTCCCAGACAGACAACTTGTTGGCTGTTGGGGTGGGAAGGCTGGCATCTCATGGGATAGTGATACTTTCTGGAGATTCCAGCCTTCGCTGGAAAGACGGCGAGGGCTGGAAAGACGGCGAGAGCTGGAAGGCTGGCAAACTCTACACCAGAATCAGGACACAGGAATCTCAGTGGTAGCTAATCCCCAAAGCAAATTGATGCCCACTTCGATACAATCATCCGAGGGCAAAAAGAGTTCCGAATGCAGGGGATGTTCGTTTCCGCTGCCCAGCCAGAACAGCATTCCTGGATACATAGTGGTGAAGAAACCAAAGTCCTCCCCGGTCATGACGGTCTGGCCTGGAGTGTAAGTATATCCAAGCTTTGTGGTTACGCCTTCCAGTTGCTGCACCAGAGCTGCATTGTTTACCACAGGATCATAATCACACAGCAAATCTACTTCGCTGCGGGTTCCGGTCTGCGTGGCAATATCCGCAGCATGATGTTTCAGGATTTCGTTCATCCGGTCCCGGGCTTTGGTATTCAGGCTTCGGTGTGTTCCTTCCAGAATGCAACTATCGGCGATGATATTACGAATACTGCCAGCCTGAAATCTGCCGATATGGCAGATAATGCGTTCGGTTTGAGACAATTCATCCAGATCAGGTTGAATGGCATGCATGAACATAATCCCGGCATTCAGGGCATCGATCCCCTGCTCGGGGAACGCTACATGTGCACTTTTGCCGAAGAACTTCACGTCAAATTCCTGAGGAATGCCAAAAAAGATACCTGCAACGCTGCTTGCGGTGCCAACCGGCATCCCGTTGGCCACATGCAGGGCAATGGCTGCCTGTAGTGGATACTGCTGGATCAGGCCTTCATCGAGAATGCTGATGGCACCACCTTTCCCCTCTTCAGCGGGTTGATAGAGAAACAGCAGATTCTCCTGAGGAAGCTCGAGAGCAGTTTTCTGGATCAATCCAGTAAGGATGGCCATGTGCACATCATGTCCACAAGCATGCATGCGCCCTGGAAACAATGAGGCAAAGTTACTTCCTGTCTTTTCCTCCACTGGCAAGGCATCCATATCCGATCGGAAGAGCTTGAAGTCACCTGCTCCCCCATGATATGAGACCAGGATGCCAGGGCTATTGTGAAACTCTGTGATACTGAACTTTGGCGAAGCAGAGGCCATGTCCTCTGCCAGAATCCTGTGCAGGTAATCCATAATCACGGCTTTGGTCTTGATCTCTTCAAAGGCAAGTTCCGGGATTTGGTGCAAACTGTGTCTTACCTGGATGGGATCGATCACTTTAGCCTCCCTGAATATCTGGCATGTTGCAGCAGGATCAGCACTGCATTTGTAGCCGCTCCCAAGCGTACGTTGTGCCCTACATTCCAGAAAGCCAAAGACTTGTGATCCACGCCATAACGCATCCGGCACACATGGGAGTCATCCGATGAGCCCAGGTTCAATGGGGTAATATAACTATTGGGATAATAGACGATCCCCGCTGATGATATTAGTTGTTTTTCTGCCATATCCAGATCCACGTCCTGAGCAAACTCAGCATATACAGAAACTGAATGTCCATAGATCACAGGAACCCGTACCGTGGTTGCACATACGGCAATAGCTTCGTTACGCAGGATTTTACGGGTCTCGTGATGCATCTTTTCCTCTTCCTGGCAAAAACCGCTGTCCTGAAAGGCACCAATCTGCGGGATCACGTTCAGATCAATAATCTCAGGATAAATACCCTTGGCCGTGGATCCTTTGCGCTGTTTCATGAGGGTCTCAATCCCGCTATTGCCACTTCCGGACACAGATTGATAGGTGGAAACAACTACTTTTTGCAAAGTAAAAAGCTTATCCAACACCGCCAAAGGCAGCACGATCTGGATGGTGGAGCAATTGGGATTGGCCACAATGCCTTCATATCCCTCAAGGAGGTCTCCATTGATCTGAGGAACCACCAAGGGTATCTGCTCTTCTTTGCGGAATGCAGAAGAATTGTCAATCACAACTTCACTGGCCTGAGCAGCTATCGGAGCATAGCTGCGGGCTATTCCTGCTCCTGCGGAAAAGAGTACATAATCGTAATGCTTGAGTAGCGATCTTTCTTCCAATTCCTGTACTATGATGGGATTGTCCAGATAATACAGCACCTGTCCCTTTGATCTGGCAGAGGCATACAGATCCAGCTCAGAGATCTCTATATTCGCTTCTTGCAAACATGTAAGCATCATTCTTCCCACTTCTCCAGTGGCACCTACAATGGCTATTTTCATAATCTATTTATCCTTGTGTGGTTGCTGTTTCTATGCACCAAGCTTGAAACTGAGGAGTATTTGTCAATGTAAACTTGACGGATAGATGCCTTTCATTTCTTTGGTTCAGCATAACTAAGCCCCTGTAGCTCAGGGGATAGAGCAGCGGTTTCCTAAACCGTTGGTCGGAAGTTCGATTCTTCCCAGGGGCGCCAGTTACCTTCCCAGAATACGATTTTGGATAGAGGTTTATGCCGCAACACCACAAGATAGATTCCCACAACTGTGATTCAGACAACCGCATAGGCTGCATCCTGGATGTATTCCTGCAGGGGACTTTGCATACTGGTATCTGTATCAATCAATCTGCCCGGCAAATGACAGTACTCCTGGACAACGATGAACAGGTATCCTTGAGTCCTGGCAGGGCAGTACTGATCTCCAAGCAGGCTTATCATCCTACCCGGGAATCGCTTCATGACTTCATCCAGTTGCTCCAAGGGGCAGATATCCAGGACATTGATCTACCGGAAATGCAGGGCCAGTCTCTGGATGCAATCCTGAATCTTTACGCGGGCGATGATGATCTCCGCAGATTTTCCTTGTATCACTATCTCAGGGCTCATCCGGAAAGATACTATCAGAAGAAAGGTGGATTCTATTCCCGCTCTGAAGCTGAGTTCAAGCAGTATCAGCACGAGCGGTACACCCAAAAAGCCCGTGAGCAGTATCTGGACACTGTGTATGCATATCTGACAGGCATAGTTGAATCAAAGCCAAATTCTGCCCTCACACATCAGGTAAGAGACCAATTGCTCTCTGAACTGCAAGCCCTGGTTCAGGGAGATAAGTGTCCGGATTTGGAAAGCATTATCCGCAAGGTCTTTCCAGATCAATTCAGGATGGAAGCAATTCAGACAATCCGCAAGGCCTTGGGAGATTTCTGCGAGACCGAGCCCCTCCTCAATCAGTCCGGACTACCAGTTAGTTTCCCTGAATACAAGTTCATTGAACCATTACCTGACCAGGAAGCCCAGGACTGCCCGGAAGCCTTCAGCATTGATGACTCCGATACCTTGGATTTTGATGATGCTCTAAGTATAAAGCGTTTAGATGAAGGATACCTCCTGGGGATTCACGTGAGCAATCTGGCTGATGATACTCCAAACTGGGAGCAAATCTTAAACCTTGCTCAGGGACGAATTTCATCCCTGTATCTGCCTTCGGACACCATCCCCATGCTACCCCGCCAGCTTAGTGAAGATGTTTATTCGCTGAAATCCGGATCGCTGAGGCCGACACTGTCACTATATGCAAGCTTTGATCAGGATTTTCGCCTTCTGGGAACAGAACTGAAGGTTGATCAGGTAAAAATATTGGCAAACCTGAGCTATGCGGAAGCGGATAGATTAGCGACTAACCAGGCCTATGCTCCTCTACACCAGATCGCTTCCAGCCTCAAGAAACATAGAGATTACACGGCAGACAAGACCTCAAACAGATATATTTACAACTTCAAGACCATTAGCGATCAAGTCCAGATCAAGATCATCGACACCATGAGCCCTTCCCGAGCCATGGTCGAAGAACTGATGATTTTTTACAATAGCTCCCTGGCTGCCTATGCCGCAGACTCGAAGCTACCAGTATTGTATCGAAATGTCAACCAATTCATTGGGATGAACGAACAGGTGCTGAACAGCACAGCATTCCTATCTACCCAGCCTGGATACCATCCGGGGATAGGTACAGAGGCTTATCTGCATGCCACCAGTCCGATCCGCAGGCTGGTAGATATGATCAATCAAGCTCAAATCACTGCAAGGCTAAACGGTACTAATGCAGCATTCAGCCAGGAAGAACTGGAGCAAATGATCTCCGGGATTGAGAAACGGCTGCTGCTGCTAAAAGACACCTACAACAAATCCGAAAGATATTGGTGCCTGAAGTATATTGACCAAAACTTGCTGAATAATCCAGTACAAGGATTTCTGCGAGGATTCTGGGGTGATTATATGAAGGTGGAGATCCTGCCCTGGGGCAAGCAAGTGCTGCTGCTCTCCGAGTCCAGTCCGGATGAAGAATACTTTAGCTTTGTGCCTTATTACATCGATTGGAAGCATCAATATATCAAGGCAGATATCCTTTAGGCCTGTATTCTCTTGCATTCTGAATAAGATCATTGCTCATGCTCAAACACAAGGAGCGGCTCATTGAAAGCCACTCTGTGCGACTAATAGGGATAAATCTATTCCCGCCCACCACCCTTTTTGGATGGGGCGCTGCCCCATACCCCGATTAATCAACGGTCTTTGTATAGTTCTCCCCTGTTAAAAATGCGCTATCATTACGCATCTTGTCCGTATTGATAGCGTATTGATAGCGTAATTCAAGCAGGGAAGAAATCAGGGATATGGTGCAATACAGATACTTCATTGAAATGACACAATCAACCGGGCCTTTTTGCTGTAACAGCGCTCGCTGAAGCACTGAGAAAAGTGTATCGGCGCTACGGCGAGGGCCGGTACAGCTACATACAATTTTTCGATTATGTCATTCCATTCGAAAGAGTTATAACTTCTCCCACAAGAGCATGAAATAGAAACCCCGGACTTAACATCCGGGGTTTCTTTTTATAATCAGGATCCCGTGAAAGACTCACAGGATCTTGAGGTTTGGATTATTTGGAGAGCAGCATCTTTTTGGTAACTGCTTTACCGGCATTTTCCACACGGTAGAAGTAAACACCGCTGGGTACGGATTTACCTTTGTCATCGGTGCCATTCCATACTACTTTGTGCATTCCAGCAGTCAAATCCTTGTTCACCAAGCTTCTTACCATCTGACCCTTGGTGTTGTAAACCTTGAGAGAGGTCACGCCGTTTTTGGGTACGCTGTAGGAAATGGTGGTTTCAGGATTGAAGGGATTGGGATAGTTGCTGGCAGCCAGTGTAAGGGCTGGATTGAGGTCATCTTCGTTATCACTGCCCGTGAAGACAATCGCGCGAATCATGATCTCACCAGTGTTGTACGGTTCCCAATTGCTGATGCGGGTGTAACTATGGCCAAAAACCGAAGTATCCACACCGATCTGGGATGCACCTGCAGTTTCCAGAATGCCAATATAGAAGATACCATCATCAAAGACAGCATCCTGAGGAATCGGAATGTAGTTCCAACCCTGGACTATAGAAGCAGCAGGATATTGGAATTGGACCACAGGATTGGTGCCAGGCATGCCATCAGGACCATCATTGTCAAAGACTCTGATGATGATACCAGCGGTACCAACAGTGTGTACATAGACCTTGGCATACTTCACGTTGATCCAGGTGCCATAATTGTGTTTTACAGCCATCTGGCGGTTTGCACCCAAAGTAAGTCCCAGTTCGGCAGTACCATCATCATAATAAGTCTCACCATGCTGGCCGGGCATAACGAATACGCTTATGGCATTTGAAGCAGGTGATTCGTTCTGATCGTACATGGCAGTTACATGATAAACATGAGCACCACCGGGTACATCATTCTCAGTGTAAGTCAATACACCATTGGGAACTGTAGCTACGTAGGTCTGATTGCGATAGATTTTGTAGCTGGATACCGTACGGGTGCTGGGAACTCCATTCACATCGTACAGGGGAGCAGATCCAGGAGCAACCAAAGCACGGGAAGCTGCATTGCCTTCAGTTTGGGCAATGGCAGGGCTATCAAATCTGGTAGCTGGGGCACCGACAGACACATCATCTACGAAGAAGATGAAGGCATCATCGGATACGCATTGGATACCAAAGCGGATCTCCTGTCCTACATAAGCGCTGAGATCATAGCTGTACTGAGTCCATGCCACTGGAGCCTGCACATAGTTTGCACCACTGATGATGGTGAAGTTTGCCGGGGCTGTACCAGTAGTGGAAATCCCCACTTTAAAGCGTTCCAGGCCATAGGTGGACACATAGGATCTAGCCCAGAAATTCAGGAATTGTCCAGCTGCTGGAGTGATTACCGGAGAAATCAACCAGTCGTTGTTTGAAGGGGTTGTGGAGGCAAAGCAGGCAGCATACTTGGAGCCGCTATGCGCATCAGCGCTGGTGGTGGCAGGAGTGGTGGCACTTGGATTGAAGATAATGTAGGCCATGGGGCTGCCGGAATTCGGGAATGTGATCCCTGTAAATCCATAAGTAGCGCTCATGTCCACATCAACCAGAGTCCAGGGTGCGAAAGTAAGAGCGAAGTCATTGTAGCTCTCGAAATCATCAGTGAATCCTGCAGGAGGTGGTGGTTCTTCTCCACCCGGCTCTTCCCATACCAGAGTTACTGAGGATCCGCTAACTGATGCAGTGAGATTTTCTGGAGCAGCGATAGGGACATCATTGTAGATCTTGAAATCGTCGATCATGATACCAGTGCCTTGAGGAGTATCGTAATCAGATTGGAAATACCAACGGAAAATCACATTCATACCGGCATAATTTGTAATGAGACCATCAAGGGTATAACTCTCAATTGCCGATGACCATACGTCAGGTGCATCGCTGTATACATAGTTTGGCACACCAGTGGTTCCATAGGGATTACTCATATAGTACCAGGTTGTGCCATTATCAGGTGATATCTCCCAACCCCAATAATCAACGTTTGGCCAGTCATCAGGATCACTGAAATCACCCATAATCTGGAAATCAGCCCAGATAGCACCGCTGGCGGGCAGTGTAATCACAGGGCTTTGCAGGTAGTTCAGCATATTTGTGTTGTAAGTATTCTGAGCGTTTTGATTGCGGAAAACATGAGAAGGTGATGGAGCACCAGCAACTTCTACCAGGTTCCAGATATCCCCACCCAGGGGAACCATGCTGGAGAAGGTCATCTGACCATCGTTAACGCCGTTATTGGTATAATCTGCAAAGACAATATCATCAACCATAGCGCCAAACATATTGGGCTGCTCAGCAGTAGCATAAGCCGGGTCAGAAGCGAAAGCAAAGCGAATTTGAACGCTTTGGCCAACATAGGCAGAAAGGTTAAAAGAAGCCTGTGTCCAGGTGGTAAGCATACCGCCCCAGCCGGGGATATTGACTCCCTCACCATGTTCCTGACCAAAGGCAAATGATGAAGTGAAATGATAAGCTGGATTAGTGGGATTGATAGTGGTCCAGACATTACCGCCATCAGTAGAAATCCTTACATTGAACGAATCCCATCCATTGTATTGAGGATAATCTGTGCTTGAGCCTGGATCTTCAAGACCCAGTCTCATCTTGAAAGTAAGGTTGGCATTACCTGCGGTAAGAGTGCGGGCTGGTGTATCCAGCACCAGGTATTGGTGGTTGTAATATCCACCGATATTGGCTCCGGACGCTAAATCGGGATCTCCCATCCACCATACGTCACCCTGAGTAGCGTCGGCATTGTAAATATGCCACATTGAAGGGCTCTGGGTACCATCCCAATGCGTCCATCCTGTAGCGCCAGATTCAAAATCTTCTTGCCATGCCACTACCTCATAGCGATTTGCAAACATGGCAGTTACGAGTGTAAGGGCTAAGACAATCAGCCAATACTTCTTCATTGATCCTCCTTGTTGATCAAGTGTTGTCTATCACATATTTATCAGGATTGACAAAAGGAATATTTTGTCAATTCTTTTTTATCCCAGCCCACGTATGATGCAATATGCATGCCAAAGTGCTGGTGTTCTTTCTTTAGGTATATTGGAGGCGATACAGGTCATAGTACAAGCCTTTTTTGTCCAAAAGATCAAAATGCGAGCCTTCTTCTACGATCCGGCCTTTATGCAGCACCAGGATGCGATCCGCATGCTGGATGGTGGAAAGGCGGTGGGCAATAATGATGGATGTCCGTCCCTGGATGAGTTTTTCCAGCGCATCCTGGATCAGGATCTCCGTCTCGGTATCGATATTAGATGTAGCTTCATCCAGTATAAAGATCGAAGGGTTGTATGCCAATACCCGGGCAAAGGCAATGAGCTGGCGCTGTCCTGTGGAGAGAGTTGCGCCGCGTTCCATTACAGGTTCCTGATACTTCTGAGGCAGGTTTTGGATAAACTTATCTGCATTTACATATCTGGCCATTTGCTCCACTTCTTCCTGGCTCAATTTGGTGTTGTTCAGAGCTATATTGTCGTAGATATTGCCGCTGAAGATGAAGACATCCTGTTGCACGATACCCACATTGGCACGTAAATCTTCCAGGGCATAGTTTGATATGTTCTTGCCATCGATGGAGATGCGTCCTTTCTGATATTTGTACATCCCCAGAATGAGATTCACGATGGAGGTCTTACCGCTGCCTGTATGTCCCACCAGGGCAATCTTCTCACCTGGCTTTACCTTGAAGCTGATATCCTTCAGCACCCATTCTTCATTGTTGTATGCCAGCCACACATTATCAAACTCTATCTCCCCTTCCAGCTTACCATGGGTTGCCAGATCCTCACGATAATCATCAGGCTCCTGATCCATCAGGTCAAAGATTCTTTCTGCTCCAGCCAGGGCAGCCTGAAGAACGTTGAATTTCTCACTGAAGTCATTGATGGGCTCGAATAGCTTGTGGATGTACTGGGTAAAAGCCATCAGCAAGCCAATCGTGATCATGTTTCTGAGAATCTGTCCTCCCCCATACCACATGATCAATGCTACTGCCACCTGGGAGGATACATGGATGATGGGACGGAAAAAGGCAAAGAGCTTTAGCTGCTTCATGGAAGTACGGAAATAGTCATGGTTGATATCGGCAAATTCCTGCCGCTTATGAAAGTACTGATTGAAAAGCTGGATGATCTTCTGTCCGGCAATATGCTCAGCAAACGTAGCATTCAGAGCCGCCAGATTCTTGCGGATCTCGCGGTAGATCACTCTGGTTCTACTGCGGTAAACACCAATAATCCATATCACTAAAGGCAGGATGGACATACTCACCAGAGCCAGTTTCCAGTTCAGAATCAACATCAGGGTCACAATCGTGATCACCAGGATCACATCCTGAACGATAGTGATCACACCAGAAGCCAGCATTTCATCAATCGCCCGGATATCGCTGGTAACTCTGGTTACCAGACGCCCCACAGGGTTTTGATCGAAATACTTGGTAGGCATCTTCTGCATATGGGCAAAGACATCATGGCGCAGATCATTCATGGCTTTCTGGGAGAAAGTAGTGGTTATCACAGACTGGAAATAGCTCCCCACCATCCGGATCAGAATGATGCCAAAGAAGATCAAAGCCAGATACATCAAAGCCCGGGACGCCTCAGAGCGAATCTTGAGCCGCTCAAGCCTGGGAATGTTCTGCATTTGTTCTCGGGATACCGCGATCTTACTTCCACTGATGTAAAACCAGCCGGAAAGCTCCTGGATGCCATCTTCAGGATTCTGATCCTCTGCCAGGTAGCTATTCAGAATTTCAATATATTCAGACTTGGCTTGAATCAAAAAGACTGTCTGCTTACTGATAATACCTTGATCCATAAGGTCATCCAGATCATGCTTGTCCATTTTATTACGGTCTTTGGCAGATATGATGACAAAGTGGATCCCGGAATATGTGTATTCTTTGAAATGCATATAAGCGTATCTGGAGATGAAGCCATCATACTGAGCCTGATCGGCAAATATGGCGATGGTCTTGTCCGATACAATGTAATCATCTATTGCGGTGCGCTGAATCAGGGGTAACACCACCTCTGCTCCAGTTACCACCATAAGAATGAAGAAAGAGATCAATACCCATTTCAGATACGGCTTCAGATAGTGCAGCATCTTGCCGTATAATCTACGGTCGTAGATCTTGCCCTTCAGATCATCAGCCATGAAAGCACCACCACGGCCTCCGCCACCGCCACCACCTCCGTGCATCATAAATCGTCCTCCTCAAGCCGGGCCCGGATTCTTTGTTTCTCATACAAATCCCGGTATAAACCTCCCGATTTGATCAGTGAATCGTGATTCCCTCTTTCCTTGATCACACCATCCCCCAATACGATGATTTTATCAGCATGCTGGATCGAGGAAATGCGGTGAGCTATGATGATCGTGGTTTTCCCCTTTCTAACCTCAATCAAGCGCTCCAGGATATTGCGTTCGGTCTTGGTATCTACTGCCGATAACGCATCGTCCAGGATCAATACCTGGGGATTGGTCAAAAGTGCCCTGGCAATAGCAACCCTTTGTTTCTGACCTCCGGAAAGGGTGATGCCCCGCTCGCCCACGATGGTCTCAAATTTATGCTCAAAGTCCATGATTTCATCATATACCTGAGCAACCTTGGCAGCTTCAAACACGCTGGCTTCTGTGGTTTCAGGATTCCCCAGCCGGATGTTGTTGGCAATAGTATCGCTGAAAAGAAAGAGGTCTTGAGGCACCAGTACGATATCGCGTCGCAAAACTTGCAGCGGGAACCTGTAAATATCTCTATCATCGATGAAGATGCTATTCTTAGGAGGATTGTAAACCCTTACCAGGAGCTCGATCAGGCTCGTTTTTCCACAACCCGTGGGACCAACTACAGCCAGGGTTTTCCCCGCCTCGATGGTGGCACTGATGTCACTGAAGATCTTGGGCAGGTCATCAGCATAACGGAAGGACAGGTTTTTGATCGTGATCTTACCTTCAATGGAAGTGATGCTTTGATCCGCATCTTTGTCATCGATTTCGGGTTGGAGTTCAAAAATGGAATTCAGCCGCTTCAGTGATGCGGTACCTCTTTGATACATATCCACGATCCAGCCAATAGCGATCATAGGCCACACCAGCATCCCAAGATACTGGAAGAAGGCGATGAAACCGCCGATTGTGATATCTCCACGGATCGTAGCCCGTCCTCCAAAATACAGGGTGATAATCATCGAAGTGGAAATCACGAAACTCATGAAAGGATGGAAGATACCGGAGATTTTTGCCATTGAGATGTTTTGATTGACAAATTCCAGAGAGACGTCATCCACTTTCTTCAGTTCTGCTTTTTCCTGCACAAAGGCTTTGACGATCCTGATCCCGGAGATGCTCTCCTGGATTTTGCCGGATAGCGTGGCAAAGCTTTCCTGCACAGCGGCAAAACGCTTGTGCATCTTCTTGCCAAAATAGCCAATAGTAAGCGAAAGGAAGGGCATAGGGATGATTGCCAACAGGGTAAGACGCCAGTCTATGGATACCATAAAGGAGAAGCTGGCCACGGTCATAAACACAATATCCATCGCAGCTATGAACCCCATCCCCATCAACATGCGAACGGCATTGAGGTCATTGGTGGCATAAGCCATCAGATCACCCGTTTTGCTCTTATTGAAGAAGTTTTGTGAGAGTTTCAGCAAGTGATTGTAAAAATCCTGCCGCAAACTCTGTTCAATCCGATGTGAATTTCCGATGATCAGGACCCGCCAGAAATAGCGCAATATCATCACGGCAACCGCCAAACCAAAGATTATCAGACCCACCCAAACCAAGCCCTGTTCAGTAATCTTCCGGGTTTGGATGCTATCGATGGCATATTGCATCACTTTGGGCATAGCAAGCTGGACTACGTCCACCAGGATCAGCATTACAATCCCGCCTGCAATCTGGGCATAGCTTTTCTTCAGGTAAGGAAGAATAGCATCAAACGTTCGCATAATCAACCACTTGTAATATCATTGTGCCATGAGATGACTGTGAAACTGAGGGTATTTTCTGCATCCGAGCACGTGCCCAAGCTCATAATAGACCCGTTTTTGTCAATTGCTTTATCTCAACAAGACTAAACTACTTGACGGATCGATCGTGTTTTCGATAAATGAATCAAACTCATTTGGGAGGTTACCATGCCTAAGTTCTTACTCGTGATTGTCTCTTTGATAATAGCCACAAGTGCCTTTGCCGCAAAGGATAAGAACCGTCCCCAGTGGGTTGATAATCCCTCAACAGAATACAACAACATGATGTATATGAGCACTGTGGGTACAGGCGGATCACGAACCGAAGCCGAAGATAATGCCCGCGCCAATCTCGCCAAAATCTTTTCAACTTCCATCTCAGCCGAAACCACGACTGAACAAAGATACCAAGAAATCGCAAGTGGTAAGAGCCTGAGCTTTACATCGCAGACCGACCAGACCGACAAATTGAAAGTGACCTCGATTCAGAATCTCTACAATATCCAGATCGGCAAGACCTGGACTGACAAACTGGGGCAGGTGTATGCCCTGGCTTATCTGCATCGCCTTAGCACAGCTTCACTTTATGAAGATATGATCCTGGATCACAGCCGCAAGATTCAGGCTTTGATCCTGCGCAGCCAGGAAAGCAAAGATATCTGGAGCAAATACGCCAGTCTATCAGCAGCCGGAGTTTTAGATGCGAAGAATGCCGAACTCATCGATCAGCTCCGCATTATCAGCCTTGATAGCGCCACATCCCTCAAGCTACCCTATGATAGGGATTCACTGCGCAAACAGATCAGCGATACTGGCAAAGCTATCACCCTGCAAGTTGTTATGGAAGGAGATCCCGATGGCAAAGTCCTGCCCATCCTGGAATCTGCACTCACATCTTTGGGCTTTGCCCTATCCCCTTCTGCAGAAAACATCATTCGCTGCAGCGTCAGCTTTGAAAATCTGGATATGCAGAGCAATCAGAAATACGTGCGCTATCAGCTCAGTATTTCTGTAACAGACAATCTGGATCAGCAAATCCTCACTTTCAGCGACAGCGGCAGAGAAGCACATTTCACCGCTGAAGAAGCAAAAGCCCGCGCTATCCGGACACTGCAAACAAAGATAAGCGGAGATTTTTCCAAACAGTTTCAAGCTTTCCTGGATTCCAGGATCACCGCTCAATGAGCCAATCCGCAATCCCCTCTGCTAATTGAACCACGCCATTATCACGCTATCACTACGCATCTCATCCGTAATGAGTGCGTAATGATAGCGTAATTGGATTTAGCAGGAATCTCTTAAGCCACGTCAAAGAAAGCTATTGACAGAATCCCGCCTTTTCAGAGCTTGGAAAGTACTGAAAAATATAATTCTATAATGCACTCATGGAGGATAAATGACTGCAACCAAACGTGTTTACCTGTTCGGTAACGGACATGCGGAAGGCAAGGCTGATATGAAAAACCTCCTGGGCGGTAAAGGTGCCAATCTGGCTGAAATGAACCTGATTGGCGTGCCCGTACCTCCTGGATTTACGATCACCACCGAAGCCTGTATCGAATACAATCAAATAGGTGGAGACAAGCTTCGCGAGCTCCTCACTGCTGAAGTAACAGCCGCTGTGAAACAAGTGGAAGACATCATGGGCATGCAATTTGGCTCGGATGAGAATCCCCTTCTCGTTTCAGTTCGCTCCGGCGCTCGTGCTTCCATGCCTGGAATGATGGACACCATCCTGAATCTTGGCATGAACGACAACGCCGTGCAAGGCATTATCAAGAAATCCGGCAATGAACGTTTTGCCTGGGATAGCTATCGCCGCTTTGTGCAGATGTATGGCGACGTAGTGCTGGGTCTCAAGCCCCAGAGCAAGGAAGAGGAAGATCCCTTTGAAGTGATTATCCATCACATGAAGACCCAAAAAGGCATCACCAATGATCTTGATCTCACCGCTGAAGACCTGAAAGAACTCGTCTATCTCTTCAAAAAAGCAGTGAAAGACAATACCGGTCACGATTTCCCCAGCGATCCCTGGGAACAGCTTTGGGGAGCAGTCTTTGCCGTGTTCAATAGCTGGAACAACGACCGTGCCATTTATTACCGCCAGCTCAACAACATTCCGGACGAATGGGGTACTGCTGTAAACGTCCAGGCCATGGTGTTTGGCAATATGGGCAATACCAGCGCCACAGGCGTGGCTTTCAGCCGCGACGCTGCTACTGGTGAAAACCTGTTCAATGGTGAATACCTCATCAATGCTCAAGGTGAAGACGTGGTGGCGGGAATCCGCACTCCTCAGGAAATCACCCTGATTGGTTCCCAAAGGTGGGCAAAACTGGCTGGCGTTTCTGAAGCAGATCGTGCCGCCAAGTATCCCTCGCTGGAAGAGACCATGCCAGAAGTTTATAAAGAGCTGTATGCCATTCAGCAAAGACTGGAGCAGCATGCCAAAGATATGCAGGACATGGAATTCACCATCCAGGATGGCAAGCTGTGGATGCTTCAAACCAGAAATGGTAAGAGAACTGGTGCCGCCATGGTCAAGATTGCCATGGATATGCTCAGAGACGGCATGATCGATGAGAAGACCGCACTTATGAGACTCGAACCTGCCAAGCTCGACGAGCTTTTACACCCCGTATTCACCAAAGCTGGCCTTGCCAGCGCCAAAGTGATCGCCAAAGGCTTGCCAGCCTCTCCAGGTGCCGCTACAGGCCAGATTGTATTCTTCGCCGATGATGCCGAAGAATGGGCAAAGAACAACAAGAAAGTAGTCCTGGTGCGCATCGAGACATCTCCGGAAGACCTGCGTGGCATGAATGTAGCCCAGGGTATCCTCACCGCCAGAGGCGGCATGACTTCTCACGCTGCCGTGGTAGCCAGAGGCATGGGTAAATGCTGCGTCTCCGGTGCCGGTGCTTTACAAATCGATTACAAAGGCCGTACCATGACCGTGGACGGCAGAGTCTATAAAGAAGGTGATTGGATCTCCCTCAATGGTTCCACCGGTCAAGTGATCGAGGGTAAAGTAGAGACTCAGGATCCTGAATTGAGTGGCGATTTCGCCATGATTATGGAATTGGCTGATAAATACACCCGCATGAAAGTCCGCACTAATGCTGATACCCCCAAGGATGCTCAGGTAGCCCGGGGATTTGGCGCTCAAGGTATCGGTCTTTGCCGCACCGAACATATGTTCTTTGAAGGTGATCGCATCAAAGCTATGCGTGAAATGATCCTCGCTGACGATGAAGCCGGACGCCGCAAGGCTTTGGACAAGCTGTTGCCAATGCAACGCAGCGATTTTGAAGGCATCTTCACAGCCATGGACGGCTTCCCGGTTACGGTACGTCTCCTGGATCCGCCCCTGCATGAGTTTGTACCCCATGAGGAAGCTCAACAGGTGGAGATCGCCAAAGAGCTTGGCATCGATCCTGCTAAAGTAAAAGCCAGAGTGAATTCCCTGCATGAATTCAATCCCATGCTGGGACATCGTGGCTGCCGTTTGGGCAATACCTATCCCGAAATCACTGAGATGCAAGCCCGGGCAATCATTGAAGCTGCCATCAATGTACAGGCGAAAGGTGTGAAAGTGCTTCCTGAGATCATGGTTCCATTGATCGGTACCTTGGCTGAGTTCAAGCTGCAGGAAGAGATCATCCGCACCACCGCCGATCAGGTTTTTGCCGAAACCGGCACCAAAGTGGAATACCTTGTTGGTACCATGATCGAGATTCCCAGAGCTGCCTTAACAGCTGATAAGATCGCAGAAAGCGCTGAATTCTTCAGCTTTGGCACCAATGACCTCACTCAGATGACCTTTGGTTACAGCCGTGATGATGCTGGTGTGTTCCTTCCTGTGTACATTCAGAAAAACCTGCTGAAACAAGACCCCTTCCAGGTTCTGGATCAGGAAGGCGTAGGTCAATTGGTACAAATGGGCACCGAAAGAGGTCGCAGCACCCGTCCGAATCTTAAGGTCGGAATCTGTGGCGAACACGGTGGCGAACCCAGCAGCGTGGAATTCTGTCATCGCGTAGGCATGAACTACGTGAGCTGCTCTCCCTACCGGGTTCCGATTGCCCGTTTGGCTGCAGCCATTGCCGCAATCAGATAAAACTATCGATAAATGTAAACCGCATCTGTACTCCAGATGCGGTTTTCTTTTCTTGATCAACCCAGAAAGCTTTTTTTGCTTGACTAAGCAGGACTAACGAATAAAATGTCTATAAGTGAGGTAGCTATGACAGACGAAGTATTTGAACCCAAAGAAATATCCCCGGATGAACAGGACAACATGCAGGAAAAGATAGTAGATATGGACGATGCGAAGCTTAAATTCTATGAGGAACTGCGCAGCAAAGCCAAAGACTGGACCAATGAAAAAACTGGCAAATTTGGCGGTAAACTGAGTGATTATCTGTTTTTACTCCCTGATTTCTTCATTCTGGTTTCTCGTCTGGCGATGGATAAGAGGGTTTCCACAAAGCAGAAAGCCATTGTGGGTGGCATCATCGCTTACCTGATCATGCCTTTGGACATCATCCCTGATTTTATCCCTATCATCGGCTATGTGGATGACCTGGTGCTGTTAGTACTGGGACTGAACATCGTCCTCAACGACATAGACCAGAAGATTCTTACCGACAATTGGAGCGGTGAAGGTGATGTGCTGATGCAAATGCAAAAGATCACCGCCGCTGCTGAGAAGTTCCTGGATCGCAATATCCTGCAACGCATCAAAAGCTGGCTCAGAAAAATCTAAAGCATGCAGCCCCTGATCGTAGCCTCCCGAAATCCGGACAAAATCCGGGAATTGAAAGAGCTGTTGTCTCCACTCAAGATTGTTGTGCACAGCTTTTTGGATTTCCCCACGATACCCAGTCCCATTGAAGACAAAGATACCATCGCCGGCAATGCCATGAAGAAGGCTCTATATGGTGCAAGCCGGATTGGCATGCTATGCCTGGCGGATGACACAGGCATGTTCATCGATGCTTTAGATGGTGCTCCGGGAGTATATTCAGCCAGGTATGCAGGCACAGGCTGCAGCTATCTGGACAACCGCAGGAAAGTCTTGATCCAGATGGATGGCAAACAAAACCGCGCGGCTCACTTTGATACTGCCATTGCTCTGGCAGACAGGGATGGTATCATCGCCATTGTTACTGCTTCGGTAAGCGGAACCATCTGCATAAGAGAGCGCGGAGAAAACGGCTTTGGCTATGACAACCTGTTCGAGCCTGATGGCTTGGGCAAGACCTATGCCGAACTCAGTGACGTAGAGAAAAACATCTATTCGCACAGGAGCCTCGCCATCAAGAAGATTATCCCAATCCTGGAGCGAATCGTAACTAGCTGTAATGATTAAACATAAAGAGAGGTCAGCATGATTGAACCCAAAGTTTTCAGACAATATGATGTACGCGGCATCGTAGGTGAAGAGCTCAATGCCGAAACCTATTATCTGATCGGAAAAGGCTTTGCAACTTACTTGAAACAACATGGCGAGAATTCTCTGGTGATCGGTGGAGACGCCAGACATACCACCCGGGAATTCATGGATGCCTTTATCAAGGGAGCCCTGGAAGCAGGATGCGATGTCACAGATATCGGCATCGTGGCAACTCCAGTGCTGTATTTTGCCATTTGGAAACTTCAAATGGGCGGGGGTGCCATGGTAACCGCCAGTCACAACCCCTCTCAATACAATGGCTGCAAGCTGAATCTGGGTTTGGGCAGTGTATATGCCGAAGAGCTCCAGAAGGTCCTGGGCATCATCCAGGCTGAGCAGTTTGAGCAAGGCGCAGGAACCCTCACGAAAATTCAGAATATCGATCAGGACTACATCGATTACATCGTCAACAACATTCATCTGGAAAGGCCAGTCAAGGTCATAATTGATGGCGGCAACGGCATGGGCGGGCCTTACCTGCCTGAGATTCTTCAGCGCCTGGGTTGCGAAGTGATCGAAATGTATTGCGAGCCCGATGGCGACTTCCCAAATCACCACCCCGATCCCACTGTGGAAAAGAATATGGTCGATCTCAGCCGGGCTGTAGTGACCGCTGAATATGAGCTGGGAATTGGCCTGGATGGAGATGCTGACCGCATCGGCGTTGTGGATGAAAAAGGGAAAATGCTGTTCGGAGACCAAATCCTGAACATCCTGGCGCGTGACTACCTCAAAACAAACCCGGGAAAACCGATCATTGCCGATGTGAAATGCTCCAAAAACCTCTACGATGACATCAAGCAAAGAGGCGGAATCCCCATCATGTACAAGACTGGCCATGCCAATATCAAGATGAGGATGAAGGAAATCGGCGTGGATTTCGCTGGAGAAATGAGCGGTCACGTCTTCCTGGCAGATCGCTATCTGGGCTTTGATGATGCCATCTACGTGAGCTGCAGATTCCTGGAAATCGTAGCCAAAACCACTGCTCCGGTGAGCAGCTATCTAGCGGATCAACCCAAGATGTACAATACTCCTGAGCTACATACCAAATGCGCTGATGAACGGAAGTTCGATGTGGTTGCTAAGGTCTGTGCTGAGTTCAAAACTGAAGGCTACGATGTCAATGACATCGATGGCGCCCGTATCACCTTCACCGATGGCTGGGGCTTGATCCGTGCCTCAAACACCACTCCTGTACTGGTCACTCGCTATGAAGCCACTACAGAAGCCAGAATGAAAGAAATTCAGGACTTGATCGAAAACAAGATCAATAAGTATCTATAACTAACTGATAATAGGCTATATAAAGGAACCCCGATCAGATCTCTGGTCGGGGTTTTTTGTAGATTCATACCTGTATGATTGTCAATAGATTATCTCGTCTTCCCTTCATGTTCACCTCGAGATCACCTCGAGTACTCGAGGTGATCTCGAGGTGAAGACGAAGCAAACCTCTGTTAATCAATACAGTGCGAATTTAGTAAGTTATGCTGTCCCGATCCTTGATCTAGTATCATGTATATGATTGTAATGTAATCTGATATGGGTCTGTTGCTTGCTAATACTTCTTGCCCTGCTCTTGAATCACCCAAGCACATCCCAAGCCCTGTTCGGGATGTGCGGGAGTGGAGCTGGAGATAGCCCTCTCCCCTTGTCTGGGTCCCTATGGCGGAGTTTACGAAGTCTTGGGATGCGGCAAAGTAATGCCCTCTCCCCTTGAGGGAAAGGGTTTGGATGATAGGTATAAATACATTATCTGACAACATGATAAAACAACTTGAAGTCCTGTGCATTTTGGTCTCGCATCAATACTGTGTCGCCCTCAGGGGCTCACAGGACATCTCGCTCTCCACGAGGGCCTTCGCATTGCTACGCAATGCTGCGAACCCTCGCTATATTATGTCGCCCCGATTGGGGCTCCAGGTTCTATCCTGTTGCAAATCATAGGGATTCACAACGCTTATAACCCAACGAACCTAATCCTTCAACAGCACCCCTGATAAATCTGCCGGAGCCAGCCGGAGCTGCTCACCACTTTGCAGATTCTTCAGAGTAACGAATCCTTCCTGAAGCTCGTCTTCGCCGATGATTATGGCAAATCTTGCCCCGCTTTGATCGGAGGCTTTCATCTGCGCTTTGAAGGAGGTTTTATCGGCATTGTAGTCCACCCAAATCCCGGCTGCCCGTAGATCCCTGAGCATAGGCATGGCAAAGGCCAGAGCTGCTTCTCCTGCACAGATCAGGTAGGCAGTGGGTTTGGTTTCCACTGGTAAGGCTACACCCTCTTCTTCCAGGGCCAGCAGGAGTCGTTCAAAGCCTCCAGCAAAGCCTATAGCAGGTGTGGGTTTGCCGCCAATCTGCTCGATCAAATAGTTGTAGCGTCCTCCACCAGCCAGGGTGTTTTGAGCGCCCAAACCTTCAAAGATGAATTCGAAGGCAGTATTGGTATAGTAATCCAGGCCCCTTACGATGGCAGGATTGATCCGATATTCTATCTTCATCTGTTGCAGATATTGTTGCACTGACGAGAAATGCTCCTTGCAACCAGCATCAAGAAAGTCGATTTGAGATGGGGCTTGAACTCTGAACTGACGGCAGGATGGCACCTTGCAATCAAGTAAACGCCGGGGTTTCTGTTCAAACCGCGTCTGGCAATCCCCACAAAGCTCGGGCAAATGAGGCCGGAAATACTCTTTTAGAGCAGTTTCATAATCAACGGAGCAGGACTTGCAGCCTACACTATTGATCTCCAGGTGAAACTTCTGCAGTCCCAGAGCCTTGAGAAATTCCATCTCCAAAGCAATCACTTCGGCATCGTAATAGGGATGATCGCTGCCGATGAATTCGATTCCATATTGATAGAATTGACGGTAGCGTCCTGCCTGAGGACGGTCGTAACGGAACATGGGGCCAATATAATACAGCTTGGTGCGCGGAGAGAGCACTCCGAGGTTGTTTTCCACATAGGAACGTACGACTGGGGCTGTACCCTCGGGACGCAGGGCAAAGCTCCTGCCCTTGCGGTCTTCAAAGCGATACATTTCTTTCTGTACCACATCAGAGCTTTCTCCAGAGGAACGCTCAAACAGGTCACTCTGTTCAAAGATCGGAGTGGTGATCTCCTGATAGCCATAGCTGCTGGCTGTCTTGCGAAAGATGGAGGTCACATATTGCCAACTGGCACTGTCTTTGGGGAGAATGTCAAATGTTCCGCGGGGGATTTTATACTTCATGATTCACCTCATTTGAGTCCAGATTCTTTAGTCCCGTGTTCCAGTCAAGCAGATCCGCCGGATACTTCACATCGATCAGGTACAATCCTTCTGCCGGAGCCGTAAATACCAGATTCTGGCGGGGACATTCATCACGGAAGAGCTTGTCGATGGTATCTGGGGGCAGTTCAAAGTGGGAGATATTGATCAGCGTACCCACCATGCGCCGCACCATATTGTGCAGGAACCGATCAGCCCTCACGATAAAAGTGAAGCAACCCTCATCCTCACTGATGCTGCATTCCTGGAGATCGCAAATATGGTTTGGCACTTCAGGATTCATGCGTCCAAAGGATGAAAAATTGTGGCTGCCCAGAAACCGCTGGGCTGCCTCCTGCATGGGAGCCAGATGGAGTTTGCACCATGGCACATTGGCTGTATAGAGTCTGTTGAATGGGGTTCTTTGCCTCACCAACAGATATTTGTAGGTGCGTTCATACGCTTGATAGCGTGCTGAAAAATCAGGAGCTACAGTGGTGATCCTCAGCACTTTCACATCATCTGGAAGCCAGCGATTGAAGGCTTTCAGCATCTGCGCCCGTTCCATCTTGCCATCGTAATCAAAATGAGCATATTGAGCTGTAGCATGGACTCCAGTATCTGTACGGCCCGATGCCACCACTGCTACAGGCTTGCCGGAAAACTGCTCAACTACTTGTTCCATCACGGTCTGAACCGTCCTGCCATGGGCTTGCTTTTGCCAGCCCCAAAACTCCGATCCATCATAACTGAGCTGTATCAGATAGCGCATAGTTCTAAAGATTATGTACCAATCCCAGACAGGTCAGGAACAGCATTCCCAGGATGTTTTGCCTGCCATAAAGGGGGTAATTGGTATCGCTTACAGACAATAGTGCTTCAATTCTTTGCGCTACATCAGGGGCTGCTGCATGAACTTCCCTGCCGGTAGCGATAGCCTGGTTGATGATGGACTGCACGTTCTCCGCTTTGGGCTGCTGCTGGTATTTGCTGATGTAGAGCAGAAAGAACATATAGGTTGAGAGCACAAATGAGATCATAGCTTTGCCGGCTCTGAACTTTGTACACCAGTGTATGTGTGAGATCAGCAGGCTTTTATCCACTCTTGCCCACACAGCTACCATTACAATCACGAAGTAAAGTAGCTGCCCTGTGAAGAGCACACTTTGCATGAAAGGAACTGAAAACAGCAGCGCAAACACCCAGTAAGCGGTGATATAGGGCAGCAACTTCCGCAAGCCAAACAGCAGGTTTTTAAAGACCTGAATCTCAGCTAGCATGAAGACTAGAAATAGTGAGCTCTGGAGGATCAACTGGCGGATCGAAACGTCAATCCCGGTCAGGACCCCCAATGTGAATATCCCCAGCTTCAGATAAACATGCTGGTAACGCAACACTCCCCGGATCATTCAGACAGTATTTCCTCTTCCTTGATGGCAGGTTGAGGTTCAGGAGTGCTTTGTTCTTCGGGCTGGATTGTCTTGTTTTCCTCTTCCCTGGGGCTTTCCGGTTCTCTTTCCACCATGAGGGAATCATCGATTGCCAGGCTGTCTTCAATAGCAAGGCTATCCCAGAGCGCAGGAATGCTGAAATCAAAACCTGGATCGGTAAAGAGATTCAGGGAATCAGGCAGAGCCGGGAACAAAAGGAAAGGATCTTCGGGCTCAGGAAGCTCTGTTGTGCTCAGGCTATCAGCATAAGGAGTAGGGGCAGGCGCAGGATCCCTCAGTAAAAATTTCACTCCGTCAAAGAAACGTCTGGTCACGGTTCCATATTCACCGGACTGGGCATTGTCCAATACCTCTTTGAGGTGCATCCTGGCTTTCAGAGAGTCCGGGGCTTCAAAACTATAATGCCAGCCCAGGCGATACTGGGCTCTAAGCTGCAGATCTGAATAAGGTGATTCGGTATAGGTTTGCAAGGCTGTCACCAGTGAATCCGGTTGATCTGGCCAATAGCCCAGAATCCTGTCAAAATCCAAACGGGCTGCATTGTAATCTGGATCTATGAGTTCAGGGGTTTTATCCTGCATAACCATGGATGCTGCGATTGTGTATTTGCTGCGGGGATAGCTTTGCTGCATTGTGGCAAAGAGTACATCCCGCCTGCTGGTATCTTTGATGTCGTTATGAAGGATGCTGATCTGAGCAAAATAGCAGAATGGGATAATCTCACTATCGAATTTAGCGATCAGGCTTGTAAGCGCTTCCATTCTGGTATTTTTGGCATTGATCTGATCCTGCCAGGCTTGCATCTGCTGAGCTCTGGAATCATGTGTATCTGGAGGTGTGGGGGCTTCCTCTTTTTGATCTGGCTTATCAGGATCTGATTCCTGTGGTTTATCCACGGAGTCAGGTTCTTTACCTTCCTGAGGCTCAATCTCATCCTGGGGTTCTTCTGGTTTGGGCTCGTCAGATACATCTGCCTCAGGTTCCGAGTCTTCATTGGGGATCAGCTCTGGAGCAGGCTCAGTATCCACCGGTACATCAATCTTATCGATCTGTTCAGGATCGGGCTCTGTGGACAAGGAATCGATCTGGATGGCCAGGCTATCCATGCTAGCTTGCAGATAAGAGATTTCCAGGAGCAGAGTGTCTCTTAGTGACGCCAGCTTCAGACGTTCATCAATCACTGTCTGATAGGATGAAAAGGCAGAATCAGGCAAAGCCAGTGGCTTGATGAAATACTCTGCCCTCAGGTAATGATGATCCAGAAACTGCTGAAGATTGGTTTCGCTATTGAGATTGGCCTTGGGGAGCAATTGATTCAGGGCAGTAGCCTTTTGTGTAGCTATTGGAGATAGGATGGAATTGCTGAACTCTGTACGAACCCGATTCAGATTGCTTACTGCGTTCGTGATATCCCCTTTCTGGTAGTAATAGTATTCACCGAGGTGATAGAAAGCGTCTGCCGATTGCTCCGTCCGCAAGTAAGTTTTGGTGACTGCATCAATCTCAGCCAATCCGGCATCATGCTCACCACTGGCAAGCAAACATCTGGCATATAGCACTCGGGCTGCAGCCAATTTATCTGGACGAATTTCATTGCGGATCAGGCTTTTTACTGTCTTCTGGGCTTGGGGAATCCGTCCCAGAGAGAACTCGTTCAGCGCGATGTAGTACTGAGCTTCCAGCTTGAGGGATTTCTCAATCTTGCGGGTACGGTTGATCTTTTCAAATTCTTCCAGCGACCGCTGATAGTCCTTCTGCATGTAGTAGTTTTTCCCAAAGAGGAAGGAAGCTTCCTTGAACTCTTTGGTATTGGGATAATCAAGTATAATTCTTTCCAGCCAGAACTGAGCCCGGTGATAGTCTTTATCACGGATTTCGAAATCTGCCAGGACAAGCAGTGCCTGAGGATGGTGTTTGATGAATTTGGGATTGCGGACAAACTGCTCCAGAATCCTTTCTGATTCAGCAGGTTGATTGATATCACGCATCACTTTGGCAAGGTAGATATGAGCTTCAGGTACATGTGAGCTATTGGGATAACCATTGATCAAGCTTTCAAAGGCATCCTTGGCTTGAAAGGCAGAATTACCTTTGTAATACAGTGCTCTTGCCATCAGAAACAGAGCATCATGAGCTCGGGGACCCTTGCCGCCATCGGAGAGGATCATGCCGCATTTCTTGATCGCCTTGGTGTATTCATCCACTGCTTGTGCAGTAGGCCTGCCCATATTGTTCAAGGGGCGGTCTTGAGCGCTCTTGAAGTAATTGCGGGCATTGTACATAGTATTGTCAATCCCGCAGGCAGCTACCAACACAAGGATGATCAGGCCGAAAGCAATCTTTGTTTTACTCATGCGGAAAAAGACTCAAGCTCCCTTAAATCTGTCAATGAATTTCTACCGCTGCTGTGGCAACAGCATCGAGCAAAGCCGCACGAGCCAGAAGCTCTGTGCTGGACTTCATATCCTGGTACAAAATCCGGTCTTCTTCAAGATGTGGCACCAGTTCCCGCAGGCAAGCTATCACAGCCTCCAGAGCAGGAGAACTGGGAATGCCTCTGTGTTCCACAGCATTTGTGGCAATTAAGTATTCGACAGCCAAAACGGAACGCACATTGGCAGCTATCTGCAACAACTTGATTGCAGATATTGAGCCCATGGAAACGTGATCTTCCTGATTGGCAGAGGTGGGAATGCTATCCACTGCGGCAGGATGGGCGAGCACTTTGTTTTCAGACACCAGAGATGCAGCCGTAAACTGAGTGATCATAAATCCCGAATCGATTCCCGGGCGTTTGGCCAGAAATGGCGGTAACCCACGCGAAAGAGCAGGATTCAGCAGTTGCTCTATCCTGCGTTCGCTGATCGAAGCAAGCTCAGCAATGGCAATTCCCATGGCATCGAGAGCGATAGCAAGAGGTTCACCATGAAAGTTTCCACCCGAGATCACCTTCTGTTCATCAGGGAATATCAGGGGGTTATCCGTAGCGCTATTGATTTCAATTTCCAATACACTACGGGCATATTTCAAAGCATCGCGGACCGCACCATGTACCTGAGGCGTGCAGCGCAAGCTATAGGCATCCTGCACATTACCACAATTCAGATGCGATTCGCGCAGCTTACTGCCCTGAATCAGATTGCGGATATTGGCAGCAACCGTCATTTGCCCGGGATGTGGGCGGAGCTGATGAATAAGCTCGTCGAAGGCACGGGGGGTGCCTTTTAGTGCTTCTATGGACAAAGCCGCAATGATATCGGCTTGTTTGCACATGCGTTCCGCTTCCAGCAGGATAAGCACTCCAATAGCAGCCATCACCTGAGTTCCATTGTTCAAAGCCAGCCCTTCTTTGGCAGCAAGCTGCACAGGGGTGATCCCCGCTTTCTGCATCGCTAAGGCTCCTGACACAATCTCACCTTGATATTCTGCCGAGCCTTCTCCTAAAAGTACCAAGGCCAGATGTGAAAGTGGAGACAGGTCACCACTGGCTCCTACTGAGCCGCGTTTGGGGATCACTGGATGGACACCCTTATTCAGCATATCCACCAATGTATTCAGGGTCTCGAGCCGGATCCCCGAATGCCCCTTGGCCAGCACAGCAATACGCAACAGCATGATAGCCCGGGTAATGGCTTGATCATAAGGTTCACCTACGCTCACGGCATGGCTGCGGATCAGATTCACCTGCAATTCTGCAATGTTTTCCTGGGGAATGTTTACTGTACTGAACTTGCCAAACCCAGTGGTAAGTCCATATATAATATCTCCGTTGGCGATTACTTTTTCTACGTAATCACGGCATTTCTGCACTTTTAACAGGCTGCTATCAGCAAGCCTGATTTTAGCATGGTGTACGGCTACCTGTTCTACTGCTTCAAGGCTGAGAGAACTGCCGTCGATGATGATTTCCTGCATGTTTATCCTCAGTTATATTGGTATGGGAGTGTAAAAGATACAAATCAAAGATATCGACCCCATATTCTCAGAGGCATCATTTTGTCAAGCAGGCAGATCAGCCAGACTTCCGGAACCCATACATTCACTATTTACTGTGGTTACAATACAGATTGATCCCGCTGCTTGTGGATCATAAATAATCGCTTGTTTTTTCATAAAGATGAGATATGATATACTAAAGGTCACCTTTCTGGTCTGATTGGCGCGCTTTGCCAATAAAACATCTGACCAGGGATGGACATCTTTAGTGAACGAGGTTGGAAACCTATGAAGAGAAAACCACTGTTTTGGCTGGCTCGTGGCCTGGCTTTTTTATTTATGCTGGGTGTACTCATGTTTTCCCTGGATGTATTTGATACTGCCACCCCCTGGTACATGAACCTAATAGGCTATCTCATCCACAATATCCCTGTATTTATCGTGCTGACTATTTTGGGCATTGGGTGGTATCGTCCGGCATGGGGAGCAGAGCTTTTTTACCTGCTGATGCTGATGATTTCGATCTTTTTCAGCCAGACAGGAAATGTATCAGCATGGTGGCTATTTTCAATCCCGACCTTTGTTATTGGTACCCTGTTTTTACTCGAAGCACTTATCTATTGGCCCAAGAGCACGTTGTAGATCGTCTTTCCACTGCTACTCCTCAACTCCTGAATATGTATCACACCAATCCAAACACGCTATCATTGCGCCATCAATACGCATCTCATCCGTAATGATAGCGTAATGATATCAAGGAGGAAATGAGTTTATGCTATTTTTTCGAGTCCTGGGCCCAGACTAGATTTATAAGCTCCGGATGATTTCTCCCTTAATACAAAGACTGCCAGCAACAGCCGGCAGTCGTGGGTTTTCAAAGGTAGATTCGGTTACCACCTGAGATGAGCGAAAGCACGGTTGGCTTCAGCCATCTTATGGGTATCTTCACGTTTCTTGATCGAGGAACCTTCTTTCTTGTGGGCAGCCATCAGTTCAGCAGCGAGCTTTTCAGTCATGGTTTTCTCGCTTCTGGCACGGGCATAGCTGATCAACCAGCGGAAAGCCAGAGCAGTTCCGTTTTTCTCGTTCACTTCTGTGGGGATCTGGTAGTTTGAACCACCAACGCGGCGGGAAACTACTTTTACAAGCGGACGAACGTTTTCAATCGCTGATTTGAAGACTTCCAGGGGTTCCTGTTTGGTCTTGGTTTGAATGATATCAAAAGCTCCATAGACGATTTTCTCGGCAATGGACTTCTTGCCTTGTTTCATCAGGCAGTTCATAAATTTGGTGAGTACGACGTCGTTGAATTTCGGATCGGGCAATACTTCCCGGACAACAGCTTTACGTTTTCTTGGCATCTTTCACATCCCCCTATTTCTTGGCTTTCGGGCGTTTGGTTCCGTATTTGGAGCGGGAATTGGTACGTTTTTCCACGCCAGCGGAATCAAGGGCACCACGAACGATGTGATAGCGTACGCCGGGAAGGTCTTTTACACGACCACCGCGGACGAGTACGATTGAGTGTTCTTGCAGATTATGTCCTTCACCAGGAATATATGCTGTTACTTCAAATCCGTTCACAAGACGGACACGTGCGACTTTACGGAGAGCTGAGTTGGGTTTTTTGGGCGTAGTCGTGTAAACACGAGTGCATACTCCGCGCCTTTGCGGACATCCCATAAGCGCCCTGTTCTTTTTCTTGGTCTCAACTTCAGTTCTTCCTTTGCGGATCAGTTGGTTGATGGTTGGCACTGATTTTCTCCTTATCTTATTGTGCTTTATGTCTTTTTAGAAATCTAGTATATCTTCGCTTTCTTCGGATACATCCGGATGAGCGATTTTGCCGATAATCTGAGCTACGGTATCACCGGAAGCTACGGCCTGAGCGATCATGTTGTTATACAGCTTGGTGCCGGTTCCCACAGGGATTCTGTGACCCAGAATTATACTTTCTTTGAGACCTTCCAAGTGGTCTACGCGGCCTTCTATGGCAGCTTTGGTCAGCACCTTGGTAGTCTCCTGGAACGACGCTGAAGAGAGCCAGCTATCCGTCAAGAGAGAAATCTTGGTGATGCCCAGGAGCAACTGCTCAAACTGAGCCGGAGTCTTCCCGTATGATATAGCTTCACGGTTTTCCTTCTCCACCTGGATCTTGTCCACAATATCTCCCTGGAGGAAGGAAGTGCTGCCGCTCTCAGTGATCCGGACTTTCTTGAACATCTGGCGAATGATCACGCTGACATGCTTGTCGTCGATCTTCACGCCCTGTTTGCGGTAGATTTCCTGGATTTCGTTCAGGATCAGCATTTGTGCTTCGATCACACCTTTCACCAGCATATCATGAGGATCCAGAGGTCCGTCGGATAGAGCGTCTCCGCTTTCTACCTTGTCACCCTGGTGCACGATGATGCGCTTGCCGGAGGGGATGGAATACTTACGTCCGGCTATTGGTTGACCTTCAGTCACCATATCACCGGAGACAACTATGCTCTCCTGTTCGGGTGGAATTACAAACACTTTGCCACAGAGTGGAGTACCGCTTTTCACCGACTCATCGTCTTTGACTATGATTCCGAGAGTTTTGGGTATCTCATATACCGCAGGCTTCTGGTTGCGTTTGGCGATATGGACGAATTTCTTTCCACCTTCTTCCACAATCTTGCATTTACCGTCGTTTTCGGCATAGACTGTTTTCTTGGTGAGCACGCAAATCGATTGATTCTTGTCTTCTGAGATCAAGACCGCTTTGCCATCGTTTGGAGCATAAAGACCATTGGGAGGTGTCACAAAGATATCGCGGCCAGTTTTCTTCAGTCCACCGATGGTAACGATACCATCGATATCGGATATTCTGGCTTTGTCCTTTGGTACACGAGCTTCAAAGAGGTCTTGCACTCTGGGCAAACCACCAGTGATGTCACGCTGTTTGATGGTCATACGCGAGGTCTGACCCAGGATATCACCAGTATGAACAAAGCTGCCGTCTTCCACTCTAACCACGAGTCCAGAAGGCAGAGGAATCAGGCGTGTGCTGCCGTCCTCGCTGACGACCCGGAATTGGGGTTGTTTCTTACGGTCTTTGGATTCGATGATTGTGATATCACGATTGAAGGTGATATCGTTGTATTCTTCTTTGTAAGTAATGTCTTTTACGAAGTTTTCGTAGTGCAGGGTACCCTTGGCAGTGGAGATGAGGGGATTGTTGAACTGATCCCAGGAAAGCAGCTTGGTATTGGTGGCTATTTTTTGACCATCACGAACATGTACTGTGGCTGCATATTCCACTTTGTATTCTTCCAGTTCCACTTCCTCATTGCCTTCTTCCACGATCAAGAGTCTTCCCAAGTGCGATACGGAGATCAGCATTCCTTCGGGATTGGTAACCGTATTCATACGATCGAACTTCACGATTCCGTCATGGCTGGATACCACTTCAGCCAAATCTGTGGCTGTGGAGGCAGCACCACCGATGTGGAAGGTACGCAGGGTAAGCTGAGTACCGGGTTCACCGATACTTTGAGCAGCGATGATACCCACAGGATCACCTATCATGACCGGTTTCAGGGTGCTGAGATTTCTGCCATAACACTTGGCGCAAATTCCCCGCTCCGCTTCACAGGTGAGGGTGCTGCGCACATGCACTGCAATGATGCCGTGGTTCTGGATCGTACGTGCCATTTTGTTGCTGATTTCATATCCTGCTTCCACCAGGATTTTCCCGGTGACAGGATCGATGATATCTTCAACTGCAGTGCGTCCCTGGATTCTTTCTGCCAGGGTTTGAACTACTTCATTGCCTTCTTTCAGGACAGTCATGTTCACACCACGGTTTGTTCCACAATCTTCCATGGTGATGATGGCGTTTTGAGCCACGTCCACGAGACGGCGGGTAAGATATCCGGCGTCTGCTGTTTTAAGAGCAGTATCAGCCAGACCCTTACGGGCTCCGTGAGTGGATACGAAGTATTCGAGAACCGTCAATCCTTCTTTGAAGTTGGATTTGATGGGGGTTTCGATCACGTCTGCACCACCAGCGGATCCGATCTTGGAAGGTTTGTCCATCAGCCCACGCATACCACCCAATTGCTTGATCTGGTCTTTGGAACCACGAGCACCGGATTTGTACATCATGTAAATAGCGTTCAACCCATTGCGGGTATGAGACAATTCTTCCATCATCTCATCCGTAACTCTCACTGTGGTCTTTTTCCAGGTATCAACTACACGTCCCAAGCGCTCGTTTTCGGTGATTCCACCTTTTTGATGCAGATCAGAGATCTTCTTTACCTCTTGTTCTGAATCATTGATGATGTTATCCTTACGGGCTGGTACGACAATATCGCCAAAGCTGAAGGTTACTCCTGCCCGGGTGGCATATCTGAATCCCAGTTCTTTGAGATCATCCAGGAAAATGGCAGTACGCCACTGTCCCACCGCTTCGTAGGAAAGCATGGCAAGATCATTGAGCTTACCCTTATCATAAGTGATATTCTGGAAACCAACTTCGGAGGGAATGATCTGATTGAAGATCACTCTGCCCACTGTGGTTGTGATATATGTATTATGCTGTTTCAGCCTGATCCAGGTATGCAGATCCAGGGTTCTTTCATAGACTGCATCGCCTTTTGCACTGCAGTATTGCTCTTCCATCTCATAGGCAGCTACTACATCGTCAGGACCATAAAAATGACGCAGCTTTTCCACTTCTTTGGGGGCATCGCCTTCTTCCATAGTCAGATAGTAGCATCCCAATACGATATCCTGGTTCGCAGCCATTGCCAATCTGCCATTAGCTGGCAAGAGCAGGTTCCGTGTGGAGAGCATCAGTACTCTTGCTTCAATCTGTGCTTCCAGTGAAAGCGGGACATAAACACCCATCTGGTCACCATCGAAGTCTGCATTGAAAGGAACGCAAACCATGGGATGCAGTTGGATGGCCTTGTTGTCCGTAAGCACTGGCATAAAGGCTTGAATACCCAAACGGTGAAGAGTTGGAGCGCGGTTGAGGAGAACTGGATAGTCTTTTACCACATCTTCCAGGATGCTCCAAATCTCGGGTTGCTTCTTCTCGATCAATTTCTTGGCATTCTTTACCTTGTCCACTTCACCCATCTTTTGCAGGCGTTCGATCAGATAGGGCTTGAACAATTCCACAGCCATATCTTTGGGGAGTCCGCATTGATACAGCTTGAGTTCCGGACCTACGGTAATCACTGAACGGCCGGAATAATCCACACGCTTTCCGAGCAGGTTCTGACGGAAGCGTCCTTGCTTGCCCTTGAGCTGATCGGTAAGAGATTTCAGGGGGCGGTTGCCGCGACCACGCACGGGTCTGGCCTTGCGGCTGTTATCCATCAAGGCATCCACGGCTTCCTGAAGCATCCGTTTTTCATTGCGGAGGATCACTTCGGGTGCCCGGATTTCCAATAGCCCCTTAAGACGGTTGTTCCTGGTGATTACCCGACGATACAGGTCATTGAAATCGGCTGTGGCAAATCTTCCACCTTCAAGCGGAACGAGGGGACGAAGAGTAGGAGGCAGCACAGGCAGAGCTTCCATGATCATATTTTCTGGAAGGTTTCCGCTCTTGATAAAGGCATCCACAATCTTCAGTTTATTGATCAGCTTCTGTTTCCTGAGGGCAGATTCTTCAAATTTGAGCCTGGTACGCAGGTCAAGGGCTTCATTCTTGAGGTTAATCCTGGAAAGGAGTTCCTTGATCGCTTCTGCACCCATAAGGGCGATGAAGTTTGAGCCTACTTTGTCTTTGATCTCGTAGTATTCGTCCACTTCCAATAGTTCCATCTTCTCGAAAGGACTGTCACCCGGATCGATGACTATGTAGGATTCATAATATAGTACACGCTCCAGGTCCTTGATCGTCATATCGAGCAAAGTTCCAATCTTGGATGGAGCTGATTTTACAAACCAGATATGTGCAATCGGAACCGCCAGAGAGATGTGTCCCATTCTCGTGCGTCTGACCCTACTGGTGGTAACCAGTACGTTACAGCGATCGCATACGGTATTTTGAAAGCGTTTCTTTTTATACTTTCCGCAGGCGCATTCGTAATCCCTTTCCGGGCCAAAGATGCGTTCGCAGAAGAGGCCGTCTTTTTCGGGTTTTAGAGTACGGTAATTCAAGGTATCAGGCTTGGTAACCTCTCCGTGTGACCATTCATTGATCACGGTTTCGGGCGAGGCGATGGTGATGCGCACGGCATCGTATTCACTGGGTCTTACTTCACGTCTTGTATCTTTCATCCTGTAACCCCTTATCTCCCTTCATCATCTTTGATAAATTCGATATCAAAGCCCAGCGATTTGAGCTCGCTGACGAGAACGTTGAAGGATTCCGGTACTCCCGGAGGAGGCGGGTTTTCCCCGCGGGTAATGGCTTTGAATGCGTTGTTTCTGCCATCCACGTCATCACTCTTGATGGTAAGCATTTCTTCCAGCAAATGAGCTGCGCCATAAGCTTCCAGAGCCCATACTTCCATTTCTCCAAGACGCTGTCCACCATGTTGGGCTTTACCACCCAAAGGCTGTTGCGTGATCAGTGAATAAGGACCCGTGGAACGGGCATGCATCTTATCTGCCACCAAGTGATTGAGCTTCATCATGTAGATGACGCCAACGGTTACTCTCTCTTTGAAGGGACTGCCAGTTTTGCCATCATAGAGCACCATCTTACCGTCTTCTGAGAAGCCGGCTGTGTTTAGCTCTGTGCGGATATCTTCGTTGCTGGCTCCATCAAAAATGGGGGTTTCCACTTCATAACCAAGAGTTTTAGCTGCCAAACCAAGGTGGGTTTCCATGATCTGGCCAATATTCATACGGGAAGGCACGCCCAGAGGATTCAATACGATATCCACTGGAGTACCATCTTCCATAAATGGCATGTCTTCGATAGGAGCTACTATGGAGATAACACCCTTGTTTCCGTGACGCCCGGCCATTTTGTCACCCACTTCGATTTTTCGTTTTTTGGCCACATATACTTTGACCATCTTACGCACACCGTATTGGAGTTCGTCGCCGTGTTTGATGCGTTCGCGGGATTTCTTGTAGATGTTTTCGCTTTGCTCCAGAGATTGCTTTATCTTGAGCGAGATATCCTGATAGATGACGTCATTCACTTGAGCGTCTTCCACCATCTCAACATCCATATCTAACTTCTTAAAGTTGATCCGTTTGATGTCATCTTTGGAGATCTTTTTTCCGGGAGCGATGAAGAATGTATTGGTCTTTTCGTCCCAGATGGTTTTGGCTTTCTGACCCACCAGAATGGCAGTAAGCTTCTCTTCTTTAAACTCTTCTACTTTCTTACGCCTAAGCGCCAGATCGTCTTTAAGCTTCTGGATCTTTTCATCGTTCTCATCTTCCTGCTCATTGCCTTCTTCCAATCTGGAAAAGACTTTCACATCGATGACCACGCCTTCCATACCAGGCTTGGCTTTTAGGGAGCTATTGGTGAAATCACCAGCCCGGTCTCCAAACAGAGCCCGCATCAGATTCTCTTCCGGAGAAGGATCGATTTCGATGCTCTTGGGGGTGACCTTGCCGACGATGATATCTCCGGCATGGATCACAGAGCCCACTCTGATAATACCGGTTTTATCAAGATTTCTCAGCGCATGAGACGGCACGTTGGGAATATCGTAGGCCAGTTCTTCACGGCCATTCTTCACGTTGCGTACCAATACTTCCATTTCTTCGATATAGATCGAAGTGAGGGTGTCTTCACGAGCCACTTTCTCATTGATGATAATAGCGTCTTCGTAGTTGTAACCATACCAGGGCATGAAGGCTACCATCATATTGGTGCCCAATGCGAGACGGTTATCTTCCACGCAAGCACCATCAGATATGGGCTGTCCCCGCTTGACTGTATCACCGATTCTCACGGTGGGACGTTGGTTGGCACAGGTATCCTGGTTAGTACGGACAAATTTCTTCATCTCAATGCGGTTGCTGGTACCCAGGTAAAGGGCTTCGTCCTTTTCATTGAGAGGCTTAAGATCTATGTATTTGGAAGTAACATTGACCACGGTGCCATCATAGGGCGCTACAGTGATGCATGAGGCATCCATGGTGGCTATCTTTTCCATTCCGGTTCCTACAATAGGAGCCTGGGGATTGATGAGTGGCACAGCCTGACGTTGCATGTTTGAACCCATGAGGGCACGGTTGGCATCATCATGCTCCAGGAAAGGAATCATGGCGGCAGATACAGATACCATCTGCTGGGGAGCCACATCCATATATTGCACATCTTTGGGGCTCACCTGGATGAATTCGCCCCGTTCACGGGCAAAGATTGTCTCATCCAGAATCTTCCTGTCATCGCCGATATGAACGTCTGATTGAGCAATCACGTATTTCTCTTCTTCAGCGGCATCCATATATTCATATTCATCGGTCACGAAACCATCCACAACCTTACGGTATGGTGTTTCGATGAAGCCCAGATGGTTGATACGGCTGTATATGGCAGGAGAAACGATCAACCCGATATTGGGCCCTTCAGGAGTCTCGATCGGACAAACTCTTCCATAGTGAGAGGAGTGTACGTCACGAACTTCAAAACCAGCCCGGTCACGTGCCAGACCACCAGGTCCCAGAGCCGACAAAGCACGTTTGTGCCTTAGCCCTGCCAAGGGATTGGTCTGCTCCATGAATTGGGAAAGCTGACCCGTCAGGAAAAATCCCTGCACCACATTGATCAGGGCATTGCTATTCACCAGATCATGAACCGTAATCTCATCAATATTGGATATTGCCATTCTTTCCTGAATGATACGAGCTACCATGGCCAAACCGGAAGTATATTGCTCCTGGAGCAATTCGCCCACTGTGCGGACTCTGCGATTGGCCAGGTTGTCGATGTCATCTACTTCATCTTCGTCGTGATAGATACTGATCAGGGTCTTGAAGATATGGACAAAGTCCTCAACTGTAAGAGTCATGATTGATTCATCCACATCGATGCGAAGTCTGGAATTTATTTTATAACGTCCTACATCACCCAGATTGTAGCGCTTCTCATTGAAGAACATTCTGTCCACCAATTGCTTGGCAGCTTCAACGGTAGCTTCTTCACCGGGACGGATGAGGGAATAGATCTTTTTCAGGGCATCTTCCTGATTCATCGTGGGATCTTTGGCAATGGTGTTTTCCAACACCTTGCGGGCAATCTCAAAGTCATAATTGATGACTTCCACTTGCGCAATGCCGTGACCTTCAAGAATCTTGATCAGAGAATCATTCACCTGTTCATTGGCAAAGCCCACAGGTTCGTTGATGCCTTCTACTATGATGTCTTTATAAAGGTGCCGGTTTTTGGCTTTGGCCAGACTCAGGGTTTCACTTTCGTAAAAAGTATGTCTCAGGTCGTCGTTGGTGGAAATCCCAATTGCCCGGAACAGAGTAGTCACCGGCAATTTCCGGCGTTTGTCAATGTGTACGAACATCACATCGTGAATATCGATATCAAATTCGAGCCAGGAGCCGTTGTAAGGTATTACTTTGGCAGAATACAGAGTCTTTCCGGAGGGGTGTTTTTCCTCGGAAAAGAAGACTCCAGGAGATCGCTGAAGCTGGGAGATAATAACTCTTTCGGCTCCGTTGACAATGAAAGTACCCTGCTGGGTAACGAGAGGAATCTCGCCCAGGAATACGTCTTGTTCCAAAGTGTCCTTATGTTCGCGGCCGGTTTCTGTATTTTCAAATACGGAAAGGCGCATTTTAGCTTTTAGGGGAGCCTGATAGGATAGATTGCGCTCCTTGCACTCATCAATGCCGTACTTTTCCTGCAGGACATTGTACTCGATGAATTCCAACAGGAAATTGCCCTTGCTGTCCTCGATGGGGAAAATAGCTTCAAATACAGCTTGCAGGCCTTTCTTTTCTCTACGCTGTGGGTGGATATCCCTTTGCAGGAAATCATTGAATGAATCCACCTGCATAGCCAGAAGATTTGGAATCTGAACTTCAGGGATTCCAAGCTCGGCGAATCTTCCGGAGATACGGGAAAAACTTTTGACCTTTCTCAAAAGCTCGCTCCTTTGTGGTTTGATAAAACCATCTTACGGTATGGGTTAAAAAATCTCATATAGACCCAGGGTATGCACAGGAGGTCTTTCCAGTGTGCTGAGATATGACAAACAGTGAATGCTCATAGGTTGCTGCCGGAGTAGCCAAATTAGTCCAAAAAAAGTCCGGTTGGACTTTTTTTGGACCTATACTCTGGCGGGCTGGCCGATTATTTAAGTTCGACAGTTGCGCCAGCGTCTTCAAGTTTTTTCTTGACGGTTTCAGCTTCTTCTTTGCTCACTTTTTCGACGACCATTTTGGGAGCGCCATCTACCAGGTCTTTGGCTTCTTTGAGGCCAAGGTTGGTGATTTCACGTACCACTTTGATCACGTTGATCTTTTTGTCGCCGGCATTGGCAAGGATTACGTCAAATTCGCTTTGTTCTTCTTTTGCTTCTTCAGCAGCGCCACCGGCAGGAGCGGCAAAGGCGGCGACTGGAGCAGCAGCGGATACGCCAAATATTTCTTCCATTTCTTTGACAAGTTCAGAGAGCTCGAGAACGGTCATCTCTTTAATCAGGTCAATTACTTGTTGTTTTTTATCGGACATCTTTCCTCCATCGGATATTAGAATTTTTTTTTAGCTGGCTTCAGCTTGTTTGTCTTTTATGGCATTAACCGCATAGACAAATTTACGGATAATACCTTGGTTAACCGCCATGAATCCTGAAATAGGAGCAGTCATGCTACCCAGTATTTTGGCCAGGAGTTCTTCACGGGTAGGAAGAGTAGCCAGAGCAGCAAGCTGTTTGGCATTGAATACGTGTCCTGCCACGTATCCGACTTTGAATTTTGGAAAGTCGGCATCTTCCATGATCTCTTTGAGAAACTTGATAAGCACTTTGGCTGGAGCTACTTCATCCAGAGAGCAAACTGCCACGGCAGTAGGTCCCATCAGGTGATCGTCCAGATCAGTGATACCAAGCTCGTTCAGAGCGATTTTCAGCAGGGTGTTCTTTTGCACGAAATAATCAACCTGGTTAGTGCGGAACCGGTTGCGCAATTCATTCACCTGCTCGATGTTAATTCCCTTGTAATCCACCAGTACGATCGCTTTTGCGCCACTTAGTCTTGCGACCAAGTCTTTTACAATGTCCAATTTGTATTGTTGAACCATTCTTTCAAACTCCCTTAGCTCTTTGCTTCCAAGGTTGCGCTTGCGACCTGTAATTTGATGCCGGGACCCATGGTCGTACACAGAGTGATGCTCTTAATGAATACCCCTTTCAAGGTAGCGGGACGTTCTTTGATCACGGCTGCGAGAATCGCCTTGAGGTTGGCTTTGAGATTCTCTTCGCTAAAGCTTAGTTTCCCAGCCGGAACGTGCAGATTGGCAAACTTATCTACGCGATAAGTAACCTTTCCGCCTTTGGCTTCGTCAACCGCTTTGGCGATATCCATGGTCACTGTACCCACTTTGGGGTTTGGCATCAGTCCGCGGGGACCGAGGACACGACCTAATTTTCCGATCCGTCCCATAAGATTGGGGGTGGTGATCACTACTTCAAAATCAAACCAACCTGCGGTGATTTTTTCCACGAGATCATCCACGCCTACGTAATCGGCGCCAGCTTGTCTGGCTTCATCTGCTTTGTCGCCTTCAGCAAAGACCAATACTCTCACTGTTTTTCCAGTGCCATGAGGCAGGATCAGTGAGTTTCTGATTTGCTGATCGGCTTTGCGAGGATCGACGCCGAGATTGAAATGGAGCTCAACTGTCTCATCAAACTTGGAAGCCGGCAGGCTCTTGAGGAGTTTGATGGATTCGTCAAGATCGAATCTCTTCTGGCGGTCGTACATCGCATAGGCGACTTTGTACCTTCTGCTATGTTTCATTGACTCTCCTTTATGAATACTATCTCCTGCAAAGAAGCACTATTCTTCAATGGTTACACCCATGCTTCTTGCAGTACCAGCGATCATACTCATAGCGGATTCAAGGGAATGGCAATTCATATCCTGGATTTTGAGCTGTGCAATCGTCCTCAGTTGCTCCTGATTGAGTTTTCCAACTTTGGCTTTATTGGGAGTGGGACTGCCTTTGGCGAGTCCGGCTTCCTTTTTAATCAATACAGAGGCAGGAGGAGTCTTGATCTCAAATGTGAAAGATTTATTTTTGGCCACATAGATCATCACCGGGAAAACCATTCCGGGTTGATCCTGGGTTTTTTCGTTGAATTGACGGCAGAATTCGGGGATGTTTACCCCGGCCTGGCCGAGGGCTGGACCCACTGGAGGTGCCGGAGTAGCTTTTCCGGCGGGAAGCTGTAATTTGATCACGGCTACGGCATCTTTTGGTTTTGCCATTTTATGTTCCTCTTTATAATGTATCTATTTTTTAATCAGTTCTACCTGATTGGCATTCAGTTCTACAGGGGTGCGACGGCCAAAAACAGTCACGTCGATCACCAGCTTGGTCCCGTCGTCGGCGGTTTTTTGAACGAGCCCTTCAAAATCAGAGAAAGGACCGGAGATCACTTTTACCATATCTCCTGGCATAAACGAAAAGGTCTTCAAATCCCGTTCCGGATCCGATATCCCCAGCAAGCGGTCTATCTCTTCCTGTGTCAGCGGAAGAGGATCCTTACGCTGTTTGCTCATGCCCAGAAAACTTGTCACTCCGGCAATACCCAGAATATAGGTCTTGAGCTCAGGACTCATCTCAGCTTCGATAATCACATAGCTGGTAAAAACCTTCTTTTCCCGTTCAACCTTCTTACCGTCACGGATGATAAAAGTCTTGCGCACCGGTACCAGAATCCTGCCCACCTGAGCACCCAGATCGGTGTCTTCAAGACCCTTTTCGATAGTGGTCTTTACTTTGTTTTCAAAACTTGAGTAGGTATGGATCACATACCATTTCATTGCCACCAGCCCCACCTCAGAATATCAGCTCGAGAATTTTGGTAAACCCAAAATCCACTACTGAGAGAAAGATCGCCACGATGGATGACATCACGATCACTACCAACGTACCTTCCTTCAGGTCGTCACGAGTTGGCCAGCTGACCGATTTCATCTCTGAGCGTACATCCCGGAAAAAGCGACTTACTTTTTCAAACTTCATTTTATCACCAATTACCTGTATATTGCTTGGCTTCTGCCAAAGAAAAAGTGGCAGGACAGGCAGGAATCGAACCCGCAACCCCCGGTTTTGGAGACCGGTGCTCTACCAGTTGAACTACTGTCCTGCAACATATTTGCACAGCGGCTGTTTAGCGCTGCTTGTGATTAGTGTGTTTCCGGCAGGTGGGGCAGAACTTCTTCAGCTCCATTCTGTTCGGATGCTTGCGCTTGTTGCGGGTGGTCGTATAATTACGATTTTTGCAATCTTCGCAAGCCAGTATGATAATATCTCTCATGGTTTTCTACCGTTTAAGATCAGTCTTTTACACTGGATACTACGCCGCTGCCGATGGTATGTCCACCTTCACGGATAGCAAAGCGAAGACCTTGCTCCATGGCGATGGGGGTAATGAGCTGAGCGGTGATTTCCACATTGTCACCAGGCATAACCATTTTTACACCTTCAGGCAATTCCAGGGAGCCAGTCACGTCAGTGGTACGGAAGTAGAACTGAGGACGGTAACCAGTCTGGAAGGGTTTGTGACGTCCACCTTCTTCTTTGGTAAGAATATAGGTTTGGCCCACAAACTTGGTGTGCGGGGTGATCGATTTGGGTTTGGCAAGAACCATACCACGTTCCACATCAGTCTTGGCAAAGCCGCGCAGCAAGAGACCTACGTTGTCGCCAGCCTGAGCTTCATCCAATAGTTTGCGGAACATTTCCACGCCTGTGCAGGTGGTTTCTACGGTCTCGCGGATACCAACACGTTCGACTTTGTCCTGAATTTTGATAACGCCACGTTCCACACGACCGGTAGCAACAGTACCACGGCCAGGAATCGAGAACACGTCTTCAACGGGCAGCAGGAAGGGTTTGTCAACTGCACGGTCAGGAAGCGGAATGTAGCTATCCACGGCATCCATCAGAGCCTGGATCTGAGCTTCGCCTTCAGGATCGCCATTAAGGCCCTTCAGGGCGGAACCACGGATTACAGGAATCTCGTCGCCAGGGAATTCATACTTTTCGAGCAGTTCACGAACTTCCATTTCCACGAGGTCAAGCAGTTCTTCGTCTTCAACGAGGTCGCATTTGTTCATGAATACTACGACAGCAGGCACACCCACCTGACGGGCAAGCAGGATGTGTTCACGAGTCTGAGGCATGGGGCCGTCATAAGCGCTAACCACAAGAATAGCACCGTCCATCTGGGCAGCACCGGTGATCATGTTTTTGATATAGTCAGCATGGCCAGGGCAGTCAACGTGGGCATAGTGACGAGCTTCGGTCTCATACTCAACGTGAGCGGTGGCAATGGTTATACCACGGGCTTTTTCTTCGGGAGCGTTGTCGATACTATCGAAAGAACGGAACTTGGCTCCGCCTTTCTTACTAAGATAAGAGGTAATCGCCGCGGTGAGCGTCGTCTTACCGTGGTCAATATGACCGATCGTACCAACGTTAACGTGAGGCTTGGTACGAATGAATTTTTCTTTTGCCATTGTTCCTCCTGGAATTACTATTCCATGTCCTTGTTTATTCGCTATATAAATACAAAACCTCGGGACTATGTCCTCTGGAATTGATCAAAAGAAAATGGAGCTCAAGACCGGACTTGAACCGGTGACCTCATCCTTACCAAGGATGTGCTCTACCTGCTGAGCTACTTGAGCCAATTTACTTCATGTCACCTGAAAGGTCTGACAAAAAATGGAGCGGGAAACGGGGTTCGAACCCGCGACCCTCAGCTTGGAAGGCTGATGCTCTAGCCAACTGAGCTACTCCCGCTAACAAAAATAAATGGTGGAGAGGGGAGGATTCGAACCTCCGAAGTCGTCTGACGACAGATTTACAGTCTGTTCCCTTTGGCCGCTCGGGAACCTCTCCACATCTATGGAGCCGATGAAGGGAGTTGAACCCCCAACCTATTGATTACAAATCAATTGCTCTGCCATTGAGCTACATCGGCAATAAGTTTTGTCAATCAATTTTGACGCCATTATTCTGTCAATATCTTTTTGTGGCTCACACTATGCACTTAGTTCTTGTATGTTCGAACACGTTTTTTTGTCTCGGGTAATCTGTCAATACCAAAATCTCCTTTACAAAATATTGAGGCATCAGATACTAGCCCCGATGTGTGGAGCTTAACATCATGTTTATAGCTATCAATGAGTTCCACATCATTGTTTGGGACAGATAACAAAGCAAAAAAACAGATACAGGAGTGAACCATGACAGAGCAACCCAAAGCAGGTTTTTTTAGAAGAAACTGGAAACTCGTGAGCATTTTGGCCGTAGTATTGATAGTGCTCATAGCGATCCTGGGTATCCCTCCCTATTTACGCTGGGTAAAAAACATCCGTGCCATGGAAGTGAAATCGGCTCTGGAAACCCTCAGAGATGCTGTTGATGACCATTGGAAGACCAATGGCACCATCAGCGGGATCACGGTGGATAAAGCTCTGGAAACAGCAGGGATCAGCAATAAAACCAAGCAAAAATGGCAGTTTGTAATTGCCTGGAAAGATACCGCCCTATACACATCCGAGATGGTGGATAAGCTGAAGGATGTAAATACCAATCAACTCGTCTATGTATCCCCTTACCGCATCATAATGGCCGTCGCCACAGCCCGGAATCCTCTGAGGGAAGGCACAAAAACCTGGTTCCAGGGTGATACAAACTCCTATCATGGCTTTGGTGTGGATGAACAGGTAGAGCCGAACTGGACTGAACTCTTCCCTAATCCCTAAATGTATTCCAGACTGAATCTGATATTTCAGTAATGCACCATCGGTATGGAATTTGCACAAAACAGAAGGGTAGCGAGGGCATCATATCCTTCTTCTAATGATATCGAATCACAATAGTAGCTTTGATTATCGTATATTGAATGTCCACCTTACGTTCTAATTAGCCTTGGGCAAGCTCAAGAGGAGCAACCCACTCTCAAGCTTGGTGGCTTGAGCCCCAATCTACAAGAACCACACCCGATTGAGCTCTGGAAGAGCGACAGACCATAGCTTGGTGGCGTAAGCCCCAAGACATTGTGGCATAAATACTGCCTAAATATCTGTCTCATATTGAAGAATCCCAATCTCTGACCTGATTCAAACTTCATGGTATCTCCTGAACCACTCCTGCACAACCCACACCACGCTTGGGATGATCTTGAGTGAATCAGGAGATGAGTTGCAGACCTTACCAATCATCAAGCACTCTAAAGTATATACGGAGGTCATTAAACAACACCCAGCCAGGTATCAAGGCACTATTTCCTACCCTATTCATACCCTTCTGAAAGACAGAGTTTTACCTTGTCTTTCCTTCGAGATCACCTCGAGTACTCGAGGTGATCTCGAGGTGAACCTGACTTAAACCTCACTGAAACAATCATGTAAAAAACAAATGCGTAGCCATCTTTTTTTGACAATGCAAGCGGTACTTGTAGCGATAGAAATAATGACTATCTTATGTATGAGGTCCAGATGAAAAAATTATTGATTTTTCCTATCCTGCTCATAGTGGCAACTATACTTAGCAGCGAGACTCTTCCTGAGCCTGAGAGCCAATCCCAGAACACAACCTGGAATCTTTGGGGTTACTTCGATTATGGCAATGGGATCCTCAAAAACGTGTTTCTGCGATCTCTGGAAGGGGGGTTGGGAATGGAATTGAATGATAAATACCGCGTCACTGTCTATAAGAAGATTTACTCCGAGCCCGTGGAATTGTTCGACGATGCCAAATACGAGTTCCTGGGCTACGGAGTCCAGTTTGGACGAGTGTGGCAAGTAAACAACTGGAAATTCTGCCCTTCTATTGGCATTGAGAAGGGGCGCATGCGCACAGGCCAGGGGAGTTATACTCTCAATTGGCTGGGATATGATTATGAATACTTCACATACGATGATATCTATTACACCATCCTTTCGCTCTCTGCTCAATACCGTCTCGGCAGTGTCGTGGCACTGAATGGCAAGCTCTTTGCTGCTATCAATCCCGATTACCCAGCCTTCGGTGTATCGCTGGGACTGAACCTGGGGAAAATGAAGTAAAGAAGGTTTTTTTTTGAAGTGATATAATCCCCAGTTATGGATTTTTAAGTTTCGGCGCTACGGCGAGCGCTGGTACATTTGGCGCTATATTGAGAACGGGACAATTGGAGCTAAACCCTTCGGCGCTTCAGCGAGCGCCGGTACATTTTTTCGGCGCTACGTCGAGGCTGGTACATTTGGCGCTAGCTCGAGAACCAGGACTATTGGAGCTAAACCCTTTCGGCGCTTCAGCGAACGCCGGTACATTTTTTCGGCGCTACGGCGAGCGCTGGTACAACCTTCCGTAGAAATCCGTGCCATCCGTATAATCCGTAGATAGAAAAAAGCTCTATTGCGCTGTTTCATCATGATGAGAGCCAAATAGAAAACGGAGTATGAGCTACAAGACTCATACCCCGCATTTATGCGCTCCACTGCTAAAGTGGAGATAGGATCAGGATTCGATTACTTCCACATTGGCACGGGGGATTCGGATGGTAGTGCCATCAGAAAACTCCGCTTCCAGGATTCGCACCAGGGTCTCGGATTCTACCATGGTAAGCTCTTCCGGCAGGGCTGTCACTTTGGCGATTCTGCCAAAATGGGGCTGACGGATGATGCGGATCAGGGTACCGGTTTCCAGAATGGGCAGGCTGGCTTCCCTGGTGATGAGTTCATCCTCATTGAAATCCAGCGGAATAATGATCTCAGGACGGATCACGCCAGCCCGGATTTGGGTGCGGCCGTGCACAGAGGCTTTGTGACCATCGAATGCTTTGAGCAGATTGAAGGTTTTCTCCGCCATATTGATCTTGCCAAAACCTTCGGTACAGATGATGGAAAGGCCGATATTCTCGTGGCCGGTAATGGCAACGCCGATATCGTATCCCAGCAGTTTCTTGATATCCTGGTCGTCGATCCCACCGGTGATGATGGCTCTTACGCCATGTTTGACCGCCAGTTCGATCACATGATAGGAGATGAATGCCCCAGCCACGATGATCTTATCCCGGCAGGATTCATCAATCTTTCCGGCGTCCAGTTCGTCTTCAGGGGTTACAGCCAGCATCTTCAGAAGGCCTGTGGTTTCGTCACCGATACCAAAGATTCCCTGAATATAGGCACTTTTATTTTCGATCACCACTCCTTCATCTTCGAATACATCGGTAATGATGCCATCGATGAAGGCTTTCACCTGAACGGGGATACGAGGTTCACGCAGCAGGATCTGTCCGGTCACAGCGGAGATATTCTCCACTTCTCCATCCACCGGAGAGCGAACTTCGTTTTTGAAGATACCCAAGCCAAACAGACCTTTGTTTTCAGCGAGGATGGTATCCTTGGTGATCTGCTGTCCAGGCTTGATCTTGATGTAATTTTCCAATTGGGCTGGAGTGACCCCCAGCTTGTTGGCAAGGTTGAAAGGCACTACTTTTCCGGGCAGGAGGGTTTCCGCCACTACATCTTCACCCTTTACTTTCAGGCCTTTTTTCACGAGAACCTGTCCCTTGAGGGGGAGGATGCGTTCTTTGCGCAGTATGATGCTATCGGTTACGGTTAATCCGGCAGAATATGCTTGTCCCATTGTTTCCTCCTATACCAGTATATCTTCAGGATATGCTTTCAGCTCGCGCATCCACTTTTTCAGAGATTTGATGCGTTCTGCTTTTTCCACGGGTAAAGCAAAAGGCTGGCGTCCACGGGTATCGAGCACGATGCCGACCTTACCGCCATGCAGATCGATGGTGAGTTCACGGTTTTTATCCTTATCCAGGATCAAGCCACCATGCGCTTTGAGAGTAGCTTTGGCTACTTCACCCTCTCCACAGGGAATCAGGCGAATCTCACCAAAAGGAATCTCTTCTTCAAATTTCTGACCATTAGGCAGTTCGAGCTTGGCATACAGTGCAGGCTTGCCAAGCTTGCCTTTGCCTACAGGTGCTACGCAGGTGCCAAGATAAACCATACAGTCTTTACGGAACACCTCGGTTGCAGCTTTGGCACTGATCTCGGAGAGCACTCCCAGATGTGGCATCATGAAGATGCTATCCACAGCCAGACGGGTTATGCCTTCGGGCAGGAAGGCATCGATCAGCATCATCACGGTCTGGTTGCGGCGTGGAGCGTGAGAAAGTACTCCACCGCTGCCTACCAGCAGATTGAGGGTCATGAGGTTCACGATGGTTGCGCCGGACGTGGATTGGCTAAAGGCTTCGGAAATATCGCGCTGACGCTGCATTCCCTTCAGTCCACTGGCAAATTCCTTGTGCTGTTCAAAAGCCAAACGCAAGGCTTCTTTCGCAATCGCTTGTTCCAACACCAATTCTTCCAAAAGTGAGGGAATAGTGGTGGGACGGATCATCTTGTTTTTGATCATGTTCCGCAGTTCACTTTCATTGATATCGAAAGGAACCCAGCGCATGATATTGGGCAATCCGCTGGAAGCCAGGACGTTGGAAATACTATAGCTCATACCGAGGTTTGCACTCACGGTGCGGTTGAAAATGTATTCTTCGGTAAAGACGCTGAATACGTCAGTAGTGGCTCCACCGATATCCACACCCACTACTTCGATGTTTTCGTCTTTGGCGATGGTCTGCATGATGTTGCCCACGGCAGCGGGGGTAGGCATGATCGGCACAGCTTGATGGTCTGGCCCTTTGGTCCACTCCATCAGCTTGTTGTAGCCAGGGGCTTGCTGCATCACGTGTTCCATAAACAGGTCATGGATCTTATCACGGGCAGGGCCAAGATTTTCCTGTTCCAGCTTGGGACGGATATTGTCGGTAACGATCAGGTCAACTTTGCTGGCCAGGGTATTCTTGATCTCGTTTGTGGCGTCTTTGTTTCCAGCATAAATCACAGGAAGCTTGTAGGAAGAACCCAGGCGGGGCTTGGGATCAGCTCCTGCCACCAGTTCAGCCATTTCCACGACGTGTTTTACCGTACCGCCATCTTCTCCACCAGCCATCAGGATCATGTCCGGACGGAGCTGGCGAATGCGTTCGATCTTTTGGTGGTTCATACGTTTGTCGTTGCTGGCAATGAGATCCATCACGATAGCTCCAGCACCCAGGGCAGCACGTTCAGCACTTTCACCAGTCATGGCTGCAACCACACCGGTAACCATCATTTGCAAACCACCCCCGGCTGATGAAGTGGATACATAGGCATCTACCCCAATATCGCCTTTTCTGGGGATTACGAACTCGCCGTCTTCCATGAATTTCAGATTGGGATTCTTGTACTTCAGACGAGCCAGTTCTTCCAATTCCTGAGTGGCATTGATCACACCTTTGGTAACGTCGTTGAGGGGAGCTTCCACCGTCGTGGGAGCTTCGCCGCGGATAGTTTGGCGATATTCACCATCTATCCATTCGATCAAGATCGCCTTGGTAGTCGTGCTGCCACAATCTGTAGCCACGATCCGGGTCAGGCGTTTTTCATCGTATTGCATATATCCTCCGCTTATTCAGCTTTATTCTTACTATCTATCTTAAAAATCTTACGAAAAAAGGCGTTGACTTGGTTCTTACGCCGTTTGGAGCGCAGTCTTGCCTCAGCCCGGCGTTCCCGGTTCATCTCCTCGTCCAGTTCGTCAATGCGTTTTACCAGCCTTTTGATATATTCCTCTTTCTGAATCATGAGCGCGAAGCGCTGGTATTTCTGGCTATCAAACAGGATCTCGGCAAAAGGCAGAAGAAAATACATCGCTTGGCTGCCAATGCTGTGCAGGGGATGGAGGGATTCGATCAGCATGATGCCTGCGGGAGCCATGTGACGGGATACGATAAAATTCGCAATGCGTTCGATCAGGTCATGCGCTTCGCTTTCACTGATCTGGGTTTGGATTTCCTGATATTGATGCTTCATGATCAAGCCCTGGCTGCTGTGAGACCAGCTACCTGTAATGATCCGGAAGCCTTGAGCACTCCGGATACTTCGTTTATGGTACTGCCGGTGGTAAAGATATCATCCACCAGAATAATTCTGCGATTCAGGAGTTTGGGAGTTTTACGCGCCAGTTTGAAGGCTCCCTTGAGGTTTCCCAGCCGATCATCCCTATGCAAACGGGTCTGGCTGGAGGTGTATCTGCTTCTTTGCACGGGACTGATATAATGCAGATTCAATCGTCTGGCAATATGCCTGGCGATCAACTCACTCTGGTTGAATCCCCGCTCCCGCTTACGCACGGTATGTAGGGGCACCGCGCTGATGCTATCGAAATCCTTGAATTCAGGATGAGCCTGTAGATATTCTACCATGCCTTCGGCAAGAAATCCTGCCACTTTCAGGCGTCGATTGTATTTGAGCTCGTGGATGAGCTGTTTCATTCCCTCAGAATATCTGAATACCGAGCGGGCAAAATCAAAGCTGAACTCTGTTTGGGCACAGGTGTCGCAAGCCTCTTCGGGCATAGGGGTTCCGCACTTGGGGCAGTAGTTTGAAGAGATAGTATTGAGCTGCAAGGTGCAAGCTTCACAGAGCACAGATTTGCTCTCTGTCAGAGCTTCGTGGCAGATCAGGCACACTGGTGGGATCAACAGATTAATGACCATCACCAATGAATCTTTCCAGCGCTGCAAAAATCTGCTTCCCATCATCTGTAACCACGCTGTCCGTGGCGGCTCTTTCCGGATGTGGCATCATCCCCAATACGTTGCGAGTTGTATTTACAATCCCGGCGATATTGTCGATAGCGCCATTGGGATTGGCATCACTGCTGGCGTTTCCAGCTTTGTCGCAATAGCGAAACACGATCTGAGCATTATCCTGGAGGGATTTCAAACCCTCGGCGGCAATATAGTAATTCCCTTCTTTATGCGCAATCGGGACATCCAGAACCGTGCCTGGAACAAGCCCGTGAGTGTAAGGAGTATCAGATGTTTCCACTCTCAGGTATTGATGCTGGCAGATAAAGCGTAACCCCTTGTTCATGAGCAGGGTACCAGGTAACAATCCTGTCTCTGTCAATATCTGAAATCCATTGCAGATTCCCATTACCAGGCCACCTCGCCTGGCAAAATCAATCACTTCCTTGACTATCGGTGAAAATCTGGCCAAGGCACCACAGCGCAGGTAATCACCATAGGAAAAGCCCCCTGGCAGAATCACCAGATCAGGATTTTGCAGATCGTGATCTTTGTGCCAGATCAGCCTGGCATCATGTCCCCGGCCTTGAAATACTTCATAGGCGTCATGATCGCAGTTTGAGCCCGGGAAAGTAATAACACTGACTCGCAAGATTACATTTCCTCGATTTCGAAGCTGTAGGTTTCTGTATTGGGATTGGCCAGCAGGATGGAGCAAATCTTCTCAGTCTCCAGTGCTACCTGATCGCGATCTGAAGTGGCAAAATTGATCTCGATATACTTGCTGATCCGGGTTTCCGAAACTGCAGTATAACCCAAATGATGGAGTGAGTTTGTGACTGCTTTTCCTTGCGGATCAAGCACACTAGGCTTCAGCTGAACGAATATTTTGGCTTTTAGCATCATTCTCCCATTGAAGATAATTCATAACAAGTCAAAGTCTGGATATCAAGGTATTTAGTCAATAGATTTATGATAGACTCCTTGCTGATCAAGCTTTACACCATGTTCGGATAAATTCAGCAGCACATATCTTGTTTCGATTTTGTAAACATCTTTTTTGAACATAGGCAATTCACTGATAGCCCTGGCATAGATCTCCAGTTGCTCTTTTTCATGGATCGCTCCTGTCTTAAAATCGACGATCAGGATTCTCAAACCCTCCTTATCCACCATCAGCCGGTCAATCCGATGAGTCCCATGGGTACCAAATACACTGAATTCCGTATAAACCAAAGGATAGGATGGATCGAATACGTAGCTGTATTTCATGATTTCCTGGTGGCAACTTTGCAGGATTCTACCAATGCGCTCCGGAGCCATGAGAGATCCATATCTGGACCTGCAAGCCCTTTCTGCATAAGCGAACTCATCGTCCTCCCCATGCTTTACAAAGCTCAGGTAGTAATGCACCATATCGCCGATCAGGTTTTTGCTGTTCTGCAAGTAAGCAGCCAGCCAATCCAAACCCGGAATCTGCTCCTGGGGCTTGAAGGCTGTCAATGGTTTCGGGGTATAAGGAGCCAGTTTCAAAGCCGGATTGAAGACCTGTATACACTGATTCGTGTTCTTTTTTTCCTCATCTTTAGACGGCTCATCATGCTTCGCTCTGGAGCCGCTGGTCAAGCTATAGATGCCTAAGGGATTAGCACTGATGTCCTGATCCTGAAAGTAATTCACGCAGGCATGGGCTACAATAACTGGCAGCTTCAGGTTCTCATCTGCTTCCTTGCTGCTGATGTATGTGTCCCATGCGTCTTTGCTGTTGTAGGCAAAGCAGATATGGAGCCTGGTCTTGGCCCTGGTAAAGGCGACATAAAGGGAGTTCAATTCCTCCAGTAATGCCCGACGCTCACTGAACTGCCAGAGCTCACTAAAAGAAGAGTGTTTGAGGATATCCTCATAATGGTATGTCAATGCAGAGTCGCTGAGGCGGTCAAACCTTTCATCAGCATACTGCAATGCCCAATACAACTTATTGGTGTCCTTTCTTCCTGCTGAAGACAGATCGTAAAATACAAATACCTGATCAAACTGCAGACCTTTGGATTTGTGGATCGTGAGTAGCTGGATATTCTGTTCTCCTTCCACAGAGACTTGTTTAAACCCCTCCTGAGTAGCATTCTCTGCAATATAAGCCAGGAAATCAGTGATTCTATTGCCCTTATCTTGATAGTTAAGTTCCCAGTTTCTGGCAATCTCCAAAAAGGCAAGCAGATTTGCTGCATCTCTCTGTTTGAGTGACGCTGGATCAAGACAAATTTCTACGATCTCCCGCAATGAGGCATATACGCTTGTGTGCTTCAGGGCTAAGCAGTACAAAGCCTGAATCTCAGGAATATCACTGAAGTCGCAGGTGAGAGGCTTTTCTGTCTCCATTTCCCAGTTCTCATAGGCTGAGGCTGTATCTGTAATAGCCTTCAGAGTAGCAGAATTCAAGCGCAGGTAATCCGAACGCAGAAAAGCCAGGAAGTCCAGCCAATCTCCATACACTGCAAACCTCAGCCATTTGAGCAGTGGAGCCACAAGAGCATGGGTAACTATCGAAGCGCTGGGCTGAAAGATCGTAGGCTTGTTTGCTTCCTCCAGGGCCAGTTGCAATTCCTCCAGTTGATTTCCCTTCCTGCACAGAATAGCTATGCTCCGAGGCTCATCAGAACTACCATCCCCCTCAGGTAAGGCAGGAACGATTACATCATTGACAAAGCGTTGATATATTCTGTGTTTGCTGCCTGCATCACTGTGGGTCTGGTAACGCATAAGGGACAGTTCCAATACAGTCTGATCATCAGCAATGGCACTATGAACCTGGGGATACTGCCACGCCATAGCATTGGCACCAAGATAGCCATGCAGGGACTGATGCTGAAAGATGAAATTGATATACTCCATCATCTGGGGAGTCGAACGCCAGGAACTATCCAGCGCTTCGGATACCACATCCTGGATGGAGGGGATCATCCGGGGCAAATTGAGCAGCAATTCCCGCTCTCCCCCTCGCCAGCCAAAGATGGATTGCTTCTCATCCCCCACGACGATCACTCCACCATAATCCTTGGTGCCTGCACCAGCAGTGATTTCCTCTATTACTGGCTTGAGGATATTGAATTGGATCAGTGATGTATCCTGAAATTCATCAATCAGCATGAAGCGGGTGCGATGGCTGAGAAACTGATAGAACTCCGTGGCTATCATTTCATTGCTAAGATCGAAATTGGGTGGCTCACTACTGAACAGCGCTTCGAAGCTAAACCAGGAGATATCGTCATAAGTCATGTTTTTGTAGCGGTAGATCAAACGGTCATACTCAGTGAGAATGCACTGCCAGATATCCAGGATCTCCTCTTGCTCTTTCAGGAAAAGCTCTTCATACAGCCAATCTGCCAGATGAATTCTGGCCAGAGATTGTGCTTCCTTCAGCACGGCTATGATATCAGCTCCCCGAATCTTGCCACCATGATAGAGATTACTATCTTTTAACAGCAGCTTGAACAGCCGATATGCATCCATTGGGGAAGACAGAATCGTATGGACACACTGCATGGCACCTGGAAGATCAATCAACCCTGCCCCCATCAACTCCTGAAATCCACTATTGAAATACTCATCATAAGCCCCTTTCCCCTTTTGTGCGGCAAATTCAGCCACCAGGCTCAGAATCTGCTGTAAAGCCTCCTCCGCCAAAGCCCGATTATTGAGCCCGGCATCAGATTTCTGACTTGGATTCGATCTATAGCGAATCAGGAAGTAGAGCCAACGATTCATGATCAAAGACTTGAAGAAGCTTCCATAGGAATCCAGACTGCGGCTGATTTTCCTGACCAACAGCTTGTGAATCCTGTCCCGGAACTCTGGCTTCATGAGATGATCCAGTAAGTACGGCATGCGTTTGTCGATAGCATCCACATCGATATCATAGCGGTCGATACTGCGCAGTGGCCGCACGATATTGCGGAAGATATTGCTGATATAGCTGTCTATCGTCATGACCTGGAGATTGTTATGATCCGTCTTGATCAGCATCCTGGCCTGTTGGAGGATCATCAGTTCAGTATCCGTAAGTGCAGCATCAGGTCCTGGAACCAAAGTTCTCAGGCTCTTGAGCAGTGAAAGCTTGTTCTCACCATTTCCCGTCAGTTCATCCATCTGGCTCAGGATTCTCTCTCTGATCTCAGCCGTGGCTTTCTTGGTAAAAGTAAGGGCCAGGATCGAATCCAGCTTGAAATCTGGATAGTTGAAATACTGCAGGACAATGGCGATAAATTCCAGGGAGAGCCTGTAAGTCTTGCCAGTTCCGGCACTGGCAGTAATGATGCGATTCCGAAAATCATTCATCTTCCACTCCAGCTATATACAAATCACTGCGGGTAATCTCTTTTAACCACTTGCGATCGGCAGATTTGACCCCAATCCAAAATCCTTCGTTCAAGCACATCTCCAGGCTGGAAGTTATCTCACTCATGTATTTGCTGCGTTTAGTTTCATTTGTAGTTTCCTTACCCTTGCACTTATCGAAGATCATCCAGAACAAAGATTCCAGAAGCTCAGCAGGGTTTGTCAGCAGATAATAAAACCATTCATAGAAGATGAGTTGCTCCACTGAGGCACTACCTGTTTTGAAGTCTATGATCATTTTTTTAGGTTCTGTTTCGATCCGCAAATCTGCTCTTCCTTTGATAGAAATCCTATAGAGAATACCCTGTTTTTCTGCCTCAGCAAGAAACTTAGGGTTATTTTCTTCAGCACTGGAGTACTTGGCTTCGGGGATTAGCTTGAACTTTCTACCTGCCAGTTTTGTGGTCAGGAACTCATGATAGAAAGCACTTAGCGTATCTACGAGGCAATCACTGATGATGCTGTTGAGAAACTCAGCATTGTAGTTTTTGGGGATTTTATATTTGAATTCATCACTCCTGATCACTTCTGCCAGGTTCTTTCTGAGCTCATCAGTATTGCTAAATACTCCGGCAAGCGTTTCCAGATCATGCGCCACTCCACTGAGAGGACGCAAGACCCGGGCAAAATACTCATGCATGATGTTTCCAGCTAAACTGGGACTGATAGTCTCAATTAGTTCAGCGTTCAGGGGGTTAAGCTTGCGCCAGGCCTGTATGTACCAGGCAAAAAGATTCTTACTAAATAGGTTGAGGCTATAGCTCCCGCATACGATTTCGGCTGGAGAAGGGAAATCGTGGACAGGATCTGCCGGCAACCGGAAAAACTCAGGCGGAAGAGGAGAACCCTTGGTTCGCAGACCGCTATGGGTCAGGTTCAGATCGCTTTGTGATTCCGGCGCTTTGCTCCAGTGCTGAAAGAGCTGCTGGGTACTGTAATGCACGACCTGAACATCAAGCTTCTCCCCGATCTGATCAAAGGTCTCGATCAATTCTCCGATGAAGCTACTGGGTTCAATATTTGTTTCCAGATTACGGTGCGTAAAGATCTCCACCTTTTGGGCACAAAGCAAAAGCCTGAAAAAATAGTACCGTTCCCAGCGTCTGATGTCCTTATAGGTCTTGAGTCCAATCATTCCGCGTTGGGTTTCGTTGAGCAGCCATACCGGAGCCGGAGATGAGGGCAGTACATTTTCCACCATATTGAAAAATGCCAGAGTGTGGAATTCCCGGTTTCGGCAGTCCAGGAGGTTGGTAATCTCCCAATTGGGCTGGCTTGATTCTCTGGGAATTCGAGTTAAGCGGACAGGTTTGATGAAGTCCAGCCAAAGTCCCAGGATACCTCCGGCAACCTCTGCAGGAGGAAATATCCTGCTCCAATCTGTGACAACCCCCAAACTACCGATAGCAGTGAAATTGGCTGCGGCTTCCCAAATCTTGGGAAGAATATCAGTATATTCCAATTCTTCGGCTGTGCAGATTGCTTCAGGAGCAAAGCAGGCATCCTTACCCATCTGCGAGACCAGTGCTGAGGCGGTATCTACAGCCGAGATCGCGGTAAGCTGCTCCCTAAGGGCATTGACCAGTAGCATAGTATAGGGATGTTTTTTCAATTGCAGATCCGGCTGCAAATCCAGATACAGCACTTCATTTCCGGATAGCTTAAAAAGCTCCGCTCTCAGGCTACTAATCTCTTTGGCGCTCCAATCCGGCTGTAAAATCCTAAGCATAGCCGGATCAAGGAAGTTCTGAATCACCAGAGCCAGAGGAATGAATCCGGAATTCTTTGTGACTGCCAGCAGTATCTTATGCAGCACATACAAATAGTTGTAATACATGGTGGAAGCGAGATCAAGACCACAGGGAATGCTGAACTCATCCGGATGGAACAAGGCACTGTAGCTACTCTGATAGAAGCTGGAATCCACAATTGCCGCATCCTTAGGACTGGCATCATGATCCTGATTCAAGAATACCATGGCCGCCTGAGTCTCGTTCGAGCATTCGAAGATGCTGATCTTGGGAGGCTTGGGCAAGCTCTGCAAGGCTTCCTTCAGATCCAGTTCCTGAGGCTCCCAGATTTCACCTGAGGCAGGTTTGATGCCGTGATAAAGGATATGGATATCATTGTGCTGTTTCTCCAGGAGGCTGATCAGTTCTTTTTCCAAAGCACTGTAGTAGTATTGATTTACGAACACAATCCGATATCCTGAAGGCACCAGATCCCAGCTCTGATCCCCAGTTTGGAAGATCCGATCCGTGAAGCCCAAAGCTTCGATAAACTCTTTGTAGCGGTTGCAGATCGCATGCACATACTGGATGTATTCTTCCTGCCAGTAGCGCAGATACAAGATACCTTGATCGGCAATGCTTGAGAGATAATCAGGGGAATGCCCAGCTTCGCCAAGCTCTTCAAAAAACTGGAAGAAGTGATTTCCCCAATCCACCAGATCCCCATAAGTAGAAAGATGGAAATACTCCTTTTCCTCCTCGGTGAGTACCTGATACAAGGCTAGCAGCCTTTTATCATCCTCGACCCGGGGTTGGTCGGTGATCAACAGTGAAGATTTGAATTCTTCCATCGTAGTCCAGGTGATTTCTTCAAGCTGCCACTGAGGTTGAAATTGCTTTTGCGCGATAGCAGCGGATGCCCGGGTGGGAAACACCATGATGCAGCGATTGCATATGCAATCCAGTGCAGCCGTGATGATGTTTTCGCTAAAGGGAATGCTTTGTACTTTCATATTTTTCCTTTATTACAACAAAGGTGAGAACAAGCGGCAAAGGGATTCTTTACTGCGCTGGATCAGATTTCGTTTCTGAAACTCCTGCAGATCGACCTGGCGGCTGGCCGCAAGATCATCATTAAAAGCATGGAGTGCTTGCCGTACAGCCCGGTCGTCGTAGATCAGAGCGGTAAGCTCAAAATTGTGGTTGAAGCTGCGCAGATCCATATTGGCAGTGCCCAAACCCAGTACTTCATCATCCACGATCAAGATCTTGGCATGCATAAAGCCTTTTTGGTATTCATAGATTTCCACTCCCACTTCCATTAGCTCCTGAAAGTATGATCGTGAACCCCAGAAGACCATGAAATGATCTGGCTTGCCGGGCAGGATGATCTGAATCTTTACGCCACTGATGGCAGCAGTCCTGAGCGCCATTAACAGACTATCGTTCAGGATCAGATACGGCGTAGTGATCCGAATGCTTTGCTCGGCATTGCTGATGGCAGAGAAATACAATTGCAGGATATTGGCATGGTTGGAATCCGGCCCACTGGCGACAATCTGAATGGGACAATGGCTACGGGAATCCCCATGATCCGATCTATCTATATAATGTTCAAACTTTTGAGGATCCAGCAGGTTTTCTTTGCTCACGAAAAACCAATCCAGCAGAAATATCGCCTGAAGGCTGTAAATGCAATCACCTCGCAACACAGCAAGAGAATCCCGCCAATAACCAAAGTATGGTGTTTTCCCCAAATACTGATCGCCTATATTGAGCCCACCCAGATATGCAGTACTGCCATCCACAATCACCAGTTTACGGTGATTGCGGTAGTTCATGTGACTATTCAGAAAGGGTATCCACACCGGCATAAATGGAACGAACCGGACTCCGGCTTTGCGCAGGGATTGTTTGAAGCTTTGGGGCAAACGCCAACACGCTACGTCATCATAAATAAACCTGATCTCCACCCCTCGTTTCGCTTTTTCGATCAAGAGATCTTTCAACAGCTTGCCAGTAGCATCATTAGCAATGGAGAAATACACCATGTGGATGTGCCTGGTGGCTGCCGAAATGCCTGCCACCAGCCGGGAGAAGGATTCCACCGTATCACTGATCACTTCCACTGAGTTGGAACAGGTCAGCAGGGCTTTGCTATTGCGTTCCAGAAGCTTGCGCAGCTTGGATTCCAGTCCTGGTTTTACCGGACAGGACTGCTGCGAGAAATATTTTCCGCTAAGCTCATCAAGTTGCATGGCGTCCTGTAATCCCTTGCGGTTGAAGAGCTTCGTCTTTCTCCAGTTGCGCCCGAAAAAGAGATAGAAGACAAAGCCCACGATGGGTAGAAAGATCAGCACCATGATCCACGCCAGGGTATGCACCGGAGATGAATTCTCCAGCACCAATACGATGATGATCAAGACAATGGTAACAGCAAATACGATATTTATGACGCTGAGGGTCATCCGTGAAAAAGTCTGGACGATGTCTCCTCCGACTATCACCTGAATCAAGGATGCAATCAACAGCAGACTGAGCAATAAAGCCAGAATCAGAGTAACAGTATTCAGCACTTTTTGTGCTACCAAACCTCCTCCTTGATCACAGTGCATTGTGAAGAAAATCCCTTTTTGTAATAGTGCTGAACATAAGTTTTCTGTCAAGCGCTGATTTGGCTCTCGGCCATGCTTCCGATTGCGCAGGCATTACGCAGACAATACGGATCGGATGGGTAATGACTGCGTATTGATAGCGTATTGCTATCAAGGGCGGGATTGCCTATCCCTTTAGCCGGGGCTTCACAGATTCCGCTTGACAGAATCAATACTGCCGGATGGCATGATGAACGGTCGTACAGGGAGGCTGTCACGATAGATTATGTAACTGAGGATTTATGAGCTTATTATCAAAAACCATCATCCTGATGCTGGCGCTGCTCGCACTTTCATCCTGCCAGGGATCCCGTAAAAATGATAGCAATAGATTTGTGGTGCTTTCTCCGGAACTGGCTGAGCTCATTGTGGCTTTGGGTGCAGAAGATATGATCGTAGGGGTTACCTCAGAATGTGATTATCCTGTTTCGCTTCGCAAACTTACTCAAGTGGGCAATTTTGGCTCTGTTGACCTCGAAAAAGTAGTCTCCCTGAACCCCTCGATCGTCTTCGCCAGTGCTCTTGAGCAGGAATCAATAGCTCTGAACCTCAAGAAGTTGGGCTTACGAGTGGAAAGCTCCTATCCCGGCTCTCTGGATGATATGCTGTCGGAAATCCTCAGAATCGGCTCTCTGGTCAGCCGCGAAAAAGAAGCTCAAGCTCTTTATGTATCGCTCCGGGAAGATATTCGGCTGATTCGGGAGCAGGCCACAGGCAAGCCCCAACCCAAAGTATATCTGGAGATTTACAAAGATCCTCTCATGAGCGTGGCTGATCAATCTTTCGTGGGCGAGCTCCTCGAAACCGCTGGGGCAGACAACATCTTCAACAAGCTGGAACGTGACTATTCCAGGGTGAAGGCCGAAGATGTGATATTCCTGCAACCAGACATTATGATCTGCTATTCACAGGATTCACTCGCCAATATCAAAGCACGTAAAGGCTGGCAGAACATTCCCGCCCTTCGAAATGGGATGGTCTTTTTTGAGGATGATATCCATCCGGATTTGATCCAGAGGGCAGGACCCAGATCGATCCAGGGCCTGCAAAAGCTAGCTGAGATCTATGACTTATGGCGTCAAAAACGCTAACGACCTGGCAAAAGGCAATCAAGCCCTTATTGCTCCTGAGTGGACTGGGAGTAATCGCTCTGTATCTGTTTTGGGGTAATCCTGATGCCAATATCATCAGCCAGGTCAGAATCCCCAGGCTGGCCTTGACTATGCTCACAGGCATCAGTCTGGCGGCAATCGGCAGTGTCTATCAACTTATGCTGGCCAATCCCCTCGCAGAGCCATATATCCTGGGTATTTCCTCAGGTGGGGCTTTCGGAAGTATCTTGTTGGGCAGTATCGGATTGATCATGCTGATGCCTTTTGGTGGCTTTGCCGGAGCCATGCTGACCATGCTTCTGGTGTGGAAACTGGCCCAGAAGAAAGGTAATTTTGACCGCTCGCGCTTGATTCTGGCGGGAGTAATCGTGGGGATGTTTTTTGCCAGTGCGATATCGCTAATCATGTATCTGAACAAAGATGATACCGTGATGATCCTGAACATTCTGATGGGGAACCTGGGCAGAATTTTTACGATCAGCGAATGGCACATGTTCCTTGGCCTCAGTGGTATCTGTATCCTGCTGCTGGTCTATTTGTATCTGCAAAGCAGAGCTTTGGACATCATGAGCAGTGGAGATATCTATGCCACCAGTGTGGGGATCAACATCCATAAGCTGCGGCGTAATATCTTTGTTACTTCATCTTTGCTGTTGGGGGTTGTTGTGTCTTATGCGGGGATTATCGGGTTCATTGGCTTGATTACTCCGCATATCTCCCGGATGCTGTTCCCTGGAAACCAGAAGCAGACATTTCTGATCAGTAGCATCGGCGGAGCCTTCTTCCTCACTGCTGCAGATTTTCTGGCCAAGCATGTCGCCATTATAGAGCTCCCTGTGGGTGTTATCACTGCGGCAATTGGGTGTCCATTCTTTATCTGGTTGCTGCTGCGTAAGTGAATAGCGTTTCTTAGCTGAGCATCGATTTTTACGTGGTGCAAGTACTAGAGGCTGGCCATAAACTGGAATATCCTGAGGCGTAGATCAGGATCAGCGATTCTTTCAGGATGCCATTGAATTCCCAATACCATCTGCTCTGATTCATATTCCAGCGCTTCGATGATCCCGTCTCCTGCTTGTGCCACGACATGCAAGCCCTTCCCGATTCGCTCAGGATTCACAGCTTGATGGTGGTTTGAGTTTACAGTGATCTCCGTAACACTATAGATCCGCCCCAACCACCGGCTATTCTGGATTCTCACGGGGTGATATTTTTCGCCAAAGTGATTGTCCAGCTGATCGATATGCTGGATCAAGCCACCCCCGAAATAGATATTGAGCAGCTGCATTCCGGCACAAATCCCCAGGATGGGCATCTGCATTTCCAGAGCAGTCTCCAGCAGCATAAAATCTGAATCCACACGTCTTTGATGAGCAAGGTCGCACTCTGGATGAGGGCTTTCTCCATAAAGCTCAGGAGGATAGTCCAAGCCCCCGATAATCACCAGTCCCTGTACCTGCTTCAGATATGCCTTTAGCAATTCTTTGTCGGCTAAACATGGTACCAGCATGGGAATTGCCCCGCTTTCGTACAATGCATCAATGTAGGTATCCCGGATGTGAAACTGATGATATTGCCCCAGCTTCATGTAGTTCATGCTGATTCCCAGTCTGGCTCTTTGCATAGGTCACCTCAATATACAAGTATAAACGCAAAAAATGATAAGTAACTACAGCAGTCAAGCATAATCAGCATATTCCGCTTGACATGATTGGTTTTGTCTGTATTTTAGGATATGGTATGAATATTCAAAAAGAGAAGAAGAAAATCCTGGTGCTGCAACATAACCTTGTTGTACAGGAGATTACTACTTGTGAGTATAATCCACTGGATTATCTGGCCAGTCACATCCATGATCCTGAGTCTTCAGATATATCTCAGGTAGCAATAGATCTTGCCAGAATCTGGGCATACATATCAGTTTATCAGATTAACGAAGCTGAATCTGCGCATAAAATACTTGAAACTAAGCTGGCTCCCAAAGACTGGAAGTACATGAATGTATGGCTTCTGGCCTTGAAAGTATTAATAGCCTCTCAGAGAAACCAGGTTCCCAACATGAAACAAGCTCTGGATTCGGCATTGAAACTGTGTAGCATTATCGGTAATGACGAACTGCAGTCTTTTGTGTATAGCCTTTTGGCATCATATTATGCAAAGATCCAGGAACCATCCAAAGCTGAATCCCTGGCTCAGCAGACTTTTGAGAAAGTAGATGGATTCGTAACCCCTTTCTACAAAGTGGATATCTTGTTACGTTTGGGTTCGATAAACCATATGCTGCGTAAGTACGATGTCGCATTGAACTACCTGGCTACCGCATTTGATCTCAGCATCCAGTATAATATCAGATGCAAGTGTTTGCTAATCGGACTTGAATCTATCGCCATATGTGCAAACCTCGGTCAGTTCCACACAGCCGAACACTTTTACAAACATGCCTCTGTCCTGGCAGATGAATTGAGAATTCAGCCAGCCACAATCGGTTTGCATTTTAATCTTGCCATCCTGAAACGCCAACAAGGGAAGCTGCAGGATGCAGTAGAACTCTATGAAAAAAGCTTGCAATTGATGCTGGAATCCCCTGTTAAGATGCCCATGACCCTCTTCAATATCTACAATAACCTTGCCAATGCACTCAATAACATAGGTCAAAGCCAACGCGCTCTTGAGTATCAGCTCTGTGCCGAAGAAGTACTATTGGAACTCAATAACCCAGAACTAAACATCCAGCATGGGCTCAATATCGCCCTGACTATGGTAGCTCTGAAAAAACACGACGAAGTCCTGCCCAGGATGGAAACCGCCATCAAATACTATAAAAAGCAGAAGAACTACGCCTTGCTCACACGGGCCATCAGATCCAAAGCCTATTACTACCAAACGATCAGAGACTACAGACATTGCAGCGAAACCCTTAGCCAGTTGGATGAAGTGTTCATGAAGTATGTAAAAGTCCTGGAGCAGGAGAACACCAAGAACAGCAAGAAGCTTCTGGAGAAAACTCTGCGAGAGTCTAAAGTAATACATGACAGCAATCTGCGAATCCAAAAAAGACAGCAAGCTCAAACCAGTAAAACATGTGTCGGCAACACTGAGGGTTTTTTACGCGCACTCAGGCAAGCTCACGAGGTAGCTCAAAACCCATATACAAATGTGTTTATCCAGGGTGAAAGTGGTACAGGAAAAGAGCTTATAGCCAACCTAATCCATGAGACCAGCCCCAATAGTGAATCACCCTTTGTGCGAGTTAATTGCGCTGCGATCTCCGCATCTTTGTATGAAAGTGAGTTCTTTGGCTATGTAAAAGGTTCGTTCACTGGTTCTACCAAAGATAAACCAGGGCTGTTTCAACAAGCGCGCCGGGGAACACTGTTTCTGGATGAGGTTTCAGAATTGCCACCTGAGTTTCAAGGCAAGCTGCTGGATGCTATTGATTCCAAGACTATCATTCCCATCGGCAAGGGAATAGGCGAGATAGTGGAATGCCGGATCATCGCATCATCCAAATACGACATCATGAGTCTGATCCAGCAAGACAAGTTTCGCCTGGACTTGTATCACAGGCTAAACTCAGTAGAGATATTCCTGCCTCCTTTGAAGGATCGGATAGATGATATCTCATTGCTGGTAGATTTCTTCGTGAAACACTATGCAAATGAAACCAGCAACCATATTCCCAACCTTCGAAAGTCCTTTTATGAGCGGATAAAGACCTATTCTTTCCCAGGAAATGTAAGAGAACTGAAGAACATCATCGAAAGAATATTCATTACTAAATACACAGAAAGCTGGGATGCCAGTATCCTGGATGGGATCATCTTGACGCCCAGACCCCGGATCAATAGTCAAAACATCACAGCAGATGACCTACCGAACGTGGAAAAGGAGATGATTGTTGCTGCTCTTACCACTACAGGCGGGGTACAGAAACAAGCCGCCAAGCTCTTGAATATGACTGAAGCCACGCTGTGCCGACGCATCAAACGCTATGGAATAAAACAAGCTTAGATTATCACAATCACCCTCCAGCCTGAGTAAGGATAGCACCTATTCACACTGGAAGACTCACCACAACACCCCTATCCTGAACAATGTCATCACTAGATCTCAACGGATTAATTTCGTGTACATGGTGCCACCACTAGCACTTCCAAAATACCCCAGAGCTGCATGAACCCCACCCTGAAGATAACCCTCCGGCATAAAACTGTATCTATAGTAATTGTCATCAATCACATACAATGATACCCTGTATCTGCCAAAGAACACATAAGCCTGCTTATAGTCTTTGACCAGGATGAAATTGTCTGGCTGTCCAGGCTGCGATTGCGATGTATAAGGTCCCATGAATTTGATACGCCTGATGCTTTCTCCACTGGCATAGTACGAAGATTCCATGTCAGCCGTTGGATTCTGAATCCCAAAGACTGATACCGTGAATTCCAGAGCTGTGCTGAATTCTTCCAGACAATACATCTCTGCCATCAGGTTGAAAGCTCCACTCACGTTGCCCGTATTGAGAGCCAATGGATAGCGTTCATCGACTGTGGCATAAGAAACTGATATATCCTCATCAGGATCCATGCTATACCCTTCTCCATCCACATTGTACTGATAGTAATCCGGGACTAAGCTGACAGATTGAGGAACCAGGGTTTCTGCCCAGATAAGAGGATCGTAACCGGTGATTCTGACTTCGATCCGGTAGCGGTGCCCACTTTGGATAATGGTGTTGTCCTCATCAATCCATTTGATCTTGAATTCATCAAATCTTGGCACCAGCGACAGAGTATCCTGGCTGGTGAGATCTATGACTTTGACTACAGCTTCGAGATCATAAATCCCAAAGAGATTGAAATCCTCTATTGTAGAGCTTCGGGTAATATAGATCGGATGTTCCAGACTGATAGCCCTGCCAGCCACTAAATGCCCAGCCAGAGTATAGACATCACCCTCAAAGCGAGGCTTGGATGTAAAATCATCACAACCTGCCAGCAGGATTCCGATCATCAATACAACAACAATATACTTCACCATTTTACATTCACTCCTATGAAGGGCAGCAAGGGAAACTGAGTGCTGTCTTCTGTCACCAGCTCAATCTCTCCATTTTCACCAGGACTGAGCCTGTAATTTCTAAAACCCACATTTTTACGATTGAAGATATTAATTACCTCAAAATACGGCTCGATCGAACCCCAGGATTTTACCCATTCATACTTGGTACTGATGTCCAATCTGAAATACTCCGGTAGCCTGATCCTATCCTTGTATGAATAGATGATCTGGTAATCCTCTCCATCGAAATAGATACGTTCAGGTTTATCACCGGGTTGTCCGGAATTGAGCGCCAGATTGATGCCCAGCTTGAAATCAGCACCCAATACCTGCTTCCCGGTGTATTGGGACAGATTGAAAGTCTCCACTACCGAGAGGCTGAACGAGTTATCGTATTTAGGGTAGAATGAAACGGCTTCCCCAGTGAAGGGATCGAGATTCAGACCCTCCATCTTACGTTTGGTTTTGCTGAGTGTGAGCCCTACAAATCCATCCAAGCCTCGCCAAGCGGTTCGGAGCATAACGTCTGCCCCATAGGTATATCCATCCCCCAGATGGAAAGTATCAGCCAATTGCCCCGTAGTATTGTCCCAGGTAAAGTCGGTGGCTTCATTGTATTCCAGGAGTCTTTTGTAGGTCTTGTAATAAAGTTCGATATCGAAGGCAAAATCGTTGGAAAGCTGTCTCTTATAGCCCAGGATGTAATGAATGCTGCGTCCCGGATCAAGGCTGCCATCCAGGGGAAACCAGATATCAAAAGGTGTGCTGATCCCCAAAGACATCAAAGTGAGATACTGATGAAACACTCCGAAATTGGCATACACGCTTTCATTCAGTCCCAGTTTGCGGCGAATCGATACTCTGGGATCAAAATTCAGATAGCTGGCTGATGCAATATGCTCAGGTTTCAGCTTGAGAGTTTTGTACCAGCCCAGGCGAGCCCCCGGCTGCAGAGTCCATAGCTCGTCCAGATCCCAAGTATCCTGAATGTATGCACTGCTGGTAAGCGAACTAACCTTTACATCCGGCAGGGCATTGGGGTCGTACTGATAGGTGGTAAGCATCTTCAGCCAGGTATCGTTCCATTTGAAATCAAAGCCAAAATCCGTCTGATGCTGGTTATTAGGTTTCCAGCTCATCATGGCTTTACAGCTAAGATCCTGGATGCCATTTTCACGCTCAAAGGTCTTCTCGCCTGATTCAGCCACCTGATCGAAATTGCTGGTGAATTCACTCCCAGCCAGGACAAACTGCGAGAACAAAGTGGGATTGAACAGGTGTACCCATTGTGTGGTAAAAGTTTTGTTGCCCCAATCCAGATGTAATGCCGCACCAAAATCAAATTTCAAGCGGTCTCTGCCGAAGTATCCACTGGCTGAAAGCTTGTTCCGGGCATCCAGATCCCAATTGAATTTGGCATGGCCATCGTAGAAATAGTAATCTGGCAATTCATCGTAAAAAGCTTTGATCAGCTCCAGATATGTCCTGCGGAAAGACGCCATATAGCTGCCTGATTGCTTTCCCCATACCCAGGGGCCTTCCAAAGTGGCGCTGGAGGAGATCAGCGAAAGCCTTGCCACTCCCTGAGGGTGGACTCTGTTGCCCTGGCGATTTGTGACATCCAGAACACTGGAAAGCCTGCCACCGAATTTTGCCGGGTACCCCCCTTTGATCAGGTCTATGCTTTCCACAGCATCACTATTGAAGGTACTGAAGACCCCTCCGAAATGATTGGGATTGTACACATCGATATCATCGAGGAGAATAAGATTCTGGTCTGGTGAACCGCCCCGCACATAGAGGCCAGAAGAGAAGTCCGAAATTGGCGCCACTCCGGGCAGGGTGAGGATAGCCCTGAATACATCAGCCTCGATCGGTGAAACCACATTCTGAATGTCCTCCGTGGTTCTGCGAATCAGGCTGGGCTTGATCTCTCTGGTCTCAGCATCATGCTGGCCAACCACTGTGATTTTTGCCATTTCAATGGCCTCTTCCTGCATCTCAAAATCTAGCGTCACGTTTTCGTCAGCAGTTTTTATCGCAAAGGGCTGAGAAATTTTCCGGTAGGATACCAGAGTAAGCTCCAGCGTGTAGCTTCCGGGCTGGGGAATATTGACCACATAGTAGCCCTTTTTATTGGTCTGCATCCCAGCTTTGGTTTCCACGACCCGGACGTTTACATATTGCATAGGTTCGCCACTGCCACTACGAGTAACAAACCCACTCACCGTAGCACAGAACAATGGGGACATGGCAGCAAACACCAGCATCACAAAGGCTAATCTCTTCATTGACTTCCTCAACAACTATTGTTTGTGCGACACTTCTGAAAGAATGTACATTTGTCAAGGCTAAGGCTGATGATGGCAGATGCTGGTTCCTTTTGCGTTATCAACGCGCTATCATTACAGATGTGATGCGTAATGATAGCGTAATTGGATCAGGAGGGGAGTCGAGAGGTTGAGAAGCGTGAGCCCTATGCCGTCATTCCAGACCGCAGGAAATGCAAAGCATTGCCTGCGTGATCTGGAATCTCCTAAGCTTTCTTTACATTCAACCACTCACCCCAACCCTCTCCCACAAGGGGAGAGGGAGTTGCAAGCTTACATAAAAAACCCCGGATTGGAATCCGGGGTTTATGCTTTAGCTGAGGAATGGGGTATTATTTCATCAGCATCATTTTGCGGGTTTCACTACGGCCATTGGTGCTCAGGCGATAGAAATACAGACCGCTGGGAACGTTTTGACCGGAGTTGTCGGTACCGTTCCAAACGAGATTGGTTTTGCCATAAGGAGCATTGCCGTTGAAGAGGTTCTTCACCAACTGACCTTTCACGTTGAATACATCAAGTCTGGCATTGCCGGCTTTGGGCATGTCAAAGCTGATGGTGGTTTCTGGATTGAAAGGATTGGGGAAGTTTTGGTTCAGCAGCTTGGGAGCTGTGACGATCACTTGATCTTCATTGGATACTGGAGGAATCGGGAATGTAACCTGCAGTTCCATAAAGGACACATTACCACCGGTATTGGTAGGATGTGCAGGAGGATCGATGGAGAAAGAGCCCCAAGTGAAATCATCATAATACATGATGCCAATCTTTCCAACTTTGTGACCATCAACTGTATCCACATAGATCACTTTGTCAGCAGGATATACCCACATAGGTTTGATTCCAGCGAATTCAGGTGTATCAACGTTGTTGATCACGATCGGTTCGCTCCAGAAATTGCCATTGTTTGGGGATACAGCCATATAGATCTCGGGAGTATTGGCATAGGCAAGGTAGTCAGGATCGCTGTTTACATTTGCCCACACAGCTCTCTGGCTATCCTGCCAGATTGCTACCAACATACCCTCGTCATTGGGCTCGGAAAGCTTGATGTTGTTATAATGGAAGAACATGGCATCATGAAGAGTGTCATCCCAATGTGGGAAGGGGAAGTTTTTCTCAGGACTCAGATAGAATGTTCCTTCCACTTCTTGATACTCGGCTTCGCCCCAGGGAGCTTGCCAATCCCATGGTGTATACCAGGCATTGTAGTTATCTGCAGGATTCTTCTGAGGATAGATTTCCTTGATATCGAATGTACCGGCCGCTGGATCAAAAATGAATGATTTTACGGTATGGAAATCAGGCCAGTAACCACCTTCAGTGCTAATTGCCCATAGGGCGGGAACGATTACTCTGCCTTGAGTATCTACTACGGCATTAAGATGGCTGGAATTGGCCATGGCCCAGAACAGCTCATTATCAGCATAGGGGATGCTGCCATCGCCTACGAAGTAGCCGGTGCCACCTTGGGTGCCAGCAGGATTCCAGGTAGGAACGCATCTATCCCATTCGCTTACTCTGGTCCAGGTTCCTTCACCATAGTTTGTGCATTTGAAGACATCCATGCTGGGTTCTTCGATGCTGGTTGTACCATCGGATTGTGTAGCGAAATGATAACCGGCATAATATACATTGCCAGCATTATCGGTAATCAGGGCATGGAAAGGACGACGCCATTCGCTGTCATGATTCCAATTGTCCATTTCGGGGATAGTAGTAAGAGTCCATTGGAAAGGAACTGCATTCTCAACATCGGTTTCGTCGAAATCTGCATAAGCCAGGAGCAGGTTTTCGCTGGGACCGTAGGTATGAGTAGCAGCATTTCTGCAGGCCAGGTAGATACGGCGTTTGCCGGCAACTGGAGAAGGACCGATCTGAGCTGTAGGCCAGATGAATTCGTTGTCGCTGGTTGCAGCTACACCATTGGTAGGAGTAATGGTATAAGGGTTGTCCACTACCATTTGCAGATCGTTGAAGAGACCAGAGATCCCACCAAAGAAAGCATCAGAAGTGAATTGAACTTCAAGGAAGGTGGTCTCAGCATCGGTATTTGCATGCCAGGCATAAAGGGGTTTCCCTGATACAGGATCAACGGAAACTGTAGGATAACCTTCGCGGTTCGCTACACCAGTGATTTCATTGTTATTGAGCACATTGCCAGCATCACTGAGATGTGTGTAAAACGCACGTCTTTGTCCACCAGCGGAACGTTGCCCGTGATAAGTCAGGAAGTATCCGCCACCAGCCACATCTGGGATCACTCTGAGAGGGATGCCATTGTAACTGCCTATCATGTAATCATAATAGGAAGTCATAAGGTTGGTGGGAAGCTTTGTAAAGGTGTAAGGTGGCACTTCCCGGCTGGGAGTTACCCGCTTACCCATCATGGGTGATTCGTAGGCCTTCCTACCAGCACCCGGAGCCATTTCTTTGGCTACCAGAGCACCGATAATGAAAGACATGCATAAGACGACCAATAGGATTCTTTTCATTCTTTCCTCCAGAATATTATTCGGTCATTAGTATCTCATTTTGAGCGATACACGATGGGCACTCTTCAGCATATTTTCTGCCAGGTATCCCATGTCCGTGTAGGCATAGTCGATATTGAATATTCCCAAGCTGGTAGGTACTTGCCAACCAACTCCGGCGCTGATGCCATTGGCATCATAACCAAACTGGTATCCAGCGCGGAAGAAGATGTTTCCCATCTTATATTCCGTGCCCAGGTTCCAGGTTTCCATTCTATCGATTACATTATCAAGCTGCAATGAAGCTATCCAGTGGCTGGTATCGGTACGCATGATGTCTCCGGAAATACCCAGGGAAAAGTGCATGGGAATCTTCACTTCCAGTTCCGGGCCATCTTCGTCGATGAGACCATCACCATCGTTATCGAACAAATCATATGGATCTTCATCTACACTTCCATCCTCATCGTCATCCACCCGATAGCGGATTTCTGGACCAAAGTTTTTCAGCGCCATGCCGATTTTGATATTGTTCCAGCCAGTATTGTACATGGAGCCGAGATCAAAGGCAAAGCTATTTACGTTGTATTCGTACAAATTCTCGCGCAGGTATTTAACGCCAATCCCGGCTGAAAACTTGTTTGTAAACTGCTGAGCGTAAGCCCCACCAAGTGCCATACTGCTATTTGTGAAGTACTCACCAGTGTGGCCAAAGGTTTCTTCATCAGTTACCTTAAGTTTATCCATGTGCAGTACAGTCCCGTATGCGGCAAAAGTAGATACACCATTGGTATATGTACCGGCCACATACTCCTGCATGATGTCCGCAGGCCAGTTTGTGTGTGAGAAGAAGACCTGGTTTTGAAATGCTGGAGCCAAGCCCGCAGGATTCCAATATACTGAAGAGATATCATCTGTAACTGCAGTATAAGCCTCACCCATGCCAATAGCACGGGCATCTACACCAAGCTTGAGAAACTGCATACCAACCGTTCCAACTTTTCCAAACGGCTTGGCTGTCAGTGCCATTGGGAGTAATGCGATCAAGAGTGCGAAGATCAGGATAGTATTTCTTTTCACGTTTCCTCCCTATTTCACGATCACAAATTTGCCGACTTTGATCTTGCTATCGGCTTTGTTTTCTACACTGAAGAGATACACACCAGGTGCGATAATCTGTTCATTTTTGGATAGGAGATCCCAGGAATGCATACCACTGGCTGCCATACCTGTTGTAGCAGCTTTGGAGATGGTGATAATATCCGTAGGCATACTGCCATTGTGATCAAGGGTTTGTACGAGGTCGCCTGCAAGAGTGTATATTCTTATGGTACAGCGGTTGGGAAGGTTGATAAACCACAATCTGCGGCTCTTATCCCCTTTCTGGTCATTTTCCTTACGACCATCGAATTTGCTCCTACCGATGTAGGGGTTTGGAACTACCATGATATCGTCCATGTTGTTCCTGGCAAGCGTGCCCGGGAAGAAAACCTTCATATTGGCATCTGCATCTCTTCCGGTTTCCAGGAAATTCAGGTCGTTATTGGGAATACCACGATCATAAGCCGTAACGGCTACATAATATTCTATACCCTTTCGAGGGAACATGATGTTTGAAGTATAATAGCGACGCGACAGCCTTTCCTTTTTCAGCCGTTCAAGATCTTCAGCATCAGGATCATCTGAGCCTGTACCACCTGGGAAAGCGAATCCTTTGAGCGGTATCATCTTGGGATCGTACAATTCATCAAACACCTTGTTTGGCATCTCGGCATGTTTGAAGAGCCTGGCTTGTAGCGCTTTGATCTCTATGTCCGTAAGCATTTCATTGTCAGGATCTGTGGCAATGGCGTCAGCTTGAGCTTGAAGAGCCGTTGTCCATTCTAAGTCCGGATTGTAAATCGGGAAACCATAGAATATGCTACCATTGGGAACAAGTTCATAATTATCATCCTGTCGGTAGAACTTGGCATATTCCACAGCACTGGCTTGCCAACCACGCAGTTCGGGATCTGGATGATCCGAGCGATTGGGCAGATCTGTATTAATACCCAAGTATCCACCAAAATCGATGAATAAATCTACAGAATCAGCATTGACCGTGTAATCAAAATGATCCTGGGGAGTATCTATTTTATCCCAACGTTTGATCATAGTCCAATCTTCCTGACTACCACTTCCGGAGCGACCCCAGGTAGTGTAACCCTGGAAATCGTGACGTAAGCGATAGGTAGTCCAGGGATTGACAAGTGCGTTCATATTCCACTTGTAATCCGGATCGTTGGTGTTCGGACATCTGAATTGGACAGGAAAATCACCCCAGTTATTCAGGTAGGGCGTAGGATCACTATCCAAACCAGGTTTCAGATTTGCACTCCAAGGGTTCTGCCAGCCCGAAATTGCAGTAGATACTGTCTTGACATCCCAGGAGAACTCGCTTCGGTTATCCCAGTAGAGATTGATTTGATCACCGTTATCTACCATTTCTGCGTAGAGGGCTGGAATTTCCGGGGGTTCAGGTGGATTGTAGTGTGGGAAAGTATCAGGCAGGATCACTGTGAGAAGGTCTTGAGCCTGGCCATAAATCTCCTTTGCCCAACGGGCTGTACGTTTCAGATCTTCCTTGTTGTCTCCGGGAAACACAGCAACCACGATCTTCATGGTTTTGCCAGGGGCCAGGTCCCAACGCTTGGCTGGATCTGCGTAGTCACCAGTGCCAGGTTGAGCTCCATAGAATGAGAACAAGAAACGTGTGTCATTTGGAGATGGTTGCTCGTATTCCGTCACATCATCCTGTTCAGGACGTAAAGGAGTGTAATATGATGGATTGGGATTTTTGCCGGTAAGCAGCCAGTATTTTTCGTTGGCTGTTGCTTTGGAAGTGCTGAGGCTGCGAGGATTGAAATCGTCTGGACCCTGTCCCACTTTCCAGTACCAGCAGTGGAATCTCAGTTTCTCCGGGTCTGGCGTACAAACGCGGGCACCCACCAATCCGGTAGTAAGCCCACCATCACCGTCTGCATCGCAAGTAAAGGCAAACTCGTAGCCTTCACCCTTGACATAACCGGAGAGATCATCTGCTGCTTTATCCACACCCCAGGTCTGTGGCCCGACGTCTGCATCCATATAGATACCCATCGCGCAGTCCATTAGCACGTCTTCATGGTTCATATTGGTAATATTGAACTCCACATAGACCAGGTTCTTGATATAATCGTAACTCCATTGATAACTCATCTGGCGAACCCGAACATTCAATGGATAATGAGTATTAGCTCCTTTTCGGGAACCATAATCACGATCACCAGGAGTTCCGAAAGGACAATAGTCATAATAGTACGAGATAAAGTCCTGCTCTGAAACCGGGGCACCATCTTCATCTACACGTCCATCATGATCGTCATCATAGGGAGCAGCAAATGCAAAAGTCGAGAAATCCCGCTTGGATAAATCCATGAATCCAAGCGGGAACCAGATCTCAAAACTTGCGGGATCTGTTAACAGGATATCGAAAGCACTAACTGGCATCTCTGCCAGATGTCTGCCTCCAAATGATTGGAATTGAGCAGGGAGTTCATTCTGATGACGAAATGCGAAAGTATAACCGGCAAAATCTTCATCGATTCTCCCATCTCCATCGTCATCCACGCCTCTTTTTTGTGTTCGAGTAGATGCAGAGGCAATTCCATCCAGAGCATTATATATAGCGTAATTGCTTGCTTGTCCTGCATTTGATACCAGAAGGGGATTATAAGCAGGCAGGAATTCATACAAGTCTGCATCGCCATCGAAACCAACTGTAACCAGAGTATCTATAACAGGGGTCTTGCCGATCCACAAGGGATTCCCCTGGCCATCGGTTTGCCCCTCAAAGACCAGAGTATCATTCTGGGCTGTGGGTGGGAATGTCTTCCAATACAACTTTCTTCCCAAACCGTCCCGGCGTTGTTTTTTGGCACCAAACCACAAAGCACCCTGGTAAAGGTAGTCTATACCGCTTCCTCCTGGATACTCAAGGGATGGATATTGCGGCACGGCGTCGTCACCAGAGCCAAAGAAACCATAGTTACTCACCCTCATCCAGATGTTACCAACGTTATGGTATTTACTGAGGTCAAGTTTCTTTGTTGCTGTGGAAGGATCTGCCATGGCTGCAAATAGAGAACCAACCATGAAGGTTAGCATCAGACAGAGGCAGAGCATGATTTTAGAAAACTTCATTAAACACTCCCGGATTACAATTTAAACTCTACTGGTATGATCAGCAGAACATCCACGGGTTGTCCACTGCTTTTACCAGGTTGAAATCTGACTTTACGAACGGCTTCGATAGCGGCTTCATCCAAACCACCTGGTACCGAGCGCTTTACATGGATGTTCCTGATCGAACCATCCTTCAATACTTCCACTTCCAGGACGACAGTACCCTGCACTTTGGCTCTCTGGGCAAACTCAGGATACACAGGTGAGATATTGCCAATAACCACAGGTGGTTCGTCGTAGGGAACAAAATTGACAGGTCTGTCATCTTCCTTGTTCAGACTTGCGGAAGTAGTGCTGTAAATGTTTCCGATCTGAGCAATGGCAGATTCGTAGGTGGCCATATCAACTTCCTGAGTTCCCAGTTCGTCACTAATCACCAAAGGTATCTCGATACTGACTTCCGTTTCCGGAGGTTCAATCTTCTCTCTTTCCTCCATTGGGATATCCACAAGTTCCATTTGCTGGGTCTTGAATACCTGCTTCCTTACTTCGATCTTGGGAGTAACCATCATCAGAAAGAGCATCAGGGTAAGCGACAAGGCGAGGGCTTTACCAAATTGACTATTGGCTACATCCTTCCAGTCTGTAAACTGCTGTTTCATGGGATCCTCCTAATCTAAGCGTTTCTGGGTTTCAAATGCCACCACCAAAGTGTTGGCATCCTGGAGCTGCCGCATAACATCGGACATCACTCCATATTTAGTTTCCTTATCTGTACGGAAACAAACAACCAAATCAGGGTCATCGGCTTTCTTGCGGATCAAAGTGCTGGAAACGAATACATCTGCTTCAGTCTCAATCCGCGTGGGTACGTCGTCGATCAGTATAGTCTCGTCCCTCATTACATATACAGTTGTGGTATGGTTTCTGGGAATACGCTCGATACTATCTGCTATCGGCCAGCGTTCCCGCTCCACCCAGAATTTCTTCTCCTGGACAAACACGGTACTGACCATGAAGAACAGCAACAGCAAAAAGGCGATGTCGGACATCGACGAAGTAGGGATATTGGTTTCGTTTTTCCGGTCTTTTTTTATCTTGGCCATAACGATCTCCTAATTCGTTGATAACGAGATTTTCTCGATCTTTGCGGCCTTGAGGCGGTCAACCACACGAATCATATCGTTGTATTTCGCCTCGCGGTCGGTAATGACCTTGAAAATCATCTGGGAGTTTATCTTTACCTTTTGCTGGATCAGCATATCTAGCTCTGAGCTTTCGTAAAAGCGGGGAGCTTCCTTATTTACCACAATCTGCCCATCAGCAGTGATCTGCAAACGAGTCATCTCCTTCTCTGTAAGAGTAAGGCTTTGTGACTGCTGCTGCGTTTCTGCTGCTGCCTGGGGCAGGACTATCCTAATCCCTTCCTTCACGTCAAACTTGGTAGTAGCCATGAAGAAGATGATTAGCAGAAAGGCTATGTCGGACATCGACGAAGTCGGTATCTCCGCTTTGCCTTTCCTTTTACGTCCAATTTTCATTTCATACTCCCAATAGATTAAAGCATCGCTTCGATTACTTTTTCGGAAGCACGTTGCATATCTATCACCAGGCCGTCCACCATGGTTACGAAAATGTTATTAAAGAACTGCACTGGTATTGCCACAATCAAGCCAGCCTGAGTAGTGATAAGAGCAATTTTGATACCACTTGCAACAATAGTTGCATCCACTGCACGCGCGGCTGCAATAGCATCGAAAGCGCTGATCATACCAGACACCGTACCCAGGAATCCTAACATGGGTGCCAGTGTAATCGCTGTTGACAACTCCAGGAACCCTTTTTCCAGATAACTCATCTCGATCATAGCGGCATTTTCGATGGCTTTTTCTACAGCGGCAAGACCGCTATCCGCCTTTAACAGACCAGCATAAACGATAGCTGCTACAGGGCCACGGGTTGATTTTGCCAGTTCGGTAGCTTCTTTGAATTTCTTCTCTTTGATCATCGGAATGATTTTATCCAGGAAGTTGTTCAGATTCACTTTGGCGTAGATCAGAGCGATGAATTTCCATACGACATAAGCCAGACCGTAAAGAGTAACAAACAGGATCGGCCACATAGCCCATCCGCCATCTTTGAACCATTTAACCATGCCACTGCCAAAGACCAGCTCAGCAAAGCTCTCCATTCCGCCACCTGATGTGGCCGCAGCTTCTGCTGCTTCCTGGGCAAACAAAGTGCCTGTGAATACCAAGCTCATCACCATGATCAGCATCATTATATGCGAGAATCTTCTCATTTTATATTTCCTCCATGGAATAATTTAGAAATTGAAGGATATACCGAGTGTGGCGCCGCGATAATTGCTTACATTGGAAGGATTATTAATCGCCAGGCCATAGGTATATGCTACTTCGGGATAGGTGAATTGGACAAGATCATCTTCCAGGTCTGCTCCATCATCAAAAGGAGAGCCTGTTTTGGGATATACATTATATACATTCTTGGTTTTAAACAAGTTTTCGATATCAAGAAACACTCTCAAACTCATGTTATTAGGCAGAGAAAACCCCTTTGTAAGCCTGAGATTAGCTTGATGCGTAATATCTTTGCGTTTGCTGTTTGTATCGAGGAAAGCGTTGCCTTCTGTGCTTTGAGGAGTGTAGGGAGAGCCAGACGCCAGGCTCCAGGTAAGATTGGCGACAAAATCATCCAAAGGAAGAATCGTGTCTGTAAAGGGGATGAAGAATTCTTCCCCCCTGCCAATCCTGAATGTGTAGCTAATGCTGGCATTATGACGAACATCCCAGTCCAGAGGAAACTCACGCAATTGCGTGTTTTCGTCCTGAATCACAGTGGCAGAGTTGTTGCCCTGAGCCCAAGCCAGAGAGTAGGCAATACTCCATGAATTGAAGTTTGAAAGGAGTTTTTCCAGCTGGATGTCCAGACCACGGGCTGAGCCATAATCCTGAGAGATGAATTTGTACCAGGTTACCGTCTGCTCGTCTTCCTTGCGCTCTTTCATGGTGCTCACATAGTTGTATAGGTTTTTATAATAAGCCGTCATATCCAGCACATAATCGTCACTCAACTGGTGGGAAAGCCCCACTTCATAGGTAACAGTGATCTGAGGCTCAAGCTGTGGATTTCCCACTGTAATTGTGACATCAGAGAGATTCGCATCTTCGGGCGTCTTGGAAGTGAAGATGTACTGCATTTGGGGCAGTTGATTCTGATAATTGTATGCAAAACGCAACACATCGCGATCTGTAATGGGGTGCGATACACCCAAACGCGGAGAAACCATCATCTGCATTCTGTCGCCTTTGGCGAAGCTGCGTTTGGTAAAAGTGCCATTATCCTGAGCAACTTTGTAATCAGCACCAAGATACCAGAGGTCAAAACGCAAGCCGGCATTGACGATCATGCCTTCCCATTCCATCTTGTCTTGAATGTAATATGCAACCTGCCATGGATCTGCCTGATAACCATCACGCTTACCTGAAGCGGCTTTGGCGGCAGCGAAATAATCCTGTGGCTTATAGATCGGCACCAGATCATCAACGGTAACAGGTACTTCTACCATGGATTCTATTGCATACAATTGGGATGGAACCTGATTGGCAGTTCCCCAATTGTCCAGATTGTACTGAGTAATGTCGTAAATACCTGTTAGGAATGCCTGTCTGCGGTCTTCATAGATTGAAAGGAAGTTTTGCAGCTGGTTTTTCTTGATATTATGTTTGATGATCTCAAGACCTGTCTTACCCAGATGAGTCTGGTTGATTTGCCATTCAAAATCGCCACGGAAATTGACTGTGGTAGTTTTATCATCAATGAAGTTTGAATAGATCGTGCCGGGAGGGTTGAATCCAGGAATGGTACGTGGATATTCCTGGCTCTCCAGGCGATAAACCCATTCATTGGCCGGGAGGAATCCGTAGTCGTATACACCATCACCATCATAATCTACACTGGCATATCCATAATTACCCATCAAGACATTATCGATGTAATTGGCAGGAACATTATTGGGATCGATTGCCAGATACATGTATTTTTCTCTATCGATTCCCCGGGGACCTGAGTTACTGCTTTTTGTATAATAACTTGCTTTTACCTTGAGGTTCATGGTGTTGTTGAACACATGATCATAAGTGCCAATATACTGGCTCTGTACAGTCTCGTCATAGGCATAATGTTGCAGAGCATAACGCCAGTTGTAGGAGAATGGATAATTGTAGGATCTATCACCACGGACAGCGAAAGTAACTTTCTGGGCTGGATTAAGATCATACTTGGTCTTCAGATTTACGTTGTAGGTATTGTAGTTGCGGTTTCCAGTGTCGATTCCAAGGATATTGTTGCGATCTTTATAAGGATCATAGCGGTCAAATACGGATTCGAGCAAGGTGCGGCCATTTAGAACAAAATCCTGATTGGGATCACCAATATAGTAATCCTTCAAGCGGCCATCCAGCCATTCACCACCGCCATTTAAGTAGAATGTTAGCTTTTCTTTCAATTCTGGTGAGGCAAAGGGAACAATCGGACCACCAATTGCGAATTTGAAGACGTCCGAATTGCGGCCTGATCCGATGATGTGGTCTGTATTATACTCAAGCTTTCCTGAGAAAAAAGGATCACCATCCTTGGTAACGATATTGATAACACCGGATTGAGCATTGCCATATTCGGCTGGGAAACCACCCGTCATCACCTTCATATCTTTAATCGCATCCATATCTACGGATAAAGCACTGCCTCCATCCACCGGGTCAGAAACGCTCATGCCATCAACGGTGAAGTTCACTTCATTTGCTCTTCCACCGCGGATGTGAAGCTCGCCACCAATGTTTGTGACTCCCGCTTGCAGTGAGATAATTCCAGCCACGTCTGATACTGCTGTATCGCTGAGCTGATCCATCTCGATCTGGCGGGCAGATCCGACTCTGTCTCTTTCCACCTTGTCCTGAGTTGCTTGTACCACAACGGTACTAACCCGGATTCCGGAACGGTTCATCACTGGAGAGAGGTTTGTGGTCTGATCGACCTGAATCCTTACATCCCGATATGTCATTTCGTCGTAACCCACAAGGGAAAACTTCACTACATACACTCCTGGAGGAATGTTGATAATGATGGCCTGACCACGATCGTTGGTCTGGCCTCCTGTAATCCTTTGAGTTCCCGACATAACCACGACGTTCACAAACTCCAGAGCTTTCCCCTGGTTGTCCCGAACGCGGACGGCCAAACGTCCAGTGGTGGCTGCATCAAGAAATGCAACCCCAATGAACAACACTATTAGCAGGATCAATGCAGTCTTTCGCATCGATAAACCTCCCTTTATCCTGGCTTATTTACTTTATTAAAACATATACATGTGAGGATCCCCAATTCAGGTAATTCTCCACTTAAGGCTCGTATATCTGAGCTACAAAAATCAGTCAAGCAGTTTTTCAATTCCCGACCCTGAACCGTTTATATAAAAAACATTTAGAATATTCATCCGCATCCACGCTCACACAAACACCACACGTGCTGATGAAGCTTCACTAGCGAAGATTTCACCAATGAACCTACCGTTGGTCTTTTTCATAAACTCATCCGCATCCTTCGCAGCTACTACACAGATCATCCCGATTCCCAGGTTAAAGGTCTGTCTCATTGCCTCCAAACTGATGTTACCGCCATGTTGGATAATGTGATAGATAGCTGGAATGGTATCTTCGGGTAATACGACACGGGCTTGAAAACCATCTGGAAGGATCCTGGCGAGATTGCCGGCGATGCCGCCTCCAGTAATATGAGCGAGACCATGTAGACCGGTATGGGTTAACCAGGGCTGTAAAACCCAGAGATAGCTGACATGGACTTTTAACAGGGCATCCTGAACAGACTCTCCCAGTTCATCTATATATGATCCCTCTCGAAGTTTCATTCTTTCGAAGAGGACTTTACGAGCCAGCGAATAGCCATTGGTGTGTAATCCACTGGATGGCAATCCAATCAGGATATCACCAGTTGCGATATTGCGGGGTAGAATCTGACTTTCCTCGACAATGCCGACGATAGTCCCGGCCAAATCAAAATCACCCTCAGCATACATACCTGGCATTTCAGCCATTTCTCCGCCAATCAAGGCGCAGCTGTTTTCCCTGCAACCTTTTACAAAGCCATCAATGATTTTCTCAATGATCTTAGGATCCAGTTTTCCCACTCCGATGTAATCCAGGAAGAATTGTGGAATAGCGCCTTGCACCAGGATGTCATTTGTGCAGTGATTTACCAAATCCTGCCCGACTGTATCGTAAACCCCTGCCGCAATTGCAACCATGAGCTTGGTGCCCACGCCATCCGTACTTGATACCAGGATGGGATTCTGCCATGTAGTTTTATCCAGTCTGAATAGACCACCGAAACTACCCAACTCACTCAGAACATTGCGATTGAATGTGGTTCGAACTTTTGCTTTGATTGCCTTCACGGCCGATTCACCAGCCTCGATATCCACACCAGCTTGTTTGTAATCCAGAGGTTTTATCTCGTCCATCTTATCAAATCCACTTTCATTTGTTCGATCATGCTTGGGTTTATGCCGATTAGACCTTGCACTCCAAATTCACCAACGTTGTTTGCTGCCATAATAGTCCCGTAGATAAGACCTGATTTAACTGAATCTAGATCCAGTGTCGCGAAGTTTTCAATGATTGCCATAAATGCCCCGGCAAAACTATCACCTGCTCCGGTGGGGTCCTTCACCTGGGCTAGTGGATAAGCTGGAATAAAGAACATATCATCTTGCATTATAGCGACACTCCCATATTCCCCCCGCTTCACTACTACAAGGGCTGGCCCCATGGAAAGTACAATGCGGGCAGCATCGTAGATATTGTCTTTTTTTGTGAAATCCCTGATCTCATCTTCATTCATAAATACTATATGCACTTGCTTGATCACTTCAGCCAGCTTGTCAGGACATCGTGATATCCAATAATTCATGGTATCACAAGCCACATGTGTGTAGCTCTTGGTCTCGCTTAAAACTTGAAGTTGCAGATCAGGATGGATATTTCCCAAAAGCAGGCTGTGGCAGTTTCTACATCCTTCCGGAATATGGGGCGAAAAATCAGCAAATACGTTCAGTTCAGTAGCGAGAGTGTCTGCCTGATTCCATTTGTGATACACACCTTTCCAACGGAAAGTCTTCCCTGGCACAATCTCCAAGCCATCCAGGGCTATATTGTGTTTTCTGAGCAAATCCAAGGCTGAGGCAGGAAAATCTTCGCCTACTACACCTACTATCCTGACATCAGTGAAATATGATGCTGAAAGTGAGGCATAGATAGCAGACCCTCCCAAGGTATCATTCACGCTTCCTACCGGGGTACTGATCGAATCCAGACCAATCGATCCAACAACTACCAGGCTCACCTAAGGCTATCTCCCGCGGCAGCCTGTACGGCTGTACTATCCACTACTTCTGCAGTTGGTACGTTCACCACATTTCCCATTCTCTGGAGAAAGGACATCCCATAGATAATGGCGACGAGGATTATCACCATGATGATCAGTTTAGGCCAGTTGTAACCCTTCTTTCGTCTTTGCCGCCAGCGTTCTTCAATCTTATCATTCATGTCATTCATTACATAATCTCCTGCAGAAAAGCTGCAAATCTCTGAGCTCCCTTTATAAGATTATCCATGCTGTTGGCATAGGAAAAACGGACTGTGCCATCCAGTCCAAACGATCCTCCGGCTACCAGGGCTACGTGCTTTTGTTCCAACAATTTGTCGCAGAAATCATCTGCTGTCTTCAGTCCCAGCTTGTTATTGTCCAAATACCACTCGATATTAGGCATAATATAGAACGCACCTTGAGGCTTGTAACAGGTAAGATGTGGTATGCCAGCAAGCTCTGAGTATAGGAAGTCTCTGCGCTTGGAAAACTCAACCCGCATTTTCTCTATGGAATCATCTTCCTCAAGCAGGGCTGTAACACATGCCTTTTGAGTGATCGAATTCACACATGATGTCGCATGTTCCTGCACCCTTCCGGCAGCAGCAATGATGTGCTCAGGTCCAGCAGCATAACCCAATCTCCAGCCTGTCATGGCATAAGCCTTGGATACACCATTGATCACTACTGTCTGCTGTTTCATGGCTTCATTCACTGAGGCAATAGATACATGTTGCACATCATCATACACGAGACGTTCATAGATCTCATCCGATATCACCAGAATGTTGTATCTCAGGCATACTTCTGCTATATCCTCAAGCTCCTGACGGGTATAAACCGAGCCCGTGGGATTATTTGGTGAATTCAATAACAGTGCTTTGGCGCAGGGGCTGGATTTGATAACTGCTTCCAATACGCTTGCTTTGATTTTGTAGCCTTCGCACTGCTCTGTTGGAACATATACTGATTCAGCATTGGCCAGCATTACTTGATATGGATAGCTCACCCAATAGGGATTGGGAACCAGCACTTGATCTCCAACGTCACATACAGCTATCAGGATGTTCAAGATGGATGCTTTTGCTCCTGGCGATACCAGGATTTCTTTGGGTGAGTAGGCAAGCTGATTGTCCCGCTCGAATTTTGTACAGATAGCTTTTCTGAGCTCGATGATCCCGGCATTGGCTGTGTATCTGGTAAAATTTTCATCCAAAGCTTTATGTGCGGCTGCCTTGATATATTCGGGCGTGAAGAAATCAGGCTCTCCCACCCCAAAATTCACCACATCAATACCGGCTTCTTTCATCTGCCCAGCTTTGGCTGATAGAGTCAGGGTCGGGGATGGTTTGATCAGTCTGGTCCGGTTTGATAGCTTTACTGACATCATATCCTCCTCTTCAGGATTGTCAAATTTTGCGCCATTAACAGCACTAAAACTGCTGTGTTTACAATATCATCAACTGAACAGCCTCGGGATAGATCACAGATTGGGGCTGCCAATCCCTGGATGATCGGGCCTATGGCCTCGTAGTTTCCGAGACGCTGCACTAGTTTATAACCGATGTTACCAGCTTGAAGGTCTGGAAAGATCAGGGTATTAGCCATTCCTGCCACAGGGCTGTTCTTAGCTTTGCTGGCAGCTATCCTGGGCACGATCGCCGCATCCAGTTGCAACTCACCATCATAGGCAAAATCAACTGATCTGGCGTCCAGTATTGCTTTGGCACTTTGCACTTTGCTTACCAGTTCATGCTCCGCACTCCCCTTGGTGGAGAATGATAACAATGCCACAAAGGGCTCATCTGATAGAATCAAGCGCCTGGTCTCTGCGGTTGAAGTGGCAATATCAGCAAGCTGTTCATCTGTGGGACATGGCACCACTGCGCAATCAGCAAACATCAGGGCGGGATCTTCAGTCCTGGGAGACACCATTATGAAGGTACTCGAGACTGTTTTTAAACCTGGTTTAACACCTACAACCTGCAGGGCAGCCCGTAAAACGTCTGCCGTGGTATTTGCCGCACCGGCCACCATACCTTGTGCCAAACCCTTATTCACCAACATGGCTCCGAAGTACAGGGGATTCTGTGTGCATGCCAGAGCTTGTTCGGGGCTGGTGCCTTTGTCTTTGCGTTTCTGATAAAAGGCTTCTGAGAAATCCCTGGTTAATTGGCTTGTAAGGGGATCAATAATCTTACACTGGGATAAATCCAAGCCCAGCGCTCCTGCATCAGCCAGAATTTTCTCTGGGTCCCCCAGTAAGATCACATCTGAAATGGATTCATTCACGATGATTTGCGCTGCTCTGAGTGTCCTTTCATCATGTGATTCAGGGAGAACAATGGTCATTTTCAGGGCTTTGGCCCTTGCTTTTAAATCATTGATAATACTCATTTATGCTCCATTTGTTTCATTATCCATTACGATTAGATTCAGATCTGCAACCCTTAGAAATTCCTGACGGATCAGATTTAGTAGCGCATAATGATTATCTCTTTGGGCAGTGTCCTCACAATTCACCAGGATTGCATCGAAGTATTTGTCTATGGGATCCCCCAGTTCAACAAGATGATCAAGAGCCCGGGGATAGTCGCACTCCTGCAAGGCTGTGTCGATAGCCTTGCGCATAGCGATCAAACCCCTATATAGTGCCTCTTCAGCAGAATCTTGCATCAAGGCTTCATTGAATACCGAAAAGCTCTTCGAAGCGCTAATGATATTGGCAACGCGTTTGTACCCGGTAACCAGCCGGATAAAGCCGGCTTGCTGTTTATATGAACTCAGGGCTTCTGCCCGGGCGATCAGAACACCAATGTGAGACATATCCACATGCATCACGCTGGAGATCACGTCCTGCGGGAGATTCCGCTCTTTCAGCAACCATACGACTCTCTGTTTCAGAAAATTTTGCACATTGTCTGTAGTTTCCTGATTGGGGACTATCAGATCAGCGAAGTTTTCAAGAGCCCTATTCGCCAATGCATATACATCCAGATCCCAGTTTGACGAGGCGATAATCTGTACAATCCCACCTGCAGCCCTTCTCAAGGCAAAAGGATCGCCACTTCCAGTAGGCATCATCCCGATCCCAATTATGCCACAAAGGGTATCGATTTTGTCCGCTACTGCACAAATCTTCCCACAGATTGTTTCTGGAAGGGAGTCATTGCTGCCCCGGGGCATATAGTGCTCATAAATACCCCGTGCCACCAGATCGTGTTCGTGGCTTGCTAAAGCATAGTGCATTCCGATGTAACCCTGTAGTTTCGTGAATTCTTTCTCACCGAGCATTAGGGTTACCAGATCAGCCTTACACAGCCTTGCTGTTCTGAGACAAAGCTCTTTCTCGCTGTGTTCCAGTTTCAGCACATCTGCGATCCAGGCAGCAAGAACCTCTACTCTATTGGTCTTATCTGCCATGGTTCCAAGTTGAGATTGGAACACCACATCAGCTAAATGCTCCGTATAGCTTTCCAGAGAACGTTTGGTATCCTCCTGGAAAAACCACATGGCATCTTCCAATCTGGCTTTTACAACCTTCTCATTGCCTTGGCGGATAATAGAGGAACTGCTTGCATCTCCATTTGAGATAAAAACGAACTTATTCGTAAGCTGCGCATCACTATTGTAAACAGAGAAATACTTCTGGTTCTGACTAATGGTAGAAGTGATGATCTTCTCAGGTAGTTTAAGGAATTCGGGTGAAAAGCTGCCCACAACGGCTGTAGGATATTCCACAAGATTGGTCACAGTATCCAGCAAGCGTTCATCTTCCTGAATGTAATGCCCATCGGAAAACAGTTCCTGCATCTGTTTTTTTATAGTACGGCGGCGCTCCGACCAATCAGCGATAACCCTGGCCTCTCGCAATTCATTCAGATAATTGTCTGGATGGCTGATGCTGACTCTACTCCCCAAGCCCAGGCTCCGGTTCGGAAAACTTATGCGTCCTGCATGCAAACCAAAAAAATCAACCGGCACAGTTTCATCTCCAAAGAGAGCCACCAACCAGCGAATAGGTCGTGAGAATGCTAGCTCCTGGCAATTCCAGATCATTTTTTTGGGTAAGGGGATTTGGATAATTGCGGATTTAATCCAATCCGCTAATAGTCCTATTAAAGCCTTACCTTTCTGAGTGTACTCAACTGCCAGAAAATCGCCTTTATCAGTCTTTTGGATGCGAATATCCTGCTCGGTACCGCCACTTTTCTTGAGAAAGCCGTTCCCAGCATTACTCAATTGACCGTTTTGATCATAGGCTATGGCTACTGCAGGCCCCAGCTTGAATACTTTCGCATCCGGTTGGGCTTCAGGAAGACCCGATGCAATGAGATACAACCTTCTGGGAGTGCAGCCGGTTGAAACGCTACTATATTCGATTTGAGAATCCTGACACAGCCTGGTAAAGCTGTTTTGCAGGGCTTCTTTGGCGGGGATTAAGACTGAATCGGGGATTTCTTCGGTTCCAAGCTCAAACAAAAACGAGTGCAAAACACATCCTTTAGTATTTTGTTATTCTGTAAAATTGTATCGCAGGCTTAGTTGATTGGTAAAGCCTAAATCACCATATGATGACAATGCATAGTCCAGATGAATTCTCTTGATTTGCCACCCAGCCCCAAAGGACAATCCTCCAGTCCAACCGAGGCTTCCACCCATGCCATAATCTCCTGCATTGCTGCGAAAGCCAGTTCGCAAGTGCAAATCCGGGCTGATACCGTATTCGATACCTATTCTGGCCACGATGTTTTCTCCGGAAGCTTTTGTGATATCCAGGGCAGTATGAATATTCTGTTTCATGCGAATGCCTATCCCAGCTCCAAACACGGCTGGAAGACCTTCAGAATATTTGTCCTGTGAATAGTGTGAGATCTGGACACCTATGTTCCTGGCGCTTAGCCCTACTTTGATGTTTTCATTTACTGTATGATGCAGAATCCCAATATCAATCATCAAAGCGCTGGCATTGGATTCGTCAATACTGTCATAGATAAATTTGATACTTCCACCCAAATCCAGGGCATCACTGATGTATCTGGAGGTAGAGATTGTACCTACTATACTTTGGGCTGAAAATGATTCCCCCAGTTCCACCAATTCTCCCGTTGGGGTGATGTCTGTCCTGTCTATTGGCCCGCTATTCCAGTACCTTAGAGATGCAGCCCAGGCCACAAACTTGTTCTGTGGCATTATGTAACTGATGCTTCCGCCGCCACTGCCCACCAGGTGGCTCATGATCGTGGAACTTACTGCTCGGTTTGGGGTTCGAATATAGGCTGCGGGATTGTATTCCAGTGCATCAAAACTTTGCTCAAGACCAAGCATAGCTCCGCCCATAGCGCTGGCTCTGGCACTATACGCCAGTTTTAACGTGTCAAAACCCGATGTCCCAGCATTTTCATTTTGAGCCAGCAGTGACCCAAAACTAACTAGCAGGAGCAGCGTGGATAATGTCTTCAATTCTATGGACAATTTCATACAATTCCTTATCTGTATTGGCGTTTAACAGCACTCTGCGGTTTTCGTCCTGACGTAAATACTCGGACAGCGAGCGCAATATGCTCATGTATTCATGATTGGAACTCTGAGGCACAGCAATCATGAATACCAGGTTCACGGGAGCATCATCTACCGCATGAAAATCCAGGGGATTCCTGAGCCTGCAAACAGCTATACGGAGTGTAGACACAGTGAGGTCTCTGGCATGTGGAATTGCGATACCACGACCTATGCCAGTGCTCATGATCTCTTCCCGCCCCTTTACCGCAGCAAGGTAGCGATCAGGAAAACTAAGGCATCCACTCTCCGATAGGAGATCTGCCATATAGCTAAGACAATCACCTTTGGTGCTGAAAGAATCTACGATCCTCACCAAATCAGGTTTAAACAGTTCATTCATGTTCTAACCATATCATTTTTTATATTGAGCATGGTTTTTTTACAAGTCAATGGCGTCAATCAAATTCTCCACTTCAGTTTTAGCTTGAACTGGCTGCCTTGATTGAGCTTGCTCTCTACGCTGATCTGAGCTCCAATCAACTCGGCAAAACCATGCACCAGGATCAACCCAAGACCACTGCCTGTTTCATTGGCGGTACCTGGTTGACGGTATTCATTATCGATTCGGAATATCTTCTGCATATGCCGCCGTGATATTCCGATACCTTTATCAATTACTTGTATAGATACCCAATCATCGATCTTATCCAGTCTAATCACTACCTTGCTGCCTGGAAATGAGTATTTTATTGCGTTGGACAAAAGATTGCGCAGTATTGATGAAACCAGGCGCAGATCATTTTCTATCATTACATCCCCGGATTCATAAAAGATCAGATCGATATCTTTCTGAGCAGCAACCTGAGCAAAATGATCCATGGCATAATGAATAGCCTTGGAAACCGAAAAGAAATCTCGCTGGAGGCTCAATGTGTTTGTCTGTAAACGAGCCCAGTCCAGTAAGTTTTCCAAAAGTGTATAGATCCCTTTAGCCGCACTATTGATTTGCAATAGAAATTCACTTATCTCTTTGGTTTCAAAGTTCATCTGATTGTCATAGATAAAATCAGAAAGCGAGACAATAGCATAGACTGGATTCTGCAAGTCATGTGCAATAAGGCTCAAAAACCTGTCTTTAGTGGCATTTAATTCCACCATATCGGACGCAGCCTTTTTGAGTTCCTCCTCCGCTCGTTTTCGTGCCGTGATATCACTGATGAATCCATCCAGATGAATGACATTGTCGTGCTCATCATACACAGCATTTCCCTTTTCCATAACCCACTTGATACTCCCATCCTTGGTTTCAATTCGATACTCCATTTGATAGTGGGTTCTCGATCTTACACCATCCTGAACTGCCTTGTTTACAAATTCTCTGTCTTCAGGAAAAATCACGTCATAATAGCTACAATTTGCGTTGGAGATCAGTTCGTCTGCCGTAAAGCCAGTTAACTCGCAACATCCCTCTGATATATAGAGCATGGTCCATTTAGAATCATTCAGGCACCGATACACCATCCCTGGCAGATTGCGCAAGAGGTTTGGCAGCATGGCAGAATATGCAGCGCTGAGTGGCGATAGCTCTCGCTTGTTTGTAGGTCTGGACATAATACTCCGTTGTTGATATCAGACTTTTTTCAAGAATGAGAGATTCCATAATCATGTCAAGCTTGAAATTGCCGCCAGCCCTATTTTAAGATAAACTTACGTGAAGCAACGCTACCATGCTGGTCAGCGATTTTCAGGAAATACAATCCTGAGTTCAAATCATGTAACTGGATGGAGTATTGGCCACTGGCCAAGGAAGCACGATCTACCACAAAGTCACTGATCAATTGTCCCCTAAGATTGAATACTTCTATCCTGGCGCATGGCAGTTCTTTATATCCCTGCCCGATGAAGTGAATACTAATATCCTGATTGTTTACTGAAACAGGATTTGGCGATATCATGACATCCCAATTCGAGGCTTCATTTATCGGGGGTAATACATCATCTTGGTTACTTACCGTGGTATCCGTAAGCCCGGCATTGCCCAGGTACACATGTACTCGTCCCGGTGTCCGCAGAGGATCCGGATCTGCCCAAGGCTGAGATATAGCCACATCACAAAACCCGTCGTTGTTGAAATCCCCCGCTACTTTATCCCAGCCGAACTTTTCACTGATGCTGGTAGGCGCAAAGAACCGCAGATCATAGGTGCTATTCATGTTTGCTCCCCCCAGCCACATAAACGCGCTTCCATCAGATCCGTAGGTGTAGTCTGAACTTATCATATCACTATACCCATCCCCATTGAAGTCCCCATGGACTAGAGCGTAGCAACGAGCATTGTAAGTGTACCCGGCTGAAGGAATTAGCTGATCGCATTGAGGCGTCAGAGCAGAGGAGCCATACCAGATTCTGAATCCATCGCCTCCAATCCAGCCCACAAAATCATCGATCCCATCGCCATTCAGATCACCCAAAGGCCCCACAAAGGTCTCAATCACCATGTTCGTGTCTTCCACGATAACCAGGCTATCGCTGGGAGGGATGCTTTCTCCACCAAAGAATATCGTAATACGGTTGTGTAAACCGCCGGTGGGTTGCAATATCCGGGAAATCAGGTAGTCGTCATAGCCATCACCATTGACGTCACCGATTCCACCAATAAAACCGGAGTATGCTGTCTGCATCTGTGTTCCAGCTTGAATCAAATTCATAGTCGAGCCATCCAGTATGAGAAACTCTGGGTTTGTATATCGCCATTTTACATGGATCCCAACATCATCATAACCATCGCTGTTAATATCTCCTACAGGTCGGACAAAAAGCTCCCATATTTGTCCTGGATTTGCATAGCTCAGTTCATAATCGGGAATAGGACTTGGTTCGGAACGTCCAAAGAATATGCGAAGCTTAGTTATCAGAGATCTCGTTGTAAGGCAGGCTAAATCCTCCTTTCCATCATTGTTGATATCTCCCACTGCAACCAGCGTTCCACCTACATATTCCCATGCATCACCAGAAATAGAAGCATCGAGATTCGCGTCAATATCTGCCCCTCCCCAATAGAAATTGATCCTGCCAAAGTTGTCGTATTGCGAATCCAATACTCCATAAGGATTCCATAGAGATTCCAGTGCGACAAGGTCTTTGATGCCATCACCATTGAAATCCAGGCTGGCTAGACTATGCCCGAGACGAGCTCCATTGAATTCTCCATACATTGTGCATAATAGTGGCATATTGTTGGTTTGTGCTGAAAGCATCCCTACTCCCGGTAGGCTGTAGAGCAGGGATAACCCTAGCAGCATGATCCAAAGCTTGGTTTTGTTCATGATATTCTCCTTACTTCATGATGGTTAGTTTGGTGGTGGTAACTGTGTGCCCATGCTGGAGCTGGCAGAGATAGACGCCATTGGTCAGGTCTTGAAGCTGTAAAGGCAGGGTTGTGCTCTTCCCACTGAGGGTGATATGCTCCTGATGATATACCTGCTGGCCTCTGGAGTTGAAGATTCTGAGGATTGCCTGATCTCCTTGCGGGGCGGATAGTGTCTTGATCTCCATCTGGACTATCTCTTCCCGCTGCAGGGGATTAGGGAATACCCGGATGCTAAGTTGCGGAGGTGGCAATACTTCATCCTCATTGGCAACGGTTGTGTCGCTGAGTAGCGCATTGCCAGCATAGATGAATACTTTACCAGCGGTGTTCCAAGTATGACCTTGTGTCCAAATTGGCGCACTAAACGCCAGGTCACAATAGCCATCGCCATTAAAATCTCCGGCAGCCTTGCTCCAACCAAAGTTGCGGAAACGGTAATTTGCCGGAGGGTCTATGGATAGATCTCGGGTGCCATTCATATTCTGCTTGCCCAGCCATATCCCCGCCTGTCCGGAATCACCTGCATACCAGTTATCAGATGCAGCAAAATCCTCAAAGCCATCACCATTAAAATCTCCATGCACTATAGCTGGCCACATCCCATATTCAAAGTTGAGGAAGTTACCATAGTCAAGTAAAAGACTGGGTGTATTACTAACTGGGCTGCTTCCGAGCCAGATTTTGTCGATAAAGGAAAGAAAATCTGCATAGCCATCTCCGTTAACGTCGCCCAGAGCACTGGAATAGTATGTTGTTACCTGGCCTGAACTACCCAATAGCAGGCTATCTGCCATACTGCAGCTTTGATCTCCATAGTAGAATGTAAAGCTGCGA
>DAOSEN010000007.1:0-148721 GCA_035363155.1 Candidatus Cloacimonadota bacterium | reverse complement strand
ACTGGACTTGAATTCACTCTCACAGTTTCAGCGGGAGTATTGTTCAACGGTCTTACATTGCTAATAGGTTCACCCCCATTCCCCGGCGTTTATCCTCCCTTTATCAAGCCTTAATCAAGTCTTAATTATTAAGGCTTGATTAAGACTTGATTAAGGGTAGATAAAGGGGAAGAAATGAGGCAGAGTTATGGCCAAGAGACGACTGATCAAGACGACTGATCAAGACGACTGTTCAAGCTTAATGATCAAGCTTAATGTGGATCAAGCTAAATGTTCAAGCTTAATGAGTTGTCCAGCAGAGCATCGTGCGATCGAATCGTACCGGCTCTCGCTGTAGCGCCGTTCAGAGGTTTTCGCATCTGTGATTGATGCAGTTATAGTGTCGCCCCTGTAGGGCTCAATCACCACAATCTGTGTCAATCTTGGGGCTTACGCCACCAAGCTATTGGATGTCACCCCTCCAGGGTTTACTCTGCTCCCATTCGTGTATTTCACTTTACTTGCTGGAACACACATTCCATTTGCCTGCCTGCGGGCACTCCTTATATTTATGATAGGTAAAATATTTTCTATCGTCAACTAATGTGCGGGTTACACACAGAACCCGCTGAAGGAGAGGAAGATGAGAAATGCAAGGCAGTTGCTTACTTTAAATAGAGTACCACATCATAGATATTGGTTGATGCTGTTGATCATTGGGGTATTCACAATCCCATTGGCGGCACTGGAGCTGTCCATTGATTCAGGTTTTATCCGTTTGAACAACATCACAGAGCAGATTCAGCCTGGGTTTCAGGAAGCTCAGGATCACCTTCCAGCGCGTGCATTTATCGGGTTTGGTATCAAACAAAGAATCAATCCCAAGCTCAAGCTGGGTGGTAAATTCATCTATGGTCACCGTGATTTTGGTGAACCCAGTTCAGATTTGCAGAGCCGCGCCGGATACATAGACATAATGGTTCATCCCGCGGTGCGCTTATCCTCGATGGAGCTATTTGCGGGCCCCACTCTGGCAGCCAAAGTTTCCTCCCGTCACACTGGAGGCCTGCCGTCCTACTCCGATGCCATGGTGGAGGATTTTGCTACGCTGGTGCCGGGTTTTCATGCTGGGGTTCAGTATCCGGCGGATCCGGAAGCGAATGTCAGTTTTGATGTTACATACAACCGCGATCTGAAGAGCTTCTCAGATGCCCTGGGAACCAGGAAGCATCAGGAAAGGGTGATGCTGGGTGTAAACCTTCGGCTTCTGGAACGTGGACTCAATACACGCACGATCTGGCAGGCCGTTGACAGGATTCCCACGGAGAAACGTACTAATTTTGGGATCAGCCTTAGTACCCAAAAAGAGGACTTTACCTTTACCTGGGATTTAATGAATGAACTGGTGAAAAGATTCGGTCCCGTGGGTATAGGAGGAGAATTTGAGCTTTCCATGGGCTCGATTCTGCCGGAAGAAACCTTTGGGATGTTTCTGCGCATGATGGCAGGTCCTCAGCTGGGGATCAAAGTAGGAGCATTTGAGCCCTATATCCAAAATATCTGGGGAGTATTGCCCCTGTTGATTTTCGAGGAAGACAACAAAGATTCGGGACTGCATCTCACTGATGCCATGGAAACGGGACTGCGTTTGCATTTCTCCAGAGAAATTGCGATGGATATGCGCTTTCGCCGCCAGAACTACTATAGTGGCAAACAGATCGATACTATCGGGATTGGCATGAGCCTGAACAGCAGTTGGTAAGCGCACATCAGGATGGAGATGGGATCGAGTCTGCCAAACCCTGGCCGGATGAGTCCGGTAAATCCCATTAGAAATCGAAAATCTTGAATAGCCTGGCAGCAAAACAGCGCTTGCTATCGCTATTTGTATTCCATGTTCAGGCTAAACCCCAATTGCAGAGGAGTCTTGAAAAGTGCTGTATTCTGCTTTGCGCCAAAACCCACCAGCGATAATTCCTTATACAAGTGCAGTTTCAATCCTGCTTCCCAAACGAACATTGGGTTCCCAAATCCCAACAAACGGGGACCTTCGTCCATGATTCCATGGCTTTTGCGGATTACAAATCCTGTATCCAGACCCAAGCCCGGCGCAGCATACAGCTCCAGACGGCTAATCCCGAAAGACAAGCGTTTTTGAGCGGTTAATCTGTTGATGTATAAGCTTACTGCATCGTCTTGTACTTTTGTAAAGCCCAAGCCCATAAGGTATCCCTGACCCAGGCCGCTGCTGCCTCGTTTGACCATCCCATAGCGGATAAAGGGCATATGGCAATCCACTACGGCAATCTGCGCTTTTGTATAACCAAGCTCGTAGGTCATTGTCATTCCGTCTGTTCCCAAGGCATCCGCGGGATAAAGGTCTTTGCTGCCACCGCTATCCAGCAGATCATGAGACAGATACAGCCTCAGGTTTTCCTGGGTTTTGTCAAAGCCGTAGGAGCGGGAAAAAGGCCTGGCATCTTTTGTGTAGAAGAGGTTTAAGGCAGTGCGTCCGCTGGCACCCAGGGCATGTGATACTCCAACGCATAGGCCCGGCAGAAAGTGCGCAGCGTCTTTTTGGTCACTATCCGGGATTTGGCCGTAATTGGCTCTGTATTTCTCTTTGTGTAAAAAGCTGAGGTTTGGCCCTATTGACACTTCCAGATCGGCAAGAGTGCTGGTCAGCAAGAGGGGAAACTCCTGATACTGGGCTCGGGCAGTAAATTCTATCTGTCCATAGGGTTGTTCATATACTTTGTATTCGCGCCAATGCCGATGGGCTTGGGTAGCGACCTCTAACTGCGGAAAGACCTGCCAGCCCAGGTTCAGGCTGCTGTAATAGTGCGTTGCCCGATACTCCATATCCTCCACCAAAGTGTAATTGGGTTTGGCGTCCAGGCTGGCTTTGCTCACTCCAAAACCCACACCAAGCCTCAATCCCGGTGGAAAACCGCTGATCAGCTCCTCCATGGAAGTAGCTGTTGTAAGTGGCTCAGTCTGCTTTTCATTGAGAAAGCGGTACAATAGTTGCACCACATAGCGATCCTGATACATCCGGCGTCCGCTCACTTCGGAAAAGGGCAACAGGTCTTTGGTGTAGAATGCCATAACCGATAAGTGATCGCTCTCCGGCCAGGGAATCCGGATACCAGCGTGGAGTCCCGGAACGAAGCTGCTGGCATCTTTGTACAGGTCAGGATCATCGGTAATGTCGTCAAACACAAAGTCATAGAGCAGAATGCCCAGATTTGCGCCCCCGAATAGATCCCAATTCTGAATCCTGGTATTCAGGCTCAGGGGGATATCTATGTATTGCCCCATGTGCTGCATCATTCTGTCGCTGGTGTAGCTGCTATCATAATATTGGTATTCACGATGATGGTAATAGGCGCGCAGGCTCAGTTTCAGCTTTTGGGAGAGAGGGATTCCCAGCTCCGGCATCGGAGTGCCAAAATCCCGGAAGAACTTCTCGCCTCCATAATCATCGGGTATTGGATCAGGGCTGTGCATGGTGCCATGAAAAAAGCCTATCCCCAGTCCCCAATCCAGTTCCTGAGCAGATAGGGTGATCTCTCCAAAGACTAATGCCGTGCAGCACAATAGTAAGCGCAGCGACACAAGTAAATAGCGATGCAATATCAAGATAAGCTTCATAAATTCCGTCCGTAAAAGTGTAAATCACAGTAAGGATTTGCACTACTACCTGTCAATCACAAATCTGCATAGGGTCTGTTTACTGCTGGATTGCATTAAGCACCGGAGGAATGCTTTGCTGTATGGAGGGCAGGCACTACGATTCTGATGCATATTCAGCATTGAATGGCTTCATCGAGAGCGGTTCTGTGGTTGTGATATATCTTATGGACAGAATGGTATCTTAATGCCAACTCTTACAATGCTTAAAGCTTGTAGAAAACAAGTCAAACCGTAAAAAAGTACGGACTATTTGTCGGTAGCTACCGTAAAAAAGTACGGACTATTTGTCGGTTAGCACCGTAAAAAAGTCTTGACAAGCTCACATAACTTGAGAATCTGGAGACAATACACGAGAGGTGCTTATGAACTACATTGAGCGTGAATTGGAGCGGAAGCTTATTCCCAGACTGGATAATCCCAAGGCGCTGTTTATCCTGGGAGCTCGGCAGGTGGGTAAAACTACCCTGCTGAAGAGGCTCATGGAGCATCTTGGTACTGGTCGCTCTCTATATTTTGATTTGGAAGAACCAGCCAGTTTGAGCCTCTTTTCGTCCGATCTGGACAGGGTTTTGACCAGACTGAGATTTGACAGGCTGGATCCTACAGAAAGAACCTATATCTTCATCGATGAAATTCAGTATTTGAATGACTTTTCTAAGACAGTAAAGATTCTGGTGGATCATCATAGTGACGAATTCAAGCTGGTGATGACGGGATCTTCATCACTGTTAATCAAGCAGCAGTTCAGTGAATCTCTGGCTGGACGCAAAGAGGTCTTAATCCTGCATCCGCTCACATTTGGCGAATTCTGCAACTTCAAAAATGAAGGTAAGATCGCTCAGGAACTTGGCACAGAGCTTGATCCCGCCCGAAACCCGCTTTTGAGCATGACTGGCAAGCTGGAAGCTCTGATGGAGGAGTACATTGTTTATGGTGGATTTCCCGAGGTGGTCTTGCTTGAGAAACCCCAGCTCAAGATAGAACTCCTGAATGAAATTGTCTCCTCCTATCTAATCAAGGACATCCGTCACATCCTTCAGATCGAGAAGCTGCAGGAATTCAATAAACTTCTGAGAGTTTTGGCCAGTAGCATTGCCAAGGAGATGAACATCAGTGAACTGAGCCGCAATGTAGGATTGCACAGAGAATCCGTCCAGAAATACCTGATGGCTTTGGAAGAATCCTTCATCATCGGCACGATCACCCCCTTTTATTCGAATTTGGATAAGGAACTGCGTAAGATGCCCAAGGTTTACATGACCGATACCGGGCTGAGAAACATGTTGATAAATGATTTTAGAGCCCTGGAATCCAGGCCTGATAGGGGTGAATTGGTGGAAAATGGATTTTACCTGAGTTTGGTGCAAGCCAAGGAGCTAACTAGCAAGATCCATTATTGGAAGACCAAACAGGGCAATGAAATTGATTTTGTGCTCAAGTCTCAGGACTGGATAACTGCCTTTGAAGTGAAGTATGGCAGCAGTAACCAAAACTACTTCAGCACTTTCCGGCGTGCCTATCCTGAGTCCAATTGCTTTACTGTGCGGTATCATTATCAGCAGAAACCCGGAGAATTACCTCTCTGGTACAGGATCAGTCCACAATGTGTATGTCTGGCCCATGGTGTGAAGACACTTCCAGGGGCTCAACACAATTAACAAACTACAAGACAGGAGTATACAATGAGCATCTTTGAGTCTTCCAATCCCAAACCAATCATCGGGATGGTGCATATTGCAGCATTGCCGGGAAGTCCGCGCCAGCAACTCTCTGTAGCCCAAATCACCGAACTTGCCCTGCGTGATCTGGCTATCTACCAGGAGGCTGGGCTGGATTCCATCATGCTGGAAAACATGCACGATATCCCCTATTTGAACCGCAGAGCCCCCGAGGAGACTCTGGCTGCGATCGCCATCATTGCAGCCCGGCTCAGATCTGAGACAAAGCTGCCGATTGGTTTGCAGATCCTGGCTGGAGCGAACAAGGCTGCCCTTGCCATTGCCCACTGTGCGGAGCTGGATTACATCCGCGCCGAAGGCTTTGTGTTTGGGCATCTGGCCGATGAGGGCTATATGGATAGCGATGCTGGAGAGCTCTTGCGCTATCGTCATAATCTGGGCGCTGAGCGCATAGAAATCTTCACTGATATCAAAAAGAAGCACTCCTCGCACGCCCTCACTGCTGATGTCAGCCTGGCAGAGACCGCCAAAGCTGCAGAATTCTTCCTTTCCGACGGTCTGATCGTCACCGGAAGCAGCACGGGTGAGCCCTGTTCCCCGGCAGATTTGATCTGTGTCCGCAAGGCCTCTGGCCTGCCCCTCCTGATGGGCAGCGGGATTACCATGGATAATCTGGCAGAGTTCTGGTCCCTGGCCGATGCCTTCATCGTAGGCTCCTACTTCAAGGAAGATGGGATCTGGTCCCGGCCTATATCCACTTCCAGAGTAAAATCCTTCATGCAACAGGTAAACAACCTGCGGCAAAGCAGTGGGGAATCTACCTGACCCATCGGAGGTATTGCTTTGGGTGGCAATGGGGTTTAAGTAAAAATCCAGACAAACAACTTATTGACAGCAGAAGCAGGCATTGTTATCGTGACTTATCATCTTACTGCCAGACTGAAGGAGTAAACATGAGAAAGATACTTTTGATTGTCATAGTTTTCGGATTACTTATCGGAGCTTGTGGAAAGCGTACCAGCCAGGTTCAGGAGACTGGTGATTTGCCGGTTCGGATGGATCTCAGCCCTGCGGCACAGCTCAATATTGATGTCGATCGTGTGGCTGTCACCATCACCAAAGGCAGTTTCACACAGTCTTTGGATCTCAATATTGCCGGGAATATGGCCAGCGGAACTTTCACAGAGCTTGAGCCCGGGCTGTATGCCGTCGATGTCCAGGTCTATGAAGCCAATGTCTTGATAGCCACAGGTCAGGGTACCGGGATGGTCTCTCCAGCGCAGACCAATTCAGTGCAGATCACGTTGCAGTTTGTACCAGGTGGTCTTGAGATTGTGGTGGATTGGACTCTGCCTTACGAACATAGCCGCAGAGTGCTCCTGGTGGGTAATAGCCATACCTATTTCAATGGCGGAGTGAACACCCATCTTCAGGCTCTGCTCGATGCCGCACATCCGGAATGGAATACAGTGATCGAAGCACGTACTGCCGGCGGCTATACCCTGGAAAATCATTGTAGCGATCTGCAAACAATAGAGGCGATCACAAACGGGGATTGGGATCTGGTAGTGCTGCAGGAGCAGAGCAGCCGTCCCATGCTGTTCCCAGACCTGTTTTATAATTATGCTACCGGGTTGAATACCATGATCCGTCAATCGGGAGCCTTAACCGGGTTTTACATGACTTGGGCCTGGCGCAACAATCCTGAGATGTATGAGCCCATCCGTGATGCTTATCGCTACATTGGAGCTTACGTGGATGGCATCGTCGTTCCAGCGGGTGTGGCCTGGAAAAATGCTGATTCCGTGCATGGAATTCCCAATTTGTATGATGCTGACAACTATCATCCCAGCATCTACGGCACCTATCTTGTCGCTTGTCTGATGATGGCCAGGATCTGGAAGCAAAATCCGGTGGGCAATAGCTACTATCCTGCTCAGATCGATGGCTCCACTGCCCTCTTGCTGCAGCAATTGGCTTGGGATACCGTTCAGAATGAGTACCAAAGAGTTATAGGCACAAATCCTATTAGCAAGCCTTGGAGTATCAAAAAAGCAGCGTAGCTGGCTGGATCTTACACCCTGCTTATCTTTCTGTAGGTTATCCGCTTGGGGATAAGTTCGCTCACGCCCAGGCGCTTGAGTTTATTCTCCTCGTAATCGCTGAAGTTTCCTTCAAACCATACGGCTTTGCTATCTCCCTCGAAGGCCAGAATGTGGGTGCATACTCTGTCCAGAAAGAAGCGGTCGTGGCTGATCACTACTGCGCAACCGGCAAAATCCAGGAGTGCTTCTTCCAGGGCGTGGATGGTATATACATCCAGATCGTTGGTAGGCTCGTCCAGCAGCAGGACATTGCCACCCACCTGAAGGGTCAGGGCAAGATAGGCGCGGTTCTTTTCGCCACCGCTCAGGATGTTGATGGGTTTCATATGTTCCTTGGATGAGAAATTGAACTTGCTGATATACTCACGCACGTTCATTTCCCGATCTCCCACTTTCATGATGTCCCGGCCCTCGCCAATCAGTTCCAGCAATGTTTTGCTTTGTTCCATCACGCGGGCTTGATCTACATAAGAGAGCTTAACCGTTTCGCCAAGCTGAAACTCACCTTGATCAGGACTCAGCTTACCGGTAATCATGTTGAAGAGCGTGGTTTTACCCGCACCATTGGCGCCGATTACTCCAATGATGCCGCCTGCAGGCAGGTCAAAATTCAGATCTTCGTAAAGCAGTTTATCGTCATAACCTTTGGAGACGCCTATAGCTTTGATCACTTTATTGCCCAAACGCGGGCCTTTGGGAATGATGATCTGGTCGGTAGGATTGGCTTTTACATATTCTTCCGAAGCCATCTTGTCATAGTTCGCAATTCTGGCTTTGCTTTTGGCCTGACGTGCCTTGGGGCTGCTGCGTATCCATTCCAGTTCTTCTGCCAGGGCTTTCTGACGTTTGCTTTCGGTTTTTGCTTCGTTGGCCAGCGCATTCTGCTTTTGTTCCAGCCACGCACTGTAGTTGCCCTTGTAGGGAATGCCCTCGCCTCGATCCAGTTCCAGAATCCAGCCCGCCACGTTATCCAGGAAATACCTGTCGTGCGTTACGGCGATCACGGTGCCTTTGTATTGATGCAGGTGATGCTCCAGCCACAGGATCAGCTCGGCATCCAGATGGTTGGTGGGCTCGTCCAACAGGAGTATATCCGGCTCCTGTAACAGCAGCCTGCACAAGGCCACCCGGCGGCGTTCACCTCCAGAGATAACGCCGACCTTCAAATGTCCGGGAGGGCAGCGCAGAGCATCCATTGCAAGCTCCAAACGGCTATCCAGATCCCAGGCATTGCAGGCATCCAGCTTGTCCTGAATCTTGCCCTGCTCCTCCAGTAGTTTGTTCATGGCATCATCATCCATGGGCTCCATGAATTTCATATTTATCTCTTCATATCTGGCCAGGAGTTCCATGGCCTCTGAAACGCCTTCCTGAACCACTTCCAGCACGGTTTTGTCGTCATTCACCAGCGGGTCTTGCTCCAGATAGCCAATGGTGTAGCCCTTGTTCATTGCTACACTGCCCAGAAAGTCATTGTCCAGGCCTGCCATGATCTTCAGCAGGGTGCTTTTGCCGGAGCCATTCAGGCCCACCACGCCAATCTTGGCGCCATAATAGTAGCCCAGATAGATGTCCTTCAGTATCTGCCGGTTGCCATCTACCACCTTCCCTACACCGCTCATCGTGTATATAATCTTGTTGTCTTCCATGAGTCCAATCCTTGATCCTTTTAAAATATGAATTCAGCAGGATTATGTAGCCTGCCAGGTGTCAAGAGTTCTTTTACATTTCTAATCTCCTTATGATAAAACTGCGTAAGATTAGTGGTTTTATTTGATCCATTTCCCTTGAAGGGATCGATATGTCTTCCTGGCCCAAACTCTAGCTTTGCTCAGTTTTGGGGACTCCAGTAGTGTTCAATTTCACTGGATTCGACACGTCCCCGTGTCGACGAGGCCGGAGGCCGAGCCTTATCGAGCACGTTCCGTGCTCCGCAAACGGGGACGTTTGCGATCCACAAGTTCCGTGTCGACGAGGCCGGAGGCCGAGCAAATATCATTCGATCCCATTCGGGTCTCGTAAATAAGTCGTTTGTGATTCAGTTTCTTCGTTTGTAGTGCAACTTCCTTGATGTATGTGTCTCTGTGGTGAACTAAACTCCCACATCTGCTTTCTGTCAGATCACCCACCTTGCGCTCATGGCCTACCTGATTGTTTAACTGGTGCTTACCTCAGGATCACCTCGAGATCATCTCGAGTACTCGAGGTGATCTCGAGGTGAAGACAAGGTAAAACTCTGGTAATTAAGTCAGTTTGATATGATCCTGATATGGGTTGATAGATTGGAATCAGATAAGGTGGCAGTTAATAGCATGTTCATTTACACTGCTAAAACATACAAGGTCATTGACGTTAGTGTCCAGATATTGATATTCTGATTAGTCAGGATTACGTTTAGTTCAGCTTTATGATCTTGCGGCTCTGCGAATCTCCCTTGAGTATATATATTCCGGCGGGACAAGCTTTTCCTGCTGTGTCACGGCCGTCCCAAATAGCACTATCCTGTTTCCTCCAGCTACGGATCAATTGGCCTTTCAGATTGTAGATTTCCAGATTCTTCTGGCCTTTGGAACTGATGTTTAGCTGATCACGGAAGGGGTTCGGATATACCGTTACGGAGGGTACGATCTGGACTGCGGTGGGATCAGCGTTTGCGGTGTAGGAATTTGACCCATCAGCTAATACTTTTACCAGAACGGAGCGCTCCTGAGCTATATCCCGCATAGAGAAAAAGATGCTGCCGCTATTATTGATCGCCAGATTGTCGGCAGTGGTATTTATCCACCGCCATGGCACTGGCCTGGACCAGATCAGGTTTCCTTCCCAGTCATACTTCTTGAGCTCGATGGTCTCATTGCTGTTTTTATTCAAGACGACGATTGAATTGGCATCGGCATCTGCCGTAAAATTACCATATTGGACATTATTGAGAGTCATCAGGGGAATGATGCTGCTGCCTTCCAGCTTTGAGAGCATAACAGTGCCTGTGTCCGATTGCTTCGTCATCATGAGCAATGTACCGGGGATATTCGTTTGAAACAGGCGACTGTAGCCGGTTACATTAGTGTGGTTTTCCACCACTCCGGAGCTGTTTAGAATGAAAAGCTGGGTTGCCTGGTTGGCGCTTGAAACGAGGATGAATCTTTGAGAATCCAGGGCAAACACCTGATCACAACTTATGCTGCTGAGCATATCTATGTCTGCCAGCGAAAATCCCCAGAGCTCGTTGTAGTCCAGGTCCATGCAAGTAGCATATGCGACCGAGGAACTATTGTGAAACACCACCAGAACATGACTGCTATCCATTGCAGTGGCCAGTACGTTCGCTATAGGATTGTAACTAAACTGCTGGAAAGTGGTCAAAGGATATGTGGTTTGTCCGGTTTCGGCATTGAATGTTGTCCATTTGAAGCCATTGTACTGTGTTTCGCCCAATACAGCAGAATCACTCAGTCTGGTGAAAAACACTCTATCAGGAGTATTAGCGCCAGGTACATAGTTGGGAGTTGGTCCCGGCATCAGGTGTCCAACACTATAGGATGTGCTTGATATTACGAGGCCTACGTGAGTGTCACGTCTTAGGAAATAGCATATATCTCCGGCAGTTAGAACATCCGCAAAATCATAGTGATCAGAATTGTCGTTGCCCCAGTATTGAGCCAAAGGCCCATAAACAACGTAAGGTGTTTCCTGAGCACTAAGCCCGATAGCTACACCTGAGATAAACAATAATATCAAAATCAACGACCGATAGCCATGGCCTGAACTTGCTCTTTTCATTGTTCCTCCCAAAAGGATACTTGTTTGTTCCGGACTAATCTCTGCATTCAAGTGTGCATGAGAACCTTGTATAGCTGGTTTTCGGAATATTGTATGTTAGATAATAGATTAAGCAATTATTGAACCACAATCCAGAAAAAAAGGAATAGCCACAGCATGTCTTAGGGCTATTGTCTCAGAATGATGAAGATCCTGGGTTGCTGGATTGATCGCAGTATCAGTTTGGATAAAGTCTTGATGATACTCTATGCTGTTTTCGTCGTGATCGCTATGCCGTTTTTAGCACTCTCACTTTTTGATTGACAATTTTGTGGTATTGATTAGATTGTCCTTAGATTAGCAGATCGGGCACGAGACTGCTAAGAAAATCAGAAAGGTGGTCAGAATGAAGAAAAATCTCCGCAGACTCTCCCATACGCTCAGTGCGCTGGTGGATGAATACATCGCCAGTTGCGAGCCGGTATCTTCACGGATGCTCAATGAGAAATATCTGCAGGATGTTTCCTCGGCCACTTTGCGTCTGGATTTGCTGAAGCTGGAAGAGCAAAACCTGATCTCCCAGCCACATACTTCGGCAGGAAGGGTGCCCACGATCAGCGGTTACCGCCAGTATCTGGAACATATTCATCCTGAGCATAGTACGGTGCGATATGAACGCATGGACACTTTGCGGGAGCTTTTGATCCAGAATTACAAGGATACGCCCCGGGCTTTGCATTTCATTATGCAGATGCTGGCGCATGAGACTGATCAGCTTTCCTTTGTGGCAGAGCCTGAGGTTTCCAGCGGATATCTGGCGAAGCTGGATGTCTTTGCTATCGGGGATCGCAAGTTCATCTTTGTGATGAGTCTGGATAGCGGCCTGGACAAGACCGTGATCCTGAAATGCAATAATGAACTTACCGAAGCACAATTGCGCAAGCTGGTGCGCTATCTGAATGATGAACTCGTGGGTCTCAGGATCTATGATATCGCCAATCGCGTGCTGGTGGAGATGAAAGAGCGCCGCAAAGAGGACAACGACATTATCAGCCAGTTTCTCACGGAGCTGCACAAAGCCTTTATCGAGATCAGCGACTTCTTCATTCACTACGATGGCAGCATCAAGTTTTTGGAGCAGCCGGAGTTTGATACGCGGGAGGCTATCCTCAGCTTTATGAATCTGATCCAGCGGCAGGACTTTTTGCTCAATGCCATGCGTCATCACGAAGCCGATGGAGTAAAAGTGCTCATGGGAGAGGATTTCGGTGAAAGCAAATGGGCTGATTTTGCCCTCATCTATGGCCGTTACGAGGTCTTTGGCATCCCCGGCTACCTGGGCGTGATCTGTCCCTTGCGAGCTGAATACCGCAAGCTGATCCCCCTGATCCGGGATGTGACCAATACCATCACCCAGACCACCCGCAAGGGCATGATCGTACCTCAATAGGAGATTTGATAATAATGACCAGGAAAAAGGAACAGCAAGACCAGGTGGAAACTGAAATCAAGATTGAAACTACCGAAGCCGCTCAGCAGGACAGCACTCCTGATTTGGAAGCGGAACTGGCGCAGTGGAAGGACAAATATCTGCGCAGCATGGCGGAATTTGAGAATTTCCGCAAACGCAGCATTGCCGAAAAGGCGGATTGGATCAGGCATGCGACCCAGCAATTGGCCCTGCACATTTGTGATGTGGTGGACAATTTTGAACGTGCACTCCAGCAGGCCAGTCCGGAGGATCTTGAATCCCCCTTTGGCAAAGGGATAGTGCTGATCGAGAAGCAATTGGTAAGTGCTTTGGAAAAGGAAGGGGTGCAGAAGATCGAAGCTCTGGGAGAACCTTTCAATCCCGAGTTTCACGATGCTTTGGCGCATATCCCCAGCGAATATGATGAAAACACAGTAGCTGCCATCATCCAAAACGGCTACACCATGCATGGCAAGGTGGTACGTCCGGTGCGGGTGGCGGTGGCAAATGGCAATAAATTGAATACCCAGGAGGAATAAATGGGAAAGATAATTGGAATTGATCTCGGAACCACAAACTCATGTGTGGCTGTAGTAGAGGGTGGAAAACCCGTGGTAATCACCAATGCCGAAGGTGGGAGAACCACTCCCTCGGTGGTGGGTTTTGCCAAAGATGGACAGCGCCTTGTAGGCCAATTGGCAAAGCGTCAGGCTGTAACCAATCCCACGAATACAGTATTCTCGATCAAGCGCTTCATGGGCCGTAGCTATGGCGAAGTGGGCGAAGAAATCAAGCAAGTACCCTTCAAAGTGATCTCTGGCCTCAAGGGTCAGGCATCCGTGCATATCGATAGCGACAACAAGGATTTCACCCCGCAAGAGATTTCGGCCATGGTGCTCACCAAGATGAAAGAAACTGCCGAAGCGTATCTGGGACAACCTGTAACCGAAGCAGTGATCACCGTACCGGCCTATTTCAACGACGACCAGCGTCAGGCTACCAAAGACGCCGGCAGGATCGCCGGTCTGGAAGTACGCCGCATCATCAACGAACCCACGGCCGCAGCGCTGGCTTATGGCATGGAAAACAAGAAAGAACAGAAAGTAGCCGTCTATGATCTGGGTGGCGGAACCTTTGATATCTCGATTCTGGATATCTCTCACGGCGTGGTGGAAGTGCTTTCCACCAATGGTGATACGCATCTGGGTGGGGACGACTTTGATAAACGTGTGATCGATTGGATCCTGGAGCAATTCAAGAAACAGGAAGGCATCGACCTCTCCAAAGATCCTATGGCCATGCAGCGCTTGCGTGAAGCAGCCGAAAAAGCCAAGATCGAGCTTTCCGGCACCCAATCCACAAATATCAACCTGCCCTTTATCACGGCTGATGCCACTGGCCCCAAGCATCTGAATCTTGACCTCAGTCTGGCCGAATTCAACCGTCTAACCCAGGATCTGGTAGAACGCACACTGGGCCCTTGTCAAAAGGCGCTGGCGGATGCCAAGCTCACCGCTTCCGAAATTCAGGAAGTATTGATGGTGGGTGGAAGTACCCGGATCCCGGCTGTGGGCGAAGCGGTGGAAAGATTCTTTGGCAAAAAGCCAAATCGCAGCCTCAATCCGGACGAAGTAGTGGCTATTGGAGCTGGGATCCAGGGAGCGATTCTATCCAAGGACGAGAAAGTATCGGACATCTTGCTGTTGGACGTGACTCCGCTTTCTTTGGGCATCGAGACTCTGGGTTCAGTGATGACCACTTTGATCCCCAGAAACACCACGATCCCTACCAACAAGAGCCAGGTTTTTTCTACTGCGCAGGACAATCAGACTGCGGTTACCATCCATGTGCTACAGGGTGAACGCCCCATGGCAGATGACAACAAAAGCCTGGGTCGCTTTGATCTCGTAGGCATTCCTTCCGCACCGCGGGGGATTCCGCAGATCGAAGTTACCTTCGATATCGATGCCAATGGCATCCTGCACGTATCCGCCAAGGATAAAGGCACTGGCAAGGAGCAATCGATCAAGATCGACCGTGCTGGCAGCATCAATAAGGAAGATATCGACCGCATGATCAAAGATGCTGAACTGCACGCCGAAGAAGATAAGAAGCGTCAGGAATTCGTAACTGCCAAAAACGAGCTGGATACCTTGATCTTCAGCACTGAAAAGAGCCTGGGCGAATATGGCGACAAGCTTTCCGAGACCGAGAAGAGCGAACTGGAAGCAGAGATCAAGACAGCCAAAGATCAGCTTGCCAATGCTACCGAAACCGAGCAGCTCAACAGCATCAAAGAAAACCTCGCCAAGAAAGCACAGAAGCTGGGCGAAATCATCTATGCTCAGATGCAACAGCAGCAAGGCGCCGGTGGAGGAGCAGGTTTTGACCCCAATGCTCAGGGCTTCAATCCCGACGATTTCAAACAACAAGAACAGCCTCAGCAAGACGGCCCCATCGATGCCGATTTTGAGGTAGTGGACGATAAATAAACCTTGCCCGAATCAAGGGGTGCAGAATCCTGCACCCCTGAACGGCAATTCGCTCTGATCACACCCATCGGAGATACTGTCACAAAGAACCTGGAGAGAAAGACTAAAGATGGCCAAAAGAGATTATTACGATGTACTGGGCGTTGATAAGAACTCAGACGCAGCTACTATCAAGAAAGCCTACCGCAAGCTGGCAATGCAATTTCATCCTGACAAAAACCCCGACAACAAAGAAGCAGAAACCAAATTCAAAGAAGCCAGTGAAGCCTATGAAGTGCTGAGTGATAACGATAAACGCCAGCTTTATGACCAATATGGCCACGCCGGAATCGAGAATCAATTTGGCTCTGGAGGATTCTCCTGGGAGAATTTCACCCACCGCTCCGATCTCAACGACATCTTTGGCGATGGCTTTTCTTCCATCTTTGAGGGTCTTTTCGGAGGCGGCTTTGGCGGACGCAGCCAGCGCAGTTCAAACCGTGGGGAAGACCTGCAGATCGAGCTTTCGCTCACGCTCCAGGAAATCGCCACAGGTACAGAGAAGAAGATCAAGATCGGCACCAAGGAAGCTTGTGACAAATGCGATGGTAGCGGCAGCGCTGACGGCAGCACCGAAACCTGCAGCCAATGCCGTGGTACCGGACAGGTAAGGCAAATCCGTCAATCCCTCTTTGGGCAGATGCAGACTGTTTCCGAATGCCCTTCCTGCCGCGGGGAAGGCAAGATCATCAAAAACAAATGCCCCAAATGCTACGGCGAAGGCCGCATGGGCAAGGTCAAGGAAATCAGCGTGAAAATCCCTTCCGGAGTGGAAGAAGGACAATACATCCGCCTCCGAGGCCAGGGCAACGTAGGCCCCCGCAGTGGTGCCAGAGGCGATATACTGGTGCTGATCCACGAAAAGCAGGATGAACTCTTTGAACGCGATGGCAACAACATTATCCTGGAGTTTCCCGTCTATATCTCGCAAGCCGTACTGGGTGATGAAGTGCTGGTGCCTACCTTAACCGGCCAGGTAAAAATGAAGATACCCGCCGGAACTCAAAGCGGCAGGCTCTTCCGGCTCAAGGGACAGGGCATTCAGGGCTTGAATACCTACAGCAAGGGAGATCAGATCGTACGCGTGGTGGTCGTGACTCCGACCAAACTTTCCAAAGAAGAAACAGAGCTCTATCAACGCCTCAAGGAGCATGATGCCAAGCGCGAAATGAAGCCGGGACGGAGCTTTTTCAGCAAGCTGAGGGATTATTTCAGCTAAATGCCTTCATTTTATCTGCCACTACTAACTGAAAACACCCACACAGCAGTAATCGAAGGCGAAGAATTCCATCATCTGAGCCGGGTAAAACGGGCTGCGATCGGAGACGTAATCCTGCTGAACAGCGGGAAGGGGCACCTGGCCAGGGGGCAGATCAGCAGTCTGGACAAGCACAAAGCCGTAGTAGCGATACAGGAATACACTTTTCATCCAGCCCCAAGCCCTGCTTTTGCGATTGCTTTTGCTCTGCTGAAAAACCATCATGACGAACTGCTGGTAGAGAAATGCACCGAGCTGGGGGCACAGCGCTTTTTCCCCCTGGATACACGCTATTCAGTGCGTAATCCTGGTAAAAACACGGTTACCCGCTTTGCCAAAGTAGCCCTTGCCGCCATCAAGCAGTGTGACAATCCCTGGTTGCCCGTTGTGGAGCAAAGTGCTCCATTGGAGACTGCCTTGCAAAGTTTTCTTCAGCAAGGTTTTACGCCTATAGTGTGTTCGGAGCGCCAGCCGGGAAAGTGGCTGCCTGAGGGGATCTCTGGCTCCGAGCCCCATCCCTGTTTTTTTATTGGTCCCGAAGGGGGATGGGCAGAAGAAGAGCTTAGGCTCTTCGAAAGCCAGGGAGTTCCTGAAATCTCGATCAGTAATCTTGTGCTTCGGGCTGAGACCGCAGCCATCACCATCGCCGCACAGTGGAATCTGCTGAATAGATAACTGACAAATTGCCTTGGGGCTTACGCCACCAAGCTATGGAGTGTCGCCCCTCCAGGGCTTTCTCTTGTTACCTTTTGTGTATCTTGGGGCTTACGCCACCAAGCTATGGAGTGTCGCCCCTCCAGGGCTTTCTTTTGTCACCTTCTGTGTATCTTGGGGCTTACGCCACCAAGCTATGGAGTGTCGCCCCTCCAGGGCTAAATCATCATCAGCGTCAATCCGTCCCATCAGTTTTATCTGCGTTCCATAAAAATCTGCGCTATCAGCGGAATCTGCGTGCTTGCATTTCTCCGATTCATACTACGATATATTCACGCTATGATTACGCATTTCATCCGTAATGACTGCGTAATGATAGCGTAATGATAACAAGAGGGAATCAGGATCTGGCAGAATTGATCCTGTGCAGTAGAAAATCGATAAATTCTTTAGATAAACGGGTATCCAGAGTCAGGATCAAGAGTTTGTCGGACAATTCCTTATACACTGCCAGCTTGGCATAGTCCTTGGCTGTACAGATCAGAAAGTCCCAAGTCAATAGCGAGGAAATCTCTTTGGAATCCTGAAAGTGGTAGTGATCAGGATACTTATAGTGCTGCTGGAAGCGGATACCCAGGCCGGATACAGCCGCAGCGAAGGATTCCGGCGCAGCGATTCCTGAGACCAGTGCCACGCGTTTGCCAGCCAAAGCCTCTGTACGCACCACATTTCCTGCCCCATCCAGCAAGCGATCTGCACTGCTAACTACATTGAAAAAGTGGGGGGAGTAGCGCAGCAGAGTTTGCCTCAGATTCCGGTCAGCAGGGGGACCACCCGGTTTTTGATGAAACACAGCGATTACATCTTCATGCAACACTCGGGCAGGTTCACGCAGATATCCCGCCGGCAGGCAGCGGCCATTGGCAAAACCGATGGCAGTATCAAACACCACAATATCAATATTTCGGCTTACTTTCAGATGTTGAAAGGTGTCGTCCATGATGATGCAGTCCAGATCAGGAAATGTGTTTTCCAGCAAGCGCAGAGCCTTTACCCGTTTCTTTCCTGCCACTACGGGGATGCCAGGCAGAGAAGAGGCGATCATGAAGGCTTCATCGCCAGCTTTTTGGGCGTTCATCAGGACTTGAGCCCGATCCGAGACCAACCCGAGACCGTGCTCAGTATCACCCTTGTATCCCCGATGCGAGACCGCAACCTTCAGCCCTCTGGCCTCAAGAGCCCGGCAGAGGGCAATGCTGACAGGAGTTTTGCCAGAACCTCCGGCGCAGAGATTGCCGATACTGATGACCGGAATTCTGGAGTGATAAGGATGGGGATAGAGGTATTTCCTGCGCAGCAGCATGGCTTGGCCATAGAGATAGCCCAGAGGATTTAGCAGGTTACTGAGCCAGGAGCGAGCCAGCAGATGATTTTGAACGAAGTGGGAGGTATCCACCTTAACCTTTAAGTTTGCTATCGATTAGCTCCACAAGCTTGTCTGTTTCGAAGGGTTTGAAGAGCACATCCTTGAGGCCATCCACTTTGGCGCGAACCAGGACGTGATTGGGATCGTAGCCAAAGCCGGTCATCATGATCACGGGGATGTTCTCATCGTAATCCTTGACCCGCCAGAAGAGCTCATAGCCATCCATATCCGGCATGGCGATATCGGTGAGCACCAGATCAACCCTGCCATTCATGATGAATTGCAGAGCTTTCAGGCCATCGCCAAAGGTTTGGATGTCCCAATTGGGGCGCAATTCATGCAGCTCAACCTTGAGGTTCTTGACCAGTTCGTCTTCGTCGTCAACGATACAAATAACTTTTATCATGCAAGTTTGTTTCCTGTGATTGTCTCGTATATTTTCAGGTATTTATCCCGGGTTTTGCTGATCACATCCGCGGGAAGGGCGGGGGCTGGAGGCTGTTTGTCCCAGCCAGTGGTGTTCAGGTAATCCCGAATATACTGTTTGTCATAGCTTTTGGGGCTGGTGCCGATCTCATAGCTCTCGATATCCCAAAACCGGGATGAATCAGGGGTAAGGCATTCATCGATGAGGATGATCTCGTTGCCAATGGCACCAAATTCAAATTTTGTATCGGCAATGATAATGCCATGTTTCTTCATCAGTTCGTGGGCGAAGTTGTATAAGGCGAGTGATTTATCTTTCAAGAAGCGGGCAATCCACTCATCCATGTGCATCATCATTTCCCGGTAGGAGATATTGATATCGTGACCTTCGGAAGCTTTGGTGGAGGGAGTGAAGAGCGGATTGGGGAATTTCTGGCTTTCCTGCAATTCTTCTGCGATCATCATCGAGCCCACAGTTCCGGTCTTCTTGTATTCACTCCAGGCACTACCGCTGATGTAGCCACGCACGATGCACTCAAAGGGGATCACGCGGGTCTTGCGAACCAGCATGCTGCGCCCTTCGAGGTCTGCTTTGAAGGGATGGAGTTCTTTGGGATATTGGGCCACATCATCGGTGATAAAGTGATTGGGAACGATGTCCTGGGTGGATTTGAAAAAATGCACGGAAATCCCATTCAGGATCTTGCCCTTATCCGGGATCAGGTCATCAAACACGACGTCAAAGGCAGAAATCCTGTCGCTGGTTACCAGCAGGAGGGTGTCTCCCAAGTCATAGATATCACGTACTTTGCCGTGATGGCTTCCTTTTACTATCTTTAAGTTCTTAAGCTCTGTGTGCATTTTATCTCTCCCTGAAGTGGTCATATATTATGCGCGCTTCATCCACCATATTCAGTGGAAGGGCAAGGTACTCATTTTCCCGATACTCAGGATTGTCAACTGGAAAGTGTAAGTCTTTGTCCTGTATGCGCACCCTGGCCAGTTGTCCAGAGGTGATGGTAAACTCCTCGCTGTCAAAATTCAGAGCTTTGGCCATGTAGAGAAAATTCAACCAGTCGCGGTACTCGGAGAGCAGCCTGATTTCGTCATCCAATAGGTCAGCCCGGGCAAATTCCAGATCGTCAAAATACTTGTTCCGCTCGTGCTGGATCATTTCCAGGATGCCGTTTTGGGGATGCATAAAGGTCTCCTTCAGCAGCACTTCCAGTTTCTTGAGATCCTGAACCTGGGAGGATTCTTCGGCAGGAGCCAGGGCCAGGCACCATCCCCGGCAAAGCTGGCGGTCAAACTTCTCGCAGGGGAAGCTGCCAGTCTCGCAAAAAGGCAGCTTCAGAATGCGGGAGAAAGTATCGATCACATCCACCAGGAAAAACCTGCTTGTGAATGGCCCCAAATACTGCCAGTCATCATTGGTCTGTTCCTGAATGCTTACGAAGGGGAAGCGGTGGGCATCCACTGCCAGATATACATATTCAGCCCAGGTATTGATCTGATATTGATACACAGGGGCATGGGCAGCCACAAAGCTCTTGTATTTCACCAGAGCCGCAAAGCCATCTGAAGTTTGCTCATACTCCAGGCCAGTGGCGCGTGCTACCAGATCACGACAGTTGTCACGCTGCTGCATTTGCCGCAGAGTAGCTGCCAATTTGGGTGTGTAACCTGCGTACAGATATCCTTCCTGGCTAAAGAGGGCATAGAAGCCCCAGCCCTTGGGCAGGGTATCGAAAGGCAGGTCTTTAAACTCGGAAATTTCTATGTGAATCATAAGACCAGACTTTCTTCGCTGGGACTGGTGTCAATCGAAAAGCTCAGCTTTCACGGCGAGGTTTGCCTTTGAAGCCACGTTTCTCTTTGGGACTCACGGGTCTGTCGAAGCTCTTTTTGCCTTTCCTGTCAGAATAGCGATCCGCACCATCGGGTTTTCCCGGGTTGGGGTTGCGGGCAAATCCTGCCTTACCCTTTTTCAGGGGTTTGGAGAGTTCTGCGGCGACGGGGATCCCTTTGTATTTGTTGCGGCTGAAAGCTTTGAGCAATTGATCTTCATATTCGGAATCCAGATCGATCAGGGAGTATTCGTTCATGATGTCAATCTGGCCGATCTCGATGCTTCGGGAGACTTTAAGCTGGTTGATAAAGCGCATTAGTTCGCGCTTGGTAAGCCCATTCACGTGCCCAATGCTGAGGCGGAACGTGGAGAAGCTAAAGCTGCGCTTGTCCTTTTTGGGAGCAGGCTCGGGGCTTTGCTCCAGGTCTTTCATGTCTTTATAGTATTGTAAAAAGCGGTTGAATTCGATGCTCACAAAGCGTTGGATCAGCTCTTCACGCGTCATCCAGCTCAGTTTCTTGTACACATTAGGCAGGAAGGAATCGATCTGGTCGTGATCCACTTCAGTCCGCTCCACGTTGTCGATGAAATGAAAGAGCTGCTTTTCGCAAATCTCACGGCCTCCGGGTACCTTGGTCAGCACGATGGGATGTCCCAGACGCTTTTCCACGGCCTTGAGAGCACCAAGTTCCTTGGTATGGACGATGGAGAGGGAGATGCCGTTTTTGCCAGCTCTGCCAGTTCTGCCAGAGCGATGGATGTAGACATCCGGATCGGCAGGAATCTGGTAATTGATGATGTGAGTGAGGTCGTCCACATCCAGCCCGCGGGCGGCCACATCGGTGGCAATTAGCAAGCGCACGTATTTATTGCGGAAGCGGGTCATCACCAGTTCTCTTTGGCCTTGAGAGAGGTCGCCATGTAAGGCATCGGCATTGTAGCCATCGTGTTGCAGCTTGTCCGCTATTTCCTGAGTTTCGGTACGGGTGCGGCAAAACACGATGCCGTAGATGCGGGGATTCATATCAGCAATGCGTTTGAGTGCCAGATACTTATCCCGGGCTTGAACCTTGTAGAAGAAATGCAGGATATTCGCCACACCTTCATTTTCGTTTCCAGCGCTGATGCGATGAGGCTCGTGCATGAAGGTATTGGCAAGATTTACCACTTCTTTGGGCATAGTGGCGGAAAACAGCAGGGTCTGGCGCGCTTCGGGGATGTGGCTCATGATCTCAAAGAGTTCATCTTTGAAGCCCATATTCAGCATTTCATCCGCTTCATCCAGCACCAGTCTGGCCACTTTATTCAAATGCAAGGCGTCCTGACGGATCATATCAGCCACGCGTCCCGGAGTGCCAACTACGATCTGGACTCCAGCCTTGAGGGCTTCCTTTTGTCTGAAGATTGGGGCTCCGCCATAGATGGCAGTGATCTTGATCAGAGGCATATATTTGGCATAGCTTTGCAAGTCTTTGGAAATCTGGATGCAGAGCTCGCGAGTGGGGCAGAGGATGATGCTCTGCACCTGATTGAGCGTTACATCAGTCTGGCTGAGCACCGGAAAGCCAAAAGCGGCGGTCTTGCCGGTTCCGGTTTGGGCCAGGGCAATAAGATCCCGGTCGTTGTCCAATAGCCAGGGAATCACCTCAGCCTGGATCGGAGTAGGTATCTCATAATTCAGGTCTTTGGCGGCTCGGAGGATTGGTTCCGGGAGGGTGATATCAGTGAATTTTGTCACAAGTGTATTCCTTTTCGGGGGGATTTTGATGCCAGAAAATCCCTAAGCCGCTTTCTGTAAAGCGATTATTTATCTGTCCCGGCAGATGCTACGCTTGGAAAAACTCTGTGCCCTATACTTTCAGCAGAGCTTGCTCCAGATCCTGGATCAAATCCTCAGCATCCTCGATGCCTACGGAAAGGCGTACCAGATCGTCCGAGATCCCAGCTTTGAGCTTATCATCCTGGCTCATTTTGGCGTGTGTCATTGAAGCCGGATGCTGGATCAAAGTCTCGATCCCGCCTAAAGATACTGCCAGAGCTGCGAGCTGGACGTTGTTCATCAGAGTTTTTCCTGCGGCCAGTCCACCTTTGAGACCAAAGGAAAGCATGGCGCCAGGACCCATTTGTTGCTTTTGGGCAAGTTCATACTGGGGATGGGATTTCAAGCCGGGATAACGCACCCAACTGATCTTGGGATGCTGCTCCAGATAATCTGCGATCTGCATGGCGTTTTGCTGTCCCCGTTCGATTCTAATGGCCAGAGTCTTCAACCCCCGGATCACCAGATAGGCCTGGTGAGGATCCATGTTTGGCCCCATCTGCGTCATGATGGGGTAAAGGAGTTTGTGATCTGCTTCGGTTTTGGTGACGATTACACCACCTACTACATCGGCATGGCCATTGATGAATTTGGTGATAGAATGCAGCACGATATCGGCACCCAAAGCCAGGGGTTGCTGCAGATAAGGAGAACAGAAGGTATTGTCCACCACCAGTTTCAAGCCATGCTTCTTTGCCAACTCTGCGCAGGCAGCGATATCAGTGATGGCGATGGTGGGATTGGCAGGAGTCTCGATATATAAAACTTTGGTATTGGGTCGTATGGCTGCTTCCACAAGCCTGATGTCGGAGCTATCCACAAAGCTGGCTTCCACGCCAAAGCGGGAAAATTGCTTTTCCAATACACCCCGGGATGGGCCATACACCGCTGCAGAAGAGACGATGTGGCTGCCTGCGCCCAGATAGGCCATGTACACAGTAGTGACCGCCGCCATGCCACTGGCAACGGCAATCCCGCCGAAGCCACCTTCCAATGACGCCACGGCATTTTCCAGCCCGCGAATCGTGGGATTTCCCAAGCGGGTATAGATATAGCCATCCGCTTCACCAGCGAAACAATCTGCTCCATGCTGAGCATCTTTGAAGGCAAAGGTGGAGGTCTGGTATATCGGTGGGGTCACCGCCAGATACTTGTCTTCCATGTGAGCGCCATGCACCATCCGGGTGTAAAAACCATGCTTTTCTTTCATTCTATCGTCCTTAATCCTCTGTTTCCAGAATTTGTATTTGTTTAAGCCACAGTCTCCGGTGGGTTTGCTGTGTCAAGGGAGAAATGCGCAGGGAGGAAAGAATAACCGTGGATATTAACGTACTCAGTGGCTCTACTTAGATGGTTATGCATCTTGATCCTTTACTGATTTATGTCCCTATTAGTTTAGTTTTTCCCGGGTATCCCAATCGCCTGATTATCGGAGGTTTAAGTTAGGATGATCTCGAGATCATCACGAGGACTCGAGGTGATCTCGAAGGGAAGACGAACCAAAAGTGAGTCTTTGGAGTGATCTTTGTCCAGGAGCTGATCCTCCGGTAATGTCCGATTGAGAGGATTGTGTAGAATGTGTTGCGGTGAATAAGCCATAAGACTGTGCCTTCTCCATACTTCCTCCCAGCCGTCATATCAAGGTCAGTAGAATCGTAGAAGCGGCTGGGCTGTCTGGAATCTTCTGAATAGAGAAGGAGTTCTGGCGATGCCAGCCTGCGCAGTTAAGACGGCGATTGTGAGGAGATGGGGCTGTTCTCATAACCCCATAAATCCTTATCATCACGTCATCTGCGTCCCTCATAATCTCTACTTCTCGACCTCTCGATCCCTCGACCTCTCGACTATACTACAGGCTGCTAAAGATTTTCCTTGAATGATTTATGCCTTCTGATATCCTGGCACAAAGTCGGTAAATATGGTTCAAAGGAGCTATAAATGCGTACAATACAAGGAAATCTGGTAGCCCGGGGCAATAGGTTCAGCATCGTGGTAAGCCGGTTCAACGAGACGATCAGCGGAAAACTCCTGGCAGGAGCACTGGATTGTCTCACCCGTCATGAAGTGCAGGAAGACGATATTGAGATCATCTGGGTGCCCGGTGCGTTTGAGATCCCGCTCGTGGCGCAAGCCGCTGCCCAAAAGGCAGATGTGGATGCAGTGATCTGTCTGGGTGCCGTGATTCGGGGTGGAACACCGCATTTTGATTATGTGGCAGCCGAAGTGAGCAAAGGCATCGCACATGTGGCTTTAGCTACCGGCAAACCTGTAATATTTGGCGTTTTGACCACCGATAGCGTGGATCAGGCGATCGAAAGAGCCGGCACCAAAGCTGGCAATAAAGGCTTCAGCGCAGCCAGCAGCGCTTTGGAAATGGTCAATTTGTTGGCGGAGATGAAAAATGGGACAAAGGCGTAAAGCCAGAGAAATAGCAGTTCAATGCATCTATGCGTTGGATTTTGCTGAAGTTAAAGCTGAATTCCGGGAATACGGCCTCTTGAATGAATATCCGGAGATCCTCCGGCAATTAACATCTTCGGAAAACATCAATCCCACCACGACGGTCTATGCTTTTGCCGATGAACTGGTGAAAAACACTATCATCAATATCGAGGACATCGAGGCGGAGATCGATAAATACACGGAGCATTGGTCGCTGGAAAGCATTGCGCATCTGGATAAAAGCATCCTGATCGTGGCAGTGTATGAGCTGATGTTTACCGATACCCCTTCGGCTGTGATCATCAATGAAGCCATCGAAATAGCCAAGAAATTCTGCAGTGAACATACCGGCGGATTCATCAATGGAATCCTGGATGCCATCAATAAAGGCATTCCTGCCAGTATGCCGGGAAGACAGCTACCTACCTGATCTGATGAGTATTCAGTGCAGTATAGGCATCTTTGCCCACAATGAAGCAGCCAATATCACCGCTCTGCTGGAGGCAATAAGCACCCAGATTCTCGATAAAGTCCAGATTCAGGAAGTTATCGTAGTATCCAGTGCCAGCACCGATGGCACGGATGATCTGGTGCAGGATTATGCCGTCCTGAATCCTCTGGTGAAGCTGGAAACTCAAGCTCGCCGGGAAGGTAAATCCAGCGCTATCAACCTCTTTCTAAGCAAAGCCCAGGCAGAGATCATGGTAGTGATATCAGGAGATGTGATCCCGGAACCGCATACCATTGAAATGCTGGTTTCGGCTTTTGCCGATCCCAAGGTGGGGGCTACCGGTGGCCGTCCGATGCCAGTGAATGATCAGAATACCTTTATGGGCTATGCCGTGCACCTTTTGTGGAGATTGCACCACCGCATGGCGCTGAAAGCTCCCAAGCTGGGTGAAATGATCGCCTTCCGCAAGATCATGAACCAGATTCCCCAGGATTCTGCCGTGGATGAAGCTAGCATTGAAGCACTGATCAAGGCAGCAGGATATCAGCTTCGCTATATTCCTGAAGCTCTGATCCGCAATAAAGGGCCAGAGAATCTGGCAGATTTCATCAAGCAACGCCGCCGGATTCAAAATGGACATTTGTGGCTGAAACGGCAGCAGAATTATACGGTGGTTTCTCAAGATAACACCACTCTTACAAAGATTTTACGCGAGGAAATCCAGGACAATCCCTTTGACCTCTTAAAAATATCCGCAGTAGTGCTCCTGGAAATGTACTGCCGCATCCTGGGTGCAGTGGATTACTACTTCCTGGGCAAGAATCCCTTTGCCTGGGAGATTGCTCGTAGCACCAAAAACCTCGCAGGTAAATAAATATGCTGAGTCTGCTGTTTCGCATACCCCTCTACTGGATGATGAAGTATCTGGGCTTTCCCAGATTACTGCCTATGAACTATACCGTGAGCTTGCTCTATACCTGCAATTCCAGATGCAATACCTGCCGGATCTGGAAGAAAAAGGCGCACAATCTCACAGTGGATGAATACAAACGCATCTTCCGCAGTGTGGGCAGGAGTCCATACTGGATCACTTTCAGCGGTGGAGAGCCGTTCCTCCGCAATGACATCGTGGAAGTGGTAAAAGGCATCTATCAGGTATCCCGCCCCCGCATTATCAATATCCCCACCAATGGTTTGCTGGTCAGTACGATCGTGGAAAAAACGGCAGCCATCGCCGAGGCCTGTCCCAAGGCTCAGATCATCATCAATGTCTCCATCGATGGCATCGACACCCAGCATGATGAGATTCGCAATGTGCCAGGTAACTACAAGAAAGCAGTTTCCACCTTCCACAAGCTCAAAGCCTTGAAGCTGAAGAATCTCAGTGTGGGCATCCATACCGTGATCTCCCGCTTCAATGTGGACAATTTTTACTCCGTGGCGAATGAACTGATGCGTCTGGAACCGGATAGCTACATCACTGAAATCGCTGAGGAACGGGTGGAATTGGATACCATCGGACTGGATATCACCCCTACCAAAGTGTCCTATAAGAGTGCTATAGATTACCTGATTCACCGTATCAAAAACGGTAAGTACAAGGGCATGAACAAGATCACAATGGCTTTCAGGATCGAGTATTACAATCTGGTAAAAGCCATTATGCGGGATGAGAAACAGGTGATTCCCTGCTATTCAGGGGTAGCTTCCTGTCAGATCTCTCCGGATGGCGACCTCTGGAGCTGCTGTGTAAAGGCGAAGCCCCTGGGCAATCTGCGCAAAAACCACTACAGTTTCCGCAAAACCTGGTTTTCCACAGCCGGAGCCCTGGAGCGCCGCAGCATTCACAAAGGTGAATGCTGGTGTCCTCTCGCCAATGCATCTTACACCAACATGCTGATGCATATTCCCACCCTCCTGCGAGTATCCTACCGTAGCTTTATCAAATGGTGGAGCTGATATGATCGCACTTCTTAGCAAGATGGATTCTTCACCTTTTCCGATCGTGGAACATGCCATCAGTCAGGATGGACGCTTCGGCTGGATTCTGGCGATCTGGCATCCTCAACATGAGCCGGTATTGGATGAATTGGGGGCTGAGATCAGGCTGGCAATTCGCAATTCCGAAGCGGCTAGCATCAGTAAAGCGGAAGTGGAGAAGTGGCTGAAGAGCTTCTTCAATGACCTGCATTGGAAGCTGTATGGCATGCTGATGAAGACATCTTTGCAGGAGAAGGGGATATCACTATTCTTTGGAGTGATGTATGATCATGAGCTCTTCTTTGTCCAGTTTGGCAGGGTGTTTTGTGCTATTACCGATCACAAAAAACTGAAGCAAATCGGCAACAGCTACCGTGAACAGCAGATGCAAAGCCTGGAAAAGCTGAATCTGCTGGGCTTTCAGGATCGTGATATCAGCGTGCGTCCCCAGCGCATCTTTATCGGTGAACACCAACGTTTTATTGCAATCTCTGGGAATCTGGCCGCGAAGGTCTTTGAAGGTGTGAGTGATCTGGCTACGATCGACCACTATGTGGAATCCTTTGTCCAGGTTGCCAACCCACTCTGGTTGATCCTGGAAGGCAAGGCAAGATTGATCCAGCCTGTACGCAGAAAACTGTCCAGGGTGCAGATCAGTTCACTCGTGATTCTGTCCGTTACGGTTTTGGCGATAGTTTACATGCTGTTTGGCAATCGCTTTCTGGATCAACTGCTACTGCGCACCCGAATGAGCGTGAAGCACAATCGGACTCTGAGGCTGGAGCAAATCCCCAATACCCTTTCCATCGATACGCAGAACTTGCTCAAGTATATGGAGCGGATCGTGAATCTGCCCGCCCGGAACATAGAGCTGGAAATCGTCTGGAGTGCAGATTTGCCCTATACAGTGACGAGCCCACCGGTGTACAGCCTCGATACCATCTTTCTCACGGCTGAGAACAACCTCCTGGCTTTCGATAAGAAGAATCAGAATCTGCGCTGGAAGAAGTCCTTTGCCCAGCCGATAACCTCTCTGATCTACAATGAGACTACTCTGCTGGTCTGCCTTAAAGATGACGAGGCTTTTGGCTTCAAGGAAGATGGCACCCAAATCTGGCAGCAGGAGATGGATTGCTCGCATCAGATAAATAGTTCTTTTACTCCCAGCGTCATCAATCCTGAAGAGGATCCCCGCCTGGACAGAGCCATTACTGTGATCCCTTCCGAACGCAGTATCAGCATCCTGGATGCTCCCCGGGGAGAAAGCCTTTCCAGCATAACTTTCAAAGAGCAAATCACGAATCTGTCCTCTTATGATAGCTATGCGAATTGCTTCTATGCGGTGATGGAGAATGCAATTCTCTGCATTCAACTGAAGATCGTGAATTAGACCAGGACCTAAATATGCCGGCCTGCATTTACGAAAACATCTTTTCCCTGCCAGCCCGATCCGGCATGGGCAGGAGCTTCAGGTGGGGGTGGATTCTAGCTGTAATCATACTTTTATCTCTTCTCTCCACTTCTCTTTCAGCACTGGATAGCCCTATGAAGACAGGGTTTGCCCGCTTGCAGTATGATGGGGGAGGGGATTGGTACAATGATCCTGAAGTATTGCCCAATCTGGCCAGATTCATCAATCGCACCCTTGCGGCCAGCTTTCCCGTGGATCAGACCATTGTCCGGGCCTCAGATGCCAGGCTCTATGACTTTCCCTTTGTATATCTAACCGGGCATGGCAATATCCGCTTCACAGAAATAGAAGTGCAGAACCTCCGGCAGTGGATGCTGAAGGGTGGCTTTTTGTATGCGGATGACGATTATGGCATGGATCCCAGCTTCCGGAGGGAGATCAAGAGAATCTTTCCAGAGCGTGAACTGGTACCTTTGGATGGCAGTTTCCCGCTCTTTTCTTCCTATTACGATTTCAGCGCTGGATTACCCAAGATCCATCTGCATGATGAAAAACCCCCGCAGGCTTTTGGGCTCTTTGACGACAATGGCCGGCTGATGATGCTTTACACCTACGAGAGCAACATCAGCGATGGCTGGGCTGATCCTGATACACATCAGGATCCTCCAGAACTTCGTGAGACAGCCCTGCGCTTTGGGCTCAATATCGTACACTACATCATGGTAAAGTAAATGCGTATCTGTGCCATCTCTGACCTTCATTACAAGTATCACATCACTAGTAAGGCTGATCAGGAAAACCAGCAGATCATCCTCAGCTTTTTGGATAGCATTAAGGGTAGATATGACCTTCTGGTGCTGGCTGGAGATATCTTTGACCTCTGGTTTGACGGACGCTACACGGTGGTAAAGCAGTATTTTCCTTTGCTGGTGAGACTACATGATATCCACCGGCAAGGCTGCCGCATTGTGCTGATCAGTGGCAATCATGACTTCTGGTTTGGGGATTTTTTGCCCGATACGATTGGCATAGAGCTATATCCCGAAAGCTTCAGGATCACAGCCGATGGCCGGAAAATGCTCTTTTGCCACGGGGATACACATACTGTAAATGATACCCGCTACAGGATCCTGCGCTGGACTCTGCGTCTGCCCATCACCCGTAAGCTGTTCAGCCTCATCCATCCTGATCTGGCGCTCAGTCTGGGGAGCCTGATGTCCCGCAGTAGCAGAGAACGTAAGCTGCATCCTGAGGTAAGATCCAGGAAAAATGAGGGATTGAAGAGCTTTGCCACCCGTCAGATCAAACAAGGCAGCAGTGAGATCGTAGTGATGGGACACAGCCACGAACCCCAAGTCTCACATATAGATTCTGGAGTTTATGCAAACTGCGGTGATTGGTTGGGACACTACAGCTATATAGAGATATTAGGTGGGGAAGTGTACCTGCGCAGCTTCAAAGTAACAGATTCCCCTGGCTCAGGCCAGAAACCTGGCAGTGAATAAAGATTTGCATAGTATTGTAATATAAAAGGAGATAGCATGAAAACCAAGAAAAACCTCATGCCCCTGCTTATGGTGCCTGCCATCCTGATCTTGAGTCTTACCATGCTAAACTGCCAGACCAAGACAGATGAACAAGCCCCTAAGGAGGAGGAAATCGTGACAGAGAACCCCAAAATAGTGAGAACAGTGATCACAACCACTTATGGTGATATCGAGCTGGAATTGTGGCCAGAAATAGCCCCCAGGACTGTCCAGAACTTCATTGATCTGGCTGCGAAAGATTTTTATACTGGAACCTACTTTCACCGTGTAATTCCAGATTTCATGATTCAGGGTGGTTGTCCAAACACCAAAAACGACAATCGTGGTGATGATGGCCAGGGTGGTCCCGGATACAAGTTTGAAGATGAATGCTATGCCAATGGTGAGCAAATCAAGGGCGATATCATGGATCAAATCGCCGCCGAAGCAGTATGGACAAAGATCATCGTTCCTTACATGCAATCCGGCAGGACTCCCACTGAAAGCATCCTCAGCATTGTAAAGGAAGTGCAGTCCAAACAGAGTCTGGATCCTTTGCGTGCGCATCCGGTGGAGTATTACCAGCAGCAAACCAATCTGACCGATCCCGTGTACCGCCGCATCCTGAAAGCCAAAGTGCTCTACGGCACGATCGCCATGGCCAATAGCGGTCCCAATACCAATGGCAGCCAGTTCTTCATCGTTACCAAAAAAGACGGTACTCCCTGGCTCGATGGTAAACACACCGTATTTGGCAAAGTGACTGCCGGCATGGATGTAGTACACCAGATTGAGAAACTCCCTCGCGACAATGCTGACAATCCCAAGGCAGAAAACCAGGCGTTTATCACTGGGATCGCTTTTCCCAAGTAGGGGATGATCATGGCCAGAACCAACGAATCTGCACTACAACAGGAGATTATGGCATGGGTGAAGCAAAACCAGTATGTCTATTTTGCCACTTGTGACAAAAAGCAACCGAAGGTGCGGCCTGTGGTTCTGTTTCTGTATGACGACAGGATGTTTGTAGCCACCTTCAGCGGAGATGCCAAAGTAGCTCAGGTGGCAAGCAACAAAGCAGTGGAAGTGTGTATTCCCCTGCATGAGGATGGCAATACAGGCTATGTGCGTTTTACAGGCGTAGCCTATATCGTAAACAATGCAGCGCTCAAGGCTGAGGCCTCGGAGCGCTGCTATTTCTTTGACCAGTTTTTCAGCGGTTACGACGATCCGGATTATACTCTGATCGAGTTCAATCCCGAGATTGCCGAATACCTCAGGCCTGGCGAAAACTACTGCCAAAGCTGCAATCTGAAGAGATACTGAGAGGGAGAAAGCAATGAAATCCGTATTTGAATACACTGATGAGCACCTGGGACGCTGCTTTATAGTGGTGCCCAAAATCCGTGAAGTAAGTAAAGCCCTGGGCAATCTGGTAATCACTTTTGACAATGGCGATAAGCGCTCAATCATGGTGGATGATACAAACCAAGCCATCCAGGACATCCTGGACGCCATCAACAAATTTTACGGATGAAATCTCCTGTTGTACCGGCGCTCGCCGTAGCGCCGACTCCGGGTAATCTGATTGGCTCCGATTCTCCTGGCCATATATGTAAACAACTGCGCTTCAACGAGCGCCCGTACTTGAGGCGCTTCATTAAGCGCCAGTACATGAGGTAAAGATAATATGTCACCAGTTCTAATGGCTTTTTATGGCACCTTGTTTACCTGGTTCATGACCGCTTTGGGCTCCAGTTTTGTGCTGTTTTTCAAGAGTATCAAGCAGTGGGTATTGGATACCATGCTGGGATTTGCAGCGGGGGTGATGATTGCTGCCAGTTTTTGGTCTTTGCTGGCACCCGCTATTGAGATGAGTTCTGGCAGCGTCTTGCCAGCCGTATTGGGCTTCCTGGCCGGAGGCTTCTTCCTGCGCTTGATCGATATGCTGCTCCCGCACATGCACATCAATGAAGACAACCATCGGGAGGGCCTCAAGACCCCTTGGGGTAAATCCACACTGCTGTTTCTGGCTGTTACCCTGCACAATTTTCCTGAAGGCCTGGCTGTAGGTGTGGCATTTGGAGCTTTGGCCTATGGCGTGGAAGGTACATCACTGGCTTCGGCAATTGCACTGGCTCTGGGGATCGGGATTCAAAACCTGCCCGAAGGGGCGGCTGTATCGATACCGCTGCGCAGGGAAGGCATTTCCCGCTGGAAGAGCTTCTTCTGGGGGCAGTTTTCCGGGATGGTGGAACCCATTGGCGGAGTGCTTGGAGCTCTAATGGCCATGGCAGCACGTCCGGTCTTGCCTTATGCTTTGGCCTTTGCCGCAGGAGCTATGATTTACGTGGTGGTAGAGGAAGTGATCCCTGAATCCCAAAAGGGAGAATATGGTCATCTGGCAACCGCTGGAGTCCTGATTGGCTTTGCCGTTATGATGGCTCTGGATGTGGCTTTAGGCTAGTTCTCGATCACCTGTTTTTCTACAAATCTGGAATACATCAGTTTCGCTACAGCCAGATAACGCAGCCGGAAGCGTAAGACATCGCCTACTTTATAGTGATTTGGGTTTTCTCCCAGATCATACACCGTAAGGTCACTGCTATTGCCAAAGAATTTGATCTGGGGATCTTCTGGAACCAAATACTCAGCATCTACATCCAGAATCCCAAAATCCACCACAGCCTTAAAACTGCTGTCATCACTGGTAACATCTTCGCTTGTATGGCCAATTCCAGCTTCTGAGATAATTCCGTCCGGATGGCTTTCCTTCCGGTAGGCCTCCAGGATTGTAGCTTCAAAGATGAAAGCATCAGTATTGAGTCCCAACAGAGGCTTCTGATCCAGGGGCGATACACCCAAAAAGGCTGCCTCCCCTATTCTGAAATGATTGATGCCCTGTGGTACCTTCCCTTTCTCCAGGATCGGCAGAGTGATGGAACTGGCTCCCGATACGAGCTCAAGATTTTGCTTGAACTTAGCTTCAATCAATTGTTCATAGAGTACCAATTGGATCAGTTTATCGTAGGTAGGCTGCACCCCGTACATACAGCCCAGATTGGTGCCAATTCCTATGATTTCGATATTGGGCAGCTTGAAGATTTGCTTGTAAAAGGGGATGAGCCCTTCACGCTTGATTCCTTCACGCAATTCACCCATTTCGATCATTACAATTATCTGATGCTTTTTCCCTTGCATCCCTGCTTCTGCATCTATCGCTCTAATGGTAGATAGATTGGTATTGAGCGAGATATCGGCATATTTTACGATCTGGGGGATGTTTTTCAGGGAGGGTGGCTTGATGAACATAGTGCGTAGATCGGAATTGAGATCTTTGACCATTTTCAGGGACTTCCAGTGCGATACGGCAATGGAATGAGTGCCCTGGATCACAGGGTGACGCAGCAACTTCTCCAGGACAGTTTTATCGGTACCCAGCACCTTCACCACCAAAGACCATGCTTTCGCATTTTTTTGCATGAAGTTGGTGATAGTTTCGATGTTCTCGATCAAACGGGGCATGTGTACAATCAACTTTGCCATAACTAGTCTCTACTCCAGCGCATCTCAGCATATTTACTGGAGAATCCCAGCCTTTCATAGAGTCTTTTAGCGGGATTGTCATACTCTACATGCAGAGCGATATTCCCCTTGCACACTTTTTGAGCATGATAGATGAGCTGCTTACCGATTCCCTGACCTCTTTTTGCAGAATCCACGGCGATATAGACAAGAGTGTTCTCCGGGATGAAATCCTGCATTCCCGTATTGATCATGATCAAAGCTCCGGCCAATGCACCCGAATCCTTAGCCAGCAGAATAAAGCCCCCTTTTCCGGGTTCATTGCTGAAGACATAACCAATTGCCTTTTGTATGGCATTTTTATCGTCACGAAATCTATCCAGATGAGTATATAGAAAGTCTGTAAGCTGATCAACCGAACAATGAAGTTCTAATTCTGCCAGGTGGCGGATTTCCAAAATATTGAGCATTGTTTCCTCCCAAGCTATACTTAGCACTGCGCAATCAATACGCAGGCAATACGGACGTGATCCGTAATGACTCCGTATTGACAGCGCAATGCAACTCTGTGTATAACTTAATGAAGGATAGCTAGATGAGCCGTGTCAAGCTTTTTTTTTACTCCATGATCAGCTTGCCGTCGGACACGATTCTCGAGCCTTCCTGCTTGCTCAATTTGCCTCTCAGGATGAAAGTACCGCCTTTCTTGATGATCAAAGTACTTCCTGGCAGGAGAATCAATTCTCCATCTTTATCACAGATGAGGCTGGCTTTTTTCTCGATCGTGACGGTTCCTGAGATATAGGTCTTGTTGTTGAAGGCTACTTTGGCCTTACTCTTCAGAGTCGAGGGCAGGGTGCTCACCAGTTTCAGGAGCTTACCTTCACCAGCGGCTAAGGGGATGAGCACAGAATTTGACCGGGCAGGAATAACGACGTCTTCATCCAAAATGGCTGGATAGAGGGTATCCTTACCGAAATCAAGTACCAGAGTTTGAGGATCATATTGGCTGAAGGCTTTTGGATAATCCGCTGGAGCTACATGATCAGGGCTGCGATAGGCTGCATCGGCAATGTATCTATCTGTACGACGATTAACCGCAAAGAGGGCAACATCACCCTCAGTGTTTTTGTAATACCCCACTTGAATATAGCCTTCATAATCTCCCTTTCCGCTGGATAGTACCTTCAGTCCGGTGAGGTTCATGCCGCTCAGATCGACCTCAGGATAAGGTTTATCGGTCATGATGGTATTTGCATTCATCCATTTGTACTGGAGCAGTTCTTCACCCCAGCGTTTCACTTTGGGATTGGTCTCCATCAGGATGGCTCTGGTATAGTCTTCGTTGCGGACTTTTTGATTGGAGACGCCAACGATGGGAGCGTAGTAACCCACACCAGAGGCATCGACGGCTCCCTGCAGCTGGTAGTTGAACAAGCCATCCGGTCCATAGCACAATGGCAGGTATTGCAGAGCTTTTTGGGTAGCTGTGGGAGGCAAAGTCCAGGATTCCCACTGCTTGCCGTTCCAATAGCCAAAAGCTTGGGCTACAGGGAAAAACTTTCTGCCGATTTCGGGATCGGACATAGCGTAGAGCTTGCTGTCCCGATAGGTTTGCAGCAGTCGCTGATCCAGTATGGTTTGGATAAACCGTTCACCCGAGGCAGGATCGTAGCTTAGACCGGGCTTGATGGGATAGATGTCTGGCATGAAAAAGCGGGGTTTGGCGATTCTGCGGATCAAGGAGAGTTTTTGCCAGTAATCTTCGCTATCGGTCATTTTGAATTCTCTGTATTTGATATCGTAGCTGGCGGAGACCAATGGTGGGTTGTCCGCATCGATCAGGGATTGCATGAGGTTGAAAGATTCGAGCTGTCCCTGGAAGGGCTCATCCATACTATAAGTGTATTTGATGATATGTCCGTGGGGCAGGTTTTTATGCTCTCTGATGCGAGCGTTGATACGTTCACGAAACAAATCCGGATTCTGCTTCATATTGCGGTACAACTGATCCTGGATCTCGATATAGTCCAGTTCCAGATCACAATTTCCATGCCAGTACAGCCGGGGAGCGAAATGCCGCATTACGTACCACCACCAGTGTCCAGCGGTATTGGGATTGTTGTCCAGATCATCCGACATCAGGCCACTGGCTCTGAGGTCATTGTAGGCCAGAGCAATAGTGATATCAAAGAAATCCCGGGGCGATCCCAGGGCTTTGTAATCTGCTAATGAAAACACGGTTCGTTCTCCAGATTGTTTACCACGGTAGTGCGTGGCAAATACTGAATCGGTGTAGGAGACAGAATTGCCCAGATACCCCATCACATTGAATGTGAGCAGGGGCATCTGGTCACTGAATTTCTCTCCCATGTTTCCCAGTTTCACTCTGTAGGTCACATACAGGGAGTCACGATCGAGCTTGGCATCCTGATGTGTCTTGTGAAAACGTATTTCATCAGTGATCTTGACTCTGCGGTTTTGACGGTCATTCCAGCGGTAGGCCAGGTCTGTATATGCCCATCCGGCTTTATCCACACCTGGTTTGCAGAGCCAAACGTTTTGATAGGAGGCGTTGGAAGAGGACACAGCTTTACCTGTGCGGGGGATAGTGCCGCTATTGCCATACCAGTAGGTGTGGTTGGTGCCATCGCCTGCTTTTACTTCCCGGGCATCGGTGAATTCTGCTTCAAAGCGGTAGTAATTGCTGGTGGCAAGAGCTACTACACTGTAGGCTTTGCTATCCAGGGGATCATTGCTCCAGGATTTGTCGGTGAGAATGGCATCTATCCCATTGGCATCCAGGGCTGCCAGCAATTCATCCAGGTTTCTATCGCTGTTGTTGGTCTCGATCACATTGATATTGTACCCGAGGTCTTTCATTGCCCGGATGATTTCCATGCGGTTTTCCCGGAAAAAGGGGGTTCCATTTTGGATGTATGAATAGGTTCCCAAGGGGAAAGGATCGGAGTGATAGGCAGATAGCGCCACAAAGCCCATCAGTAGGGCACATAGCAGTAGTTTTCTCATTTTATATCCTCTTCTTCTTTTGTTATGCAACTTATAACGAGACAGACAAATCCTCTTGCAGTCACGATCCTGCAATCATGCTTGTAGCGTCAAGAGCTAAATCTCAGGGTCTGGTTTTGGGCACGAAGCGAAACTCTACCCTGCGGCTCATGTCCTTGTCATTGGGATCGGCTGCATATTCACCTTTTCCGGCGATGATGATCTTTTCCGGAGGGAATTTCAGAGTCTCCAGCATGTAGTGCACCACTTTGGCTGATCTGGCCAGAGAAAGTTCCCAATTTGTAGCATACTTGGATTTGAGCTTGGAGCCGATCGGAGTGCTATCTGTATATCCTGTGATCATGATCTCAAAGTCGTCGGTATCCGGGGTGCTGGCAGCAAATTGCTTGAGAATCTTGATGGCGTTGTTATCCAGCTCGGCACTGCCGGAGGCAAAGTAGATCTTGTCATCGTAGGTCTTGCCCACAGGCATGATGATCAATTCATCCAGTTTCCTTTGCAGATCCTGTTTTTCAGCTTTTTCAGCATCCAGCATCTTTTGCAGGTTTTGCATGTAGATCCTCAGCTCAGCATATTGGGATTGGGTAAACTCGGCGGAATTGTAGCTCTGGATCATATTCTGAAGTTGTTGGGTGAGCGCTTCGGTGGGTCCACCATAGGAGATTACGTAGCGGATGTATTCGTCCACGGCTTGGGTGAAAAGATCAAAGGCTTCGGCATCCATGCCATCCTGCACGTTTGCTTTGGCGAGGCGGGTAAAGCTCTCTTTCATCGTAGGCAGGATCAGTTTGGGGAGATCAGTCTTTCTGTTGTTCTCCACTTCTACTACGAACTGCCGCGCAAGCTTGATGACGTTGTTGTAATAATCCTGGATTTTCATTTCTGATTGTTTTACCCGGGCATTCAGTTGATCCAGGTTCATGCTGGCTATGGAGAGATCATTGCGGCTGATATTAAGCTGCTCTTGCAGGATGGCTACCTGATCTGCATTCACCTTGCCTTCATACTGGCGCAGGCGTTTCAGGTTTTCAATCTGGCTGCTCAGATCAGCATTCTGGGTATCCATGCCAAGCTGTTGCAGAGTAACCATCATGGAGAGAATCTCTACCTGGGATTTGTAGATGGCGACGGTGAGCTGTAGTTCATCCTTGATCAGGATATAGACATCTTCCCGGCTCTGGTAGGGAGTTTGTTGAACCTTTGCAGCTTCTTCGGCCAGCAAAGCAGTGCTGCAGGCAATAATGGCAATCAATACAAAAGACAGGACTTTTCTCATGATTCCTCCTAATGGGATCAGCGATTCATCTTATAACAATACTTGGAAGGCAGTGAATATTTGTCAAGCATTAAGTCCCCACCTGTGACTTTCTGCTTGACCCCTTTAGCTGGTATCGCCACATGGCACCATAGTAAAAATACACAGGAGTTACACATGTTGACAGTCAATGAATACTTCGCTGGCAAAGTGAAATCCATCGCTTTGGAGAACCAATTGGGCAAATCCACCGTGGGCGTGATGGATATTGGTGATTATGAGTTTGGTACCAGCACGGTAGAATATATGACCGTGATCTCCGGGGCTCTTACAGTAATGCTTCCTGGAGCCTCAGACTGGAAGACTTATGGCGCAGGTGAGACCTTTATCGTGGCCGCTGATCAGAAGTTTCAGCTCAAAGTAGCAGAGCAGACTGCCTATCTGTGCAGATACGAGTAATACTATGCAGATGAAACGCATTTATGTATTGATTATCGGCTTGGGACTGATTGGCATGCTGTTTGCCAGTGGTGAAGCAGCCAATAGATATTTGAAGAATCCCAGTATCGATAGCTTTTCAACCGCTATCCAGCAGATCTCAGCAGACTATCAGAAGGATCCTGGCAATAATGAGTCCCAGCTTTACCTTGCCTATATCGCCAATCAGGAAGCCAAACGCTTGTTGGATGACAGCATGAGCAAATTGGATTCACTGAATCTGGGAGAGTTATTCTTTCTGGGCAATCTCTTGCTTAGTATGGACAAATACCCGGATGCGGTAAGCGTGTATGACAGAATCAATGTGAAGAATCCCAAATGGTCCTGCCCCTGGCGTCACAAAGGTGAAGCACTGTACAAAGCCAAAGATTTCCAGGCTGCAGCTACCTCACTGGAGAAAGCCATCGAAACCAAGGAAGACCACTATGACGCCTATGTGTGGTACGCTAAGACTCTATATGAACTAAAGCGTTATCAGGAAGCCCGAACTGCCCTGGAGAAAGCCTTGACTCTGGATGCAGAGGAAGAAGACAGCCACTTTGATGAAGTGCTTGGTGAGGACGAACTTCAGACCCTGTACAGGAATCTGAAAGCGCTTACAAAATAATCCCTGCTATACCCTTAGTTCGCTGATGGGGACTTCCCACTTACGGGTGTCATGATCCAGCAGCAAAAAGCCCTTGTGTTCTTTCAAGCGGCTATAGATCAATTGCTTGGCTTTGAAGGTGTCCTTGCGGCACACGTCGTAGGCTGAAGTAATGGCGGGTGAGGTGTGAAACATCGTGGGGATAATATCTCCGGGATAGATGTAGAAACCATCAGGGCTATCGATCTGTACGATCTGGCTACCGGTGGTATGACCACCAGTTCTGATGCAAGTAACTCCCGGGGCAATCTCCATCTCTTCCTCGATCAGGCTGTACTGCCCAGATGCTTCCAGCAGCGCCAGTTGATGCTCGAAGGCATAGGCTGCTTTATTGAGTCCATCAGGATTCTTAGCAATTTCCCATTCCGAAGCCTGGATCCAATAGCGGGCATGCGGGAAAGTAAGCTGATCAAAATCCCCAAATCCCGTGACAATCCCACCGGCATGGTCGAAATGCAGATGCGTCATGATCACATCGGTGATATCGGCATCCCGGTAGCCCAGTTCAGAAAGCGAGGTGGGCAGGACAAAATCCCCGGGCTGATAGATCTCTTTTTGTTTGTCACTGAGCCGGTTGCCCAATCCAGTATCGACCAGAATCCTCCGGTCTTCGCTCACGATCAGCAGCAGATTCAGGTTCAGGAGTTGGCGGCGGCGCTCGTCCGTGGAAACCTTCTGACTCCAGATGGAGTAGGGTAAGACTCCCATGAAAGCACCGCCATCAGACCAATAGTATCCGGCGAATACTTTGAATAGCTTCATTATTCTTTGCTTTGTTCCTGGGTTTGGGGTCGTTTGGGTCTGGGTTTACGGTATTGCCTTGGCTTTGGCTTGGGCTTGGCTGTTTCATCCTGGGTCTCAGTTTGCTTGGGAGGAACAGCGGTCTTGATGGGACGTTCTTTCTTTTCCTGAGGATTTCTGGGCGGTCTTCTATTTGGTGCTTTACCGGGCTTTTCGAGTGGTTCTGCACTAGTGTTCTGCTGTTGGGAGAGTACTTCGCTTTCCTTTTGTTTGGCAGAGAAGATCACGATGCGCTTGTTTTCACCTTCACCGATAGTGAGGGTACGCAGCCCTTTGTCACGTTCGATATGGCGGTGTATGATTCTGCGTTCACCTGCGCTCATAGGATCAAGGGTAAGAGGTTTGCCATGGCTCTTGATTTTGGAGATGAGTGGCAAAAACTGACGCAGAAACTGTGCTTCGCGTCTTTCCCGATAGCCATCAGCATCCAGGTAGATACGTTCCAGCTTGCGTTCCTCTTCAAAGACGCGATTGACCATGTACTGAATGGTTTCCAGCATCAAGCCGTTTTTACCGATTACAAAGCCAGGATCCTTCACTCCATCAATCGTGAGATACAGGGTTTTACTTTCCATTTTAGCTTTGATAGAGTCAAAGCTAACGCCCATTTTTTTGAGCAGGGTTTCTGTGTATAGTCTGGCCCGATCCGAAGTCTCAGGCAGGTTAAAACGTACTAGGGCAATTTTGCTGGCAAAGAGGCCAAATATCCCTTTGGAGGGTTTCTTCAAAATTTCATAACTGAGTTCGTGATCACGGATATTGTGCTCACGGCGAAACTGGCGGATAATCTCTTCTACATCATTTCCGCTTTTATCGATAGTGGTCATGCTTATTCCTTGTTTTGATGGCGTTTTTGCAGTATATACTGCTGGATTATCGAGAAGATATTGAAGACTGTCCAGTACAATACCAGTCCGGCGGGCATGCTGCGGAAGATGAAGAACATCATAATCGGCATCATCCAGGTCATCATCTTTTGGCTGGATGCGGCAGCGCGCTGTTTTTCATCCATCTCTTCGATATTGCCACGCTTGGGCTGCATCATCAAAGATTGCACGATCATAAATACACCCATCAGGATCGGCAGGATGAGATAGGGATCTGGTTCGGACAAGTCTTTCAGCCACAACATAAAGCCTGCATTGCGCATATCCAGGGAATAGCGCAGGACATTGTACAAAGAGAAAAAGATCGGCATCTGCAGCAAGAGGGGCAGGCATCCCGAAAGGGGATTGGCTCCGGCTTCCTTATAGAGCTTGCTCATTTCAATCTGCAGAGTCTTGGGATCGTTTTTGTACTTTTGTTGCAAGGCTTGCATCTGGGGCTGAATCTTCTGCATTTTCAGAGAGGCATCCATGCTCTTATGTGTGAGCGGATGCAGAATAATCTTCAGCAGCAAAGCGAAGATTATGATAACGACACCATAGTTCCTTACATAACCGTGCAGCCAGTTCAGGAACCAGGTAAAGAATCTTGCCAGCCAGCGCAGCCAGCCAGCACCGCGTTCGGCAATGCGTTCCATCTGCCGTCCATAACCCTTCAGGAGTTCTGCATCCGAGGGACCGGCATAGATGGTAAAACTCTGTTGCCATGTGCTTTTGGCGTCCTTTTGCCGGCTATCCAGCGTGAAGGCAGGATTTCCGGTCTCAGGATTGATCATCCCGGAAAAATTCCGGGTTAGCGGAGGTTCTACCTCGCGCAGGGCAATGGTGAAATACTTGGTTTGGATGGCAGCCCAGGTGAAGCTTCCGATCGATCCCTGAGGAGGATTCTTCTTCAGTTTGCCGAGGGTGACCTTGTTGATGCTGTTGTCGGCAAAGAGCATGAGCCGGTAATCCTGAGCTTTGGCACGGATGTTTTTCTCACTATCCGCGATTCCAGCTGAAAAATCCAGCATCAAGCCATTCACAGCCGCCATATTGTCCACTTTTACATCCATCTGAATGCCATAGAGGTCATCCAGTTCAAAGCGTTTGGAGATTTGGGGTTTAGCGGCATCACCAAGGTAGAAAACTACTGCATTTGTCCCTTCTTCCTGCTTGGCTTCGAAGATCATCGCTTTCAGATCAGTAGTTCCGGCGGGATGATACAATTCTGTCCCAGTAAGACTTGCCCCTGCGGGCAGCAGATTCAATGGCGCAGTATCGGTATTGGTAAATTCTTTTAGCTGGATAAAACTGATGGTACCGCCCAGAGTGCTGAATCCAACTCTGAGTTTGGCATTTTCCAGGACGATTTCTGTAGCTTCAGCACTGCTGCTGACCAGACTATCCAAAACCACAGGTGCGGCGAGGCTGGCATCATCTGCCAGAGTGTCCGGTGTAGGACTGGCCACGGTTGATTCTGTTTGAGCCTGACGGGCAGCTTGGGCTGCTCGGTCGCGCTGGGGCTTCCAGAAAAACTGATCAAAGACCAAATACAGAACCAGCATTAGGGCAAGAGCGGTGATAGTGCGTTTATCCAAAATTACTCCTTAGGGTAAGGGATCGTAACCACCCGGATGAAAGGGGTTACAGCGCAGGATGCGTCTGATAGAAAGATACAAAGCCTTGGGCACCTTATAGTGCTGAAAAGCCTGCATGGCATAGCTGGAGCAGGAGGGTGTGAATCTACAGCTTCGCGGTAGCCAGGGGGATATGACAGCTTTGTACAATCTGATCAACAGGATAAAAAAGTGGTTAGGTAAGCTGGTCAGGTTCATGGTCATGCCAGCTGATCCAGGATACTCTGCAACTGTTTGCCCAGCGCTTGCCAGGTGAGTTCGGTCGAGCCTTTGCGGGCGATCAGGTTCATTTTGTAGCCTTGGGGCAAGAGCTCACGACGCTCCCCAAACCAGGCTCTGATCCTGCGTTTGAGCTGGTTTCGGTACACTGCGTTCGATACTTTGCCACTGACTGTAATCCCGATTGCCAGCGCTGTGTCACTTTCCAGAACCGGTACATAGAAATTCTCCGTCCGGCATGCCCGTGCTGCATGGCTAAATTCCAAGTATTCCCGATGTAATCTGATCCAACGGATCATAGGTCATACGCAGAGAGTCTTTCTCCCTTTGGCTCTGCGGCGTGCCAATACCTTGCGTCCGTTTTTGGTGGCCATACGGCTGCGGAAGCCATGGGTATTCTTACGTGACCTGTTTGAGGGCTGATAAGTCCTTTTCATTTATCTATCTCCTTGATGATATATAAGATTATTCAGAGTATCCAAAGATTTTACAGGGGCAAAGAGGTCAAGAGAAATCTCAAGTGTGGGTCGAGAGGGCGATCAGGTGAAAGCGTCTTGTAGCCGCTTGAGAGTGCAAAAGTGGAAGAGTGGAAAGGTGTAACACGAGCTGAACATAGTAGCGATGGGTTTCAACTCGACGTTATAGTGCTAATCTATGGTCTCCCAGGCCGTCATCTCTGAAGGTCAGGCGATTTGCAGAAGCAGCTGGGCTATGGGCATTCCCCCTGCCATGCTCCGCACTCCAATCTAATCTATACATCCATGAAAGCAAGATTTCGCTACAGAGAATGAAAACGGTTTCTGGTTGGACGCAAACGTCCTCGTTTATCTCAGACCCGAAGGGGCTCGGCCTGCGGCCTCGTCGACACGAGGACGTGTCGAATCCCTAATGTAAACTACTGTTCCTGGGGTACTCTCACGCATGATCCATATGCGATAATGCTATCTAAACTACCGCCCCGCTGGGACTTAACCAGAGTCGCAGATCCTCTTCCAAGTTCACTTCATAGACTCTTTTCTCCCTGTTTCCCAAAGCATACATGAACTCAGGTTTACCTCACCTTCACCTCGAGATCACCTCGAGTACTCGAGATCATCTCGAGGTGAAGGTGAGGTAAACCTGAATTTATGAAGGATGTAGGAATCCTGGTTCAGTGCAGAAGGGTGTGGAAAATTGTCAACATGTGGAAGTTTAATCTCTATGATTGTCAAATCTACAGAATAACCATTGATTAGCAGATTCGGGTTCTTGTAATTCTGGTCACAATCCCAGAAGGTTTGGAGAAAATCCTGAGGATGCCGGTGGAAACAAGGGATGAAACTCTTGACCGATATGATACCAATACTCAAGCTTGCTCAGCTTGGATTATCATCTACTGCTTTGCTATTGGATAATATCTGTAGAGTAGTATGAATCCGCTTCACCCCCAAGTTTATGGAGATTTTTATGAAAAAAGTGCTGTTTGTCCTGGTGCTGAGTCTGCTCTTTTCTCTGGCTCTGGCGCAATCGATCGGGAATTATGTTTTTTCATCTTTTGAATCCACTTATGAAGAAATCTCAGGTGGTACCCTTCTTGGTAATGAGCTTAGCCAAAACCAGTATTTTGTCGATCCCGAAGTTCCATTGGGAAGTACGACAAATACAGGCGTAGGCTTTCCTCTGGGCTTTGGTTTCTATTATGGCAATTACCTCTTTGACCGGGTAGGGATCAATACCGAAGGGTGGTTATCACTGGGAACCTCATCCATCAGCCCTGCGGTCAACATGGCTACTTCATCTACCACAGTGCCATTGAGCTCTGCATCAGCTATTTCTCCGGCGTATCTGGTAAGCAGGATATCTGCTTTAGGAGCCAATCTACAAGCTCAGACCGGAGCTACGCTGCGCATCGAAACCATCGGTGAAGCTCCTAACCGCGTATTTGTTGCCCAATGGAAGGGTTATCGAAAAAGCAGTGCAACTGGAGATAACTTCAATTTCCAAATCCGCCTCTATGAGAGTAGCAATGTCATCAGCATCATGTATGGTACTATGACAATCAATGCGACCTCGGTAAATGTCCAGGTGGGCATCAGAGGTGAACCGGCAACCTCAGCAGTGAATTACAGCAATAGGATTCTCAATCCCAATTGGGCTACTACCGCAGCAGGAACTGCCAGTAATGCCACATGTACACTTTCCAATACTATATACCCAAGCTCAGGTTTGTGCTTCACCTGGACTCCTCCAAGCCCCTGGTCCGGGGTTTTTACCGTGGGTAGTGGTGGTGGTTATCTTACTCTTACCAGTGCTATCACAGCTCTGAATGAACAGGTAGCCCAGTATGGCCTGGCTCCCGGTGGCGTCACTTTCAATGTATTAGCCAGTACGATATTTGAGGAAAGCTTGCCTGCCTTAACTGCAGTAGGGGCTGCTGGGCGCGAGATCAAGTTTCTGAAATATGGAGAGGGGCTCAATCCCCTGGTGCAAACTACAGGAGGTACAGGTACTACCGATGCCATTATCCGCTTCAGCGGTGGAGACTGGATCAGCTTTGATGGTATAGACGTCAGCAATGCCGCCACCACCACAGCCATCGAGTATGGCTATTACCTCAATGCCCAGACTGCCAATGGCTGCGACAATATCACGATCAAAAACTGTAAAATTACTCTCTCCCGTGCTAATACTAATAGCAGAGCAATTCATTCTTTGGGTGTTTCTACCACTCCCAATGCAAACCTGATGATTGATAATGTCCTGATTGAGAACAGCCATAGCGGGATCTATGTGGATTCCCATTCAAGTGCATATTTGAGTGGAACTTCAATCCAGAACAGCACAATCAGCGATGTATCCGCCTATGGCATCTATTGCCGCTATGGCAAAGGCACACGGATTGAAGCCAATACTATCACCATGGGGGCTGGGAGCTCTGTAGCATACTATGGTGTGTATATTGATGGCAGCGCTGGTGATGCAGAGATCATTGGCAACAATGTGATAGGGGCAACAGGTGGAAATGCCAGTAGTAGATATGGAATCTACATCAATTATGGGGCTGTGACGATCGCCCACAATCACATCCGGGAAATGGTAACTATCGGCAGCGCCTGGGGTCTGTATGCGACTGCCACCGTAGGTAGCGCTCTAATCTACAACAATCATATTCACAACATTGGGACGACCAGTACAGGGGCTTATTATGGCACCGGGATGACGGTTGGTGGTGTCAATACGGTAGCATACAACAATATGATCTATGATATCGTCGGGAATGGCAGCACTGCTCCCATGGTTCGGGGGATATCCACGATTGGCGGAACGAGTATAGGTCTGTACAACAACACTGTGTTTCTCAAAGCCAGCGGGACAAACACAAACTACTCTAGCACTTGCTTGTATATAGAGAGCGATGCTCCAACGTTGAATCTGCAAAACAATATCTTTGTAAACCTCAGCTCTGCTCAAAATGGTGCAAGCAGTCGAATCACTGCCATGCGCAAGTACAATGCGGGCTTCGGCAGCATTGCTGATCTTTCCGATCGCAACATCTACTATGCAGGAGTGCCGGGAGAGAAAAATCTGATTTGTCTGGCGGGTTCCAATGCATATCAAAGCCTGCTGGACTACAAGAATGCCAATGGTGGCAAGGATCAGGGCTCGTTCACTGAGAATGTGCCATTTGTGAGTGTGATCGAACCATATAATGCTCATATTAAAACCACGGTGCCCACCCGGGTAGAAGGTAATGCCCTGCCAATCGAGTGGCTCACAGACGACTTTGATGATAATCCCAGAAACCCCCTTATTCCAGATATTGGCGCACATGAGGGTGAGTTTATGGTGTATGAAGCAGCTCCTGTGGCTGCCATACCGATCAATCCCCGGCCTCAGAGCATAGTGATCCAGCCTGGAGCAGTTCTCTCCTGGACGGCTGCGGTTGAGGGTGGTATTCCCAGCGGGTTCAAACTATTCTTTGGTACAGATGGTGAAGGTCTGGTGCCACCCACAAACATCGAGGATGGTACTGATCTGGGCTATGCTTTCGAATATGATCCCGATCCTGATCTGCAGTTTATCACCACTTACTATTGGCAGATCGTACCCTACAATACCTTAGGTGAGGCGGAATCCTGCCCGATCTGGAGCTTTACCACCCATGATGCCCCCCTCACCGGCATCCGAAGTGTAGGCAGCACCGGAATGTACAGCACAGTTACATTGGCGATCAGACACCTTAATGCTGCCGGAGTAGGCGCTGGAGGAGTGATCTTTGAGCTGGCCGCAAACGAAGTATTCAATGAAAGCCCACCCGCAATACAGATTAATGGAACACTACAGAATCCAGTGGTCTTCCGCAGCAACAATCCAGCTCTGACCAATCCCCGGATCACGCCTGCCACGGGTGTCGGTAGTTTTGCTCTGAAGCTTTATGGAGTAAGTTACTACACGATCTCCGGGATAGACGTGACCAATCTTACTACAAGCGCTGGATCAAATTATGGCATCTGGGTGGAAGGTATTGCTGGAAAGCCGGCTGCAAATATCACTATTGAGAATTGCAATATCACCATGAGCCGTTCGGCTACATCCTATGGCATATATATAAAGAGCGCTTCAGGGGTCCCCTCCCACAATCTCTTGGTTCAAGGCAACTCAATAACCAATGCAAAGAATTCCATATATGTGTACAACGCTACTGCGGCTACAAACACAATAGTCTCAGGGAATACCTTAAATGCCACTACTACTTATGGTATCTATCTGCGCACCTGTACTGCCCCGCAAGTGTTTGGTAACAGCATATCATTCCCAACCACTACTGGCGATGCGTGTACGGGCATCTATATCTATTCCTGTTCAAATGCTCAGGTACACGACAATATCCTCAGCGGAGGAGCAATTACCAGTAATGTAGTGGCTTGCTATGCTCTGAGCACCAGTTCCACCTGGTACAACAATCAGATCTATGGGATTACGGCCAGTGGAACGATCCGGGGCTTCGATGTATCATCCGGGACACACACATTCCGAAACAACACAATTCACAGTCTTACCTCAAGCGGGAACACTGTGTTTGGCATGGATCTGAGTGCCGGGACCTATCAAAGCGTCAATGTGACGGTGCATGGCAACACTATTCACAATCTCACCTGTAGTAGTACCAGTGCATATTATACCTACGGGATCATCTGCTCATCATCATCCACTACAAATATCTACAATAACTATATCTACAATCTGAAGAATCCTAATGGCTCCACAGCTCCACAGATCAGAGCCCTGGCAGTGATTTCAGGATCGAGCCACAATATCTATTACAATACTGTCTATCTGGATGCTACCAGTACCAAGGCAAATTTTTCCACAGCGGCACTTTACAATTCTTCCACGTCTGCTATGAGGATGAATAACAACATCTTTGTAAACAAAAGCGTCCCTGGTGCCAGCGGATACACTGTTGCCTTCTGGAAGACCTCTGCCGGATTCACCAATATCAATGCAGCTACCGACCGCAATATCTACTATGCCGGAACACCGGGTGTACAAAACCTGATCTGTTATCATGCGGGTACACCATACGAGAGCCTGGATGAATACAAGGCTGCCAACATCGGTAAAGATGCCGGATCATTCACTGAGGATGTTCCTTTTGTTAGCTCAGTTTTACCTTATGATCTGCATATCAATCCCCTGATTCAGACGCGGGTGGAAGGCAACGCTGTGCCGATTGCATCCGTATTGGTGGATTTTGATAATGACCCTCGCGATGGTGATTATCCAGATATTGGGGCAGATGAGGGAGAATTCTCAGAATACCTCAATCTGCCAGCACCTGCGATTGCTTACAATCCTCATGATAGCGAGATTGTAGTGAAGCCAAGCACAATCCTGAGCTGGATTCCTGGAACTGGGGGTGGCAGACCTACCGGATACAGAATCTCGCTGGGGACGAATAATCCTCCGGACAACATCGCCGATGATGTGGATCTTGGCGATGTCCTGAGCTATGATTCTGATCCCGACCTGGCGTTTCTGACAACTTATTATTGGCAGATTGTGCCATATAATTCAATTGGTAGTGCGGTAGATTGTCCGATCTGGAGCTTTACTACTCACAAAGCGCCGCTGACGGGGATTCAGACGATAGGCTTAGAAGGGGACTATCCAAGCTTCACCATGGCAATCATTCATCTCAATGCCGCAGGTGTGGGCACTGGAGGTGTGATCTTTGAAGCAGCGGTGGATGAGGTCTTTGTCGAAAATCCTCCTCCCATCACAGCTACCGGAACGGCGGATAAACCCATAGTCTTCCGCAGTTCAGCTCAAACTCGCAGCAATCCGTTGATCACACCAGCAGGTGGCACCAATAGCTACGGCATCAAAATCGAGGGTGGAGACTACATCACATTCGAGCGCATAGATATTGCCAACCAGACTGGAGCAACAGACCTGACATATGGTTTTTGGATTGCTGGACTCAGTGGCAACGGAGCACTGCATATCAAGATCGATAGGAGCAACATCACACTTTCCAGAACCAATACGGCTTCCCGGGGAATCTACTCCTATGGAGCACCCAATGGCGCAAATAGCTTTTTGCAGCTTACGGAAAACCAAATCACAGATGCCAATCGCGGGATTCTGCTAACTTCCGCATCTACCAGCGTGCTCTCCCAGGATGTCCTCGTTCAGGATAACATCCTCAGTGAGATCTCAGCTTATGGAATTCATCATGTCTATGGAACAGGAACCCAAATCTTGGGTAATAGCGTTACGATGGCAGCAGGCAACAATGTGGATTTCTCCGGTATCTATACTTCAAGTTATTCCACCAGTAGTGCCACTATACATGAAAACTTGATCATGGGGGCCAGCACCAATGGAGCCTATTACGGCATTTATTGTTACAATGGAACCAACACGGTATCAGGAAACGAGATCACAGGATTTTCCAGCACTGGTGCTTCAACCAGCCATGGGATTTACATCAATAGCGGAGCAAGCAACACGATCCGGGAAAACCATATCCATGGCCTTGCCAATAATGCTGGATTATACGGCATCTACCACTATACAGGGACTGCCAATTCATCCTTTGGCAACCATATCCACGATCTTGCCTGTACAGGCTCTGGCAGTGTGGCAGTTAGAGGAATTGGAATCGGCGGGGGAACTACCAACAATATCCACAACAATATGATCTACGATTTACGCAATCCTAACGCTATTCTTGTTCCTCAAATCAGAGGGATCGATCTGGGCAGCGGGACAAATAACAATTTGTATTACAATAGTATTTTGCTTGATGCTTCCGGGAGCAATGCCAGCCACTCCACGGCTGCTCTGATGATTTCCGGAGGATCGAACAACAGGATGCAAAACAATCTCTTTGTGAACCTGAGCACTCCAGGAGCAAGTGGAAGAGCTGTGGCATTTTGGAAGACTCAGGCAGATTTTGGCAATGTCACTAGTGATACAGATAGGAATATTTATTATGCAGGGGTTCCCGATGAATGTCACAATATCTGTTATCTTGTCTCTACTGCTTATGTAGAACTGGATGATTACAAGGCAGTTATTCTCGACAAGGATCAGGGTTCATTCTCAGAAAACGTACCTTTTGTAAGCAGTGTTGCTCCTTATGATCTGCATATCCAGTCTGGGATTGCTACTCGGGTGGAAGGTAATGGGATTCCTGTGGATGGCATTGATTTCGATATCGACAACAATCTCCGGCACAGCTCTTTTCCTGATCTGGGGGCTGATGAAGGTAATTTCACGCCAGTATCTGGGCCTCCATCCGCACCTCTTAGCCTCAGTCCTGCGCATCAGGCTATCAATATCGGCCTGAATGCCAGGCTAGTGTGGTCTCCGGGTTTGGGAGGGGGTTTACCTACACTCTATAGAGTTTATTTTGGAATCACTGAAACTCCTCCGCTATTGGGAAGCACAACGGGAACATCCTTCAATCCTGAGATGGAACCAGAAACCACGTACTATTGGCAGATTGAAGCTGTGAACGATCTGGGTAATGAATTTGGTCCGATCTGGAGCTTTACTACCCGTGACGACTACACCATCTACGAAATCCCCTATGCCGATGGATTTGAGATTGGTAATACCAACGGCTCTTCCTCCATCCGGCATTGGTTTCAGGAGTTGGGAGCTTACACACGCTACTGGACGGCGAATACAGCCACTACTTACAATCGAACTCCAAGAACCGGGAGCATCAATGTCACTTTGGGGTCTACAGGAAATTGCTGGCTAATCCGCCCGATCCAATTGGATGCAGCAATCACCTATGACCTCAGTTTTTGGGCCCGGCAAAACTCCACCGGTCCCTCCTATGGCACGATTGCCCTATATTTAGGTACATCTGCATCAACTCAAGATATGGAATCTGTCCTGATTCCCACCACTTCCCTAACAAACGGGGCTTATCAGTACTTGAATGCTGTGTTTTCCCCTCCTGCCAGCGGGATTTACTACTTCGGCATCCAGGGGCTTGTGTCTCAGGCCAACAACTACATCTCTCTGGATGATTTCCTGGTGCAGGAATACCAGACTACTCCTGGCTTTGCGATAGATCCCACGGCATGGAACTTCGGGATGCTGGAGGAACATCTGGTCTCTACTCCAAAAGCATTTCAGATTACCAATACTGGAGACGCCCCACTGGTGATTATCAGTGAAGATATCAGCATTACCGGTACCCATACCGAGCACTATGAACTGGTGGATGTAACCGGCGACATCATTCTCGATCCGGGTCAAAGCTCAAGTGTCTCTGTGCGTTTTACTCCCCAAAGCACAGGAGTAAAAACTGCTTCGCTCAGGATTGTGGACAATGCCTCTGAAATCCACTTAATTCCTCTCACCGGTAGGGGGATTGGCATCCTTGACCTTCCCTTTGTGATGAGTTTTGAAGATGGCTGGCAGGATTGGCTGGTGGTAAATGGTACCCAGACCAATAAATGGCAAGCAGGTGAAGCCACAGCTATGACAGGAACGAAATCTGCCTATATCAGCAACAATAGTGGCACTGCAAATGCCTATACCCTGACATCTGAATCCAAAGTACACTTTTATCATGACGTTATCTTCCCTGATACCCGTAGTCAGTTCCTGCTTAGGTTCTCTTTCAAAGGCATCGCTGAATCTGAGTATGACTTCATGACTGTGCATATTGCAGAGCCTGGATATGAGCCTGTGGCAGGATCGATAATTGGTACTGAATATCTGGGAGATCTATATGCTGAATCTGAAGAATGGCAGGATGTGGAGATTCAACTCTCACCAGAGTATGCGGGGCAAACCAAACGTTTGATCTTCAGCTGGAGAAATGATAATGGCGGTGGGCAGCAACCACCTGCAGCAGTTGACAACATTAGGATTGTGGTGGGTACAGACAATGACATCGCAGATGTGATAAACGGTGCAGCTCAATTGATTCTGCCCTCGGTCACGATAGAAAATGATGCAGTGATCCCCGAATTGAGTATTACAGGATTAATCGGTGGTACTGTCCATGCCACTACTGGTTATGCGCCTGCCTGGGCAAATATCCCCAATCCTGGCTTGTCTTTCTGGTTGAGTGGAACTAACTTCTCCAATGCCAATATCCAGATTACTCACAACCTGGCTCTTGTTCCAAATTATGTGAACTATCGGATCTTACCTGCCGGGGAGTGGACTCTGTATCCCAATCCCGGTGATTGGACAGATACGGTGCTGAGCCTTGATTTGAGCCTCAGAGCTGATGATGATCTGATCATCGTCTTGCCGGGCGATATCGATCCCCTTCCTCCTGTGGCAGATTTTACCAGCGATATCACCAGTGGTCTTGAACCTCTGACCGTGGAGTTTTATGATAATTCCAGTGCTGGGAATGGCAGTCTTACGGGCTGGTTATGGAGTTTTGGCGATGGCAGTACATCGGCGCTACGTAACCCTATCCATACATATCAAGATCCCGGACTCTACACGGCAAGATTGATCGTAACCAATGAGTACAATCTGCGTGACACTCTTACCGTGGCTGATTACATAACAGTGATCCAGAGGGTGCCGATGATCGCTTTGGTGGGAGATCAACCTGTGGACTTGGGAAGGGTAATCAAGGATGAGGTATCCGGCTTCATTCCGGTTACAATCATCAATTCAGGTACCAAGAGCCTCATTATTGAGGATATCTATCTGGATGAATCGAATCTGTATTTTGATCTGCAAAATCCTTTCCGCAGCATCAATCTAAGCCCATCAGAAACTACAGTGATTTTTGTCCGGTTTGCTCCTCTGCTAGTGGGTACTCAGTATGAGACTCTGTATATCGAAAACAACTCTGTGAACGAGCCTCTCTTCGCCATCACCCTCAAGGCTTTTGGTACCAATGTGCCACCCCTGGCTCCCCAGAATCCTGAGATATTGAGAAATGGTGATGATATCCAGCTAAGCTGGGATGCAGTATCGATGAATACCCATGCAGAACCGGCGAGTCCGGATTGTTATTATGTGTACGTAAAAACAGGTACCGGTAGTGAGGCCAGTTATGAGTATCTGGGAAGCACTATCGGTACAAGCTATGTCCACACAGGTGGATCAGTATTCTCAAATGCTTTGTATCAGATCAGGGCTGTGATCCTGGATCCCGAGCCCTGATGGGATCAATCTATTCCAACTATCCTGCGGAGCTTGCTGATCTTACGTGCAGCGAGCTCCCTGGCTTTTTCAGAACCATTTATGAGGATCTTGTTGATGTGATCCTGATTCTCCATGAGTTCGTTGTACCGGGTACGATATGGGCTTAGCACGGCATTCATCACTTCAAAGAGCTCCTGCTTGGCATGTCCCCAGCCCATACCCCCGGCGAGGTATCTTTCCCGTAGGGTGGCTATTTGATCTGAATTGGCGAAGCATTTGTACAGGGAAAATACACTGCAGGTATCGGGATCTTTGGGTTCCTCAATGCTTTGGGAATTGGTCACGATACGCATTACCAGCTTGCGCAGCTCTTTTTCCGGAGCAAATAGCGGGATGATATTGCCATAGCTCTTGCTCATCTTGCGTCCGTCCAGTCCCAGTACTGTTTTACCGGTTTCTTGTGCCATGGGTTGAGGCAATTTGAAGGCTTCAGTGCCATATACAAAATTGAAACTCTGGGCGATATCCACAGCCATTTCCACGTGTTGAAACTGGTCATTGCCCACCGGCACAAAATCCGTATCGAAGAGCAGGATATCCGCAGCCATGAGCACGGGATAGGTGTAGAGCCCCATATTGACGCCATCGTCAGGATCTTTGCCAGCCTCATTGTTGCTCTGTAACATGGCTTTGTAGGCATGGGCACGGTTCATCAGCCCTTTGGGGGTGAATGCCAGTAAAATGGTAAGAAGTTCAAAGGTCTCCGGGACACCGCTTTGTTTGTAAAACAGGACTTTCTCGGGATCCAGTCCACAAGCCAGCCAGGCTGCTGCCACTTCAATGCTCATTTTGCGTATTTCTTCGGGATCCTTGGTGCTGTTCAGGGCATGATAATCAGCGATAAAATAGCGTGCTTCACAGGTTTCGCTGAGTCTGATCGAGGGTTGGATGGCTCCCAGGAAGTTTCCGATATGGGGGATACCAGTTGGTTTGATTCCAGTCAATGCTACTTTCATTAAGTCCTCTATTTTTTCTGCAAGGCAGGTCTGCCAAAGAGGCAGTCGTTTACGGTATCAGTTATCAGCACTGGGATGATCATACCCTGATACAATTCATCGGCTTCTACAAACACTACTCCATCGATTTCGGGAGCCATAAACCAGGCATGTCCAATAAAGTTTCCGGATTCATCGTCCAGTGCTTCGATCAATACATCCTGAACACTGCCGATCATGGATTCAAAGTATCGGCAGCGGTTTCCATAGAAGGTTTGCATGATAAGGTGCTGACGCAAGGCAGCCAGTTGGAAATCCACCTTCTTCTTCATCTTTGCAGCAGGGGTACCAGGTTCATAAGAGTAGATGAAAGTACCGCCATAGACGAATTCTATTTCTGTAATCAAGCTGAGAATCTTTTGGTATTCCATTTCACCTTCACCGGGGAAACCAGTCATGAAAGTGGTGCGGAATACTGCTTCAGGGATCTCTGCTTTGATGTGTTTGAATAAACCAACCAGTTCTTGATAGCCTTTTTTGCGGTTCATTTTGTGTAGAATCTCATCGCTGCCATGCTGGACGGGGATTTCGAAATAGGGGAGAAGCTTGGGATAGGTCTTCCATAGCTCTGTCCATTCCAGCAGGAAATGATCCGGGTGCATATACATGATCCTGATCCAGCGGTACTGTTCCAATTCATGCAGGGCTTGGATGAGTCTGGGCAGAGCCTGTTCACCATAGATATCAACTCCATACAAACAGCTGTCCTGTGCAATGAGTACCAGCTCCTCGCTGCGTCCGGTCAATCGATTGGCTTCAGCTACGAGTTCTTCGATTGGAACGCTCTGCATTTTGCCTCGGATCGAAGGGATGGTACAATAGGAGCAGTTATTCTCACAGCCATCGGCAATGCGGAGATACACGTGAGCGCTGTTCTGCAGTGCAACCCGTTCCGGCACTTGTACATGTTCGGCGTCTGGATTCTGGGGTGTGAATCTGGGGCGGCGCTTCTTGCCTGCTTCGATATCAGCCAGAATACTGGCAAATCCCTGGAAATCCTTTAGTGGCACCCAATAGCGCACTTCAGGGAAGAGCTCCCGGAATTCATCGAAGGCACGATTCATGACGCAACCTGTCACGATCAGAATCTGGCTTTTAGTCTTCTCAAAACAGATTTGGGACAGGATATCGTCCAATTCGCCCAGGGATGCACTTAGAAAGGCGCAGGTATTTACCAGGATGATGTCCGCCTCGGGCAAATCATCGGTGGCGATGATGCCACGATCCTGCATTTGCGCGGCAAAGCGTTCGCTATCCACCAGATTCTTGGCACAGCCCAGGGATTCAAGATAGTACTTCATTATTTCAAGAGGTGGATAAAGAGTCCGCTACGGAGCTTGGGCTCAAACCAGGTGGATTTGGGGGGCATGATCTCACCAGCATCGGCGATGCCAATCAGCTCATCCATGGAAGTAGGATACATGGCAAAAGCCACTTTTTCACGACCGCTGTCCACTCTGCGAACGAGTTCCTGCAGTCCCCGGATTCCACCCACAAAGTCAATGCGTTTATCCGTGCGGGGATCTTCGATGCCCAAAAGCGGATGCAGAAGGTTGTTCTGGAGGATGGAGACATCAAGGTTCTCCACTACATTGCCGGCATCCCAGGTGCCAGCCTTGGGGCTGATATAGTACCATTTGCCATCCAGATACATGCTTACCTGATGCAGGCGGGTGGGATGGAAATCCTGTCCGGCAGCGATTTCAAGTACATCCCAATGCTCATTTACTTTGGCCATAAAGCTCTCATTGTTATAGCCATTCAGGTCTTTCACCACACGGTTGTAATCAAAAATCTTCAAGTGGTTATCTGGGAAGATCACGGTCATGAAATAGTTGAATTCTTCCTCACCAGTATAGTCTGGATACTGTTCTCTGCGTATCAACCCCACTTTGGCAGCACTGGCGGTGCGATGATGACCATCGGCTACATATAGATAGGGAAGCTGCTCAAAAGCGTTTTGAATAGTCTTGATATCGGCTGGATCGTTCATCAGCCACAAGGCATGACCGATGCCATCATCAGAGACGAAGTCATAAACTGGAGCGGTGGTGTTACATACTTTGGATACTACGTCGTCAATGACCTGTTGATGCCTGTAAGTGAAGAACACCGGGGAGGGGTGGGCATCGCAAGTATCAACGTGGCGGATGCGGTCAGCTTCCTTTTCGGCACGGGTAAGCTCGTGCTTCTTGATGGTTCCATCCATGTATTCATCTACAGAGGCAAGGCCTACCAGGCCATATTGATCTCTGCCGTCCATGCTCTGGCGGTAGATGTAAAACATCGGTTTCTGATCCTGGATCATGTGTCCATCGCTGATGTATTTGTAGAGGTTTTCACGGGCTTTGGCATAAACCAGGGGATCGTACAGATCGGTACCCAGAGGGAGATCCACTTCCGGCTTCTCCACATGGATAAAGCTGAGGGGGTTCTTTTGCACTTCGATCCGGGCTTCATCCGAATCCATCACGTCATAAGGCAGAGAAGCGATATCACGGGCTTTCTCAGGAATGGGGCGAACGGCTTTGAAAGGTTTGAAGGTAGACATTGGGGGTTCCTCTATTTACTTTAATTTTGTTTGTTGGTGGAAAAGTGGAAGGGTGAAAGGGTGTAACTCACTGTGTAGAAGTACTGCTGTTGTGGGGCTAGTGAGGATTGTAGTTCTCGAACATGGAATCATACCGTGCTTAATCATTGCGATTTCCACTACTTAAAGTTGGTTTCAGCTTATTGGCCAGGCTGTTGATAAGACCTTTAAGCATACTTCTTAGCTGGCTGATTTTACTCTGGTATGTATTTGTATCGCTGAGATAACCCAAACGATGAGCGATCTCCAATTGTGTTTCAAATTCGGATAGAGATCCGTTTGCGATGCTCAGAAATCTGATGAATTCCTTTGTACTTGATCGTCCTGATCCTTCGGCAATATTGGACGGTATTGATACGGCACATTGGCGGATTTGTGAGGTGAGAGCGTATAGCTCACTTTTTGGAAAGCTCTCACTATCCTTATAAATATCCATCACCATCTCCATGCTCACTTGCCATACCTTTAAGTCTCTATAGCAATACACTTCTCATTTCATCCTTTTGTCTGATTATCGACGGTTATGTATCGACACGGTTTCACCTTTTCACCCTTCCACTTTTCCACTTCACCACTTCTACTGGAGGGCATACTCTATGAGGTATTCCAAGAACCAACATTTGCGGCTCTTCTTGGAAGTGTGTTTCACCTTTCCACCCTTCCACTTTTCCACTATTAGATGAAATAATGGCATAGAGCCTCAATCAACCACTCATGATCCTTCACTCCTGCCGTTTCCCGGACTGAGTGCATGGCCCACATGGGATTGCCAATATCGACGGCTTCAATGCCCAGATGGGCAGAGACAATGGGGCCCACAGTGCTGCCACAACGCTGGTCATTGCGCATAATGAACTTCTGGAAGGGCACTTTGGCGGCTTCACAGAGTTGAGCAAAGCGGAGGCTGCTATTGGCGGTAGAGGCATAGTTGAAATTGGCATTGAGCTTGATCACAGGTCCCTGGTTGAGGCCTGGGCTGTAGTCCGGATCATACTTCTCAGCATAAGCGGGATGATAGGCATGTGCCATATCGCAGGAGATCAGGAAAGACTGCCTGAGAGCCCTGTAATAGTCTTCACGGACAGTGCTTTGGCTCAGGCTGATTCGTTCCAATACTTCTGCCAGTAGGGCAGAGAAGGCACCCTGAGGAGTCTGGCTGCCGATTTCCTCATGGTCATAGAATATACCCATTACAGTGTTTTGAGGTTTTTCCACATCAAGCAGGGCTTGCAGGATGGCATGGGTCATACCAAGATTATCAAGGCGTCCTGAGACGATTAGTTGTTCATCGATTCCGGCCAAAGTGGCAGGAGCCATATCATAGAAATACAGCTCATCTTCCAGAATGTCGGCAGGCTTTACTTTCAAGTGTTTAGCCAGCAATTGCCGCAACGGATCATCCTGGCTGCAATTGCCGCAAAGCATGGCTTGCAAATGGGTTTGCTTATTGTATTCAAAGCCATCATTGAGCTTGCGGTTCATGTGGATCGCAGCATTGGGAATGATTGCGACAGGTTTCTTGAGGTCTATAATCACAGATTTGACGCCGGTCTTAGTCTTTACGATGACTTTGCCACTGAGGCTTAATTCACGATCCAGCCAGGTATGGATGATAGGACCGCCATATACTTCCATGCCTACTTTGCAAACGCCTTTGTCGGTCTTAGCGCTATCCAGCTTGAGTTTGAATCCAGGACTGTCAATATGGCTGGCAGCCATTTGGAATCCAGTTTGATGCAGAGCTTTAGAACCCATGACAAATGCAATCACGGATGTATCCAGGCGGCGGATATAGTATTTTCCGCCCTTCTTGGTTTTGAAGCTGTCTTTTTCGTGTAGTTCAGTGAATCCAGCTTGTTGGAGACGGCTGACGATCTGCTCACTGGCAGTAAAGCGTGAATTTGCCTCTGTTAAATAGGCTACCAAGTCTTTGATATGTTTATTCATAAGGGTTTTACTCCAGATTAAATACTATCAGGCTAAGTTTTTAGATGCGCCTTAACTGTCAAGATGCAAAAATTGATAATCTTGCTTTAGGTTTACAGAATCAGATGACGGTGCTTCGATGAATTAATGTTCAAAACGGATGCCGACAGATAAGCTCAGGCACCTTGATAGAACGCAGATGACTGGATATAAGGGATTTACTGGATTTCTATTATTGCAGTAGAAGCTCAGGAGATTCCACACCGCCCATCCGGTTCTACGAACCGCCTGGCCGTTTGGAATGACGGCAGAGGGGCCTCTCGACCTCTCGACTTCCCGACTCCTCGACCTCTCGACCTCTCGACTTCAGCTATACAGATACCTTTTAATCTTCTGCGTGGGAGTCTTCTGGAAGGGTTCATTGACGATCTGCATCTTGATGATGCGGCTGAAATCTGCCAGAATGGTATTTACTTCCTTGCGGTTTTTCTCCATGATTTCAGTGATTTTTACTTCCGGGATGTGGTCGTTGTCCAGTGCTTCAAAATCAGGATAGATCAGGGCGTGAAGCTGGCGGTCACGTTCCAATACCAGCGCTTCGCCCACGTAGGGAAGGTTGTTCAGCTTTTGTTCCACCTGTTCGGGATAGATGTTTTCACCGCTGGGACCCAGGATCACGTTTTTACTGCGACCACGGATAAAGACGAAGCCATCCTTGTCCAGAGTGCCGATATCGCCGGTATAAAGCCAACCATCGCGAAGCATTTCACGGGTGGCTTCTTCATTTTTATAATACCCCAAGAAGACTTGATCACCTTTGATCAGGATTTCACCCGGGATCTTTTCGGGATCGTGGGAGTTAATCTTGATAGTGATGTATTTTACTTGTTTACCGCTGGATTCAAAGCGATGCTCCATCCATCTGGCATAGGAGATCAGGGGACCGCATTCTGTCATCCCATAGCCGATAGTAAAGGGGAATTTGATCTTCTTCATGAATTGTTCCACTTCGGCATTCATAGGTGCACCACCAGTGATGAGTTCACGCACACTGCCACCAAAGGCTGCCATCAGCTTGTCATGAATCTTCTTCAGTACTATTTTATTGAGCAGAGGAATCTTCAGGAGCCGCTGCATTTTTGGGGTTTCGATGGTGGGTTGCAATTGCTTCTTGTAGATTTTTTCGATCAATAGCGGCACTGTAAGCACAACATGCGGTTTCAGATCCTGCATTGCCCCCAGCAGCACCTTGGGCGCCGGGATTTTATCCAGGAAATTGATATGATTGCCACGGGTGAAGGGATACAGAAGGTCAAAGCTGCAGGCATAGGCATGTGCCAGAGGCAGGAAGGCCAGCACCTTGGCTCCTACATGAAATAGCAGGTTTTCCCTGGCCACGATCAGGTTGGCCAGCAAGCTGCGGTGCGGCAGCATCACGCCTTTGGAAAAGCCTGTAGTACCGCTGGTGTAGATGATGGCAGCCACATCTTCATTGTCGCATACGTCTGCTGCAGTAAATTGTTCTTTGCTTAGTTTCAGCAGATCAGGAGTATCTTCCAGAGCAGGGATCAATTCTCCCTCATGGCGTTGCATCAGCAGCCTGAAATCATCCAGAGAAAAGACATACTTGATCTGACGCAGCTCATCGCAATCTATGCTGTCGTATTTGTCCTTGGAGATAAAGAGGATTTCTGCATCACAGTGATTGATGATGTGCTGGGTATCTTCAGGGGAGAAATTGGCCAGGATCGGCACGATCGTAGCTCCATAGGAAACGGTGGAAACCCAGGTGAGTGCCCAGGCGCTGCAGTTTTTTCCCGCCAAAGCCACTTTGCTGCCCTTGGCAATGTCACAAGCCTTGTAAAGACGGTGCATCCACATGATTCTTTTGCCCACATCAGCATAGCTGAGAGCTGGGCCTGGGTAATCCGTGAACGCTGGATAATCCCAAAATTCCTGTACTGATTTTACCAAATAGGGGATCAGTTTTTCTTCTATCATGATAACTCCTTTTGCGCAAAAATCTATCCTGAGGCATTAGATTGATACATAGATTCTTGTGTCAAGAAATAATGTAAGCGAGCGCTAATTCACAGTCCGGAACTTGGTATAAAGTCTCACCGAGAATTGCAAATCGTATCAACAAAAATTGCAAATGGGGGGGGAGGCTCTTTCTAAGCCAAGTAGAAAGCAGTCAGTATAATCTGATGCCTGAGGGTGAGACTGAACAAGAAATCTCGGAGATCATGCAGGACGATCCCCAATACATCACTCCTGATCTTCTTGGCAAGACCAGCGATCTTACATAATATGACCGGGTCGGAGAGCGTATCATTATCATCAGACATAAAGCTGCACGAGAGGAGAGACTATACTTAACAGATTGTAATAAAGCAAATTACCCCCCCCATTATTAACTTGACATTTCAATGCAGCTCAGTTTCTATGCGAATAGGATAAATAATAGTAAAAAAACTATGAATTCACATATGGAGGAACCCATGAAAACAGCAATGCTACTCTGCATCCTGTTTATGTTTGGCTCCGGGCTGCTGGCGCTTACTGGCTATGGCACCACTACCCCGGTTATCAACGACACCGTCGATCCATCCCTATCCATTACTGCTCCCAATGGTGGCGAAGCATGGTATATTGGCGACACCAGAGACATTACCTGGAGCGCTACGGATACCAATATCCTGTCCAATAGCGTTAATCTCTGGTACAGCCTTAATGGCGGTACCGATTACACCAACATCATCGAGAATACTGCCAACGATGGCATCCATCCCTGGGCTGTGCCTTCCGTGCAGAGCTACAATGCCAGGGTGCGGATCAAAGTCTCCGACAGCTTCGGAAACTATACCCAGTTAGCCAGCGCCAGTCCATTTTCCATTACTTACGTTCCGCCCCTGCCCCCGGATGGAATAGCCGTGAACACCAGTAATGGATTAGACGCCGTAATCACCTGGCAGCCGGTTACGCAAAACATCTATCACAGCCCTCTCACTCCGGATGGCTATATCGTTCTCTATAACGAAACCCCCTATGAGGATGACCAGTTCTATTACTTTTTGGGACGTAGTTACACTACTTCTTATACTCATCACGATGTGGCGGAATTCCGAAACCAGATGTTCTACAAGGTGCTGGCATATAAGAACTACCGCGGAGATGTGGACAATGTGATTCAGGCCGCCCTGGCTAATCCTGATGCCAAAATCAACCTGGCGGAGCTTAAAGCTGCCCTCCGCAGTTACACCGTGGGAGGTGACAAATGAGAAGGATGAATTTGCTGCTCACGCTCATAATCCTGGCTATCACCTTCCCTGTATGTGCCGAAACCCTTGCCCTGCAGAGCTTTGAATCCAGTGCGGCGGACACCTGGAGTTACACTGCCAATCCTACTCCGGATAGCAGACGCATCTGGTGGGGTCCCACTTCCGAAAGCATGGGCGGGGCCGAAGCCTACAACGGCACAATGTATTGGGCGGGCTGGGATTTGGACAATGTGGAAAGTACCGTAACCTTCCAAACCCTTACCCTGCAAGCCGGATTTACTTACAACGTAAGCTTCTATTACTTTACCAAAAACCTTGCCACCACCAATGATTACTGCCGTTACAGCGTTAAATACGACAACGGCACAAATTGGGATGGCTGGGTTACGGTAAATAACAATTCCAATGCATGGACAGCCGTCTCGGTGGATGTGCCAAGTGGCAGTAACTACCTGCGCCTGCGCCTATCCAGTAAGTTCGATGGCACTACCAAGTATGCGCATTGGGACTACATCAAAGTGGAAAAAGCCCCCATTCCCAACACCCCTCCGGTGGTTAGCAATGTGATGGCCAGTCAGCGCAGCGATGGCAGTAAGACCATAGACATTTGGTATGACCTCTTTGATGCCAATGACGAGCTTTGCGATATCACCTTCAAGCTGAGTGCCGATGCTGGTGCCAGCTTCGATATTATCCCCAGCCCCGCTAATCTGAGTGGGGATTTTGGTGATGACCTGCCCAGCGGAACCAATAAACACATCGTTTGGAATGCGGGTGCGGAAAGCTACACCCTGGACAGCAGCTACCTATATCGCGTGTATGCCGATGATGGCTCTTCTCCTCCGATGCCAGAGAATTTTGTGCTCGTGGAAGGGGGCACTTTTAACAACGGTACTTCCAATGTTACACTCAGTAGCTTCTACATCGACAAATACGAGGTAACGCAAGCAAGCTATCAAGCTGTAATGGGTGTGAATCCATCATACTTTCCTGGCAATCCCAATCGTCCTGTGGAGCAAGTATCCTGGTTCAATGCCATTGAATATAGCAATCGCCGCAGCCTGCAGGAAGGATTAACTCCCTGCTACAGTTATAGCACCTATGGCACTAATCCCGCAAACTGGCCTGCGGGCTGGAATTCCAGTTACAACAACCACACGAATGTAACGTGCAACTGGACCGCCAACGGCTACAGATTGCCTACTGAGATGGAATGGATGTTTGCGGCCAAGGGTGGTAATCAGACGCATAACTACACTTATAGCGGCAGCAACGACCTGAATGCGGTTGGCTGGTACAGCTCAAACTCTGGCTCCACTACACACACAGTTGGAACCAAAGCTGCCAATGAGCTTGGCACCTTTGACATGAGTGGCAATGTTTGGGAATGGGTGTGGGACATCTATGGCAGTTACCCCAGTGGAAGTCAGACCGATCCGCATGGAGCAGCGAGCGGGTCCTACCGTGTGAGGCGCGGCGGTGGCTGGAGCGACGATGCCAACGTCTGCACCGTTTCGTTTCGGTTCAGCAACTATGCGACCTACGCGAGCAACCTTATAGGCTTCCGCTTGGTCAGGGTTTCCCCTTGATTTTTGTTTTTTGTCCTTTTTGCCTTTTGCACATCTCAAGGCGAAGGGACCAAGCTTTGAAGTGACCGCAACCTGGGGGTGCAGGGGGATTTTTCCCCCTGCCCACCGCAATTTTTTTTAGGTAAGAAGATGTTCAAATTGATGTTAGTACGCTTTGACCGCGACAGCGGTCGTTTTGAAGTTGATGAATTCAACAAGTTTTGCGCGGAGCAGAACATTGTGCGGATCGAGAAGGAATTTATCAACACAGGCGGCGAGATCTACTATTCTTTCTTTATTGAGTACCACTCCCGTAAGGCTGGTTATGAAAAGCCGGACATGACCAAACTGAGTGAAAGGGAACTGGAGCAATACAACCGACTGCGGGACTGGCGCAATGAGTTGGCTGCCAACGCCTGAAAGGGATAGAAAAAACCGAACATGCATATATACAAGGGAAAATATGCGCAGAGGTCTTGTACCAAAGCACACGCAGCCGGATGGGATTCATTGGCTATGCAAGTAGCACATTATTATTACAATCCATCTGGGGTAGAAATCAGCAAGCGGGTCTAACCGTGTGAAACGCGGCGGTAGCTGGAACAACAATGCCAACAACTGCACCGTTTCCAATCGGAACAACAACAATGCGACCAACAGCAACAACAATATAGGCTTCCGCTGCGTCAGTATCTTCTTGACCAGAACCTGTTCTGCACGCATGACAGGTCATAAAAAGGGAAATCCAGATTTCTATCCTGCTCCCGGTAACAAGACAAAGAGTAAAGTGGCTTCATGGCTTAGTAGCAATGTCGAATAGCCGTGTAGCCGATATCTCTGTCGCTGCCGGAATGGTTTTATTCAAGGTCTAACAATTTAGCTAAAGATGATGGCAGAATTCAGACCTTCAGACTCATATTTTGGACGAGGATCAGACCAGGGACGTTTTTCTGATCGGAGTTTTGTCACTTCAGTTACGGCTTTTCTAATTTGGTATTTTGGACTGGAGATGGCAGATGTCCAAATCCTGCCAAAAATCAGCGCTATTTGCAATTATCGCTGATGCACAGACGTCCGGAAACGCCCAAAATCTCAAAGTTTAAGTCCAAACATAGTCCATCATATCTACTCACCACATAAGGCTTTATCCCAGTTTGTCCAAGTGAGACTGGTTTGCAACTTTGGGTGAGACTTTATACTTGGACTTCCGATAAGTATTGACAGATTTGCAATGCTACTTCAAGCGTAGCTTTATCAAAGATCAGGAGATTGTCATGCACAAATATGCAGCATCTTGTGGCTTGTTTTGTGGAGCCTGTAGTAGTATGATCCTATTTGAAAAAGCTCAGGGAGTGGATTCAGCGGTGTCCGTACAGATGGATATTGAGGAAAGCCCTTGTGGGGGATGCCGGGCTCCTGAGCAGCAAAACTGCGAATTCATCCAATGTGCCAAAGCGCATGGAGTGGAGAGTTGTGCATTTTGTGAGGCATTCCCGTGCGAACAAATCACCCGCTTCAGCCAGGAAGAATGGGAGCACCATCAAGTAGTGCTGGATAATCTCTACCGGATCAAGGAGATAGGCATCGATGCCTGGGTGGAAGAGCAACAGCAGCACTGGCAGTGTTCGGCCTGCGGAACCAGAGCAATTTGGTATCAGAGGCAGTGCAGTAAATGCGGTGCCAGGCTGGATTCGTATATCTGATCCAGGGAGACCATTCAAATATAACCATAATAAAACATAGTATATATGAGGTGAACGCAATGAAAGCGATACTGACTGTTTTGATTGTCTTTTCTCTATCAGTTTTAATGGCCATTCCCCGGGGGCTGACCAGCCGGGAAATCCCCGCCGAGGGGGAGATTACTGTGATCCAAGCCCAGGCCAAATTGGGTTCATTCATTTCTCAACCAAGCGCTCCCCAATTGCCTTATGGAATCTGGGAAAACACAGATAATATGAGCATGGATATTGTCCTGCCTGCCCATGAACAGATTGGAGCCAGGTATGTAAGCAGTACAGGTCGGGGTGAGTTCTTCTACAGCCTGGGCACTGAGAACCTGGAAGTATCTCAGGCGGTAAATATCAGCCCGCAGTGGCTGCGTTCCTAACTGCGCAAGACGCTACTCAGTCTGAATCCTCAAAAACAGCATGATTTTGCCACCATGATCGCGAATGTGGAGGGCTGGTATATAGATGAAGTGGCTTTTTGCGTTGCCTATGCTTCGCCTGAATACCTGAATTCACCATATTCCAATCCTCAAATCTTCATCGAAAACGTCCAGAACATCCATGCCTATGCCAGTCAACTGCCCTATGTGGAGATCCACAACGAAGGAAGCCATCTGACTCCGGACTATTGGAGCACAGTCAAATACTGGCGTAAAGACGCCAATGGCCAGCTGGAGCAGATCATGGTGCCCAGGGATATCTATTACTGGAATGTAGTATTTCCCAAGATCACAGATGAGATCTCTGCCTATATAGATCCCGATGTCGTGGAAAGCAATACCACTCATACAAACAATATCGCCAATCCTCCCACAGGCTATTTCTGGCGGAGCTACTTTTGGGAATTTGCCGGGCATGGAGCACCGACCCTGATGAGCTTGCTGACAAGCTGTCAGACCCTGTACAATCGTGATAACTCCCCCGGGGATGCGATCAGCGCCATCACATCATGGATCAACCAGAACATGGATTTCACATCCAACAACGAGCGTCCCCACCAACCCGTGCGTATCCTCACCAAAGGCTTTGGCCGCTGTGGAGAATATGCCGATCTCACATCTGCCACTGCGCGTACGGCACTGATCCCCTGCACCAATGTAAGCTCCATATCGGAAGACCACACCTGGAACGAGTTTTGGGAAAGTGACTGGGTAGCTTGGGAGCCTGTAAACGGCTACCTGAACAACCCCCTGGTTTATGAAGACGGGTGGGGGAAGGTGTTTGGCTGTGTGTTTCAGGAACGGGCGGATGGCCTGTTTACTCCGGTTACACAAAGGTATTCCAGCGGGATATCCACCATCAATATCCAGGTAGTGGATGCGAGTGGATTGCCTGTGGATGCAGCCCGGGTAGTGCTCGCTATCAACAACCCCTCTGCTGTTTACGACTGTGAAGCCTATACAGACAACAACGGCATGGTGAGTTTTGTCGCAGGTGACAACCGCAGCTATCTGGCGCGTGTGGAGACCTCATTTGGAGCCTATCCGCTTCCGGCGGGATCCTATGCGCAGCTTACCACAAATTCTGCACATGGGGCTACTTACAACTATCAGTTTGAGCTGGCAACAGCTCTGCCACTGCCGGTCATCACTGTAAACACTGATATTGTGGATACTGTGGATGACTACAGGTTCTATCTGAATTCCGTTTCCAGCCCCGGATATCTGATCACGGGACGCTCCGCCTGGGACGACATCGATGGCCTGGGAACCAAGCCCCAGCATTATGTAATGGTGAATCAACCTGCTACCTTTGCTTTCATGGTTACCGATGCGGACAACCAGATCATGATGCAATACGACAACAACTGCATGGCCTTGTACTATCAGTCTCCCTTCGAGGGCACGGTCACGAACTTTGGCATCCCCATTGGTCAGGATTGGTATGCCATGATCGACAACTCGCATCGGCACGGCAATGCCATCATCCTGCAAGGCAGTGCGAACCTGCAATATTATAATAGCAATGAAGACAGCGTGGTGCCCGGGGCGCAGCTTCGGGTGGTGAATCTGTCCCCCAATCCGGTAAAGGAAGAGACCAAGCTGCTGCTGGAACTGGGAGCATCTGAAGAAGTGGGTATCAAGATCTTCAATGCCCGGGGTCAGATGGTGAGGAACATACCCAAACTACGCTATCCACAAGGGCAATCTGCGATTACCTGGGATGCTTGTGATGCGTCTGGCACCCGTGTATCTGCAGGTGTTTACATGGTGATGGTGCAAGGCTCAGGCTCCAGCCAAATCCGCAAACTGGTGGTCTTGAAGTAGGGATCTGAGATCTGCTGAAAACAGTCAGGTATTGAATTCCACCCGGTTTGAAATACGCTATCATTACGCTATCATTACGCATCAAATCCGTAATGAGAGCGTATTGGGAATAGGGTGGATTGGACACGTCTCGTGTCCACGAGGCTGAGGCGGAGACATGAAAAAAAAGAAAATGAGCCTCTCGGGAATCGACACATAGCTTGTTATCTGGGTTCAATCTCATAAAACATCACCAAAGAATTGAGTTTCGGAATGGTTCTTGCATTAGTCCAAGTATATCGTATTGAAACTACCAATCAGATTCTGGAGGATCTTGATGCCGAGATATTTACTTATCTGCTTGATGCTGGCAATTCTCTTGCTGTCCAGCAGTTGTGCCAAGCGAAACACAGCTTACGAAGATGGCCACAAGCTGTCCCTGAGCTATACATTGCCAGTAGTGGGCAATCCGCTTGATTTTTATTTCACATCTCAAAAACTATATATAGCTTTGGATCAGGGCGGGTTAGGTATTCTCAATCTAACCAATAACCATTATGAGTGGCTCACCCGGCTAATCGCCGCAGATGGCTCTCCGACACCACTGGTAAAGATCCGTAAAATCTCTATGGTGGAAGAGCATAAATTCCTCTTTGTGAACGAAACGGAAGCTACAGATTTGATTCATATTGTCAATGCCACAAATCCCGATTCTCTAAAGCCTGTGGATTCCATCACCGGCGGTTCAGCCGATGTTCAGCAATTGATCTGCACATCCATACCCAATCCCACCACACCTGATATCATTGAAGTTTTATATTGCAACGGCAGATCTGTGAACTATGGCAAATACAATGGTCAGCTCTGGTTGGGCAGCGATTTCACCATCACCACACCTGCCACTGCATCAGGAATCGCCATTGATGACCAATACATCTATGTGGCTGCTCAACAGCGGGGACTACTGATCTATAGTTGGGCTACCCGGCAATTGGTGTCTCAGTTGTCTCTGCCCGGAGAAGCTCAGAAGTTGAAAGTACACGGCAACAAGGTCTATCTGGCTTGCCGGCAAAAGGGACTGCAGGTCGTGGATATCACAAATCCTGCTTTACCTGTTAGGGTAGGTGGATACATCACCAGCGGTTATGCTTCCGACGTAGATATTTACGACAATATGGTAGCCATCAGCTCCGGCACAGGTGGTTTGTACCTTTTCAATGTAGATAATCCGGCCTCTCCGAAACTTCTGCACAGGGTTACGGATCAGGGTCATATAAATATCGTCAAATTCAACAATGGTAAATTGGTTGTAGGCACCCGGGACAACGGCGTGCTTTTCTATGACATCAACTGATCATGAATAAACCATGACATCAACTATAGTTTGGAAACCTGGGACGAATAGTCTCAGGTTTTTTTGATATCGATAATAAAGGAATTATCATGAAACTCAAACACATGCTCGCTACTCTTTGCATTCTTGTTCCCGCTTTGGCACTGATGGCAATCACACCTTTTCAGACCTTGTCTCAGAGCAAATCCGGCCTCAGGATCAGGTTTCAAACTCCCAATCTGAAGATTGAATCAGAAGAGATTGGTGGTGAAAGCTTCCATCGCATCAGTGCAGAGGATGCCATGTCCAGCGCTCTGGATGGCATGCCAGAACTGCCTGTTTTCAGCACTTCCTTTGCCCTGCCTCCGGCTGGTGGATTCAGGATCAATGTGGTGCAGGGCTCTCAACGCATCGTAACTGGGATCCGTCCGGTACCAGTGTTTCCTGCTGATGAAGACAGAGTAAATCTCCAATACAACCGTTCTGCCTATGTCACTTCAGACCTGTATCCGGCAGACCCAGTGGTCACGGGTGACATATCCATATTCAGGGATTTCCGCGTGGCACAGGTAAGTATTACTCCTGCTAAGTGGCATGCATCCAGCGGGGATTTGGTGATCTCAGAAGATATGGAACTGGAGATTGAATTCACTCCCGGATCTGCTCCCAACGAAATGCCAGGTTATCAAAGCTATTCCGCTGCATTTCGGAATCTATACGAAGCCAATATCATCAATTTCGATCAGTATCGGGAGCTCAATCCTGTACTTTCAAACTCACGCATTTTGATCATATACGGCAATTACACCAATACCGTATATAATCAATTGATCACGTCCTTTGCCGAATGGAAACGCAGGAAGGGACACGAAGTAAACGTGGTGAGCACATCTGTGGCTGGAACCTCCAATACAGCTATCAAAAACTATATCCAAACCCAATATGACAATCTTGCCACGCGTCCGGATTACATCATCCTGATTGGCGATACGACCGGGAGCTTCCCAATTCCCACCTGGATCGAAAACTGGTCTTCCTACCAGGGTGAGGGTGATTATCCCTATACCTTCCTGGCTGGTAATGATACTGTGGGTGACGTCCTGATCGGTAGATTATCGGCAGAGACGGTGGAGCAGCTTAGCACTATCATGTCCCGCAATTACAGCTATGAACGCAACATCAACAATGATCCTGCCATGGCGGAATGGCTGAACCGGATGCTCCTGATTGGAGACCCTTCCACTTCCGGTATTTCCTGCGTATATACAAACAAATACGTAAAAGAGCTGGCTCAGAACGTGAATCCAGACTACAGCTTTATCGAAAACTATAGTGGAGGATATCCTAATACTATCAATAGCGGCATCAATCAGGGTGTGTCTTTCTTCAATTATCGTGGATACATTGGGATGAGCAGTTGGAGTCCTTCCAGCAGCCTGGTAAATAATCCCCGCTTTCCTCATGCTGTGATACTTACCTGCGGTACCGGAAGTTTTGCCAGCACTTATGCAGTAGCCACCACAGAAGCCTTTACCAGGCTGGGAACCTCCGCCAATCCTAATGGTGCCGTTACGGCGATTGGAATGGCCACCAGCGGTACTCATACAATGTTCAATAATGCCCTTACTTCGGGTATCTTCAATGGAATCTTTACACACAAGATGCGCACCATGGGTGAAGCCCTGCTGAATGGCAGATACTATCTTAAAGAGCTTTATGGGGCTACACATATGACCCAGGTGAACTATTTCTCGCATTGGTGCAACCTGATGGGAGATCCTACCCTGGAAGTTTTTGTAGGGATTCCCAAAACTCTGGTTATCAATTCTCAGGATTCGATTACTACGGGCAGCACTGCTATCGATGTACAGGTAACCGATGACGGGCAGAATCCGCTCTCGGAAGTAAGCGTTACTGCATATAGCACAGGGCAGAATCTGGTCTTGGCCAAAGGCTTTACTGATGCCCTGGGCAATCTTACCCTTACTATAGGCGGTGGAATCACCGGAGAAATCGTCCTCACAGCTTCCAAGCATGATAGCAAACCTGCCCAGAAGACAGTGGTCACATCGGGTGGCGGGATCGTCCACTTTACTAAATATGTATATGATGATGGCACCTTGGGTTCCATGGGCAATTCCGATGGTTTCATTAGCGCTGGTGAAACTGCGGCAATGACCCTTGAGATCAAGAACACTTCTGCCCAGCAGGTTACCGGAATCTCTGCAGTAGTAACCTGTGATGAGCCTCATATCACGGTTCTGAGTGGCAATTTGACTTGGACAGACACTCCTGCCAATGGCACAAATCTCTCTTCAGGAGCTGTCCTGTTCTCCGTGGAGCCCACCATCCCGGCCTATGAAGATCTGCGCTTTGTGGTGACGGTTACCGATGCTGAAGGAGATATGTATATATATCCTGTGCATGTTTCAGTATACAATGCCAATCTAAGCGTGGAAAGCCACCTCGTCAATGCAGGAGGCAATAACATCCTTGATCCCACTGAGACTGGATTCCTTAATCTCACAATCCGGAACAATTCCGTTGCCGGCATTTACAATGTCTATGCTGAGATCACTTCCCTCAATGACCTCCTACTGGTGAACGACAATTCATCCTATGTTGGCACAATCCTGCCTGGAGCAGCAGCCAGCAGTATGGACGGTTTTGAAGTCTTTGCCCGGGCTTTGCTGATTCCAGGGATGCAAATGCCTGTTAGGGTAAGATTTTTCAACGATTCTGGCTTTGAGCAGTATTCCACTTTCAATATCCCCATTGGTACAGTGAGCCAGAATACACCCCTTGGTCCTGATGCCTATGGTTACTTCATCTATGACGTGTCCGACCTGAACTATAGCGACTGTCCCACCTATGAATGGATCGAGATTTGTCCCCAACAGGGTGGAAGCGGTACTTTGCTGAGCACCCTCAATGATCAGGGTACAACCGGTGACGAAGGAGATCAGGTAGGCAGCGTTGTACTGGAGACAGTTACTTTGCCCTTCCCCTTCTCATTCTATGGGGTGGAATACAACCAGATCACGGTATGCGTGAATGGTTTCATTGCCATGGGACAAACCACCAATGGTGAATTCCGCAATGGCAGATTACCCGCTGGCACAGGTCCATCACCCATGATTGCTCCCTTCTGGGATGATCTGATTCTGCTAAGCGATTCAGGCATCTACAAATATTACGATGCTGCCAATCACTGGTTTATCATCGAGTATTACAAGATGCGTAATGGCTACAACCGCACTTCCCTGGAGACTTTCCAGGTGATCTTCTACGATCCAGTCTATCATCCCACCAGCCTGGGTGATGGCAAGATCAAGATTCAATACAAAGATTTCAACAATGTGGACGTAGGTGGTGGCGGTTACTCCCCGGTGCATGGGAACTATTGCACAATCGGCATCAAAGACCATACCAATACCCGAGGTCTGGAATACACATACAACAACCAGTATCCTGCCGCGGCAGCTCCACTTTCATCCCTGAAGGCTTTGATGATCACCACGGTTCCTGTCCTGCACGAGTACCCACATCTGATTATACAGGATTTGATGGTGACCGATCCCAATGGCAATGGCACTCTGGAACCTGGAGAGATTGTCGAGATCGGGATCAGGCTGATCAATCAGGGTATCAATACGGCTGAGAACGTAACCGTTACTGCCAGCTTGAACAGCCCTCATGCCCAGCTCATGAATGGCACCAGCACTTACCCAAATATCCCTGGTGACAATGGAGAAGTGAATAGCGTCCCCATTACTGTAAGAGTAAATTGGGATTGCCCGGACAATACCACACTGAACTTCAACATCCTGATCCAAACCAATGACAATCAATGGAACTATCCAGTCTCTCTCACAGTGAAAAAACCCAGCCTGAACATCAGAGACTACTACATGAATGACATCAGTGGAAATGGTAATGGCCTGGTAGAGCCTGGTGAAAACGTAAAAATCGTGGTGAACTACCAGAATACCTCTCCCATTGATGCAAAATACATTACTTCCAATCTCACTTGCTTGTCTGAGTATGTGACTATCACAAACAGTGAAGTACTATTTTCAAACATACCTGCCATGTCCGTATGCCAGGCGATATACGATGTGCAAATCTCTGATACTGCCCCCATGGGCAACAACATCACCTTCCTGGTCACCTATCTGGGTGAATTGATCAACCCTGTAAATGAGCAGCTCATCATCAGCCTCGGCACCATAGGGATGAATGAGGATTTTGAAGAGACCAATGGCAATTTCACTGCCAGTCCAGTTTCCAATGGCTGGGAATGGGGAGTGTCCACTTTTGCCGGAGCCCACAGCGGGACAAAGGTCTGGGGAACCCGGCTCAATACCCAATATCCTGGAGCCGCCACCTACACTTTGACTACTCCAGACGTCTATATTGGCAGCAACTTCATGCTGGAATTCTGGCACAAATACTCCACCGAAGCTACCTATGATGGAGGCAATGTAAAGATCTCCACAAACAACGGCAGTACCTGGACACTGCTGAACCCTGAAGGTGGTTACACGGATAGTTACCTTACCCCGCTGGTGGGGGCAGGTTACTCCGGAAACAGCAATGGCTGGCAGCTTGCCCGGTTCCCGCTCAGCAGCTATGCAAACCAAACAGTAATGTTCCGCTTTACCTTCGCATCGGACAACAATATCCATGGCGAGGGCTGGTTCATCGATGACGTTCGCACCACTGGCTATCTGGAATATGCTGGCAAGGTGAGTGGATTGATATCATCCGGTAATCCCGGAATTGCATATTCAAATGTTCTGGTTCGGGATCAAGGCAATACGCTTGCCCGTCCTGATAACCAGGGGTATTACGAAATGTTTATGCCTATGGGCACAGGAACCGTAGGGGTTTCCAGTCCTGGATATGCTACTCCGGCGGCGTTGGAAATCCTGCTGAGCATGGCCGATCCTGCTGCAGAGCTGGATTTTTACCTGCCCTATCTGAATCCTGGCGGAACGATTAGCTACAGCCTGAATACAGGAACCCTGAACTTGACCTGGCAAGCTCCTGTGGATACTGAATATCCAATCCTGGGATACGAAATCTATCGCAGATATGGAGCCGGTTTGTTTGAAATGGTAGATCAGGTGGCTCAGCCCCAGTACACATGCCAATTGATCAATCCCGGAACCTACAGATACTACGTTCAGACTATGTATGAGCCCGGCACCAGCTTGCCTAATCCCGCAATCGAATTCTCCTTTGCCGGCGTTGCCAACGAAGATCCGCAAAACCAGGTGATCGTAACCAGATTGAACGGCAACTATCCCAATCCCTTCAATCCCAGCACCAGCATCAGCTTCAGTATGGCCAATCCGGGTAAAGCCAGATTGAGTATATACAACCTCAAAGGCCAATTGGTGAACCGCCTGTTGGATGGTGATCTGACTTCCGGTACCCACCGGATCGTTTGGGATGGCCGCGATGACAGCAAGCGCTCCGTACCCTCAGGGATTTACCTGTACCGCTTGGAAACAGGAAAATACCAGGAAACCAAACGCATGATCCTGATGAAATAATCTTCATCATAAATCAGCGGCATGAATTCCCTCTAGGGGGAGTTCATGCCGCTTTGTTTTTTCTTCTGTTAACTGAACTCTCTATTGGCTTGCCTATATTGAATTTACCTCAGGATGATCTCGAGATCATCTCGAGTACTCGAGGTGATCTCGAGGTGAAGACGAGGTAAAGGCAAGTGAAATATGTCCGAAGGACGGCAGCCGCGAAGTCGGCTTAGCCCTGGCGTGCTCCGCACTCGGAGGATCAACCCTTCCTGGTCTTACTCACCAATTCATAGAGAAGATAGCCATTCAGCATATACAGCACTTTATCAAATTCCTTGTCTCCGGGGATGATCACATCAGCGTTTTTCTTGGTGGGCTCGATGAAGGCATTGTGAGATGGTTTCACGGTTTGTAAATACTGATCCAGCACCCCTTCCACAGCTCTGCCCCTTTCGATGATATCGCGGCCAATTCTGCGGGCCAGCCGTAAGTCAGCATCGGTATCCACAAATATCTTCAGGTCTGAAAGCTCCAGAAGATCATGATAGTATAGGGCAAAAATCCCTTCCAGGATGATCACGTCGGCATCGGCAATGCAGAGATTGCCTTCACCCCGGGTGTGAGTCACAAAGCTGTATTCGGGTACCGTGACGGCCTGACCTTCCAGCATCAGATGAATATCCTGCATCAGATAGGTAGTGTCTATGGCATCGGGATGGTCAAAGTTCACTTTGCTGGCATCAGTGTGGCTCAGATGAGAGAGGTCTTTGTAGTAGTTGTCATGCGAGACGATCACGGTCTTGAGGTCTTCGAGACGGCGGCCAATAGCTTTGGCGATGGTGGTTTTCCCCGAACAGGTGCCACCTGCGATCAGGATCAATCTTGCTTTTTTGAGCATCAGGAACGATCCAGTAAGCTTTTGTGTTGCAGGTATCTGCTTTCGTTTTGGAAAAAGCCCTGCTTGGTTTTCTGATACTTGCCGCTTTCCTTGCCAATCCATCCTGAACGCAGGCGGATGCTATCCTTGCGGTAGTGCTGGTTGTTTGATTCATAGCGGGTATTCAATAGTCTCGTGATCAGTTTTGGGGCCACGGTGGGGTCATATCCGCTGCGAGCGGTAAACAGCATCCCCAGAATGTCGGCTTCTTCTTCATACTCGTCCAGCCTGCCTTGAATCAGGATGTCCAGGATCTCCCGGATATCAGCTTCCAGTTCGGCTTCCACTGCTTTGTTTTTCGCAGAGAACGACACTTCGGCATCGAGCTCCGCAAACATATCTTCGGCCCCGATGTGATGTTCCATGCGCTTGGTCTCGATGATGCCATGGAACCGGGAAATGTGGGCTATCTCATGAGCCAGGACAAAGGCCAGTTCAGCTTCGTTCTCGATGAGCTGGAGCATGCCTTTGGTGATGAAAACATAGCCACCTGGGCAGGCATAGCCATTGGGTTGGGAGATATCCAGGATAAAAAACCGGAATTGGATATCAGGTACGTCAGAATTTGCGGCTACCAGTGTACCAACGTAGTTCACATACTCTGTGAGTTTCTTGTTTTCATACAGACCTTGGTTGGCAATAATCCCAGCCAGGGCCAAACCAAAGCCCTCAGCCGCTTCTGTATAATAGTCCTGAATCACACGCTTGGGAAGGGGGTATGCTTTGTGAAACGAGGAGAGTTTGTTCTTCTTGTATGTTTCCTTTACAAAGGCATCGTACCCATTCAGATTTAGCTGATAAGCAAGGGCGTAATCGGCAAAAGCAGGATTGCCTTTGAAATCGCCACTGAATTTGTCGCTGAAGCCTTTAACTCCGGCAGAGACACCATGGGTTGTAACAGATGCTTTGGGAGCAGGCATATTGGCAAACATGTCGTTGCGTTTTACGGGCTCTTCCAGTGCAGAAACTGGAATGAAGCCTTTTTGTGCCAGATATAGTACTTCCAGCCACTGGTTGTCTTGTCTTTGTACGTCCACTTTGCTCTTCGTGGGTACTTGTTTCAATACTTCAAAGTATGAGCCCGCGCCCTTGCGGAGGTAAGTACGATCTCTTTTTACAACCTGGTCTTTGCCCATCAAAGTACAGGCAGCCAGCCCGACCACCAGCATCAGTAATGCTTTTTTCATTTCTTTTCTCCCAGAGTAGTGTGTTTTTGGATGATCTCATAGAGGTTTTGCATATCTATAGGTTTTGCGATATAATCGTCCATGCCAGCAGCCAGGAACCGCTCCCGGTCTCCCATCAGAACTGCTGCAGTAAAGGCAATAATGGGGATATGCTTGCCCGTGCCGGATTCCAGAACTCGAATTTTTCGCGTGGCGGTAATGCCATCCATGACCGGCATCTGGATATCCATCAGGATGAGGCTGTACTGGTGCTGTTTGTACATTTGAATGGCTTCAGCGCCATTTGCTGCGATGCTGACCTGGAGTTCCCAGCTTTCCAGTTGATGCCTGGTAACCAATTGGTTGATCGTTTCATCTTCCACCAACAGGATATGAGTTTTGGGCAGCTTACCCATCTTGATCTCAGGATGTACGTCCTCGGGCAAAGCTTCAGGATGCTCGTTGTAAAGCGAGAAGGGCAGAATGAAGTAGAAACAACTGCCTTTGCCTTTTTCACTCTCTACCCACACAAATCCGTGCATCAGTTCCACCAGGCGTTTCACGATGGAGAGCCCCAGTCCGGTGCCTCCATAACGCGAGGTGATCAGGCTATCCGCCTGGTTGAAATTGTCAAAAATATCATTCTGTTTCTTGGGATCAATCCCTATGCCTGTATCCATCACGCTGAAGATCAACCTCACGTCTTTATCGGATATAGTGTAGATATCCACGCCGATTTCCACAAACCCGGACTCAGTGAATTTCACGGCATTCTGGATCAGATTCAGCAGAATCTGCTTCAAGCGTAATTGATCTCCCATCAGGACGTTGGGGATGCTGTCAGGAATCTTGGTGCGTATTTCCAGATCGGGCTTTTGGGATTGGAGACGGAAGTTTTTTACGATGTCTTCGAGCAGATAGCGAGGGTTGAAATTGCTGATGATGAGATCCATCTTGCCGGATTCGATCTTGGAAAAATCCAGAATGTCATTGATGATCTTCATCAGGTTGCGGCTGGAAGTGAGCATGATCTCATAGAATTCCCTCTGCTGTTCTGTAGCTTCCATTTGCATCAGGACTTGTAAGAACCCCATGATCCCATTCAGTGGAGTACGGATTTCATGGCTCATATTGGCCAGAAAATGCCCTTTGGCGATATTAGCAGCCTCAGCCCTTTCCTTAGCTTCAAGGAGCTGGGCTTCCATCCGTTTCTGATCAGATACGTCAATTATATAGCCATATAGATAGTGATTCTTCCCATCATAGCTGGGAAGAAGACGGCTATAATCAAAGACCCATCTCAGCTCTCCGTTTTTCGTGAGGACTCTGTAATGCAGAAAAGTAATGGCGTGCTCTTGCTGTTCTATCGTCTGTTGTCTGATTCTTTCTCTATCTTCAGAATAGATTAGCTCAAAGAAGTCCATTCCTTCCTGACACAATTCCTCAGCACTATAACCCCATTCTGAGATGTTTTCAGAGACTCTAAGCAATCTAAGGTTGTCAGCAATTTTATAGACAATCACTGGGCCTTGTACAAAGCTTTCATATTCGTGGCGCAACTCGTTCTCAGCGGCCTCAGTTTTATCCAATTGCTCTTTGAGTTCTGCGCTCTTTCTGCGGAGTCTTACGATCATCCGCCACAATACTCCAGTATTGATAAATAGCAGGATAAGCAGTGGTATTGTGATCAGGTAGAATCCCCTACTGGGACGAAATGTTTCTAGTGGTTTTAGCTCGAGTGTACCGAACCACTTGTCCTGGATCTGGATCAAAACACCCGTTGAACTAAGTTTGAGCAAGGCAGTATTGACCTCTTCAATCAGTTCCAGGTCATGCGATACATAGCAATACTCTCTTTGATGAATGCGCTGAGGTAAGACAGTGAGGTGTGAAAGTTGAGCAGTATTTACAATGTACATCCCCATCATGTAATTCACTATAGCAGCATCGAAATCTCCCTGATTCAAGAGCTTGAGGGCATCTTCCTGGGTAGGCACTTCATATACCAGACCATCGAAGTCGATCTGGCGCAGATAATCTCCTGCAATATCACCCTGCTGAATCACAATCGAAGCAGACTTCAAATCTTGCTCATTCTTGATCTTAGAGCCTTTACGCACAAAGATGGCTCGCCAGGTAAGGGTATGGGCATTGGAGAAATGCATGATTTGAGCCCGCTCCAATGAAAACGCCATGCCCTGAATCATATCTATCACTCCATCATCCATCCAGGCTCGTACCTGCGCCCACTTACCCAGTTTGAATATTGGCTTTATACCTATTTCGGCAGCTATGGCTCTACTAAGTTCTACATTGTAACCATCCGGTTCACCTGAATCATTGATGAATTCATAAGGTGGATAATTGTAATCTCCACCTATGATTACCGTTCTCAAAGAATCCTGCGCCCAGATCCGTAAAGAAACTAATATCAATACTACTAGCAGGATACGCTTCATCAAAACTCCTTGTAAGCCACTTTATTAAGGTAAAACTCCATGTTAAACTTCCGCTTGAGGCCATTGGCGTTCATGTATCTTAGCTTACCATAAACGGGTCTTTGTGCCCAGGGCCGGTCGTGTTTGCCAAAGCACCATGCCACTCCGGCATAGGCATTGGCATCACGTCCATCGAGATGATACTTGTTGTTCAAATACAAGGCCATGTAAAAGGCCTCTTCAGGTGATGCACTCCAGGCGATGATCCTTTTTCCCCAGTACATTCGCATGTAGTTGTGCATCTTTCCTGAATTTACCATCTCAATTTGGGCAGCATTCCAGTATGCATCATCGGTTTCAGCCTTCTCAAGTTTGTCAAGTGAATAAATTCTGGTGCGGGGATCAGATCTGTGCTCAGCGAGGCTGGTTCGAGCCCATAAGGGCAGAGCATTGTAGGAGTCATAATCAGGATTGTAGTGACAGAAGTTCATGCTGAGTTCACGGCGAATAATCAGTTCTTCCGCAAAGGCTGCTACATGGGCAGAGATACCTTGATAATGTGCCTTGTTCATGATCAGGCTGCCCAGATGGCTGGGATCAATGTCGGTATGGGATAGGACTTGCTGAATTATTTCCACAGGTGAGACTTGCCCAAAGTGCAAGTAGGGGCTTAATCCGCTTTGATAATCATGCTCAGGATGATTACGTAAGTCTGCATATTTTGGTAGTTTGGTGTGAATAAAATCCTTCAGAAGTGCCAGGGCAGTAGATGCACCACCATAGGTTTTAAAAACGGGGGCAACGCTGGTATCCAGCCTGATCATCCTGGCAGCCCATGTCCACAATTCATCAAAGTTATGCCAATTTCCCGTGAACCTGCCTGGGTGTTGCGGAGCATTGCCTGCTGTATGAATGTGGTAATCAGGTCTTGATCCTGCCTCCAGATATGAAGCAAGGAGAGGGCAGAGTTTGCGTCTGAGAGTTGCCGCGGAATACTCTTCTTTGAGCGAGGCAAGATGAACAGGGACTACAGCTTCTGTATCGATTTCAGTATAGGGGATAGCTGTTTCGGAGAGCAGAGCCTGGAGCCTGTCTCGCCATGTTCTTTGAAACTGCAGATAGCCATGATCCATCACCACATGGGCAGCCTGTTGTGACAAGCCGAAGATAATCTCTACTGGTTCTCCTGCATAGACAGAAAACTCGATCCCCAGCCTTTGAGCAGTCACTGCTGTTTCTGCCAAACCACTCAGCATAAAGTGGTAATGTCTGGCATTGGCATCAGGGATCCTGTCACTCAGTACGAAAGCTATCAGGAGTGGCAAGCCAGTAGCGTTTGCCAGATCAATGGTGTAGTTCAAAGCAGGGTTGTAGGAGAGTCGTTGAGCCTGCTGCATCCAATACAGGATGTACTTCCCCTTTCTGGAATCGAAGGACTCGTGTCTGAATACTCTGGAATCTGGCTTTAGCATGTATACAACCTCACTGTACGGCAATGGCAACTTAATAGCACTACAGCATAGGAGCATCAGATTGTCAAGTTTTTCAATTCATTAATCTGAAAACAAGGCTCTTGACATGTTTACCGTGGGCCGATTATAAAGTGACAACGAAAACTGCAAATTGTGCAGGCAAATCTGCAAACTGTCTCATCCTTATGCATCGTAGGACATCCTTAACAAGACCCTTTTGAGTAGTTTTTGACAGGATTTCTGCAAATCCGATCACCGAAAATTGCAAATTGTGACATGACTTCTGCAAGTGTCTCAAGACCAGATTTACTATAAGGCTAAATTGTCGTATCCTGAGATATCAAATACCTAAATTTATCCAGTATTAGCTTCTTCCTCTCTTCAATGAAGCGGTCGTAATTATCCAGTGTCCACAAGGCAGGATCTCGAGGGATTAAATGTAAATCAAGATAATCATTAGTTTTATCCTTGAACCATTCCTCTGGTGGGGTATCCCATTTTTCACTAGCACCATTCTCTTTTCTAGTCAATAACATGCAATTTGCTAATTGATTTCTTTGTGATTCTGTGTACTTCATGACTTTTCTGTTTGTCTCAGGATTGAGTATTTTCACCTTTTCTAATATGCTTCGTGGAAAAATGTGGTCTGTTTGTGGAACATTGTTGTAAAAGACGGGGGTATACTCGAATGATTCATACCAGAGATTGAAGAGTAAGTGGATGTTTTTGGAGCCGTAACTGATTTGCATAAGTTTCTCTCCAGTAATCTCAAGCGGTCGTTGCTGTTGCCTGATAACTTCGTAAAGTTCCTCGACTACAATATCCTTCTTGTTCTGAATTGCCTTTACACTGGCATCTATAAGTTGGTCTGGACGAGAGCCATAAGCACCTACCAGTGATACTCGGATTAAGTACTCGTTAAGTTTTGGAACCTGATTTATATCAACTTTATATTTGTACACTCCATAAATAATGGGGATCAATATCAAGTACGAAGGAAGAGCTTTATCGGTCCTGATAAATGTCCGGTTGCGGAGATAATCACATACAGCTTTGATTGAATTAGAAATTCTATCCCAGTTTTCTTCAATACCTTGCAGCACAGACTGGTCTCTAAACTTATCAACATCATAACGAGCATATTTGTCTAGAAGAGTCAGGCATGTTTTCAAAACAAAGTCTCTAGTAAAATCAAAGCCATTACGGTTTAAATCGTCTAAGAGGTCTTCTATGGCAGTTATAGCTTTATCCCAATTGGCAGCTAGCAAGGCAAATAACAAATCCGATTTACCTAATAGAGTACCTCCGGAGTTAGCTCGGATAAAAATCTCAACTATGTCATTATCAGTATATAATCCATCATTTTCGGTGCTGTCAATTTCCTGATATGAGATCCCCTCATCTGAGGTAAATATCTGGACAATTGAGGCAATGTTGTTTTTTACGATTTCCTCGTATGTTGGATTCCAGTCATTTTTGTATCCTGCAACCACATTTTTGAATGCCAAGTTCCAGTTCTTCGGTCCATATACAATGTCCTTAACCTTAACCCACGGAAATGTCACCTTCGATTGTTCCAAAAAAGCAAACCTATATCTGATTTCTTCCTTGATATCATCGTGATTACTGGTTGTGTCGAAGTATAATTCTTTGCCCTCATATGACCCCATTAACCCTATATAAAGGCTCTGTAGCCTCTGTTGCCCATCAAGAACCAAGTTTTTCTTCTTCTCATCTGTCTGATTAATGAAACCACTCAATTCATTTTCATATTTAATCTTATAGTTATCGATAAATTTCCGTGTAGATATTGGGGATACCGTCTTCCATACTAGAAGAGAACTAATTGGGTATTCACGCATTATTGAATCGTACAGCTTGCATATCTGTTCTTCTTTCCATACAAATGCTCTCTGGATATTGGGTAACCAGAACCCACCATCCTCATCTTTGTTGTTTAGATACTTAACGATGCTCTTAAGAGATGTTGTTTTATTCTTCATTTTCTCCTCGATTTTATGTTAGTATGCAGATAGGACACTTCATATATTGTATCAAAACAATAAAGCCTCGTCCTTGTGAAGGACTCATATAATCTTAATCTTATCATCCAGTTTCACCTCTTGTATCCCGCTAGAAAGCTCTCTTTTAATACTCTCAGAGCGGTTGGATTCGGTCTCAGCTTTGATATCTATCCTGATGGACAGACCATTGCTACTAGCGTTGAGCTTAGTGAGAACGGATCTGGAGAACTTGTTCCAAAGCTCATACGGTAGTTCTCCGCTCAGTTTTATTGTTTCGAGGCGTGGCAGCTCAGGTTGAGGACCATTTTGACCCTGACCTGATGTGGAACCAGTACCGGAGTTAGTACCTGTCCCTTGACCATCACCCTCTGGCTCTGGAGGCGTCACTCCTCCTTCAGGATCAGGTTGAGGACCATGCACATCTTTGGGTTTGTATAGATCCACCTGTTTTGCCATCACCAGACTCACTTCTGAAACAAACATGATCTCTGAAGGATCAATGTCTTCCTTGAACCAGAGGTGATAACCTGAGCCAATGGCACTGGATGATGAGATAAGTCCCGCATCACCTTTATACACAAAGTCGTGAATCTTGCTTTTCAATACTGCATCGGGATCAGCCAGACGAGTAAGTGAGCCGTCCAGAAAGCATTGTCTTAGGCTCTTCAGAGGCCATGCGCCTTTATCGATGAAAGCCTGTGGCCAGTATCGCTCCAGGTAACCAATTCCCACAGATTCATTCAAGAGTGCTTGAGATTTAAGTGCAGTAATGATCCTATCGCTTAGCGAGATGCTGGCACTGGAGTGCCCCTGGCCTAGGTCAATTACGTGAAGATTGTGATTTTCCTGATTTTTGGTATATAGAGCGATATACCGGTATGATGCCCATATCTCATCTTTAACCGCATTTTCCGAATCGAGCAGTTTTGATCTCAGCTCTGCGATATCGCTGCTGCTCATATCGCTTCCGAGCAGGCCGTCAGCGTATTCTTTGTTTACTTGTTTCCAAGCTAGCAGAACCTCAGCCTTATCCCTCAACTCTCGCCCCGGCTTTTTAAAGCACCAAATCAAAGCTGCTGGATACAACCTGGGTGAAGATCCTCTGGCTTTGATCAATTGAGATACATCAGATTTGAATCCCTCACTGTCCATCCATTCTTTATCGGGTTCGGCTACTACAATCGTCAGCTTAGTAGTATCTTGAATAGAACTGCTATCAGCAGGGAAAAACGATATAGGTAGTTGGCTGTTCTTTTTGAATTCTGTCTGAATGGTTTCTTTGAGTAAAGGCTTTACCTGGCTTTCATAATCGATGGATGCTCTGCGGTCATTTACCACTTTTTTGAGAGTGGGTTGAAACCCAATTTTATAGCCATCAGAGCCAACCCTGCGGATGAAGTAGGCCTTGTCTTCAAGAGCAAAGGCTGCATTATCAATCGTTGTGGTATCCAAGCCTGGTCCCCCCAAGGCGAATCTAAGTTCAGGAAGATGAGCTGTTTTATCACTTTGCCCCCCCGAGGACTCAAAAAAGATAGCTGTGCCAACCTTGCGATGGATATATTTCAGATCATCTTTGGCATCAGCATCCAGAGCATTCGCATGGGACTGCTTGCCAGCAAGATCAGCATCAATGGCAGCTTGAAGCCTCATTTCCCCTAGTTGACCTAAAACCACACCTCTGAACTCAGTAGCCTCGAGAGGAGCTGAACCCAGTGTTATCAGGGTTTCTCTTCTTGCTTCGGTATAACCTGTTCTATAAGCATAAGAAATCCACTGAGCGAGCATAGCCAGAGTCCCACGTGTTTGTTGGAACTGAGTGAGCGCTTGCCACTTCTTCTGGAAGACCGACAGGGTAGCTGGGTGAAAGGGATAGCATTGTTCAAATTTCTTTTGCAGCATCTCGATAGCCGAAGCTTCTGTGGTTGATCTATCAACAGACATCCACTCCGGGGGAAGCTGAGCCCTGCGTTCAAAGGCCCATTGGGCATATTCTTTGCAGATATTCTTGATCTTTTTGGAGTCACCGATATCGTCAAAGAGGCGCTTTCTAACTACTTCGCTGATCTCTGATTCATAATTGGCGATCAAATCTTTGGCCACACGCTTTACAACCTTGGTGATCTTATCCTGCCAGGCTATATCCCAGTCCGTCATCTCCACCTGGCTGCGCGGTAAACTGATCATCACAGCGCAGTTCGAGGCCCCGGTTGCTGCCACGGTAAGGTTTTGGATAAAGGCATGAAATTGATCACACATATTTCTGTGACGGTTCATGAAGTTCAGCACCTCGTCAAAGAGGATGAGAACAGGGGCTTTGGCAGCAGCAAATACCCTATTCAAGGTCTCGGTACCAGGTGGCACGTTGATGGAATTCAACCCCAGCTCATTTACCCCCTCCTGACCAGCAATCTGATAGGCTATATCGATCCAGGGTGTTTCCCTACCGGGAGTAGGGTCCCAGGCATTCCCCACAAATACGGCTACTTTTGCCTTAGGGATTCCGGATAAGCCGGTCCAGTTACAAAAATCCTGTACCCCTGCAAATGCTCTGGCAGCATCACCGCTATTCGCCAAATGATAGAGAGTGGCAAGGGTATGGGTTTTTCCACCCCCAAACTGGGTTATCAGAGTCATAACCGGAGCAGTATTGACAGTTTCTCCTGCTAGTCTTCTGAGGGTCATGGCGCAATGTTCTTTTAGTGCACTTGTGAAGCAAGTGCGGGCAAAGAACGGCTCAGGGTTCTTGTAGTCTTCCGGAGCAGTGCCGTTTACAATCTGCTCCAAATGTATGGCAAATTCATCCGGATTGAATGATCTGCCTTCTCGGACTTCTTTTCGTGGTGTTACAAGTTTATGCCAGGGTTCCATTTATTTATCTCCATATATCAATAAATTAGTTAGAAAGACCATATATTTGTTCCATACTTTTGACAATTTCTGTGATACCGAATTGGCTGATTCCCAGGTCTTTCAAGTTTATGGTTTTATCTTCTGCTATAGCTTTCAAATACTCTTTAAGGTCGTCTTGGATCGCTTCCGGAATATCAATCCTCATGCTAGGATTGAGCAGGGGAAATAGGCGGATAACATCGTTTTTCTGTCTGTTGACTTTTCTCGAGTCTGCTTTCCGTTGATGCAAATCCAACCATGCCTTGGCTTTGAGAATAATGATGTACTCTACCTTTAGGCAAGACAATCCATCTAAATCATCTCTTCCATTCAAAATCAAAGGATAATAGTTATCATCAAGCAGTATGGCAGAGAGAGAGGAAAGATCATCTTCCAAAGGTATTGGCGTAAAACGCCCTTGACCTTCAAATCTGATGTTATCAGGAATCCTGGAAAACAATTCAATGCACGCTGGATAGATTTCGTCTTCAGGGTTCTCGAAACGATAATACTTTCTCTCACTTTGACTGTGAGACCTAACATCATACCTGCCATTCTCGATAAAGTCCCAAAAAGCCTGCACAAATTCATTTGTCATTGCCTCAACAATCAGGACGACATCCAAGTCTCGAGTTCCTCTAAAAGGAAGACCGGACTGCTCCATCAGCTCTGCGCTGGCTGCTCCGCCGATCAGAACGTATTGATCACAATATTCAGCAAAATGGTTCTTAAATGTTGCCAGCCCTCTTACCATCTTATACCAGCCATCATCTCATCCAAAGATATCTGAATTCTTTCATCTTTGCTGTCTCTCATGCTCAGATACAATGATAGTCGATCAACACAGTCTTCGCTTGAGATTAGTTTAGGGTTGTATTTCCAGATTTGCATCTTAGTAACATTATCAGCTGGTCGACTATCTTGATTTATCTCTACTATGTCCAAGTTGTTCTTTGCGATACTACTAATAGTAGCATACGTATTGAAATCATCTTCATTGATCATGCTATATCTGGAAAGAGCTGATATCCCTGCCAAGCAGTAAGGTAATCGACCATTATCCATAATCCACATAGATCTACGCACAGGATTGATCAAGAATGGAAGGGCTTTATCCCACAATTCTCTACCTTTGAAAAGCCACATAAAAGGCTTTTCCTTCCAATTCTCTTCCCTGGAAACTATTCCATACTCCCGCAGTTCAGCGAATGCCCTTGAGATGCTCACAACTGTGTATATGAGCCTCTTTGCGTATTCTGAAGCAGTGACCATGCCATACTCATGATTTTGTATAGCTCGCAACAGAATCACTTGAGCGGCAGGGCTAAGGCGATCTGTGGCCTTGAAGTTTTTACGATAACGCTCATTGAACACAATCCCAAGTTTGGGGAGGTAGATCTGATTATTGGGGACAATGAACGACACCCGATTCTCGACCAGCGAACGTCTGAGATTGGCGTTGATTTCAGTATTCAAGTAAATTGATTGTCTGCCTATCCGACTTTCCAACTCAGTTAACTGAGTGCGTACCTGCTTAGCCACAAGGATATCCCTCCCCTCGCATAATAGGTAGCTTACCCCGTTTAAATCAAGATCGTAAAATCGATAATGTTCCGAGTAGAAGTAAGGTAGTTGTGCAGATAGATCAATTGAGCGAATCTCCGCTCTCACATCCAGGGTTTCTTCCAGATATCTTTTGGTCTTTAGTGTCAAATCATTCATGGTATCCTCTCATTAACATGTTTTTGCATCACTAACATTATAAATGTTAATGAGCGAAAAGCAAGATAGTGATTTGATTATCAGCATATTACTTGGTCACACTCCGCACACTTAAGAGCATCGCATCCACCAATCTCTTTTCATCACTGCCTTTGGGATATAGGGCAGAAAGTGAATTCGCCAGGCGCAGAAAGTCCTGGCCACGATCCATCTCGCTTTTAATTAAAGCTCTGAGAGCATTGGTCTGTCCATTATCTTGCAAGAGCATGGCCGCATGTACCTTGTCCAGAGTAGTGACCATGATCGGTTGAGTTTCTTCAGATCCGGATAGCTTCACTTTTTTGCCCTTGATCTTAGGCAGTGGCTTCGAAGCATATTCTTCAAAGATTTCAAGCTGTTCTTTGACGTCAAACGTTGCATCGACCCGCGAAACCTTATCACTGCCAAACAGCGTATCTGCCCTTTCCCATACAGGGATTAGCCGCACACTGCCTTTATCGATGTCAATGATGCGTTTATCCCATTTACTTAAGTCTATCCCCAGGGGTTGCGCAAAACGCCTGGCAACATCATAGACCAGAGAAAACCCTGCTTTGGCTTTCCCTTTCTTGGGAGCGTCCTCATCATCTTCTGATTCGTCATCCACCTCTTCGTTTGAAGCTGTTGATGATGTATCGGTGGATTGAAGAGTCCAGAGGAAAAGAGCCGTTAGCCGGGCATCCTCTTCCAATGCTCCAGAAGCGCCGTTTCTGGCAAGAGATTCTGCCGATCCCAGCACTTGCTCCAGAGCTATCCTGCCTACTACTTCCCATACCTTCTCCAGATAGGTTCCTATGCTTATCTCTATGCCTTCAGCGGTTTCCACCTTGCGGTAACGGCTGTAGATCTCCAGAGCAGGCCCTATGCAGGAAAAGACCAGATCTGCCCCTCGCACTCCCTCAGCTTCTAAGCGGTCAATCCATTTACCTACTTTTTGAGGGAGCTCTTGCAAAACATGAGACCAATCTCCGATTCCCGCATTCTCTGGTCGAGGACGGCATACAAGATGGATGCTTGTTGCAAGCGCAGCAGATTCACGGGCTCTTAGCCTGGCTGTCCTTTCTGTGGATATCGGCCAAGAGGATGTAATAGTGAATCCCCCTTCAATTATACCACTAAGTAGTGCCTCCCAACCCTCAGTAGTCTTATGAGCGAAAACAACAGAAGCTATTCCATTATCTTCTAGTATCCTGCTACCCTCTTGAAAGACTTTTTTCATCTGGGATTCAAAGAAAAACTTGTCCTTAATTACGCCATCTAAAAACCGGGTGTCATCCTGTACAATCTCATGATCTTTGTTTGACAAGTTGTTGTTGCTATCATAGGGATCGAGTGTCCACTTTCCTTTACCAACTATTCTTTTTTGCCAGACAAGGAAGAAATCTGATAAATCTGAATACGGGATTGCGTCGTAGTAGGGTGGATCAGTAAAAAAACAAGATACAGAATCATCTGAAAGGGGATGATTAGCAGCGTCACAAATAGCAACATTGCCATTATTAGTCAATGCTTTAGCTATAGATTCTACTGCAGATATTACTTCATTTATTGAATCAACAAGTGATCCAGCAAAGTCACAGAAAGGTTCCATCTCTGGAAAGTCCCAAGAGGTTGACATAGCATTTAAGCCGAAAGCTCCAGCTATTGTTTCACTACCCCTATGCCACTTTGAGAGGGTATTCATGTGCCTTAGTAGCTTGCCTAAGAACATACCTTGGATAACAGATGAGGATAAGTTTATGATTGAAGCCAAACTATGTATAGCGATCAATTGTCTCAAAGTGAAGAGATCACGAAGTTTATATATACCATACTTTTGCACAGAGAATGCTCTGCCAGCACCAGAACCGCCACCTGCTGGTGTTGGCTCGTCTGGGAAAGGACATAAACCTTGTTTACCTTTTGACTCCCATTCTGCCAGTATTCGTGCTACATCTTGCGAAGCGGCTAAGAAAGGAAGATAATCAGCATCAGACGTCAAACGATATTTACGTCCCGGGGACTTCTCCTTGATTAGAACTACGGCAAGCATCCTTGCTCCACCTATCCTTTTGCCATTTTGATCAAAGATCACATCGGCACCACCATTCTGACTTGCCAACTGAGATCTAACCCGATCTGGAGGAAGAACCGATCCGCAGCAAAGGCAAGTAGCTTTGGCGCGTGCCACTGTAGGTCCATGTACTTCGCTTTCCTTTTTTGGCTCAAAGATCTCAAAATCAACGGATGGGGCATCTCCATCCATTCTGTTGAAAATTGGCATCAAGGCTATCTTCTTTTTTGCCTTATTGCATAGCCAGAAACTACGCATTAGCGGGATTTCCGCACCGCAGTCGGGAGATTCGCAGCGAACGGTTCTTGCCCAGATATAGGCAACCGGTTTTGAGCCGTCAGGATCATCGGGATAGTAATGCTTAAGCTCTGCTTTTGCCTGTTTGATGATTCTGTCTCCAGCGGCCTTCAGTTCATCTATCAACTCCGGCCCGCTTTTGGGGATGTCTTCCAGCATTACTTTCAAGATCAGGCAGGCAACCGGATTCAAGTCACTTGCAAAAGCATCGCAGCCGATTCGTAGCGCTTCCAAAGGTATGCTGCCTCCTCCGGCAAAGGGATCAACAACCAAAGGTGTTTCTTCCGGATGGGCGGCTTTTATCAGAGCCCTGCTCAGTTCCAGGTAATTTTTCTTGTGAGCGTTATCCCAATTGGCAAAATCAGCTATGAAATGCAATAATTTACGTTGCAGATCATAATCTGCATCGCCTATGCTTCCGCACAAGGAAGGAAGCAGCTCTCTGGCTTTTTCTTTGAAGTCACCGGGGCAGTAGGGATCACAAGGGTCGGGTAATAGCAGAGCCATCAGCATCGCTCGGCTGGAAGCCAAAGGACGCCTTGCCCACCAGAGATGCAGGGTGCTGGGATGCCCATGATGGATCGACTTCTCTCGGACAGCGTGCTTAGACACTGCGGCAATCGGAAAATCTACTTCTGCGAGTCGTTTACATTCCTTGGGTATCATCTTTGTCCTTATTGACGAGCAATTCAGGCTTGGTGATTTCTCTAACCTCGCCTTCGCTAATCTGAATATCTTGTAGTTCTTTTACCGTTGTTATTCCAAGAGTTTTGAAGCGTCTCGCTGCTGGAAGAAGATTACCTTCTAGGGTTCCAATTGTAGCGTTGTAACTATTAGTCGTTCTTTTTATCCCGTCACCGATTTTCGAGAAATTTTCTGCCAATGTGCAAATCCTTTCATATAACTGACGCCCCAAGTTACTGATTTCAACTGCGTTTTGAGCTAGTTTTTCCTGAGACCAGCCATAAGATATTGCTTTTAGCAATGCCAACAATGTTGTCGGAGTGGCTATTATGACCCTTTGTTGCATCGCGTAATCCAGTAGTTCCTGGTCATATTCTAGGGCAGAGGATAAGAAAGATTCTCCTGGGATAAACATAATCACAAACTCAAGGGATTTGAATTCCTTCCAATAGTTCTTGCCAACTAAGCCACTTACATGGTTTCGTAAGCTTTTAGCATGAATTTTCATGAATGAATTACGCTCTTCCTTAGATTGTGCATTTACAGCATCCTGATAATTGTTAAATGATGCTTTGGCATCCACAACAACCTCTCTGGCATTTGGCAGGTGCACAATCATATCTGGTCTCAGCCTCTTATCATCTTCATTCGTTATTGAGACTTCCTGATCATAATCCACGTGCTCTGTCAATCCAGCTAATTCAACAACACGCTTGAGTACCATCTGACCCCACGCGCCAGTAATTCTAGGTGTTCTAAGTGCATTGACAAGGTTTTGCGTTTCTTTTAGAAGTACTTGTTCATTGCTGGAAAGAGTTTTAATCTGACCTTCCAATTCCGTGTATGCCCTAATCCTGCTTTTCTCGATTTGATTAACTTCACTCAAAAGCTTCTCTAAGGTTGTTGAGACAGGTTCAACAAGCTTTTTAACGGCCTCTTCCTTTTTGGACATCTCTCCTTTGGCGTCTGATAGTATTGTATCAAAACTCTGCTTAGCAAGTTTGAGGAAATCCTCCGTGCTTTTGGAAAGTGTATCGCCAGCCAGAGCCTTGAAAGTGTCTTTAAGCTTGTTTTCGGCATCACCCAGAAGCTCTTTTTCGCTTTGAAGTTGTAGTTTTATCTGATCTATCTCAGTTTCATACCTGACTTTTTCTTTGAGAGCTTCTTGGAGATTTGAATCAGTTTCTTCAAATTTACCCTGATATCTTTCTTTTTCGCTTTTCTCCTGTTCTAAAGATGTCTGGAGCTTAGCTTCAGAGATTGCTTTGTCGTTTAGTAGTTTGTTTAGATCGTCAACTTTGGCGGAGTATTGGCGAGTGACTCTTGATTTACTTATAAACCAGACAGCTACACACGCAAACAGACAGCACAATAGAGCAATTAACAAGTCCATGAGACCCCCCATATCTTCAGTTTATCTAAACTAATAGTATAATGCTGCACTTTCTTCACTTCATTCCATTGATATTGAGCAGGATTTAGTATTGGTGGCTGAAGTTGTGGTACAGAATTGCAATGAGTCACCACGTAGAGCCAGTAGCAGTCGGGTCTATCTTCCGCAACTCTTCTTTCGTTGGGGGTTAGGATTATGGTGCCTGACTCAGCCCCTATCCCTTTGACCTCAATAAGCCGCAGTTCTCCAGAGGATACGTCAAGGCTGGTGATATCGTAACCCAGGTTTTTCTCGTGTACGTCAAAGACCTTTCTGCCTTGGGATTCCTCATATTCCATAACCACTTTCATGGCAATTGCCTCAGTTTCATAATTTGGCTTCAGATTCTTCAAGGAATCGGACTGGGCTTCGGGGTGAGGAAGCACCACAATACTGGTGATACGTTCAACGCCCTGCAAGGTGAGTGACTTCTGTTGTTGAAGCTCTTTTCTTCTTTTCTCCCGGCGGGCGATCATATTGGCCTGGTGGTTTTCAGCTATTGCCAAGCGACCTTCGGCTCCGGCGACCCCTAGTTTTATCTCATCCTCCAGCTTACCGATTTCCTGATCTGCTTTACCGATGATCTCCGTTAGGGAAAGCTCAACGTGTTTCTCAACCCGCTTTATCTCATCTTCCCGTTCTGTTTTGATTTCATTCAGGAAAGGCATGAAAGCATTATCATTTAGCCAATTGAGGGCTTCCTCAGAGAATGCAACTGCTGGCAGTTCAATCTCTGATTCTGCAGCTATAAAATCTCCGATTATGGTGGGTTCTCGCAAGATCGGCTCTTTATACTCAGCAATTTCTACCACGAAAAGGCGCTCATGGATTACGATGCCCAAGCCATCCACTATTCTGGCCCGGTAAAAATCCAACCTTACTGGCTCTGAATGTTGCAGTGAGTAGTAGGCGGCACCGCTGCCAAGCTCCTTTCTTGCCTTACTCTCTGTAAAGCGTCTGAGTGCCTCAAACAAAGGATGACCGGGAGTCACCCACTCCAGATTATGTTTCTCTGAAGTGGTTCTGTCTGTAGTGCAGCTGGGATATTGGTTGGCCAGCGCTGGTAACTTCCAATCCGGCTCCGATTCGTATGACTTCAGATGCGCGGGAGTTTTACCAAGATCAAAGCTATGTGCTAGGCTGGGATGATCCTTGATTGTGAAACTTGCAATTTTTGCAGTTTCATTGATGAATCTGTGGATGGTCTCGGGTACTACTCTTCTTTCCTGGGCGAGGGCTCTGCGCTCAATGAGCATGCTAAGATTCAGCTTCTTGGATGCCAGTCCTTCCAAGGCATTCTGGCAGATTGCCCGGAAGCGGTCTTCATCCACGTTTTGCAGAATCCTGAGTTCCAGGTCAGCATCTCCCAGCTTCCCTGCATAATAATCTCTTAATATGCGCTCAATCTGATCAGAAGGCATAACCTCGCCTACCACATTGAATACGGCATCATCATCCAATGCATCCCGGATGTTTTGCAGTTTCTCCAGAAGTTTCTTCAAGACCATGCCCTCAATGGTATTTTCAGCCACAAAGTTGAAGATCAGACAGTCCTTTTTTTGCCCATAGCGGTGGATACGCCCCATCCTCTGCTCCAGACGGTTGGGATTCCAGGGGATATCGTAATTGAACATAATGTTACAGACCTGGAGATTGATGCCTTCTCCAGCGGCTTCTGTGGCGAGCAGGATCTGGATCTGCCCTTCTCTGAACATCTGCTCTGAGTGAAGCCTGGTCCCGGGCTCATTACGAGAACCTGGTTTCATGCTGCCATGGATGCAGCCAACCGCAAAGCCCCAGGATTTGAGTTTTTCCTCCAAGTAATAGAGGGTGTCCTTGAACTCGGTGAAGATCAAAAGGCGGCGATCTCTATGCTCAAAGAATCCCTCTTGTTGGAGCAGAAACCTTAGCTTAACCAGCTTTGCTTCCTGATTGGATAGCTCCACAGCCTCAGCTTCCTTGGCAAAAGCGCGTAAATCGGCAATCTCGGCCTTCACCAGTTCTTTATTCTGAACCAGAGACATCGCCTCCAAAATCTGCTCCAGTTTCTCTCTTTCATACTCCTCCATCTCTTCCCATTCTTCTTCATCTGGAATTGAGGGAGGTGCTTGATTAGCCAGTTTATAGGCATCCTTCAAGGCATCTTCAAGGCGGTTTGCTCTGTTGATCAGGCTCTTGCGCATGGCAAAGGTGCTGGAAGCCAGTCTCCTTTGATACATGGACATCAGAAAGCCGATGGCCTTTGCTCTTGGATTGCTACCGTCCGCGGCAGCTAAAGCGCTTTGTCGTTTAACGTAGTTGGTGATGTTTCGATAGAGATCAAATTCTGCACCGTCTATCTGGAAGGCAATTGTCTTAGGGATTCTCTTGGTAAAAATCTTTGCTTGCAGCCAGTTACCGGCGCTGTCTCTCTCTGGAAAATAGACCATGGCTTCCTTGGTCCTGCGCAGGTAAAATGGGGCTCTTTGGTTTTCCATGGCGTGGCGGATAGACTTTACATCTGCAAATACATCTTTATCCAGAAGTTGCAGGAAATATGTGAAGTTCTCAGGATCTCCCTTGTGCGGAGTGGCTGTCAAAAGCACCAGATGATCGGTAATGTCTCGCAAGTATTCACCGAGTTGATACCTGGCTGTCTTGCCACCCGTGGAGCAGGACATTCTGTGTGCTTCGTCAACGATCACCAGATCCCAATGAGATTGTTTTAGGCCGGGTAGGATGTCTTCCCGCTTTGCTAAATCCAAGGAAGTAATTATCCTATTGTGCTCCAGCCACTGGTTCGAACCGAATTGATTACGGATATTCGAACCTTTGAGTACTGTGAATTTCTCGTCGAACTTCTCTAGGAGCTCGCGTTGCCACTGGAAGGAGAGATTGGAGGGGCATACGATCAGGATTCTATCAGCCAAACCACGCAGTTTCAGCTCCTTGATCAACAGACCTGCCATGATGGTTTTTCCGGCTCCGGCATCATCTGCGAGTAAGAACCTTATCCTAGCAAGCTTGAGAAAGTAATCGTATACCGCTTCAAGCTGATGGGGTAGGGGATCAACTTTGGATATAGATAGGCCAAAATAGGGGTCGAACTCGTATGCGATACCAAGCATATAGGCTTGCAACCCGAGCCTGAGGAGATTGGCATTCCCAGCGTATGTGTAGGCGCTATCTATGATTTCAAGTTCGTCTATTTGGGAGATTGTAAGATTAACTTGTCTAAAAGTTTGGCTTTTTGTTCCTACCAGCCCCAAGACAAATACATCGTTGCCCCCAGGAGTAAGAGTTAGAACCTTCATGGGTTCGTTGAAGAGGGGGCTGGAAATGATTTGATTAATGTGTATTCTCATTTGCCCCTCTTTTGCAGTGTATATTCCTCGTCGATAGACGCGGATGAAAAAAAACAATACATCACTGCGCACACTACTTCCCCAGGTTCAATGCCCTGAATCAGGGCTCCTGCCTTGATATCTTCTAATCTCATCATCCTGATTCCCCAAAAAAAGAACTAGATGATCCGCCTAACACTCCCAAGGTCTGTTCAATTGCCTCTTCTAAGCGTTCAGTCGCATCATTAATTTCGGCCATTCCACGCCAAAAGTCAAACAATCATATCAGCTTCTTCTGTCAATGAGAAAAGCTCTCTTGCCCATAACTGTAATTGATTAGGAGCAAAATGCAGATGATACTATAGTCAAAAACATCGCTTGAATTCCGAAAGAATGAGACTTTTTGAATTAGCATCACGAATTCACGTCCAATCATCGCCTGACTTGTCTATGTTCCTCATTCATCTCAGATGATCCAACTTGTTGTGATGAATCCGAAGGTCAGATAAAGCTCAAGATTTTTACTTCTTGACTAATCTAAGCACACTGAGAACATAGTAACATGAAGAAAATCCTAGTTACCTTTATTGGCAACAACGACTGCTTTCTCAGAGAGGGAAAAGAGGGCGCCATCATCAGCATCCTCAAACAACGGGCATTTGATCTATTGTATATCTTGTATAACGATACCCGCTACCTGCAGCACGCATCGGATATACTCCTCTATTGCAGGAAGAAATTCCCCAACCTCACAGTAAGGTATCAAGAAGCCGAATCGTTAAATCCAATCGAGTACAATGTGGTTTATCCGTCTATGGTATCTGCAATCAAGAGCATTTTGAAGGAAGAAGGGACTAAGGATGCGGAGTATACGATATCTCTGACTTCTGGTACACCTACTATGCATTCCTGTTGGATTCTGATAGTGATGGGTGGGATTATCGATGCCAAACTGATCCAATCCTCCCGGGAGGATGGAATCCAAGATGTGAACTTCTCCCTTGATGATTTTCCTCAAATTAGCTCCGAAAAGAAAGCCAAGATCGAACTCACGAAAACGAACCGGGAGAATAAACTACTCCGCAAACAGCTTCTGGACAGCTATTCAGATCTTATCGGGGAGCACGAGTCTGTTATCCAGGTCAAACGCCAGATCGACAACCTGTCCAAGTATGACATCCCGGTCTTCATCAGCGGGGAAAGCGGTACCGGCAAGGAAGTGGTGTCCAGATTACTACATTACAACAGCCCCCGCAAAGAAGGTCCATTCGTAGCAGTCAACTGCGGATCGATTAGCGAAAACCTCTTTGAAAGCGAGTTCTTTGGCCACAAAAAGGGCTCCTTTACCGGCGCAATAGCAGATCATGAAGGATATTTTAATCAAGCGGACAAGGGTACCCTCTTCATGGATGAAGTGGGAGATTTACCGCTACCAATGCAGGTCAAATTACTCAGAGTTTTGGAAGAAGGTGCAATCCAACCTGTGGGAGGCAAGGTTAAGCAGGTGAATGTGAGGATTGTAGCAGCTAGCAACAAGGATCTAAATCAGCTTGTCCGGGAAGGCAGATTCAGAGAGGATTTATTTTATCGCATAGTACAGGCTCAGATATACTTGAGTCCCTTGAGAGATAGGGGATCAGACATCCTACTTATTGCTCGATGTTTTCTAAGTGATTATTCTACCAAAAACAGATCCGATAAGCGCTTTAGTGACAAAGCGGAGAAAAAGCTGCTTAGTTACCGATTCCCTGGTAATGTGAGGCAGTTACAAAATATAGTAAAGCTGGCCTATATCCACAGCGACGCGGATGTGATTGAGGATAGGGATATCATCTTGGCTGATGCATCCGACAATGCTCTGAATGTGGATATCCCATCGAACGGTATTGACCTTGATAATGAAGTTATTCCTGCATATTACCGTGCCGCGCTTAAGTCCGCCAAAGGCAACGCTTCTGAGGCAGCACGCTTGCTGGGGTTGAAGCCACATACCTTCCGGGCGAGACTGAGAACACTATCTGAAGGTAAATATTATAACCAGTAAAGGTAATATGGGTTACTATGGTGAAAAGATTCGGACGCGCCGAGTGATGCTAACCGTTTATTCCCCATATAGAAACGCATATAGTGAGATATTGGCTCAATCATTGCGATTATCTATGCCATGAATGAATTCACGACGAGTTGAACATGCGATTAACGAGAAAGCCCAGATTAAAATTTGATAAAGCATCTTGATGATACTTATGTATTTAATCATCGGTATGCTAAATCGTATCAGTAGATAGTTTACTGTTTTTCATAATTGGAAGATATAATGGATAAAAAGAACACTGACCAAAATACTTGTCGGAATACGGAACCTGAGCGCTCTGAACTAGAGCACCAAGTTGATTTGTGCCTAAAAAGTAGGGATTTTAAAGAGTTAAGAATTTGTGTTAATAAACTGCTAAAAATAGAAACAAAAAGTAGCTATTGTGCACTACGAGCTTACTCGATTCTCTGTGACGATTCGAGTAATATAAACGATTTATATTCCGCTCTTGAAGACATAAATCAAGCAATAGAATTTAATCAAAATGAAAAGTACTATCTGATAAAACTTGCACTATTAGATTCACTGATTATCGGATTAGAGCATGGTGGGAACACAGATCAAGTTGAAAATGAAGAAGACAATTTTGATGATTCTTTAGACTTAGATTTCGTGATTAACTACGAGTCTAATATCCTTATTAGATCTACTGATCCGGCCATTAAGAAAATCGGATTTGAATCTTATGGAGAATCATCCTACTTATCATGGTACAAACCAAGAGCTAGTAACACCCTAACTGAAGAGTATTTGAAAGTTTTGAGTTTGCTCATTGGGGAAAAAATCCAGGATCCATATTATTATGACAGAGGAGCTATTGAGTTTGTCAATAAACTGATCGAGAATTATTCAGAGTCTATACTGGATAAAGCATTAGAATGCATCCGACATAGTATTGATCTCGAACCAACCGCTGAAAGATATCTCCTTAAGATGGACATTGAGATAATAGGGCAAAGATGGAATGATGCCCTTATAAGTTCATTGAGTGCTTACGATCTTGATAAAAAGTACTATATGCAATTAGAACGAAAACTCATGATTAACAAGGAAGCGGAATACCATACCGGCACTCTGGACACAATCGAAGAGATGAAAGAGATAATGCATAAAGAGGGGTATTACAGAGAGAAAAGTTTAGCATTGATCGGGGCTAAGAGATATGAGGAAGCTTTATGCCTGCTGGATCAGGCCATTATGGAAGAACCTACACTTCACGTAAACCCTAAGGACAGTAATAGCAACGCCAATACCTTCTATGCTTTAAAACTTGATACACTGTTACTATTGGATGAGTATGAGAAATACGCTGAGTTAGTTTATGAACTTTATCGACAAGATTTGCCAGTGGCACTGACTTACTACCTTTATCAACTTATTGATATCAAGCAATCTGATGTTTTAATCAAAGTGTTGAACTCAACTTTGCATAACCCAATAATGGATTTTTTCTTTGCTTGTGCATTGTCCAACAAGGGTCAGAATAGAGAATCGGCATCTGTTTTTAGAACGATTAACTTCGATCAGATGCTAGAAATGATAAACGAGATTTATTATGTGCCTTACCAGAACAGCTACAATGGAGATGCTGTAAACAAGGAAAAGAATATCGAAATGATGTGCAAGGCCTTAGAATTAAATAATATGAGTGATGTTTTGTATATTGAACTGTTGGCAAACTATTACCAAAAAGAGGACTTTGACTCAAGTCCCCTAACTTCTATTGTAAAAAAATACCTAGAAATCAGATACATTCGATTTGGTAAATCTAAGCAGGTTAGTCTTGACTACACAACTGGTGAAAATTCTCTTACAGTAAAACTCAAACTACTCCAAAGTCTACCTATAGATAAACTGGAAAAATACCCGGGGTATGTATCCTTTATGAAAGGAATTGACAAGGAACTAGCACTGCTAAAGGATCGGGATAATGCTGATAGGCTTCAGGAAAGTAAGAAAGAAGAACGCAACCGCATCCTCTCCAACCTTTCCCACAGTATCAAGAATATGCTTAAAGCGGTGATTGACCCACTGTTGAACCTGCGTAACGAAATACCCCAGAAATCGGTCATCATCGACAACGCCATAAAAGGGGCTAACCTAATCCGAGAGATCGTCAATGCCATCAACCTCTCCTTCCAGACTACACTGGAAGAGCTTAAATGGGACGTACTCAATCCCGGCTGTGAAAGCATGACACTGCAAGATATGGTGGTGGACAGCCTAAGATACTCGGTTAGCAACATGTTCGATTCTCGTTATTTTCCTGCTTTCTCGGAAAAATACTTTCCGCGTTCCTTGGCGAAAGTGCAGTACGAAAAGATAAGATCTAACTGGAATGAGGTCTCTGCCGGTGACGTTCCACAGATCAAGGGCTTCCTGGATAAGCACATGTTCCGTCTGGAACTGAATCTTGACGAATCCCAGGATTACCACGTCGGTAACGACAAAAGCTCCGCCATCAAACTGCTGATCCTCTTCCAGGAGATCATCTTCAACGCCGTCAAATACACCGCCTACGTTCCCTTCCCGGAACGTCGAGTTGAGATAACCCTAGCTTCCCATGGCGACAAGATGGTGCTGGCAGTCAAGAATAGCTTCGATCCCAAGGTCCAAGCCAAGACTACAGGTGTCGGCAAACTTGTCATCGAGAACTTCGCCAGTGTCCTGGGGTGCGATCCGGTGATAACAGAAGGTAAGGATACTTACTCGATATCGCTGGAATTCGATAACCTTTGGCAAAGGATAGCAGCTGATGCTTAGCACTATAGCCCAAAAGCGGGCTTCGGACATTTTTTCCGCACCTATCGATTACGACAGAGTAGAAGCCGAGGTTGGAGATACTCCGGAAGAGCCCTCTCTGGCTCTAAAGGCATTCAAAGATGGCCAGTTAGTCTTTTATATCAACTATGAACTGCTAAGTTTGATTGGAGAGTAACCTGTGGGAAAAGTCTATCCAGACATTGAAACTCTAAGCAGTAAGAGCCAGCCTCCCACTGAAGGCGAAATGGCTCTTATTAGGGCTTTCAAAGAATACCTTCCAGATGATTGCGAGATATTCTTCCAGCCCTATCTGAATGGGGATAGACCTGATATAGTGATTCTGAGAAAGGGCTACAGGGCGCACATTGTGGAAGTCAAAGACTGGTGCCTTGACCATTACACAATCGAACCGGATGGGCAATGGCTATTGAAGAAAAACGGTGCAAAGCTCAAATCTCCTTTGTGTCAAGTGCAGCAATACAAGGACAATCTCTACAATCTTCACGTAGAAGGGCTGCTTGAAAAGAAAATTAAAGACTCCGGCTCATATGGCATGGTAACCTGCTCGGTGTATTTCCATCACGAAACCACTGGTAAGGTACTGAGAACTATCAAGGCTAATGACACCCACTCTTCGAAAGATCACGCCATGGTTAATAAATACACATTACTGTATGGACATGAACTCTTGAACAAGGAAGGGATACTTCGTTTTATCCATCAATCCAAACTCGATCAGTTCTCACCTTATCTCACAGACAACATGCATAACAGCATGCGCAGGGTACTGAATCCGCCCTTTCATTATCTTGAAGAAGGACTGGAGATAAGGTATACTCCGCAGCAAATGAGGTTAACCGAGAGCAGACCAGGTGCGCGCCAGAAGATCAAAGGTGTGGCTGGTTCTGGAAAAACCCTGGTTCTCGCAAAAAGAGCAGTAAATGCTTTTAAAAGAACTGGATCAACTGTACTTATACTCACATTTAACATAACTCTGATCAACTACATCCAAGACCTCATAAACAACGTTCGGGAAGCATTTCCATGGAATGCCTTTGAGATCATTAACTATCACTTGTTTTTTAACTCATCCGCAGACAGGCACAACCTAATATACTCCGACTTGAATGTTTATAATGATACCAGTTTCTTCTACCGAGCAGATGGAGCATTGAATAAATACCAAACAATTCTCATCGATGAAGCTCAGGACTTCCAAGAACCATGGCATCGGATTATTCAGAATAACTTTCTAGCTGAGGGTGGAGAACTGGTGGTTTTTGCTGATGAAAAGCAAAACATCTATAACAATGAGCTCGATTCAGACAAGAAAGTAAAGGTACCGGGCATCCCAGGTATATGGAATGAAAGCATGAATCGACCATTTCGCTATACGGGCAGGCTGGTGTCTTTTATCAAAGCTTTTCAGCAATATGCCTTAAAAGCCAAATACGCCCTGGATGAGTTTCAAGTGCCAGTCCAGGAGGAGGCTGACATTGGGGACAGCAATATCCAATACGTCTATTGGGAGTCCGATACCAGTGTCCCAGCGATTGTAGATACTATCCAAAGATACTTGCAAGAAAATAACATCCATCCCTCGGACACCACCATTCTCAATAGCAGAATTGCACTTATCAGGGAAATTGACTATTGTATCCGCCAAACTGGAGAAAAGACCACCACAACCTTTGAAACTAAAGAGATCTATGACCTGTTGTCCTCCAAAACCCCATCGAAATTAATCGTGATTGCTGAGCTGGAAAAAATCCGTAGAAACAAAAAGAGACACTTTTGGATGAAATCCGGCACCATGAAGCTCTCCACGATTCACAGCTTCAAAGGGTGGGAGATTCATACGGCCATAGTAATCATTGAGTCTGAAGAAGACATGAGCGAATTTGAGTCCGCCGAACTTATCTATACAGGCCTCACCAGAGCTCGTGTGAACCTGCTGATAATCAATACTGGCAACGCAAAATACAACCAGATACTGCAACAAGTGATTTGATCTACACATGGCAGAAAACACAAAGAAGTTACTTTGCATATTGCTGTGATAGGGAAACCCACAATTGACCCTGCACTTAAAGACCTATGGAGTTACTAATGAGCAAGAAAACCGAGATAAATGATATTAGCAAACTCTCGCCACAGGAAAGAGAGGCATTGGCTGAAGAGCTGTTTGAAAAGGCAAAAGATCATAAAAAAAGAAATCACGATGATCCAGATGAAAGCGATCCTGTTAAGCTTCTGGATAAAGCGATAGAGCTATACCAGAAGCCAAAATACTACTTCGTTAAAGCCACCGAGCTTTTTCAGATGTATGAAATTTGGGATGATATTGAAGAGATGGAGGAACTGCGCAATGAATCTCCCCACAATATGCCATCTAGCTCAGATACAGACAATTCTAATAACTATAGGAAGCTGTTTGAACTAACTGCGAAAGCGCTTGAGCTTAACCCTAAATATAGCCAGGCACACTACATGAACGCAAGGTTATACAATCAGCTTGGAGAATATTCACAAGCGCTCGAGGAGATCAACCAAGCACTGTCCATGCGCCAAGATTTGTATCATTACTACGATACTCATCACGAGATCCTTATTAACATGGGTGACCTCGAGAACGCCCTTACCGTTATAAACAAAGCTATTGAGATAAAACCAGACGGTTATAAGCTAACAGATCATAAATACCACCTGTTACAACGTATGGGTCGATATCAGGAAGCGCTGAACTTACTAAAGACTTTTCCTGTTAAAGAAAATGAAGACCCCCTTATTGTTTACTTTAATCTTAGTATTCCCTTGCTATTGAAGATGAAAAATCATGAAAGAGCACATGATGTCTTGTTGAGAGTGATGGACTCATCTATCTGGACTTCTCAATTCGAATATCAGCTAGCTGAACTGTACAGAGAAGGTGAATACCATATGTTGGCAAGTCTTCCTATGATAAAAAAGATGTCCTTGAAAGTGCTTTGGATACTTTTCTGGTCAACTATCCAAAACCAAGATTTCTGTAAAGCCCGATTATTCTTGGAAGCTATCAATTTAAACAAAGGATTGACAACAGATATACTTGACAATGAAATTATGGAGTTTGACGATATCCCCAAAGCCGATCAAAACCTTCACAATGCATATGAAATGAGTGCTACATGGGACCGCTCCTGGCGAGTAAAATACAGTATATCAAATCTCTTCTCCCTTTCTCAACCGTATGAAAAGGTACCGATGGATATCTTCCTGCTTTTGCTGAGGAAGATTTTCGATGGCCGCCACGCAAAACAGTATTTCGATCAGAGACTGAGCAAGTTCCAACAGCAATGGGTTACCGAGCCGGAGCTGATTGCGAAGCGAAAGACATATGGCGAACTATACTACGACATCTCATTGAAAATCATGCTTCTTGGTGATGTGGCCCGATTTGTTTATAAGCTGAGTAAGAAAAAAGCTGTCATCTTCTCACTATTGCAAAATGCGATGAACACCTCCTTGATGAGTGCGATGAATACCATCATGCTCAAAGTCCAACTGGAAGAACGCAACCGAATCCTAGCTAACCTATCCCACAGTATTAAGAATATGCTCAAAGCAGTGATCGACCCACTCGAAAACCTTCGGGAGGAACTCCCCCAGAAAGCTGTCATAATCGATAATGCTATCAAAGGTGCCAATCTAATTAGGGAGATTGTCAACGCAATCAACCTCTCTTTCAAAACAACTCTGGATGAGCTCCAGTGGGATGTGCAAAATATTGGCGGCGAAAGCATGACCCTACAGGACATGGTGGTGGACAGTCTTAGATACTCTGTGAGCAATATGTTCGATTCCCGTTATTTCCCCGCTTTCTCGGAGAATTATTTCCCGCGTTTAGTTGCCAAGAAGCAGTATGAGCAGATCAAATCTCATTGGAATGATGTTTCTGCAGGTGATGTACGCTTGATCAAAGACTTCCTTGACCAGCACATGTTCCGGCTGGAACTGAATCTGGACGAATCCAGGGATTACCACGTTGGCAACGAGAAAAGCTCCGCTATTAAACTGCTGATCCTCTTTCAGGAGATCATTTTCAATGCTGTAAAGTACGCTTCCTACGTTTCCCATTCTAACCGCCAGGTAGTCATTATGCTCGCATCCCATGGCGATAATCTGACACTGACGGTTAGGAACAGCTTCAATCCCAAGGTTCAAGCTAAGACAACCGGGGTAGGCAAGGTTGTGATCGAGAACTTTGCCCGGGTGCTGGGATGCGAACCCATGATAAGTACAGATTCTAACACATATTCAATTTCATTAGAATTCAATAACATATGGAGGAATAATGCCGAAAATTTTGTACATTGAAGACGAACTAACTCGCAACATTGCAACCATCAGGAAATTCTTTGAGCCCGTTCTGAAGGACAAAAGCATTCAGAATGCCCTCAAAGAGCTAGAAAGCTCTGACCGTCCCTTCCCTGAAGATATTGTCGAAGCCTGTAGCCCAAGCAGCGAACTCGATATCGCTTACACTTTTCCTCGTGCTTTGGAACTTGTTATCGTTAATCACAAGTCCTATGATCTAGTGATCGTTGACCGCAATCTGAGCCTTTATCAGTATGTAGACGAATTGGAGAGTATGAAGGATATGCTCTGCGGAATAGGACAGGATTTCGACGAAGAAAGAATCCTCGAGTTCCATGAGCGCGAGGGCGACCTGCTATTGCAAGTCTTAGTAAAACTGGATACAACATACAAGGATAAAGTATACTATCTGACTGCCAACACATCTGATGCTCTGCGGGGTTCGCCGCAACTGCAGACCCTGATCGATGTGGATAGTTTTAGGCAGGATCACATAATTGAGAAAGGATCGCCACGGGAGAAAATGATCAGCGAAATCTTGTCTGATATAAAAGCTTTCAGGATACAGAACACATATAGGACTCAGTGCAATATCTTGAGAAAATGCCTTGAGGAAGAGAGTGTAAATCAATTTATCAATGTGGTAAAACACTATGAGAAAAACAACCGCCGAGAATTTGTTTTTGATTTAAGGAATCTGTTAGAAAACATTCTAAAAAAGACCGCATATTGTTTAGGCGAGCATAACGCTGATTACTGGAAGAAAATTGGCCGTAAGAGCCATCTTCAGATCAGGCCATTTATCTTAACCGGACTAAAAACATACGATGACATCTATAACATTGGCTACAATGCAGTTATCCAAAATGCATGTGTGTCGATCTATTCTATCAGCAGCGAATGCGTTGTCCACTCCAACAGCAAATCCGTTGATATAGAAAGCACTAGTGCTAGCAATCTAACTGTGTTCACAATGAATACTCTAATAAACGAAATATGCGATGTAATCCTTTGGTTTGGATCTTATATGGAGAGACTTTCAACTGACGGGTAAGGTCAAAAATCACCTAGTATTCCCTTTTTGATATTCGTTCCTATAGTCCAGACTCTATCTTTCGAGATAATCCTGTAAAAGCCGTTCACCTTCTCGATGGCTCCTATCGAGGCGAGAGCCTCTATATACACAAACACCCACTGCCTGGATTTACTGATAGCTTTGTCGATAGTACGTCCCTCTGTGTGTTTTTATAGAGTGTAGTCTATTCAGTATGCATTATTGCTCTTATATTCTTAGTCAATCTAACTAGTCTAGTAATCTATACCACCCCATTTTATTCAAATTCCTGAGTTGACCCAGGATACCTTTCTGGACTTTTCTGCCGATTTTGGGCACGTTTTGGCGGGATATAACCACATAAACGTGCTGCCTCAGATCAACTACTTCAATTGATGCCAGTGCCTCCAGATAGATATAGACCCACTGTCTGGATTTACCTATGGTTTGGGCAATCTCTCGGATGGACTTGTACCTGCCTTGATCCAGGATGTCCAGGAGCCTATGGGCATCTGCTAAGCTGAAAGTCCAGCCCCTGTAGTGCTGATAACCGATCCTGGCTTGGTAGCGGTTGGCTCGGACGTAGATTGGAGGACTATCTTCTATCTGTTTGATCGCCTGGCTTTGGAGCAGTTCAGGCAATATCTGATCTATAATGTCTGCTTGAATACTGGTCAACTGGGCTATTACCTCAGTATTAAAAGGTCGATCATACTGATTGATGAAGTTTAGGATTAGTTCTTTGTCCGTCATATTGACCTCAATCATCCAGATCGGCTTGGCTGACCAGTTCAAGGTTCTTGTAGATACCTATCTCCTCGACTGAGCGGATCAGTTTCATGGCTTTACGGACATTGCCGCAAGAGTGGAAGTGGACATATTCGACAATATCGGGATGGAACTTGATTTCCAGAACCTCATTGCATAACTGCGCTATATCCTTCTTGGGCAGGTCTTGGAACTCATAGAAGAAGTTGCACCTATCAAAGTAGTACTCATTAATTTGGTTGAGCCTATCCTTGGCATTCTGCATCCCGACCAGGATAACTATTGCTGTAGTCTCATCCACGATGTCTCTAATAGCACCCAAGAGCTGTGGATGCCGGAAGGCGTAGTCTATCTCATCAATCACTATTATCGTATCACGATGGTCTTCAAGTGTCGATAAGCACAACATAAAGAGGTCATTAGCTGTTCCGTATGGTATGTACTCTCCCATGCCAAATCTCTTGTATAGTGCTAAGAGCAGCTTGGAAGCAAACGCCTTAGGTGTGGTAGTGGCTTCCAGTCTGAGATAGACATAGCCCTTACTGAAAGCGATCCGACTTGCATAAGTTGTCTTTCCCAGTCCCGGTCTGCCATACAGCAACCCAAGCCCAACCATCTCCAGTTTGGGCCGATTTATGAGGTATTCTATGCAGTTATCCGCTGCGATTACGTTCTGTGTCCTGACCAGTTTTCCTTGTTTCATGGTCGCCTCCTAATTGGTTATCCCGATGCGTTTGAGAAGTTCTGCTCTGGAGAGGTGTGCGAATGGTGACTGCTCTTTCTTTACCTCATCTTGTGTCTGTTGATTCGCATTCGGCATGTCTGTTTTGTTGAGAGTGGCATCAGATTGATCGATCTCTTCAGCTATGGGACTTGCCTCATCGGTTGTGGCAGCTCCAACTTGAACTGCGGAATCTTGTTCTGCTAATGTTCTATGTTTTGATTTGTAATACTCTACGGCTGTCTTACTAAAAGCCATCTTGATGGATATTGGTGTATCATCATTGCCTTGATATTCGAGTCCTATCCTATCGAATGATTCCTTCATTTCCTGTTCTATTATACGATTTATGTCAAATTCTGCCAGTCTCTCTTTCTCCTTAGAATCAAGCTGTTCCCGCTCTTCAGGACTCAGCATATCTGGATGCTTCGGTAGGTTCATCATCGCCTTTCTGGTCATCTCATCGATGATCTCGTTGCTATCCTTAGGTGGTGCTTCCAGCATGGGAGGACTGCTAAAGATTGCTCTGGCACCCTGATGCGCAAGCTTCTCTTGCTTGGCTGTTGATGTACTCAAGATTCTATCAACTGCTTTCTGCGAGTTCACTACCAACTTCTTAGCATTGCGTTCCTTCTCTCGTCTTAAGCCCTTAATCTCGTTGTATTCTTTATTCAGTTCCTTATGCGATACTGCCTTATCCATCGAGACTTCGATAAACGGATGCTGTGTCTTTCTGAGGGCAGCCTGGCAGATGAAGACATCGTTCTTATCATAGACTACGATCCATCTGGCATCGCTGTAATCGAACCTGATGATACAAGGCTGTCCCACGTGATTCACCATATCCCGGTGCCAATAGACCTTCTTATCCAGCCTGATGCCTTCACTGCGGATGTTCTTACGCTCCATTGCCATCATCAGGAAGTTGAGTCTGGAGATCTCTACCTGGCGATTCTCTGCTATCCTGGCAGCACTGAATACCTCGTAAGGAGTCCGTCTGTTGAGTGAGGTATGCGGAGTCTCTCCATAACAGAATCTCACATAGAAGGCGATCATCTGCATCGTCTCTTCAATGGTTGGTGGCTTACCGGTATAGAGCTTCTTAGCCCACTTCTCGTTGCGGTGTAGCACAGATGGCTTATCGGCAATCGATGCACCTCTAAAGGTGGTAATGAACCTCTCGAACTGCTCCTGGAAGGTCTTGAAGAAGCGTTCGATCACTTTGGCTTTGGCATTGTAGCTTTCTGCGAATCTCACTCCGATATTGAGCCGGGGGAAGATGCCTCCCAGTTCCTTGTTCAGGTCATGCTCTTCCCAGCTCTCATGAAAGAGTTTGGCTCGGAAGGCCTTGCCATTATCCAGATAGACATACTCAGGTAGTACAGCCATTGTCCCACTGTTGTTATCTGCTATCTGCGAGCAGTTGATGAAGCCATTGCGGAAGGCAGTGAGGATATGCTGGCTATCTTCAGTGAAGGCAAGTGAAGCTCCCACGGGATATCTGCTTGCCCAGTCCATCACCATGATCATCGTCATGCGTTGAGCTCTTCCGGTTTGAGGATTGAGAATATCAAAGGAGAGGGTATGTCCATCTGCCACCCATACCTGTCCAACAGATAAGCTGCTATCATCTCGCATAATCGTCTTGATGATTCTCTCCGAGACGAACTTACTGCCATCTCTGGCTTGATGCCACTCTGCCGGATGCCTGGCTGCCCATTCTTCACACCAGCGTCTGAGCGTCCGTTCATTGGTCTGGGATTCGATCACCCTGTTTCTGGACATCTGCTTAAGGTTAGTGATGGCAGAGCCGATTTTGATGCGATTAGGATTGAGCAGCAGATGTAACAGATAGTGCTGTTCTTGAAAGGTGATCTTACGTTCTTTGTACTTGCCCTTGCTCTTGTGGATCAGGGCATACATATCCAGCTTATTCTCAAGGTAGATATTGAGCCACTCTCGTAGTGCTCTCTCTTTTCTGGGTCCTTTGAGATTGTAGAGCTCGGGCACCAGCCTCTTGGTATTATAGTCACTGGTGATCCGTTTCCAAGCTAATGTCCTGGAATCTACTCCATGCAGTCTGCGGAACACTTCTTGGCAGAACCTGCCATAGAGTTGAGCTTCATCTTTGAATAGCAATCTCTCCTCTTCCACCGGAGCCAGATCAAGAAATTCACTGGAGAAGTCGATCACCACATCATTGTCCCTGGCTTCATGGATCAGAGTGAGCTTACGTTCAAAGTCCAGATAGTCTTCATAGGTCTCATAGACTGTCTCGGACTCCAGGTTATCTTCTGAACTATCAGCTTTGGCGTTATACTGCTCGCTATAAGCAAGCATGAAGCTGTTGTCAGCATCAGAATCTGAACCATTGCCTTCATCCTTACCACTAACCTTGCCTAATCCAGCCTTTACCTCAGGTACCACTATACATCTGCCACCGCTCTTGATTTCCAGCTTCAGTCCCTGCCTTTCCATCAGTTCTTGCAGTTCATTTAGCTTTTTCCGATATTCTCTCAGGAACTCCTCAGTCGGTCTACCACTATACGGAAACATCAGAACCTCCTGCTTTCTCGCTACCAGTAGTAATAGAGTTAACATTATCATAATAGACCAGGAAGACACTGGGGTAGCTATGCTCACCCAGATCGATCACTTCCTCAAAGTACAGCTCCGGTTTACGCAAGCTGTCTCTGAATCTGTCGTACTCAGCTTGAATGATCTCTTCAGTTGCCAGAACAAAGGTCTTGATCGTAGCTCCGTTCTTAGTCGGTATCTGATGCTTGAGTGCGGTTAGTTTCCCGGCATCCACCATTCTTCTGATCGTCTTGAGATTCTTGTTCAGCAGCATGGCTACTCTGTCTATAGGTAGCCAGATAAAATCGACTTTCATGTCCATGTCCAAATCCTTCAAAAACTGTGACCCGCTTGGACATTTCAGTCTGGAATCTTGAAAAATGCGGTCAAGCGCTTGGACATTTTGGCTTCTCATCATAGTTATCAATGAGTTAAGCCTCATGCCTACCCCCGCTTGGACAGGGGTACCCGCTTGGACATTGCTCTTACAAGCCCGTTTCTGCACTTCCGATTGGTTGCTTTTCTTGGTAGTCATTCTACACCTCTCTTATATATTAATAGGGTGCTAACAACCACAAGCGCAGAACCGTGGGAAGTCCTTTCTGCGAGTTTGACAGCTTTCTTACGCATTCTCCGGCAATGCTTTATAATCCACTTGGGTCACAATATACACTTTAGTATTGACTCCAATCCGCTCTGCAGCAGAATGGCATCTGGAACTATTCTTGCAGCCATGCGGATATAGTCAATGCCAAAGTTACTATATGGAGATCACGATGAATAAACCGACTATTGGACAACGCCTTAGCTTGGTGATTAAGGCAATGCGACTCAAGGATTACCAGTTTGCCACTAAGTATAGTATCTCCCGTGCCTCGCTTTCCCGCTACAAACTGAACGAGAGATATCCCGATCCGGAGTTCTTAGAAGCACTCTCCAAAGATAAGATCAATATCCACTGGCTCTTTACTGGAAGCGGTGCTATGTATGCCAAAGATGAGTTTCAAGAGCTTATCCAATCCAATCAAGCACCCTCAACCCCAAGCAATCCAGACAACTCAATTCCCACCATAATCTCGCCAATCTTGCATCCTATCAACAATCAGGACTTCGATCCCACTCAGTCTATCACTTTTCCCATAGTAGGTGAAATAGCTGCCGGATCTCCAATGGAGATCAAGGATGAGTGGAGTCAGATGGGTCAGATTCAATTACCAGTATCATTCCTTCCCGGTAACCCCAAGCAATACACTGTCTTTCAAGTAAATGGCAGGAGTATGGAGCCTGTGATCCAGCATCAGGACATCGTGGTCATCAAGAGCAATCAGAGCTGGGAAGATGCAGACGAGAAAATTGCAGTTGTAAGGACTGATGATGGACTCACGATCAAGAAGGTGCAGATCGATCACCACAGGCAACAGATTATCCTCCAACCATTTAATATAGACTATCCGGTTCTTGTTTTAGACTCAGATTGGAATTACGGAGCTTTCCTGATCGGCACAATCGCACTCCAATTGCGGTTTTTCTAATTTCAAAGTTCCGATTTACCAACTGCTCTTTCCAAACCCTGTCCAAACGCTATCCAAATTTGCAGTAAAACTGTCACAAACCAGTCCAAAACAGTCCAAATAAGCGCTTGGACATTTCCAAAACCAGTCCATCGCAACTAACCACCAATCAAAGCCTTATCCCCACTTTCCCATTGTGTCACTTCTTGCAGCTTTGGGTGTCAGTTTATACCGATATCAGGAGCAAATCCAGAAACTAAAAGGGGGAATACGATGCAGATTGTTGATTTGACCGCAGAGCATGAATGTGCCTTTCTTCAATGCCTCGAAGAATGGTCTGCTGATATGGCTGAAGCAGGGCATCAAAGACGTTTGTGGTATGATGAGATGAAGCACAAGGGGCTTAGAGTGAAGCTTGCTTTCGCCGATAATGGTGGATTGGGAGGGTTCATTCAGTATCTGCCTATGGAGCACTCGATCCTGGAGGGAGGAGATGGCTACTTTATATATTGTATATGGGTACATGGTCACAAGCAAGGACGGGGAAACCTGCAGAAAAAGGGTCTGGGTACTGCTTTACTGAAGGCTGCTGAGCAGGACATCATAGCTCTGAAAGGAGCTGGAGTCGCTGCCTGGGGCCTGATGTTACCATTCTGGATGAAAGCCAGTTGGTTCGTGAAGCATGGCTACCGAAAAGTGGACCGGGATGGGATCGCAGTATTGGTTTACAAAGCATTTCAAGATAATGCAAAACCGCCCAGGTGGCGCAAACCCCAGCGCAAACCCGAAAAAGGTACTGATAAGGTTAAGATAAGTCTCTTTAATCATGGCTGGTGTGCAGCTCAGAATATATCTTACGAAAGAATCAAGAGGATTTGTGGAGATCTGTCGGACAGGATACTTCTGGAAGAATACAATACCCGTGATCGAGAGGTACTATCGGATTGGGGTATCAGTGATGCTATCTATGTTGATGGAAAACTGCTTAATACTGGGCCTCCACCTTCGTATGAGAAACTGAAGAGGATAGTGCTAAGACAAATCAAGCGCAGAAGAATCTAGGTTGTAGCAAGTTTTGTACCCCTTCAAAAAACCCAAGAGTGCAACTCATATCCCGTCCTGATCGGGATGGATATGATATTTCCCTGATCGTGGAATGGATATTGCACACAAGCAGGAAAGACGTTTTCCAGGCGCCCGGTTTGTGGTCTGCTTGGGTTTCTGAGATTTTTATCAGCAGAGGAATAGATGACCATATTGATTATTGCGACACTGCTGCTGATCCTGAATTGGATCGTGGAGTATCGCAGACACAGCCGCAACGTGGCTGCCATTCCGATCCGAATCCATGTAAATGGTACCAGGGGAAAATCAAGCGTAACCCGCTTGATTGCTGCCGGCTTACGGGCTGGTGGCAAGAAGACTGTTGCCAAAATCACCGGAACCTTGCCTAGGGTGGTGTTACCTGATGGACGGGAAGCGGCGATCATTAGATTGCAGGGTGCCAACATCATCGAGCAGAAGTATATCTTCCGCTATGCTGCCAAAGAAAAGCCGGATGCGATCGTTATCGAATGCATGGCGGTGAATCCTGTGTTTCAATGGATCACTGAGCGCAAGTTCATCAAAAGCACCATTGCCGTCATCACAAACTGCCGTCCGGATCATTTGGATCTGATGGGCAGCACTGTGCAAAGCGTCACCTTGAGCCTGGCCAATACCATTCCTCATGGCAAGGTTTGTTACACGGCAGAGCATGAGCACTTTCAGATGCTCAAGAAAGTAGCCGATTCCCGCAAATGTAAGCTGCACAAGATTCGTCCTACGGATATCACAGCAGAGGAATTGGATGGATTTCATTATATCGAGCACGCAGAGAATGTGCAATTGGCTCTGGCAGTATGCGCAGAAGCAGGAATCCCCAGAGATATTGCCCTGAAAGGCATGCAGAATGCACATCCTGATCCGGGGGCTCTGAAGAAATACAAAATCGAAGACCGGGGCAAGACGATTCAGTTTTACAATGTATTTGCTGCTAACGATCCCCAATCAACCGTGTTTGTGATCAATATGGTAACATCGCATTTACAGGATTCTGAGAAAATCATCATTCTCAATAGTCGTGCTGATCGCCTCTTCCGCTCTCAACAGCTTGTTGATGCAGTAAAAGCTGTTGATTACAGCTATCTCATTCTCACTGGCGAGATTCATGAAAAAGTGGAAGCTTATGCCCTGGCGCAGGGAATTCCCCGGGAGAAGCTCTTCGCTTTGGGGCAGCCTTTGCCTGAGGTAATCTACAAGAAGGTATGGGAACTTACAAAGACGGAAGCGCATGTTCTGGGCATAGGCAATATCGCAGGCCAGATAAAATATGGAGCTCAGATCGTAGCTCATTTCAAACACAAGATTTCCAAAGCACATAAAGGAGCTGGACGTGGTTGATGCAGTAGTTCAAGCCGCAGTTGGCATAGGAGTAATAATCAGTCTGATCTTCAGTGAATTATTGGGAGCTTCAGCAGGTGGTATCGTGGTGCCGGGATATATTGCCCTGTACCTGGATAGACCCATGCAGATCCTGGGCACACTGATCATCAGTTTGCTTACCTGGGGGATCATCCGGGTTATCAGTCAGTTTACCCTTCTATTTGGCAAGCGCAGGATGGTTCTGAGCATCTTGATCGGATTCATTCTGGGCTGGCTTTCCAGATTGCTGGTAATCCATGAAATCACAGTACATCAATTGCAGATGCAATCCATCGGTTACATCGTTCCGGGCTTGATTGCCAATTGGTTTGAGCGTCAGGGCTTTTGGAAGACTGTTTCCACGATTACCATTGCGGCAGTACTCGTGCGTTTGATGCTGATCGTAGTCTTTGGCGGGGAGGTCTAATATGTATCGTCCATCTCTCAAATCACCCTGGTCATTGATCGCCCTGTTAGCGCTTTCCATAGGTCTGTTCATTATCGCCCAAAACAGCTATGTAGTAATCAAATCCCCCAATTACGAAGAGAAACTGGCAGCAGTGAACCTGGCCCAAGCCTTTATCGATAGTCTGAAAGCAGAAATCGAACTGCGTGGGATAGATATCGATCCGATCGATGATCCACACCAAACCGGATTGATCGGCCACAGGCTAACATCCATCACCACTGACCGCGGTATTCTCTCGGAAAAACAAGCCTCCATCAATCCCAACCTTGCGGCGATGTTTGTGGAAGAGCTGATCAAACAGCGCCTCAAACCCGGTGATAAAGTAGCTGTAGGAATCACAGGCAGCAATCCTGCCGTCAATCTTGCTCTGTATGCCGCTATGTCAGTTCTGGAATTGGATCCACAAATCATCGTATCATTGTCTTCCGCATCCTACGGTGCAAACCGGGAGGAACTAACCTGGCTGGACATGGAAGCGATCCTGAAAGAAAAGCAACTGCTGCCTTTTGGATCTCGTTATGCCTCCATGGGTGGTAGCGAAGATCTGGGTTTAGGGCTTACCGATAATGGCATTCAAAGCCTAAGAGACGCCATGCGGCGCAACAACGTCCCCATGCTCATGGGTGCAAATCTGGATGAGAATGTAGACCTGAGAATGGCTGCATATCAGGAACTCCTGGGAGATGAAGGCAGGTATCGCTTGTTTATCAATATCGGGGGTGGTCTGGCCAATGTGGGCAGCGAGCCCAATGCCAGATTGATCCCGGAAGGAATCAATCACAAGCTGGCAGAGAAGGAATTTGAAAAAGAAGGCGCAATGATGAAGATGGCCCGAAAAAACGTGCCAGTTCTGCATGTACGCCGCATCCTGCGCTGGGCCAGAAACTACGGTATCACCCTTGAGGTGGACAAAGTTCCCGTGCCTGGTGAAGGCAAGATCTTCAGCTCTACCTTGCACAATCTCACTGTAGCTTCGATTTGTCTGGCCATACTTCTGGCTGCCATCATTGCCGTGATTATCTTCGACCGACACGATCGCCGCTTTATGGCAAACATTGTAGATCCTGACGATGAACTTTAAGGAACCTGATACTATGAAAAGATCCATAATCATTCTGCTGATAGCACTTCTGGCCAGCATAGGATATGCAGCCACCATTAAAACCAAAACTATGAGTTTCGATAATCCCGGTAACCGGAGATTGCTCAAGACCGAAGCTGGCAACTACTACTATTTCCGGAGCTTGCCGGAAAAATCCATGACTCTAAACACAGCAGGAGTGGAGAAGATCCAGCTCCGCAGCTTTGGCATCGAAGCAATCCGCAAACCCCAGGTAACTATCATCATCGATAAGAAACGCACTACCTACGATCTCAAACTGGTTGAACGCCTGAATGGGTTTTACCTGTATGAATCTCTCGAATTTGAGATTCCAGCCAATACACCCAAAATCGAAGTATTGTGCTACACCCGCAGCATCTATCTGCGAGCTTTCCAGCTTATAACTGTGGTGCCAAAACCAAAACCAGTGAAGATACCCGACCGGGTAATCAATGCCCATGCCGGGATGATAGATGTGCTGCACAATTCAACCACCAGCGAATACTACACCTTCAATGCCGTGCAACCCCTGAAGTTTACTCTGAACAATTCCCGCAATGCTGTGGTCTATGTAAGGGCAAGGCTTACCGATCGCAGTTTACCGGAATTTAGTCTTTATCACAATGGAGTGAAGGTAGAAAGCTACGAATTCAGCTTGAAGCGCACCACAAAATACAGCGCTATCGGAGTTAAAAACCTAACCGTCGGGAAACAACTATCATTGCCGGCAAATTCCGGCAGCGGGGAATACGAACTAAGGGCGGAGACGGATCACCTCTTCATGGCACGTCCTGTCCTTATCAAGAAATAGGAATCTCTGATGCAATATCCCGAATCAAATCCCAATGCCAAAACTGATTACAGAGCTATGGATGAAGAACTTACAGATGTTCTTAAGCCTGAAGAACCAAAGAAAGTGAAGGAGTCCCGTCCTCTGATCAGAAAAAGGAATTTCAAGCCGATTATTATGTGCCTGGCTGTTGCGATGCTCAGCTTCCAGGGTTTATCCGCGCATATCCAGGGAGCAGTCTCTCTGGGACTGCAATACACGGACAACCTGTTTCAACTCTCAGATTATGACTTTGACCGCTATCAACAGGATCATCCCAACCTCACTTATGCTGAGACCATGGATGATCTGCAACTGACTACCAGGATTGACCTGGAATATCCCATCCATTACCGTTGGTGGAAGTTCACCCCCTCGATCACAGGGATATTGCAACAAAACCTCAGCAATACCGACAAGTACCGTCAGGACACCATGCTGCGCCTCAGGGTGGATCGCCATTACTGGAACTTCACAGCTCTGTATGGATATTACCCCTATATCTACTACCGTCATTACAATGATACTGATGGTACTGGCGTACTGGAAAAATACAGCTATGCCCGCAACCAATACCGTGCAGACCTGCAGATCAAACCCATCGACAATACTACAGTGCTGCTGGGGATTCGCAAGGAAGATTTTTACTACAATCAATACTTCACTGAAGCAGACGGATCTGTCCTCCAAAGCCGGATTGGGCTCAGATATCGATTTCCCACCTTTACAGTGGAAGGAAACTACGAATATCGCAGCTTTGATAATGATGGTGCAGAGCGGATGAACGACGATGATGGCAGCTATGACAGCAACATTTACCGGGGCAAAGTAAGTATGCATCCGCTGCCTTTCAAAGGTGAAAGCACCAGGGATTACAGCTGGCAACCCTATCTGGAGCTAAGCAAAGAAGATCGCTATTTCCAGGGAATGAACTCCTGGTATGGCGGCAGAGCAGATCATATTCTTACCACAAAAGCCGGAATGAATATGAAGCTCACCCCACGCTGGAATTTATCTCTTGACTACTCACACCTTTTCAGGAATGTAGATTCACCCAATGGCAGTGTGGTTCAGCTTAAAGAATACAGCGAGAACCGCATCTCTGCCACTGTGAAGTATAATTTCTGAGATTAGAGGATCTTATGCAGTTCAAGGAAGAGAAAAACACCAAGCGTATCAAAGAATTCCTCGACCTCGTGGAAAACCACAAAGTTGAGCTCCGACGCTATAAAATCCCCGTATTGGTTTACGCCATTTCTGATGGAGTATGCTATTATTCCTTTTGGGAAGAAGAAACCCTCACCCGCTTTGGTCTCGCCAATGTAGATGGTTGGGATTACGAAGAGGATACTCTATTCTGTCCGGATTGGGTGGATGATAGCTTTGATGATGATTTTGACGACGACGATGACGATGACGAGGATCTGGGACTGATTTGTAATTTGATCACACCCAAGCAATGAAAATCTCCATCATCGGCGGAGGGGGCTGGGGGTTGGCTCTGGCGGGGCTGCTCTCTGAAAATGGGCATTTTGTTCAGGTATGGGAGTATAATCAGGCTTTTTTATCCGAGCTCCTCGCCAAGCATGAAAATCCCTATGTCCTCAAAGGCGTAGTCTTACCTGATTCTGTCGTCTTCACTGGCTCTTTCAGCGATATTGCCACATTCTCACCTGAAATGATCCTGCTGGCCACACCCTCACAATTCATTCGCAGGACTCTGGCATCTATCCCAGAGCATATTGCTGCTCAAATCTGGCTCAATCCTGCCCTCAAAGCAGTAGTAAATGTAGCCAAGGGCATCGAAGTGGAAACCCTCAAGACTATCGATAGAATCCTCTACGATGTACTTCCGGAAAGCATTCATGACCGGATTTGCGCTCTTTCAGGCCCCAGCCATGCTGAAGAAGTCGCACGTCACATACCCACTACAGTGGTTTTGGCTGGCAGTGACGAAGCACTACTCATATCTCTCCAGGAAGTCTTCTCCAATGCCTATTTCCGTACCTACCGTAGCACAGATGTCATTGGCGTGGAGATCGGTGGGGCAGTAAAAAACATCATCGCCATAGCCGCTGGAATCGTGCAGGGGCTTGGCTTTGGCGACAATACCATGGGCGCATTGCTTACCAGGGGCATTGTCGAGATCAGCCGCTTTGGCCTGGCTCTGAAAGCCCAGCCCGAAACCTTCATGGGGCTCTCCGGGATTGGTGACTTGATAACCACCGCCATCAGTTCCCACAGCCGTAACCGCTATGTGGGCTACGAGATCGGGCAGGGACGCAAGCTTCAGGATATCATCTCCGGGATGAGCATGGTAGCTGAAGGCGTCGCTACCACCAGAAGTGTGTATCTACTGGCGCAGTCTCTAAAGGTGGAGATGCCGATCGTTTCGCAAGTGTACAAAATCCTCTATGAGGACAAAGACCCCCTGGAAGCAATGCGGGAATTGATGCTCCGGGAACTGAAGGCTGAATTTCAGGGATAATCGATAACCCCGCAGGGATAGGATTATTTTATTCTCCATCCTTAAATAGCCAATCCCTCTGCTTTGTTACGGCCTCCTCAATTGTAAGATAAAAATCCTGTTCATCCCTTCAATCCCGTCATCTGCGTTCCATCCATGCTAAATTCAATTACACTATCAATACGCACCTTGTCCGTAATGATAGCGTAATGATAGCGCAATTCAAACAGGAGGAGTATCCAATCCACGCTAAATAGTTGTTGACTCCATTTCGGCCTCTCAAAAGGGTGTATCATGGAGATAATTATAGGAAATGAATAGATTTATCATCGCCATCGACGGACCGGCTGCTTCCGGAAAAAGCACCACTGCCAAGTTACTTGCCATGAAATTGGGATATGTTTATCTTGATACTGGGGCTATGTATCGGGCTTGTGCTTTGGCCGCAATCAGAGCCGGGATCGATCCTCTAAACGAGGATGCACTGCAGGCTCTTTTGGAGTCACTACAGCTTAGGGTAGAATTTCCTTTCTATGGAAACCAGATTTTTCTTGGTGAAGAGAATGTTACCGATCTCATTCGCACTCCGGAGATATCACTTTTGGCTTCCAGCATTTCAGCCATTCCCGCCGTACGCTGGAGAATGGTTTATCTGCAACGCGAGATTTGTGAAGGTGGGGGAGTGGTATTGGATGGCCGCGACATTGGCACTCTGGTATTTCCCGATGCTGAAATCAAATTCTTCATGATCGCTCCAGCCGAAGTGCGTGCCCAAAGGCGTTTTCTGGAGCTTCAGGCCAAGGGGTTGGAACCCGACTTTCAGGTCGTCCTGCAAGAGCTGCTCGAGCGCGATAAAGCCGATGCCGAAAGGGCTCTGGCTCCGCTTAGCAAAGCTGAGGATGCCATAGAAATCGATACGGGCTCACTCAGCATCCAGGAACAAGTGGAATTGCTTTACAAACACATCATTTCCAAGGTTGGCGCTTGATGACTGTTTCCCTGGCCCGGCATTCAGGATTCTGTTTTGGAGTCCGCAGAGCCATTCAGCTTGCTCTGGATGCAGCTCAAGGTGGCCAGGAAATTTTTACGTTGGGTGAATTGATCCACAATCCCCAATATGTACAGCAGATGGCAGATCTTGGCATCAAGGTCGTACCCAGTGCAGCCGATATCCACGATTCCATCGTGGTGATCCGCTCCCACGGCATTACCAAATCTGAGCTGCAACAACTTACCGACAATGGAAACACTATAATCGATGCCACTTGTCCCTATGTTTCCCGCACTCACGATTTGGTACGTGAGGCGGTTACGAGTGGGATTCAGGTACTCATATTAGGTGACCCTAAACACCCGGAAGTGATTGGCATGCATAGCTATGGCGATCAAGATACACTGGTAGTCGCCCCCGGGGATGAGATTCCCAAACTGAGGGACAATCGCCTCTGCGTGATCTCGCAAACCACTCAAACCATTGAAAATTTGAACGATCTGGTCTCAAAATTGCTACCTGATCTATTGGAACTGAGAGTTTTCAATACCATCTGTCTGGCTACCTCGCAACGGCAGCAGGCAAGTGCCTGTCTGGCAAAGAACAGCGACCTCATGGTGGTGATTGGTGGCAGGCATAGCTCCAATACCAGGATGCTGGCCCGGCTATGTGCCCAGTACACTGAAACGATCCATGTGGAGACCGAAGCAGAGCTCAAAGCTGAAGATTTTATGGGACGGCAAAACATCGGTCTTGCCGCAGGAGCCAGTACTCCTGAGGAAACGATCGTATCAGTATATAACAAGATAAAAAAAATAAATGGGGAGCCAGATGCTGTGACCAGGATCTCGGAAATCCCCTTGTTTAAGGAGGAATCATGTTAACTCATGATCAAAACCCAGTCGAGCCTGAAGAAAAGAATTTGGGTGAAGACACATTGTCGAAATCAACGGATGTGGAAACAGAGCTCACTCAAGAGCTGCAACAAGAAGAAACGGAAAGTGTAGAAGCCGTGACAGAAGAGCCAGTAGTGGCCGAAACACCTGTCACCGAAACAATTCCAGAAGAAGAAGTTCCAGTGGTGGAAGAACCAGTCCTGGCTGAAGAGCCGGTCGAACCAGTGATCGAAGCAACTCCAGAACCGATTGCTGAAGAAATGGTTGAACCAGTCCATGAACAGCCTGAAGTGCCTGTAGCTCCGGTAGTGCCAAAACCCAGTGCACCGATGAGCAAGGAAGAGCAGGAACATGAAGACATGCTGAGCATGTATGAAGAATCCTTCTCAAACTTCAAGGTAGGCGAAATCATCGAAGGGACGATCGTGGATGTCTCGGACAAAGACGTGAGAGTGGATATTGGTTTCAAGAGCGAAGGCGTGATTCAGATCTCGGAATTCGCTTATAGTGGACCACCCGAAGTCAATAGCGTCATCCGTGTGTACATCAACAAGATCGAAAGCGGAGATGGCAGATTGCAGCTTTCCAAGAAAAAAGCCGATTATCTGCAAAACATCGAAAAGATCAAATCCGCCGCTACCGATGGTAATCCCCTTCCGGGTATTATCCGTCGCCGTGTGAAAGGTGGAATGATCGTCGATGTATTTGGTATCGAAGGCTTTTTGCCTGGATCCCAGATGTCGCTGAAACCTATTCCCAATCTGGATCAGTTTATTGGTAAAGAACTGCTCTTCAAAGTGGTAAACATCGATGAAGAGCACAGCAATATCATCCTCTCCCGCAGAGCGGTATTGGAAGAAGAATATGCTTCCAAACGGGATGAACTGCTGAAGAAGATAGAAATCGACTCCGAACTGGATGGTGAAGTGAAAAACATCACCCAATACGGAGCCTTCATAGACTTGGGCGGAATCGATGGTCTATTGCACCTGACGGATATGTCCTGGGGCAAGATCAATCATCCTTCCGAGATGCTGGCCATTGGCGACAAGGTCAAAGTGAAAGTAATCAATTTTGATCAGGAGAACAACAAAATCTCCCTCGGCCTCAAGCAATTGGTTCCTCATCCATGGGAGAACATCGAGATCAAGTATCCTGAAGGTACACGCATCACAGGTAAAGTGGTGAGCGTGAAATCCTTCGGCGCCTTTGTGGAAATCGAGCCGGGAGTGGAAGGTCTGGTACACATCAGTGAAATGAGCTGGACCAAGAAAATTGCCGATGCCCGCAAGATCCTCAAAGTGAATGATACCATCAATGCCATCGTGCTGGAACTGGACAAGGAAAACAAACGCATCTCCCTCGGCATGAAACAGATGGATCCCAATCCCTGGCTTACCATCGAAGACCGCTATCCTATCGGCACAGTTCTCACTCGCAAGGTGAAGAGCCTTACCGCTTTTGGCGCTTTCGTTGAGATCGAGGAAGGGATTGATGGTCTGGTGCATATCTCCGATATCAGCTGGACCAAGCGCATCTATCATCCGCGTGAGATCTTCCGCAAAGGTCAGGAAGTGGAATCCATCATCCTGTCTATCGATCGGGCTCAGCACAGAATCGCCCTGGGTATCAAACAGCTTGCTCCGGATCCATGGGAAAATCTGAATCAAACTCTGCCTGTGAATACCGAAGTAAAAGGCAAAATCTCCAAGCTGATCCCCAAAGGCGTCCTGGTGGATATTCCTCTTGGTGACGATGTGGTAGAAGGATTCATTCCTATCTCTCACTTGGCACTACCCAAGCTTGAGCACAGCGAAGACGCTTTCCATGTGGGCGAAGATCTGCCTCTGAAAGTGATCGAGCTGGATATGGACAACCGCAGGTTGATCCTTTCCGTGAAAGCCTTCTTCTTCTCCCGTGATCCCAAATTGCAGGAAGAATATATCGCCATTCACGAGCAGTATATTCGTGACCGCATAGTTCGCATGCAAAAGAAAAAAGCTGAAAAAGCCAAAGAAAAACAAGCGGAAAAGCACTCTGAAGAAACTGAAGAGACTGCCGTAGAAGCTGTGGAAATGGAAGCTATGGAAATGGGTGTGGAAGCGATCGCTGAAGAAACACCTGCTTCAGTTCAAGAAGCTGTAGAAGACATCGCTGTTGCCATGGAAGAACCAGTAGAAGAGCCTGTAGCCCAGGAAGAAGCTGCTGCCGAAGCCGTGGAAGAGCCAGTGATGGAAACTCCAGTAGAGCCTGAACCTATCGAAGCAGTAATCCCCGAACCGGAAGTAGCTGTCGAAGAAGCTCCAGTAGAGGAAGCTCCTGTCGAAGAAGCTCCAGTAGAGGAAACCCCGGAAGAAGAGACAAAACAAGACTAAAATGCAAACAAGCCAAACCATAGAAATGACGTCCTGCAAGGGGCGTCATTTCCTATTATCACTAGATCTGTGGATTCCCCTGGCCATCATGATCCTTACTACCTTCCTGTTCAATCGCTATGCATGGGATATGAGGATTCAAGTGGCAGTATATAGCGATGGGTGGCATTACAACAGTTTGCGGTGGGTGCAGCTACTATATCGGTTTGGAAATATCCCTGCCCTCCTGGTCACGATAGGGGCTCTGGGAGTCTTTTTGCTTGGGTTCAGGAACCTGCAGTTCATGAGGTATCGCAAGCTAAGTGCCTATATGGTACTGGCAATGGTGTTGGGTCCAGGGCTCATTGTAAACAGCATTCTCAAGGACAATTGGGGACGTCCCAGACCACGCGATGTAGTGGAATTCGGTGGAAAATACGCCTATGAAGCACCTCTGGTGCTGGATCAGAAATCCAGTGGCAAGTCATTTCCCTGTGGGCATGCTACCATGGGTTTCTATTTCTTTACCCTGGGTTTTGCCACGCGGGGAATCAAGAGGAAGTGGTCAGGAGTGATCCTGCTTCTGGGCTTGGGGCTAGGTTCTTTGATTGGAGCTGCCAGAGTCTTGCAGGGAGGCCATTTTACCAGTGATGTAATCTGGGCCGGAGCATTGATCTATCTAGTATCTTTCGGATTGTGGCGGATCATGAGGCTGCATATTGAGCCCTACTATGTTTCCAAAACAACGTCAGTAAGGCGATTGAATAAATTACAAACTGCTGCTATTATCATGATTGGGCTCTTGATTGTATTAGGGGTGAGCCTGGCAACGCCTTACTCATCTCAGAAAGAGCATCTACCAGACGCCCAAAATGCCAGTCAATTGGAGTTTACCATGCAGCGTGGGGATCTTACACTCAACTATGGAGACGAGTACTCCATAAAAACTGAAGCCAGTGGATTCGGTTTTCCTGGTTCGAAAGTCAAATACACGATGTTGGCTGATGACGGTTTGGTAAGAATCTCACAAAGCATCAAGGGATATTTCACGGAGTTGTCCTGCCGTGTAGCAGCCAGCGTGGATACTACCAGGCTCCCCTCATATCATGTGAGCCTGGCATCTGGAGAGATCATGCTCAGAGCCCCTAAGTCCTTCATTGATACAGTTTTTGTGAGTCCTGAGTGTGATGTCAACAATCCTGATAGCTCTATAGAGATAAGGCAGATTGAGCCCCTGAACAGGCATCGGATCATGATAGATGCTCCCAAGCTCATGGTTGTGGGGATGTAGGAAAAAATACACTGGACAAGATACCATGCTTTTGCAGAGTGCCATCCAGTCCTGATAAGGAGTTTAACATGAAAAAAGGTTTGATCGTAATCCTCGTGATCGTACTGGCAATCTTCATGATTGCCGGATGGTTCATTGGCAGGTACAACAAGATCCAAAGAGAGAAAGTGAGTGTAGAAACCGCCTGGGCTCAGGTGGAGAATGTATATCAGACCCGCTATGACTTGATTCCCAATTTGGTGGGGACAGTTCAGGGAGCAGCCAGCTTTGAGCGGGAAACCCTTACTCAAGTGACGGAAGCTCGTGCCAAAATGGGTGGACAGGTGAATCTGCCTCCAGAAGCTCTTACTGATCCTAATGCTTTCCAGGCTTTTCAAGCTAACCAGGCAGGTCTGTCTACCGCTCTTAGCCGCCTGATGGTAGTAGTGGAAAGATATCCTGAGCTCAAGGCCAACCAGAATTTCTTGCAGCTTCAAGCTCAGTTGGAAGGCATCGAGAACCGGATTCGCACAGAAAGAATGCGCTACAACGATGCGGCCAAGCTCTACAATCAGCTCATTATTGTATTTCCCAACAATGTGATTGCGGGGATGATAGGAGCCAAAGCCTTCCAGTTTTTCCAGGCTGATGAAGGAGCACAGAGAGCTCCTCAAGTGCAGTTTGATTTCAACTGATAGCGCGTTTAAATCAACAAGAACAGGTAATTGAGCAGTAAATATAAAAATGCCAAGAGTGTCTCGAAATAGATATTTGCATAACCCATGTAACTGGTTATCATATCTCTGTAGAGACCCTTTACACAATAAGTAGCGTTGTACCAGTTGAGGTATCTGGTAAGCTTAGGTTTTCCAGTCTTATCGGTGGTAAGATGCATCAATAGAATGATTGGATTACACTTCCTGTCGATGATGGAGGTTTAGTGTTAGCTCTGATATCATCAGATTTCCTGAAAGACTTTATCACCCCAGAGCGGTTAACTTTGGTGCTGAGAGTGATTCTGATACTGGGGATAGGTATCCCGGTAATCGGTGTGATCAAAAAAATCACACAAAAGCTGGTGAAAGATAGGTTATCTATGCAATCTGAAGTCCTGATCGTACGCAGTGTATACTATGTTTCCATGCTGATCCTGTTTGTCACTGTGTTGAATGAATTCGGGTTCAAGATCTCAGCCTTATTGGGAGCGGCAGGTGTGTTCGGGGTAGCAATAGGTTTTGCATCTCAGACCAGTGTATCCAATATCATCAGTGGTATCTTTCTGATCTCGGAGAAGCCCTTTGTGATCGGAGATATTATTGATGTATCGGGCACAACCGGAGTAGTGGAATCGATCGATCTGCTGTCTATCAAGATCAAGACCTTCGACAACCGTTTTGTCCGGGTGCCAAATGAGACGATGATCAAGACCCAAGTGATTAATATCACCCGATACCCGATTCGTCGTGCGCAGACAGTGGTAGGAGTAGCATATAAAGAAGATTTACGCAGAGTATTGCAGATCCTGGCAGAAATTGCAGCAGGAATGCCTGATGCGCTGCAGGATCCAGCTCCATTGTTGCAAGTGGACAGTTTTGGTGATTCCAGTGTGAATATTAGCTTTGGAGTCTGGACTGCCACAGAGAATGTCGTTAATATGAAGACTGCGCTCCTGATCGCAGTAAAAGAACGCTTTGATCAGGAAGGCATAGAAATTCCTTTCCCACATCTATCCTTGTATGCGGGAGAGGGCTCAAAACCGCTTAAAATAATCAAAACAGATAAGGACGTATGAAATGAGTACAAAACCCCTCATTAAAGCCATCATCTTCGATTTGGACGGGACACTCCTCGATACTCTCACCGATATTGCCAATACCATGAACAAAGCTTTGGCAGAATTGGGATATCCCGTGCATCCTGAAGATGCTTACAAGGGTTTTGTAGGTTGTGGGCTGAACGAACTGGTAAACAGAGTGCTTCCAGAAAAGCACAAGAGCAAGAAAGACCAGGAGATACTCAAGCAGAAATTCTGGGATATCTATGATGTAGAGTGGTATCTGCATACCAAGACCTACCCTGGGATCCTGTATTTGATCCAATTGGCAGTGGCCAGAAAGGTAAAACTGGCCATTCTCTCGAACAAGGCGCATTACTTTACCAAGAAAATGATCCGGCATTTCTTCCGGGGTGCGATGATCCGCCATACCAAGAATCCTTTTGGAATCTATAGTGGCGAACAAGCTGACAAACCAGTGAAACCCGATCCCACAGTTGCATTAGAGCTTGCTGTAAAACTCAAGACCAAGCCTGCTCAGGTAGCTTTTGTGGGAGATTCGGATATCGACATCCAGACTGCCAAAAATGCCGGCATGATTGCCGTTGGCGCAGCCTGGGGATTCCGAGGCAAAGCAGAACTACTGGCGGCTGGAGCAGATTTGGTGTTTGATACCCCTACTGAGTTTGCCAGCTACCTGGAAGATCAACCTCTGGTCTGATGAAAGCCTATCGCAAGGAGCTCTGGTATCATTCCAGCAAGCGGCGGGAATACATCAATATCACGCCTGAAGTCCAGCAATGCCTGGCTGAATCAGGGATTCAGGAAGGCTTGTGTTTGGTAAATGCCATGCACATCACCGCCAGTGTATTCATCAATGACGATGAGCGGGGATTGCATAGCGATTATGAGCACTGGCTGGAAAAGCTGGCTCCGGAGAAACCTCATTCCCAATATCGCCACAACGGTTATGAAGACAATGCTGACGCTCATCTGAAAAGACAGATCATGGGACGTGAAGTAGTGGTCGCCATCACCGCTGGCAAGCTGGATTTTGGCACATGGGAGCAGATTTTCTATGGAGAATTCGATGGTATGCGGCGCAAGCGCGTACTGGTGAAAATAATCGGGGAATAAGCCCCAGGAACCTGTTAAGCTAAAGCCCCGGATTCTCTCCGGGGCTTTGCTCTATAAGAGAAGTATCTACTTGAAGTAATAGTATAATCCCGCAGCGGGGATATACATCACAATGTCGCCCTTTTCGTTGAGGGTCATGGGAAGCTCTAGAGTGAAATGGAAACGTCCTCCCAGCTTGATCTCAAACCCCGGGCCTGCCCCGATGCTCCACTTGTTGTGCTGCTCCCAGGAAGAGCGCTTGGTTGTGGGTTGGGGGTCATAGTAGGAGTATGTATCGGGCCTCACATAATCCATCCGATATTCTTTTACACTATTCAGAGAGAAGGCTCCACCGGATATGATATAGAAACGGTGCCATTCCCCTGTGTGCAGTGACCAAAGGTAGTTCAATCCCAGAGTGAAATTGGTTTTTCTGCCATCCCGCACGACTGTGATGGTATTCTGATCTGACTCGCTGTCCCAAATGGAAGAAGGAAAGCTTGGGTTACTTTTACCATACGAATAGGCGGCGATAGTTGCTTGAGCCCCATTCAGATCTCCCCACTTGCGAAAGCTGTAACCACTACCTGTAGAAGTACCGAAGTGGAAGCCCATGGACAATGAAGTTTCATCTATAGCATAGATGCTAATGGCAAATAGCAGGATTAGCATCATGATCGTATATCTTTTCATGTTTCACCTCAATATAGTTTTTGTCATTATCTATACTCCAATTCTCAGGTCAAGCTTTTTGTTGAAAGCAAACTCAAGGGCTATTAAGAGCATTGTAAGTTTCGATTTTCCTTGACAACAATATTTAAAGCTCATTAGCTACATTGAGGCTGAGAATAGCGCTTGCCTGCTGATTATTCAAAAGCAAGGGAGATCACTATGAGAAACATTAAACCAATGATTATAACTTTACTTTGCGTAGTTCCATGGTTGGTTTTGGCACAATCCATAAACGATTACCGCAGTGTCGATAATGCTACAGGATCATGGGATCAGCTTGCTGTTTGGCAGAGATACAATGGCAACGCTTGGGTGGCAGCTTCAAGCAGTCCCAATGCAGGAAATGCAGAGCTTATAACGGTTCGCAATGGTGCCAATATCACCATTACTGCCAATATCAGTCTTGATCAGCTTGTGATTGAATCCGGGGCCATGGTCGAGATCACCGGCGGGACAACCACGATTGTGGATGGTGCAGGAACGGATCTTGTAGTTAATGGACACCTCAAGGTTACATACATTGCTATTGTAAAGAATACAGAAGCTACAATATTCATTGGTAATGGTGGTGTTTACGAGCATAATCGCGCTATTACCATTACAAACTTCATTCCAACAGCTACATGGCAGGATGGATCGGAATGCCTCTTAACCGGTACAAGCACTAGCAATCCTGATATAGTAAGTATCAACTTTGCTTGCATGCAGCAGGATTTCTATGATCTGACCTTGGATTATGGTACGATAGATAATGATTTCCGCACTTTTGGGGCAAATAATCCCCTGGATGTTCGTAATACTCTGAAACTGGTTTCAGGTTACCTGTATGTAGTGCCCAGCACTGCGAGCAATAGCTTAATTGTTAACAATTTGGAGATAGAAGGCGGGAAGTTTGTGGTTGGGCGTGGAGGTGGAACACCCACAGTGGACATCCGAAACGATTTTATCATCAATGGAGGATCAGTCATTGTTTCAGAGGCTAATGATCAACTGATAAAAAACTACAACCTTTATACAAATAACCTCTTTCTATATTCCGGCATTCTGAATCTGAACGCTGGAACCAGCGCTTCCAAGAGTACTGGACGCCTCTTTGTATCCGGTAGTTTCTACATGAGTGGAGGCACGCTTATCAATTCTCCAGCTCATGCCAATACCAGTGCTGGGATTTATTTCAATGGAATACAGGCACAATCATTTGTCTGGACTGGCGGCTCTTTGTCATCCTCAAGTGGTGGCGTAGGCAGGCTGTTTTTCTACAAGACCAGCCTGGGGCCTACTTCGCTGTCCGAAGTCTATGGAGGCAGTTCTGCTCAGGTAACCATTAATGGCGCCGGGGGAGTTTCACTACCCTCCGGATATGCAGCCTGGCCCAGTTCTGGAGTTCTATTAAGTGAACTCAGCATCAACAATCCTGAGGGCGTAACTCTTAGCACCAATAAAACAGTTAATACCAATCTCTATCTTACCAATGGACTTCTGAATCTCAGCTCTTACACCCTCAATATGGCCAGCGATACAGGAATAGTCCGCAATCGTGGCTCTCTGAGCGGTGCGCCAGTCTTCAATCCTGGGATAAATGTCAGCTATCTATACAGTGACCAGCCCATCTATACATCATACGAACTGCCTGTGGCAGAAGGCATTGTGAACAACATCGTGGTGAATACCATCAACAGTGTTTATCTGAGCAGCGATGTGTACCTGAGTGGGGTGCTTGCCGTGAACAATGGTGGCCTCCATCTGAGTGGGCATAAACTATACTATGAATCTCACGATGTGGTCTTTTATGGTAACAATTACATTACTTCACTCTCTGTGAGCCATGTGAACGAACCCGCCTCTTACGGAGGAGGCGTTAGCTCGATTGCCAGAAAGTGGAACCTATCCGGGAATACGAACGGTGCAATAAGTATAGATTTGCTCTGGGACACAGATCTGGATAATGGAGGCGACTTCTCCGGAACCGCCAGCCTGTGGCGTCATAATGGTAACTCCTGGGGGTTAATAGGTTCAGGATTGCAAGTTCAGACCGTGGGCGATCACCGGATCCTGACAGTAAGTTTCAGCCCGCAACAGGGCTCAAAACTTGATGACTTGAACGACTATACCATTACTGGAGAGGGGCAAACTTTACCATTGGAACTGACTTCCTTCACAGCCCTAGCAGGACTGGATGGTTTTCCGATGATCAAATGGATTACCGAATCAGAAACAAATCTCCTGGGATATAATATCTACAGGCATGTGAGTCCGGAATTGGAACATGCGGAACGGATAACAGAGTTGATCGCAGCCAGCAATGGCTCATCAATGCAGGTTTATAGCTATTCGGATTGTGAAATTTATCACTCTGGAACTTTCTTCTACTGGCTGCAAAGCACTGATCTGGATGGCACTAATAAATTCTATGGTCCGCTTGCAATCAATTATGCTCAGGAGCATGTCTATATTCCTGAAGTACCATTGGTTATAGGAATTCAAAAAGTCTATCCCAATCCCTTCAATCCGCATCTCAATTTCCTGTATGGGATCAAAAATCCTGCCCAGGTCAAGCTAAGTATACTCAACCAACGAGGTCAATTGATCTACCAGCGGGATTTGGGGATGAAAGCTGCCGGAACTCATGGCTTGGTATGGGATGGGAAGGACTCTGATGGCTTGCCTTGCAGTTCAGGCATATATATCATACGCATGCATATCGGTTCTGAGGTTTATTCCCGGAGAGTAAGCCTACTCAAATAGCCTTTTCCTGTTTCCGCTTGACATCAAGCCCCATTGCAAATGCATGGGAGTGGAAATATATCCCAATGTATTGGAGTAAGAAATGAAAATCATCCAGATCGTAGGAGCCAGACCCCAGTTTGTGAAGCTGGGACCCCTATCAAGGGCAATCAGAGCTGCCGGACACGAGGAAAAGATCATCCACAGCGGACAGCATTATGATATCCAGATGAACGACGTCTTTTTCAGGGATTTGGAGATACCCGCCCCGGATTTTTGCCTGAACGTGGGTTCCGGTAGCCAGGCAGTGCAAACAGCGGAAATTCTCTCCGGGATCGAGGCTGTGCTGATAGCCGAAAATCCTGATCTGGTAATCGTGTATGGCGATACAAACACTACTCTGGCAGGTGCTCTGGCGGCAGCAAAACTGCATCAGAAGACAGTGCACGTGGAAGCATGCCTGCGCAGCTTCAACCGCACCATGCCGGAAGAAATCAACCGCATCGTAGCGGATCATATCTGCGATGTGCTCCTGGCTCCCACGCTCAAAGCTGTGGCCAATGCCAGTGCGGAAGGGTTAACCGATAAATGTCATCTGGTGGGCGATATCATGGTGGATAGCCTGGCCTTTGGTATTCGTAAAGCCCACAACCAATCCAAAATCGTGGATGAACTATCACTTGAGGGTGCAGATTTTGCAGTTTTGACTCTGCATCGTCCCTACAATGTCGATGATCCCCAAAATCTCTTTCATATCCTCTCCGGACTTGATGCTTTAGGCCGCAAGATTGTTTTCCCTGTGCATCCCCGCACCCGGAATGTCATCGCTAAAATGCCACAAAGCAGCTTTGCTAATATCATATGTATCGAACCCCTTGCCTACCTGGATTTCCTGATGCTGATGGACAATAGCGCTATGATCCTGTCCGATAGCGGCGGGATCCAGAAAGAGGCGTATATCCTCCAAAAACCTTGCGTGACCCTGCGCTCTGAAACGGAATGGGTGGAGACCGTGGAATCGGGATGGAATCTGTTATTGGATCCTTCCAGCCCAAGTTTTCCAGGTGCCATAGCGAGCTTCAAAGTGCCAGAAAATCATCCTGATATCTTTGGCAAGGATGTAGCTCAAGTGATACTACAAGTGATAGAGCAGGCATAGCGGGACAGAAGGTGTAAAAGCTGGATCGCAGACGTCCTCGTTTGCGGAGACCCCAAGGGGCTCATTGTTGTTTCTCGGCCTACGGCCTCGTGGACACGAGGACGTGTCCAATCCAAACTGACTGGACACTAATGGTAATCAATTCACGCTATCAATACGCCATCAATACGCAATCATTACGCATCCGATCCGTATTGACTGCGTAATGATAGCGTAATGCAAACAAGGGCGAGGTAAGCAAGGCACCACAAATCAAAGAGCCAGCAGGCAAAGATAAATCAGTTGCGTTTGATGGGCAAAAACACCAGATCATAGTCTTGATCCAGAGGATTGCCACTGTAGTCTGTGGTGGTTTTGAGGATTTTCAGAGTATGGGAGCGGTAGTTTGTGAGATCGCTTACCGGGCGCACTTTGACGGTTCTGCCGGTTACAGAAGTCACTTCCAGGGGGATTTCAGTCTTAGAGTCGGCAGCGATAAGCCGGGCTTGGAATTTTTCCCGGGGGATGATCTCGGAAAAATAGATATCAAATTCGGGTCGCAGGCTGTTTACTGAGGCTCCGGTACGGGGTGTAGTGCTCAGGATGCGGGGTGGGTTATCATCTGGTTTTCCCTGTGAGAAAAAGGAGATGCCAGTTTTGGGACTGATATTGCCTTTGGCGTCCCTGAGATGCTGCATTTCCAGAGTATAACGGGTGGAATCCAGCGCAGTGGTGAGCAGGATCAGCTTATCGCCTCTCAGGTATTGCTGAATGATCTGCGGATCACTTCCAATTGCCGGTTTCAATTGTAACCCTACATAGCTGGTGATGGGTTTACTAAATGTAAGCTCCAGCTCATGCCGGGATTTTTCCTGCACTGATCTGATCTGAGCCCAGGTGGTATCCACATAGGCGAGGTTGAGATCCAGGCTTTGGATTTTTCCCGCTTCTGCCAGTCCCTCAAAATAGGGCTCGAGGCTTTGGTCATAGCGGCCGTTTTGATCCTTGTCGATATAGGCGCGGAGGCGGTGAGCGGCAGGATTGAGATTGTCCAGAGCATAGCTGGCTCCGCTGATTTGATCCATTCTGATCAGGAGCGAATCAGGGGAGAAGAGGCTGAGTTGGATCGGCAATCCTTGATCCGCATCATTTTCATAGGCGATTCTACCGGAAATGCGGGAGGGCTCGGGTTTGCCACTCTTGAAGGTAAGGGTATAGGGTTTGTCCAGGGGGTTGTTGCGCTGATCTTTGAGGCGGGTGGTTAGGGTTACAAAGTAAAAGGTGTCAGGCTTGAGGGTCTCATTGATCTCGATGCGCAGGGTAGCTTTACTGAGCGTGATTTTGCGGTTTAGAACCGGGGGATAGATGTACACGGAATTCGTAACGGAGCTTTTATCCATGGCTTTGCTGAAGTCGATCTCCAGGATGCCTTTGTTCAGAGTTCCCAATTCCGCTGGGGCGGAGGAGATCAGAACCGGCTTTTCAGAATCGACGGGACCGCCGGTGGGATTGCGTTTGCTGCCACAGCCTGTGGACAAGCTCAAGGCTGCGATGAGGCCGAGGAGCAGGATCACTTTGCCAGGCTTCATTTGCTTAGCTCCCGCACATATTTGCCCAGGGCATCATATTCCAGATTTACCATGTCTCCGGTTCTCAGCTTTTCAAGATTGGTGTTTTCCAGGGTATGCCGGATCAGGGCCACGCTGAAATCCCGGCTGTTCAGGCTGGCAATGGTGAGGCTGATGCCGCTCACTGCGATCGAGCCTTGTGGAATCAGCAAGCCATGATCCTGAGGGTGTCTCTCGATGTGAAAATAGGTAGTATCGCTCTGGATTTCCCTACGCAGAAATTTGGCTTTGCGGTCGATATGTCCCATCACCCAGTGCCCATCCAGACGGTCGCCAAGTTTCAAGGCTCGTTCCAGATTCAGGAAGCGGCCGAGGGTCCACTGCCCGGCATTGGTTTTTTCCAGCGTTTCATTCATCACCTGCACTGTGAAGCTGGTATCTTCGAGAGCTACAGCGGTAAGGCAAATGCCATCACAGGCGATACTGCAACCCAGAACCAAATCACCAAAGCTATCAGGGCGTTTGATCGTGATCAACTGCGTTCCACCTGAGGCTTTGATCTGCAGGATATTTGAGGTTGCTTCGATAATGCCGGTGAACATGTTCTACACCCTATAGCGCCGTTTCCAGGCATTCACTAAAGTGGTATTGCTGCTGTATTCCAGATCGCCACCAAAGGGGAGTCCGGTGGAGAGCCGGGTAATCGAGAGATTTGATCCCTTCAGCATTTCCCAGATATAATGGATAGTAGCTTCGCCTTCGGCTGAGGGTTTGAGGGCAAGGATGATCTCGTTGGGATGCAATTCGTTGATTCTGTCCATCAGCTTGGGAGTATTAATCTCGTCCGGCCCATAACCATCGATGGGGGAGAGTAGATGCCCCAGCACAAAGTAGCGGCCACGAAATTCGTTCATGTTTTCAATGATCTGGATATCGGCACTACTTTCCACGATGCAGAGGCATTCATTGTCACGATCGGTAGCACTGCAAAAGGGGCAGGGATCGCTTTCGGAGAGCATGTTGCAGGCCTTGCAGGTGGTGAAGAGATCACTGGTCTCCCGGATCGTATCTGCCAATCCCTGAGCAAAAGACTTGTCCTGAGTGAGGAGAAACCAGGCCAGACGCTGAGCTGTTTTGCGCCCAATGCCCGGGAACCGGGATAAGGCTTGAATGAGTTTTTCCAGGTGTTCGGAAACGATCATGCTAGAAGAGGCCAGGGATCTTCATGCCGCCGGTGAGTTTGCCCATGGCGTCGCTACTGGCATCAGCCACTTTCTTTTGAACTTCCTGCAAAGCAGCCACGATCAGATCTTCCAGCATTTCCACATCTTCGGGATCAACGGCTTGGGGATCGATCTTTAGGGAAATGATTTCATTGCGGCCATTCATCTGCACTTTCACCATGCCGCCGCCGGCAGTGGCTTCAAATACTTGTTCTTCGAGAGCTTGCTGGGATTTCAGCATTTCCTGCTGCATCTTCTGTGCCTGTTTCATCAGGTCTTTCATATTCTTTCCACCAGGTAACATCTAAACTCCTTATATTCAGTGAATTATTTGGATATTAATGTGCATATCAGGCTCGGAGAGCAGGGATTTATGTCAAGCAGAATCGTAAAAACATACGGCCTTGACGATTGAGTCGCCAAGGCCGTATGGATGATCAATATAATCGTGGGATGTTTCTAATTACGCGGATTCACGAGACCCCGGTGAGCTTTGATGTAGTAGAACATCTGATGTTCTGGAATGCTGACCTGGAACTCAGGATTGGTAACCGTAGTCAGATATTCGAAGGGTTCATCCGGGTTCTGTGAAGCATAGATCATATAGCGTTCTGCGTGCAATACAGAATTCCAGAATAGCTTGAGCCCTGTGGGTGTTCTAGCGAATCTGGGCTGAGGGCTATCCAGAGTAGTGATAAGATCTGCTTCGATGATCACGGGTTCGCTGGTTCCGATCGTCTCGCCAATGGCAGGTTGCAGGATCGTATCCGAATCATAGATGAAGTCATCAGCATGAGAATAAACCTTGAAGGCGACTGTTTCAAAAGATTGGTTCAGATGGATATCGATGGTCACCAAAGCAGCATCACGATCGAGGTTTACCACGGCAGTGCCACGGCATTCTCCGTTTACGAAGGCTGCCACCCAATCATTGGTTTGAGCCGGGTAACCGGTGATATAGACTTCCGCGTGGACTACTGCGGGAGTATTGGGCAGCACAACTGGCTCCCATACTGGTGTATTGATGGGTGTAACTGAGATCGCGATTTGGTCTGAGGCCTGAAGCGAACCGTCACTCACGGTAAAGGTGATGATCTCAGTGCCCAGCCAGTTTGAAGGGGCTGTGATGGTCACACTGGAACCCGATAACTGGAGGATAAGATTCACGTTTCCGGAGAACGAGTAACTCAGATGCGTCTCCGGATCAGGATCGGAGGCATAGTTTGATAGATGGATGCTGGTGCTGGTGTTTTTAGCAAAGCTTAGGCTGGCTGGCAGATTGATCACGGGAGGATTGTTGGGAGGAAGCTGATCCACGATGATCATGAAGGGATCAGATCCGGCGCATAAAGGCAGAGTAGTGATCTTTCCAGCGTTGTCGGCGGCATTGATCCAATAGAAAAGGGTATCACCAAAGCCAGGTGCGCTAAGGGATGCCAGCCACTGGATTCCGCTATCCTGGGTCAAGGTGGCATATTGCCAATCGTGATTGCGGGAATGTTTCCAGGCGATACGGGTATCTGCGGTAAGGGGATTGGTGTGAGAGATCTGCACGGGCATGCTGATGCTTTGCCCGGCAATCAGGCTTGAAGCAGGAGTGTGGCGCAGGGCAATCATCTGATCGTCGAATATAGTATTGACCCGGCAGTGGATTGCATCGGTGGATTCGAAGTTTGTATGAGTGTATCCCGTGACAGTATAGCCCGGCATGGCATTGCGATACGCCTGCAGAGCCGCAGCGTCATTGGCGGTGCTCATTTGAGGAACAAATATCTTTTTGTTCAGTATGTAGGCATTGGAGTAGGGTTCATCATTAGGAGTATCCACACGGAAGATCCGGTATGGGGTGCCATAGCTGGAAAGCTTGGTCTGCCACTGTGCCACCACAGCTTCGATGGCTGCATACTGGGCATGAGTGGAGGGAACTCTGCGGATCATCACTTTGTCTACGTCAAGGAGCTTTGCCCAGCAATCGATATGATCGATATAGGTATTGTTCGGGTCTGGATAGAGTTGGTATTCGCTGATGCCAAGATAGTTTTGCATGATCTGATCGATCTGGTTCTGACTGAGAGTGGAGTTTTCAGTCAGCACCAGCTGGGTGCTCATGGCCTTGCCCATACCGTCGGTCATGATGTTTCCACCGGTATGATTGAAAGGCATGGTGTAGAGATTCTCGCTCAGGTATCCGGCAACCACGGAAGGAATCGCATTGTCGTTGGGACGGGGACGATTGTAGTTGAAATCCATGATATGCATATTGTGGTCTGCATCAAAGATGGTCCAGGGGCCATAATCCCTGATCCAGTAGGAATCGCTGCTGGCATTGATGTATCTTACATTTGCCATATTTACGCTATTGGATACCAGATTGCTATTTGCTGTGCTCTGGCTGGAGGAAGTTACCACTACATAAAGCAGGCTGTTCGCAGCCAAATCCCTCAACATGCTATAGGGCAATCCCCATGGATAACGCACAATAGCGCCTTTAGCAGGTTCCCATTCAGCCACAAAACGGGGCTGAGTGGGGTAGGGGTTCACAGGGGTTTCCACTGTCATGGAAACTGGGACTGAGAGGCTGGGGTTGTTGGCAGCATTGGAGAGGATTACCAGGTTTGTGGTGTAAGTGCCGTCAGTTAGACCATTGGAATCCAAAGTGAGAGTAAGGATAGTGCTTTGTCCGGCGAGGATAGTTCCGGAGACGGGGTTCACACTGAGCCAATCGACGGGAGGCTCAGTGCCACCTTCCTGATTTAAAACTAAGGTGCCGCTTATATTGTGTGGAGCGCTGCCCCAATCATCCCCGGTTAACATCCATGGAAGGTTTAGAGATCCCGAAGCGCTGGGAGAAATGCTAACGTTAACAGTGGCACTTGCAGTCTGATTGGGATAGATACCGCCATACCCATTTGAATCTTCATAATGCCAGTTTATAGTGATGCCTGTGCCACTTTGGACATTTGCTGTCAAAGGATACTGACCTCCAGTGAAGCTAGTTACGCTATTGACAGTAACCTGGATCGGGAAGGCAATCTGGATGTCTTTGATCCATTCAGAGTCCCCGCTGTTGTTTGTTGCAGTAAACGTCCAGTTCATCGTGGTGCCGGTAGTATATGAGCTTGCATTGCATTGGAACGTTGACCCAGTAAGGTTTCTGGCGGTGCGATTTGGGACACTCCAGGTGAGATTCTCAGAGCCAGTGTTAGTAATGGTGATCTGCCGGGATACATTGTTTCCATTTACTACAGATTCAGAAATGGAACTTGGGTTTATTGAGATTATTGGTTGTGATTGCGTTGAGGCAAAGTATTTGAGCCTCAGATTAGGCAGGTTCGTGGTAGCAGTCAAAGAGCTGGGTTGAGCATCATCGCTGCGCGCTTGTCTGGCTCTGGTAGTACTGGAAGTGGTGTATGACCAGTATGGATACTCAGAAATCCAGGCTTGATGGCCTTTGATCACCAGGAGCGAGAGGTTCTCCAGGCCATTGTATTCAAAGCGGTTGCTGAGATCCACTTCCATCCAGCCTGAGCTTGCGATATTGGGGAAATCTCCACTATATACCAGAGTGTAACCTGTGGTGCTGTAGCTTCCTGCACTGATGGTGCTGGCTGAGGTATGCTTCATGTAGATGGATACGCTGGTGATGGTATTGGTATCAGCGCCGCTGGCTTTGTGATAAGCGAGGGATTTGATGCTGCCGGTGAAGTTCAGTTCACTCGCCAGATAGATGGCCTCGTGGGTGGAGTAGTTATAATAACGGTCGATTGGGTAAGATTGAGAGCTGGTACCTGCTCCTACGGTGATCAGTTCCGGAGCGCCTACTTCGATATCGGTGGTTTTGGTAGTATTGTAAGCTCCAGAGAGGGCAATGAATTGCAGAGTAGCCAAAGAGCCCGAACTCATATCCCCAGCCGCAGACAGGCTAAAACTGAGGTTGCTGGTTCCTGCGGCTGCAATAGCTGCAAAGTTCGCTGAGCCATTGATAATCGTAATCCCAGGAGAAGCACTGCTCAATGTGGCAGAGCCCACTGGAGAAGCGGCTCCTCCGGTGTTATTCAGGGGAATGGTGATGGTGACCGTTTCACCCGGGTCAAGCTTGCCATTGTTGTTGCCCGTGGGGTCACTGATCGTGAGGTTGCCAAAGGATAAGGCTGGAGCATTGATCACGAGGCTGAATTCATGCGTCCAGGTCTCGGCTCCGCTGGTCATGGTAATGGTAAAAGCTGCGACAGTGCCATTGGGGATATGGTTGGCAATCGTAAAAGTATAAGCGCTGTTGCGGGTTACAGTGGCTCCTGCGCCAAGGCTGGCAATGCTCTCGGTGGCGTCTGTAAGTGTGATTCCAGCAGTGGCACAGGTGAGAGTGGCGGTGATGTTGCTGGCTGCTACAGGGCCAATGTTTTCAAAGGTTACCGTCAAAGCGCCATTCTCGTTGTAATCAGGGTTGCCATTGTTGCTATCCACGTATTGGGTGCTGTTAACAGACAGATATGGCCCAGAATTTGGTACCTGTTGAACTGAGCCAATATATGTAACCCGATTGTGGGCTGTGGCGGTCAAGGTGTAGGTAATCGCATTCTGAGGAGGATTGACCAGGCTGAGGGTGACGCTGCCTGAACTATTGGTAAAGCCCCGGCCATAGATCTGATTGTTGTAAGTAAGCGCAACCAAGGCATTAGCAACACCCGTGTTTACCGCCAGAGTACTTGCTCCGATCATGATCTGAGCCGGATGGGTAACAGACATAGCCTGAGGCGTTTTGGTACGGATCAGGACCGAAGCATCTCCAAAGATATGCCAGGTCTTATACATGTTCACACCGTCTGATCCGGCAGTATTGCCATAGATATCCATCATCTTGCAAGAGCCATTGTAATAAAGGCCACCAGCGGTATATTTGGCTTCCGCAATGACCAGATCAGTCACTTCATCCTGAGCCCGCATGGGAGAATTCCAGGATTGATTGATGGAACTGGCATAGATCGTGATGGCACCGCCATTGGTACTGCGTACCCAAGCCTCGGCAAAGCAGGTAATCGAGACAAAATTACCATTCACACAGGCTACGTCCATGATGAAGGGGGTCTTGCTGCCATTGGTCAAGGCCCCAGCATTAGTGGAATTGAATCCTGTGGTAACCCATGATGTATCGGAGCCATGGCCTACGTAATTGATGAAGCCCCTGCCTGCGTTTACATTGGTGGTTACTGTGGAAGCAGAGGCACCTGGATCGTATACCTGATCCACAGTGGTATAACCATAGCCCAGCAAATCCGTACGGATATTGTTCATGTGTGTGATATCAGATTCACCGTTGTCGCCTTGAGATCCACCGCCTTCAGCAGAGGCAATGCCCATGGCTCTTGAGAGCCATGTGTCAGCCGTAGTCAAATCTCTTTCGTAGGCAATAGTGCGGTTCACTTGTGTGGTTACCTGGGCAGTAGTTTCTGCGGAGAATCTGCCAATGAAGATATCTGGATAGTTGTCACTGCCAGCTACGAGGGCAAAGGTGGGGTCTGATCCACCACCCCCGGAGGAGAGGCTGGGGATTTGCGGTGCGTCACCCACAAGCTGTACATAGGTGAGCGTGTTATCCTGATTGTAGCGGTTTTGGATGTATGTTTGAAGATGCGCTGCAGTGCTGCCAATGGTGCTCCACTGCACAAGTTCAGTCTCGATACCTTTTTGTTTTTTCCAGTTTACATAAGGCAGGATTGTGCTCATGTAGTTTGTATGGCAGATCACCAAAAGCTTGCCGTATGTGTCGCTTACAGGAGTGTATCTTGTGTGGTCCAGATTGATAAAGTGGCTCTGGTATAAAGGTGCAAAATCCCGGGAAATGCTGGAGCGGGAGCGAGTGAACGTGTTTACCGTGTCCGACCCTGAACCGTATATCCTGACAACGTATCTGGTGTAAACTCTGAGGGTCTGGGTATCTGGTTTGTAGGCAAAAGGAGTAGTCTTTACTGTGATGCCCCGATAGTCTCTGAGGATATAGGGCTCAGAAAGCTCTGCCACGCTTTGAGGATAAAACTGATTGCTCTGATATACCCGATCAAACATGTATGGTACAGTAGCAGGATCAACATCCCTGGTGATCACGCCTTTGGAAGGAGCAACCGGCAGGCGGACATCCGTGTACTGGGTATCCAGAATCTCCAGGCGGTACTTCGCCAGGTCATCGATCACGATACTGCGGTTGAATACCGGTAGCTCAGGCATCCCCTTGTCTTGGGTAATTCCTTCTTTGGGGAGGCTGATATGGTACCAGGTACTGCCATCAATCTCCACCAGGTTTTGGTCGTAATTGCCGATAGTGAATTCTAAAATCGTCTCAGTGTTTGTAGAACTAACAACTCTTACCGAATTGGGCTGAGATCCCAGCACTACTTTCTCTGTGGCATTAAGGGCCAGCATCAAAAACAGGATCAGTCCCAGTACGATTGCTCGTTTCATAACATTCTCCATTGGGTCTTTTTCTTCTAATGGCAAAGGATTTGAGAACTTTGATGCTGTCAAGCGGTTTGTCTTTTTTGAGTAATCACAAAAAAAGAGCTTGCCAAAAACCCGGGCTTGATTAGATTGGTTAGTGAATACTTACTAACGAGCGAGACAAAGCATGGAAATTACGAAACGACAGATGGATATCGTGACTGCAGCGATCACGATCATCGCCCAGAAGGGCTATGAAAAGCTGACCACCAAGAACCTGGCTGCTCATCTTGAGCTCACCGAGGCAGCTCTATACAGGCATTTTGACAGTAAACACGACCTGATTGAGATGATCCTCTGCTACTTTGAATGGAGATCCTGCCAGGTGATTCAGGAGATCAAGGATGAAAACCTTAACCCTACTGAATGCATCCGCCGCTTTGTCCAAAACCGCTACCGCATGTTTGAAGAGCAGCCCGACCTGGCTCAGGTGATGTTTTCTGAAGAGCTGTTTAAAAACGATCCCAGCTTTCGAGAACAACTCCTCAGCATCATGCACATTCATCGTGATGAAGTAGTAAGTTATATACAAGCCGGACAGCAGCAGGGAGAGATCAGAGCGGATCTGAACCCGATTCAACTCTTCAGAATAGTGGTCGGTTCCATGCGATTGGTGGTGACCCAATGGAATCTCAGCAACCGCGTATTTCCTTTGTATAAAGAGGGTTGCGAAACACTGGATACAATAATCAAACTAATAGAGGTAAAACCATGAAAAGACAGATCATCAAGATCGACGAAACCAAGTGCAATGGTTGCGGAGCCTGCATTCCCGGATGCCCTGAGGGCGCATTGCAGCTTATCGATGGCAAAGCACGACTCATCAGCGATCTCTTCTGCGATGGCCTTGGAGCCTGCCTGGGCACCTGTCCTCAGGGAGCGATCGAAGTGGAAGAACGTGAGGCGGAACCTTACAGCGAAGCCCAAGTGATGGTAAACATCATGGCTGCGGGTGAAAACACCATCAAAGCTCATCTGCACCATCTCAAATCCCACGGGGAAATGACCTTTTACACCCAAGCCCTGGAAATTCTCAAAGAGAGTGGTTACAACATCGAATGCCTTACCCAGGAAGAGACCATGGCTTGCGGATGCAGCGGTACCCATGCCAAGATCATCGAGCCTGCCAAAGCAGAAAACCTAATGAGCGGAGAGCTGCAATCCGAGCTGCGGCAATGGCCGGTACAGCTTACTCTGCTGAATCCTGCAGCGGAGTACTTTGAAAACGCCGATCTGCTGATCTCAGCGGATTGTGTTCCCTATGCCTTTGGTGATTTTCACCGCCGCTTCCTCAAGGGCAAGATCGTGATCACTTTCTGTCCCAAATTGGATGCTGATCTGGAACGCTACATCGATAAGCTTTCCCAGATCTTCATTCTGCATAAGATCAAGAGTGTAACCATCGTGCGTATGGAGGTACCTTGCTGCGGAGGCACAGAAATCCTGCTGCAGAAAGCCCTGGAACGCGCGGGAAAGATGCATTTCGTAAAAGTAAACGTCATCAGTGTAGATGGCAAAATCATCTGAGGAGGCAGCCATGGAAAGCAGGTATTTGAAAGACATCAGCCCGGTATTGAACACGGGTGGCATGGTAGGCACCAAGCTCTACAGCCAGCCCGAGGGAGAAATCGTCCATATCGAATTTGAGCCCAAAGCTCATCTAAAGGCACATAAAACCCCAGTAAACGTAGCATTTTATGTGGTGGAAGGAACTGCCACTATCAGCATCGGTGAGGAAGTCCAAAGCTTCCCCGCCGGTACCATCATCGACAGCCCGAAGGATATCCCTCATGCAATCACCAATGAAGGTGAAACCCCGGTGAGGATTCTCGTAATAAAAATGCCAAAACCATAAAAACACAAGGAGAAAAACCATGAGTATGTTCTGCTATCAATGTCAGGAAACTTCCCGCAACCTCGGTTGCACCATGCGTGGTGTCTGCGGAAAACCCGAGAGCCTCGCAAACCTGTTTGATCTTTTAGTTTACGGACTCAAGGGCCTGGCCCATGTATCTGTGAAGCTGCTGGACAAAGGCATCTACTATCCAGAAGATGCGATCTTCACTATGGGCGGCCTGTTCCGCACCATTACCAATGCCAACTGGGATGAACCCCTGATCCGAGACGTGGTTACCCAGACACTGGCTCTGAGGGATAAGCGTAAAGAAGAGCTCTGCAAGCTGCTGGATGGCAAGTGCGACACCTGCCCCGAAGCTGTAAGCTTCAAGCTCACACCGGATCAATATGACGAATTTGCCACCAAAGTAGGTGTGCTCAGAACCGCAAACGAAGACGTTCGCAGCCTGCGGGAAACCATTGTTTACGGGCTCAAGGGCATCTCTGCCTATGGTGAGCATGCTCATATGCTGGGCTTTGACGATGATGAAGTGAACAAGTTCATCATGGAAGGCCTGGCTGCCACCCTTGATGATAGCCTCAGTGCCGACCAACTGGTGGGTCTGGTGCTCAAGACTGGAGAGCATGCCGTGAAAGTGATGGCACTTTTAGACAAAGCCAATACCAGCACTTATGGCAACCCGGAACCCACCAAAGTGAATCTGGGTGTGGGTAAAAACCCCGGTATCATCGTCAGCGGACATGACCTCAAAGACTTTGAAGAACTGCTGGAACAAAGCAAGGACAGCGGCGTGGACATCTATACCCACAGCGAAATGTTGCCCGCCCACTACTATCCTGCCTTCAAGAAATACAAACACTTCATCGGTAATTATGGTGGATCCTGGTGGCATCAACTGGAGGATTTTGAAAACTTCAATGGCGCTATCCTCATGACCACAAACTGCATCGTGCCCCTACGCAAGGAAAACACCTACCTGAACCGCTTCTTCACCACTGGCATGGCTGGATATGCGGGTGCCAGACACATTCCTGAACGCAAACCAGGTGGACAAAAAGACTTCTCCGAGCTCATCGCCGTAGCCAAACAGTGCCAGCCTCCGAAGGAAGTGGAGACAGGTGAGATCGTGGGCGGATTTGCCCATGCTACAGTACTTTCCCTGGCTGACAAAGTGATCGAAGCGGTAAAATCCGGAGCAATCCGCCGCTTTGTAGTGATGGCAGGTTGCGATGGCCGCATGCCCAGCCGCAAATACTTCACCGAAGTGGCTGAAAAGCTCCCGAAAGATACTGTGATTCTCACCGCGGGCTGTGCCAAATACCGCTATATCAAGCTCAACCTGGGCGATATCGGTGGCATTCCGAGAGTGCTGGATGCCGGACAGTGCAATGATTCCTATTCATTGGCAGTGATTGCGCTGAAGCTCAAAGAGGCCTTTGGCCTGGAAGATGTGAACCAGCTTCCGCTCTCCTTTGACCTCGCCTGGTACGAGCAAAAGGCTGTGGCAGTGCTGCTGGCACTCTTGTCCCTGGGCTTCAAAAACATCCAGATCGGACCCACCCTGCCTGGTTTTCTATCTCCCAATGTGGCCAAAGTGATCATCGATACCTTTGGCCTGAAACTTACCACCAATCCCGATGACGACATCGCCGCCATGCTGGCCTAACCGTCTGAAATATAGTAATCTAAGGGTGGGAGTGATCCCACCCTTTTTGCTTTTAAGCTACACGACGACGTCATTCCAGCGACCGGGGTCCCCAACAGACATTTAATGGCTGTTGGGGTGGGAAGGCTGGAATCTCCAAATTACACCGTCATTCCAGCGCAGGCTGGAATCTCCTTAACCTCTTCTCTGTTCAGGAGATGCCAGCCTGCGCTGGCATGACGGCAGGGTGAACTCTCAATTCAATCACCCTGTCATCACGCAATCAATACGGATCGGATCCGCAATGATAGCGCAATGATAGCGTAATTCAATCCAGAGACTAATACGCCGTCAGGCATGTTTATCTTGAACACGTATCATGATATTAGCCATAAAATCTTTGCCAATATTGGAATGCAAGTTGCAACCATCCCGATCACAAAATTTTATGACATTAAGGAAATACAATGAAGAAATACCTCCTGCCTTTAGTAGCATTACTTATGATCATTGGCCTGTGGGCTGCGGAATTTGCCTTACATAGTGAAGGATTACAGCGGCTATGCCAATCCCTGCTCACCGAGGGCAATGCTGCCTTCAGCGTGCGTACCGTCACTTATAATGGTGGATATGCACCCCGCAATGCTGGAGTAATCTGGGTTACGGACAGCAACAACCAGTTTGTGAAAACGATCAAAGTGTGGGCGAATAGTTATCGTTACACCCTCATCCGCTGGATCGCCAGTTCTTCACAAAACATGACCGGCGCCATCACCAGCGCCTCGCTGAATAGTCACCAACTCCACAATGTGACCTGGAATGGTAAAAACTGGCAGAATACCGAGATGCCGGATGGGACTTACAAATTCAATATTGAATTCACCGAACACAATGCCACCGCGGCAAACATGGGCAAATATAAGCAAGTAACGTTCACAAAAGGGTCTGAACCGGTTACCCTCACACTTCCTAATGAAACTTATTTCCAGAACATGAGCCTGAACTGGACTCCGGTGATCGTGAATGGGATCCTGAGTGGAACTGTTACCAATGAGCAGGGAAATCCCCTTGCTGGAGCCTTGATCGAGATTGGCGCTCTAAATGTGACGACCAGCAGTAGCGGTTTCTATAGTTTCAGCCTGCCTCCTGGAACCTATAATCTCACCTGTACAGCTGCGGGATATCATCCGCTGATGCTCAATGATATTCAAGTAACTTCCGCCCAAACCACCACAGTGAACATTCCCCTGGCCACGGTATCGAATCAGGATGATGCAGCCATTGCGCCAGAGGCGTTTTTTGCTCCGGTGTTTCCCAATCCTGCCCGGGACACTGCGGGTTTTAAGTTCTTTGCGGCTGTGCCACATGACTATACATTGAGGGTTTACAATGCCAGAGGGCAGGTAGTCTTCAGTCAGGCCGGTCCTGCCAAAGGTGGCTGGCAAAACACCAGCTGGAATGGCAGGGACCACCAGGGTCGCTCCTGTCCCAGTGGAATCTACAGCGTAAAACTCAGCCTGGGAAATCAGATCCTGCAGCGTAAGTTCACTCTGGTGAAGTAGTAGATATAGGGGCGGTGGTTTCTACTACCGGAAATTGGATCGCAAACGTCCCCGTTTGCGGAGGACAGAATGTGCTCACTCTTCTTTCTCGGCCTTCGGCCTCGTCGACACGAGGACGTGTCGAATCCAAATCATCCCCGTTTGCGGAGGACAGAATGTGCTTACTCTTCTTTCTCGGCCTTCGGCCTCGTCGACACGAGGACGTGTCGAATCCAGATTTTCCCCGTTTGCGGAGAACTGCAGGGGAAACCGCCGCCTTACATCGTAAAACAATCTGATATCAGCAAACTGGTTATCTTACATCCAGAACCGGGCTCAATAGTAGAGATTCACACCTAATCCGGCATAGCTGTAATGCCAGCGATCCACCTTGTTGTCCCGGTATTGGTAGCTGAGGTTGAGCTCACTGCCGGTGCTGAGGTGGTAGCTTAGCTTGCCACTGTATCCTGTTAGCCGGTCAGAACGCAGATCCAATGCCGCTCCTACATACCAGGCTCCCCAGGCTTGCAGATCAGTTTCGGCAAATATTGCATTGGCAAGGTTTTCAGGGCTGTATTTGGCCCCCAGGCTGATATAGCTGGTGGCGTTGGGATCATAGGCAAGGCTGTATTTGAGCTGGGTTCTCAGATAGTTCGAGATCAGCAGCATCTCCGAAAGTTCGGCATCGCTGCAGCTCCGGTTTGTATAATGCACAAATCCGGATAAGGCAGGATTGAGGCGTAGCCTGAGCCGGAGGTCGGTGGTGTAGAGATTGGCTTTTTCACTATGGATCGCTTCACTTTCCCGATGTTGCCAGGCGATTTGGGATTGCACACTCAGCCAGTCATTGAGGGTGGCACTGTGCGTGATCCCCAGCTTGGTGGTGGTCATCCGGTAAAGCCTGGTGGCATCATAATCTCCATCCTGGTGATCTATATAGCCCAGCACGCCAATGCCTCTGCCCAGATCAGCCGTCATGGAATATTCAGCGCGGTAATCATTCACTTCCTGCGCTCCAGCAGGAACAAAATCAAAGGTGTCCCAGCTAAATTCAGAAGCGTCGAATCCCAGATGTCTGGCCTGGACTGCACTACTCATAGTATATCCGGAGATTTGCTTTTCCGCCTTGATGTGTGCCGTGAACTGGTAGCGTCGGGTTTGGGTGGCCAGGGGCTTCCACATTGGATACAATGCCAGGGTCTCAGAATCTCCATACATCGTTGCCGCAGCTCCTGCTCCGATAGCCCAGCTATCGCCCGCTACCCGATCCCCGATGCTCATTCGATTGTAGAGCTTCTGAGTGTGATTGGCGAGGATTTTGGTTCGGATCAGCAGGTCGTTGATTACGGTAATCCTGTGTTTGCCGGCTCTGGTATCCAGGCTTATCACCTGATGCTCGAGCATGCCAGGATTGGCAGAATCTGGTGATATGTTCAGGTCATTGTGCAGTGAGAATCCTGTCTGGGCGGATAATCCAACCCCCAGCAGGCCGATCAGCAGGATCAATAAATAGCGTTGTTGGGACATGAAAGTACACACTTTCCGCATTGCTGACACTTGGTTTGGTCGATCACGGCTTTGTTGTTCAGGTCATAATGAATGGCATCATTGGGGCAGACGCGGATGCATTCTCCACAGCCATTGCAGGCAGAGCTATCGATGCTGTATTCTGCCTGGGTGGATTGCTTGCAGGCGATGGCGATCAAAAGCAGCATCAGCAGTATTGCCAAAGGAATACTACGCAGAATGCGGGTCATTTGGGTGTCCTGATCGCGCTTTGAGGACAGGTTTTTACACAGGCTTTGCAATCTATGCACAAGGTATCGGCAATCTCAGCCTTTTCTTCCACGATCTCGATGGCCTGCACCGGACAGGCCTCCACACAGTCCTTGCATCCCACACACTCGTGTTTGTCCACAAAAGGCTTTTGCCGGTTTTGGGCCAGGATCGCCAAGCCGATCAGCAGTAAGATTATGATGATAACAATGCTTTTCTTCACTTTCACCTCATTGACTCAAGATTCTGACAAGAAGACTTGAGTATAGTGTTTGTGTCAATGGATTTCTGCTTCTGTGTACAGTCTATATGCCTTTGAGGGATTGGGAATCGGAGAATCAAACCCAACCGAATTCTGACTAAAAAAGAAAGGGCACGATCTGAAGACCGTGCCCAAATGGACAAGTATGCTGTAGCTATTTCAGCATCAGCATTTTGCGAACCAAAGTTGTTTTGGAGGTTCTTAATCTGTAAAAGTAAACTCCGCTTGAGATAACCCGTCCAGAGCTATCTTTACCATCCCATACTACGGAATGTGATCCCCTGTTCATCGCTGCGTTCATGATCGACTTGACAACTTGGCCTTTAACATTGTATATTGTAAGCTGAGCCTGCGTTTTTTCCGGCAAGTAGAAGGATATGGTAGTATTGGGATTGAAGGGATTGGGATAGTTCTGCCTAAGTAGCACTTGCTCCGCTGGAGGAACAACCTCTTTTACAGATGAACTATGATATATCTTATCCAATAGTCCCTTTGCCATTTTTGCATGCTCCTGTATAGATTTTGGAATCAGATGAGAATACTTACCACAAGCCTTATTATCAGCCTCAAGATATGTATTGCCCAAATCAATAAGAGCATAACAGGAATCAGCTAGAGTCGAGCTATTATCAAGTTTGCTTTCATAATAAGTAATTGCATTTCCATATAGCCCCATGGATCTATCTATCAAAGCCAAACAATCCTTATACCAGTGTACCAATTTCTCAGGCAAATCATTATTTAGTTGATTAAGGATAAAGCCTTTGTAATAAGTGAGATTATTTGTTTTATCGTAGCAAATCAATAGAGCATTAACCCAATTAATGCAGTAGAATCCCCACTACTAAGAAAAGTGTTGCATATAAT